>NZ_AWZU01000024.1 GCF_000472385.1 Bradyrhizobium sp. ARR65
TAGCAGGCGAGCGCGGTTTCGTAGTCCTTGAACTCGATCACGATGTTGCGGTCGCGCGCCTTGCCCTCCACCGCCTCGAAGGTGCCGCCGCGCACCCGGAATTTCGCGTCGTATTTGCGGAGTACCGCCGCGAGGGCGGGGCCGTAGGCTTTGGTGTATTCGGGTTTGATCACATCGATGCGCCCGATCCAGTACCCCTTCGGCATGTTGTCCTCCTCATCTTTGCATTCTCAAAATCAAAAGGGGCCACTGGGGGTTAAATTGCTCTGCGGCGGCGATGGTTCCGTCGGGTTGACGACGCCGTTGGGCTTGAGTTAGCGGCCCGGCGGGGCCAGGCTAATTGAGCGTCGAAGTCCGTTCAGGGTCACGGGCGGAAAATCTCACTTGGAGCAAATCTGGTCGGCACTACGTCAGACAGCCGACATCGACGACGACGGCGAGGATTTCTCAGTAGGGCACAGAACCGGAAGTTAAGGCCAGCGGCAACCTTATCCGGTTAGGATCGACGACGACCCTTCAGGAGCCAAGTCATCCCCGTGTTCACGCGGCATGATTTCGTTACGACGTCCTGTCGCGCCGCAATCAGCTCTGTTGTGCGCGAAATGCCTGTCCGCAGGCGATTGCCTCTGTAACGCGCGTTTCAAGCCGAGTTGAGTTTATTGAAGCGGAATTTAATGGGGCGGGCGCGCGGTCTCCCTACATCCAATACCAGGTATCCGCATCGGATGCTGCAAGCAGATAGCTCGCGGTCTAGACAGCACGCTCGCCTCACGAAGCGTGATCAATTCGTCTCGTCCTGCGCGGGTCTGCAATCGATCGATACAGGAGAAACGAGAATGATTTCATTCAAAGCTCTTTCCGCGGCCGTGCTGCTGTCCGCGACTGCAGCGACGCCGGCATTCGCGCAAGCTCTTGTGGGCGTCGCGCCGGGCGCTGTGAGCAGCAGCGACGACGCCCTCTATATCAAAAATCTACACGACTCCGGGTATAATCCGAAGAACGATTTCAATCCGAACGGGACCATGAGGGCCGCCATCCAGGAGCCGGGCGCGTTCGCGTTCTATTATCCCAATCTCGACGTTCTGAACGGTGGCAGCCCAACGCCTGCTGCCAGGTATTCTCCCGACTGGCCCGCGTTGAAGGGCGCGTGCGTGTCGGTCGGCGGCGGCATCACTTACTGCGGCACCCGGCACGATGCTTTTGCGCCCGACCCATTCCCGCGTCATCATGCCAGCCATCATCACCGGTCGTGACTCGACCGCGCGGTACAGCGCCATGCGCGGCCGCACGGAGCGTGGCGCGCGATGGCGCAAGGCGGACCTCATCAGGAATCGATTGCGACCTCTCTCCGATCTCGACTGCTCCCTCCAGATGACCAGGACGGCAAAGGAAAAGAGCCCCCGTGACGGCAGTGCTAACGGACAGATCGAGCATGTTGCGCCCGGAGATGAAATTTTCAACCGCCGTTCCTGCGGCGCTGATCAAAACGGGGGCGACCGGTCCTCGCGCTAGTTTGAAAGGACCTCGTGTTGCCAGACGGTGCGGTCGTCCCCATCCTAGAAGTCATGAGAAAGGACCAACCACGATGAAGATCAGACTGGCGGTTGCGGCGCTCGTGACTGTGGAGTTGGCTTGCGCTCCCTTTGCTGCCGAAGCAAGGACGCACCAAATTTCAACGACGCAAAAGACGCACTATAATTCAATGACGGCATCGAAAATGTATCCGACAAGCGTCCTAAACCCACCGTCGTTTAGTTATCCAACAAGCGTCCTAAACCTACCGTCGTTTAGCTATCCGACAAGCGTCCTCAATAAGTAACTTATCCGACAAGGTAGATCGGTTCCGCGGTAATTGCGAGGACTAGCGACAGACATTGCACTGCAGCTTCATCTACAATCATTTCTAAGGCATCGACGATGCACATCATCAAGTGTTGGTCATATCAAGCTCGTTCCCGAATACGGCGGCTGATGACCGCTCTGGGTCATGAGCCAAGCCACAAAACTCAAGGTGAGCATAATAGGTCCGGTTTCGGCTGCTTAGCGCCAAGCTGCTAGGGGGACTGCTTCTACGCAGATGACGCTCTGCTTACCAATCGCCCCCTGCGCACGCCTCTAGGATGCGCCCATCAATGGAAGAGCCGACGGATCCAGCGAGGCTTCCGGGAGGTTCACGAAAGGCATTCCCGCCGAACGTCCGGATCCATGGCATCGCAAACCACACCAGCGCGGCCGCCTGAAGCGCAAGGTTAAGACCGAATGCGGCCTGATAGGCCACGACCGGATAATGCCCGTCTGGAGACGGCCATTGCCCGACCACGAGCCCGATGCCGTATTGAATCGTGAACGCCCAGCCGAAGTGCAAGAGGTTCAGGGCGGAATTGGCGCGCGCGGCTAATTCCCTGGGGAAGTAATCGGCTATGGCCGCAAAGCTAAGCACGGTTGCGGCGCCAGCGATCGACACGATGGACCAAGGCAGAAGTGATGGCAAGTGAATGCGTAAAACCAGAGCGAGTTCCGCCACGATAAACAACGCTCCCACGCCCGCCAACAGAGCTTCCGTTCTTATATTGAGTTTGCGCAAGCGATCAGCCATGGCTCCAAGCAGGAGAGCTCCGAGACTTAGGCTAACAGCCATAAGGAACATTTGAGTGACCCGGCTCTGCCGGTCGAATCCTTCCACATCTGTAAGCCAGGCCGAAGCCCACAATGACTGCAACGCCCAAGCCGAGCCAATGCAGGCGGCCGAGAGCGGTGCGACTCTCAGGAAGCGCGGATCTGAATAGATGGACCACAATGTAAGTTGCTTCCGAGCGGAGGTGGCGATCTGCGAGTCTGTGACGCGTTCCGGAACGACTATATAAATGAGTCCACCCACTGTGACCGTACCGATCGTCAGGATTTCGAATAGGCTGCGCCAACCAATATAACTCAGCAACCAATCGGTTGGCGCGGTCGCTGTGACCGCGCCGAGCGACCCCAACATGATCATCCAGCCGTTGGCGAGCGCGACACGCTCTCTCGGAAACCAGGTGACGATGGCCTTGAGTCCGGCCATCAGCGAGCCGGCAACGCCAAGTCCAATCATGGCGCGCGCAACAAGAAGCTCTGGGAAGCTCGACGCGGTACCGAACAGCGTTGCGCCGCCAGCCGCAATGACCAGCAACACGCCTTGGACTCGACGCGGTCCAAGGCGATCCAAAAGGACCCCTATGGGGATCTGCGTCAAGCCGAACACCAGGAAGTAGATTGACGCGAGCAGCCCGGTCTCGGCGGCGTCGAGGCCAAAATCCGAAGCTAATGCCGGCGAGATCGCGGCGTTGATCGTCCGAAATAGGTAGGCAAGGTAGTACCCGGCGGCAAAGGGCAGAAAAACTGAGAGGACCAGGCGCCATTTAGGAAGTGAGGGCTTTCTTGAGACATCAGTCTTGCCGCTCACATGTGGATCGCAATTTGACGGTGTCGGGCGTGGGTTTTGCTGTAAGTTTCCGGGGGCGCCATGCAGGTCGGCGGAATGGATCGGATGGCGGCGAGCGTGCGAATTGCTACCCCCTTCTCCGGGGCTTACGCCCTGGCCGAAATCGAAGCATTCAGAAGTAGCTTTGTGACCGTTGTGCTGTGGCTCCGAGACCCGCGGGGCTTCCTCGCCTGTTGCTTGCGCTGCTCGTCCATGGCCTTGGGAATTGAGGCTGTCGATGGTCTCCCGTATGAGAGGCCGACACTGTCGAACGCGGCGATCGACCTGTTCCGCCAAAACCTTGAAACGCTGGTCACCAAGGAGGATCGCGTCTTGTTGCCGCTCTTGCGAAACCGGCGGCGTCACAGCCAACTGGTATCGAGCATGTAGGGCGACTGTCTCGGCCATCGTACGCACGTCATGTTCGAGACGATCGAACCTGGCGTGCATATCGTCAAGACGCTCGCGCAGCAGAGCCTCGACCGAGGGGACGGGCTCAAGAAAACGCTCGAGGGCGGCTTCCACGAGCATACTCTTGCCGACGCCCGGTCGATCGGTTGCGAGGTCAAGCCGACCACAGACAGCTTCACTCAGCCGAACTGTTAATTTGCGGCGTGCTGAGCTTTTGCGCCTGCGCGAGGGTCGGACTTCAGCGCGACTACATTGCGCATCCAGATCGGCCAGCTGTTGCATTTTCTGACAACCCCAAAATCCGCAGGATCGAGACCGCGGCACCGCGACACGATTGATGTGGTGAACTAACCTGACGGGAATTACAGAAAGGACGGGCGACGCTTTGGTTCAACAGAGCAGATCCAGCGGCCATACTCTGGCGTAGAAAAAGAAAGGAGATGCGGAATCTCATTGACCGCAATTGAGTATCGGCGCAAAGGCAAAGCCCTTTTTATCGGCAGAGAGCCCGACAGATAGTCGCAGTAGGTGAGCTGTCCCCTTCACGAATGAGTCTTTAAACCGCTCGGCTTCCCGAAGACGAAATGGCACTCACGGAGAGCCGGCCCGAGTTTTCACTCGCGCCGCGTTTCCGAGTTCAGGCGATTCGATACTGACTTCTTTGAGAACTGTCGATCCACTGGACAGGCGCCGGCCGAGCGCTTCGACAAAGCGATCGTAGCGTTCTGCGCCTTTAGCGCGCGCGGCAGGGCTCGACTGCTCTGGCAGTGCCGGCGTCGACGTCAGCCAGAAACGGATGAACAGGCCTATTGTTTCGAGCGTGACACCGTCATTGCGTTCGAGCCGCTCGAGCACTCGCACGATACGGTCCAGGCGCTTGGCGATCGCAGCTTCCCGCCGATCGGAATCGTCAGGAGAAAGAAATGACGCGATGGCGGCGTCGGCAACCAGCGACTTCGGCTTGCCCTGACGCTTAGTGTAGGCCTCCGAGCTCGCGAATATCTCTGGATCCAGATAGATGCTGAGCTGCGCCTTTTTCATCTCGCTCCGCTCATAGACCCATCTTGTCGTCGGCGTCGAGGCTGACAGCGCGTGCCAGTCCCTGCATCGATCGGTTCAAGGCCACAGTCTGCATTGCATCGGTATCTCCTTCGTCCGGCGCCGCAGCAGATTCGTACTCGGATAGCGGCGCATCGACAACGATGTCCTCGTGTTGCGGCATTTCGGGCTCGCGGCGCAGGCCGGCATTCTGATCGCGTACCTTATTCTTGAGAACCGCAAGCAGCTTGACCGACGGAGGAATTGGCCTACGTCCCGACCACTCGTCCGGTCGCGCGATCAAATTGACCGGTACGATGCTTAATGGCTTTAAAATCCGGCTCTGGAATCGCGAATCCTCGTAATAGCGGACCTTGCGGGCGCGCACGGGACAACACGCCTGAACGCTCGTTCTCGCTCTTGTTGAGCAGTTCGCGGGCCGCGGAGGTCACGACCGGATGGACGCGCTCGCCAAGGTGCGGCGTCGCCAGCATGGCGTTCAGCGTTGCGTCGATTTCGCGTGAAGGATCCGACAAGAAGTTGGCGACGCCCGCGAGTGTTTTGTCGGCTTCAGCGTAAAGAACATGTAAGATCGCCACGACGAGCAACGAATGGCTGGTTTTCTCCCAATGATTGCGCCGCTCCAGTGCGCCCTCGGGGTCTACTAATATATCGGCGATGTTCTGTGCATCACGGACCTCCTTTTCTCCTTTGCGGATCTCGAGCAAGGGATTGTAGGCAGCGCTTAAGGGATTTGTCGGATCAAACAAGAGCACTGACCCAAACTTGGCGTGAAAGCCGGAGGTCAGTTGGAAGTTTTCGCCCTTGATGTCGTGGACAACAGTGGAATACGGCCATGTCAGGAGGCTTGGGATGACGAGCCCGACACCCTTTCCGGACCTGGTCGGCGCAAAGCACAGAACGTGTTCAGGACCGTTGTGCGGCAGATACCGACCGCCCAGACGGCCAAGCACGACGCCGTCGGGTCCAAGTAGGCCCGCACGGCGCACCTCTTTTGTATTCGCCCAACGCGCCGACCCATACGTCGTGACGTGCTGGGCTTCTTTCGCGCGCCAGACCGAAAGGATGATGGCGATGACCATGGCTGCGATCCCGCCACTCGCGGCGATGCCTCGCCTTCCATGAATATTGTTGGCGCGTAGGCGCCGAACTTGAACCACCAGATGAAGGGAGCAAGCGGTTGATAGATCGGCCAACGCCAAATCATTAACCAGGCAGGTCCGAGTTGCGGCTGGAACGCAATGCGCCACGCCGTCCACTCGGTCGCAGCCCAGACAAAGGCGAGTACGACCATGGATACAAGAAGGAGCTGACCCCAAAGTATTCGGGTTGCGGACATGCGCAGAGGTGAGGCGCAATTCGAGCAAACATTATTCAACAGCAATCCACTGGCCGTCGCAATCACTCGTACCATGGCGTAGAGATCGGCGGGTCAGAGCGAGAGGTCGCGCTTGCGGCCAAAACTCCATTCGACGCCACCCGGACCGGCAATGCCGTTCACGTGCCGGCCAAGCTCGCGTTCGAGTGAAGGTATCCAAGGGACGAGCTGAAAACCCAAGCCGTTGTCGATCATCGCGAAGCGGCCGGACGCAAGTGACAGCCGCCGGCTATAATTCCCCGCGATCCGGTCTCCCGTCTCCACGGGCAAATGCGCGAGCCCGGTTTCCGAGGCGAGACGCTGACCGACCGCATCGAGTTCGCGGCTCCGCAGTGTACCGACCAGGTTACGTCCGATTGTGACTTTGTCGCCGTCGCGGCGCGCAAGGCCCTGCTCTGCCAAGCTATCGATCCGGCGATCGAGCGCGGCCCGGACCTCGGCACCGAAACCGGCGCGCGAAACTTCCACTCCGTCTCGCGCGACCAACCGCCGGTCGAGCCAGGTCGCCCCTTCCGCCGCTACCTGTTGGTCGAGATTGAGGTCCGAGCGGACAGCCAACGCGATGCGCTGACGGCCGCGTGCATCCTCGAAACTACGCAGCTCCACGATACCCCCAATTGGACCATCACCCGCCGATTCGATGTCGGGGAGTTTTAGATGATGAACGCGCCCGTCGATGCCGTCGACGACGGCGAATGCCGAGCCCCTGAGCTCGTCATCCAGCCCGCGCGCAATGAGGCGGCCGATTACAGGCTCGCCATGGCGTTCGCCTTCGATCGCCCAGGACGACGGTGCGCGTGCGGCTCCATCCTTGGTCAGGCTCTTATGCAGCCGCTTGATGATATCGCCGCGCTCGCCCAGCTCCCGCAATCGCTGCTCCGTATCGGCTCCCAAGACCCAGCGGGCTGACCCGGCAGGTTCGGCCAGACCTAACCGCTCCAAGGTCCGCATTCGGCCAATGCGAATCTCCCGCAGCGGGTCACCAACGGCATCCCGGCTCGGCCGTAGATCGATCACCCCATCCGCGGCCCCCGCTTCCCGGGCAAGCACCCGATCGATCCGTGTCCAGCGCTCGGCCGTGGTCTCCGCCTCCAGGCCTCGACGGGTTTCGAGTTCAGATCGCGGGCCGAGCTCGCGGGTGACGAGGTCGCCGGCGCGCGCACGAAAACCCGTTGAAATATAATCCCGGCTGATGACGAGGTCTTTGCCGTCGTCGGCGCGGCCTCTCACGAGGATGTGGATGTGGGGGTGCTCTGTATTCCAATGGTCGATGGCGACCCAATCGAGCCGCGTGCCGAGGTCGCGGGAGGCATGGTCCATCAGCTCGCGGGTGAAGCTCCGCAAATTCTCCAGCTCGCTCGCATCATCGGGCGAGACGATGAACCGGAAATGATGCCGGTCGTTCTTGCAGCGTTCGGCGAAGGTTTTGCCGTCCGCCTCCTCTCCAGCCGCATCGAACAACTTGCCTTGGGATCCGTCGCGAGTCACCCCGTCGCGCTGGAGATATCCGATATGGGCGCGTAGCGCGCCGGGCGGCCGCATCTGGCGCACGACCCGCGCCTTGACGATGGCGCCGCGGGCACGGCTATTGAGGAGCCGCGACGCGGCAAGGCTCGCGGCGCGGCCACGCCCAAACGTGCTGCCGCGCCTCTGGCCGCCCCGCGAGAGACCGCCAGCTTTCTGCGCGGCTTGGAGCGCCTGCGTCAGGAACGGTTTTGTACGAGCCGCGCGCGTCGAGCGGATGCGGCCTGGACGGATGCGAAAATCATCGTTTCCGGTCATTTCGGACTCACGGGGTGTCGAAAGTTGAGTGGCCACAAAGCGTTCCCGAAACTCGCGAGGTGCGATCGATATTGTGCAATGTTTGCCCGATCGCTGGAATTTCCCGATGCAACCCATCCCGACCGACCGCACGCACCTTGCGTGCTTTATCCTGCCCTCGTCGGTCGCTCGCCTCCTGCGCCCAATTTCCGAGCTGCAGGCTTCCAAGAGCCCAAAGCGGATTGCAAAAAAATACACTTGCAGTCATTGCTGTAGGTCCTCACATGATTGGCGCACGAACGGTTCAGTGGAGAGTCATGTCGGTACCAAAAGCCAGTCGTGAGCTGACTGATGAATTGCGACGTTGCTGCATGTCAGATGCAAACCGACCATCAGTCAACGCGCATCCACGCGCTCGACAAACAGCGGAGCTTCCTGCCAAGGAACCGCGCGTTTGGTACGAAATGCCGGGTGTTCACTCTGCCTGTCGTCGAGTAACGGCGTGACCGCGGCAACGTAGGCCGTGGTTTCCGGTGGAGGCGGTTGGCCTGTCGCGAGGTGTTGCTGATAGCGCGCCGGACCTGCGTGGTAAGCCGCAAGGAAACCCGCCGAACGGAAACGATCGTGCATCTCTTCGAGGTATGCGGCGCCCGCCATCATGTTGTCGCGCGGATCAAAGGGATCGAGACCGAGACTATAGCGAACGCTGAGCTCGACCCAAGTGCCGGGCATGAGTTGCATTAAGCCCATCGCGCCGCGAGACGAGATCGCATGCTGGTCTCCGCTACTCTCAACCTGCATCACGGCACGGATCCAGTGCGCCGGGACGGCGAAGCGACGGGACGCCTCCTCGATGAATTTAGCGAACCGATCGACCGCTCCAGAACGCGCTGCAGTTTGCGCGTGCACGGTCGATTCAAAGAGTGTCAAGCCGGCGACTCGGCACGCGAATGGCGCGATGATTACGATGACGCGCGCGATTGTTCGGAGCGAACGGCGCCATGCGATCGGATCGGCGACCCCACGCGTAGAGCTCTTCCCTCGCAGGCTGGACGAATGTCCACAAATTTCTGGGGTTGGCCGGGAAGGAAAAAACCGAGGCGGTTTGAAGCAACAGCAGTGGGCTGAAGGAGTATGAACTTCGTGCATGATCACTCCTCGTCAACCCACACGGGCACCGCTTTGCCGATAACGGCGGATGCAGGTAGTGGTCCAAAGTATCGACCATCGAGCGAGTCCGCGGACTGCCGGTTCATGACAAAGATATCGCCATCAGCTATGACGCGGCATCCGCGCCATGCTGGAAGCGGGCGGCCTCGTCCGTCACGTTCACGGGCCTTGCCCACATCGATGCCGTCGATGGTGATCGTTAAGGCATTCCTGCAAACCGTTTGTCCGGGCAATGCCAATACACGCTTGAGCATTGGGACGCCGAGCGGCAGGTAGCCGTTGAGATCGATAAACGCCGCGAGGAGATCAGGGGGCTGCACGGCGACGAGTTCAGTGACGATCAACCGTGCCGCTGGTTGAACACGATAAAGGCCGATCGGAACGCTGTGTGATGCATTCCATATGTAGTGCGGCGTCATTCCTCCGAGCGTCGAAAGGAGAAGGCCTGTCGCAGTAAATGTCGTGAAAAAGGCAGCACACCGAGCGCTCATGACGTGATCCTCCGGCGATGGAGCCAGGCCTGGTGGCGGGATCGCGTGTATGGCCGAGGTGTTTCGTTGACCGACAATCGGTTATGAACATGGTGCCAATAATCGGGTGCCGCGTCGGCCGGATCGATGCCGAGCGCGTCGACGATATCGATCAATTGCAGAACCCGTTCAACCTTCGGCCAACCGGACAGCCGCAGCAGACTCTCACCCCCGGGTGTGATCCAGGGTACAGTCGAATAGCGCTGTCCAGGTATCGCTGCGCGCAAAATATCGATGCGGGATAGGACGGTCCCAAAGTCGTTGGACGTCCAACGCACGAAGGCGAAAATGCTGCCGGGCGCGAACGACAGGACGCGTCGATTGCGGTCGACGACTCTCTCCGAAACGTGTCGCCCAAACCGAACGCGGTTCTCGATGCGCTTTTCGAGCCACAAAAGTTCAACCATCGTAAGATCGCCCGCGCCGACCTCATTCGTTGAATGGCGGTTGGGAGCATGAGGGTACGTCTTCATGGGTCAACGCCGCTCCTTTCCTGCATAAGGAATAGGAACGTGCTGCTTCGCCGGCAGCACTGTGCCGATGCCGGAATCGCTCGTTGAAGTTCTGGTGCCGCGGTCAGCCCATGCATTCAGATCGGCAACCGAGTAGACGACGCGGGCCCCGATCTTCCGGTAAGCGGGGCCGGTCCCGTAAATGCGATGTTTTTCCAAAGTGCGAGGTGAAAGGCTGAGGAATCGGGCTGCCTCCGCAGTCCGCAAGTACCGTGGCGGTAAGCCGGCGTTCGGATCAGGCATCTGGGGGCTCCATGGTCTTCTGGAACGCCGGCGAGATCATCGGCGCGTCGACGGACAGCATGGCGCAAGCAAACTCAATGCGGGATGGCGAAGATTGGGGGGTGCATTTTCGATACCCCCGACAAGCCGTCTATTTTCGGGAAGGCGGCCTTAGCAAAGCGCGGTAGCCGCCTTGCACCAAAGCGAATCCAGTCTTGACCAAGCGGATGATCCGATCGCGCACCTCGTGCGTTCCCCATTCCCGCTTGGGAATGTGTTGGGCGGGCAACAGAACTTCGGCGATTTCGTGATAGGTGGCGCCGTCGGTCCTTGCATCCGACGCACGCAAGGCAAGCGCAATTCGCTGCCGGCGATGCGCTGAAATCGCGTGCGGAGGCGCGCCCTGCGGCCGGCCAATGAGCCCTCGCCACAAGCGCATACCGGCACCCGCCCTGAATTCGAAGTCGCGGTCGAGCGGCAATTCGACAGTGTAGGCAGCGGCGATGATTGGCGCTTCCTTGAACCAAATACGATGCTCTACGCCGCGCAAATGCAGCACGGCGTGCCAACCATCCGGGCCTTGCCGAAATTGACTTTCGTTCAACTCGTTCAGATCCGGCCTGACCTGTGTGTGCAGGCCGACGAGCGATGCAGGGCGGACCGGCACAATCGTCGGCACGGCCTCGGGAGCCCAGAAAATTGTCTGTTCGAGGAACGATCGATCGGCATCAGCTGCGAAAAACCAACACCCAGTGCTGCCGAATTCGGCTGGTGAAGGTTCGATCTGATGATGAGATCGTCTTATAATCTCGTTCAAACGACGCGTTGCGGCGCAGGCATTCCCACGCAATTCCGGTCAACTCCGCCTCTTCGATGCGGTCGTAGTAGGTATCGTCTAACGATCTCCAGTTGAACTTTCACATAAACTCGTCCCCAAACTGAGTTGCCGCGCTGGCGGCGGCATCATTCTTAGAACCTCTGGTTAGTCCCGAATCGCGCATCGCGTGATGCAGCAAGTCTGATTTGTGAAGGGAAGAAAAATTCTTCTGCGAAAGGCGCTAAAGATTGGAGTTTGACGCTCCGCCGCGAAGCAAATGCCGATAGCCGTGCTCTGTCATCCACTTTGCGCGGGTCAGGTGCGTATCAAATGCACGTTTTGCACGATCGTACTCGAGCTCTGGATTGATGTGCAGCACGATTTGCGCCACCTCGCGCCAATCTGCCCCCTCCTTATCTGCATCGAGCATGCGCAAATAAGTAATGATATGCTCCTCGTCGTAGACTGTGAGCACGGGATCCGTTGGTGCAGCATCGGCAACGTCAGGATCGCGGGGCGGTTTTTTCATAGATCTTCCAAGCCTTGCAACGCCATCACGCCTTAAATCCGACAAACTCTAACCGCCGCGACTCTTCCCGAAAGAGGGTACCCCTTAGACTTTTGAGCAGCACGCGGCCAGTATTTGCCAGGATAGCTCCCTCATGTAGCACATTCCGCGACGAATAGGAACGATCGTTCCTAGAGCGATCGTTCCGGTTCGGTTCCCATGCCCTATGGATCTCAAGGAGATCATGGCTGTGAACCTGCGTCGCAAACGCCACGATCTAGAAATGACGCAAGAAGAGCTAGCCGAACGAGCGGGCCTGAGCGCCCGCTACGTGGGCGCTATCGAGCGTGGCGACGTTTCCGCAAGCGTCACTGTGCTCGGGCAAATTGCCGAAGCATTAGGAATTGAGCCGGGAGATCTGCTCAGGCGAGCTGGGAGATCGACCAGATCGTCGTAGGCCGCCTTGGGCCTGCTTGCGGAGGATCGCTCGAGGATAGAGTCCTTGTACGGCCGATCTTTAGCTTGTTTCGTTCTTGGCGCGGTCGTTGCGCTGATATCGGATGCAATAGCAAAAACCCCGCCCGATTTGTTCGGGCGGGGCTTGGCGGCGAGACTTACTCGCCGTTCTTCCGCGGCCGCGACCACAGCAGGGTGTAGCCTTCGCCACCCTCGTTGTCGAACAGGTTTGCGTAGATGGGCGCCGTGAAGGAGGGATCGTCGAGCTTGAGTGAGAGATAGTCGCGACCTTCCTCGGAGCGCTTCGACCAGGCGGCGCCGATCTCGACGTCGCGGCCCACGAAAACGCGGTGGCTCGGAGCTTTGTCGTTGGAGGGGTTGGATTCCGCGACGATGCGGACGCCTTTGGCCTTCAGGCTGAGGGTAGCGATTTCGCCGTGGTAGTCGTTTCCGACCTTCTTGAACGAACCGATGGTAGCCATCTCTCTTCTCCTGTTGTGTTGCGAGCCCGCGACCACCGCGGCCTCGATGGCGATCTACAGGCCGAAGACGATCGGCGACGCACCCGAAGGGCCGGAGCGCAGCGGAGGATGCTGTCGACGCGACTTTCTTGCCTCGCGAGGAATGGGCGTTAGCCCAGGGGAAGAAAGTCGCGGCGACAGCGTTGCCGCTCAGACGATCGAGGCGCAGCGGGTCTTCGGCCAGATCGAGCCATCACAGAGGCCACGTGCGTCGCGTGGTGAACCACAAGTCCGGGAGAAGATGGCGGCCTGCGATTCGGCTTGGCAAGAGGTCGAAACGGTTCCGCGCATAAAAGAAACGAAGGGAGGCAAAAGGCGATATCGTCAGCGCAACGCCAACCGCGGACGAATGCTCCAGCGCGGAATCTATGCGGACCCGGATGCAGTCAACGCCATCTGGTCGCGACTATCTCTCACTCAAGTTCGGCGATCCCACACTCGGCACGCTGCTGTCGTCGACAAGTTCGACAGGCGAATGGCACAGGATCACTGCTGATGCGCTGCGGCTGCGAGAACCGGCTGAGGATCGCTCCCGACTGCCCTGTCCGAACGGAGCGGGCAGATCTCGGTGAAGATGGTCAACCGTGTCCACGCCGTGCCGCCAATAAAGACCGCGCCGAGACATGCGAAGATCTCACGCGATACCAAGGACGGCACGCCGAGCTCCGACATCGCAAATAGGACCTGATAGCCAGCGAGTGTCGCCGGGACAGCAAAGAGGGCGGCAATGATGGCACGGATGATCATGGAGCGCGTCATTGCGAAGGCCGTTTGGCCGACCGCAAGAGTCATTCCGCCAGCGGTAATGCCAACAAGCGGCGCTCCAAGGATGCCGGCACCGCCGTGCAATGCCATCATGAAGACGGGAGTCCGACAAAAACGGCAAGGCGTATGCCGCCAACATAAAGATCAGCCAGCAGAATAACCCAATGCCAGCAAAGTTCAGAAGTAGTCCAAGGGCAAGCATGGTGGTGGCTCCATATGCAAAGGGGTAACGGTTGCGCGCAAATTCGAAGATGCAGTCGAAACGAGGCGGAGTTGCGGCGACATCAACTCCGCCTTGGTGGCGTGGAAGATGGCACGTCGGCGCTCACGAAGCGCCGAATCTCCAGACCGCGATGCCCATACGTTTCGCCTTGTCGGCAAGATTGTCCTGGATTCCCGTGCCCGGGAAATACATGACGCCGATCGGCAGCAGTTCAAGCATGGCGTCGTTACGCTTGAAGGGCGCTGCCTTGGCGTGCTTCGCCCAGTCCGGTTTGAAAGCGATCTGTGGCACCTTGCGATTGGTCGCCCATTTGGAGGCGATCAGCTCGGCGCCCTTTGGCGAACCGCCGTGGATGAGAACCATATCGGGATGCTTGGCGTGAACCTTGTCGAGGCGATCCCAAATCAGGTTGTGGTCGTTGAAGTCAAGGCCACCGGTAAGAGCAACCTTTGGTCCTGCGGGCAACATGACCTCGGTTTCGGAACGGCGCTTGGCTGCGATGAAGTCTCGGGAGTCGATCATCGCTGCGGTGAGAGTGCGGTGGTTGACGAGCGAGCCCGACCGGGGACGCCAGGACGAGCCAGTGTGGACCTCAAAGCGTTCGATGGCCTGATCGCGAAAAAGTTCCAGGCAGTTGCGGCGTTCGGTCAGCGTGATGCCCTCGGCTGTCAGGCGTTCAAGTTCGACTGACTGCACTTCCGATCCGTTCTGCTCGCGCCGGCTCTTGCGTTGCGCCTGTTCGTTGTCGTCGAGCTGGCGTCCGATGCGATCAGCGGCGCGGTGGAAGAGATTGACCGTCAACCAGAGCAGGTCATCCAGGTCTGGTTCGAGCCGTGTGTCGTTCAGCGTGGCGACGAGGGCATCAAAGATATCCGCCACGGCGCCGGCGATCATCCTCCCTTCGGGCAGCGGTCTGGGATCAGGCTGGTCGTCGAAGGGACGATAGCCAAAGAGCTGCAGCTCACTCAGCAAGTGCTCGGTTGGAGATGCGCTCTGTGCTGGCTCGATGTCGTCATGGTCGGTCATGGGTTAAGTCCTTTGCCGCTTCGGCCGCGCCCATCGCGGCCTTCGTGGCGATCACTCAGACGGCATGCGGGACGGGCCAGAACCCGAAGCGCCAGCGGAGGGCCGAAGCGCCAGCGGAGGATGGCAGAGGGGCGGCTATTTTGCTTCGCGATGCAAAGCGCGCCGTCCGGCCATCGATAGGATCTCATCGATCACGCGCGGCGGAAAATAGCCGCTCCTTTGCCATTGCCGGCCCGGGCCGCTTGCCGCCCGATCGCCCTCTAGAAGGCCGTGGTCGCAGCCGTCGCCGGCAAATGGATTCGCCGCGACCGACCCTGTTGACGTCAATGGAGGGCAGACGCAGCTATCTGGCCACTGTGGAGGGCAACAGGAAGCGGTCGACGTCCTCAGGTGCGAGCTGTATCCGCAACGCTGCCCGGAGGGCATCGAGCCCGAAGACGTGCAGATCTTCATTGAAATCACCAAGCCGCGGCGACAGCGCGATCGGCTCGATACCGACAGTTCGTGCGCGCTGTGCGAGAGTGATCTGTACCGCGTTTCCCGCGGCATCGGCGTCGCGAGCGATATAGATGCGGCGCAAATCCGGTGAGAGTAGCATGGCCGCGAGGTGATTGGCGGAAAGTGCGGCTGCCATCGGCATGCTCGGCAGCACGCAGCGCAGCGACAACATGGTCTCGATGCCTTCGCCCGCGACGAGTACGTCTTCGTTCGCCGGGCCGAAAAGCACCGCGTTGCCACGGAGGTCTCCCATCGCGCCTCGCGGAGTGTCGATCGGTGCCTTGCCGAGCCGAATCCGGTCAAATCCAAAGGGATCGAGCCAGGTACGGTGCACGCCGGTGATACGGCCTTCGAGGTCTGTGACGCGGGCGATCATAGCAGGCCAGGTCTCGGTCGGAAGGTGCTCGTCAGGTCGATAGTAGCAACGCGGATGGAAGCGCAGGCTGCCGCCATGGTGCACAGGGGCTATGCCTCGGCGGTGCAAGTAAGTCTCAGCGATGGTCCCCTCGATCGGACCAGAGATGGCAAACAGCCGTCTCGCGGCTTCCTGCGATCCGGTCGCGACCGTCGGAAGAACCGGCTTCGAGACGAGTTCCGGTTCAGAGCGGGGCAGCTTCAGAAATCGCCGCGCCTCCTCCGCAACCTCGCGGAAGTCGCGAAGCCCGAGGCTCTCTCGGATGATGTCGAGCAAATCGCCGTGCTCGGACGTTGCGGCGTCCGTCCACTTGCCAGCAGGCCCCTTCGGCGAGTCCTGAAGCCGCACGAACAGCGAGCGACCCGGCGTGTTATGGACATCGCCAACCAACCAGTACCGTCCCGCGCGCTTGCCGTTGGAGAGATAATGGCGGCACACCGCCTCCGCCTCACGCGCGAGGCGATGGGCCAATTCGGAAGCATCGCGCGCCATCACGCGGCCTCCCGTTCACCGACCCGTTCGATCGGGTAGCGTTCGAACAGCTTGGCCAGAACGGCCGACACCACTTTCGTCGGTCGGAACGAACATGCGCAGCTTCCAGGAGATGATCTCCCCGAAGAGCCCATAGGCACGGAGACGATCCCGCATGGTGTCTGTGAAACCAGACAGTTCGATGCGATGCGCGCCCATCACGCGGACGCGCCGGAGTCATGGGCGCGTAGGTAAGCGAGCCGGCGAATCCGCCGTTCCCGATGCCCGCGTACTTGCCGTTCCATGCCTCCGCAGGCGGCAGCCAAACCTCGAAGTGGATGTTCGAATCAGCGCTCGGCTCCAGACGGCCCTGCAGCCGGCAGAACGGCTTGGCTATCGATACGGCCACCGGCGGGTCCATACCGGACACGGAGAATGGAGGCGCAACGGCGGTTGCTGCGGTGACGAGTCCGCCGCCGAATTTCTTTCCGTTCAGGGCGTCGCAATCTGTAGCGCGGGCCTGGCCAACTCCAAGCGCCACCCATGTAAGAGCGCAAAATGCGATGTTGCTCGCGCGAGTGAGGATCCGATTTCGCGTAAGTGAGAGGTCGGTTTGATACATCGGCTTTCCTCGCTCCGGGACGCTTGCTGCTAGAGCTCCGCCGGCGAACAATCTCGCGTCGTCGGCTACTGTGTGAAATCGCGGTCGACAAAGAACCGCTCCCGCACCGACGGTGCGAGAGCGGAGTCACAGGGAGGAGCCCTCCATGAGGGCCGCCGTCGCCGACTCGAACGCCGATCAACTCGTCGCGGTGAACGAGGTTCTTCCGGACGTCCTGTCGGTTGACCTCGATAAAACCGTTTCACGGCAACGGAGCCGGCGCATACGAGAGCAGCAATTGCGCGAGCAAATGCGGATCGGTGATATTCGGACTGTGACTGGCGTCGATGCCGTGGAACGCCCAAGCCGGATTCTGAGAAAACCTGTCCGCGAACTGGCGAAAGAAATCCTTGTTCGGCTTCCGGGTGCAGTGAATGTAGGCGCGCGGACAAGGAGGTGTCGCATGCGACAGCCGCAGCCGTTGTGAAAACGTCCGCACAGGCTGATGCCGGCGCAAGGGCGTCGTCCAGGCGATGTCCTCTGGGGACGTGTCCGGCGCCAGGGCGACGGGCGGGATCAGCCATCCTTCGACGGAAGCGGCAAAGCTGGATTCGCCCCCCGAAAGATCGTACAGGGACTCTCCGTCCTGCGGTACGAAGGCGTCGACGTAGATCATCTGTCTGATCCGTTCCGGGATGCGATCGGCGATCCCCGTCGCGACCATTCCGCCGTAGCTGTGGCCTACCAGAATGATGTCGGTCAGATTCTCGTACTCGATCACGTTTCTCACATCCTGAATGTGAGTCTCGAGATCTACCAGCGGGTTGGCCAGATGAGCGCGCTCGCCCAAGCCGGTATAAGTCGGAACGAGAACTTCATGGTTTTCGGTGCGTAGAAGGTCCCGGATTCTTTTCCACGCCCAGTTGCCGGCCCAAGCTCCGTGACAGATAAGGTACGTCGCCATCAAGTACTCCCGAGCACTCCGACGGCCATCCCCACGATCCGGACGATGGCGGCAGCTCTCCATTTCGCCCTCTTCTCGCGCGGCGACCACCACCAAAAGTGAAAAATCATTTTGCGATTGTGGGCTTTTCTTGCTTGGATACTTTCAACTGTAGAAAGAGAAAACTCGCTCGCCCGGCAACACGATGTGTTTTTGAAAAACCAATCATCAGCAAGCGTGCGAACCCATCGCTTACACCTTTCATCGCTGTCAAGCTTCACCGTTCGGGCGTGAGCCACGGCTCGGCATGCGCTTCAGTGCATGCACCGGCCGATCGTGGCAAAGTCAGGTATTCGGCTCACCGGCTCACGCTCGTTCAGTTTCGGAAAACCTGCGCGTTCATCTCGGTTCCTGGATACCCGCGGATCACCCAGCGAAATAGAAGCTCCGGTTCGGCCCGACGGTCGGACGCGTCTATCCCTCCCCATACAGTCCGACCAAGTTCTCCCGCAGCAGGTTCTTCTGCACCTTGCCCATCGTGTTGCGCGGCAGGGCCTCGACGAAGACCACCCGCTTCGGCTGTTTGAATTTGGCCAGTCTGTCCGAAACGGCCTTCAGGATCGCGTCTTCATCGACGAGAGAGCCCGGCGCACGCACGACGGCGGCCGTCACTCCCTCCCCGAACTCGGGGTGCGGCAACCCGATGACCGCACTCTCCACCACGCCGCCGATCGCATCGATCTCGGCCTCGACCTCCTTCGGATAGACATTGAAGCCGCCGGTTATGATGAGATCCTTCCCGCGCCCGACGATATGGAGATACCCGCGCTCATCGATGCGGCCCAGATCTCCCGTGACGAAGAACCCGTCTTCGCGAAACTCGGATGCCGTCTTCTCGGGCATCCGCCAGTACCCCTTGAAGACGTTCGGTCCGCTCACTTCGACGACTCCGACCTCGTTCTGGCCAAGAACGCGGCCATTTTCCGGATGGGCAACCCGAATTTTCACTCCGGGGAGGGGCAATCCCACCGTGCCGGGCACCCTTTCGCCCGAATACGGGTTCGAAGTGTTCATGCCCGTCTCCGTCATTCCGTACCGCTCCAGGATCGAGTGCCCGGTCTCATCGCGCCATTGCTGGTGCACCTGCGCAGGCAGCGGAGCCGACCCGGAAACGAAAAGGCGTATGCGTTCGGATGCGGCGCGCAGGCCCGGCAGCTTGAGCAAACGAACGTAGAAGGTGGGAACGCCCATCAGCACGGTCGCCCGCGGCATCAGGGCCAGCGCGTCGCCGGCGTCGAAACGTGGGCGGAAGATCATGCGCGCGCCGGCCATAAGCGTGACGTTCGAAGCCACGAAGAGGCCGTGCGTATGATAGATCGGAAGCATGTGGATCAGCACGTCCCGATCCGAGAGCTGCCAACTCTCCACGAGAGTTCGAGCGTTGGAAATCAGATTTCCATGGGTCAGCATGGCCCCTTTCGAACGGCCCGTCGTGCCCGAGGTGTATAGGACCGCGGCCAGATCGTCGGGCGCGCGACCGACCGTTCCGAACGTCGAGGTCTCGGCAGTCGCCGCCTGCGAAAGACTGCCGCTGCCGTCGCCGCCGAGCGTCTCGACGACAGCCCCGAGTTCGGCCGCCATGTCGACGAAATTCGGTCGGCACGAAGGATCGCAGACCACGATCGTGGGCTCAGCGTCCTTCAGGAAGTATTGCAACTCGTTAGGCGTGTATGCGGTGTTCAGCGGAAGGTATACTCCGCCGGCTCTGACCGTCGCAAGGTACAGGACGAGCGCCTCGAAGGACTTCTCGACCTGAGCGGCCAGACGATCACCTGGGCGCATCCCTCGCCCGACGAGCAGGTTCGCCATGCAGCCGCTAAGTTCGATGAGTTGGCCGTAGCTGACGGTTCTTCCGTCGGGCAGCTCTATCGCGACCCGCCTCGAGTCGACGTCGCCCGGAAGTACGGAAGAGAACAAGTTGCAATCGCTCATGGCATCATCACCGATCGATCAGGGGCACGGGTCATTCTTAGGCGGTCACTTCCACCACTATTTTTCCCCTCGCCCGACGCGCAGTCATCGTTTCGAACGCCTTCTGGAAGTCTGAGAAAGAAAACGCTTGCGTCGGCGGCGGCGAGAGCGAGCGCGCTTCCAAAGCGACGCGAATGTCCTCCATCACCCGATCAAAGACGTCCGGCTCGAACTTCCGAATTTGAGCGCTGTCCACTCCGGTGAGCGACGCCCCCTTCAGAAGTGCGATATTGAACGGAAGGGCCGGGATTTTTCCTGCAGCGAACCCGACCACGAGATGCCGTCCCCTCCAAGCCAGCGTACGAAAGGCGATGGGCGAGATTTCACCGCCGACCGCATCGAAAACCACGTCCACCGCGCGACCTTTGGTGAGCGACTTCAACGCGTCCCGCCAATCCTTGTTCGTGTAGTCGACCGCGGAGTCGGCACCTTGCGAGCATGCGAATGATCGCTTTTCCTCGGACGAAGCGGCGGCGATCACATGCGCCCCCAAGCTCTTCCCCACCTTGATCGCCGCCGTCCCGGTTCCGCCTGCTGCTCCGAGCACGAGGAGGATCTCTCCCGCGCCCAGCGCCGCACGCTCCCGAAGGCCATATGTCGCCGTGAGATAGTTCACGGGAATCGCCGCGGCCTGAACGAACGAGAGGCTCTCGGGAATCCTGAACAGCTCCCTCTCCGGCACCACGATCTCTTCGGCCAACGCGCCGCGCGAAGCCAGCCCGAACACCCGATCGCCAACCATTATTCGACACACGGCCTCGCCGATCTCGTCCACCACGCCGGAAAACTCCGTCCCAGGAACGAAGGGAAGCGGATCTTTGGTTTGATAGAGTCCCTGGACCTTAAGATCATCGACGAAGCCGATGCCGGCCGCCTTGATCCGAACTCGAGCGCTTCCTTGTGGCAGATCCGCGGTCGGGACATCCTGGATCCGGAGCGACCGAACCGGCGAAAATTTTTCGACGAGAACCGCCTTCATTGTGCGTCCTCCTTGCGGCACGACCGAGAGCTCCTGCCGCCATCGACCATATCAACGCGGCCGCTATTCGGGCCCTCGAGTTTTGACATCAGTGTACGAGGTTCACAGTCACATTCTTGGTCTGGGTGAAGCTATCGAGCATTGCCGCCAGCGAGAACTCGCGCCCCAGCCCGCTCTGTTTGTAGCCGCCATACGAGTGGCCCGGCTGCTGACCTGCTCCTTGGTTCACTTGAACCCAGCCGGCTTCGACATCGCGAGCCGTGCGAAGAGCCTTGCCGATGTCATGGGTCCACACGTAGGCCGCCAGCCCATAGTGGCTATCGTTCGCCATCCGGATCACCTCCGCCTCGTCTTCCCAAGGTATCGCGACCATGACGGGGCCGAAGATCTCCTCTTGGGCAAGCCGCCAGCTGTTCTCTCCCTGGCCGAAGATCGTCGGTTGTAGGAAGTAGCCGGTGTCCTCGGGCCGGTTCGGAAGGCCGCCGATCACGAGTTTGGAGTTCGGCTGTCGCACTCCCTCTTCGATGTAGCTGCACACCTTCTCGAACTGTCTACGGTTGATGATCGCCCCGATGTCGGTTTCTTCCGAAAGCGGATCGCCTACCTTCAGTTTGGAAACCGCTGAACAAAGTTTCTCCAACACCTTGGAGTAGACATCCTTGTGGACGAACAGCCGCGATCCAGCCGTGCACGACTGGCTTTGTCGCGTGAAGCGCATGGCCGCGATGATGCCCTCGATCACCCAGTCGTCGACGGCGTCGGGAAATACGATCGAAGGACTTTTTCCTCCCAACTCGAGTGACACGGGTATGATTCTCTTTGCGGCCGCTTCCATCACCAGTTTGCCGACCGGGGTCGAGCCGGTAAAGGACAGCTTCGACACCTCGGGATGGTTAAGTAGCGGCGCGCCGCATTCCGTTCCCGTGCCGGTGAGGACATTGAGCACCCCAGGTGGTATGTGTTTGGCGCAGATTTCAGCCAACGCCAGAACAGCAAGGGGCGCGTCCTCCGCCGTCTTCATGACCATTGTATTTCCCGCGCAAAGCGCCGGGGCGATCTTCACGGATGCGAGCAGGAAAGGCGCGTTCCACGGAATAATGGCCGCAACTACGCCCAGAGGCTCTCTTACGGTGAAGCTCAACACGTCGCGGGAAAGGGGTATGGTTTCTCCCTTGAGTTCGGAAGCCAAGCCCCCGAAGTACCGGAACATTTCTATGGAAGACTTCACCTCTGGGCGCGCTTGCGTCCGAAGGGCGTTTCCAGTTTCCTCGGCGATGAGGCGCGCGAGTCCTTCCGATCTCGACTCCACCTCATCCGCGATGTTCTGCAGCGCTCGGCCGCGCTCTCTCGGCGGTACCCGCTTCCAGGACTCGAATGCCAGGATGGCGGCATCGACTGCGTCGTTCACGTCTTCGGCGGATCCCCGCGGGACGGCTGCGATGATCTGACGTCGAGCGGGGTTTTCGACATCGACGAACTCGCCGCCCTTCGCATGCACCCAATTTCCCGCAACGAGCATCTTGCGCTGTTGAACACGCTGAAAGGACGGATTCTCGTTCATGACAATTCCTCCGCATTGACGCTTTTATCGTTACGTTGAGCGAAGTCTTCAGACCAGCTCCATGGCCCGGACAGCTCCGACGCGGGACTCCTCTTCTATCATTTTGGCCCCTTTCTCGGCGATCATCAGCGTCGGCGCGTTCGTGTTGCCCGACGTTATCGTGGGCATTACGGAAGCGTCGATGACCCTCAGCCCGGCAACGCCTCGGACTCTGAGCCGGTGATCTACGACGGCGTCTCGATCCTTTCCCATCCGGGCTGTGCCGACAGGATGGAAAATCGTCGTTGCCATTTCGCCAGCCGCCTGCGTCAACTGCTCCTCGGTCTGGAGCAGCGGTCCGGGCAGCACCTCCTCCGGCCGATGTGGCCCGAACGCCTTAGCCGCCATGATGCGCCTGGTAAGGTGGATGGAATCGACGGCGACCTTGCGGTCCGCCGGCGCGCTTAGATAGTTCAAGCGTATGGAGGGATGGACGCGGTGGTCCGGCGAAGCAGCGTGCACCGAGCCGCGGGCCTCGGGACGAAGATTCGCAACGCTCGCCGTGATCGCCGGATACGGATGAAGAGCATCACCGAAGCGGTCGAGCGTCAGAGGCTGGATATGATACTGAAGGTTCGGAGTTCGTTGCGACGAATCCGACTTGGCGAACGCCCCGAGCTGGCTCGGCGCCATGCTCATCGGGCCCCGGCGACCCAACGCATATTGCAGCGCTATGCGCGCCTTGCCGTGGAGCGTCGAGGCAAGCTGGTTCAGCGTCAGCGCGTCTTGAACCTTGTAGGTCAGGCGCAGTTGAAGGTGATCCTGAAGGTTCTCGCCCACGCCGGGCGAATCGACCAAGGTATCGATTCCCAGTCGTTGGAGATGGTCGCCTTTGCCTATCCCCGAGAGCTCCAGCAACTGAGGCGACGCGATCGATCCCGCGGTAAGAATGACTTCGGCACGGGCATGAGCGATCATTACGGCGCCGTCGCGGTCTATCTGCACTCCCACCGCTCTCTTGCCGTCCAGAATTATCTTCCGGACGTGAGAATGAGTCAGGATGCGGAGATTGGGCCTTTGCTGCACCGGCCGGAGAAACGCCTTGCTGGAATTCAATCGCCAGCCGTTGCGCTGGTTGACCTGAAAATAGCCGACCCCGAAGTTGTCACCCCGGTTGAAGTCGGAAGTGGCGGGAATGCCGGTCTCGACGCATGCAGCGCGAAAGACGTCCAGAATCGGCCAATGCAGTCGCTGCTCCTCGATCCGCCACTCGCCGCCGCTGCCGTGCTCTCCGTCGGCGCCATGGACGAAATCTTCGTGCTTCATGAAGAAGGGCAACACCTCCCTCCAACTCCAGCCGGGATTTCCTGCGTCGGCCCAACGGTCGTAGTCGTCCGATTGACCGCGCATGTACACCATGCCGTTGATCGAGGAGCATCCGCCAAGCAGTTTGCCGCGGGCGTACCTTATCGAACGGCCGGCAAGTCCCGGTTCCGGTTCCGTGCTGTAGCACCAGTCGGTCCGGGGGTTGTTGATGCAGTAAAGATATCCGACGGGTATGTGGACCCAATGATAGTTGTCCTTCCCACCGGCCTCGAGCAGGAGCACCCGATGGCGCGGGTCGGCGGACAGGCGATTTGCGAGAAGGCAACCGGCGGTACCGGCTCCGACTATTATGTAGTCGTACGTCTCTGCATTTTGGGCCAATCCCGCCTCCCTAGACGGCTGTTTCTTTATGTTTATTCAGGCGCTCCCCCGATCCACGAGGATCGGGGAAGTAGGATCGCGGAAGTAGATCAGGGAAGTAGGATCAAGGAGCCGGAAGTCTTCCTGGCCTCCAGATCCCGGTGAGCCTGGGCAGCATCGGCCAGCTTGTACTCCGTAACCCCCACGGCCTTTATGGTTCCGCGCTCGATAGCCTCGAACACCGCGGCAGCGCCTTTTTCCAGATCCGGGCGTTTCGCCGTGTAATGCGCGATGGAGGGCCTCGTGACGAAAAGCGAGCCCTTCGCGCCAAGCACGCCGAGATCGAACGGCGGCACCGGCCCCGACGAGGTACCGAAGCTGACCAAGGTACCGGTCATCCGCAGGCAATCCAGCGAACCATTGAATGTCTGCGCTCCGACCGAGTCGTAGACCACTGCGACGCCCTCGCCCTTGGTGATCTCCTTCACCTGCTCGACGAAGTTCTGGTTCGTGTAGACGATCGGATGATCGCAGCCGTTGGCGCGCACGAGCTTCGCTTTGTCTTCGCTGCCAACCGTGCCGATGACGGTCGCCCCCATGGCCTTCAGCCACTGACACGCGATCAGGCCGATGCCGCCGGCGGCGGCGTGCCACAAGACGACGTCCCCGGCCTTCACCTGATAACAACGCCGAATGAGATATTCGACCGTCAAGCCCTTGAAGATAAGGCTCGCGGCCGCCTTGCTCGACACGGCCGCCGGAGGCTTCACAACCCGGGCGGCAGGTGCGTTTCTGATGGTGGCATAAGCGCCGGGAGGCCCACCGGCGTAGGCAACGCGGTCGCCCACGGAGAGGCCCGAAACTCCGCTGCCTACAGCTTCGATCGTGCCGGCCCCCTCGACGCCGATGCCGCTGGGTAGCGGAAGCGGATAAGTCCCGGAACGATGATAGACGTCGATATAATTGACGCCGATCGCTTCGTGGCGGATCTGCACTTGTCCTTCCGCAGGCGCAGGAAGCTGGTCCGAGACCCATTCGAGTACGTCCGGCCCCCCGGTACGAGAAAACTTGAAGGCGTGCGCGGTGATGGTCATATCAGAAAACGCTCCAGAGTAACTGCCGGTTACGTTTTTCTGCTCTTTTCGCTGAGCGACCAGCATCAATCACGCAAAAGCGTTTTTCAAAATTGAAAAGAATAGGCCGGCGTTCGAGTCGACCATGCCCGAGCCTCACGCGAGCATTTCTACGAGGAAACCGCTGCGGGTTCCTAGTCGACGTCCGTGAACTCGGCCGACGCTTGCTGAAGGGCTTCCGCGAGATGGTCGGCCAGTACCCTCACTCGTGCAAGCGAACTCGAACCCGGTGCCTGCAACATCCATATGTCGGACGAAAACGGAGCCTCTTCCTTGAGAACCCGGACGAGGCCAAATTTCTTCGCAACGAAGGCCGGCAAAACAGCGAGACCCAGATTGGCCTCGACCGCCGCCAACTGTGCGCTCATCGTGTGTGCGCGGAAGACCACGTTTGTCTCCGGCAAAGCGTCCAGCAGCCACCTAGAGAACGGCAGAAAGCCGAGTTCGGCCTCCCAGCCGATCAAGCGGTGATTCACCAGATCCGCCTGCACGTCGGGCGCACCGCGCGCGCTCAAGTAGGTAGACGAGCCATACAGCGCAAGCGAGATCCGGCCGACCCGGCGAACCAGGTAGTCTCCGTGCGGCGGGTGCACGAGACGCACGAGCACGTCGGCTTCGCGCCTGCTCAAGCGCATCGGGCGCACATCGGCGATAACCTCCAACCTGATCGAAGGGTGACGCTCACTAAAATCCGCAAGAGACGGGATGATGAAGTGTTGTCCCAACAGTTCCGGAATCGCCAAGCGGACGATCCCAGCAAGGCTTTCGGCAGGAAAGGCCGCTCCTCGTTCCAGCCAGAGCATATGAGCTTCCGCCTGCTCAGCGGGTTCGAGCAACGCTTCGCCCGCGGTCGTCAAACTGTATCCGTCGTGTCGCTTGGTGAAGAGACCTCTCCCGATCGTGCTCTCAAGAGCCGCGATCCGGCGTGCGATGGTCGCCTGGCTTACTCTGAGCTGTCGGGAGGCTTCCGTTAAACTGTGAAGCCGGGCCACGGCCAGGAAGTAACGCAGGTCGTTCCAGTCCAAGCACATCCTCCATCACGGCGAGAGGAGCGGCCCGACGATTACCGAGTGCTGTCCTGGGTCGATGCCGCTACGCCCACCACATTCAAAGCGTCTTCATTTCCTATCGTAGAGACGAAAGCTGAAACGTTTCAAGCTGATTTCGGAGGACATAGGCCGTGCAAAAACACACCTTGGTGCGTCCGAGGACACGACGGGCGTCTCGGCTGATGCGGCATAGCCCGAGTTGTGTGCGGCGTTCCTCCCCCGGGCAAGCCATGGAAGCAGAGAATTCCAGAGCACATTGCTCCGAAGAGCCCGAGTTGGAGCGTTTTGGCCGCTGCCCAGAACTCCGCTTGGCGGTCTTTGCCGCTATTGCGAATGCTTTACCAACCCGCACTTGCTCTCCGCGAGCGGAAGAGCTGCTTGATCGGCCGGGATTGTGCGAACGATACGATAGGAGTCCCAATCAGCCTTTGACTCCGATGGAGATTTCACCTCCGCTAGATACATATCTCGGAGCACTCTCCCATCCGGTCTGATCGTGGCGTTCTTCGAAACGAGATCTTGCACGGGAAGTTCGCGCATTTTTTCGGCGACCGCCTTTCCGTCTTCGGTTCCGGCCGCTTTGATCGCTTTGAGATAATGTAGTACCCCCGAGTAGACGCCAGCCTGAATCATGCCCGGCTTTTTCCCGGTCCGCGCTTCGTACCTCTTGGCGAACTCGCGGCTGTCGTCGTCGCGATCCCAGTAGTACGCTGTCGTCACCAGCAGCCCTTTGGCGCTGCTGAGCCCCAGCGCCCGGATGTCGCTTATCACCACCACCAAACCAACCAGCTTCTGACCGGTCCCAGCCAGATTGAATTCTGCCGCCTGCTTTATCGAGTTGATTGTATCGGCCCCCGCGTTCGCGAGTCCGACTACTTGCGCCTTCGAAGCCTGGGCTTGAAGCAGGAAGGAAGAGAAGTCGCTTGTGCTGAGGGGATGACGGACGCTTCCCAGCACAGTACCTCCGTTTTGCTCGACGGCTTTCGTCAGATCCGCTGCCATTTGATGCCCAAAGGCGTAGTCGGCGACCAGCAGAAACCATTTGTTGCCGCCGTCCGCGAGAACCGCACGCGCAGTACCCACGGCCTGAGAATACGTATCCCACATCCAGTGGAAGCCGGTCAGCGAGCAGTCTTCGTTGGTGAGGCGCGTCGTGCCCGGGCCAACGGAAATGGTGATTTTACCCTTCTCTCGAGCAAGGTTCTGGACCCCGATGGCGATAGCCGAATTGGTGAGGTCCGTGATCATGCCGACGCCGTCGGCGTCGAACCATTTCCTCGCAGTCGACAGACCGATGTCGGTCTTGTTCTGGTGATCGGCTGCCACGATCTCGACCTTCTTGCCGAGCACTTGGCCGCCGAATTCTTCGACGGCGAGCTTGGCCGCCTCGACGGAGCCCATTCCGCCGAACTCGGCATAAAGACCTGATTGATCGTTGAGAACGCCAATCCGTACGACGTCTCCTGCAAACACCGGGCTTGCAGTTAAGCCGATGATCGCGAAAAGCGCTGCCCAGGCCGATTTCGACATGCCTCCCCCCATTTGTATTTATTAGTGGTCGCGCAACCGGCCGTATCTTCCGAACCAATGCGCGCTTTGCGGAAGCTTGAAATTTTTCAGCGCTGGCCTCTACGAAGAAAAACGAAAAACGATTTTTCGTTTCTGACCTCTCGCTTCGTAGGGCCCGACCGAAGCCGTCACCGGCGCAAGCCCCGAGGCCAGGCTGACGTGCGAGGTTCTGCCGACATGCCACAGTTGTGAGACGATACGGCCGCCCTTTCCGTGCACGTCATCGACGATGGTCTTCCATCCATCGGACTGCTGCTCCGGGTACCCGCATCGCCGGCCCTAAATTGGGCGTTGCCGCCCTGGGGTTGCCGCTGGTCTCGATCTCCTTCGGGGAGTGCCTGATGGCTTCCATCTGGAGCTTGACGAAGGCTTCGAGCTGCGGCCCTTGTGCGCCGCACTCCCTCTAACTCTGCGTCAGCGATCGCTCAGCCCTCGCGAGCGCGGGTTCGAGCTTCTCCTTCGGATACCCGCGATCTGCATGCCGCCGCGCTGCGTCACCCAGGTCTTGCGCGCGATTTCCTCAACGTCTCCGGCACACCGGTCATGGCCGAATCCCCCGACTCGCTTGCGAGAGGCCGATGATACCCTTGGTGCTCGTCCGTCTGGGATCGATCCTTCGGAAGGATTCGACCGAATGCCACGTCCGGCTCGCGGTCGGGTTCCAAGGATTCGGCTTCCAACAGGCTCACAATGATGGCAATTTGAGACAAATTCGAACCAACCGCGGGGTCTCCACCGCGGTTCTCCACCGTCCGAATCCGGTGGCTCGAGAAATGCCGTGTTTTATTGGGGTTTTCGCACGTCGCGGGCAAGTGGCGGAGAGGGAGGGATTCCAACCTCCGTTACATGGCCCACCCGGAACGATTCGACGTCCGACCCTCAAATTCGTAGCCAGTCGGCGGCTCGCGCAGGCAGAGTTGAGCTCGACGACGTTCGGAGCAACCCACCTATCTGCACGACTTAGGCGCCGATTCAACGACATCAGCATTAACTTGTTTACCTCGGGTCAGCCCTCTGCGACCGTGATGGGTCGCCCGAGCTCATTCCTAGATTAGCCGTGAGAGAGATTTTCGCCTCCAACAGGAACGGCGTTGGTTGTGGTCGATGGACCCACATCGACGGGTTCAGCGAGAGCGTCATCCGCTACATCCGGGAGATCGAAGCCCGCGACTGATGATAGCTGGATGGAAAGGAGACGGGCCATGACGGGAATGCACAAGGCGCAACAAGAGGTGCCAGCGCCAACGCAGCGGCTGTTCCTGACACGCCGGGACGCTGCCATCGAATTGCGGATGTCGCTGGCAAAACTGGACCGCGTGATCGCGCGCGGCGAACTGAAGGCCAAGAAGCACGGACACTCGGTGGTGGTGATGGCGAGCGAGATCACGCGCTATATCGAACAATGGCCCGACGTACAACCGCGCGCCGTTCGTGGCGCGCGGTGAAGACTAATTTTCAGCTACAAGCCTTCCGTTGCGTCTCCAACGCTGCATATTCAGGCGACCGCCTTGAGCTGCGGCCTCGGCCGCGCAAGGTGGCGCTCCCATGCATTCATGATGCCCATGCGGGGCTTCCAGAGCCGATTGCGCCGGTAGGCGCGCTTGACCTTGTCGCCCGGATTGTGCGCCATGCAGTAGCCGATGGCATCGGGATTGAACTTCATGGTTTCGCCGTCGTCCTGCAGCTCATTTTCCGCCCACGTCTGGAAGGTGGCGCGCATGCCGTGCGGCGTCGCGTTCTTCTTCAGCGTATCCACGAGCAGATCGCGCATCGTGTTTTCCGAGATCGGCTGCTCGAACGGATTTTTGAGCTGACTGGCATCGCCGGGCCACAACAGCCCGACCGGCTGGCCGGGGAAGGTTTCTTGCAGGTACGCAATCTGCTCCTTGAGCACGGCGACGAGACGCGGCACCATCGGCAGGATGAACGGATGGCCGTCGTCATCGACCTTCATCAGGTCGCTCGGCACCGTCCATTTCGGTCCCGGCCGCAACGGATCGTCGACGCCGCCTTCCAGATCGAGATGGTCGATGTGCAGATAGCGTACCGCATTGGTGCGCAGGTTGGAGAGGATCAGCGCTTCAAGCGCGCGTGCCGACTGGCTCTTGATGGCGCGCAGCTCGACCATGAACTCAGGCATCTTCTCTGCGTTGAGCGCTTTCATGGGTCCGCGAATCCGCCCGCGCTTTTTGACGGGCTTGCCGAGCACCGCGACGATAGCCTCAACGCTTGCCGGATCGCCCACGGGACGCAGTTCTTCCCTCGCCGCCGCCTTCAGGACGCGGGCAACCAGCGCACGCACTTCCTCGGCCATCGCCGGCTTGGCGTCCCAGATCGGACGCATGACGTCGAGCACCTCGGGCGTGCCGATTTTCTCAATCGGAAGGTTGTTGATCGCCGTGCAATAGATCGGAATGATCCGCTTCATGCCTGCGGCATCCTTGGCATTCTTGCGCTTGTCAGCCCACCCTGCGACGACTTTCGTGCCATAGGTTTCGAAGGTTGGGCCGGTCTTGCGGCGGCCCACGCCTTTGGTGGCCTCAGGATAGATGCCGTGCTTGATGTCGTCCTGCAGCTTGAGATGCGCGGCGAGCGCGGCGTTGTAAGAAAAATCCTCGACGCTGCCGAGTGGCGTGAGCTTGGGCTGGCGCTTCTGGCTCTCCTTCAGCATGTGCTTGGGCTTCTCCCACTGCGAATAGAACAGACGCGAGTTGCCGGTCACGAGCAGTTTGAAGCTCCGATGGTGTTCATCCGTATAGAGCTTCTGCTTGCGCTTGCCTTTCTCGTCCAGCCCACCGTCCGGCAGGGAGTGGAGATTCTTGGCGTTGAAAAACTTGGCCATCATTTCGGAATTTCCAAGTTCGATTGGGCGCAATGCCCAGTCATGCTTCGAGGCATGATCTAGTTTGATTCCGTTTATAATTCAAGGCGGCCCGAGGCGGGTGATGAGAGATGCGGACGCACGACATGGCGTGAGGAGAAAAGTCTTGAATTAACAGTTCCTTGTCATCGGAACGCGTGATGCGAGGTAAGGAGATGGGAGGAGGAGTGAGGAGGCTTGATGATACCGGTGGCTGGGGCGGGAGGATTCGAACCTCCGCATGGTGGAATCAAAATCCACTGCCTTACCACTTGGCGACGCCCCAAAACGACGTGACGGAAGGGCCGGACGAGGGTCCAAACCGTTTCGCGCCGGCACCGTCGGTCTATAGAGACAAGCGAGCCATTTCAACAGGGTAGACGGCATTATTCGCGGCAAATTCTTCTCCCGGACTTGCTGCCCGAACACGGCCTTTCGTCTCGCGACGCCCCTGCCGACCCTCTTGAGAAGAGTGTTGAGGGGCTTGCGGTTTCGTGGGAATACGGCAGCCAATTCGAGGCCGAAACAAGCGGGATGACGCTCATGACCTACCAGGCGCCGATCAAGGACATGCTGCTGGCGCTCAACCATGGCGCGGGGCTGAAGGCCGCGGTGGAGGCCGGCCATTACGGCGATTTCGACGCCGACCTCACCGCCGCGGTGCTGGAGGAAGCCGGCAAATTCGCCTCCGACGTGCTGGCGCCGCTCAACCGCGTCGGCGACCAGAACGGCATCAAGCTCCAGGACGGCAAGGTCACCACCGCTCCCGGCTGGCCCGACGCCTATAAGCGCTGGACGGAAGGCGGCTGGAACGCAGTCTCCGGCCCGGAAAGCTTCGGCGGCCAGGGCCTGCCGCTCGCGATCAATGCCGCCTGCACCGAGATCTGGAGCGCATCCAACGTCGCCTTCGGCCTCTGCCCGCTGCTCACGCTCTCGGCAATCGAGGCGCTGGATGCGCACGGCAGCGACGAGTTGAAGAAGATCTACCTCGGCAAGCTGGTCTCGGGCGAATGGACTGGAACCATGCAGCTCACCGAGCCGCAGGCCGGCTCCGACGTCGGCGCGCTGCGCACCCGCGCCGAGCGCGCGCCCGACGGCACCTACCGGCTGAAGGGCGCCAAGATCTTCATCACCTATGGCGATCACGACATGACCGACAACATCGTGCATTTCGTGCTCGCGCGTCTGCCCGATGCACCCGCCGGCACAAAGGGCATCTCGCTGTTCCTGGTGCCGAAATTTTTGGTCAATGCCGACGGCTCGCTGGGCGCGCGCAACGACATCTATCCAAGCGGCGTCGAGCACAAGCTCGGCATGCATGCCTCGCCCACCTGCACCATGACCATGGGCGACCATGGCGGCGCGATCGGTTACCTGATCGGCGAGGAAAACCAAGGCATGCGCTGCATGTTCACGATGATGAACCAGGCCCGGCTCGGCGTTGGCCTCGAAGGCGTCGGCATCGCCGACCGCGCCTATCAGCAGGCGCTTGGCTATGCGCAGGAGCGGCGCCAGGGCCGCGCGGTCGGCAAATCCGCCGACAGCGGCTCCGATCCGATCATCGTGCATCCCGACATCAAGCGCACGCTGATGCAGATGCGCAGCCTCACTGCGGCCGCGCGCACCATCTGCTATGCCACGGCGGTCGCGCTCGATGTCGCTGCCCGCGCCACGGATGCAAAGGTCCGCAGCGAGGCCGCTGCCCGCGGCGCGCTGCTCACGCCGATCGCAAAGGCCTTCTCCACCGATGTCGGAAACGAGGTCGCCTATCTCGGCGTGCAGGTCCACGGCGGCATGGGATTTATCGAGGAGACCGGCGCCGCGCAGCATTATCGCGACGCGCGCATCACCCCGATCTACGAGGGCACCAATGGCATCCAGGCCATCGACCTCGTGACGCGCAAGCTCGCCGCTAATGGCGGCGCCGCGGTGTGGGCTCTGCTCGACGAACTCGGAGAGACGATCAAGCAGGTTGAGGGTTCGAACGATCCCGCCTTCGGCGGCACGGGCCAAAAACTGCACGACGCGCTCGCTTCGCTGACGCGCACGAGCCGCTGGCTGCTCGAGCGCGTCACCAGCGCACCCAACGATGCGCTGGCCGGAGCGACGCCCTATTTGCGGCTGTTCGGCGCAACAGTGGGCGGCTGCTATCTCGCCTCCGAGGCGCTCGCCGCCCGCAGCGGCAGTTTCGGCGAGCCGCAACGTTATGTGGCGCTGGCCCGCTTCTTTGCGGAGAACATCGCGGTACAGGCGCCGTCGCTGGAGAAGAGTGTGACCGACGGCGCGGAGATGGTGAACGGCGCGGACGCGGTGTTGTTGGGGTAAGTCTCTCATCGTCGTCCCGGCCACGGCCGGGACCCATACCGCGGAATGCATCTGTGGTGCCGTGATGCCAGTCGATCTTTGCAACAATACGGCCTGTGGTTATAGGTCCCGGATCTGCGCTCGCGACCGGACAATGCTGCGCGTTGCCGGGGGCTCGCTTGTCCGGGACGACGCGTGAATATTCCTAACAGCTGGCGCCGTCGTTGCGAGCGCAAGCTAAGCAATCCAGAGCCGCATGTGAGGCTCTGGATTGCTTCGTCGCTTTCGCTCCTCGCAATGACGCATCCATGAGTCGGCATTCTCGCGACGCCTTTTCGTCCGAGTTGAGCTGAGAACCTTCTCCCTCCGGAAATCAGAGGGCGCAGGGAAGACCGGGTGCCCGCTGCGCACCCACGGCCCCCGCGCAAAAAATTGCGCGAGCGCGCGTTGACCACAGGTGAGCGCGGAAATCACTCCGGCCTTCCCTGCGCAGTGGTTTACGGCTTACTNCGNGCTCTCCCCGGTGAGCCAGACTTTGTTGCCACCGTCGCCCGCGCGATGCGCTTGCGCATCGTCGCGACCTTAGCGCCAGCCTTGGGGCGCCAGGACCACACGACTTCGCCGTCCGCAAAAGGATGCCGCTCGTCAGTCAGCCCATTCGCGTCCACCGCATCCCGCACTCAACGTCCGTGACGACGCGTACGTCCCTCAGCGAGGCGGGACGCGAGAGAAGATGCGACTGATTTGGGGTGATCACAAAGCGATTTATTTTTGCGCGAAGATCTGGACGACCCAAATCAGATTGAAACGCCTCGCGAAATTAGTTTTTACGCGCACGCGTCTTCGGGCGCAAAAGGGCACGACGAGCGCAGTTCGTGCATGGATTGAACGCAGTGAAATCCATCGGAGTGTGTGAGGTGATGGGGTTTCGCGGAGCCTGTCATCGGGCGCGCGTTCGCGCAGCCCGGTGGCTCAACCCATCCTGCCAATGACTGGCGCATCAGGCGGATCGCGATTGGTGAACGCTCATGCCCGCATCTGCTGCTGCTCGCGCGATCGTTCGAGCGCGTTGATGAGCGATCTGATCCGCTCGGCATCCGCGGGCGTTGCCGGATTGTAGATCACCATGGCGAGATCGGGCCTGCCATCGACGGCAAAAGCTGAATATTCCAGCCCGAGCATCCCGACCACAGGATGCCGCAGATGTTTCGTGCCCTCGCCATGTGCATTGACGTCATTGGCACGCCACATCGCTTCGAACTCAGAGCTCAGGCGGCAGAGCTCATCGACCAGCGCCTTGACGTTTTCAGCCGCACCTGCCCGCGCCGTATCCGCCCGGAACGTTGCCACCACAAAGCGGGCGACGCTTTCCCAATGCGGCTGCGCGGCGCGGACCCGGGGATCCAGGAAGAAGAGACGGAGAACGTTGCGCTCGGCGGCGGCGAGCGAGCTGTAGTCCGTGAACACTGCCGTCGCTGCGCGGTTCCAGGCAACGACGTCCCATGTGGCGGTCCTCACAAGCGCCGGGCTGAGCTCCAGCGCGTCGAGCACACGTTGCAGCCGCGGCGAAATCCCATCAGTCGCCTGATAACGACGAACCTCGGGCAGCCGGCCCAGTGCAAGTAGAAACAGGTGCTCGCGCTCGACCTCGGTCAGCATCAGGGCGCGGGCGATGCGATCGAGCACGTCAGCCGACGGCGCCCCGCCCCGGCCCTGCTCAAGCCACGTGTACCAGGTCGCGCTGACATTGGCGCGCTGCGCCACTTCCTCCCGCCGCAGGCCGGGCGTTCGCCGGCGCGCCAACGGAAAGCCGAGGGCTGCCGGGTCAAGCTTGGCGCGGCGATCCCTCAAATAGGCTCCAAGCAAGTTGTCGTTGCTATCAGGCATGCGCATCCTGTTAGTCATTATACCTGTGTAAGGTCCCTACTTTACCGGGATAGACGACGCGCCGAAATAGCCTCCGCTCAAGGTGGAGAATTCTTCATGCGCGTGTTCGTGACCGGTGCAACGGGATTTGTCGGCTCTGCCGTCGTCAACGAACTGATCAGTGCGGGACATAAAGTGCTGGGTCTCGCCAGGTCGCAGGCGGTCGCAGGAGCGCTTGCCGCGACAGGCGCGGACGTCCATCGCGGCTCGCTCGAAGATCTCGATAGCCTGAAGCGTGGCGCGGCCGCAGCCGATGCAGTGATCCACACCGCCTTCAATCACGACTTCTCGAAATTCGCGGAAAATTGCGAGATCGAGGGGCGCGCCATCGAGGCGCTCGGCAGCGTGCTGGAAGGCTCCGACCGGCCGCTGCTCGTCACCGGCGGGGTTGCGCTGTTGGCGCCGGGCCGCATCGCGACCGAGGAGGATGTGCGTGTAACCGGCTTTCCTCGCGTTTCGGAAGAGGTGGCTTCAGCGCTCGCGGGCCGCGGCGTGCGCGCGGCGGCGATCCGTCTTCCGCCCTCGGTCCACTGCATCGGCGATCACGGTTTTGTGCCGCGCCTCATCACCATTGCGCGCGAAAAGGGCGTCTCTGCCTATGTGGGTGAAGGCCTCAACCGCTGGCCCGCCGTGCATCGGCTCGATGCCGCCCGCGTCTATCGCCTCGCGCTGGAGCAAGGCGCCACGGCAGGCACGTATCACGCGATCGCCGAACAGGGCGTGCCCTTCAGGGAGATCGCCGCCGTGATCGGCCACCGATTGAACCTGCCGGTCGCATCCAAGTCTCCCGAAGAGGCGGCCGAGCATTTCGGCTGGTTCGCAACGTTCGTGAGCGCAGACATCCCAGCATCGAGCGAGCGAACCCGGAAGCTCTTGGATTGGGAGCCGAAACAACCGGGCCTCATCGCCGATATCGATCAGCGGCGCTATTTCGAAAGCTGAATGGGTCGGCGCGTGCAAGAGACCCGGTCTTTCCGGAACAAAGACGAAGGTCTTGCGCAGCAATCCTGCGCAAACGCCGAAGTCGGCCTTAACGCTTCTCCTTGAGACGATTTCGGTGAGCGGCCTGTTTGGCGCGGTTGCCGCAGATGGCCATGCTGCACCATCGTCGCCCGCGGCCGCGGGTGCGATCGACGAACATGAGGGTGCAGCTATGCCCCTCGCATGCCTTCACGTCGGAAAAGTCTTCTTCACAGACGAATTTGGCCAGCGCCTCGCCGATCGGCAGCAGCAATGACTCGGGCGAACGCCAGCGCCGCATGTGTTGCAGGTGCAAGCGATCGCCGCCATCCGCGCGACGCGGGACGACCTGGCTGAAAGCCTCATCACGTTCGAGCAGCCTGTTGAGCGGCTCCAGTTCGCGCGCGGCCTTGGCCGTCAACGGACGGCGCATGTGCTTGCGGACGAATCCTCTGAACCACTCGCGTAAGGCCCGCGCCTGATCGGCCACCTTATCCAGTTCGCCCGGCATCGCGCGCGCCTTCAGCGCGTCGAGTTCATCGGCCGGTACCAGCCTGGCTTGCGCGAGCCAGTCGAGGAATCCATCGCCGTCAGCGATCCAGTCGACCGGCACATCGGTCGGCGTCGCGATCGAATTGAGGAAATCCAGGCCGGGGGAGTCGGCAATGAATATCGCGGGGGAATGAGATAGCATCTGGGGGCCTTCCCGCAGCCGGATCGTTCCAACGGTCAGCTAAGTAACCCCTCTAACAGTTCTTGACAAGTTACCTCATCGGCATAACCTGATCGAAGCCATTTTAAAGGTTACGTCCTCACTGCCAGGAGCAGCGCCCATGTCCGTTGTGAAATACCGCTTTGCCGATGTCGATGGTTTCAAAGTCTTCTATCGCGAGGCCGGCTCGTCCGACGCACCGAAGCTGCTGCTTCTCCACGGCTTCCCGAGCGCGGGCCACATGTTCCGTGATCTCATTCCCCCGCTTGCCGACAAATTCCATATCGTGGCTCCCGACCTTCCGGGCTTCGGTCAGTCGGACATGCCGGCGCGGGCAAAGTTCACCTACACGTTCGACAATATCGCCGGCGTCATCGACCGCTTCACCGAAGTGATCGGGTTCGACCGCTTCGCGATCTATGTCTTCGACTATGGCGCACCGACCGGCTTCCGGATTGCCGTTCGGCATCCGGAACGCATCACAGCGATCATTTCGCAGAACGGAAACGCCTATGAGCAGGGCCTCAGCGACGGCTGGAATCCGATCCGCACCTATTGGCAGGACCCCTCGCCGAAAAATCGCGAGGCACTCCGCGCGTTCCTCTCTCCCGAGGCGACCCGATGGCAATATACGCATGGGGTTGCCGACGCAGACGCGGTGTCGCCGGACGGCCAAAACCTCGACAATTTCTATCTGGCGCGTCCCGGCGCCGATGAGGTGCAGCTGGATCTGTTCGGGGACTACAAGAGCAACGTCGCGCTCTATCCGTCATTCCAGCAATATTTCCGGACTCATCGCCCGCCGTTCCTGGCCGTCTGGGGAAAGAACGATCCTTTCTTTCTCCCGCCAGGAGCGCAGGCCTTCAAGCGCGACATTCCGGATGCCGAGGTCCATTTCCTCGACACCGGCCACTTCGCGCTCGAAACGCATGCCGGTGAGATCGCCGAACGAATCCGCGATTTTCTTGGGCGCAACACGCGCGCTTAGAGCACAGCCCGGCCGCGAAACGCGGCTTCTCGCACCGACGCAGCGATGACGTCCGATGGCTCATAGCGAGCCCGAAAATGCAGCTAGAAAATGGAGCCGCCAGTGGGGCAACTGGCGGCTCCAAGCCAGACGACGGCTTACCGGATAAGCAACGACGTCTGACAACAAAGGGCCGGAGCAAATGCGCCGGCTCCTGCGTCGTTCAAAACATCCCTCGTCCCAACAGCGTGACGACATGCCGGGCCAGGCGGTCGGGGCTGACGGAATAGGTCCCCTTCGCGCCCGCGGCCAACGGCAGCAGGACGAGCGCGACGATGGATGTGAAGACCAGCTCAGGCTCGATGGTCTCGCCAAGCTTTCCTTGTTGCTTCCAGCGTTCGATGCAGCGCGAGGCCTTCTCTCGCTTGGTTTCCGCAAGCCGCCGCTCGATCTGCTCGGTCAGCGCCCCGCCTTCACTCAGTCCTTCGCGCAACCAGAGCGGAGCAAGCCAGGGGTATCGCGCCGCGGCTTCAAGTAGACGCGCGACGAAGTTCGAGATCACCGTCATGGGATCATCGCATTCCGCGCCGAACGTCTCTTCGATACTGGTGCAAATCGGAAGCAGGCGTTCTTCGACGAGAGCATCGATAAGTTGCTCCCTGCTGTTGAAGTAATAATGCGCCATCGCGGGCGTCAGGCCGACCTGATCGGCAATCATTCGCAGCGTCGTATTCTGCACGCCCTGTTCGGCGAACAGCACGAGCGCCGCATCGAGCAGCAGCGTGCGCCGGTCCGACTTTCCCGTAGGCCGTCCAGGCGGACGCCGGATGATGTCGCCAACCCTTCGTAGTCTCGCTGTCCGAGCCGTGCGGCCCGCCCGTTGCGCCAGCTGCCTTGACACACTCCGCCCCAGAGAATTAATTAACTCAGTGATTAATATATCGTGCGGGTGAGCGGAGCAATGGCTGCGTAAGAGAAAAATGCCATCGAGTCGCATGTCCTTGATCCGGCGCAGAACGTTTATCTGGGGCCGCTCACTACAGGGGATGCGCCAGGGGGCGCGAGAAGCTGCGCAACGGTGAACCGGCATTGATTGCCGTCACGATGGCTAAGTTGTGTGTTTAGAGACCAGTGAACAAGGACGGCGCGTGAACCGACAACGCGACCGGCAGTGGGTCCCCGATGTGGAAAAACTATGTAAGCGCAGCGATGTTGTGGCTGATGCTGACGCCGTCTCATTTGAGCGCGACCGCGCTTTCCGGTACCGCCCCCTCCATCGCGCGCAATGACGCCGGAACCGGCGCCAACGTTGACGACCAAACGATCGACCGCGAACTTGCGCTGTTTCGCGCGGCACAGATCTCGCTCTGTCAGGCGCTGGTCAGGGCCGAAAAACTGCACCCGGGCTCGAAAACCTGGGACATCGGCTTCGACGGCAGCCCGGCTTCGCCGGTCTACAGGGTGAAGACGATGGCGAGCGATCGCATCTGGGAAAACGCCATCGATGCCCAAAGCGGAGACGTTGCAGGCGAAGAGACTGTCTCGTTCGTCAGGGACCTGAATGCGGAAAATCAGCACAATGTCGACGCGCTCAAAAGCGTGCGCCAAGATCTCTTCGACGCCGTGCTCGTCGCAGAACGCGCCGCGAAGGGCAAAGCGATCGGTGGAACCCTGCTCAGGGACAGCGGGCGATTGAGCTTCGTCGTCGTCATCGTGAGCGGCGATGACCTCAAGCAGGTCACGCTCGATCCGCCCAGAGCAGGCCGCGGCGGACGGAGTGCGCGGCAGGGCGCCGCGATGCGGCGATGCAACTAGAGCGATCGCCGAGCTGAGCGAATCGAGGGAGCGCGCGCCCAGCCTCCACTCTCATTGCGAGCGCAAGCGACGCCTCGCAATAACGGGCCTGATTGAAGGCGCTTGTCCGGGTCTGCAACTTGGCAGATGCTCTCATGCGAGCCTACCGGTTCACCAGCCACAGGACCAGGCTCAGCACGATGCTGATGATGAGCGAGGTCATCAGCGGAAAATAGAGGGAAAATCCCGGGCGCTCGATGACGATGTCGCCGGGCAGCCGGCCCAGCCCCAGCCTGCCGATGAACGGCCACAACAGGCCGGCGGCGACCAGGACAAGTCCGAAGATGATGAGTGCGCGCGACATCCTGCATCCCGACCGATCGTGAACCGTGTTACGACGGCATCTCCAAAGTAGGGACCGCCGCGGCGGTGCCGCAAGACCAGCAGGGCCCTTCCCCGCGCCCAATGTTACCGCTGAAACGCAATCGTTCAGTTTAATTGAACAATCGCCCGCCCTGTGCCAGAACGGGCTCGGGGAGCCTCATGGCTGATTCAATCAGGGCACGGCTGATCACATGGTTGCTTCCAAACGGGCACATAGCCGAGGCGGCCGACCTCCTTTGGAGCGTGCGGGCGAAGTCGAGGAGCGCATCCTCGACGCCGCCGAAAGGATTTTTCTGCAGCGCGGCTTCGACGGCGCGAGCGTCGACGAAATCGCCCAGACGGCGCGCGCGGGCAAGCCGACCATCTACGCCAGGTATCCGGGCAAGGAGTCGCTGTTCGCGGCGGTGATGGCGCGCCAGGTCGCGCGGAACACGCAATTCGAGAATCTGGCGCCGCATGGACGCACGTTTCATGCCAAGCTGATCAACCTTGGCACGGCGCTGGCCGAGCGGATGCTCAACGACGACACGATCGGACTGTTGCGCTCGGCCATCGCCGAGGCGCAGCGCTTCCCGGAATTGACCCGCGGCGTCAACGAGATGGCGCGCAAACGCGCCGCCGCCAACCTCGCCAAGCTGCTCGCTGAGCTCGCGCGCGAGGAAGGGATCGAAGCCAAGGGAGCCTTTGCCCCCGAGCGGATCGCGGATACCGCGCGCATCTTCCTCGATGTGGTGCTGTTCGGCGTGCTGATGCGCCGGCTGATGGGCGAAGACGCCAAGGCACTGAGGAAAGAACTGCCCGATCACGTGCGCCTGCGCGTCGAGTTCTTTCTTGGCTCCTGCGGCAGGAATTAGGGCAATCGTCGCCGAGCTCAGCGAAGCGAGGGTGAGCACGCCAACCTCGGCGTCAAAACGCCTGAGGCATTAGCCGAGGCCCAAACCCAAACAAATAGATCACCGAATTAGTGAACATGCACAGCAATGACGGCGACTGAAGACGCTCGTCCGGATTTGCAACTTGGCGTCCTCGTCTACCCCGCCCGCGTCGATGGAAGGAAGCGGCGGGCGCCGTTCTCATCAAGGACAAATTTTGGGATCGCGCCGACGATGGCTGTATCGCGCACCAGCGCAAGCTTGCGGTTGTCCAGGATCAGCCACGCTCCGTCGACGCGCGCGGCGACCGCGGCATGGTCCTCGGCCGGCGCGAGATTTTTCAAGATGACGATCTTCACATCGGCCGGCGAAAGCCCCGCCTGCAGGAGCGCGAGGTATTTGACGATCGCGTAGTCTTCGCAGTCGCCGCGGCCGGTCTGCAGCGTCTCGAACGGCGAGCTCCAATGATCCTCAACGCCCCATTGCGCCCGGTCGCTGGCCGGCGCGATGGCAAGATCGACTGCCCTGTTGATGCGGCCGACTCGGGCGAGCCCGATGTGACCTGAGCCCTCGGCGACGATATGAAGCACGCTCTGCGCGGCGGCCGGGCAAGGGGCCTGCTTGCGGCAGCGCGCCAGCACCTCTTGCTCGCGCGCAATATCCTCTTCGATCATGCGCCATTTCGCCGTGACCCCGCCTGCCGCAACTGGCTCGCTATCCATGCCGAACAGCGGCCTCCCTTGTGGACCGGCTTGAAGCGCGGCGGGGCGCACGGCGGATGATGCATTCTCGGCCAAGGCGGCCGCTCCGCGACCGCCGGCGGCCCGGACGACTTCGTCCGCGCCGGCCGGGGTGCGAGACAGTGCCAGCGCGGCCAAAACAAGGCTCGCAGCAGCGGCCAGACGCACTGCGCCAAGATGCCGCTTCACATCGCTTTGCCTTGCACTTGCCATGTTTTGCCGGGCATAACTAAACGATACAGTGCCGTTTAATCGGTGCGCTCCACCGCTTCATCAAACCACCGCTTGGTCAAGAAGGCTGCCATGCCGATCGCCCGCTACTTCGTTGTTGTCGGAGGCGCGCTGCTTGCGCTGCTGTTCGCGGCAAACTGGTATTTCGTGGACGCACCAAGCTCCTCCACACTGCCGATCGAATATTCTCCGCTGATGCCGAAGGCCGAGGATCTGAACATCCGCATTCATTCCGAGCGGAAATGGCCGGAGAAGCTGATGTTCGATACGAACCTGCCGCAGATCGCCACGCCCGACCCTTGAGCCGCGGCCGCTCGCGCCGCCGGCCTCAGCGCCAGATAGTCACGAAGGCGGATTTGCCAGCGCTCGCGCCGTTCAGACCTGCAACGTCACAGGCGCATGGCTCCGCCGCCGCGCGCGAGGCGACCTCAGTGCGCCATGGTGGGACCGCCAAGCTTCACGCTGCGTAGCGTTAGCGCGAGCGGAATTGCAGCGAGCGAGATCAGCATCAGGGCCCAGTAGACGTCGATATAGGCGAGCAGCGCCGCCTGGGTCTGCACCGCTTGACCGATCCAGGCCACCGCCTGCTGCTGCGCCTGTGCGAGCGAAGCCCCGTGCGCGGTAAAATAGTTCGTCACCTGCTGCAGCGTATCCTGGTATTGCGTGCTGGAGGGGATTGCGTGTTCGATCAGCCGGCTCTGGTGAAACTGCTCCCGATGCGCCAGCACGTTCGCCGCCAGCGAGACGCCGATCGAGCCGCCGGTGTTGCGCGCCGCGTTGATCAGGGCCGAAGCCTGGTCGGTCTTGTCGGGCGGAATGCCGTCATAGGACGCGGTCGTGATCGAGAGAAAGATCAGCGGCAATCCGACGCCGAGCAGCATGCGCGACATCGCGAAGAACCAGAAGCCGACATCGGCATAGACGCGCGTCAGGTCGTACATCGCGCCCGCCACCACGATCGCACCGGCGATGATCATGTATTTCGGCTGCACCTTGCCGGAGAGGCGCCCGACCACGAACATCATCAGCATGGTGATGAGGCCGCCCGGCGACAGCACGAGGCCGGCCCAGGTCGCGGTGTAGCCGAAGTTCTGCTGCACCATCTGCGGCAGGAATTGGGTAGTGGCGAGCAGGATCGCGCCGGTCGCGAGCATCACCAGGAAGCTCGCACCGAACTGCCGCGAGGCGACCATGCGCACGTCGATCATCGGATTCCTGCGGCTCATCTCCCAGGGGATCATCGCGACGAACGCGGCCGCGCAGACGACCGCGACGGTGACGATGAAGCGCGAGGAAAACCAGTCATCCTCCAACCCGCGGTCGAGCATGAGCTCGAGCGACCCGAGGAAGGTCGCAACCAGCACGAAGCCGACGAGATCGAAACGGTGGCCCTGCGCAAGCAGGCGCCGCCGCTCGGCGGCCGCGGATGCAGGCTCCTGCAGGATCAGCGCGATCACCGCGATGGCCGCGAGGCCGACCGGGCCGTTGATCAGGAAGCACCAGTGCCAGGATAAATTGTCGGAGAGCCAGCCGCCGAGCGTCGGGCCCACGACCGGCGCGACCACGACGGCGACGCCGAACAGCGCGAAGGCCTGGCCGCGCTTGGCCGGCGGAAAGGAGTCAGCCAGGATGGACTGCGAGACCGGCACCATGCCGCCACCGCCGAGCCCTTGCAGGATGCGGAACAACAACAGGGACTGCAGATTCCAGGCAAAGCCGCACAGCACCGAGCTGACCGTGAACAGCGCAAGGCACATCAGGAAGAACGCCTTGCGGCCGAAGCGCTTGGCGAGGAAGCTCGAGGCGGTCAGGATGATGGCATTGGACACGAGATAGGTCGTCACCACCCAGGAGGCTTCGTCCTCGCTCACGCCCATTCCGCCGGCGATATAGGGCAGCGCCACGTTGGCGATGGTGGTGTCGAGCACTTCCATGAAGGTCGCAACCGCGACCAGGATGGCGATCAGCCAGGGATTGGTCCCGGCGACGGGCGCGGCGGAAGCGCCGCCTTTTGCTGCGGCGGCGCTCATAGCCAGGCACTCAAGCGTTCATAGAGGGAGGGTGCCGGGTTGATCCGCACGGTCGGCACCACCGACATGCCCGGGCCGAGCGCGACATCGGTCGGCGGATTGTCCATGATGATCTTGACCGGCACGCGCTGCACGATCTTCACATAGTTGCCGGTCGCGTTCTCCGGCGGCAGCAGCGAGAAGGCGGGACCGGAGCCCGGCTGGACGCTCGCGATATGGCCGCGGATTTCGCGTTCCGGATAGGCGTCGATCCTGAGCGTCACCGGCTCGCCGGGGCGCATACGGTCGAGCTGGGTCTCCTTGAAATTCGCGGTCACCCAGACATCATCGGGCACGAACTGGGTCAGCGCCGTGCCCTGCGCGGCGAACTGGCCCTTTGCGGCGCCGAGATTGACGATGCGCCCGGACTGCGCGGCCGTGACGGTCGTGTAGGACAGATTGAGCTGAGACTGGTCGCGCTGGGCTTCGGCCTGCGCGAGGTTGGCCGCGGCGCTCTCCTGCTGGGCCTTGAGCGATTCGAGCTGCCGCTGCGCAACCTTCAGATTGGCCTGCGCGCTTGAAAGCGCCGCCTGCTGCTGCCGAAGCTGGGAGTTGTATTGCTGCTCGTTCTGCACCGTGCCGGAGCCGGTGCGCGCCAGATCCTGATAGCGCTGCGCCTGCTGCTGCGCGAAGACGAGTCCAGCCTGCGCCTGCTCGACCTGCGCCTCGCCGGCGTTGATCTGCGCCTGCTGGACGTCGATCTGCGCCGCGATGTTCTTGATGCTGGCCTGCGCCGCATTGACCTGCGCCTGCGCTTGCGCCAGCGCGGTTCGATAATCGCGATCGTCGATGCGCGCGATCACCTGCCCGGCATTGACATGCTCGTTGTCGGTGACGGGAACGTCGGTAATGTAGCCGGAGACTTTCGGCGCGATGGCGAACTGCCGCGCGGCGATGAAGGCGTCGTCGGTGCTCTCGAAATGCGCCGCATAGTCGTAATAGAGATAGCCGAGCGCGCCGGCCGCGAGCAGCGCCAGCACGCCAAGCATGGAAATGAACGGACGCCGCCGCAACAGGCCCTTGCGCGACCGCTCCGCCTCGTCCCGCTGCTCGGGCGGCGGAGCCTCCTGCGGCCGCTCGACGACACGGAGCTCGGACGGGGCTTCCTGCGGAACTGACTTCTGGCCGCGCCAGAAGCCTTTTCGGGCTTGTGCCGGATGCTCACTGCCGCGCCATTGCTCGAGCGCGCGCTCGCGCGCCGGTGATGGAACTTCCGCGGCTTGAGGTGACGGAGCCTCGTCGGTGACTGCTGGTTCGGCCATGGCCGCACTCCAAAATTAATAGAACGGAACCGTTTCGTTTTATGAACATAAGCGCGGCTGGCTGCGATGCAATAGGCGCCGTTTGGCAGATTTCTAAACTCGCGGTCATGAATTGCGCCCGGCGCGCGAAATCCGGCGCCGTTCGGCCCCGGTGCGCGCAAACTGTGGCGTCGTTCACGAGTTTTTGCAGTTTGCGTGAATAGAGGAACGATGAGGGAAGGATCGCTTCCCTCATCGCCCCGGTGTTCGGACTGGCAGACCGCCCGGCCTAGCGGTCGACCAGCGCCTGGTTCGCCTTGCGCGCCTCGGGCGAGAAGCGCGGCACGATGTTGCGGAAGTCGCTTCTGTCGAAGGTGGTGCTGGCGTCGATCGCCCCTGTGAGAAATCCCTTGCCGAGCGGACTGTAAGGCACACGCCCGATGCCAAGTTCTTCCAGCGTCGGAATGATCTCCTTTTCCGGCTCGCGCGACCACAGCGAGTATCGGGCGTAAGCGGCGCTGTTGCCTTGCCGGTCACGCGGCAGCAAAACGCGCCAGCGCCTTGCGGTCGATCTCGATCCCGAGCCCCGGCCCATCGGGCACGCGGACGATGCCGCCCGCATGCTCGATCGGGGCGGTGAGAATCGCCTGCCGGATCGGATGCTCGGTGCGGTCGAACTCGAGCATCGGCGCAAGCGGGTCGAGCGAGGGCGGCGTGTGAGGTGGCAGCACGGCCAGTAGCTGCAGCGAGGCCGCAATCGCAATGCCGGTCCCCCAGACATGAGGGTTGTAGCGCACAGCGAACGCCTCGGCCACGTCCGCGATCTTCTTGCATTCGGACAAGCCGCCGGCCGCGCAGGTGTCCGGCTGAACGATGTCGAGCGCATGCGAGACCAGAAGCTCGCGGAATCCGAAGCGGGTGAACTCGCATTCGCCCCCGGCAATCGGAAGCGATAGCGCCGCTTTCACCGCCTGATGGCCGGCAATGTCCTCCGGCGGCACCGGCTCCTCGAACCAGCCGATGTCGTATTGTTCGATCATCCGTCCCAGGCGGATTGCGGCGACGGAATCATAGGCATGGTTGGCATCGACCAAAAGGGCGATACCGGCCCCGATGGCGTCGCGCACTGCGCGCGTGACCTTGGCATCTTCTTCCACGCCGAAGCCGACCTTGAGCTTCACGGCCTTGAAACCTTCGACGACATAGCCTGCGGCTTCCTCAGGCAAGTAGCGGAGCGGATCGCCCGACCTCCGCCTGTAAAGGCCGGTCGCGTAGGCCTGGACCTCGGTGCGCAGCGCCCCGCCCAAGAGTTGGTGAACAGGCACACCAAAATGCTTGCCCTTTAAATCCCATAGCGCGATATCGATGCCGCTCAAGCCCTGGATGACCGCGCCCTTCTGGCCGTGATCGCGCAAGTTTGCGTAAATCGTCCGCCAGAGAGCATCGGTGCGCAGCGGATCCTGGCCGATCAGCCACGGCGCCATCGTTTCGACGACGGCGGCGGTGATCCGCGCCGGACCGTAGCATTCGCCCCATCCGGTCACCCCCTGATCGGTTTCGATCTCGACCACCATGGCCGTGCGGGTGTTGTACCAGGCACGCGAATAGGCAAATGGCTGCGACAGTGTGGCCTGGAGCATGTGGGTGCGGACGTTCGTGATCTTCATCGGCTTGTTCTCGTTGTTTTGAATCAGCGGCGCGAGACGGATATGGAAGATACGTCACACCGCGAGGCGCCTCCCGCGCCTGCATAATACAGCAGACCGCCAAGCTTCGTGAAATCGTTGCAGGCGCGTTCTATGATGGTGCCATGAGAAAATTCGCCAATGCAGCGCTCGCCGCCCTTGCGCTGGCTTGCGCCTTCGCCTCTTCCCTGCCCGCGCGCGCCGACAACACGCCGGTCGACTTGCGCATCCTCGCGATCAACGACTTCCATGGAAATTTGAAGCCACCGCCCGGCGGCATCAGGATTACCGACCCCAACGACGCGAGCAAAAAGGTTGCAGTGCCCGCCGGCGGTTCGGAAACCATGGCGACGCTGGTGAAGCAACTGCGCGAGGGCCACAAGAACACGATCTTCGTCGCGGCGGGAGACCTGATCGGTGCGAGCCCGTTTCTGTCGGCCATGTTTCACGACGAGCCGACAATTGAATCGCTGTCGATGATGGGGCTCGCCATCTCCTCGGTCGGCAATCACGAATTCGACGAAGGCAAGGATGAACTCTTGCGCATGCAGAATGGCGGCTGTCATCCGACCGAAAATTGCCGCGGGCCGCGTCCGTTCGAAGGCGCGAAATTCCATTATCTCGCCGCCTCCACCATCGACAAGGCGACCGGCAAGACCGTGTTTCCGCCTTACGAGATCAGAGAGTTCGACGGCATCCCGGTCGCGTTCATCGGGCTCGCGCTGAAGGGAACGCCGCAGATCATCTCACCGTTCGCCGCCAGCGGCCTCGAATTTCGCGACGAAGCGGAGACCGTCAACGCACTCGTCCCCGAGCTGAAGGCGCGGGGGGTGGAGGCTATCGTAGTGCTGATCCATGAAGGCGGCTTTCCGAGCGGCGACTATGATGAGTGCCCCGGCATTTCCGGGCCGATTGTCGACATCGTCGAGAAGCTTGATCGCGACGTTGATATCGTGATCAGCGGCCACACCCATCAGGCCTATGTCTGCAACATGGACGGACGGCTGGTCACGTCCGCCGACAAGTTCGGCACGCTGGTCACCGCGATCGATGTGAAGCTCGATCCGCAAAGCCGCGACATCATCAGCGCCAAAGCCGACAATGTGATCGTGCGCACCGGCGCTCTCCCGAAGGATCCCGAGCAGACCGCGTTGATCTCGTCTTACGAGAAGGTCGCGGGCCCGATCGCGAGCCGCCGCGCCGGCACCATCACCGAGACACTGTCGCGCGCGCCGAACGCGGCCGGTGAGAGCGCGCTCGGCGATGTCATCGCCGATGCGCAACTGGCCGCCACCTCCAGCGAGGCCAAAGGCGGTGCGGTCATCGCCTTCTCCAATCCGGGCGGCATCCGCACCGACATCAACAAGCGCGACGATGGTGCCGTGACCTATGCCGATGTGTTCGCGAGCCAGCCGTTCCGCAATCAGCTCGTGACGCTGACGCTCACTGGGGCGCAAATCAAGGACATGCTCGAACAGCAATGGCTCGATCCGAAGCGGCCGCGCATCCTCCCCGTATCCAAGGGGTTTCGCTATAGCTGGGACGCCGCCAAACCCTATGGCGAGCGCGTGGTCGCTGCTTCCATGATGCTGAACGGCAAGCCGATCGAGCCCGCCGCCAGCTACCGCGTCACCGTCAATAATTACCTTGCGCTTGGCGGCGACGGTTTCACGGTGTTGAAGGGCGGAACGAACCCGCAATTCGGCTCCTATGACGACGAGGCGCTGTTCGCCTATTTTCAGGCGAGCAGTCCGATTGCGCCACCCGCCGCCGATCGCATCGCCCAGACAAACTGAACAAATTGAGCTGTCAGGCCGTTTCGGCGGAAGGTGCCCTTTCCGAGCGCCCCGCGACCCCTTAAGTTAGCCGTTTATTGCAAGCGCGCCCTCGCCCCCCACCGCGCTTGCCGGATAGGGTACGGCATGAGCACGCTTCTTCTGACCCACTCGGCCTGTCTCAAGCATGCGACGCCGCCGGGACATCCCGAGCGCGCCGACCGGCTGCGTGTGGTCAACGAGGTGCTCTCGGACGAGCGCTTCAGCTCGCTGGCGCGCGGCGAGGCGCCCGAAGGCAATCTCGATCTGGTCACGCTCTGCCACAACGAGCATTATGCGACGGAACTGCGCCATGTGGCGCCGACGAGCGGTACCATTTACCTCGACGGCGATACCTCGATGTCGCCCGGCACCTGGGAAGCCGTGATGCGCGGCGTTGGCGGTGCGGTTGCGGCGACCGATGCCGTGATGAGCGGGCAGTATGACAATGCGTTCGTCGCGGTCCGCCCGCCAGGCCATCACGCCGAAAAGGCGACGCCGATGGGCTTTTGCTTTTTCGACAATGTCGCGATCGCCGCGCGCCATGCGCAGCGCAAGTACGGCATTGCCCGCGCGGCGATCGTGGACTTCGACGTGCATCACGGCAATGGCACGCAGGACATCTTCTGGTCGGACGCCACCGTGATGTATTGCTCCACGCATCAGATGCCACTGTTTCCGGGCACGGGCTCGACCGGCGAGCGCGGCGAGCACGACACTATCGTCAACGCGCCGCTCGCGCCCGAGGATGGCAGCCTGCAATTCCGCGCCGCGTTCGAGAACCGCATCCTGCCGCGGCTGCAGAAATTCGCCCCCGAGCTCCTCATCATTTCCGCCGGCTTTGATGCGCATCATCGCGATCCGCTCGCTTCCATCAATCTGAGAGGAGAGGATTTCGGCTGGGTCACGCGCAAGCTGATGGAGGTCGCGGATGCAAGTGCGGAGGGACGAATTGTTTCGGTGCTCGAGGGCGGTTATGATCTGCAAGGCTTGATGGAATCGGTGGCAGCCCATGTCACCGCGCTGATGGGCCATTGAGGTCTCGCCACATTCCGTCCGCAGTGATCCCCTTAACTCCGCAGGCAGACCCCGCGCGTATTCTTTGGGAAAGGCAGCATGGCCGAAAATAGCCAGGTAGATGTGAAACAGCTCAGCTTCGAGCGCGCGATCGATGAGCTTGAATCGATCGTCAAGCGGCTCGAAGAAGGTAAGGTCCCGCTGGAGGAATCGGTCGCCATTTATGAACGCGGCGAAGCCTTGAAGCGGCGCTGCGAAGAGCTGTTGCGGCAGGCCGAGGCGCGCGTCGAGAAGATCACGACCGATAGCAGCGGACAGGTCACCGGCGCCGAGCCGCTGGATGTGCAATAGCGCGCATGGCTTCTCGACGTCCTTCTACGCTGCCCTGCGGCACAATCGAAACGATTGGGCAAATTCGGCACCACGGACCGAAATAGCTCTTGGCGCATGACGCGCGCTGCTATAGTCCCCAGCATCAGCCCCGTTGAGCTGTCGCGGCGACGGCTCACCTCTCCCCGCTGAAGAGAGGTGAGCCGCGTAGCCGGTGGTTCAACCGAGGTGAACGTCGGGGGACTAGCCGGGCACGTGCGCGTTCATAATCGCCACATCATCTATGTGCAGGGGTACGATCCGCGCGGCCTTGCGCAATATTACCGCATGTTCCGCACCGAGCTCCGCAAGTTCGCGCGGCTCTATCAGCTTTCCGCGACGATCGGCCGCCCCCAGAGTAGCTCCGATGGCGAGATCGCGTCCTGGACCATCCAGACCAAGGCCGATGGCTGGCAGACCCGCACCACCTACGATTTCCTGCGTTTCGAGGATTTCATCCAGCGCGACCTCGCCTGCCCGATCTGGCGCACGGTGTTTCACGCCGTCTTTATCTATTGGCGGCTCGTCTTCAACGGCACCATCGCCCGCTTCACCAAGGCCAATTGGCGCTTCGCGACCTTCATCACCTATCCGCATTTCATCCTGCTGCTGGAGGCCTTGTGCGCCGCGGCATTTGCCTTCGTCTTCGAAAAGGGCCTTGATGCACTGGGCGTACCCACGGTGCTGCGCGTACCCGCGGCGCTGGCTCTCTTTGTCGCGGCGCTCACCGGCGCGCTGAAATATACCGAGAACCGCACCTACGTTCTCTATCTCCTCTGCGACTGGATCTGGACCTGGGAATTCGCGCATCGGCTGCGCCCGGCCTGGGATGAACGGATCGATCGCTTTGCCGCTTATCTCTGCAAGGTCGCGCGGACCAGCGAAGCCGACGAGATCGTGCTGGTCGGCCACAGTTCGGGATCGTTCCTGGGCACCGAAATCCTGGCGCGCGCGCTCAAGCTCGACCCCTCGCTCGGCAAGCGCCGGCCCCGCGTCGTGCTCCTGACGCTGGGCGGCAACTATCCGATCGTCGGCTTCCACAAATGCGCGCAGCATTTTCGCGATCATCTGCGCGAGCTGGCGATCGAGCCCTCGGTCGACTGGATCGAGTGCCAGGCGCGCAAGGACGTGATGAACTTCTTCCGGCTGGATCCGATCGGGAGCCACGGCATCGATGTCGGCGAGCTCCGGCGCAACCCGACCATCATCCCGGTGCGGTTCCGCGAGATGATCAGACCGGAACATTACAATCTCTGGCGCTGGCAGTTCTTCCGGGTCCACTTCCAGTTCGTCATGGCCAACGAGCTGCCGCACGCCTACGACTTCTTCATGATCGTCTGCGGCCCGGTCGCCTTACGCACGCGCATGTGCCATCCCGATACCGCATTGGTGATTGCAACCGGCAACGCGGAAGCGCGGGAGCAGGCTTGGAAAAGCCTCGAATCCGCCACAACTGGCAGTGCAAATGCCGCCGATTTGAGTGCTATGGAACCATCCGCCCGGCGCAGCGGTTGAGCTCTCGCGTTTGTAGGCCAGCCCCGCTGGTCGCCCTCTTGGGTTGGCTTTGGCGGCAGCTTTGGTGTAAAGCTTTGGGCAATATGGGCTGAGGAAAGGGAGGCGCGATTGCCGCAGCATAGCGCCAAGTCTTTCTAGATGCTTGAGAAAATGGCCGAGACGGGTAAGCCACCCAACGTGACCGATATCACACTGACCGTTCCGGAGCACAGCCAGGCTTGAATCCGGACTACCGCCGAGGGGACGAAGATCGGGTAGTCCACGTCTTTGCTGCGCTGATACCGTGCAACCCATCTCCTGTCGGAACGAAAGTTCCGGCATGCAAAATTGGAATAACGCCGTGACCGTATTTAGTAAAACGCCGCTTCTCGACACGATTCGGACACCAGAAGACCTGCGCCGGCTCAAGGTGGAACAGCTCCGGCAGGTCGCCGACGAACTGCGCCAGGAAACCATCGACGCCGTCTCGGTAACCGGCGGGCATTTCGGCGCGGGCCTCGGCGTGGTCGAGCTGACCACCGCGATCCACTATGTCTTCGATACGCCGCGCGATCGCCTGATCTGGGACGTCGGCCATCAGGCCTATCCGCACAAGATCCTCACCGGCCGCCGCGACCGCATCCGCACGCTGCGCACCGGCGGCGGCCTTTCCGGCTTCACCAAGCGTTCCGAAAGCGACTACGATCCGTTCGGCGCCGCCCACTCCTCGACCTCGATCTCGGCAGGGCTCGGCATGGCGGTGGCGCGCGACCTCTCCGGCGGCAAGAACAACGTCATTGCCGTGATCGGCGACGGCGCGATGTCCGCGGGCATGGCCTATGAGGCGATGAACAATGCGGGCGCGATGAACTCGCGCCTGATCGTCATCCTCAACGACAACGACATGTCGATCGCCCCGCCGGTCGGTGCGATGTCGGCCTATCTGTCCCGCCTCTATTCCGGCAAAACCTACCGCACGTTGCGCGAGGCCGCGAAACAGATCAACAAGCGCCTGCCGAAAGTGCTGGCGAACCGCGCCAACCGCGTCGAAGAATACTCCCGCGGCTTCATGATGGACGGCGGCACGCTGTTCGAGGAACTCGGCTTCTACTACGTCGGCCCGATCGACGGCCACAATCTCGACCATCTGCTGCCCGTCCTGAAGAACGTCCGCGACATGGAGACCGGGCCGATCCTGGTCCATGTCGTGACGCAAAAGGGCAAGGGTTATCCGCCGGCGGAAGCCTCCGCCGACAAGTACCATGCGGTGGTCAAGTTCGATGTCGCGACCGGCGCGCAGGCGAAGGCCAAACCGAACGCGCCCGCCTATCAGAACGTGTTCGGCCAGAGCCTGGTTAAGGAAGCCCAGAAGGACGACAAGATCGTCGGAATCACCGCCGCCATGCCATCGGGCACCGGCATCGACATTTTCGCCAAGGCGTTTCCGAACCGCACCTTCGACGTCGGGATCGCCGAACAGCATGCGGTGACCTTTGCGGCGGGTCTCGCGTCTGAAGGCTACAAACCGTTCTGCGCGATCTATTCCACCTTCCTGCAGCGCGGCTATGACCAGGTCGTCCACGACGTGGCGATCCAGAGCCTGCCCGTTCGCTTTGCCATCGACCGCGCTGGTCTCGTCGGCGCCGATGGCGCGACCCATGCCGGCTCGTTCGACAACGCCTATCTCGGCTGCCTGCCAAATTTCGTCATCATGGCGGCCGCCGATGAGGCCGAGCTCGTGCACATGGTGGCGACCCAGGTCGCGATCAACGACCGTCCGAGCTCGGTGCGCTATCCGCGCGGCGAAGGCCGTGGCGTGGAAATGCCGGAAGTCGGCGTTCCCCTCGAGATCGGTAAGGGGCGCATCATCCGCCAGGGCTCCAAGATTGCGCTCTTGTCGTTCGGTACCCGGCTCGCCGAATGCGAAAAGGCGGCCGACGAACTTGCCGCGCACGGTCTCTCGACCACGGTCGCGGATGCGCGCTTCATGAAGCCGCTCGACGTCGACCTAGTGCTGAAGCTGGCGCGCGACCACGAGATCCTGATCACCGTCGAGGAAGGCTCGATTGGCGGTTTCGGCTCCCATGTCATGCAGACGCTCGCCGACCACGGCATGCTGGATTCGGGCGCGGTGCGGGTGCGCTCGATGGTGCTGCCAGACGTGTTCCTGGACCACGACACACCGACAGCGATGTATGCGCGCGCGGGCCTCGATTCCAAGTCCATCGTCAAGAAGGTGTTCGAGGCGCTGGGCAAAGATTTTGCCACCGAGGTGGTGAAGCTCGCCTAAGCAAGGCTGCGTACGATGAAGATCTATCTGGCAGGTCCCGACGTGTTCCTGCCGGATGCACTTGTGATCGGCCGGCGCAAGGCGGACATCTGCAGCCGCCATGGCGTGCGCGGCCTTTATCCGCTCGACAATAGCGTCGACCTTGCTGCCGGTGCCGCCTCCCGCGCCATTTTCGCCGGCAATGAAGCCATGATGGATGCGGCAGACGCCATCATCGCCAATCTCACCCCGTTTCGCGGCCACGGTGCCGACCCCGGTACCGTCTACGAACTCGGCTACATGGCGGGTCGCCGCAAGCTTTGCCTCGGCTATTCCAATGATCCCTCGACCTATGCCGAGCGGGTGTGCCGATCGACCGACGTGAAGGCCGCCGACGGCCGCCTGGTCGATCCGCAAGGGCTGACGGTTGAAGATTTCGGTCTCAGCGACAATCTGATGATGATCCACGCGCTCGAGCGCTATGGTTGCGCGCTGGTGACGCCGCGGCAAAGGCCCGACGATGTCTGGCATGACCTTGCCGCCTTTGAGACCTGCGTGCGGCTCGCGGCCGAGCGGCTTTGAGGGCCAGCGGCCGGATCATACGGATTGAAGAGAAGATGCCCACGTCCCGCAAACGCGCAGATACGCTGCTGGTCGAGCGTGGCCTGTTCGAAAGCCGGGCACGGGCGCGCGCCGCGATCGAAGCGGGCCTGGTCACCGCCAACGACAAGCCGGTAGCCAAACCCTCCGAAACCGTTCCGCTCGATGCGGTGCTGCAGGCGCAGCCTGCGCACCCCTACGTCTCGCGCGGCGGGGTCAAGCTGGCGAGCGCGCTGGAGCAGTATCCGATCGACGTCGAAGGCCATGTCTGCCTCGACGTCGGCGCCTCCACCGGCGGCTTCACCGAAGTGCTGCTCGCCAATGGTGCGAGCCTCGTCTTCGCGGTCGATGTCGGGCGTGACCAGTTGCACTCCTCCTTGCGCGATCACCCCAAGATCATCTCGATGGAGCAGACCGACATCCGCGGGTTCGAAGGCAAGCGCCTGCCGGCGCGCCCGGATGTCGTGACCATCGATGTGAGCTTCATTTCGCTGAAGCTCGTGCTGCCGATCGCGCTGTCCCTGGCTGCCGCCCCGATGCAGCTCCTCGCGCTGATCAAGCCGCAGTTCGAGGCGCAGGGCAAGCATGGCAAGGGCGGGATCATCCGCGATGCGGCCGTGCACAAACAGGTGTGCGACGACATCGCGGCCTTTGCCGCCTCGCTCGGCTGCGCGGACATCAAGGTGTTTCCCTCCGCCATTGCCGGCGGCGATGGCAACGCCGAATTCTTTATCGGCGCGCGGCGTGGCTGAAATCCTGCTCATCGATCATGTCGGCCATCGCGGCGACGGTGTCGCGCTCGTCGAGGGACACGCGGTCTACGTGCCCTATGCGCTTGCCGGCGAGACCGTCGAGGTCGCGGAAGTTCACGGCCACCCCGACCGCCGCCGCCTGCTTGCCGTCGAGTCCCCAAGCCCGGAGCGTATCGCGCCGTTCTGCAAGCATTTCGGCGTCTGCGGCGGCTGCGCCATCCAGCACTGGCAAATGGAGCGCTATCGCGCCTGGAAGCATGCGCTCGTGGTCGAGACGCTCCGCCACGCAAAACTGGATTGCGAGGTCGCGCCGCTGATCGACGCCCATGGCAACGGCCGCCGGCGCATCACGCTGCATGCGCGGATGGACACGCATGAGGTGGTCAAGGTCGGCTACGCCGCCGCGAGCACGCACGACATCATCCCGATCGACCACTGCCCGATCCTCGACCCCGCGCTCGAGCGTGCGCTCGATGCCGCGTGGGCGCTCTCCGAGCCGCTGATTGCAACGGGCAAACCGCTCGACATCCAGGCGACCGCAACCGACAACGGGCTCGATGTCGATATCCGCGGCTCCGGCCCGCTGCAGCCGAAATTGATCGCGGCGCTGTCGCGCGTCGCCGAGCATCATCGGCTGGCGCGGCTGACGCGGCACGGCGAATTGGTGCTGCTGCGCGCCCAGCCGACCGTTGCGATCGGCAAAGCCAAGGTCACGTTGCCGCCGGGCTCCTTCCTGCAGGCGACGGCGGCGGGCGAAGAAACTCTGGCCGCGTTGGTGAAGGATCACTGCGGCCGCGCCAAGCATATCGCGGACCTGTTTTGCGGCGTGGGTCCGTTTGCCTTGCGGCTGGCCGAGCGCGCGCGCATGGCTGCTTTCGATGCCGATGCGCCGGCCGTCGACGCGCTGGCAAAGGCCGCGCATGCGCCGGGCTTGAAGCCGATCAAGGCGGAAGCGCGCGACCTGTTTCGCCGTCCGCTGGTGCCGCAGGAATTGCGCGATTACGACGCCGTGGTATTCGACCCGCCGCGCCAGGGCGCGCAGGCGCAGGCGCAAAAGCTCGCGGCAAGCCGGGTGCCGGTTATCGTCGCAGTGTCCTGCAACGCCGCGACCTTCGCGCGCGACGCGCGTATTTTGATCGATGGCGGCTATCGACTGGAATGCGTCACGCCCGTCGATCAATTCCGCTACACTCCGCATGTCGAACTGGTGGCGCGGTTTACGCGCTGACCCACGAGTCTTACGCTACTAGACTAACGCTGCCCGCGTAGATTTGTCGTGACTACTGGAGACGCCCCCGAGATGCAGCTCGATCGGTTCTTGGACAACCTGGTATCGACGGTTGCCGAAGTTCCCGGCGTGGAAGCAATCGCACTCGGTGGCTCGCGCGCGCGTGGAACGGCCAGTGAAGCCTCCGATTACGACGTTGGCCTGTACTATTCGGTGGCTCACGAGTTGAACACGGAGCGGTTATCGGACGTCGTGAAGAGGCTTGTCGACGAAGCTGATGCGATCGAAGTGACGCCGATCGGCGGCTGGGGGCCATGGATCGTCGGCGGCGCGTGGCTCTCGATCCAAGGGCGCAAGGTCGACCTGCTGTATCGCAACGTCGAAGCAGTTGCACAGGTGATCAAGGATTGCCGGGCAGGCAACATCAGCATGCATTATCAGCCCGGGCACCCACATGGCTTCTGCTCCGCCATCTGGATGGGCGAAATCGCACTGTGCCGGCCGTTGCATGATCCGCACGGAACGATAGCCAAACTAAAGGCGAGTGCCCTGCCCTATCCGCAGTCGCTCGCTGAGGCGTTGGTCCGTCGCTTTCAGTGGGAAATCCTGTTCAGCATCGAAAACGCTGCCCTGGCCGTCTCTCGCGGCGAACAAACGCACGTCGCGGGCTGCGTCTACCGCGCCCTGGCCTGCGCCGCCCAGATGCTGTTCGCGCTCAATCGGCGCTACCTCATCAACGAAAAGGGCGCCCTGCCGGAGGCGGCAGGATTTCCGCTGTCGATCCCGGCATTGATGCCGCGTGTCGCCGAGATCTGGCGGTTCATTGGTGAGCAGAAATTCGAGGCGGCGCTGACGATTTTACGCAGGTTGGAACAGGACTTGAAGAGCTTATCGACGTAGGCGTTCGTCGCTGATGTGTTGATCAGGCCAGCTTGTTCACCAGAGATGAATCGTCTTGCGGCTTTGTCACCGGTACGGCGAAGGTCTGGCGCCCCACCTGCAACATGACCTTTCCATTCCGTCCATCGTCGGTTGAAACCTGCGCTTTGCCGAACATCACGACGTTCTTGTACACGGTACCGGTGCCTTGGTAGGTAAAGCCGTTGGTTGTATATCTCACCTGCGCATCGCTTCCGTCGACGGACAAGACCTGAAAGGTGACGGCCTGTCCGTTGTCAGGTGACGCGCCGCTCCAGGTTCCGATCAGCTTGTTGTCGTCTGCCGGCGCGGCCTGCTTGTTGAGGAGTGCGCTCATCGTCGCGCCGCCCGCGGAGAATTGCAGTCCCGCCACCGTTCCGTCGCGCGTCGCGACCATGACGTTGCCATAAGTGATCGTACTGCCGTTGACGACGCCGAACCCCCGCTCCGTGCGCCCGTTGTGCGTATATTCGACCTGCGCCCTGGTGCCCCTGATGTTGAGAACCTTGAACTCGACGGCCTGGTTGTTCTTGGTCCACGAACCCTTCCAGTCGCCCAGCAGGTAGCTTTGATGATAAACCCTCTCGTTCGCGGGTGATATCTGGTTGGTGCTCTGGATCGTTGTCATCGCCGACTCCATTCCTCGTCCTGCAGAACACGTGCTGCGGAATCGTGCATTCGAATGCCGCAGCGTGTTCTCTGGCGCTCACAGAACCTGAGGTAGAATAGGCCGTTCGCTTGGTTAATGAACGGTTAAAGGGCTGGGGAGGAAGGTCGCGACAAATTGCCTCGACCGCCGAGCTATCTTCCCCAACGATCCTGCCAGATCTTCTCCCCGATCATGCAGGACACCCGCGGCTCCTTCTCGGCGACCCGCACCACGGGATGGGCGGGCGTTCGGCTGGCCACTTCCTGGATCAGCTTGGTGCGGATCGCTTCCTTGAATTTCTCGCGGTCCTTGATCGGCACCACGAAGGAGCCCGGACCGCCGATCACGCAGTCCTCATAATACCAATCGAGATTATCGATATCCATGGTCGAATAGGACGGCTCCTTGACCATGATCGGCAGCCCGTTGATGACGATGCCCCTGGATAGCGCTTCATCGCGCGCGGGGGTGATGGGAGCGCCGTTATTGTTCGGGCCGTCCCCGGAAATATCGATCACACGCCGCAGCCCTCGATAGGGATCCTCGTCGAACAGCGGCATGGCAAAGTAGATGGCGCCGGAGATGGAGGTGCGCGAGGCGCGGCGGATCGGCGTCTTCAGGATATCGTTGGCGACCGCATCCGCGCTCTCCGGACCGTCGATGACCCGCCAAGGAATGATGATCTTCTGGTCGTTGGAAGCGGCCCATTCGAAATAGGTGATGGAGATCTTGCCGTTCGGACCGGTCTTGAGCGCCTGCAAGAACTCTTTCGACACGATCGCCTGCGCATAGCCCTCGCGCTGCACCGCGAGTTCGTCCATGTCCATGGAATAGGAGACGTCCACTGCAAGGATCAGCTCGATGTCGACCGACGGAGTGGCCTCCTTGTCGGCGAGCTGTCGCGGGGCTTCGGATGTTGGGCCCGGTGTCGCAGCGCTTGCGGCATCTCCGCCGGCCAGTGCGCCGGCGATCAGCACAGCCCCCATCGAAGCAAACCAGCGCATGAGCCGCCCTCCAATGATGTGACGTGATGGTGACATGCAAATGCGGCCACGCAAAGCCGGAACAGCAACCCGCCTTCACATTCGAGTTAGCGGCGTGGTGCGGCCCGCGCTCGTGACGCGGGCCTGGCAGCAGAGCGCCTTTGCGTGCTGCTCATGCAGGCAAGGCATCGCAAAACAGTCGGTTCCGCGAGCGGCTCGGAAACGGTATTCTCCGGCGCGAGGATAGCCAGGAGGTGCCGCCGCAATGAACGACGCCGTCACCAAACCCCGGACCAGGGTGCGGACCAAGGTCGAACGGCCGCGCATGCACAAGGTCATTCTCGTCAACGACGACTACACGCCACGCGAATTCGTCGTTACGGTCCTCAAGGCCGAATTCCGCATGACCGAGGACGAGGCGTACAAGGTGATGATCACGGCGCATCGCCGCGGCGTCTGCGTGGTGGCCGTCTTCACCAAGGATGTCGCCGAAACCAAGGCGACACGCGCCACCGATGCGGGCCGCGCCAAGGGTTATCCGCTGCTGTTCACCACCGAGCCCGAGGAATAGGTGTTTGGCACGCGCGATGGTCTGCATCGCGCATCAATTCTCGCCGCTTGCTAGTGATGGTGGGCGCCTGCGCCCGGCTCAAGACCGGCAACGGATCCGCGGGTTGCCGGGCTCTCCTTGACCGTGATGGTGATCTTCTCCGAAACGAGCGGCGGACTGAACGGATAATGCTTGGCATCGCCCAGCACGAGCTGCAGCGTATGTTTGCCCGGCGGCAACTCAAGACGCGCCTCGGTCTGGCCCGCGCCATAATGAAGATGGTTCTTGTCCTGCGGGATCGGTTCATTCACGTTGAGCGGTTCATTCACGTCGATCAGCAAATGATGATGGCCGCTGTTCTGATAATCATCGCCGGCGTGCGTGACGCCCATGTTCCGCAGACCAAAGCGGCACCAGAACCCGCCTTTGATGACCGCGCCGTTCTGTGGCCAGATGAAATACAGAAGCGCGTCCTTGGCGGCAGGCTTGCCTTGGGCATGAGCAGCGCATGAGATGGACGCCAAAACTGCCGACAGCGCGATAAGGCGGACGATCCTCATGATGATCCCCCTTTGAAACGTTCAAGGAGAGAGAGCGACCCGAAATCCGTGTGTGGGATATCGAACGTTGGTATCGTAGCTGTCGCGGTTCGCCGGCCGAACGTAGCGCTGATCATTCTTCCATGAGCCGGACCGGATGACGTGCGAGGTGCAGTCGCCTTCGACCCAGGCTGAACCGTCCGACGGCGCGCCGTGATAGCTCCTGTGCCAGCAATCTTCGACCCACTGATCAACGCCGCCGCCCATGTCGTACAGTCCGAATGGATTGGGCTTGAAACTGCCGACCTTGATCGGCTGCTCGGCGGCCCCAATATCCGCGCAATTCTTGCAGTTGGCCATGCCGGCCTGAAACTCGTCGCCCCACCAGTACCTGGTCTGCGTTCCGCCGCGGGCGGCATATTCCCATTCGGCTTCGCTTGGCAGCCGATATGCCTTGTGCGTGACGCCCGCGAGCCAGGTCACGAATTGCTTGGCATCGCTCCAGCTCACATTGGTAACGGGCGCATCCTCCTTCCCGGTCGCCACGAACGAACACGCATTCGCCGCGGCACATTGGTTCCACTCGCGAACGGAAATCGGATAGCGGCTGATCGCGAAAGGCTTGACCGTCACCTGGTGAACGGGCTTCTCGGTGATGTCGTCATTGCTGCCCATCAGGAAGATGCCCCCTCGAAGCGTGCTCATCTCGGGCTCTCGCGGCGATGGTGCCGGCGGGGCCTGTATGGCGGCCTCCTTGGTCGTGCGCGCAGCCGGACCGAGGCCGACCAAGGCGGAGGGTTGAGTTTGCGGCGCGGGCGGCTGATCGGTCGTGGCGGGCGATGCCTGTGATGGTGGCGGCGCTTCTTTATTGAGGGCCAGCCGCGGTACGGTATCCGAAGTCCGCGACTGAGCCTGGGCCGACATTCGATCTGTCGCCGTTTGATAGGGTAGCCGGAGCAGATACCAAAGCGTACCCCCAGCGCCTCCCAGCAAAATCAGACTGAGCAGGATGATCAGGATGGTCTCGCGCCGCGTCCGCGCCCTGCTGAGAGCGCCCGGATCCGGAAGCACGCGATAGACCCGCACCGGATCGGTGATATTCTTGACCTTGCGGTCTCCAAGCGATTCATATCCGCAAACCAACTTGTGCTTGATCTGCTCGTAAATGCCGCCGGAGATATAGACCTCGCCGGGATCGGCGATGCTTTCGAGACGGACCGCAACATTGACGCCGTCGCCATAGATGTCGTCGTCCTCGATGATCACATCGCCCAAATTGACGCCGATCCGATATTCGATCCAATGATCCTTCGGCAGCGAGGCATTGCGTCCGGACATGTTCTGCTGAATGACGATGCCGCAGCGCACGGCTTCGACGGGACTGTCAAAGATCGCAATGAACCCGTCGCCGGTCGTCTTGACGAGCCGGCCCTGGTGCTCGGCAATGCTGGGCTCGATCAGGTCGCGCTGGATCCGCTTCATGCGGATATGCGTGCCCTCTTCATCGACCTCCATCAGGCGGCTGTAGCCGACGATGTCGCCTGCAACGATCGCGGCGAGACGGCGCGGCATCAATCCGCGCGGCGGCACGTCTTCGTTCCTGGTAGAATTGACGTCGCGAAACTTCTCGCGCATGGCGTCACACTCTGCGCCGCTTAAAATCGACTTGCTTTTGCCGAGTCGAGTGACAGTTGCTCAGACCAAATCAGCAGAGAAAATTCTTTGGTTTCGCGCATTGGCGCGCGGCAAATGTTCTAAAGAACGTGCTCAATACGACATGCACGATAGCAAAAAGCCCTAATTGTTGCCAGCAGCTACGCCGTTCGCTGGCGGACCGCGTCGGAATATAGCAGGTATCCTGACACTCACAGAAGGCCTAGCAGAATTCGGCTCGCGCCCTGTATGAACTGACGCACAGTTCGGCATCACGATGACGGCGACCGCGTGACAAAGCGGCGCACCCGCTTGAGGCTTGGGCCACTGATTGAGGACAATAGCGGGTTCGACTGCAATCGAGCCAGCGTGCGCCGTTACCGGCCCACCTGACCGCGATGGCGCAGGAAATGATCGGCGAGCACGCAGGCCATCATGGCCTCGCCGACAGGGACTGCGCGGATTCCGACACAGGGGTCATGCCGCCCTTTGGTCAGGATCTCGGTTTCATGCCCCTTCCGGTCGACGGTCTGCCGCGGGGTGAGGATCGACGAGGTCGGCTTCACGGCAAAGCGCGCGACGACCGGCTGGCCGGTCGAGATGCCGCCCAAGATGCCGCCGGCATGATTGGAGAGAAACCGCGTGCCCTCATTGCCGGTGCGCATCTCGTCCGCGTTCTCTTCGCCCGACAACTCCGCAGCCCCGAAGCCCGCGCCGATCTCGACGCCCTTCACCGCGTTGATGCTCATCAGCGCCGCCGCAAGATCGGAGTCGAGCTTGGCATAGATCGGCGCCCCCAGGCCGGGCGGCACGCCTTCGGCGATGATTTCGATGACCGCGCCGATCGAAGACCCCTTCTTTCTGACGCCGTCGAGATAGTCCTCGAAAAAGGCGGCCTTGTCCTTGTCCGGGCAGAAGAACGGATTGCGCGCGACTTCGTCCCAATCCCACTTGTCGCGATCGATCTTGTACGGCCCCATCTGCACCAGCGCACCGCGCACTTGCACATCGGGCAAGACCTTTCGCGCGATTGCCCCCGCGGCAACGCGCATCGCGGTCTCGCGCGCCGATGAGCGGCCGCCGCCCCGATAGTCGCGCAGGCCGTATTTCGCCTCATAGGTGAAGTCGGCATGACCCGGACGAAACTTGTCCTTGATGTCGGAATAATCCTTGGAGCGCTGATCGGTGTTTTCGATCAGAAGCGCGATCGGCGTGCCCGTCGTCACCTGCACGCCCGTATCGGGATGCGGCATCACGCCGGACAGGATCTTGACCGCATCGGGCTCCTGACGCTGGGTGGTGAAGCGCGACTGCCCGGGCCGGCGGCGATCGAGGTCGCGCTGGATGTCCTCATTGGTGAGGGGGATCAACGGCGGGCAGCCGTCGACCACGCAGCCGATCGAGACCCCATGGCTTTCGCCAAAGGTGGTGACGCGGAACATGTGGCCGAAGGTGTTGAAGGACATAATGCCGTTAATGGTGCGCAGTTGTGTTGATTGTCAACGTCATTCCGGGTTGGGCCGAAGGACCAAACCCGGAATCTCGAGATTCCGGGTTCGATCCGGAGCCTGTCATCGGGCCGGGCGTTCGCGCAGACGGGGTGGCATCGCCCCGGAATGAAGCCCCGGCACGTCATGGCCGGGTCAAGCCGGTCAAGCCCGACTATGACGACGGAGCGAGCTGCCGGCAGCCTTAACCGTACTTCTTCAGGCCGTCCTCGCTGAAGACGTAGACCACGCCCTGCTCGATATATAGATCAGCGGCACTCTCCGGCGTCTCGAAGCCCAGTGCCACCATGAGCGCCCGCGCGGTGCCGCCATGCGCGACGGCGACGGTATCGACCAGCAGCGAATCGTACCAGTCGCGAACGCGGAGCTGCACCGACGCATAGGTCTCGCCGCCGGGCGCGCCGACCGTCCATTTGTCGAACTGCCGCCGCGCGAACAGCTCCGGGTCCAAGGTCTCGCTCTCGGCGAGCGTGCGACCTTCCCACGCGCCATAACCGATCTCACGCAGCCGGTCGTCCAGCCCGTAGTCGCCGGGCGGCAGGTCCAGCTCGCCGCGCACGAGCTCCATGGTCGTGCGCGCGCGGCCCAACGGGCTCGCGATGAAAGCCAGCCGGTCCTTGTCATGCCCGTTGCGCCGAATGAGATCGGAGAGGATGCGGCCGGCCTGCACCGCCTGCCTGCGCCCAAGCTCATTCAATGGAATGTCCAGCGTGCCCTGCAGCCGGCCGGTCCGGTTCCAATCGGTCTCGCCGTGGCGGAGATAGTAAATTGTCGGCGTCGGCATTGCGGCGCTTGGCTATTCCTTCGCCAGCGAAATATCCGGCGCGTCCGGCCGCTTCATGCCGACGACGTGATAGCCGGAATCGACGTGATGCACCTCGCCGGTGACGCCGCGCGACAAATCGGACAGCAGATAGAGCGCACTGTTGCCGACATCCTCTATCGTCACTGTGCGGCGCATCGGCGCGTTGTATTCGTTCCATTTGAGGATGTAGCGGAAATCGCCGATGCCGGAGGCCGCCAGCGTCTTGATCGGTCCGGCGGAGATTGCGTTGACGCGGATGTTCTTCTCGCCGACGTCGGCGGCGAGATAGCGCACGCTTGCTTCCAGCGCCGCCTTCGCGACACCCATGACGTTGTAATGCGGCATCCACTTCTCGGCGCCGTAATAGGTCAGCGTCAGAATCGAACCGCCGTCGGTCATGAGCTTTTCCGCGCGCTGCGCTATCGCGGTGAGCGAGTAGCAACTGATCAGCATGGTCTTGGAGAAGTTATCCGCGGTGGTCTCCAGGTAACGACCATCGAGCTGGTCCTTGTCGGAGAAAGCGATCGCATGCACGACGAAGTCGATCTTGCCCCACTTCTCCTTCAATCCTTCGAACACGGCATCGATCGTTGCGGGGTCGGTGACGTCGCAATGACCAAGCAGCAGCGCGTCGATTTCGCCCGCCAGAGGCTCGACGCGCTTCTTCAGTGCGTCGCCTTGCCAGGTCAGTGCGATCTCCGCACCGGCCGCATGGCAGGCCTTGGCGATACCCCAGGCAATGGAGCGATTATTGGCGACGCCGAGCACGACGCCGCGCTTGCCCTGCATCAGACCTGAACTTTGCGCCATCCGCTTTCTCGCTTCGAATTGAGGGGGTTTGGAGGTACACCAGCCCTCCGCCGCGGTACAGCCTTAAATCCGACGCCGGCGCGGGGCGATCCTAACTCCCGGAATAGTCAAGGCATTTGGGGGTTAGCCTGAATGGGGCGATCGCGCGCTTGCGGTGGCCTGCCGCAACAGTTGAGACCGAGCCGCCAAGCGAACCACCATGAGCGCGTTCCGCCAGAGCGTCGAAGCCATGATCCCGGCCCTGCGCCGCTATGCCCGCGCGCTTGCGCGCGATGCTGATATTGCCGATGACCTCGTCCAGGACACCTTGGTGCGGGCATTGCGTTCGGAACGGCTGTTTCTCGGGGGCGACTTAAGGAGCTGGCTCTACACCATCCTGACCAACCTGAACAAAAACCGCAGGCGCTCGCTGGCGCGGCGGCCGCAATTCATGCCGCTCCTGGACAACAACCCGGACGCAAGCGGCACCGAGGCTGAAGGGCGCGACATCGAGCGCGCACTGTCGACGCTGGTCGAGGAGCAGCGCGCGGTGCTGCTGCTCGTGGTGCTGGAGGGCATGAGCTATCGCGAGGTCGCCGACATCCAGGGCGTGCCGATCGGCACGGTGATGTCCCGCCTTGCGCGGGCGCGCGCGCATGTGAAAGCCTCGATCGAGGGCGAACGGCCATCGCTGCGTCGAGTGAAATAATGCGAGATTTTTCGAATTTGATTGGTACGAGACCACGAAAATGACCGAGCGCAAGATTCCCGTCACCGAGGACGAGCTCCACGCCTATGTCGATGGCGAGCTGCCAGCGGAACGTCGCAGCGATGTCGAAGCCTGGCTCGCCGCGCATCCCGCGGACGCCGAGCGGGTGCAGTCGTGGCGCGCGATGGCCGAGGCGCTCCATCTGCGGTACGACTCCGTCGTCAACGAGCCGGTGCCGAGGCAATTGGAGCTTGAGCGCCTGGTGCGACAGCCACGCCGCTGGATCTATGGCTCGGTTGCGGCCGCACTGGTCGCCTTCGTTGCCGGCGGCGGCGTTGGCTGGGTGGTCCGCGGAGCGACGTCCAAGCCCTCGCCCGTCCAGGACTTCATGCTGGACGCGCTGGATGCGCACCGGCTCTACGTCGTGGAGGTCCGCCACCCCGTCGAAGTGCCCGGCAGCGAGCGGGCGCACCTGCAGGCCTGGCTGACCAAACGCTGCGGCCGGGAGGTGCGCGCACCGGAATTGGCGTCGGCCGGGCTGAAACTCGTCGGGGGGCGGCTTTTGCCGGGGCCGAGCGGGCCGGCGTCGTTCCTGATGTATGAAAGCGCCGCCGGCGAACGCTTCACGGTCTATGCCGCCAAGGCGTCCACCGAGACCGCGCATATGCGCTACACGACCATGGATGATGACGGCGCCATGTTCTGGGCCGACCGCGGCGTCGGCTATGTCGTGAGCGGCGGCAATGACCGCGAGCGACTCGCCCAGGTGGCGCGGGCGTTCTATGACCAGGTCGAAAAGAGCGGCGGCTAGCGCCCGACAAGCCGGGCCATCTTTGCGCCCTAAGCAGCCTCGCGGATCCTGATCCAGGCACCGAGACAACCTACCGGTGCGAGGTTCCAGTGCCTCGCCTTTGGCGCGCGCACGCCAAAGTTCCGACATTGAAAATCTGGAATCAAGTCATGGGTGCGTCTCAATATCGCACCGGATACTCACCAGAAAATGAACATGCGTTCGATCCGCCGATCGACGCAAGCGGCCTCGCAGTGGGGTTTGGTACCGCGCTGGTCCCTCACGCGAGGCCGCACCATTTTTTTCTTCAAATCTTCTTCCGATGCGTCACGCAAGGTCGCTACGCGGATTATAAGGACGGGCGTCCTTCCATTTCTGCATCAACGTCTCGAGTTCGGCATCGTTCCCGTCCGGTAGCATGATCCGGGTCGTCACAAAGAGATCGCCATTCGCCGCCCCGGTCTTGGGCAAACCCTTGCCCTTGAGTCGGAAGGTGCGGCCGGAAGACGTGTTCTTCGGGATCGACAGTTCGACCGCGCCGGTCAGCGTCGGCACCCGGACCTTGCCGCCCAGCACCGCCTCATAGAGCGTCACCGGCAGATCGAGCCGCAGATCGCTGCCCTCAACCTTGAAATAGGGGTGCGGGGCGATGTTGATGGTGATCAGGAGATCGCCGGGCGGATGGCCGGGCGCGGTTTCGCCCTGGCCCTTCAGGCGGATCTGCTGTCCGGCGGTGACGCCTGCCGGTACCTTGACGTTGAGCTCCTTGCCGGTCGGCAGTCGGACACGCTTTTCGGCGCCCCGCACGGCCTCTTCCAGCGACACCGTCATCGAGACGTTGAGGTCGAGATCAACCCCGACGCCGCCCCCGCCCATCTCGAATTCAAACGGACCGGCGCCAGCGCCGGCGCGGCCGGCTCGCGCACCACCGCCGGCGAACATGCTGTTGAGGATGTCCTCGAACGCACCGCCGCCAAAGCCGCCGGGCCCGCCACCGCCAGAGCGGAAAGTATAGGTTTCGAAGCCGCCGGGGCCGGTGCGGCCGCGCGCGCCACCACCGGGAAAACCGGTAAAGCGGGGCTTGCCCTCGGCGTCGATCTCGCCGCGGTCAAATGCCTTTCGCTTTTCCTCGTCGCCGAGGATCTCGTTGGCGGAATTGATCTCGGCGAAACGCGCCGCCGCCTTCGGATCGTTCTTGTTCGAATCGGGGTGGTGTTTCTTCGCGAGCTTGCGATAGGCGCTCTTGATGGCCGCAGCGCTTGCATTCCGCGGCACCCCCAAGACCTCATAGGGGTCGCGCATCCGTCACGTCTCCTTCAGGAAAAATCAGATTATACCCCAAGGGCTGAAAGCCCAGTTGGGTTTCATCTGGGGTTTTCGTTGCATTTTTGCAACGTCCGGCGGGGTCACCTCTCTCATCGGGAGAGGTAAACCGAGTTCGCGGACGGCGCATCAAACATCATCTCTACCGGCCCTACCCCGCCCTTGCGCCCAGGGTTTCAGCGTCTGAATCTCCCATCGGCCGTTGCCGGCCTTGCAGGCGGCCCCCTGCAGCCAGCTTTGGGTGTCGCCATTGACGTAGCTTGCCAGGAAATCGCGGCAGGTCCTGCCGTCATCGCCGGCATAGGCCGAAGCCAACGGCGTCACCGAGCCGCGTGCCCCGGTCTGGGGATTTTCCCAGGGCTGGCTTGCGCCCTTGCTCCCCTTGGCCAGCACGTCGGACGCGGCGTTGCGGGCAAGAACGAGGTCACTTTCGGTCGGCTCTTTCGCCTTGGCGTGCTTGGCCGGAATCGAGCCGGTCACGTCGTCGTCGATGAACTTCGCGAAGGTCCCGCCGGAACGGGACATGCTGCAGCCGCCTGTCCCTAACCCGATAAGAATCAATGTAAGTGCAGCGCCCTTGGCCGACATCGCCAATAGGCCAACGCGGCCCCATGCCCTATATAGGGCGAGGCCGCATCGCGGCTGGGTTTGGCCCGCAGGCGGACGCAACATCGGCTCCAGTCAAATGAACGACACCACCTCCATCAAACACCCGACACCCTTAACATCCGGTGATTTCACCGAGGCCCACGAGCCGTTCGCCCTGTTCAAGGAATGGTTTGCGGAAGCGACGAGGTCGGAGCCCAACGATCCCAACGCCATGGCGCTTGCCACCGTCGACGCCGATGGGCTTCCCGACGTGCGCATGGTGCTGATGAAGGGCTATGACACTGACGGCTTTGTCTTCTACAGCCACATTGCGAGCCAGAAAGGCCGCGAGCTGGCCGCAAATCCTAAGGCCGCTTTACTCTTCCATTGGAAATCGCTGCGCCGGCAGGTGCGCATCCGAGGGATTGTCTCACCCGTGACCGATGCGGAGGCCGATGCCTATTTCGCAACCCGCCCGAAGCAGGCGCAGATCGGCGCCTGGGCATCGAAACAATCGCAGCCTTTGGAGAGCCGCTTCGCCTTCGAACAGGCGATCGCCAAAGTCGCCGCAAAGTATGTGATCGGCGCGGTGCCGCGCCCGCCGGGCTGGAGCGGCTGGCGCATTGCGCCGCTGCGAATAGAGTTCTGGCACGACCGCCCGTTCCGCCTGCATGACCGCATCGAATTCCGCCGCGACGCGCCCGAGGGCGCGTGGACCAAGGTGAGGATGTATCCGTAACACGCAAACGCCGTCATGGCCGGGCGTCCACGTTTAGGGGCGTCATTCCGGGGCGCCTCGAAAGAGGCGAACCCGGAACCTCGAGGTTCCGGGTTCGATACTGTCGCATCGCCCCGGAACGACGGAGCAAGAACACGCGGCTGCCCGGATCGGGCATGACCGAGAACAAGAGCTAGAGAGCGAACATGCCCACTACATCCAACATGCCCCGGCGGACGCTGCTGCTCACCGGGGCCAGTCGCGGCATCGGCCATGCGACGGTGATCCGCTTTTCATCCGCCGGCTGGCGCGTGATCACCTGCTCGCGGCATCCGTTTCCGGAGGAATGTCCGTGGGACGCGGGGCCGGAGGATCATATCCAGGTCGACCTTGGCAATCCCGACGACACGCTGCGCGCAGTGGCCGAGATCAGGAAGCGGCTCGAGGGCGGCCAGTTGCACGCGCTGGTCAACAATGCGGCGATCTCGCCCAAAGGTCCCGGCGGCTCGCGGATGGGGACCATGGATACCGAGCTCGACACCTGGACGCATGTGTTCCAGGTGAATTTCTTCGCGCCGATCATGCTCGCGCGCGGCCTGATCGAGGAATTGAAGAAGGTGAAGGGCAGCGTCGTGAACGTGACCTCGATCGCAGGCTCGCGCGTGCATCCCTTTGCCGGCGCGGCTTACGCAACCTCGAAGGCGGCGCTCGCCGCGCTGACGCGCGAGATGGCTTCCGATTTCGGCCGCGTCGGCGTGCGCGTCAATTCGATCGCTCCGGGCGAGATCGACACCTCTATTCTCTCGCCGGGTACCGAGAAGATCGTGAAGGAGCAGATCCCGATGCACCGTCTGGGCACGCCGGACGAGGTGGCCAAGATCATCTACGTGCTGTGCACGGAGACGAGCTCTTACGTGAACGGCGCGGAGATCCACATCAACGGCGGGCAGCATGTGTAATCCATCGGCTCCATGGAGCTCGTCATGCCCCGCGAATGCTGGGCATGAGGTACGCCGCGCAGTCTCGATTTGACGACTGACGGGGTTCTGGAATACGCATCGTCCGCTTTCGCGGACAATGATAGCGGCTGCCGATTTCACTTCGTTTCCCGACCTACCGCCGCTCGAAGTGCCTGGTCCCATTTCTCCGAGGCGAGTTCCTGCTTCAGCGCGACCACAAACGCGCGATAGGTCGCGCTCGGCTTGGGTAGCGAGCGCAGCGCGAAAATCCCCTGCTCGCCGCTCTTGGTGAGACGCGCAGGAATCGGCACGAGCCGGCCGCGTTCGACGTCGCTCCACACGATCCATGACGCCAGACGCGCGATGCCCAGCCCGCGGCAGGCGGCGTCGCGCAGGGCTTCGAAATCGTCGCAGCGGAAGACCACGTGCCGGTCGATCTCACTCCGCTCAGCAGCCAGCGCCTCGCGCCAGCCAAGGAGATCGTCGCCATGGAGCTTGTCGAGGAGGCGGTGCTGCGCAAGCGTCGCCTTGCAAAAGGGGAGCGCGGCCTGCTTCAGATAATCTGGGCTCGCGCACATCAGCATGCGCTGCACGCCGAGTTTTGTCGCGATCAGCGAGGAGTCGGTGAGCGCACCGACCCGAATTACCGCATCCATGCGGTCGCTGACGGGATCGGCGAGACGTTCGGTGAAATCGACCTCGACCCGCAGGCCGGGATGGCTGCGCATCAGCCGCTCGGAAGCCGGGATCACGCAACGCTTGCCGAGCGTCGGCTGGCAGGCGACGCGAAAGGTGCCGGAAACTGCACCATCGAGTGACGCGATCTCGGCTCGCAAATCCACCAGCGCGTCGAGGATGGGCGAGGCGCGGTCGAGCAGCAGCCGGCCCGCCTCCGTCAGCCGCACCATGCGGGTGGAGCGGATGAACAGCGCCGCTCCAAGATGCTCCTCCAACGCATCGATCTGCCGCGTCACCGAGGACGGCGTAGAGCCCCGCGCCCGCGCCGCAGCGGAAAAGCTGCCCGCGCGCGCCGCGGCGACGAAGGCGGCGAGATGCTCTGCGAAGCGATAGTCCTGCATCTTTGCACGATACGCAAAAGCATTTTGCGCCGCAACACGCTACAGGCACGCGCGATCATCGGCATTATGGCCGCGCAAGAGCCGCCCTCAACGAAACACGGTGATCGCGCCATGAGCGAAGTCGTTTCCAACCTCACGCTGTCCTCGTCTGCTTTCAGTCATGTCATCGACATTCCAATCGAGCAGGTCGACATTGCAGATTGGCTGTTCAACCTGCCCGAGGCCGAATATCAGCGCTGCTGCCCGCCGGATCACATCTCTGCTGGCGCGACCTGGACCGACAACGGCAAGCCAATGTCGATCAATGTCGAGATGATCGGCCAGACCCTGATGGTCCAGCACTATGTCGGCGAGATCGCCGAGAAGCACCACTGCCGTATGGTGTCGATCTCTGACGCGTTCACGCCCAACGGGCGCACCCGCGTGCAGGTGATCTGGGATTTGAGCGTGACTGAGATCGACGACAAGATTTGCGAGTATACCAACAGCGTGGTCGCGCATCCGACCAAGGAATTTTTGGAGTTCATCAAGCAGCACAATATTCGTTTCGAGGACGCGGCCACCGCGCGGCAGCGCGACGGCGGCGACCATAACCGGCGCGAGACGCCGCTATTTGCGGAAAGCATAAAGCGGCGCGCTCTGACGCGGAGCAAGATGTAGCCCAGCAGGATAGATTAAGGAGGCCGGATGGCCGAGCCGGATTTCTCAAGCCCGCGCGAGGCCGCGCGGGCGTTTACGCCGAAGCTTTCGCAGCTCGTGGAAACCCCGCTGTTCGATCAGGTGTGGGCCGACCCCGCCCTCTTGCCCCGCGATCGCTCGATCGCCACCGTGGCGGCGCTGATAGCGACCGCTGCTTTCGAGGAATTACCGGCACATCTTCACCGCGCGGCGCAGAATGGGCTCACGCGCAAGGAGCTGTCGGCGCTGATCACGCACCTCGCCTTCTACGTCGGTTTTCCGCACGCGATCACGGCCTCCGCCGTCGCGCAGAGGACGCTGGGGGAAGAGTGAGTGCACCTCACGGCCGTGAGATACAGCCCGTCGGCGCCCGCTGGGGGACAATGCCGCGCGTTGCTGGCGCGCGGGCTGATCGCGGAATCCGGCCATCCACGTTTTGCCCGGGAAAAAGTAAGACGTGGATGCCCCCGGGCCTTCGCCTTGCCGAAGGGCTTCGGCCCCGCAGGCGGGACAAGCCCTGGGCATGACGAGTCAAACAACCGCTATCACGACGAAGCCGTGACACGCTCGTCTCACCGCATCAATAGCGGCGATAGTGATGATGGTGGTGATGGTGATGATGATAGAAGCGACGGTGCGGCGGGACCACCAGGATCGGCGCGCGGCGCCAGTGGTGATGGTGATGGTGATGGTGGCGATAGTACTGCGCGAGTTGCACGCGCGCTTCACCGCTGCCCGCAGCCTGCTGCTCGTCCATCGCCTGCAGCACCTCGGCGGCGTTCGGAATGGGCTCTAACAGCTCGGCATAGGAATTGGCCTGCAGCACGTCGACATGAGACGGCCCAGGCGCCGCCTGAGCCGACGAAATCGTTCCGAGCGCAGCCACCGCGCCCAACAGTCCGGCAATCTTCTTTTCCAAGTTCTTTCTCCTTGACCCTCCGGCCCCGCGAGCAAACTTCGACTTGGAACGATGGTTCCGGTGCGAGGAGGTGCCATGCGCGCGAATAGGCGCGCAGTGTCGCCCATTGGCCACACCGCGATGACGAGCAAACCCAACGAGACACGTCAATGATGACGCCATCGCCGGCCTTGTCCCGACCATCCAGGTGTTTGCAACGGCAACGGTCTCTACGCCGCCCGCATCGCGGCGAGAAACTTGTCCACTTCCATCTTCAGCCGGTTGCTGTCGCCGGCCAACAACTGCGCGGCTGAGAGCACCTGTGCTGACGCCGAGCCGGTCTCGTTCGCGCCCTGTTGCACGTCGGTGATGTTGGACGAGACCTGCTGCGTGCCGTGTGCGGCCTGCTGCACATTGCGGGAGATTTCCTGGGTGGCGGCGCCCTGCTCTTCCACGGCGGCCGCAATGGCGGAAGAAATCTCGGAAAGGCGTTCGATCGTCTCGCCGATTTCCCGGATAGCAGCGACCGACTCCTGCGTCGCGCCCTGCACGCCGGCGATCTGCTGATTGATCTCGCCGGTCGCCTTCGCGGTCTGCTCGGCCAGCGCCTTCACCTCGGAGGCGACCACCGCGAAGCCGCGGCCGGCTTCTCCGGCGCGCGCGGCCTCGATGGTGGCATTGAGCGCAAGCAGGTTGGTCTGCCCGGCAATGGTGCTGATGAGCTCGACCACGTCGCCGATGCGGGAAGCGGCCTTGGAGAGCTGGCGACGCGCTCATTGGTGCGCCGCGCCTGGTCGACGGCCTCGCCCGCCATGCGCGCCGATTCCTGCACCTGGCGGCTGATCTCGGTCACCGATGAAGACAATTCCTCCGTCGCTGAGGCCACCGACTGCACATTGGTGGACGCTTCCTCGGACGCGGCCGCCACCGTCGTGGTGAGCTCCTGCGCACGGCCGGCCGTGGCCGTGAGCGTGCCGGCGGAAGCCTCGAGCTCGGTCGAGGCGGAGGACACGGTCTCCACGATCTCGCCGATCATGGTTTCAAAATTGCGGGTGATGGCGTCGACGCGGCGGCCGCGCTCGATCTTGGCTTCGGCATCGCGCGCCGCGGCCTCGTCAGCCGCTTTTTTCGCGATCAGTGCCTCCTTGAAGACCTGCAGCGCATCGGCCATGGCGCCCATTTCCGTGACCTCGCCGCGATGCGGGACCTCGGCGGCAAGATCGCCGGCACCGAGCGACTGCATCGGCTTGATGATCGAGGCGATGCCCTGCGACACATCGCGGATCAGGTAGAACCCCGCGGTGAGGCCGCCGAGCAAAGCGAGCACGATGATACCGATGATCACCTCAATTGCCGTGCTGTAGCCGTCGGCGGCGGCCTTGGTCTCGTTCGCCGCGCCGCGGTCGTTCAGATCGATGTCCTTCTGCAGAGCCTCGTCGGCCCGCGCGCCGTTTGCCTGATTCCTGATCAGGACAGCGCGGGCCTCCACGGCGGTGCGGCCCACACTGTCGCGCGAAAGCTTGATCGCCTCCTGCGCGCCATTGAAATAGTCGCCCCACGCGCGCGACCAGTCGTCATACAGCGCACGCTCCTCGGGCGAGGTGATCATGGGTTCGTAGGATTTGCGATCCTTGGCCACACGTTCGAGGGCCGCAGCCAGTTTCTTCTCGGCCTGCGCCTTCTCCTCGGCGGTCTCGCCCATCAGATGATCGCGCAAGGCGGAGCGGTAGCTCAATACGTCCGCGCGGAGTTGACCGACCACACGCACGCTGGGCAGCCAGTTCGTGCTGATCTCCACCGTGTGGCCGTTGATGGCCTGCATGTAGTGGACCGCCATCGCGCCCATGGCGCCCGACATGATCAGCAGGAACGCAATGACCGCGATCATCTTCCAGCGAATCGAAAGCTTCGACATTGGAAATTTTTCCTCAAAACCAGAGCGCGGTTGCCCGCGCGATGTCTGGCAAAATCAAAAAACAAATGCATTTGCGCACGATTGAATCGGTTTAGACCGACAGCGCGAAGAAAGGATTAAGGATGAAATCCGGAAATCTACTGAGAGACAAAGCGGCAGGACGGTGGGTGCCGATTGGTTTGGCCGGCGCTCGGAACGACCACGCGGTCCTCAACTCAAGCTGCGCAAGATCTGCGCGGCCTGCCAGCGGAGGCGTTGGTCGGCGACGTCGACGGCGAACGCGCCGGAGCATTCTTCCTCGCGCTCGCCCTCGCTCAGCGCGGCGCCGCAATGGCGGCAGACGCGCGGGGAGAGCGCAGGCGCGCGACAATCTTCGGCGCGGCCGCGGTAGCGCGCGAGGTCAACGACGTTCGGAGACGGTGTTATGAGTTTCTCAACCATTGGGGTCCTCACGCCGCAAGCGCGTCAGCCAATCGCGGCAAGCGCTCATCCTTAACTGTTCGCGCATGATCGCCGCGCAAACGCTTCTCCTTCGTTTGCTGAAGGGAAAACCGGCTGCTCGCACCGCTTCAACCAAGCCTCCGGCTCCGGATCATGCTGGCAGGGACCCTAACCAACAAGTTTCGCTCAAATCTTCAGCACACCACTCAAATTTTACGGGTGGGGTTGGGGCACAGGGAACAGCGGGCTCTGCGTTTGCTCACCTCGCCCCGCTCGAGGTGAGCTACAGCCACTTCTTCAATTTGAAGATGTAGTACGGCACGACCGCGGCAGCGACCATGGCGACGATCGCGAGCGGGTAGCCAAGATGCCATTGCAGCTCCGGCATATCCTTGAAGTTCATGCCGTAGATCGAGGCGATCAGCGTCGGCGGCATCAACACCACGGCCATCACCGAGAACAGCTTGATGATGTTGTTCTGCTCGAGATTGACGACGCCGAGCATGGCATCGAGCACGAAGGTGATTTTGTTGGAAAGATAAGAGGCGTGATCGGTGAGCGAGCCGACGTCGCGCTGCATGGTCTTGAGCTGCTCGCGCATGTCCTTCGACCATTTCACGCCCTCGACCACCGCGGACAGGAAGGTGACGAGGCGGCCGATCGAGACGAGGCTTTCACGCACCTTGGACGTCAGGTCTCCCTTGCGGCCGATCGCGATCAGGATGCGCGAATATTGCTTGGCGTGGCCGTGGCGCTCGCTGTCGGGCTCGAAAATGTCGTGAGAGACCTGGTCGATGTCGGCGCCGACTCGCTCCAGAATGTCGGCGCAGCGGTCGATCACGGCATCCAGCAATTCCATCAGCACCTGCTCGCCGGTGATCGCGGGGGAACAGGAGCGCGCGAGCTTGTATTCCACCACGGCAAAGGGCTTTGGCGTGTCATAGCGCACCGTGACCAGGCGATGGCCGGCGAGGATGAAGGTCACCGCCGTCGTGCGCGGCATGTCGGTGTCGGACTGACACATCAACGTCGCCGTCATGTAGCGCGCGCCGTTCTCGATATAGAGCCGGCTGGAGATCTCGATCTCCTGCATGTCCTCCCGCGTCGGCACCGCGATCCCGGCGAGCCGCTCGACCGCCTTGTCCTCGGGCATGGTCGGGTTGACCAGGTCGATCCACACCGCGTTATCCGGCAGCGCGGCAAAATCCGTGATGGTGGCCTTCTTCAGAGCGGACTCGGAGGGGACAAACACGGAAAACATCAGGAACTCCAGAGACGCCGGGACGACGTGACCTGCCCTACGGGACTTGGACGGATTATGCCAGTCACCAAGTGACGGCCGCGTTAACCATGGCGGACCTTGTTGTGCACAAGCCTCCGGTGTGGAAACTTCGGTGTCGCCTGACGGCAAAGCGGCGCAAACCCGGCCCATGTTGCCCAAAAATCAGCCTCACGCCGCCGTGATTGCGGCAAAAAAGCCACAACCGAGCTCCTGCATCGCGGCGAATCGTTCTCAAAGCTGGAATTGTGGCGCGCTTCGACGGTATTGTGGCTTAACTGAATCGTGGCGTTTGCGGCGCAAACTTGGCGTTCAAGCTACGCTTGTGCCTTCAGAATCCGGAAGTGAACCATGCCGTCGCTGAAAGTGAAACTGGCCGTATTGGCCGCCGGCCTGTTGTTGTCGGGCTGCATGCAGGCCACGACCTACGAGGCCACCAACACCGCCAATTTCAAGCCGCACGACAAGGAGCTTCTGTCGAAGATCCGCTATACCAACGTACCGGTTCCGGAGCCGTTCCGCCGCGCCATCGTGGAATATCACCGCAAGGAAGCGCCCGGCTCGATCGTGGTCGATTCCGACAACCACTACCTTTATTACGTGCTCGATGGCGGCAAGGCGATCCGCTACGGCATCACCGTGGGCGAAGAAGCGATGGCCTGGTCCGGCATCGCCAAGATCGGCGCGATGACGGAATGGCCGGCCTGGCACCCGACCAAGGGCGAAATCGAGCGGCTGGGCGTGCCGACCTATGTCGCACCCGGCCCCGACAACCCGATGGGCTCGCGGGCGATGTATCTCTATGCCAACGGCAAGGACACGCTGTTCCGCATCCACGGCACCAACCAGCCGGAATATATCGGCGCCTCGATCTCGTCGGGCTGCATCCGCCTGACCAACGAGGACGCGATCGATCTCTATAATCGGGTGAAGGTCGGCACCATCGTGGTGGTGCTCGAGCCCCACAAGGGCGACTCCCCGTACAATTCGACGCTCGCATTGCAAGGTGGCAGCAGCAGTTTCCCGCTGTTCCAGTGAGGGGGGCGTCAAGCTTGGGGTGAAAAAGCGCCGGTACAGCCGGCGCTTTTTTATTGGGCGTGTCGCCTTTGGGCGCGCCTCGCTTTGCCCACCTTGCGAGTCTGCTGCGTATCCGGCTTTGCCGCTTCGGCCGCAGGAATTGTCTTCTCCGGCTGCTGCGCCTGCTCCTTCGATGGCGCCTCTGCCTTGTTCTGCTCCTCCTTGTTCGCCACCTGCCGCGGCGGCGCTTCTGCGGGGCGCTCGGACGGCAGCAGCGGGGCGACCTTCGGCAGCGGGTCCAGCACGTCCCATTGGCAGATGCGGTAGTTGTTGTGGCGCTCCATCAGGTCGAGATGGATGTGGTCCTCATGATGCCAGTCCGAGTCCGGCCCCAGCACGGTAGTGAAGCGCGTGCAGGCCGAATGCAGCATGTCCTCGCGCAACGACCGCGGCTCGTCACGGTCGGTCAGCACGATCTCGCGGCCGTCGGCGAGCTTAAAGCCGTGCACGTCGAGCGCGTTGGCATGTCCATGCTCGGACAAATGCGCGCCCTTCACGCCGTTGAAGTTGCGGCACTCGTAGGACTCGAAATTGTCGAGCTCGGCAAGCCGGCTGCCGAGCTCTTGCGCAAGCGGCGCGATGTCGGCGCGGACCCAGTCGGCGATCGCGGCGGCCATGGGGCAGCGCAGCGTCGCCGCCGGCGACACCGCCACGCGGTGCTTGTCGGGCAGCACGATCGCCTCCAGCCGCACCAGATCGTCGCCGCCGCAGCCGCCCGGGTCATGGATCGGAGGAAGTGATGGCGCAATCGCAACGTCCTCGGTCAACGCCTGCCGGCACGCCGAGGGTTCGGGAGCAGCCGGCGCCGTCGCCTGCTCGGCCGGCTTGTGTTCAGAGGAAGCCGCCGGTGGCGGGGCCGGCGGCCGGATCGCCGGCGGTATTTCGGGCTCGCCCCTGGCCTCGGTCGCCGCTTCCGCCTTCGGCGCATCGGGCGGACGTGGCTTTGGCAACGGCACCTTCACCGCATGGGCGAGGCGGCGCGGCTTTGGCGGAGCTCCGAACAGCTCGCCCCAGATCGTATGGGCCGACTTGCGTGCAGACGCTGGCGCCGGCTGGGCCAAGCTGCCGACAAGCGCCAGCGCGATTGCAGCGGTAACCATTATGCCGCGCCTTCGCCATTTGCGCACCTCTTGGCCCGCGCTAAGTTTCGTGGCAGTCCTTGGCAAGAGGGGAAACACTGGAGGAACGTCCGAATGCTTGGTTTGATGCAAGACTGGCCCTTGCTGTGCCATCGCATTATCGAACACGCGGCGACAATTCACGGCACTCAAGAGGTCGTCACACGATCGGTCGAAGGGCCCATCCACCGCACCAACTACAAACAGATCCACGATCGTGCGTTGAAGGTCTCGCAGGCGCTCACGCGCGACGGCATCAGGTTCGGCGACCGCATCGCCACAATCGCCTGGAACACCTGGCGGCATCTCGAATGCTGGTACGGCATCATGGGCATGGGCGCGATCTGCCACACCGTCAATCCGCGCCTGTTTCCCGACCAGATCGCCTGGATCATCAATCACGCGCAAGATCGCATCGTGCTGACCGATCTCACCTTCGTGCCGATGCTGGAAAAGATCGCCGACAAGATGGCGAGTGTCGAGCGCTATGTGGTGCTCACCGACGAGGCGCATATGCCGGAGACATCGCTGAAGAACGCGGTTGCTTACGAGGACTGGATCGGAAGTTGCGACGGCGATTTCGCCTGGAAGAGCTTCGACGAGAACACCGCCGCCGCGATGTGCTACACCTCGGGCACCACGGGCGATCCCAAGGGCGTTCTGTATTCGCATCGGTCCAACGTGTTGCATGCGCTGATGGCCAACTCCAAGGACGCGCTCGGCACGTCCGCCTCGGACACCATGCTTCCCGTCGTACCTTTGTTCCATGCCAATAGCTGGGGCATCGCCTTTTCCGCGCCCTCGATGGGCACCAAGCTGGTCATGCCGGGCCCGAAGCTCGACGGCGCCTCGGTCTTCGAGCTTCTCGACACGGAGCAAGTCAGCCACACCGCGGGCGTGCCGACCGTTTGGCTGATGCTGCTGAACTACATGAGCAGCAACAACCTCAAGCTGCCGCATCTGAAGATGGTGGTCTGCGGCGGCTCGGCGATGCCGCGCTCGATGATCAAGGCTTTCGTCGAGATGGGCGTCCAGGTGCGCCATGCCTGGGGCATGACCGAGATGAGCCCGCTCGGCACGCTGGCCACGCTGAAGCCACCGTTTGCGAAAACCACCGGCGAAGAGCGTCTCGACGTGCTGCAGTTGCAGGGCTATCCGCCATTTGGCGTGCAGATGAAGATCACCGACGATAGCGGCAACAAATTGCCCTGGGACGGCAAGACCTTCGGCCGGCTGAAAGTGAGCGGCCCGGCGGTTTCGAAGGCCTATTATCGCGTCGACACCAACATCCTCGATGAGGAGGGCTATTTCGATACCGGCGATGTCGCGACCATCGACGCGCACGGCTACATGCGCATCACTGACCGTTCCAAGGACGTGATCAAGTCCGGCGGCGAGTGGATTTCCTCCATTGACCTGGAGAATCTCGCGGTCGCCCATCCGGCGGTCGCGGAAGCCGCTGTGATCGGCGTTCATCATCCCAAATGGGACGAACGGCCGCTTCTGATCGTGCAGTTGAAGCAGGGTCAGAAGGCGACGCGCGAGGACATCTTGAAGTTCATGGAAGGCAAGATCGCCAAATGGTGGATGCCCGACGACGTCGCCTTTGTCGACGGCATTCCCCACACCGCCACCGGCAAGATCCTCAAGACCGCGCTGCGCGAGCAGTTCAGGAACTACAGCTTCCCGAACGCCGCGGCCTGACGCCCGAAACATCCAGCATGAAGCGGCCTCCGGCCCTCGCGGGCGGAGGCCGTGTCATTGAGGGCTGGGTCCACCCACTCCGCGGTCATCGTCCGGCTCGACCGGACGATCCAGTATTCCAGAGGCGGCAGAAATTTGAGCCAAACAACAGAGATTACTGGATACCCGCTTTCGCGGGGCATGACGGACAGATAGTCCAGATCGGTTAACGCTGGCGGCGGCTTGGCGTGAAACAGCGACGAAAGGCGAATTGGAAGCAGGGGGCTGCCTTTCTAATTTCCCGCCAGTTTAGAACCAGAAGCCCAGGGAACGCCCATATGACAGGATCAATCGCGAGACGGACTTTGCCGTGGCTGTTTTTCGCGGCGCTTGCCACGAGCGCGCACGCGGCCGGAAACAGGGTGGTGATCGGCGATATCGATGACATGTCCGGCCTCTATGCCGACGTGATCGGCCCCGGCGGCGTCGTGGCCGCCAAGATGGCGATTGAGGATTTCGGCGGCACCGTGCTCGGCAACAAGATCGAGTTCATGGAGACCGACCATCAGAACAAGCCTGACGTGGGCGCACAGAAATTCCGCGAGTGGGCCGACCGCGACGGCGTGACCATGATCCTCGGCGGCTCGAACACCGGCGTCAGCCTCGCCATGGCAAACGCCGCGAAGGAAAAGAAGATACCGTTCATCGCAATCGGCGCGGCCGGCGCATCGCTGACCGGCAAGGACTGCACGCCTTACACCGTGCACTACGCCTACGACACCACCTCGCTCGCCAACGGTACGGCGAAGACCATGGTGAATCAGGGCGGCAAGACCTGGTTCTTCCTCACCGCCGACTATGCGTTCGGCACACAGCTACAGGAAGCCGCCGCCAAGGTGGTCGAAGCCAGTGGCGGCAAGGTCGTCGGCGCGGTGCGCGTACCGCTCTCGACCTCGGATTTCTCGAGCTATCTCTTGCAGGCGCAGAACTCCGGCGCCCAGGTGCTGGGGCTCGCCAACGCCGGCAACGACTTCACCAACTCGATCAAGGCGGCCGATGAGTTCGGCATCGCCAACTCAATGAAGCCCGCGGCGCTGCTCGCCTTCATCAGCGACATCCACAGCCTGGGCTTGAGCACCGCCAAGGGGCTTTATCTCACCACCGGCTGGTATTGGGACCTCAACGACAAGACCCGCGCCTTCGCAAAGCGGTATTTCGCGAAGACCCAGCGCGAGCCGACCATGAACCAGGCGGCGTACTACTCCGCCACGCTGGCCTATCTGAACGCAGTGAAGGCCGCGGGCACCACCGATTCCGACAAGGTGATGTCCGAGTTGCACAAGATGAAAATCGACGACATGTTCACCAGCAATGGCAAGATCCGCGCCGACGGCTTGATGGAACATGAGATGTACATCATGCAGGTGAAGAAGCCGGAAGAGTCCAAATATCCCTGGGACTATTACAAGCTGGTCCAGACCATGTCGGGCGAGGAAGCGTTCGGAAAGTTGTCCGATTCCGCCTGCCCGCTCGTGACGACGCATTGAGGCAAAACCGCGCCCCGCTGCAAAGCCGGGCGCGGTTTTCTGCTCACCACTTCGGCCGAAACCTCCTATGAAGCCCCTTCCCTGCGGACCAAAAAGTGCGCTAGGCAGCTAGCGCTTGAGCCGCCCGCGTGACCGGGACGGGTGGCCCATCCGCAGTGGATTAGACGATGGCCCGCAGGTTCTCCGCTCCCTATCTCTCGGAGCCCATCTCCAGCCTAGCAAGCTGGGCGCGCAACCTCGCGGTGTTCTCCATCGTCGCGGTGCTGGTCTCGATCGTCATCGTCCGCTTCGGCTTTCTTGAGGTGAAGCCGGCGCTCGCGACCTTTTTCGGCGCGCTCGCCCTTGCGGGACTTTCCATCCTGATCGGGTTCGCCGGTTTCGCCGCGATCTGGCAGAACGGCACCCGCGGCATGAGCCGTATCTTACTGGCGTTCCTGATCGACGCCCTGGTGCTCGCCTACCCCGCCTATCTCGTGTTCCAATATCGCAGGCTACCGCCGATCCACGACATCACGACAGACCCGATTGATCCGCCGCGTTTCGAGGCGTTGAGCCGGCTGCGCACCGGTGAGGACACCAATCCCGCCGCCTATGCGGGGCTCTATTCCGCCGAGCAGCAGCGCAAGGCCTATCCCGATATCGAGCCGGTGAGCCTGGAGATTCCGGTCGATCGCGCCTATGCGCTCGCGCTGCGGCTCGCCAACAAACGCAAATGGTTGATCATCGACGAACGTCCGCCGCAGCCGCCGCGCGGCATCGGCCGTATCGAGGCGGTGGCACGCACGCCGATCATGGGTTTTCGCGAGGACGTCTCGATCCGGGTGCAGCCGGACGGCGAGGACTCTCGCGTCGATATCCGCTCCTCATCGCGCTATTTCCAGAGCGACCTCGGCAGCAATGCCGCGCGCATCTCCAAATTCATCGATGATCTCAATGCCGCGGCGGAAGCGGACAGCCAGAAACCGGCCAAGAAGCCGCCGCCACCACCGCAGCCGAAGGCACCGGCAAGAACGGTGAAAAAATGACGTCGTGACAAGTCGTCATTCCGGGGCGCGGCGAAGCCGTGGACCCGCTTTCTCTCAACGTCGTCATTGGCGGCGCGGCGAAGCACTCCAGACTTTCTCCGCGGATGCAGTCTGGATTGCTTCGTCCGCTTCGCTCCTCGCAATGACGACGTTGAGAGAGTGCGCCTTTCGCGCTGACGCGCCGGGAATGGCGGATCATGAGGCGAGCCGATATGTCCCGCCGATCACCGGATCGCCTTCGGTTGCGACCACGCCGCGCGCGACGAGGTCTTCCAGATGCGCCAGCACCGAATAGCCGGCGGCGGTGGTGAGGCGGGGATCGATGCCGATATAGATTGCGCGCACCAGGGTCGGAATGTCCGCCTCGCCCTTGCCGAGGCGATGCAGGATCGAGGCCTCGCGCGCCTTGCGGTGGCGGATGAGGAAGCGCACATAGCGCGGCCCTTCCGGAATTTCCGGACCATGGCCGGAGAAATAAAGATCCTCGTTGCGGCTCGCGAGCCGCTCCAAGGAGGCCATGTAATCGACCATCGATCCATCCGGCGGCGCGACGATCGAGGTCGACCAGCCCATCACATGGTCGCCGACAAAATTGACCTTCTGCTCCGGCCATGCGAAAGCCATGTGATTGGCGGTGTGGCCGGGTGTGGCCACCGCCTCGAGCCGCCACCCCGCTCCTTCGATGACGTCGCCATGGGCGAGCGCAACGTCCGGCGCAAATTCGCGGTCGGCGCCGGATTCCGGGTTGTGCTTCTCGCTCTCATAGCGCGGGCGCGAGGCGCGATGCGGGCCTTCGGCATACACGGTGGCGCCGGTCGCCTGCTTGATGCGGCCGGTGTTCGGGGAATGATCGCGATGGGTGTGGGTGACGACGATATGCGTCACGGTCTCGCCGCGCAGGGCATCGAGCAGCGCCTTCGCATGCGCCTCATTGTCCGGACCGGGATCGAGGATCGCGACCTTGCCTTTCCCGATAATGTAGCTGACCGTGCCGGTGAAGGTGAACGGGCTCGGATTGTCGCACAGCACGCGCCGCACGCCCGGCCGCACTTCCTCGACCACGCCGGGTTTTAAGGGGAAGTTGCGGTTGAAGGGGATGTCGTCGTTATCGGCCATCGGAGATGCCTGTCTTACGCAATGGGCACGAGGGCGCCCCACCCTCGCTCGTCATACCCCGAGAAGGCGGGATATCCAGTAAACACCGCTCTTCTGGACCGCCTCTGGAACCGGATCGTCAGTTGGAGCCTGTCATCGGGCTCGCCGAAGGCGAGACCCGCTGGCGGACGACGACAGCGGAATGCAAGGACGCGGCCCCGCCCTCGTCACCTCACGAAAACGCCTGGATCCCGGTGATCGCGCGGCCGAGGATCAGCGCGTGCACGTCGTGGGTGCCTTCGTAGGTATTGACGGTTTCCAGGTTCGCAACATGGCGCATCACGTGATATTCGATCTGGATGCCGTTGCCGCCATGCATGTCGCGGCAGGTCCGCGCGATGTCGAGCGCCTTGCCGCAATTGTTGCGCTTGACGATGGAGATCATCTCCGGCGCCATCTTGCCCTCGTCCATGAGACGGCCGACGCGCAAAGAGCCCTGCAGGCCGAGCGCGATCTCCGTCTCCATATCCGCCAGCTTCTTCTGGACGAGCTGCGTCGCCGCCAGCGGACGGTTAAACTGCTTGCGGTCCAGCGTGTATTGCCGCGCCCGGTGCATGCAGTCTTCCGCGGCACCCATGGCGCCCCAGGAAATACCGTAGCGGGCGCGGTTGAGGCAGCCGAACGGACCCTTCAGCCCCGACACGTTCGGCAACAACGCGCTTTCCGGCACCACCACACCCTCCATCACCACCTCGCCGGTGATGGAGGCGCGCAGCGACAGCTTGCCGCCGATTTTCGGCGCCGACAGGCCTTTCATGCCCTTCTCGAGAATGAAGCCGCGGATCTGGTTGTTGTGCTCGGCCGACTTGGCCCAGACCACGAAGACGTCAGCGATCGGGGCATTGGAGATCCACATCTTCGTGCCAGTCAGGCGGTAGCCGTCCGACACCTTCTCGGCACGGGTTTTCATGCCGCCGGGGTCGGAACCGGCATCGGGCTCCGTGAGGCCGAAGCAGCCGACCCATTCGCCGGTCGCGAGCTTGGGCAGGTATTTCTTGCGCTGGGTCTCATCGCCATAGGCGTAGATCGGATACATCACCAGCGAGGACTGCACCGAGTTCATCGAGCGATAGCCGCTATCGACACGTTCGATTTCGCGCGCCACCAGGCCATAGGCCACATAGCTCGCATTGGCGCAGCCATATTCCTCCGGCAGCGTAACGCCGATCAGGCCGAGCTCGCCCATCTCGTTGAAGATCTCGCGATCGGTCTTTTCCTCCAGGTAGGCCTTGATGACGCGCGGCAGCAACTTCTCCTGCGCATAGGCGCGCGCAGTGTCGCGGATCATGCGCTCGTCTTCTGTGAGCTGCTCGTCAAGCAGGAACGGATCGTCCCACTTGAAAGATGCCGCGGACGGCTTGTCCTTGGCCTGAGGGCGCACGCTCATGAGAAATCCTTTCGCATCAGACTTAACGGAATTGGCCTACAAATTAGAACGCCATCGCGCCAAGCGCAATTGCATCCGGAACATCCCGTCATTCCGGGGCGTCGGCGCTAGCGACGAACCCGGACTCTCGCGCCACAACTTCGAGATTCTGGGTTCGATGCTGCGCATCGCCCCGGAATGACGGCCAATGGTGGGAGCTAAATGTCCAACCGCTCGTTGGCGACGATCTCGATGCCGAAGCCGGACAATCCCTTGTAGTCATGCACCGACGAGGTGAGATTGATGATGGAGGTGACGCCGAGATCACGCAGGATCTGCGCGCCGACGCCGACCTCGCGCCACTGCCTGTGACGATCGGCTTCCGCGGTTTTGGTTTCGCCGACAGGCTCGACGGGAACGCCGGCCGCGCCGTCGCGCAAGTAGACCAGGACACCGCGTCCGGCGCGTTTGAAATGCTGCAGAACCACCTGCATGCGCTCCGATCCAGTGAACAGGTCCTTGACGATGTTCGGCTTGTGCAGCCGGGTCAGCACTCGTCGGCCATCGCCGATCCCGTTATAGACGAAAGCGGCATGGGTGATCTCATCGAACGGCGAGCGATAGGCATAGCCCTGCAACGGACCGATCGGGCTTTCCATCGTAAAGGTCGAGACCCGCTCGATCAGCTTCTCGCGGGCCTGGCGATAAGCGATGAGGTCGGCGATGGTGACATGCTTCAGCTTGTTGGCGGCGGCGAAGCGGGCGACCTGCTCGCCCTTCATCACCGTACCGTCGTCGTTCATCAGTTCGCTGATGACGCCGACCGGCGGCAGGCCGGACAGCTTGCAGAGGTCGACCGCGGCCTCGGTGTGGCCGGAACGCAGGAGCACCCCGCCCTCGCGGGCGATCAGCGGGAACACATGTCCCGGCCGCGCAAAATCGTCGGCGCCGACATTCGGGTTGGCGAGCGCCCGACAGCAGGAGGCGCGTTCCTCCGCCGAAATTCCGGTGCCGCCATCGGGCTTATAGTCGATCGACACCGTAAATGCCGTCGTGTGCGCCGAGTCGTTGTGCGCGACCATCGGATCGAGCCGCAGCCGGCGTGCATCCTCCTGGGTGATCGGCGCGCAGACGATCCCTGACGTGTGGCGAATGATGAAGGCCATCTTTTCCGGCGTGCACAACGAGGCAGCGACGATCAGATCGCCCTCGCCCTCGCGGTCATCATCGTCGGTGACGACGACGAGTTCGCCGTTGGCAAAAGCTTCCAGAACTTCCTGAATCGTATCGGCCATCTCTCTAAAATCTCATGTCTCTCGAGCGAGCATTAGCCGGAATGGGAACCCTATGCCAGCATTATGATGCAGGGCAGAACCTCGCTTCCAGGCGGCTTTCAAGGATCGTTTGCAGCTCAGGGATGCGCCGCATTCCGGAAAAACCATTGACGAGCCCGCTTCTCCATCGCCAAGGTCGGCGCAACCAAAAACAGGGAGACGCCCGTCCATGACCCCGGCCGCATTCGATTTTGCTCCGCTCTTCCCGGCAGGCTTGCCGCAGCCTGCGGCGAAATGGACGGGCCTTGCTAAATACAGCTTTGTGGGCGGCAACAACGACCCCGACCAGGTGCCGGTCGATGGCTTGATCGCGGCGGTCGATGCGGTGCTCCGCCGCGAAGGCAAAGGGCTCGCCACCTACAATCTCGCCCACGGTCCGCAGGGCTATCGGCCCCTGCGTGAATTTCTCACCGCGAAATTGCAGCGCGATGCGGGCATCGCGGCCAGCCCGGACGACATCCTGATCGTCTCCGGGTCGCTGCAAGCACTCGACCTCGTCAACCACACATTGCTGGCACGCGGCGACACCGTCATCGTCGAGCAGGAGACCTATCAGGGATCGCTGAACCGGTTGACGCGGCTCGGCGTCAATGTGGTTGGTATCCCGCTCGACCAGGACGGCATGCGCATGGATGCGCTCGCCTCGGCCCTCGCCGATCTCAAGGCCCGCAGCATCCGGCCCAAATATATCTACACCATTCCGACCGTGCAAAACCCGACCGGCAGCATCATGCCGGCGTCGCGCCGTGCCGAGCTGCTGCGGCTCTCGGAGGCTTACGGCGTCCCGATTTTCGAGGACGACTGCTATGCGGACCTGATCTGGGACGGCAAGCGGCCGCCTGCGATCCATGCGATGGCCAGGAATGGCGGGGTGATCCATATCGGCTCGTTCTCAAAATCGATCGCGCCGGCGCTGCGGGTCGGATTCGTGGTGGCGCCCTGGGAGATCATGTCGCGCATGCTGGCGCTGAAGACCGATGCCGGCTCCGGTGCGCTGGAACAGATGGTGCTCGCTGAATATTGCGTACCGCATTTCGTCTCGCATGTTCCCGAGCTCCGCCGCGCGCTACGCAAGAAACTCGACACGCTCATGGAGGCGCTGAACGAGCAGTTTGGCACCGCCGCCGAGTTCGAGGAGCCGAAGGGCGGGATCTTTCTCTGGGTCAAGCTCCCCGACAATGTCGACACGCCAAAGCTCTATCAATCGGCGCTCGCCGCCGGCGTCTCGATCAACCCGGGGCCGGAATGGTCGACCGACGGCGGATATTCCAAGAGCCGCCTGCGGCTGTGCTTCGCCAGTCCCTCGCATCAGCAGATCCGCGAAGGCGTCGCGCTGCTCGCCGATGTCTGCCGGCGCGAATTCGGCGTGCCGGTCCGGATCGCCAATGTGGAGAAGGCGCGGGGCTAGAGAGAGCTGCATTCGGTGCTCCCTCTCTCCGGCGCGGAGAGACAGGGAGCCTGCCATCGCCGCCAGATGGAGGTTCGTGCGAGAGGTGGCTAGACAGGCCGCGCCCGGCCGACTAGCACAATCCATATGAACACGATTTTCTTCGACCTCGACGGAACGCTGACCGATCCCAAAATCGGCATCACGCGCTCGATCCGATATGCGCTCGAAAAACTCGGCCGCGAGGCGCCCAGCGAAGATGACCTTACCTGGTGCATCGGGCCGCCCCTGCACGCGAGCTTGCTGCGACTGCTCGGCGAGCCCCATCTCGCGGATCGCGCATTGCTGCTGTATCGCGAGCGCTTCAGCGACATCGGGCTGTACGAGAACGCCGTCTATGCCGGCATCGAGGAGACGCTGGCTGTGCTTGCCGACGGCTCCCGCCGGCTCTTCGTCGCCACCAGCAAGGCCCGCGTCTATGCGACGCGCATCATCGAGCATTTCAAGCTGGGTGCGTATTTCGAGCACGTGTTCGGCTCGGAATTGGACGGCAGGCGAACCGACAAGACCGAGCTGTTGAAATACGCGCTCGAGACCACGCGTATCGATCCGGCGGACGCGCTGATGGTCGGTGACCGGAGCTATGACATCGTGGGCGCGCGCAATAACCGCATGCGCGCGCTGGGCGTGCTCTATGGTTTTGGCACGCGAGATGAGCTGACGCAGGCTGGCGCGCATCGGCTTTGTGCCATGCCTGCGGAAATACCAGGGCTCGCGGTCCGGCCCTGAACGCGCAAACTTCGCTTCTCCCCGCGCTTGCGGTAAGAGGTAAGGCGCGTGTCGGCCATGCCGCCCTCGCGGCTAGAACAAGCTCTCCCAAAGGCGATCTCCTGTCGTGGCCATCCGTTCGGCGTCGGGCATCTGCTCGCCGGCCAGAGCTTGGGCCAGACGAAGCAACAGCACGATCGAAACATTGCCTGTGCCGGCCTCGATACGGGCGATGTAGCGCTCGGAGATCTGAGATCTGCGCGACAGCTCGCGCCGCGACAGCCTGCGGCAGAGCCGCATGACGCGCAACCGATCGCCCATCTGCTTGAGAAAGTCGCTTTCGGCGCACGACAACGGACGGCCGTCGAGCGTTGCTCGAACGGTTGGACCGGCAAGCGCCGGCGCGGGCGATAGCATTTCCATGTTTGCCACGTTTCGGATCCCAATGGTTTTGCCATCGTCGCCAAGCGGCCGCAGCATCGCATTGACACAGATCAATTGCCTCGGCGCGGCCTGCCGTGCTGCCGGACCCAGGCGCGATTGAACGCAGACGTTCCGCCCAGGATGAGAAGCCGACGCCTCCGCGAAAACGCGGCTGAGTGCATCCTCGAAGACATGGCCGCCCAACCCAAAACGCATCTGGCCCGATGCAATGCGCGTCGATAGTCTTCACTGCCGAATAAACACGCGCCGACAAGGCCGAAAAAGGGAAACGCATATGGGACCGATGCGAACGCTCGTCGCAGCACTCTGCTTGTTTGCTTGCACATCGGCATTTGCTGGAGACCCCCTGCCCCGCGCGAGGCCCGAAAACGTCGGCTTCTCCGCTGAGAGGCTGGGGCGGATCGGGGCGGCGATCCAGGCGGATGTCGATGCCGGTCGAATTCCCGGCGCGGTGATCGCGATCGCCCGGCACGGCAAGCTCGTGATGTTCGACGCCTATGGCTATCGCGACAAGGCGGCCAATGCGGCGATGACCACCGACACCATCTTCAACATCGCCTCCATGACCAAGCCCATGACGACGGTGGGCGCGCTGCTGCTCTATGAGCAGGGTAAGCTCCTGATCGGCGATCCCCTGTCGAAATACTTTCCGAAATTTGCCGAGATGCGGGTGGCCAAGCGCGACGGCTATGGCGAGCCGACTGCCGACACGGTACCAACCATTCGCCCGATCCTGATCCAGGACCTGATGCGCCATACATCCGGCCTGATCTATGGCGGGCGCGGCACGACGCTCGTGCACAAGATGTATCCGGCGGGCAGCGCGGATGCCGCGCGCGAGTACGACGGCGCCGCCTTCATGGACAAGCTCGCGTCGCTGCCGCTTTTGTATCAGCCGGCCTCCGTTTGGGATTACGGCTTTGGTCTGGACGTGCTCGGGCTCACGATCGAGAAGATCACCGGACAATCGCTCGGACAGTACCTGCAGGCCAATCTGTTCGCGCCCTTGGGGATGACCGACACGGGCTTTGCGATCTCGCCTGAAAAGGCCGCGCGCTATGCGAAGCCGCTGCCGGCCGACCCCGACACCGGCAAGCCGCAGGCGCGCAGTCCGGAGTTGACCGAGCCGCTCAAATTCGAATGCGGCGGCGGCTGCGCGGCATCAACGGCATCGGACTATTTGCGCTTCGCGACCATGCTGATGAACGGCGGACGCTTTGGCGAGGCACGCCTGCTCGGGCCGAAGACGGTCGCCTATATGCTGTCGGACCAACTCGGGCCCAACATCAAAAACCTGATCGGCAATGCAGATCCCACCCGCTCCGATTACGGCTTCGGGCTCGGGCTCGCCGTACGCACCACGCCGGGTGTCGTCAAGATGATGGGATCGGTCGGGCAGTTCTCCTGGCCGGGTGCAAGCGGCACGGATTGGTGGGTCGACCCCAAGGAAGAACTCGTCGTGGTCTATCTCTCGGCCGCGCCAGGGCCGATCCGCTGGTACTACCGGCAGAAGATCAACGCGCTGGTGTATCAGGCGATCGTTGATTAGCGCAGTCGCCGAAGCACGCGCGTCTGCTTCGAGCAAGCGACAAGCTGCGCGGATCGAGCCGACGCGTGTCCGGCGCGCGAAGCTGAACGGTTGTTCAGAATTCTCTTGCGGTTTCGTCGGAACGTTCGGCCGCAGGCGAAGTTTTAAACTGCGTTCAATCGGAGGAGGACAGTATGAGGAAGATTGGACTCGCCGCTCTTGCCTTCGGCGCGCTGGCGGTTGCTCTGCCGACGGTTGCGAGCGCGGACACGGTGGTGATCAAGAGGCACCATCATCCGTTCGACGCACGCGCTGAATACCGCATGCATCGCGACTACGGCTTGCACGAGGGTTGGTACCATCACCGCCCCGGCCGGACGGTCGTGATCAAGCGCCACTACGACAGTTACTGAGGTGAGGCACGACACGAGAATGGCCCCGCAAGGGGCCATTCTTTTTGCTTTTTCCCATCATTGCGAGCAGCGAAGCGGACGAACGAATCCAGATTGCTTCCGCGCAGTCAGGCTGGATTGCTTCGCGGAGCCTGTCATCGGGCGACGCTTCGCGCCGACCCGTTGGCTCGCAATGGCGGCTCTTGGCGGTCAATCCCAGGCCGGCGCGAAGCCGGGACTCACAAGACGCTTGTCCTTGGGCAAGGCCGCGATCGCCTTGCGATCCTCGTCGTCCAGGGTCAGCTTCAGCGCATCGAGATTGGCCTTCTGGCTTTCGCTGCGCGAAGCCTTCGGGATCGCGGCGACGCCTTTCTGGTCGAGCAACCATTTCAGCGCCACTTGCGCGGCGGTCGCATTGTGCTTCCTGCCGATCTTCATCACCGTCTCGTCGCTTGCGGCGCGGCCCTGCGCCAGCGGACAATAGGCCACCATCGGAATGCCTTTGGCATCGAGATAGTTCTTGACCTTCGATTGGTCGAGCATCACGTGATACTCGATCTGGTTGCACGCGATTGGCGCCTCGATGTCCTCGATTGTGGTCTTGAGCAGCGCGAGGGTGAAATTGGCGACGCCGATCGCGCGGGTGCGCCCTTCCTCTTTCAGCTTCATCAGCGTCTCGAACACGGCCGGCAGGTTCATGCTGCGCGACGGCCAGTGCACGAGATAGAGATCGACGAAGTCGAGCCTGAGCTTCTTCAAGCTGGCATCGAACGCCCTGCGGATCGCATCCGGCGCGAGATTCTCGTGCCAGACCTTGGTGGTGACGTGCAGCTCGTTGCGGGCGATGCCGGCGGCCGCAATAGCGGGCCCGATTGCATCCTCGTTGGCGTACATCTCGGCGGTGTCGATATGGCGATAGCCGAGTGCGAGCGCGCTCTCGACCGCGGCGCGGCAGACATCGCCCTGCATGCGGTACGTGCCGAGCCCGAGCCGCGGCAGGCTGATGCCCTGGGTTTGCAGATGGTCCATGTTAACTCCTGAAGCGATACCGGCGGGGCGCAAGCCGCCGCCGACGGGCAAACGAATATTGGCTGAAAGCATCGAAATGGCGGAACCGCCGCAAGCAGTCTGCCTGCAAGGCACGCGGCGGATCAAGGCTGCCGGCTACAAGATGTCGCGACCTCTCCATCTCGCCTCGAGGCACGCCAGTCGATCGTCATCCTAAGGCGCTCGCGAAAGCGAGCCTCGAAGGATGTACGCCCCGCTGCGAGAGCGGGCCGCTCATCCTTCGAGACGGCCGCGATTCGCGGCCTCCTCGGGATGACGGGTTTACTTGAGAGCTCGCTGCAAGTTACGCCTGCCCGGGCCGTTGCCGCCCCATCAGCGCCAGGCGCAGATGCCGCCGTTGTCAGGGTTGCAAGGCCATTTCTGGATGCGCGTATCCATGGCTTGCGCATTCAACGGATTGCCATGCCGATGGGCGAGGTGAACGCGACCCGCGCCGCGCGGCTTGCTACGCGCCTGGGCAACCCGGCTCGCGCGATGCGCAGGCGACTTCAGCTCGGCGCGAACGGGCGCGCTCTTGACGCGCTCGACCGCCACTTTCTTCGGCTGCGCGTTTCGCGACACGATACCGGAGGGCTCGCTCTTGGCCTCGACCGGGACCTGCGCAAACTCGCCTGGCGGCCCAAGCCGCTTCGGTGACAGCACAGCCTTGGACAGATCGAGGTTCAGGAACTCGTCGGGCCGATAATCGGCCGCCCAGGCGGCGCTGCCGCCGAGCAGCAGCGTGGTGCCGACGAGAACCGGGACAATAGCTTTCAGGACCATCCTGGCCTCCTGAAATACGTCAAAATGCGGGCATTAGAAACTATGCCCTATCTAGGGACGTAAACGCCCATTTCCAGCGGCGGATTTTCCGCCATGGTTTCCGCGCACTGTCATTGCAGCCCTCGATTGCATGCATCGCCCACCGGAATGCGCGCGACGGTCAATTCGGTCGATCCTGACCCGTGGTCCCCACGAAGGCGCTCTCGATCACCTCGCCGATCGGCTGCCAAGTGTAGCCGTCGAATTGCACCAACCGCATCTGTTCGATCGGACGGTAATCGCTTGGCCCGGTGTTGATGGCGATGCCCGGCAGCACCACCGAGCTTTGAAAGTGATTGAGCGAAGCCGCCTGGTGCATGATGTTCTCGCGCGAAAGATCGTCGCCGCATTGTCGCAAGACCTGCGCCATGGTCTCGGCCGCCGCATAGCCGAACACGGCGTTGCTGTCGGCCTTGTCGCCATCCGGATAATATTTGTCCATGAAGGCCGACCAGGCCTTCATGCCCGCATCGTCCTTCCAGGCGGGATCGCTGGCGTCTTTCAGGAAAGCCGTCGAGATCACGCCGATCGAATTCTCAAGCCCTCCAGGCCTCAGCGCGTTGGCGATCGAGGCGGACGCGTTGTCGAGCAGCAGAACGGGATGCCAGCCGATGTCGTTCATGCGTCGGATCGCCAGCGCGGCGATGGGGGGCGCCACATCCAGCAGCACGATTTCCGCGCCCGAGCTCTGCAGCACGTCGATCTGCGCATCGACCGATTTCTCCGAACCGTCGACGGCGATATCGGAGACGATCATGCGCGCGGTATCGCCCAGCCCCTCCTGCAGCCCGCGAAACATATCGCGGCCGAACTGGTCGTTTTGCCAGAGCACGGCAATCCTGCGCTCCGCATAGGAGGCCTGGATGTAGTTGGCATAGATGCGCCCCTCGGCGCGGAAGGTCGGCGGAAAACCCATGGTCCAGGGGAAGGATTTTGGCCGGCTCCATTCCTCGTCACCCGAGGCGATAAAGAGCTGCGGAATCTTGCGCTCGTTGAGATAGGGGCGGACAGCGAGGTTTTGCGGCGTGCCGAACGAGCCGAACATCAGCCACACCTTGTCGGTCTCCACCAGCTTGCGGGTCTGTTCCCGCGTCGTCACCGGATCTGCGCTGTCGTCATAGGAAATGAAGCGCACCGTGCGGCCGTTGATCCCGCCGTGCTCGTTGACCATGTCGAAATAGGCGGCTTCCGCGCGGCCGATGCTGCCGAACGCCGCGAGCGGCCCGGTATAGGGCATGACATTGCCGATGCGGATCTCGTTGTCGGCTACAGCGGCGGCGGGGACTTCCTCGGCCATCGGGGCGCCCGAAGGCAAGGCCACGAGCAGCAGCATCGCCGCGATTTTCTTCAGATTGAGCCGCATCGCCGCCAACCTCTGTCCGGCCTTTCGACCTGGCCACGAAAGAGTTCCCGCCGCACGGGCGATTTAAGACACGCCACCCGACAACATTTTGACGAGGCGATAAAGATATTCCTCACCCTCGTAGAAGGATTTGACGGGAACCCGCTCGTCCCGACCGTGAGCCCTGACGTCGTTAATGTCGTTCGCCATGCCGGAATGGCCATAAGTGGGGATACCGGCGTTGCGTAAGTAGCTACCGTCCGTGGCGCCCGTGCTCATCACCGGCAGGACCATCGCGCCGGGCCAAAACTCGCCCGAGAGCCTGGCGATCGCGCCCATGATGTCCTCGTTCATTGGTGACGAGGCGCTGAGCACGGCCTTATCGGTCTGGGCGACGGTGATCTGGTCGTCCGCAAGCACGCGCTCCAACGTTGTCTTGACCTCCTCTACCGCTTCGCCCGGCATGATGCGGCAATTGACCTTGGCAGTGGCAAGCTGCGGCAGCGCGTTGACCGCGTGACCGCCTTGCAGCATGGTCGCGACGCAAGTGGTGCGAAGCTGGGCGTTATAGGCAGGATTGGCCGAGAGCCGCCCGACCGCCTCGGGATCCGGCTGATCCGCCAGCAGCGCCCGCATGTCGGCGGCGGTCTGCCCGCCTTCGATCTGCGCGAGCCCCTTGAAATAAGCGCGCGTGGTCTCATTGAATCTAAGCGGAAACGAGAACTTCGACAGCCGCACCAATCCCTCGGCAAGCCGATAGATCGCATTGTCCTTACGCGGCACTGAAGAGTGGCCGCCGCGGTCCCGGACCTCGAGCTGATAGCTGACGGAGACCTTCTCGCTGGTCTGCACCGCGTTCCGGATCGCCTTGCCGTCCCTGAGGCCGACGCCGCCACCTTCATTCAGCGCGAATTCCGCATCGATGAGGTCGCGATGATTCTTGAGCAGCCATTGGATGCCAAGTGCATTGCTATCGAGGATCTCCTCGTCCGTCTCAAGCGCGACGATGATGTCGCGATCGGGCTTGAATCCCTCCTGCCTGTAGCGGATCAGATTGGTGACGAAGGCCGCCGCCATGTATTTGTCGTCGCTGCTGCCGCGAGCGTAAAAATAACCATCTTTTTCGGTGAGTGTGAATGGGTCCACCGACCAGTCTTCGCGCAGCGCCGGCACGACGTCGATATGAGCGAGGAGCAGGATCGGCTTGCGCTTGCCGGTGCCGCGCAGCCGCGCCACCAGATTGCCCTTGTGCGGCGCCGGATAGAACACATGCACGTCCTCATCCGGAAAACCCGCCGCCCTGAGCCGAGCCGCCATCGCATCGGCCGCCTTCGCGGTATCGCCGGTCGCGGTCGTGGTGTCGATCTCAACCAGCTCCTTGTAGACCTCGCGGGCGAATTGCTGCTGCGGGTTCAGTTGGTCCGCATAGGCGGCCCCGCCAAAGCAGAGTGAAAGGAGAGCGGTCCAGACAAACGCGAGCTTCTTATGGCCTGATCGATACATTCCGCTCTCCGGCGTTTGGATTTGCTTGTCGCATTCAGACCTACTGAGCCGGCTTTAGCAAGACAGGTTTTCGCAGGAGCCGGCGACGATTTCGCATCCGCACGAAGGCGCCACCGGTGAGCCGCGCCCGCGCCGACCTCGCGATCGAACAGGCCAGGCAATGGTTTCCTCGGGGTCAACCGCGGCCGGCTGGGGCCCGTGCGATTACCAAGCGCTAACTCTGCCGCGCGAATCCGATTGCGGTGACTCCGCGCAAGTGATCGAATCCATCCATTTCAAATCGATCAATTGCGGTGAGGTTATTACGATGCTTGCCGAGAAGTTTTTCCTGGTGCTGGAAACCCTCCGAAGCCACGCCAACGACAGATTCGTGGTCGTGAACCCCGCCGTGCGGTACATTCCAGTGAAGCTGCCGCCCGCGAAATAGGGTCGAAGGCGAGTTTGTCGCTCCAGGTTGCGCCGAGTTGCCGCTACCGCCGCGCGCCGTGCACGTCCGCGGGCGTGACCGCATCCTGATAATTGTTGCCGAAATGCGTGCGCAGATAATTCACGACAGCCGCAATCTGGTCGTCGCTCATCATGTCCGCAAAGGACGGCATGCCGCGGCGACCATTGACGACGAGATCCACCGCATAGCCGCTGGCCTCAAGATTGCGGTCGGAGGCGAGCGACGGATAAGCGCCCGCTCCCGTTGCGCCAAGCGCGTCGCCCATGTGGCAGCCGCGGCAAACATTGACATACAACTCCTCGCCGCTCATCTCGACAAAGCGATAGCCCGAGCTGAATGTACGGCTCTTGAGAACAGGCCCGTCGTCCTCGGCGCGTGTGCCCTGACCACGCAGCAGCACCAGCAGTGCGATCGTCGCCAGCGCAGCGTGCGGCAGCGCCTTTGCGTTCGAACGCCTCATGTCTTCACCACCCGCTCGTGCAACCGGGTGATGGCATCGAGCGAAGACAGGATCGCTCCCTCCTGCCACGCCGGCAGCGCAGAGGCGTGTTCGCCCGCAAGCACAATGCGGCCGTCGATCTCGCACAGATTGCGGTAGTGCTGTGTGCGCGCATCATCCGACCAGTCGCCGCTGCAGCCCAGCGTGAAGGGCACGCGATGCCAGGCCACCGCGATGCCGTTCTCAAATTCGGATTTGTATTGCGGGTGGATCATCGCACCGAACTCGACCGCGCGAGCCACGCGCTCATCCGGCGGCATCGCGGTGAATTCGTAAGTATTGGCTCCGTCGAACAGATAGGCGCCGAGGAGCACGCCCGGCCCGGTCCTGTTATAGCCGCTATTGGGATAGCCGATTTGCCGGATCGGCAAGTCGGTGTAGCTGATGCCGCCATAGATGGCATCGTCCTCCTCCCAGAAACGCCGCCTGAACTGCAGCCCGATCTTCACCGAGCCGGCATAGGGGACCGCATCGATGGCTGCTTTCATCGCCGCGCCGGCATTGACCTTGAGCTGACTCAGGATCGACAGGGGAATCGTGCACACGCACCAGTCGGCACGCGCTTGCAACGGGCTCTTCGGGTTTTTCGCATCAACATACGTCACGGTGACACCGCGATCGTCCTGAAGAATCTCCGTCACCCGGGCGTTGTAGCGGATGAGATCGCCGACCTCCTTCACGAACGCCTTGCCGATCATATCCATCCCGCCGACGGGCTGGAACATGGTGGTCTGGAAATTGTAGTTGGCGAAATTGTGCAGATAGCGCCAGAGCTGCGACTTCAAGATGTCCGACAAGCCCACGGGATCGCTCGGCAGCGGCATTGCCGTAAGCCCGCCGCCGGGCGCCTCGGCATACCCGCGATATTCGGACGAGATCAGGCTCGCTCTGTAGCGATAGTCGCGGTCGAGCGCGCCCCATGAGCGCAGCGCCTGCAGGAGAATGTCCTGATCCTGCTTGGAGACCACTTCATCCAGTTTGCCCTGGCTCGTCACCTTCGCCAGCAATTCCGAGACCTGCCCCTGGAAATCGGCCTTCACCCAGCGAATCCGCTGCGGCACACCGCCGAACGCGCGCGAGGCATGAAGATAAGCGTTGTGATTGAGCTGGATGAAGGGCTCCAGTGCCACGTTAAAGCGTTTGCAGTAATCGAGCAACGCACGGTGGTGATAGGGAATGCGCCACGGCCCTGGATTGAGGTAGAGACCATCGTCGAATTTACAGGTCTGCTTGAAGCCGCCGAGCTCGACAAAGCTGTCGCCGCCGCGCAAAGACCAGTTGCGACCGCCGGCGCGATCATTGAACTCCAGCACCTGCACCTTATAGCCGGCCTTGCGCAGCTCGAGCGCAGCGGTCATCCCGGCAAGTCCCGCGCCGAGAATGAGCACGGAGGCGCCCTTGGGGTCGCCTTGCAGCCTGATCGGTCCCTGGTAGCGGGATTCGGAGGCAAACCCCAGCGCCGTCATCGCGTGATACATCGCGGCGCTGCCGGCCATCGCTCCGATCAGCGAGAGCAGATCGCGTCGTCTCACCGTGAGAGGCTCGTCCGGCATCCTCGTGATCGCCCCCGCTTCCGGGCGACAAAGGAAACGACTGATATGGCCGCTGTCAAGAAAGCGGATGATGCGTGCCCCGCACAACACGCGTTGTTGATCTCACGAGAGCGGCCCGCGACCTCAGCCTTTGCGGTCGGGGACTGCAGCCTCGGCAAAGGTCGCCATACCGTTATGCAGCGCACAGGCGAGGCGCAGGATCGGCAACGCTAGCGCGGCGCCTGAGCCCTCGCCAAGCCGCAAATCGAGATCGAGGAGCGGGCGCGCTTCCAGCGCGTCCAGCACCAATCGATGCCCCTGCTCGGCCGAACGGTGCGAAAATATCAGATAGGGTCGGCAGGATGGATTCACCCGCGACGCCGCAAGTGCTGCGACCGAGACGATGAAGCCGTCGACCAGCACCGGGATGCGCTGTCGCGCGGCGGCGATGATGGCGCCGGCGATGGCGGCGATCTCTAGACCACCGACCGCGCACAGGACGCGCTCGGGAGAGCTGCCCGGTGCAAGGCCATGCAGCGCGATCGCTGCGTCGATCGCGCGCGCCTTGCGTGCGCGGCCCTCAGCATCGACACCGGTGCCGTTACCAGCGATCATGTCGGCGCTTGTCCGCAGCAGCGCGGCGGCAATTGCCGCTGCGCTCGTGGTGTTGCCGATGCCCATTTCGCCGAGAATGAGCATGTCAGGCTCGCTGCTGACCGCACGCGCCACCGCGCGCTTGCCGCAATCGAAGGCGAAGGCGAGGTCCGCAGCCTCAAGCGCGGTCTGTCTGCTGAAGTCGCGGCTGCCGCGCCGCGGCTTATCGGTGACAATGCCTGGCATCGGCACTTCCGCCAGCGTGCCGGCGTCGACGACTTCCAGATGCGAGCCCAATTCGCGCGCCAGGACCGAAATTGCCGCGCCACCGCGGGCAAAGTTGGCCATCATCGCAATCGTGACTTCTTGCGGATAGGCCGAGACGCCCCGCGCTGCGATGCCATGATCGCCGGCAAAGACGATAATCGGCACGCGCGCGGCGCGTGGTCGCTCAGTGTGCTGCAGAGCGGCAAGATCGATCGCGAGCGTCTCGATCCGGCCAAGCGCGCCGCGCGGCTTCGTTAGCTGGTCCTGACGGGCGCGGGCGGACTCTCGATGGCTCGCTGAGACATCGGGGCATTTTTCGTAAACCCATCCAGGAAGCATATCGTCTCGCATTCGAACGCCTCAGCCCACGCGCTTCAAAATGTAGCTATCCATGATCCAGCCATGCCGCTCCCGCGCTTGCCGTCGCGCGGCAACGATGGTTGCGCTCACCTCCGTGAGCGCGCCCGACAAAATGATCTGGCCTGGCATGCCGAGATAGGCGCCCCACCAGATATGAAGGCCCTCAGGCTCGAGCGTCTGGAACGCGGTGCCGCCGTCGAGCATGACCACCACGGTATCGACGCCCGCCGGCCAGCCGCCTTCGCGCAAACGCCGCCCCGTGGTGACCAGAAACGGAGCACCGATCTCGTTGAGCGGCAGTGCATGCGCGGCGCACAGCGCCTGAATCGCCGTGATGCCCGGCACCACCTCGATGTCAGGCAGCGGATCGAGACGGCGCGCGATGCGCAGGCTCGAATCGTAGAGCGAGGGATCGCCCCAGATCAGAAGCGCAACGCGTCCCTCTCCGCCCAGATGACGGTCGATCTCGCGCGACCATGCCTGCGCGACCGCCTCATGCCAATGATCGACGCCGCCGCGGTAATCCTCCCGCGCGCTATCGCGTACCGGCAGATCGAACTCCACCACCTGCGTCCTACGGTTGGTGAGCACGTCGGCGCAAATCGCGCGCCGCAAATCCGCAAGCTCGGATTTTTCATCGCCCTTGCGCGGAATGAGGATGAGATCGGCGGCGTTGATCGCGCCGACCGCCTTGCGTGTCAGGTGCGCAGGGTCGCCGCAGCCGATACCGATGAGGGAGAGGGTGAGCATGGCGGGCTTAAAAGGGCGGCCGCATTCGCGGGCCGCCCTTCCCGTTTTCTAGCCGGCGTGATGCAGGCGCGGCGTGACCAGCGCACCGTCGAAGATGCCGCGCAGCGATTTTGCCAGTGCCAGCACCGCGAGATCAACCAGCGGCTCGATGACGATCACCAGTGCGTAGGACGCTCCGAACGCGGCAATCGACTTCAAGTTCTCGACGCCCAACCCAGCGCCGTAGAGCGCCCAGAACGCAACCCAGGCAATGATGCCGGCCTGATAGGCGCTGGAGAGCGACAGCGCCTGGCCGTAGCGCAGGTCGACATAGGCAGTGTGGCGCGGGATGATGCGTTCGGCCAGCGCGCCGATGGCGAACAGCGGCACCAACAGCGTCGTCACGTTCATGCCGTATTGCGGCAGGTCGGTCGGCACGAAGAACAGGCCCTGCAACAGAAGGCCCAGCGCGAGGCCGAGCGCGGCCGGCGCGGCGCCAAAAATCAGGAACAGCGTCGAACCGAAGATGAAATGCACTTCCGATACGCCGACCGGAAAATGCGGGAGCATCTGGAAGAAAGTGAACACGGATAGCGTGGTCGCGGCCGTGCGCAGCGCAAGCGAGCCCGCACCCTGCTTGCGCACCGTGTCGGCCGCAAGCCTGAAGGCGTAACCCCCGGCGCCCACGGCTGTTGCATAGCTCAACACGATCTTCGCGCCGTTCACGACGCCGGGTTCGATATGCATGGTCCAGTCTCCTTTTTCGAGGCGGTGGGGTTGAGTTGATACGTCAAGCCTCTTCAGCGGCGAGCGAGCCGAAGAGAATGATGGCGGTCGCGGTGACACTCTCCTGCTTGAGCTGCTCGGCGAGCTTTGCAACGCTCGTGCGGACGAACCGCTGATCGGCGTGGCCGATGGATTCGGCCAGCAGCGCCGGCGTGTCGGGCGACAGGCCTTGCGCGATCAGCTTGGCCGCGAGCGCCGGAAAGGTACGCTTGCCCATATAGACGGCGGTGGTGGAATTCGGGTCGGTCAACGCCGCCCAATTGAGATCCTCTGGCAGTTCGCCACGCACGTCGGCGCCGGTGATGAACTGCACGCGGCGCGAGGTGTGGCGGCGCGTGAGCGGAATTCCCGCCGCCGCCGCCGCCGCGCAGGCTGCCGTGACGCCGGGGATGATCTCAAAGGCAATGCCGGCAGCGCGCAGCGCCTCGATCTCCTCTTCGAGCCGGCCGAAGATGCCGGCATCGCCGGACTTCAGCCGCACCACGGCAGCGCCCGTCGCGGCATAGTCGACGAGCAGCCGGCTGACATGCTCCTGCTTGGCCGAGGGTCGCCCGGCGCGCTTGCCGACCGAGACCCGCCGCGCGCCTTCGCGGGCGTGATCCAGAATAGCTCCGGAAGCGAGGTCGTCATAGAGCACGACATCGGCCGCGCGCAGCCGCGCCGCGGCCTTCAGCGTCAGAAGCTCGGGATCGCCAGGCCCCGCCGAAACAAAGGAAACAAAGCCGCTCACCTGTCCTCCGCGATGAGATGAAAGAATGTGCCGGTGACGTTGCCGCGCCGCGAGCCGGTCTCGGTGACCTCGGCGCCGTTAGCGTCGCGCACGATCGCCAGGGGCGTGTCGGGCTGGGCAAGAATCGTCGCATAGTGGAACTCGTGCCCGCGGAGCTGGGCGCCGGCAGCGAAGCCCGGCATTGGCGCGTGCAAGCCGGCCTTGCGGTAGCCGAGATGCATTTTGCGCTTGGCAAAGCTGGTCTCAAGTCCGAGCAGCCCCGTCATTTCGTGGCGCATCCCCTCTTTGTCGGTCAAGGCGCGACCCAACACCATATAGCCCCCGCATTCGCCGTGCACGGGGCACGCTTCGGCAAAGTTGCGCAAGCGCTCCCGGAAGCGCAGATTCGCGGCAATCTTGCCAGCATGCAATTCCGGATAACCGCCGGGCAGCCAGCAGACATCGGCGCTCTCATCGGGTCCTTCATCGGCCAGTGGCGAAAACGGCACGATCTCGGCGCCGGCCGCGCGCCAGCCCTCGAGAATGTGCGGATAGACGAAGGAGAAGGCGGCATCGCGCGCCAGCGCAACGCGCTGGCCGGGCGGCGCGACACGCGCATGGCAGTCACGATCGTAGAATGGGTTGAGCGCTGCGAAACCCATTGCCTTCGGCGTGCGCGCTACCTCCTCAGCGAGCCCGAGCAGCTCATCAAGATCGACGCGCTCGGCCACGAGCCGCGCGGCTTCGCCGATCAACTCGTCTAGTCGCGAGAACTCTTCGGCCTGCACCAGGCCCAGGTGACGCTCCGGCAGCGCAATCGGTGCATGCCGCGGCAGCGCGCCGAGCACGGGAATATTGGCGGCCTGCATCGCATACCGGATCAGAGCCTCATGGCGCGGGCTGGCGATGCGATTGAGAATGACACCGGCGATCCGCACGCCGGGCCGGAAATCACGCAAGCCGCTCGCGACCGCCGCGGCGGTCTGGGCCTGACCTGCGGGATCGAGCACCAGCAGCACCGGCCAGCCCATCATCTCCGCGATATCCGCGCTGGCGCCGGTACCGGCCCGGCCCGGCGTCGCCACGCCATCGAACAGGCCCATCGAGCCCTCGGCCAGCACCAGATCCGCATCCTGGCCGCGAGCAACCAGCGTCTCGATGGTCTCGCGCGGCATCGCCCAGCTATCAACATTGACCGAGGTCCGTCCTGTTGCTGCGGCATGAAAAGCGGGATCGATATAGTCGGGACCGCTCTTGAAACATTGCACGGCAAGTCCGCGATCACGAAAGGCGCGCGCCAGCGCCAAGGTCAGCGTGGTCTTGCCGGTGCCGGAGGCAGGAGCGGAAATGACAAGCGCGCGCGACATTATGCGCCTTCCGGAAAGCGGGGCGCGGTGCCGATGGGCCGGTAGCGGCGGTCATAGTCGGCCGCATAGAGCCGGCTCTCGGCAAAATCCCGTGCTTGCAGCGTGCGGCCGACCAGGATGATGGCGGTGCGCTCGAGCTTCTCGCCAATTGCTGCGTCCAGCGTGCCCAAGGTGGCGCGCACGATCTTCTCATCGGGCCAGCTCGCGCGCCAGACCACAGCCACCGGGCAGTCCGCGCCATAATGCGGCAGCAGCTCCGCGATGACCTTGCCCAGCACATGCACCGAAAGGTGGATCGCCAGCACCGCCCCGGTCGCCGCAAAGGCCGCAAGCTTTTCGCCGTCCGGCATCGCACTCGCACGCCCCGAGGTGCGCGTCAGCACCACCGATTGCGCAAGCCCCGGCAGCGTAAGCTCGGCTTGCAGCGCGGCCGCGGCGGCGGCGAACGACGGCACCCCCGGCGTGACGGTGAAGGGAATGCCGAGCTCGCGCAGCCGGCGGAGCTGCTCGCCCATCGCCGACCACACCGAGAGATCGCCGGAATGCAGCCGCGCGACGTCCTTGCCTTGCGCATGCGCGCATCTGATTTCATCGATGATGGCATCGAGCGACAGCGGCGCGGTGTTGACGATGCGCGCGCCTTCCGGGCAATGCGCCAGAATTTCCCGCGGCACCAGGGAGCCGGCATAGAGGCAGACCGGACAGGCCGCGATCAGGTCGCGGCCGCGCAAAGTAATGAGGTCGGCCGCGCCGGGACCTGCGCCGATGAAATGCACGGTCATGCGCCCTCTCCCTTCACCGCGCGCCATTGCACAATCGGCCGTGACGCTTCCCAGGCACGCAAACGACCGAGCGGCGCGGCATGCGAAATCTCGATCCGCATCAGGTCACCGCCATGCCTGCCGTGTAATTCTGCGAGCAGCGCCCCGGTGTCCAGCGTCACAGAATGCGCCACGATGCGGGCGCCGTTTGGCATCAGCGGCCAGATGGCATCGAACATCGCCGCATCCAGCCCGCCACCGAGAAAAACCGCGTCCGGCTTTTGCAGGTCTGTCAGGACATCGGGCGCACGACCCGTAATGATCTTGATCCGGTGCGCGAGGCCGAAGCCATCGACGTTGCTGCGGATGTTCGCGGCGCGATCCTCGCGCTGCTCGACGGCAATCGCGGTTCCGCCGGCCAAGGCCCATTCGACAGAGATCGAGCCGGAGCCGGCGCCGATGTCCCACAGCAATTCACCAGTCCGCGGCACCAGCGCCGAAAGCGCGAGCGCACGTATCGGCCGCTTGGTGATCTGGCCGTCATGGACAAAGAGATCGTCAGGCAGGCCCGAACAGCGCGGCAATCCGGTTACGCCATCCGCTTCCAGCGCGATCGCGAGCGGGCTCGATATAGACCCACCGACATAATCCTCTGCCCGACATTCGGCGGTGCGCTCGCGCGGCCCGCCAAGCGCCGAGAGCGACCATAGTCGCGAGGTGCCCCATCCCCGCGCAGTCAGCCACGCCGCGAGATCGCCCCCTGCTTTGGCGTCACGCACCAGGCAGATGATGCGCGCGCCGCGCGAAAGCGCCGGCACCAGGCGCTCGAACGGCGCCGCGTGCAGTCCAAGGCAGATCGTCTGCTCCAGCGGCCAACCCAGCCGCGCCGCCGCGAGCGAAAATGTCGAAGGCGCCGGGTGCGCGATCCATTCTTCCCTGGACAGATGCGCAGCCAAGCTTCCGCCCGCGCCGTGCCAGAACGGATCACCGGAGGCGAGCACCACGGTCGGGCGCCCACGGCGCGCGAGCACGGGCGCGACGTCGAACGGGATGGGCCATGGTTTTCCACGCACGCCGATATCGGCGAGCCCTAGATGCCGCTCACCGCCGAACACGATCTCTGCCGTCGCAAGCGCCTTTCGGCTTGCTTCCGACAGCCCGGCAAGGCCATCTTCGCCGATACCGATGATGGTCAACCAGGGGTCAGGCATGACGCGCGCGCTCATTCTGGGCGGAACAGGCGACGCCAACCGGCTCGCGGAGCTTTTCGCGCGCGCGCGGATCGATGCCATTTACTCCTACGCCGGCCGCACCAGGATCCCGCTGCCGCACGCGCTGCCGACACGGATCGGCGGCTTTGGCGGGCCGGAGGGGCTTGCGGACTTCATCGGCGCCGAGCGGATCACGCATGTGGTCGATGCGACCCATCCCTTTGCCGCCGAGATGAGTCGCAATGCGGTCGCTGCCTGTGCCGCGACGAGGACGCCGCTGATCGCGCTGGAGCGCGCGCCTTGGACGCCGGTCCCCGGCGACAACTGGATCGAGGCGGCCGACGAGCCTGCCGCCGCGGCCGCGCTGCCCGAGGCGCCCGCCCGAGTGTTCCTCGCCATCGGCCGCCAGCATCTCGCCGCCTTCGCCGCAAGGCTGCAGCATGCCTACACACTGCGTTTTGTCGATGCGCCGGACGGGCCGCTGCCGCTGCCCAATGCGGAGGTGATCGTCTCCCGCGGCCCGTTCACCCGCGAAGATGATCGCGAGCTGATGCGTGCGCGTGGCATCCAGTGGGTTGTGTCGCGCAACGCGGGCGGCGATGGCGCACGTGCCAAGATCGACGCCGCGCGCGAGTTTGGCCTGCCGGTGATCATGATCGCGCGACCGGCGCTGCCAGAGCGGCCGCGGCTCGAACGCGCCGAAGATGTGCTTTCCTGGCTTGGTCATGACGCGCGCCTCGGGGCATAGACCCAGCGGCCGACGCGGCGCGTCGCCGAATTGCCGATAATGACCAGCGTCGCCATGTCGGCCATCTCAGCCCTGGCATCGCGCAGCAGCACGGTCTCGATACGTTCCTTGGGCGTCGTCACCGCATGGGCAAAGATGACGATGCGCTCGCCGCAGCCGGCCTCGCGCAACACCTCGAGTGCGCGACCAAGGCCGTCCGGCCGGCTCACCGAGCGCGGATTATAAAGCGCAATGGAAAAGTCGGCTTCGGCTGCCAGCCGCAAGCGTTTTTCGATCACTTCCCGCGGCTTGAGATTATCGGACAAATTGATCGCGCAAAAATCGTGGCCCAGCGGCGCACCCGCGCGCGCGGCCGCAGCTAACATCGCCGTCACGCCGGGCAAGACGCGGATGGTCACGTCCTTCACCGGCGAAGCCTCCAGTGCCTCGAACACGGCGGCCGCCATCGCGAAAACGCCGGGATCGCCGGAGGAGACGATCACCACATTCCGCCCCTCAGCAGCGAGTTTGAGCGCTTCGCCGGCGCGCTGGAGTTCCATGCGATTATCGGATGGATGGAGCCTTAAGCCCTCGCGCGCCGGCACGCGCGCGACATAGGGCGCGTAGCCCAGCACGTCCGTCGCCTCGGCAAGCGCGGCCGAGACTTCCGGCGTGACCAGCGCCGCATCACCCGGGCCGAGACCAGCGATGGCGAGCGAGCCCGTCATTCGCAAAGCTCCCGGCGCCGCCCGCGCCCATGCACCAGCACAATCGCAAAATAGGGACAATCATCCGGCGCTATGTCCTTGAGCCGCGCGACACGTTCGCCCGGCATCGTGCCACGCTCGATCAGCCAGGCTTCCTGCAGCCGGCCGGCAGCGGCGAGCGCGCGGCAAATCTTTGCAAGATTGCGCCCGGTCTTCATGATCACCAGCGCATCCTCATTGTTGACGCGCCGGGAAAGCTCTTCCTCCGGCAGCGTGCCCATCAAGATCGTCATGACGTCGTCGCCGAGCGCAATCGGCCGGCCCACCACGTTCCAGCAGCCGGCCATACCAGGAATGCCGGCGATGACATCAATGTCGGCACGACCCTGCAGCCGTGAATGGAGATGCATGAAGGAACCGTAGAAAAAAGGATCGCCTTCGCAGAGCACGACAACATTGTCTTCACGCGCGAGCCGTTCGAGCCGGTCGGCCCACGCGTCGTAGAAACTTGCGAGCAGGCGGGCATATTCATCGCCGTCGAACGCGAGCTCGGTGGTGACAGGATACTCCATCGGATATTCGCAGACGCCTCGCGCCAGCATGCCTTCGACGATCTGCCGCGCCTGGCCCGGCCGTCCCTTCTTGCGGAAATAGGCGACTTGCGTGGCGGCGCGGATTGCGCGATCAGCGCGCACGCTTATCAGATCGGGATCGCCCGGGCCCAGGCCGCAGCAGATGATCCGCCCCATGACTACTCGCTCCTGCTTGCAAGCGCATTCACGGCGGCCACAGTGATCGCCGAACCGCCGAGCCGCCCCTCGACCGTGAGGGCCGGCACCGGCAGCGCCCCCATCAACGCGGCCTTCGATTCCGCGGCACCGACGAAGCCGACGGGACAGCCGATGATCGCCGCCGGCCGCGGACACGCCTTGTCCTCGAGCATGTTCAGCAGATGGAACAGCGCCGTTGGTGCATTACCGATCGCCACCACTGCACCCGCGATATGAGGCCGCCACAGTTCGAGCGCCGCGGCCGAACGGGTGTTGCGCATGGACTGCGCGAGACCAGGCACAGCGGCATCGTCCAACGTGCAGATCACCGCATTGCTCTTTGGCAGGCGCGCCCGCGTGATACCTTCGGACACCATACGCGCGTCGCAAAGAATGGGCGCGCCGCTCGCAAGTGCTTCGCGCGTAGCGACGGCCATGCCCGGCGAAAAGCGGATGTGGCGCTCCAGCCCGACCATCCCCGCAGCATGGATCATGCGCACCACGACAGGCTCCTCGTCGGGCGAAAAGCGCGCGAGATCGGCCTCGGCGCGGATGGTCGCGAAAGACTTCTTGTAGATGGCCGCGCCATCGGTTTCGTAAGTATACGGCATCAGCGATCCTCCAGAACCGCAGACGGATCGGCCAGCATCTCGGCGCGCGTCAGGCCGCGCAGGGCCGGTGCATCCCGGCTCGAACCATTGCGGATCAGGTCGAAGCCGTCGGCGGCGGCGACCAGCGTGGCGGCCGCTGCGCCCGGATGCGCGCAACCTTTGGCGCAGCCGGACACGTGGAGATGCGCGCCCGCCGCCATATGGGGCGCCAGCGCGGCCGCAAGCGCGCGCGTCTCGGCATAAGCAGCTCCGCAAGCGGGTGCGCCGCTACAGGCGGAAACGCGTAGCAGCGGATCGTCGGCGTGACTGACGATGCCCTCATGCTCGGGCATTTCGCGCAGGCCTTCGACAAAGACCATGCGCCATGGCGTCATCCGTAAGCCACTCGCGCCCTCGGCGAGAACTCTAAAGGTCGCGCTCTGTATCTGCCCGAAGGCAATACCGACCAGCGCGCCGCCGGCACGCACGCCTGGATGCGGCGGCGGCGCGGCACGCGCCGGCACCGCGCAATCGGTAAATGCATGCGGTGGCCTCGCGCCGCTGCCGATATGGGCTGCCATGCGCCCTCGCCTACCGCTCGCCCCGCCCGAGGCCAAGAACCATTTTGCCAGCGCCAGCGCGGCCGGAACGGCCTCGCGCCTTGTGACAGGGCGGCCATTCGACGAACCGTCCGGGCGAACCATCAACCCGCCACTCGCGCTGCGCTCGATGCGGATGTCGGCGGAGTTCTGCGCCAGCAGGCGCTCGTTGCCGCAATCGACGGCAAAGCCGAATTTGGCGGGCAGACCGAGCGGCCGCTCGCCAAGCGCTCGCTCCAGCGCCGTCGCCAGCATGTGCGTGTCGTCGCCTTCGCTCCAGAGCGGCGCAACCAGGATGTTACGCTGGCTTTCCGTCTCCGCATCCGCATCGAGCAGCGCGAGCTGCGCCAGTGCCGCGAGCAGCGGTTCGTGAGCTTGCGCGCGCAGCCCGCGAATCTGCAGGTTGGCGCGGCCGGTCAGATCGATCAGCCCGTTGCCATGGCGCTCGGCGAGGTCGGCGATGGCCAGCGCCTGCGCCGGCGACAGGCGGCCGCCGCGCGGCCGGATACGCGCCACCAGCCCGTCCCCTGACGGCATCGGGCGGTGCGCGCTCGGACACCAGCCTTTGATCGCAACAGAGCTCATGAGGCCTTCCTCAAGGCGGCCGCGATGGAGTTGCGGCGCGTGACCCATAGCGAGGCGTCGTGCAGACGGCCAAAACAGTTTTCGATCGCCGCCAGCGCGGCGGGGTTTTCGCGCGCAAGAAAGTCGCGAACCTCGTCATTGCCGAGCGTCGCATCGTAATAGAGGTCGAAGAGATCCGTAGGGACTGCGTCGGCAAGGCGGGCAAAGGCGGCCATATGCTCGAGCGTCGCGGCGATTTCGGCCGCGCCGCGGAAGCCGTGGCGCGTCATTCCCGCGATCCACTTGGGATTTGCCGCGCGCGCACGCACCACGCGTGAAATCTCTTCCGTCAGCGATCGTGCGCGTGGCTCTTGCGGTCTTGTGGCGTCGAGATGGTAGAGCGCTTGCAAGGGGGCACCTAAGCTTGCCGCAGCGGCGGCCACCCCGCCCTCATGCGCGGCATAGTCGGCGGCAAGCAAGAGATCGGTTTCGGGCAGATCCTGCACGTGCACGAACGCATCAGCGGCCTCGAGCCGCGCTTCGATCGCGGCACGGTCCGGCTTCATCTCGCCACCCGCCGAGAACGACCATGACGAGGCTGCAAGCCACGCCTCGCCGGCCGCCTGCCTCGCCTCGCGTGTCAATGCATCGCGCGCGGCAAAACCGCCGACGCCGTAATGGCCCGGCTGCGGGCCGAACACGCGCGGCGCGCGCTGCGCGTAGGGATTTTCCGCGCCCTCGAAGTCGCGCCGGGAGAGCGCTTCCGACGCGGCCTCGAACAATTGCGCAAGATTCCCGAAGACGTCACGAAACAGGCCGGAGACCCGCAGCGTCACATCGACGCGAGGACGGCCGAGCTGGGCAAGGGGAATAATCTCGAATCCGGTGACGCGCCCGCTCGCCCCGTCCCAGCGCGGCGACAGGCCCGCGAGCTGCAGCGCCATCGCAAATTCCTCGCCGGCGGTACGCATCGTCGCCGAGCCCCAGAGATCGACCAGGAGACCCTTCGGCCAGTCGCCATGATCCTGCAGATGCCGCCGCAGCAGTTCTTCGGCGAGCTTGATGCCCTGCGCATGCGCCGCGCGGGTCGGCACCGCGCGCGGATCGACAGCGAAGAGATTGCGCCCAGTGGGCAGCACGTCGCGCCACCCCCGGAACGGCGAGCCCGCGGGTCCCGGCGCGACGCGTTTGCCGGCGAGCGCATCGAGCAGCGCCCGGCGCTCTTGATCTCCGCAAGCGCCGCGGCCGAAAATATGCAGACCATCACCGAACTGGCTTTCCTTGAGATCGCAGACGAAGCGATCGATGCGCGGAATGGCTTCCGCCGCCGAGGCGGAAGCAGCGAGCCCGAGATCCTGCTCAACGCCCGCGGCGCGTGCCTCTTCGCGGACCGCGGCAACGAGACGCTGACGCCGCGCCGGATCGAGACCGTCGGCAGTGGAATATTCGTCGAGCAATTGCTCGAGCCGCACGAGGTTTTCCGGCAGCCGGCTCGCTGCGAGCGGCGGCGGCAAATGGCCAATAGTGATGGCGCTCAGGCGGCGCTTGGCCTGCGCCGCCTCGCCGGGGTCGTTGACGATGAAGGGATAGATCACCGGGACGTCGCCGGTCAGCGCTTCCGGCCAGCAATCATCCGATAGCGCCACGGACTTTCCGGGCAGCCATTCCAGCGTGCCATGCGCGCCCATGTGGATGATGGCGTGAATGCCCTGAGCGCGAAGCCAGAGATAGAACGCGACATAGGCGTGGCGCGGGACGCGAGTGAGATCATGATATTCGGCGTCGCGGCCAGCGACGTCGCCACGTTCGGGTTGTACGGCGATGATGGCGTTGCCGCGCGTTACAGCGACGAACTGAAACTGACTGTCGCAGACTTGCGGATCATCCTCCGGCGCGCCCCAGGCGGCTGCGAGATCGTCCTGCAATCGACGCGGCAGCCCTGCCAGCGCGGAACGATACTCCGCGAGGCTCCAGGCCAGCCTCTCCCGCTGCAAGCCCTGCGCCAATGCAGCACCGGTCGCGACATCGAAATCGGCATCAGCAAGATCCGACAGCAGAACGTCCGTCGAGGCCAGCGCATCCAGCCCGACCGCGTGCGCGATCTGATGCGAGCGGCCAGGATAGCTCGAAAGGATAATGGCAAGCCGTTTATCGCGGTTTGGCAGCATTGCAAGGCGCGACCATGCCGCCACGCGATCGACCGCGGCATTGACACGTGTTTTGTCGGGCTGATGCGAGGCCAGCGCAATCTGCAGATCGCCGTCGCGCACGCCTTGCGACTTGAAGCTGACGACGCCAAGAAAGATCCGGCCGTCGACCTCAGGCAGCACCACATGCATCGCGAGATCTGCCGCCGACAGTCCGCGCAGCGCGGCCACCCAGTCCTCGCGGCGCGCGGTGGACAGCGCCACCTGGAACACCGGGCAGGATGCGGCATCGAACGGAGTGGTGCCGTCATCGGCCATCGCCGAGAACGCGGTTGCATTGATGATCGCCGCAGGCGCACGCTCGGCGAAGTGACGCTGCAGCCAGTCGGCGACGCCCCTGGCCTTCAGCGATGGCGCAAAGGCGCCATAGGCTTCAAAGCCCTTGTCTCGGAGGGCAGTGACAAGGGCGTCCACCGGCGCGGTATCCGCCGCGGTGACATAGGCGCGATAGAAGGTGACCAGCGCATGCGGCCTCCCCTCCGATTCCGGCAGCGACAACAGCACGCCTTGCGCCGGATCGTAAAAGCCCATCTCCGGAACTTTCACTTCTCCCGGCACAGGCCCGGCGTAGAGACCGGCGGCCAGCGCAAGCTGGGCAATCGCGGCCTGCGCCGCCACCGCACCGCCGGTGTCGCATAGTATCTTCAATTGCCGAAGCGTCGAGCGCGGCAAGGTCGAGAGCGCATCCAGCCGCGGATCGTCCCGGCCATCCGCCGGCAACACCGCGAGCGCGATGCCCTTCTTGCTTGCAAGCTCATGCAGCGCGGCGAGCCCATAGCTCCAATAGGATTCCCCGCCGATCAGCCGCACCAACACGCCGCGCGCGTGGCTGAGCGTTCGTTCGATGTAAGTATCGACCGAAAGCGGATGGCGCAGGCCGGCAAGATTGGCGAGCCGCAGCGAGGGCAGGCTTTTCCGCCCGCGCCGCCACCCCGCAGCAAAGGCCGCAAGGTCGCTGTCGGAGAACGAGAGCATGACGAGGTCGCCCCTGTCCTGCGCGAGATCGACAGGAACGGCGGTCTCCTCAAGCCCATGGCTCTCGCGAAAGACGACGTGCATCAGACGGCAAATCCCGAAAGACCGAGCCCCGCCTTGATCGCGGCTTCATCTATGTCGCCCTGCTCGCCAATCAGGACCAGCTTTGACCGCCGCGGCGCTGCACCCCAGGGACGATCGAACTGATGGCGTACGCGCTCGCCGACCGCCTGCAGGAGCAGGCGCATCGGCTTGCCGGCGATGGCGAGATAGCCCTTGGCGCGCAGCACGTTCTGTTCACGCGCGAGATGCCCGACCGCGCGCACCAGCGCGTCGATGTCGGTGATCTCGGGCAGTTCGACCACAACTGAGGCGAAATCATCGTGCTCGTGCTCCTCCTCGCCGTCATGATGCGACGGGCGCGCGGCGAGATCGTCTTCCGCGGCCGCATTCAAGCCCAGAATGACCTGCGGATCGATCGCGCCGTCGGTGACGGGCAGCATCGGCAGCGGCCGCGGCGCTTCCGCCGCAATGACCTGCTTGGCCGCGGCAACACCGGCTTCGCCCGCGAGGTCGGCTTTGGTGAGCAGCACGATGTCGGCGCAGGCGATCTGGTCCTCGAAGACTTCCGATAGCGGCGTCTCGTGATCAAGGTTCTCATCTGCGGCCCGCTGCGCATCGACTGCGGCCGGATCCGGCGCGAAACGCCCAGCCGCGACCGCTTCCGCATCGGCCAGTGCGATCACGCCGTCGACCGTGATGCGCGACTTGATCTCGGGCCAGTCGAACGCCTTCAGAAGCGGCTTGGGCAGTGCGAGCCCTGAGGTTTCGATCAGGATGTGATCCGGTTGCACGTCCCGCGCCAGCAGGCTCTGCATGGTTGGAATGAACTCATCCGCCACCGTGCAGCAGATGCAGCCATTGGCGAGTTCGACGATGTTCTCCTCAGGGCAATTCGCGTCCGCGCAGGATTTCAGGATTTCGCCGTCGACGCCTTCGCTGCCGAACTCGTTGACCAGCACGGCAAGCTTCCTGCCGTTCGGATTGGCCATGAGATGCCGGATCAGCGTGGTCTTGCCCGAGCCGAGAAAGCCCGTGATCACGGTGACGGGGATTTTGGCGAGCGACGTCATTCGGCAGCCTCCGGCAAGCTCACGATCGGGGGAATACGAGCAAGCGACTGCTTGCGAAAGATCTCGGGCCGCGACCGCCAGGGCACGATGCCGTCCGCGGCCGCCGCATAGGCCGCGGCGCCGGCGACCACGTCCCGCGCATTGGCATGCGACAGGCGGCCATATACATAAGACCAGCGGCCGGGTGCACTGAGCGCGACCGAACAGCCTTGGCTGCAGGCGGAAAGACACTCGACCGGCACGAGGTTGACGCCCTCAGGCACACCCGCCTCAAGGATGGCGTCGCGCAGCCGCGCGCCGGGTGTCGGCTCGCCCTCCGGTAGGGTTTGACCTGCGCGGCAGGTAATACAGACATGAAGCGTGACGGCCATCGCCTTCCCTTTACGTTCCGGCGGAGGCGATGAGGCGCACGAACCAACGGCAGAGGGTTCGCTCCCCGTCGCGGAACACCCCGTCCGCCGGTCTTCGAAACACAAGCGCTGGCAGGTCTCCCGGCTTGCGGAGCAGGACTCTTGATCGGGTCCTCCGATCCCCGCCTTCCCGATTCTCGGGAAGAGAATCAGTGGCAATTGGGGACCTCTCCGGTCACGGTCGCGGGGGCGGCTGCGCTTCGGGCCAAATTTTTAACCCTATCGCATTCCCTCTTCGCCTGTCGTAGGACAGGAACCAGCGCGGGCGGAGCATTTGCTCAAGCGCGCCGCTTGTCAAGCCGAAGGAGTGAATCGGTGGCTTCGGAACATGATTTGGCCGAGAGTACGCAAGAAACCGTCGCCGGCGCCGACCTCGACGCGCGCCACGCTGCCAAGATGGCCAAGAAGAAAGCCGTCCGCGATCGCATGATGGCGGAGAAGAGCGGTGAGAAAGGTCTGATCATCGTTCACACCGGCGCAGGCAAGGGGAAATCCTCCTCCGCCTTCGGCATGATCGTGCGCTGCGTGGCGCATGGGTTGCCTTGCGCGGTCGTGCAGTTCATCAAGGGTGCGTGGGACACGGGCGAACGGCGGCTCCTCACGGGCCATTTCGGCGAGCTATGCCAGTTCTACGCCATGGGCGAGGGCTTTACCTGGGAAACCCAGGACCGCGCCCGCGATATTGCCGCCGCGAAAGCAGGTTGGGAGAAGGCCAAGCAATTGATCGGCGATGAGCGGCTGCGCATGGTCGTGCTCGACGAGATCAACATCGCGCTGCGCTACGACTATCTCGACATCAGCGAAATCGTGGACTTCCTGCGTGATTCAAAGCCGCCGCTGACACATGTCGTGCTCACGGGGCGCAACGCCAAGCAGGAACTGATCGATCTCGCCGATCTCGTCACCGAGATGACGCTGGTGAAACATCCCTTCCGCTCCGGCATCAAGGCGCAGCCGGGCGTCGAGTTCTAGGCTTCGCATGGCGCGCGCATTGATGATCCAGGGCGCGGGCTCCGATGTGGGCAAGTCGCTCATCGTCGCAGGGCTCGCGCGGGCAGCGAAGCGCCGCGGTTTGCGCGTGCGCCCCTTCAAGCCGCAGAACATGTCGAACAACGCCGCGGTCACGACGGATGGTGGCGAGATTGGCCGCGCGCAGGCACTACAGGCGCTGGCCGCCGGGATCGATTCGCATACCGATATGAATCCGGTGCTGCTCAAGCCGGAAACCGATGTCGGCGCGCAGGTGATCGTGCAGGGCCGGCGCATTGCGACCTTGCGCGCGCGCGACTATGCCAGGCTGAAGCCTTCGCTGATGCCGGCAATAGTGGAGAGTTTTGGCCGGCTGAAGCAGGAGGCCGATCTGGTGCTGGTGGAAGGTGCCGGCAGCCCCGCGGAAGTCAACCTGCGCGCCAACGACATTGCCAATATGGGCTTTGCGCGCCGCGCCGACGTTCCGGTCGTGCTGGTCGGCGACATCGACCGCGGCGGGGTGATCGCGCAGATCGTCGGCATCAAGGCGGTGCTCGAACCCGACGATGCCACGATGATCTCAGGCTTCATCATCAACAAATTCCGCGGCGATCCGACCCTGTTCGATGACGGTTATAGACTGATCGAAGAGCGCACCGCCTGGCGCGGCTTCGGCGTCCTGCCCTATTTTGGCCGCGCAAGCGAGCTGCCGGCGGAAGATGCGCTCGGGCTTGCCGAGGCGCGCAAGCCGGGGCGTACAAAGATCGCGTTCCTGGCGCTGTCGCGCATCGCCAATTTCGACGATCTCGATCCGCTCAAGCTCGAGCCCGAAGTCGATCTCGTTATGGTGCGCCCTGGCGAAGCCATTCCAGGCGATGCAAAGCTCGTGATCCTGCCCGGAGCCAAATCGACGCGCGGCGATCTCGATTTCTTGCGCGCGCAAGGCTGGGACGTCGACCTGCTGGCGCATCATCGCCGCGGCGGCCATGTGCTCGGCATCTGCGGCGGCTATCAGATGCTCGGCAAAAGCGTCGCCGATCCCGAAGGCATCGAAGGGCCGGCCGGCGAGACGCCGGGGCTCGGATTGTTGGACGTCACCACCGTGATGACGCCGGAAAAGGCGCTCACCCGCGTCAAGGCCGTGCATGCGGCGACTGGTCAAGGGCTTGAGGCCTACGAAATCCATATCGGCCGCACCGAGGGTCCAGACCTCGCGCGGCCGTTTTCATTTGTCGGCGGTGCGCCGGAGGGCGCGGTCTCTGCCGATGGGCTCGTACACGGCACTTACCTACATGGCCTCTTTACAGCGGATGCATTCCGCCGTGCCTTTCTCGCAGGTCTCGGGATTGGGGCTTCAGGCGAACAGTACCGGGCACGAATCGAGAGCGCGCTGGACGCGCTGGCCGATCACATTGAACGTCATCTCGATATCGATGGTTTGCTACGGCTTGCGCGGTGATGGCTCGATCATCTTGTATTCATCGCATCTCTCACCGTCATGCTGGCTCGCTTCGCGAGCACCTCAGGGGGTGACGGGTCGGCTTGAGAGCCCGTTCGAGCTCAGACGTTCCACGCGTTAGCGCGCAAGCGCCGCGGAAAGTCGCTGCCATTCCGCCTCATCACCCGGCAAGCCAAGCCGCAGCCAGGACGGCCTATCTTTGAAAACCCGCGACCAGATGCGCGCGCGCGCGAGCCGCTCTTGAGCGAGCAGACCATCGCCAGTCTCATAAAGGCGGAACAGCGGCGTGCCGCCGAGAAGTGCCCACCCTGCCCCGCGCGCCAGCTCATCCAGGCGCGCGGCGTCCCGGACGAGGCGCGCACACGTCGCGTCCGCCCATTGCCGTTCCAACAGCGCGCGCTGGCCGATCTCGATGGCGACGCCCGAGACCGGCCACGGTCCCGACATGGCGGCGAGTGTCGCAATATCAGCCTCACACCCCAGTGCGAAACCGAGCCGTAAGCCGGCCAGGCCATAGAACTTCCCGAAGGAGCGCAGCACCAGAAGGCCGCGCCGTCCGGCGCGTGGCGCCAGCGAGAGTTGCGGCATCACGTCGACAAAGCTCTCATCGACAACAAGCCGGCCGACGCGCGGCGCCAGGGCCAACAATGTGCCTGGATCATGCCGGCGTCCATCCGGATTGTTCGGATTAACAACGATGGCGAGATCGGCGCCAGCGAGCGCTTCGAGATCCGAGACACCCTCCACCTCCCAACCCGCCATCCGCAGCACGTGGCCAAACTCGCCATAGGTGGGGCTGAGAATTTTTGCGCAGCCGGGCGGGCCTAGCCGCGGCAATAGCTGGATCGCCGCTTGCGCGCCGGCCATCGCGACCACGGGCGCGGTGGTGTCATACGCTTGCCGCGCGGCCTCGTGCAGCGATTCGATCTGGGCGCGCGAAGGCAGCGCGTTCCAAAGGTGCGGCGACAATTCCGGAATCGGATAGGGCAGACGATTGATCCCGGTGGAGAGATCGATCCAATCCGCGAGCTCGCCGCCGAAGCGCGCGCGCGCGACATCAAGATTCCCGCCGTGGTCGATCATGCGAACAGGCTTACACCAAGGCGAGCACGACAAGAAGCCCCGCGACGCAGATCATGGCGCGAACATAGAGCCTTAAAGCGGAAGCAACATCATCGGGTCGGGGATCGCGCGCGTCGCCGTTCAGCCAGGGTTCATCGGCAAGTACGCCGTGATAGACCCGCGGCCCGCACAGCCGCACGCCGAGGCCGCCTGCGACGGCCGCCTCCGGCCAACCCGCATTGATCGAGCGGTGATGGCGCGCATCCCGCGCCATACAGCCCAGCGCCTCCGCCGGCCGCGCGGAGAGCAGCGCAAACAGCAGAGCGGTTAGGCGCGCCGGCACGAGATTGGCGATATCGTCGATGCGCGCGGCGGCCCAACCGAACCATTCGTGCCGCTCATCGCGATGGCCGATCATGGAATCCAGCGTGTTGATCGCCTTGTAGGCGACGATACCGGGCAGCCCGAGCAGCGCCCCCCAGAAGATCGGCGCTACCACGCCATCGGAGGTGTTTTCCGCCAGGCTCTCGATCGTGGCCCGCGCGATCCCCGCCTCGTCCAGCCTGCTCGGATCGCGCCCCACGATCGTCGAGACGGCTTGCCGTGCGGCGCCGACATCACCGGCCTGCAACGGCCTTGCGACCGCGGCCACATGCTCTTGCAGCGAGCGCAGTGCAACGAAGGGCCAGGCGAGCACGCCCAACAGCAACATCTGGCGCCAGCCGGGACCAATCGCAATCTGCAGCGCGAGCGCGAGCGCGCCGGCCAGACCGACGACGAAAAGCGCGGCGAAGACGCCCGCAATGCGTCGCATCCAGGGCGGGTCGTTGTCCCTGTTCCAGGACCTGTCCAGCGTGTCGATCAGCCGGCCGAGCCAGGTGACGGGGTGACCAATGCGCGTGTAGAGGCTGCCGGGCCAACCCAGCACGCCATCGATCGCCATTGCAACCAGCATTGCTCCCGCAAAACCCAATTCGGTCCCCCCGCATTGCCCCCCACTGATGCGCAAGAATGCTCGGCTTCCGCAAGCCCCATGGCTCCGAATTAGGGCTTTGTCATCAGGGCAGGATTGGATTACTCCGATGGCGGACGCGGAGGGCCAGATGCCAATCATCCTCATCACCGGCGGTGCACGATCGGGCAAGAGCACGCGGGCAGAACAGCGCGCGCTCTCCTTCCCCGGCAAGCCGGTCTATATCGCCACCGCCGAAGCGCTGGATGAGGAGATGCGCGCGCGCATCGCAAGACACCGCGCCCGGCGCGGCAACGACTGGATCGAGCGCGAAGTACCGATCGAGCTGGCGGCTGCGCTCGATGAGTCCGACGGCGCCGGGGCGCGGCTGGTCGATTGCCTGACGCTATGGCTCTCCAATCTCATGCACGCGCAGCGCGATTGGCGCATCGAGGGCGACAAGCTCTCGGCGGCCCTGTCGCGACAGCGCAGCCCGGTCGTGCTGGTGACCAATGAAGTGGGGCTAGGCATCGTGCCCGACAATGCGTTGGCGCGTGAATTTCGCGACGCGGCCGGGCTCCTCAACCAAGTCATCGCCCGCGTTGCCGATGAGGTGGAGTTCGTCGTTGCCGGCTTGCCGATTCGGGTGAAATAGCGAGGCAGCGAGCATGGAGCGCGAAGAGGGGCTGCGAAGTTTTGTCCAGGATTTGCGGATCGCCGTCACGCTTTGCACCCGACTGCCGGTCGGATCGCTCGTATCGGTTGCGGGCGGCGAAGTGGCGCGGGCAAGCTGGGCCTTCCCGGTCGCCGGGCTGCTCGTCGGCCTGCTCGGGGCCGTGACCTATTGGCTCGCGAGCCGCCTGCACATCCCGCCGCAAGCCGCCTCAGTGCTGGCGCTTGCCGCAACCATCTCGTTCACCGGCGCGATGCATGAGGACGGGCTGGCCGACACCGCCGACGGTTTTGGCGGCGGCAAGACGCGCGAGCGCAAGCTGGAGATCATGCGCGACAGCCGGATCGGCACGTTCGGCGCCTGCGCGCTCGGCGTGTCGCTGCTGTTGCGCTGGAGTGCGATCGCGAGCTTCGATGACTGGCATTCGGTGGCGATCGCGCTTGTGGTCGCGCACGGCGGAGGGCGTGCGGGGCTACCGGCCTTCATGCGCTTCCTTCCGCTGGCGCGCCCGGACGGGCTTTCGAGCGGCGCCGGCCAGCCGCCGATACAGAGCGTTGTGATCGCGCTTGGCCTTGGCATCGTTGTGCTGCTGATCGGCTTTGGCACAGGCGCGATGCTGATCGGCTGCCTCGCCGTGGCGGCGATCGGGCTGCTGCTCGCGCGGCTCTCGCTTTCCCAGATCGGCGGCCAGACCGGCGACGTGATCGGCGCCTTCGAACAGATGGCCGAGGCCGCACTTCTCCTGACAGGCGCCGCACTGTTATAAACGCCTCATGCCGAGCGACCCTCCGTCCCTGACCGCGTTTTTGGAGAACGCCGCGCCCGCCGAACCGGCTTTCGTGTTCGACGGCAAAGCCGTTTCTCATGAGGATTTCGCGCAGCGCGTGGAACAAACGGTCGCCTGGCTGGGCGCGCAAGGCATCGTCCGCGGCGACGTGATCGCGGTATGGCTGGTCAATCGGCTGGAATGGCTGACCCTGTTGTTTGCCGCGGCAAAGCTCGGCGCGATCGTTGCCGCCGTCAACACGCGCTATCGCAGCGCCGAGGTCGCGCATCTGCTTGGCCTCTCAGGCGCAAAACTGCTCGTCACAGAGGCCTCGTTCCGCTCGATCGACTTTGCCGCGATCCTCGGTGGGATCGACAAAGCCGCCGTGCCGGAGCTTGCGCGCATTGCAGTGGTCGGCGCGGGAGAGCTGGAGAGCGCCTGGCCGTGCCTGCGCTTCGATGCGTTCGAGAGGTCGTACCCGGCAGCCCCATTGCCGCCACCGGATGTCGATGCGCCGGTGCTGCTTTACACCACCTCCGGCACGACCAGGGGACCCAAACTGGTCGCGCATTCGCAACGCACCCTCGCCAGCCATGCCCGCGCGGTCGCAACAGCACTCGCGCTGGTGCCGAAAAAACATTCGCTGCTAGCGATGCTGCCGTTCTGCGGAACTTTCGGCATGACCGGCGTGCTCGCCGCGTTCGCGGCCGGCATAACGGTCCATGTGCTCGATGCGTTCGAGCCGGCGGCGGCGCTGCGGGTGCTGGCGGAGGCCAGGATTACCCACAGCTTCGGCTCCGACGAGATGTTCCGCCGCATCCTGGCGCTGACCGACATGCCGCGTCCTTTCCCAAGCGCGCAGCTTTTCGGCTTTGCGGCGTTCCAGCCCGGCTGGCGCGAGTTCGCCGAAGCCGCTGAAGCGCGCGGGCTGCGGCTCTACGGGCTCTACGGCTCGAGCGAGCTGCAGGCGCTGTTCTCGATCGGCCGCAACGACGCGCCTTTCGCCGAGCGCATCGAGTGCGGCGGCTGGCCGATGTCGCCCGGCGCCATCGTCCGCGTGCGCGATCCGGAAAGCGGCGGGCTCGCCGCGCCCGGCATCTCCGGCGAACTCGAGATCAAAGCGCCCTCGGGCTTTCTCGGCTATTTCCGCAATCCGGCCGCCACGCGTGAGGCGATCACCACCGACGGATTCTTCCGCACCGGCGATATCGGCCGGCTGCGCGGCGACGGTTCGTTCATCTACGAGACGCGCGGCGGCGACGCCATGCGGCTCGGCGGCTTCCTGGTCGCTCCCGGCGAAATCGAGGACGAACTCAAGGCCTGCGCCGGGGTTGCGGACGCGCAGGTCGTCGAGGTCGAGATCGACGGCCAGCCCCGCTGCGCCGCCTTTGTCATTGCCGAGGACGATACGCCTCCGCAGCCGGAAGCTCTGACCGCGCGCTTGCGCGAGCGGCTGGCGGGCTACAAGGTTCCGGCCCGCATCTTCTTCATCGACGCCTTCCCTGTCACCGAAAGCGCCAACGGCGTGAAGATCCAGCGCAACAAGCTGCGCGCGCTCGCCATGGAGCAAATCGCGAGCGCGCCATCGCGCTAAGGAACGTCGGCTGATCAAATTGCAGAGCCGGACGAGCGCCGTCAGCCACCCCGTCATTGCGAGGAGCAAAGCGACGACCCGCCGTCGCTCGCTGGGCGAGCTATGGCGAGGCGTGAAGTCCCGCCGAAGCGCCTTTGCGCGTAGGCGGAAGCAATCCAGACTGTACCCGCGGAGAAGTCTGGATGCCTCGCTTCGCCCGCAATGACGGCGGAGGTTGGCCGCCGCCCGAGGGTTCGCTCAGTTCGGCGATTGCTCCAAAGAGAAGGTGGCGCTGCCATTGAGGCGACTTGCCGGCTGGTGCTGTTCAAGTGAGCCCGGCGCGGCGGAAGCCTTCGAGATAATGCTCTCGGTCGGCATCAAACTTCCATGGCAGTTCGTTTGCGATCCAGGCAAGCGAGATGTTCGGTTGGACCCGACGCAGCTCCTGCAATGCCGCGCGTGCCGTGTCCAGATCCCCCGCCATTCCGGCAGCAACGGTGAGAACCCGGTAAGCTCCTGTCAGATCGCCCCGTTGACGGGCAGCCTCACGTGCAAGCAACATCGCTTCGTCGTATTTGTTTTCGATGAATCGCGCGTAGGCGGCCACGCCGTAATAGATCGCGAGCGACGGATCGCGCGGGCTGTGCCGGATTGCGCGCTGCGCCGCTTCGTAGGCATGCTGCGTCCGTCCGCAATAACATAGCGCGAGCGCGTGATAGCCGTGCGCCATGCAGAAGTTCGGGTTTAGCTGAAGCGCCAGCTCGAATTCGCTGATGGCATCCGCAAGGCGCCGGGTCGAGAAATACACGCTGCCCAGCGCCGTGCGGGCCCATGCATCGTCGCCGGCCACCTCGACGGCCTTGAGCGCTGCACGCTCGGCCATGGGCGCCACGGTCGCAAGATCCGTCCAACCGAGATGAACGCCGCGCATGTAGCTGGCGGCGAGCACCGACAAGGCCTGACCATAGTTCGGATCGATCGCGATGGCCTGCTCCAAGAGCGCCTGCGCGATCGACTGGTCGTGCCGTGTGACGCGCCAGTAATGCGACAGCGCCCGCATGACGAGATCCCACGCGTCCAGGCTGTGAGGCGGCTTGCGCCTGGCGCGAAAATTCTCGGCGGCGTAGATCTGCGGCTCGATGGCGGCGACGATGGCCGTCGTGATTTCGTCCTGGACGGCGAAGACGTCGATCAGATCCCGATCGTAGCGCTCGGCCCAGACGTGACTGCCGGTCGCGACGTCATTGAGCTGAGCGGTGATGCGAACACGCCCGCCTTCCTTGCGCACGCTGCCTTCAAGCACATAGCGCACGGACAACTCTTCGGCGATCTGATTGATATGGACTGCCCTGCCTTTGTAGCTGAAGGATGAGTTGCGGGCGATCACGAAGAACCACTTCACCTTCGACAGCGCGGTGAGGATGTCCTCGCTGATCCCGTCGCAAAAATAGTCCTGCTCGGGATCCTCGCTCATATTCTCGAAGGCGAGCACGGCGATCGCCGGCCGGTCGGGCTCCGCCGTATCCTGTTGCGCCGAACGGCCGCGCTGTCGTGACGCATCTGCAACCAATGCGCTCGCGGGTTGCTTCCGCACCTCGCCGATGAAGCGAAAACCCTTGCGGGCGATGGTGCGGATCAGCCTCTGCGCCTTGCCGCTGTCCCCGATGGCCGTTCGCGCCGCATTGATACGGCTGGTCAGCGTGGAGTCGGACACGGTCCGGCCAGCCCAGACCAGGGAAATCAAATCCTCCTTGGTGACGACGCGGTCCCGATTCTCGATCAGATGGGTCAGCAGATCGAAGACTTGCGGCTGCACGGCGATGTGAACGCCGCTGCGCAGCAATTCGCGGCGGTCAATATCAAGCACATGGTTTTCGAAGACAAATTGCACGGCGCAACCCGGCTCGCATCCGGCCTCAAGAAAAAATCAGTGTCGCCTCACGAAAAAATCAAGCCCCGGCCAAAGCCCTGGGCGCGCGCTTTCGGCATTCTGCCGCAATTCATAGCGGGGGCCTGACCACTGTTGTTAGCGGATCGACCATGACCCAAATTCAGTCTACTGAACCAGCCGTTTCACCATATCGCATTGCAAAGATCATTGCCTTTCTTTACGGCATCCTCGCCTATTTCGCGTTCTGCGCGACAATTCTTTACGCCATCGGCTTCACCATGGGCGCCGTCGTGCCCAAAACCATTGACAGCGGCCCTGAGACGCCGGTCATCGAGGCCGTTATCGTAAACCTGCTCCTGATGTCACTGTTCGCCGTGCAACACAGTGTGATGGCGCGCAGGGGCTTCAAGGAATGGTGGACGCAATACGTACCGAAGTCAGCTGAGCGAAGCACCTATGTGCTGCTGGCGAGCCTGTGCCTCATGCTGCTGTTCTGGCAGTGGCGCCCGATACCGGCAATTGTTTGGCAAGCCGAGGACCCTGATCTCGCAGCGGCGGTTGCGACGATGTCGTTTATCGGCTGGGTGATCGTGTTCACCAGCACTTTCCTGATCAATCACTTTGAATTGTTCGGCTTGCGCCAGGTCATGGCGAACCTCGCAGGTCGCGAGATGCCGCCGCCCGAGTTCCGAACGCCGATCTACTACAAGTTCGTGCGGCATCCGATCTATCTCGGCTTCATTATCGCCTTCTGGGCCGCACCCGTCATGACGGCCGGACATCTGTTGTTCGCGGCGGTGACAACTTCATACATCTTTGTCGGCATCTTCTTCGAGGAGCGCGACCTGATCGAACTGTATGGTGATCAATATCGCCAGTACAGAAGGCGCGTCGCGATGCTCATTCCCTGGCGCAAGTCAACGTGACGGCGATCGAAATTGGAGGGAATAGAAGATGAAGCAATCGAGAGGAAACAAAGATGAAGCACTTCGGCAACTGTTTCTGCGGCGCCGTCGAACTCGAAGTTGCCGAGGCGCCAGAAGCCGCGGGCTACTGCCATTGCCGTTCCTGCCGCTCCTGGTCCGGCAGCCCCGTCAACGCCTTCAGCCTCTGGAAACCGGAGGCGGTGCGGATCATTGCGGGATCGGAACATGTGGCGACATTCATGAAGTCCGCGATGAGCCAACGCAAATATTGCAGGAAATGCGGCGGCCATTTGATGACTAATCATCCCTCGCTTGGACTAGGTCGTGAACCCATAAAGTGGGCAGGGCGCGCTGTAGAATGACGAATATGCGCCAAGCCTTGAGCGCATTACGCGCCATCGATGGTCCGTTGCGCGACTGGCTTACCTCTGCGAGTTAGTATATCTAGTCCAACCTAGGAACGCTTAACTATGCTCACCGTCTATGGCGAAGGTCGTGGCTTCCGTGTTATTTGGCTGCTTGAGGAATTGGGATTGGCTTATCGGCTGCGCCCGGTCGATCTGCTGACAGTCGAAAATGATCGCGATTTCCTCGCGATCAACCCCGCCGGCTTCATTCCCGCGCTGCAGGACGGCGAGACGATCATGGTCGAATCGATCGCGATTCTTGAGTACCTGCTCGCCCGCCACGGCTCAGGTTCGCTTGCCGTCGCCCCGGACGATCCCGCCTTCGCTTCCTATCTGCAATTTCTCCACTTAGGCGAGGCCGGTCTCGCCGGGCCGATGAACGCCGTCTTTGTCGGTCGCGAACTGGCGCCCGAAGCCGAGCGAGATGCCCGGGTTACCTGCTGGGCGCTCGAGACCTTCGAGAGCCGGCTGGGGTTGGTTATCCGCCGCCTCGCGGATTGCCCCTATCTCGCCGGCGACCGCTTCACTGCTGCCGATATCTCGGTGAGCTACGCCCTCCTGCTCGGCCTGCGAACTGGCAACTACGTCCCCGGTTCTACCGAGCGGGACTATCTCGCCCGCAC
>NZ_AWZU01000025.1 GCF_000472385.1 Bradyrhizobium sp. ARR65
CGAAGTCGTGTGGTCCTGGCGCCCCGTGGCTGGCGCTAAGTTGGCGACGATGCATTCGCATCGCGCCGGCGACGGTGGCAATAAAGTCTGGTTCACCGGGGAGCAACTGTGTTGAAGTAGACCAGTGATCGGCCGGGCTCAAGGCTGGCGCTGGCGCGCCCCCGCCTTCGGCGGCTGACGGCCTTGACCCCGTCCGCTCACCGGTCTGTCGGCTTGGCATGCGCTCGGTCGCAGACCGAGCGCGATCAGATGCGCTCCCTCAGCTGAGCGCGTAGCGGCTGGGGTCCCATGTCTCGCCGCGGCTGATCATGATGTTGAGGATGACGATCAGCTTGCGCATGCAGGCGACGATAGCAACCTTCTCCAGCTTCCCCTTGGCGATCAGGCGATCATAGAAGGCCTTGAGCACCGGGTTGTGCCGGGTCGCAGCTCCCATGCAGGCCATATAGAACAGGTTGCGGACCCTGCGCCGTCCCCCTTTGATCTGGCGCTCGCCCTTGCGTTTGCCGCTGTCGTCGTCGTAAGGGGCCACGCCCAGCAGCGCGGCTGCGACCTCGTTGCTGACCTGGCCCAGTTCCGGCATCCCGGCGATGAGGCCGGCGGAGGTCCCCTTGCCAAGGCCCGGCACGCTCTCGATGATCTCGGCGAGCTCGACAAAATGCGCCGTCGCCTTGATCATCGCGGCGATCGCCGCGTCGAGTTTGGCAACTTCGAGGGTGATCTTCTTGAGCAGCTGCGCCTGCACTTTCTGCACGACGTCCGGCACCGAATGCTCACCCTGATTGGTCAGCTTGGTCTCGATCTCGAGCAGGCTCTGACGCGCATTCACGATCTGCATCAGCTTCTCGCGTTCGGCATCATGGGCCTGGCCGGGGGCGTCGCCGAATGTCTCTGCAAACCAGGCGATCGTGTCGGAAATCGATAGTGTCATTCTTGGCCAGTCGCCCCGCCGATTGGGCGAAGTGGCGGACCCGCTTGGGGTCGACGATACGGACCTCCACGCCCTTTTCACGCAGCGCCTTGGCCCATTCGCGCTCATAGCCGCCGCTTGCCTCCATCACAGCCTTGGTCACCTTGTGCTGGCGCAGCCAGGAGAGCAGCTGCCCTCGTCCCTGTGCCGTGCTTTCAAACATCCGCCGTTGCGACAACGCGCGAATGCACGCATCCACCTTGTCCTTGGCGACATCAATACCGGCGACAACCAGACCGTTTTGTGCCATCATCCAGCTCCCTTCCTTGCTTGGTTCGGGCTCAAAGCCCCTGCAACTGTTCGGGTTGAGGACGACACCGGATCTGTCCCACGCTCCCCGTCAGGCTCTATGCCTTTGAGCGCGAACGGGCTCAGATCCAGCGACGGGCGGTTGCTCCGAACCGGCCCGTTCGCACATTCTGGCAGATTTTGCAGACACAAGAGCGCGAAGTAAGCCGTAAACCACTCGCGCAGGGAGGGCCGGTTGATTCCGCCTTCACCTGTGGTCTTCGCGCTTTCGCGCAACCTTTTTGCGCGAGGGCTCACGGGTGCCTGGCGGGCATCCGGTCTTCCCTGCGCCCTCTATTCTCTGGAGGGACGAACTTCGAGCATAGCTCGGGCGCGATGCGCCGCGGGGATGCGGAGGTGTGTCTTGGCGGCTTTTTGAAAATTGAATCTGGATTTGTGGCGTTCGATGCGTCGGCGAGTCCCGACGGCCTCGCCCCGCTTGTGGGGAGAGGCGATCGCGAAGCGGCGGGTGAGGGGGAATCTCCACCAGTCTGACTCGTGGAGACTCCTCCTCACCCTGCCCTCTCCCCGCACACGCAAGAGGGAAAGCAGACCTCACGCGAACTCCGCCTCAACCTTCCCCAACCCCGCCAGCTCCATCACCACGCGATCGCCGGGGTTGAGCCAGACGGTCCTGATCAGGCTTCCCGTCAGCACGATCTGGCCCTTGTGCAGGCTCTTGCCTTCGGCGGCCAGATGATTGGCGAGCCAGGCGAGTGCGTTGTGGGGATGGCCGAGCACGTCGGCGCCCCTGCCCGATCCCGCCTCCGCGCCGTTGATCAGCGCACGCCCCGCCACCTCGCGCACGTCGGGCGCCGCGTAGCGGCCGACCGGCTCGCCCAGCACGCAGGCCGCGGCAAAGAAATCGTCCGCAACCAGCGTCGGCGCGCCCAGCGTCTCCCACTGCTCATAGCGGTCGTCGACGATCTCGATCGCGGGCATGTAGGCCTCGATCGCTTCCCCCACCCATTCGGCCGTGAACGGCGCCTCGCCGGCGGAAAGATCCCGCGAAAGCTCCACCGCGATCTCGCATTCGACGCCAACGTGCACGAAATCGGAGGCCGCAAGCTTCACCCCGCTCCGATGCACGCCGCGCTCGAACACGCCGCCGCCGCATGGATGCGGAACATTGAGATATTCCTGCATCACACTGGAAGTGCAGCCGATCTTGTAGCCGACCAGCGCCCCGCTCTCGGGCAGCAGGAGATCATGCACCGCGCGCTGTACCTGATAACCCTCCGCCTCGTCGCGCGGCGCGATCTTGGCGGGGAGCGGCTTCAGCTTCTCACGCGCGCGGCGCGCGCCGGCGATCACCTTCGCGGCTTCGACGACCCTGTCCATCGCGCTTCCCTCCCACCTCACGTGCTTGCGCGTGCTCGACAGCATGATCCGGCAAAATGGGCAGCGGTTTGGCATCGCGACAGATCGCGAAGCGCGGAGATCATGCGAACCACGACACTTGAGCGGGATGATGTTCGACGGACCATCAGCCCACTCGCGCGCCAGTTGAGCACCCCGCCCCGCGCGTGGCAAGCGCGCAGGCGGGCGCGCTTACGGCTTGACGAGACCGAGCCGGATCAGGCTCTCTGCAGTGTCGACGATCATCTCCTCGTTGCCGCGCGGGTTAAAGCCGAGCAGCCGCCGCGCCTTGTCGCCGCTGACGCGCCTGACCTTGCCGAGCAGCGGCAGGCTCGCCCGCGCCATCGGGTTGCGCAGCGCGGCGAGCCGGATCAGCCAATCCGGCGCCTGCAATCGCGGCACCCGGCGCGCGGCACGACCGAGGCGCGCCCGCAACACCCGGGCGATCTGAAGGATCGACATGGTCTCGCCGGCCACCGCAATGAACCGCTCGCCCCTGGCAGCCAGGCTCGTCATGGCTGCCAGGTGCAGCTCGGCGACGTCGCGCACGTCGACCAGGCCGAAATAGATGCGCGGGGTCAGCGGCATCGCGCCATCAAGCAAGGCCTTGATGATGTCGATCGAGCCGGAAAAATCGCGCCCCAGCACGGGGCCGAAGACGGCTGTGGGATTGATGACGGAGAGCTCGAGCCCGCCACCTTCGCGGGCGATAAAATCCCAGGCCGCGCGCTCGGCGAGCGTCTTGGATTTGACGTAAGGCTGCCCGTCGACGGCCTCGAGATTGGTCCGGTCGGTCTCGTCGAACGGTGTCTCGCGGAAGGGGTGGCCGTAGGCGATCGCCGCGCCGGAGGAGGTGAGGACGACGCGCTTCACGGAAGCCTCGCGCGCGGCGCGCAGCACGCGCAGCGTTCCCTCTCGCGCCGGCACGATCAAATCGTTCTCGTCCTCGGGCACGTAGGTCAGGAGCGGCGAAGCCACATGAAGGACATAGTCGCAACCCTCGGCCGCCTCGCGCCAGCCGGCATCCTCGGTGAGGTCGGCGGTGAAGAAGGAAAGCCGGTCGGGTGGCTCGACGCCGCCGTTTTCGATACCGCCCTGGCGCAGCATGGCGCGCACATCGCTCTCGCGCTCCGGCCGGCGCACGGTGGTGCGCACCGTGTGCCCCGCCTCCAGCGCCTTTGCGATCGTATGCACGCCGACAAAGCCGGACCCTCCCGTCACCAAAACCGTGCTCATCGTCGAAATCTCTCCCTCGAAACCGCCGCAGCATCGGGCGGACCTGCACAGCGCGCATCTGGGCACCTATGTAAAGCGCGGCAAGTAGGATGAAATTCCGGACCAGTATGGAAAAGATGACCAGCATGGCCTGCGAGACCAGCGAGGGCGACTGCGCAAGCGATCCTCAACTGCTGCTTCACTTCAAGCGCGCGCTTCATGCCCTTGGCGGTAAATGGAAACTCGAAATCCTGTTCGCGCTGATGAATGGCGCCGTGCGGTTCGGTGCCCTGCGACGCGCGGTTTCCGGCATCAGCCGGCATATGCTGACCGCGCGCCTGCGCGAGCTCGAGCAGGACGGCCTCGTCTCGCGCACCGCCTTCGCCGAGAAAACGCTGCGCGTCGAATATCAATTGACCGACGCCGCCTACGCGTTGCTGCCGGCCTTCAAGGAATTGTTGAGCTGGTGGCAGGCGTACGGCGGAGGCGCGCGCAATGCACCGGGCGAGTCAAACGTCGCCGCAGCGGTCTCGACTTGAGATTGTTTTCGAAGGAAAAAGTGGCCGCCGCCCAGCCTCGACTAAAATGTGACGTGACCAATGCCCGTCGGCCGGCGGTCGGCCGGCAACCGGAGCTTCAGGGAACGAGCGCCCTACTCGTCCCGGTAAACCTTCTCGCGCTTCTCGTGGCGCTCCTGCGCTTCCACCGACAGCGTTGCGATCGGGCGGGCTTCGAGCCGCTTCAGCGAGATCGGCTCGCCGGTCTCTTCGCAATAGCCGTAAGTGTTGTCCTCGATACGCTGCAGCGCGGCGTCGATCTTGGAGATCAGCTTGCGCTGGCGGTCGCGGGCGCGGAGTTCGATGGCACGGTCGGTTTCGGAAGAGGCACGGTCGGCGAGATCGGGGTGGTTGACGTTCTCCTCCTGCAGCGCCTGCAGGGTCAACTTCGATTCCTTCAGGATCTCGTCTTTCCAGGCCAGCAGCTTGGCACGAAAATACTCGCGCTGCCGCTCGTTCATGAAAGGCTCTTTTTCGGAAGGTCTGTAGTTTTTAAACTTTTCCAAGGCCAGCCCATCTTCTACCTGCAGGCGCCGCGCCTTTGCGGCGCCGCGCGAGGGGAGGGTTCCTCTCGCGAGCGGCCTTATATAGCGGCGCCATGTGACAGACAATCTTTCCGTGACAGCCGGCCGCCCTGCCCCAAGCCCTTGCACAGGCAAATCTATCCGGCCCGGCGGGCCGGCCGCCCGGGGGCGTCAATACCCTACCGTAAAGCGCTTGCGGATGTGGGCCGGACGCTCGATTTCGTCGGCCATGGCGACCGCAAAGTCCTCGAACGTGATCCAGCTTCTTCCGGCCGAATCGGTCAGGAGCTGGTCCGTTCCGAGCCGGAACTTGCCGGTGCGCTCGCCCGGAATGAACAGGGCCGAGGGCGAGAGGAACGTCCAGTTCAGTTCCTTCTCCTGCAGCAGCCGGTCAAGAAACGCTGCCCCCTTCTCCGCCTCGGCCTTGTATTCCGCGGGAAACGTCGCCGTCGTGACCAGCCGGACACCCGGGGCCACTTCGAGCGAGCCGGCACCCCCGACCACGAGATAACGCGGAACGCGCGCATCCTCTGCCGCCCCGATCAGGGCTTCCGGATCGCTGGCGAGGAAGTGAATGGAACTCACAGCCGCGTCATGGCCGGCCCACAGCTTGGCGAGCTCTGCCCGGTTAAGGGCGTCACCCTTGACCGCAGTCACATTGGGCAGTTTTGCGATCCTGTCCGGATTGCGGGCAATCCCGGTCACGCTATGGCCACGGCGCGCGAGCTCGGCGGTAATGCAGGATCCGGCCCTTCCCGAGGCACCGGCAATGGCGATTTTCATCAGAGGGACTCCTTTGCGGCTTTCAGCTGGCATGAGGTAACCAATGGCGACTAGATAGCGCAAAGGATACAAGTGTTAAGAACGCACCTTGGGATCACCTGGTAACGTGCGAGTAACTCGCCCGGTCGACTTGCCGAAGCGGCTCGTCCAGGGCGCTAGCCGGCGTCTTTCCGAAATCATCGTCAGAGTATTCCGCTATGAAAACCCCCAATGCCTATTCGGCCGCCTGCCCGACCCGCCAGATTCTCGATCGTGTCGGCGACAAATGGGCGGTGCTGATCCTGCTGCTCCTCCGCGAGGAGCCCTTGCGCTTCAATCAGTTGCGCCGCGCGATTGAAGGCATCTCGCAGAAGATGCTCTCCCAGGTTCTCAAGAGTCTGGAGCGCGACGGCCTGGTGAAGCGTCGCGCCATCGCAACCGTACCTGTGACGGTCGAATACTCCATTACGCCGCTCGGAAGGACGCTGGCAGCCGCGATCGATCCCTTGCGAGATTGGGCGGAACGAAATCTGAAGGAGGTGCTGGCGGCGCAGCGCCGTTACGATGCGCAGCACCACGCGAACGCGGCGTGACGAGGTCGGAACTGTCCGGTCAGTGCTGGCTCGCCTTGGCGAGTTCGACTTCGACCCGCAGTTCGATCTCGGACAGCACCGCGTCGAGTCCGGGATCGCCGGACGAGGATTTCAAGCTGGTGGCGGCGTCGCGCAGGCGGCCCACCATTGACTGATCGAGATTGCCGGAGAGCAGGCGGAGCTTGAGGTCGTCGAGCACCTCGAGTGCGCCCTTGCCGCGCTGGACCGAGCGCTTGCGCCGTTCGACCGGATCTTCCTCGATACCTTGCAGCGCAAGCAGGACATCGATGCCCGTCGTGGTGCGCGGTGCGACGGGTGCGCGCGTCTCCTGCGCCGTAGCCGTCTCGTCCTCGGGAAGCACAAAGCCGCCGGAGGACGTCTTGCGTGCCGTTGACGCAGGCGTGCCGAGCGTCGTGCCGTTCGGTCCATAAACGCGCATGGTCTGCCCCCTGTGATCGCAGGCAGAGTTTCGCCGATTTATGGTTAAGGGTGCGTAAACAGCCCGGCAAATTCTGCCGGGAGGCGGCAGTTTCACGCCAGATGGCAAACGCCGGCTTGCAGTGGTCCGGCGAAAATCCAGTCGAAATTTCAATCAAATAGCCGCCAGCCAGACTGTGGCACGCCGCTCGCATTGGTAGGGAGCGGACCGCAACGCTATGGGAGTGGCGAAGCGATCCGGCAGTTAAGTTCGAGGGGAGCATCAGGATGCAAAGCGTCCGTCGGATACGATTCTTTCGGCTGGCCTGTGCCGCGCTATCGGCGCTGCTGCTGTCGGCCGAAGCGTGCCATGCCACGTCGCGGATCAAGGATCTCGCGAATATCGAGGGCGTGCGGCAGAACCAACTGATCGGCTACGGCCTCGTCGTCGGCCTCAACGGCACTGGCGATACGCTGAACAACATCCCCTTCACCAAGCAGTCGCTGCAGGCGATGCTCGAGCGGATGGGCGTCAACATCCGCGGGCAGACGATCCGCACCGGCAACGTCGCCGCCGTGATGGTGACCGGCAACCTGCCGCCTTTCGCCACGCAAGGCACGCGCATGGACGTGACCGTCTCCGCGCTCGGCGACGCAAAAAACCTGCAAGGCGGCACGCTGCTCGTCACGCCCCTCCTCGGCGCCGACGGCAACGTCTACGCGGTAGCGCAGGGCTCGCTCGCCATCTCCGGCTTCCAGGCTGAAGGTGAAGCAGCAAAGATCGTGCGCGGCGTGCCGACGGTGGGGCGCATTGCCAATGGCGCGATCATCGAGCGCGAGATCGAGTTTGCGCTGAACCGCCTGCCCAATGTGCGGCTGGCATTGCGCAACGCCGATTTCACCACGGCGAAACGCATAGCGGCCGCAGTCAACGACTTCCTCGGCGTCAAATGCGCCGAACCGATCGATCCCTCAACCGTGGAGCTGTCGATCCCGCAGGAATTCAAGGGCAATGTCGTGGCGCTCCTGACCGAGATCGAGCAGTTGCAGGTCGATCCCGACCTCGCCGCCAAAATCATCATCGACGAGCGTTCCGGCATCATCGTGATGGGCCGCGACGTCCGCGTGAACACGGTCGCGGTGGCACAAGGCAACCTCACCGTCACCATTTCCGAAAGCCCGCAGGTGAGCCAGCCCAATCCGCTCTCGCGCGGCCGGACTGTGGTGACGCCGCGCACCAATATCGGGGTGTCCGAGGACGGCAAGAAATTCGCGGTCGTGAAAGACGGTGTCTCGCTGCAGCAGCTCGTCGACGGCCTCAATGGGCTCGGTATCGGGCCGCGCGATCTGATCGGCATCCTGCAGGCGATCAAGGCCGCGGGCGCGATTCAGGCCGACATCGAGGTGATGTGATGCAGGCAAGGACCATCACCCCCTCGCCCGCCGCCGGCAATTTCACCGCCCCCGTGCTCAACAGCCGGCCGGACTTCGAGTTCGCAGCCGCCCTCATGAAAGTCTCGCCGCAGGCCCAGGCCAAAGCCAAGGTCACCGCCACGGATTTCGAGGCGATGTTCCTCAACTCCATGTTCGCGGAGATGACGAACGGGCTGAAGGGCGAAGGCCCGTTCGGCGACACGGTAGGCACCGGCGTCTGGCGTTCGATGCTGACCGAGCAATATTCACAATCCTTCGCCCGGGCCGGCGGCGTCGGCATCGCCAGCGAAGTCTATCGAACGCTGATCCTGCAGCAGGCAAAGCGCACGAGCTGACGGGAATTTTCAGATGAACGCACAAGCCCAGCCCAAGCAAACGCCTTCCACTTACGTAGCCGCCGCGACGGCCGAGGAGGCGCGCAAGCTCGCGGACGAGTTGATGGACGTCATGAGCGCGCTGCTCGGGGTGATCGAACGGGAGACCGAACTCGTTCGCGCCGGCCAGCTACATCAGGCCATGGCATTCGGAAACCAGAAATCGGAATTGTCCCGCCGTTATGTCACCACTGTCGGTAATCTCAAGGCGAGCCAAAAATTCATGTCGCGCTCGGCGCCTGATCTGCTGAAGACGCTTCACCGCCATCACGACACTTTTCGCGCAATGCTGCAGGTCAATCTCACGGTACTTGCGACCGCCCATGCGGTTTCCGAAAACGTCGTGCGCGGCGTCAATGCCGAGATGCAGCGTCGCAACATTCCGAACACCTACACCGCCCAGGGGCGGCGCACCGCACCCGGGCCGCGCCACACCACCCCGCTGTCGGTCAGCCGCTCGCTGTGACGCCGCTTCGGGCCTGCCGCCTCAAAACGGCAGGCGTCGGCCCTTTACCAACAATTCATCTAAAACTGATCTGCGGCGGACAGCCGCGCGTTCACCATATTCCCTAACAGAACGTTGATAGGTCCCGGCCATATTGCATGACGGGACTGGTTGGAATTGTATTGGTTTCTAAAGGGGTACACGGCACCAGGAGGGTGCAATGAGCACGGATTTCAGCATCAGGCCGGCGGGTGCGCCGGTCCCATCGCCGGTTGTGCAGCCTCAGAGCCAGGCGGCCAGCGAGGCGGTTGCAACCCAATTGCCGGCGAGCCAGACCGTCACCGCCGCCGACGCCAGCGCCAACGTTCAAAATGACCCACAGAGCCCGGGCTTTCCAGACGTGACGCATCAGGCCTATTTCGACCGCGCGGCCGCCTCGATGGTTTATCAAGTCGTAAAGCGCGACACTGACCAGGTCGTCGAGCAATATCCCGACGAGACGGTGCTGCGCCGTCGCGCCTATTTCCACGCTCTCGACATGGCGAAGGATCCGCCGCCGCGCGTCATTCCCACCGATCTCTCGGCCTAAGAACTGGCGAGCCAATCGGGAGCACGCACGCCCAACCCGCGACGTCATTGCGAGCGCAAGCGAAGCAATCCAGACTTTCTCCGCGGATACAGTCTGTATCGCTTCGTCGCTGGAGCCGTCATCGGTCCGCCCTTCGCGCGGACGTTTGGCTCCTCGCAATGGCCGGCCTGCGCCCACCGCTGCAAGATGATTGGCAACTGAACCAGCCTTCTGATCACGAAGGCTGCGATGTCAGGCGCGGCCCGAAAGCCCTGCCGCGATATTGCAGTTGATCTCGATCAGCGACTTCAGCTTCGCGGGATCGGGATTCATCTGCATGTCGAGCGTCTGCTTCATCACAAACACGCCGATGTTGGCGATGTTCTGGCGAACCTCGACGGAATTCGGATTATCGGCGGACGTCGCCGCGCTCATGAAGATCGTCCACAGTTGACGATTGAACATCAGCGCCTTGTGCATGGTCTTGTCGGGTCCGGCCCAGTTCGCCTGAACTTCCTGTAGCTGCCTGGCCGCCTTTAGCAGAGCCTGCGCCTCGATCTCTCTTGGTGGAGCCGTCGTTTGCGACGTGCGAGCGTAGGCTTGAGCAGCATTGGACATTCACAACCCCAGAACTTATGCTTAAATCGCGATGAAACTGCCTCGTTTGTGTACTTGGTCGCTTTTAAAATATGGTTAGCGGCCATTTCCGTAGATGTACTGGCGAAGCGTGCGCGCAGATTTTTTGAATCAATAGCGAGCCGTCGCGCAAAAGCCGCGCGACACAACGATCTGGGCACTACAACACGCAAAGCAAAAAACGGCGGGTCGGCCCGCCGTTTGGTTTGCGTCTCTTGCGTAGCGCGATATCAGCGCAAGAGCTGCAGTACGCTCTGCTGCGACTGATTGGCGAGCGCGAGCGCCGAGACTGCGATCGATTGACGGGTCGACAGCGCCTGGCTGTTGGCCGCCTCTTCGTTGGTATCGGCGAGCGTCAGGTTGGACGAACCGGTCTGTAGCACGTTGATCAGGTTCTTCGAGAAATCCTGGCGGATTTCGACGATCGACAAGTTCGATCCGAGCGCGGAGGCTTCCGACCGCAGCGAGCTCGAAGCAGCATTCAAGCTCGTCAACACCCTGTTGGTTGCGCCGTTGTCGATGAAGTCGACACCGCTGACCAAGTTGCTGAGTCCAAGGCCCGCCGCGTTGAAGGTCACGCCATTGATGCTGAGCGTGGAGCGTCCGGTCTCGTTGAAGACCAGCTTCAACGTATCGCCGTTGAGGAGGTTGATGCCGTTGAACGAAGAGTCCTGCGCCGTCGCGTCGATCTGCTTCAGGATGTTGTTGTACTGGTTGACGAGGCTCGCACGCGCCGTCTGCGCGACGGGGTCCTGCACCGGCGGCTGCGGAGTCGTGAAGGTGATGGAGCTCGTGATCGAGCCACCGATCACGCCACCAGCCAGCGAAGAACCGAGCGTCGAAGACGCGTAGTCGTTCGAGACGGTGATCGTGAGCACGCCATTGGCATCGACAGTCGCCGTCAGATTGTTGGCCTGCAGCGCATGATTGAGCTGGTCCAGCGTCTTGACCGTGCCGTTGGTGCCGTCGCCGAAGGTGACATTGACAGGCGTGCCGCCATTGAACGAGGTGATGGTCAAGGTCTTGCCATTGATGCCGCCGACGCCCGACTGGCGCGCGGCGGTGAAGGCGGTCGCAGTACCGGTATTGCCGGCGAGGCCGAGCACGTTGAACGCATTGCCGGTCCCGGTGATCGCGAGGTCGGCATTGACTCCGGTCGAAATCTTGAGCTGACCGCTGGGGCTGACCGATGAAGCGGTCTGGCCGGCCGCGGTGGCTACGGAGGCAGCACCGTTGGTGATGGTCGCCGTCTGCACGCCTGTGGCGAGGTCGATCGCCTTCAGCACGTCCGCGACGGTGCCAGCCTGCAGATAGACGGTCGAGTTGCCGTTGCCGTCGGTGACGATGTTGCCGTAGACGCCAGAGCCGGTGGGGACGGCCGTGGAGGCAGGTGTGGGCGCATTCTTGAAGGTGACGATCTTGCCGTCGACGTTCAGTGTCGATCCGTCCTGGATCAGCGAACCGAGCGTGGTGCCGCTGGTGATGCGGGCCGCCGTGATCGTTGCATTGCCGCCGCCCGTCGCGGTGGTCAGGCCCAGCTTGTTGAGCGTGTCCGCCTTGCCCACGATGCTCAGATCGGCGCCCGTCGAGCTCTTCAGCACCAGACCGCCGGTACCATTGACACTGGAGGCAGTCTGGCCGCTGTTCAGCGTCAAGGTGCCGGAAACGTTGCTCTGCACGCCGCTCGCAATGTCGACGGCGGTCAGGACGTCGCCGATAGAGGCCTTGGCGCCTGTCGATCCGAGGAAGATCTGGGCGTTGCCGTTGGCGTCGGTGTAGACGTTGCCGGTCGTTTTGCCGGCAATCGCAGCCACCTGGGTAAAGCCCGCCGGAGCGGTGGTCGGAGCGTCACCCGTTTCGAAGGTGATGGTGTGGCCGTTCACGGTGATGGTATCGCCCGCGGCAACACCGGCGTTGGCATCGCCGGCCGCGGTACCGTTCAGCAGACTGGCCGCGGTGGTGGCAGCGTTGATGTTGGTACCCGTGACCGAACCCGCCGCAGCGCCCAGCGTCGAGGCTCCGGTCGCCGCAGTCGTGCCACCGGCCGCGCCCGAATAGAGCACGTTGCTATTCGCGATCGCGCTCGCATAGCTCGTGGTGCCGCGCAGGTCGGCCGGCGTCGCGCCGGGAATTGTCGCCTGGACATTGGATTTGACGGAATAGCCGACGGTGGTCTGCAGCGCCTGGGTGGCAATCGACTTCGCGGCATCGATCTGCTTCTGCAGCGCGGTGATGCCGGTATTGGCGGTCTGCAGCACCTGCACACCGTTATTGATGCCGTCGAGCAGGTTGCTGATATCGCTGGCGCGGTTGTCGAGCGACTGGGCGGTGAAGAAGTTGGTCGGGTTGTCGAGGGCCGTGTTGACTTTCTTACCCGTCGCAAGGCGTTCCTGCGTCTGGGCCAGCAGGTTGGCGGTCGACTGCAGCGAAAGCAGGTTCTGGCGGACTGCAGCCGAGAGAACGATGTCGGACATTGGCGATCTTCCTGTTAATGCACAAACAATTCGATCGGCCCTCGCCGATCTGGTGGACTGCCTTGTGCGGAGTTTTAGGGCCTGTCCTTTAAATTAAGGTTAATGGGCGCTTAAGCAGGACGGTAAACCGGCGGTTAATGCCGGCATCCCAGGACTACCCCCTTTCGATGGCCAAAACAAAAGCGGCGGGGCCGAAGCCCCGCCGCCATGATTGTCTGTAGCTTTCTTGTCGAAATCAGCGCAGGAGCTGCAACACGCTCTGCTGCGACTGGTTGGCCAGCGAGAGCGCGGAGACCGCGATCGACTGACGGGTTGACAGCGCCTGGCTGTTGGCCGCTTCCTCGTTGGTATCGGCCAGCGTCAGGTTGGACGAACCGGTCTGCAGCACGTTGATCAGGTTCTTGTTGAAGTCCTGACGAATCTGCACGACCGACAGGTTCGAACCGAGCGCGGAAGCTTCCGAGCGCAGCGTGCTCGAAGCCGTGTTCAGGTTGGTCAGCACCTTGTTGGTGGCGGCGTTGTCAATGAAGTCGACGCCGTTCACGAGATTGCTGAGACCAAGACCCGCCGCGTTGAAGGTCACGCCGGTGATGTTCAGGCTCGACTTGCCGGTTTCGTCGAACACCAGCTTGAGCTGATCGCCGTTGAGCAGGTTGACGCCGTTGAACGAAGCGTCGAGTGCCGTGGTGGTGATCTGCGTCAGGATGTTGTTGTACTGCGAAACCAGGCTCGCGCGCGCCGTCTGCGCAACCGGATCAGAAACCGGTGCCGAAGCCGTCGACCAGGTCAGCGCACTGGTGATGGTGCCGCCGATCGCGCCGCCGGAGGCAACCGAGCCGAGCGTCGAGGACGCGTAGTCGTTGCTGGCGGAGATCGTCAGCAGGCCGTTGGCGTCGATCGTCGCGGACAGGTTGTTGGCCTGCAGCGCCTGGTTGAGCTGATCCAGGGTCTTGACCGTGCCGTTGGTGCCATCGCCGAAGGTGACGTTGACCGCCGTGCCGTTGTTGAAGGAGCTGAAGGTCAAGGTCTTGCCGCTGATGCCACCCACACCAGAGGTGCGTGCAGCGGTAAACGCCGTCGCAGTGCCGGTGTTGCCGGCAAAGCCGAACACCGAGAGCGCATTGCCGGTGCCGGTGATCGACAGGTCGGCATTCACGCCGGTGGAGATCTTGAGCTGACCGCTGGCGTTGATCGACGAGGCGGTCTGGCCGGATGCCGTGGTCACGGAGGCCGCACCGTTGGTGATGGTCGCGGTCTGCACGCCGGTGGCGAGGTCGATCGCCTTCAGCAGGTCATTGACAGTGCCAGCCTGCAGATAGACGGTTGAGTTGCCTTTGCCGTCGGTGACGACGTTGCCGCTGACGCCGGAGCCGGTGGGGACGGCCGTGGACGCGGGGGTCGGCGCATTCTTGAAGGTGATGACCTTGCCGTCGACGTTCAGCGTCGACCCGTCCTGGACCAGCGCACCGAGAGAACCACCGCCGGTGAGGCGGGCTGCGGTGATCGTTGCACTGCCTCCGCCCGTCGCGGTGGTCAGGCCCAGCTTGTTGAGCGTATCCGCCTTGGCCGTGATGCTCAGATCGGCGCCCGTCGAGCTCTTCAGCACCAAGCCGCCGGTGCCGTTGACGCTGGAGGCGGTCTGGCCGCTGTTCAGCGTCAAGGTGCCCGAAACGTTGCTCTGCACGCCGCTCGCAATGTCGACGGCGGTCAGGACGTCGCCGATCGAAGCCTTTGCGCCGGTCGATCCGAGGAAGATCTGGGCGTTGCCGTTGGCGTCGGTGTAGACGTTGCCGGTCGTTTTGCCGGCAATCGCAGTCACCTGGGTAAAGCCCGCCGGAGCGGTGGTCGGAGCGTCGCCCGACTCGAAAGTGATCGTGTGGCCGTTCACGGTGATGGTATCGCCCGCGGCAACACCGGCGTTGGCATCGCCGGCCGCGGTACCGTTCAGCAGGCTCGTCGCGGTGGTGGCAGCGTTGATGTTGGTACCCGTATCCGTACCTATCGCGGCGCCCAGCGTCGAGGATCCGGTCGCAGCCGTCGTGCCGCCAGCGGCGCCGGCGTACAGCACGTTGCTGCTCGCGACCGCGCTGGCAAACGTGGTGGTGCCACGCAGGTCGGAAGCCGTTGCGCCCGCGATCGTCGTCGAGACGTTCGACTTCGTGGAATAGCCGACGGTGGTCTGGAGCGCCTGGTTCGCGATCGACTTCGCGGAGTCGATCAGCTTCTGCAGCGCGGTGATGCCGGCGTTGGCTTGCTGCAGGACCTGCACACCGTTGCCGATGCTGTCGAGCAGGTTGTTGATGTCGCTGGCGCGGTTGTCGAGCGACTGGGCGGTGAAGAAGTTGGTCGGGTTATCGAGAGCGGAGTTGACCTTCTTACCCGTGGCCAAACGGTTTTGCGTGGTAGCGAGCAGGTCAGCGGTGGACTGGAGAGAGAGGAGGTTCTGGCGAACCGATGCCGAGAGAACAATTCCGGACATTGTGATGATACCTTTCTGGTAACAAACAAACCCCGACCCTTATTGATCGAGGCGCCCGGGGACGGTGCAGCCAAGCTCTCTAACAAAACGTGAAATGGAATCGCGCCTCCATCCTTACTGCTGCTCGCGTCGGCGTCCGGGGCGGCCTTTCCCCGTTCTCATCCGATCGAGCTTCACGCTGATATGATTGGGTTTTTGCGGCCGACCGACCGCCGTTTACCCGCCGTTAACCATAATCGGCAACGATCCGCCTGATTTTGCACCCGCAGCCGTTACGCTGCGACAAGCTCGTTCGAGAAGCGCACGGAGAACAGGCATGGCCCTGAAGGTTGAGCTGAAGCCGCACGAGCGGATCATCGTCGGATCCTGCGTCATCACCAACACGGACCAGCGCGCCCGATTGTTGATCGACGGCGAGAATGTTCCGATCCTTCGCGAAAAGGACATCATGACGCCCGAGGCCGCCGATACGGCGGCCAAGCTGGTCTATCTCGCGGTGCAGTTGATGTACATCTCGCCGGATCCGCAGAACAATCACGGCACCTATTTCAACCTGGTGCGCGAGATCGTCACCGCCGTGCCGAGCGCCTGGCCGATCATCGAGGAAATCAACAACAACATCCTGAGCGGCGATCTCTACCGGGCGCTCAAGGAAGCCCGCAAGCTCATTGCCTATGAGAAGCAGCTTCGGGATCTGCACGAAGCCAGCCAGAAACTGCGCGACGTCGATACGGCCGCTTGAGGCGGTCGCGCTTTTTCAATTCCGACCGTCATTGCGAGGAATGAAAGCGGCGAAGCAATCCAGACTGCATCCGCGCGAAAAGTCTGGATTGCTTCGCTTACGCTCGCAATGACGGCGGAGGTTGAGCGCGCGCCCCGATTGGCTCAGCGCGGCGACTGCTCCAGCTACATCGCAAGCGGCGGCGCCTCGATGTTGACAAGCTCGCCGGCCGTTCGTCTGGCGCCGAATTCCAGCACCGCCGAGAGCAGCGCATCGATATCGCGTGTATCGGTGCGGTGATTGACGATGGCCGCGCGGATCGCAAGCTGTCCGTTCAGCAGCGTGGTCGACGGCGCCGCGATCCCCGACTCCTGAATGTCCATGACGATCTCGCCATTGACCTTGTTGGCGTCCTCGGCGCGGTAGCGGAAGCAGACGATGTTGAGATTGACCGGCGCCAGCAGCTCCAGCCGCGGTTCGGCCTGGATACGAGCTTCCAGATAGCCGGCCAACGCACAGGACCTCGTAATGACGGCGCCGAGTTTCTCGGTCCCATAGGTCTTCAGCGTGAACCAGGTCTTCAGCGCACGGAAACCGCGCGACAGATCGGGGCCGAGATCGCAAGGCCACGGCGATCCCGCGGCCAGCCCTCTGGCTTCGCGCCGCAGATAGGCCGCGGGCGCGGCGAAGGCATCACGATGACGTTCGCCGTCGCGCACCAGGAGAAAGCCGGCGTCGTAAGGCACCTGCCCCCATTTGTGGAAATCGAGCGCGATGGAATCGGCTTGCTCGATACCGGCCAGGAGCGGCGCGAGCGCGGGCGAAAGAATTCCGAGCGCGCCGAACGCGCCGTCGACATGAAACCAGATGTTCTCTTCACGGCAGAGCGCTGCGAGGCCCACGAGATCATCAATGGCGCCGATATCAACGGTGCCGGCGGAGCCGACCACGAGGAAAGGCTTGAATCCGATCTCGCGGTCGCGTGCGATCTGCGCGCGCAAGGCTGCCACATCGATGCGATGTGATTGTTCGACGCCGATGCAACGCAGCGCGTCGCTGCCGAGGCCCGAGATGTCCATCGCCTTGCTGATGCAGCCGTGCGCGGCCTTCGACGTGTAGGCGGTCAACAGGTCGCCTTCATTGCCGATGCCGTGCCGTCGGGCCAGCTTGCCAAGCGCCGCCGTCCGCGCGACCAGCACCGCCATCAGATTGGCCATCGAAGTACCGGTGACGAAAATGCCGCTGGCGCTTTCCGGAAAGCCGAACATCTCGCGCGTCCATTGCACGATCTGCCGCTCGACCTCGATCGGAACATGATCCCGGCCGCCGAGATTGGCGTTCAGCCCGGCCGCCAGCATCTCCGCCAGCATGCCGACCGCCGAACCTCCGCCATGGACCCAGCCCATGAAGCCGGGATGGACGTTGCCGGTTGCGTAGGGCGCGATGAAATCGGTGAACTCGCGATAGACCTCGGCAAGATCGGACGGCTGGCGCGGCAGGGGCGCGCGAAAGCGCGCGCGCACCGCATCCGGGATCGGCTGCCACACGGGCCGCTCGCGAACGGACGCGATATAATCGATCATGTCATCGAGCATGCGATGACCTTGCGCGCGAATGGCGTCCCAATCCTGCGGATCTAGTGTCTCGCTCGAATCGGATTGAAGCTGTGTCTGTCGGAGCAGCCTGGTCATGCCGCACGCTCCCGCGCCTGCGCCGCGCGGCGCTCCAGCATCGCCACGAAAGCATCGACGATCTTGCGCATCTGCGGCGCCTTGTAGGGAAAGATCGCCGGCGGATCCATGTTGTGGACGACGGCGGTATTGTCCGCCTCGAAGATCAACAGCGATCCGTCCCTGGTTTCCGCGCAATCGATGATGAAATAGTCCAGTGCGATCCGTTCGGCGACACCGGCGAGCGCAGTCCGATGCCGGCGCCCGAAGCCGATGTCGAACGTGCGCATGAAGGTCTCCTCCTCCAGGCGTTTTTCGGCGCTCGCCGACATGCCGGCGTTGAGGTACCAGATGTCCCAGCGGTCGGCGACCGCCATGTGGCAGGCGTAAGGCTTTCCCTCGACGAAGACGACGCGGTACTTGCGGAACAGGCCATCCTCGCTCGAATAGTCGACGAAGCGCGACGCAAAGAATTCCTGTTCGTCGCGGCCCTCGAGATAGCGATGCAGCGCGGCACTATCGTCGATCCTGGCAAGGCCGACGCCGGCATGCGAGCCGCGCGGCCGCACGATCAAGGGAAGAGCGAGCTCCGAGGCGATAGCCGTGAGCACGTCTTCCGATTTCGCCGCCCGCAACAATTGCTCGCGCGTGACCGCAATGGTTGCGGGAATGTCCAGCCCTTCGATGCCGCGCAAGATGCGGTGCAGTTTGTCGCGATCGAGATTGCCGACAAGCTTTGGCGGGTTGAGCAGCGGCCGTGGCCAATGTGGCGCAGCAGCATCGATCTTGCGCAACGCCTCGCGGCAATCCTCGGAGTCGGAGGCGATCACGATCGCGATGTCATGATCCGGCAGCGGGACCGGCAGCTCCGCTTCCGGAAGCACATACAGCACCGTCAATTCGATGCCGGACTCTTCCAGCAGGAATTCGATCGGCGTGTTGCTGCCCATGTCGGTCGCCGCAGCGAGCGCCAGCACGCGAAGATGCGGATGCGCCGACGCGCATGGCGAGCGGAACAATCGGTGCTCGAGTAGAACCTGGTATTGCATGGCAAGGCCGGTCTGCTTGTCCCCGAGCAGTTGCGCAATCAGCGACAGGTCCAGTGCCTCGCCGGCATTGGCCGAGCCGTCAAGCACGCGACCGATCAGCCCTTGCCAGATCGACCGGAGATCCTTGCCGTCAAAGGCCATCTTGGCGAGCTTGGCGAGCCCGATACGGTCGGCACAATCCTGGCGCGCCGCCTGCGAGAGCTCGAGAAACCTAGGCTCCATGTGAAGACTCCACAAGTTTTGCGCTCGCCGGATGCGCGAGCAAGAGCTCGATCTTCGCCACCACCTCGGCGATGCGATCAAGCGTGCGTTCGATATTGCGCCGGGCCGTCGCCGGATCGGGCGACCATGCCTCGATAATGAGCCGCGCGCCGACGCAGAGCCGCAAAACCGCGACAGGTTGTTCGGCCAGTTCGACGGGCTGCCCAAGCAGGCAGTGGCGTGCGGCGATCTCGCGGTCGGCCGTGCTGAGGCGGGTCATCGCGCTCATATCGCGCGCGAGCGCGCGATGGAGCCGGCGTGATTGATCTGCCGAGAGCGCGCCGCGCTTCCCCTTCACCAAAAAAGGGAAGATGGTCGGCTCCGCGAATTCTTCGTCGTCGGTCATCGTCGCCTGCACCGAACGGCCGATCGCGCCGAGCGCGGGCGAGAGCATGATCAGGTCCTCGATTCCCGACCGCAGCTCTTTGATCGCATGGAGACGGAACGCATCGGGTATGCTGTAGTAAGCCGCCATCTCATCCAGTGCGGCCTCCCAGCGCAGCCACTGGCCGAGATTGCTTCGGCTTTCGAGGCGGTTGCGCAGCGCCATCAAGCTTCGCGGCCAGTCGCTGCGGCTGGTGTAGTCGAGTAGCCCGGACGCAACCTTGGGATTGCGCGCGAGCAAGCGCAAGACTGCGGCCGGCAGCAACAACGCGCCTGAGAAGGCGGGCCCGCCGAAAAATTTGGAGCCGGTGATCAGCACCATATAGCCGCGATCCAGATACGTCTTGATACGGCCGCGGCCGAGCCGCATCTGGCAGGCATCGACGACGATCTGCACCTTGTCGGGCCAGCGCCTGCCGATCTCGGCAAGACAGGCCTCGCTCGGCGCACGCCAGCCGAGCTTCGAGCTGTCCATGATCTGCAGCAGCACGCTCCCGCCGCCGGCGGTTGCCGCCGCGATTGCTTCCAGCACCGCGATATCGATATCCGCGCGCGGGCCCAACGCCCCTGCCAGCAGTGGCAGCGCAATGGCCTCGCAGGCAAGGCCCGCGATCGGCATATCCTTGCGGACCGCGCGCCCGACTGCGGTGACCGCGCCAAAGTGTCGCCCGCGCGCAGTAAAGGCCGTTCCGCTGCCGGTCTGATCCGATCCGACCACGACGGTGGTGAGCGATGCGCCGAGCCTTGCACGCGCGACAGACAGCGCTTGCAGTTGCGCGTCGGTGCCCGACGGAGCAAACACGACGTCGACCTCGCGCGCGGGGAGCCGCAGCAGCACCTTCAGCCTGGCGCGGATCTCCTCCATCCGCACGTCATACGCCGCTTCAAGCCCGATCTCGATCGCCGAGCGCATCAGCGCCTCGCGTGCCCCGCCCGCGCGCCCATAGGCCCGCTCCGAGATTGGCGATGCCGTGCTTGAAGCGAAATTCCAGATTTCCGGCGCGGGCCCTGCCCCGCAGCCATATTGGTTGCGCCGGCTCACGGGATCGAGCGCAAGCCGCGGATCGCCGCCGCTCGTGAGGAGATCGTCGAGCGGCCGGAACAGATCGCGCATGCCGCGCGCGACGTCCTCCCGGAAGGGATCCAAACCGAACGCTTCGGCCGTCTGCAGCTTCGGAACAGCCGATGTCATCAGCCAGCTCTCAAGCCGCATCCGCCGCTACGACCGCGGCAGGCGCGGGAGCGAATTGCGAGGCAACGCTGCCGCGAAACACGGAAGGCCCGACATGATCGAGGCGGCTGTCGAGATCGGCCCAGATCTCACCGCCCATATCGGTCCAGCGTTTGCAGAACGCGAAATCCTCACTGAGATAGGTGCCGCTCGCCCGGTCGATCATGCATTCGAACAGCGCGAACCGGTTCGGACTACCCGCCAAGGCGTCATGCGAATGCTCGCGAAAGAACTGCAGCGAGGCATAATGCGCGCACATGCGTTCCAGTACTTGGCGCCTGATCATCAAGAAGCCCGTTCCGGCATAGCGCACGCGGGTAAATCCGCTCACCACCACGACGTGGTCGGGATCGTCGATCTCGAGCACGTAATCGAGCGAGGCGGCCGGCAGGTTCGGCCGGCCCGCGTCCATCGCCCGCTTCGCCTTGTCCCAGTTCACCCGCTTGATCGGATAAACGCCGGCCACGACGTCGGCGCCCGACTCGATGAGCCGGAACACCTGCTCCGGCGTAAACCCGATATCGGCATCAATGAACAGAAGGTGGGTGGCGGTAGGATCGTCAAGGAACAGCGTCACCAGATTGGCGCGGGCGCGGGTAATCAGCGCATCGCCATCGCGCATATGCACTGTGAAATCGAGATTGGACATGCTGCGCACCGCGTGCTGCAGGCCGAAAATCGAGCTGGCATAGATGCTTGAAACCTGCCCGCCGAAGCAGGGTGTCGCGACCACGAGGTGGATCTTGTCGGTCATCAGCGCCTCCAAAAGCGGCGGTCCCCCGCACTTCTGTCCAAACAGTAAAGAGACGTGGTTAACGAAAACCTAACCACGCCCCTCCCCTTTAGCGATCACGCCGTGGGCAAGAACTTGACCAGGCTGAGCTGCGACAGCATCGCGGTGGTCTGGTAGGAAGCCTGCAGGCTGGTCTGCAGCGCCAGGATCTTGGCCGCCACCTCGTTCTGCGAAATGCCCTCGGTGTCCGAGATCAGGTTCTGCAGCGCGGTCTTGGCCTGGCTTTGCCGCGCCTGGGCATCCTTCATCGTGGTCTGCGCGGTGGCAAATTCGGTCTGGATGTCCGAAATCGTCTGCTTGCCGGTTTGCGGGGTCAGGTTGGCGCCGATCCGCAGGCTCAAGGGCGCTATCGCACCCGCATTGGGGCCTCCCGGCGGCGTAGAGACTGCGGCATAGACCGCGATATTCTGCACCGCCTGCCGGATTGCCTCTTCATCGGCCTGTGCACCGAACTGTACGGTCTGCGCGGAATCAATGCGCACGATCGCGGAGGAACGCGCCGAACCTGGCTCCGAATTGCCGGTGTACCAGGCAACCGTATTGGCCGCGCCGCTGGTAAGTGTAGTGGCCGAGGAAAGCGGCGGCACAATCCGCAATGGCGTTGCGGTCGCGCTGCCACCGGAGAAGCCGAGCGCGGCGAATGCCGCTTGGTTCGAACTCGTCACCAGCAGCTTCGAAGCGCCGTTGCCGTTCAGCGTGATGACGCCACCGCTGACAGTCGACGGAGTCGTAGTGCCTTCGAGCGTCTGGATCTTGGAGAGCAGCGTCTGGACGTTGTCGCTGATGCTGATCTCGTTATTGCCGTTCGCGGTGCCCGAGACAAACTTGAGCGTTTGACCATTGACGGTGATGGTGTCGCCGGCCGCAAACCCGGTAGTCAGCGAGTCAGGAGCGGTCCCGGACAGAGCCGTGAGGCCGGTAATCGGCGCACTGGCCTGGTTTTGCGCGGCGTTGCCGATCGCAGTGGTGGTGTTGAAGAATTCATCCCCTGCGACCACGGCTGACGCCGCAAACAGCGAGGTGTTGGCAAGTTTGCCGATCGAGCTGTTCAGCGCGGCGTTCAGGTTGGCGAACGTGTTCGCTGACGACGTCGAATCGATGCTGAAGCCATTGGCCGGCGGCGGCGAGAGGCTGCTGGCGGTGAGCTGTATGTTTTCGCTGGTGCCGTCGGGCAGCTTGAAGGTGAGGCTGATCTGATCGCCCGGATTCGGATTAGCCGTCATGTTGATCGAAATCGAAGGCGGCGAGCCGGACGGGCCGGTGACCGTGGTATTGGGATTGGGCGGCGACGCGGAGACCCCGGCGAGCTTCAACCCGAAAGGCGAGCCATCCTCGGAGATCTGGATCGGCATTGTTCCCGACGGGCTGATCACGAGGCGGCCGAGGGCATTGGCGCCATCGGCCTGCTGCCGCTCGGCAATCACCTGCTTGAGCCCGGCCTGCGTGGGGGTGCCGTTCAGGATGTCGTCGGCCGATGCCATGGCCGGCGTGTTGATGGCGCTGCCGGAGAAGATGTAGCGGCTACCCACTTGGGTATTCATCACCCCGACGATCGCGGAAAGCTGGGCGAGCGCATTCTGCTGGCCGATGGTCTGGCCCGAGCTCGTCAGATTTTGCGGCGTGGCCGCCGCTTCGCTCTGCACCTGGCCGACGGTGGTCGACAGCGACTGCAACGCGGCGTTGGCCGCGTTGATGATCGTGGTGACGCCCGTCATGGTATCGCTGAACGAGGCGATATTCGCAAGCTGCGAGCGCGCCGCGACCGCGAAGCCCTCGTTGGTGCCCATGCCGGCGTAGTTGGTCGACTTCACCCCGCTGGACAACTGCGTCGAGAGATTGCTGAGCTGATTGTTGATGTTCTGCACGGAAAGGCCGAGCAGAGACGAACTATAATTGATGCTACTGATCGACATTGTTAAACGCCCTACAATTGCGCCTGGAGCAAGGTTTGCATCATGCTCTGCACGACCGACATGATGTGAGCATTCGCGGCATAGCTATTTTGGACCTGGATCAGGTTCGACATTTCCGTGTCGATATTGACCTTGGCGGTGGAGTCGAATTTCTGCTGCAGCGTGGAGACGACGACGCTCTGACCCTGCTGCAACTGGTTGGCGAGCGTGGAGGCGTTGCCCTGCTGGCTGATGAATTGCTGCAGGTAGCTGCCGACCGTGCCCTTCAGCGGCGCGGCCGCTGAACCGAGCCCGGTCTGCGGCGAATAGCTGAAGTTCGCCGTGGTGAACTGCTTGAACAGGAAATCCGAGCGCGTGTTGTCAGACGCGGCGGTCGGCGGCGACGTGCTGTAGGTGCTGAGCTTCGAGGGATCGGCGAGCAAAGCCGTGTTCACCGAGATGCGGCCCGCAAGGCCTGTCATCTGTGATCCGCTTCCCGAGATCGCTCCGGTGTACAGCGAGGCTCCGTCGGTGAACAGCGGAAGCTGAGGAACGCCTGCTGTCGGCGACTGCACGGTGGTGGTCGTCGATACCGCATTGACGGTCGCATTCCCGGTGCCGTCATCCGTCACGCGCAACGTCGAACCGGATGCCGGGGGCGGTGCAATCGAGACATGCAGGTTATTCGAGCCAAGCGCCGCATTGAGCTGTGAGACCACCGTGCCCATGCCGGCCGAGAAATCGACGCCGATCATTTGCGGATTGGCATTGGCGGCGTTCTGCAGCGGCAGCGCCGCCGGATCCTTCACATTGACAATGGAGATCTGGCGCTGAGTCTTGGTCGCCGTATCCGTGTAGGTCAGGTTGATGGTGTTGCCGGGCAGGATATTCGAGGTGTCGACGTCGAAGCCGGCCGGCGTTCCCGCAACCGGGGTGCCGGCCGTGGTCTGGTCGGACGCCCCGCTCGACAGCGTCGCCGCGAGTTGGTCCACCTGGGTTTGCGCCTGCACCAGGGTCTGGTCGCGCAACTTCAGGTCGGCCGCGATCTGGCCGGAGCTGATGACGTTGTTTGCGACAACATCCATGTTGGCGCCGTTGGGCAGCCTGATGTTGAGCGAGCCGACGCCGGATTTCGTTGGATTGCTATCGTACTGCGCGTTCGCGTTGAGCACGCCCGCCGAACTGTAGACGAAGGAGGACGCCAGCCCACCGCCGACGAGCTGGATGCCGGAATTGGTGAACAGGCTGACCTGGTTCGAGGAGTCGGTGACGGCCCGAACGTCGACGAGCTTGGAGAGCTCGTTGACGGCGTTGTCCCGCTGATCCATCAGCGTTGCGGCCATCGGATCGGTCGGGCTCAAGCCCTGTAGGCGCGAGTTGATGTCTGCGATCTGGCTCATGTAGGTGTTGGCCTGCGCCGCCGAATTGCCGATATCCTGATCGACATTGGTGCGCAGGGTCTGGATGCCTTGCGTGGTCGTGTTCAACTGCGCGGCGAGCGACTGGGCCGCCGAGAGCGCCACTTTCTGCGCCGACTGGTCGCCGGGATTGCTGGACAGTGACTGCAGCGCGCTGGTGAAATTGCTGAGCATCGTTTCCAGCGTGCCGTCGCCGCCAGGATTGCCGTACACGGTCTGCAATTGGGACAGGATATTCGCCATCTGATTGGCATACCCTGCCCCCGAAGTCTCCGTACGGAGCTGGCTTTGGATGAAGATGTCGAGCTGACGGTTGACGCCGGTGGTCTGGACGCTGGAGCCGTAACCGCCGCTCGCGAGCTCGACCTGTGTCGGGTTCTGGGTGACGTAACCGGGCGTCTGCGAATTGGCGACATTCGACGATATGATCGACAGCGCCGCCTGGTTGCTGCGCAAACCAGCCATCGCGGTGGCAAGAGCCGAGCCTAAACCCATCTTGTTTACCTGCCTTGAGCTACGTCACTTTAGAATTGAGCCGATCCAACTCAGCGGAGCACGTTCAGGAGGTCCTGAACCATGCTGTTGGCCGTCGTGATCACCTTGGTATTCGCCGAATAGGCCTGCTGGGTCACGATCAGCTTCGTGAACTCGTCGGCGATGTCGGTGTTCGATCCCTCCAGCGACGAGCCGCTAATCTTGCCCGAGGCGCCCGTGATCGCCGCCCCCGACTCGGTGGTGGCCGCGTAAGCGCCGCCATCCATCGCCTTGAGGTAGTTGGTGCCGTTGAAGTGCGACAGCGTCACCGCGGCGAGGTCGACGTTCTGTCCGTTGGAGAACGTGCCGACCACGATGCCGTTGTTATCGATGGCGACCGACTGCAACTGGCCGGCGGCGAAACCGTTCTGCTGGATCTGGTTGATGGTCGCCGCACCGCTCGAACTCGCATATTGCGTCAATGCACCAGAGGCGATGTTCATCGTGAGATTGCCCAGGGCTTGCCCGTCCACGGCTACGCCGGGAATTGTGATCGCCGACCCCGTGGGCGAGACCAGCGCGCCGTTGGCGTTGAATACGAAATTCGTGCCGACATTGACCCAGGCCGTCTGATTTCCGGTCGCGGTGGTGCTGGTCTGATAGAACAGGTTCCAGGTGTCCTGATGGCCGGCACCAAGTGATGCGCTGTCGGTCATGGCCCAGCGCAATTGCAGGTTCACGGGCGTGCCCGCCGCATTGTAGGTCGTCACCGCGCCGCCGCTAATGGACTCGTTGGTGAAGGCGGTCAGGTCGTTGGCGGTAACGACACCCGTTCCGACGTTGGTGCCCGGCGCACGCGCCTGCGTGATCGGTGGCGCGCCCAAGCCGAGCCCCTGGAGGGCGGTCGTGGAGTTGGCCGTGGCACCCGTTGGGACAGAGATGTTCAGGTCCTGCGCGGTGCCGGTGTGCAGGGTGATTTTGCCACCCGAGATACTAGCCGCTCCTCCGGTGATCGCTGAAATCTTGTTGAGCAGCGCTTGCACATTGTCGGTGATGTTAAGCTGGTTTCCGGTAGCCCCGGTAGCGACGAAATTGATAGTGACGCCATTGACGGTGATGCTGTCGCCAGCAGCGAAGCCCGCCGACAGCGAGTCGCTGCCGGCTGTGCCCGACAGTGCTGTATTGGCGGTAACCGGGTTTCCCGCCTGGTTCGTGAGTGCAGTGCCGGTCTTGGAGGCGTCGACCGGCGGCGCCGGCGAACCGACCGGCAGGGGATTGGAAGCGAAGTCGGAGGGGTTGATACCGCCCGCCGCCGTGATCGTACCAGCCAGCCCCGAAGTGCTGGCCTGCGTTTTCGGCACTTTCGGAAGATTCGCCGCGTATTGAACGGCGGTCGTCGCCTGGGCCGGAATGAAGTTGTTGTCGAAGTGCAGCACCTGCGGCACGTTGCCGGTCGGATTGCCGGTCTTGGGGTCGACCGTGTAACCCATCAGGTAGTAGCCTGCGGCGTTGACCAGGTTGCCGTTGGCATTGATCTGGAAATCGCCGCGACGGGTGTAGTAGGTCACGCCGTCGAACACCGGCTGGTTGTCGGTGATGGAGGTCGGCTTCTGCACATTGAAGAAGCCATCGCCGTTGATCGCCATATTGGTGGCGACGGTGGAGTTCGAAACCGTGCCCTGGGTGGTGATGGTCGACTGCGAGAAGGCGGTGACGCCGCCGGCGACCTGCTTGCTCGGCGAGGTGGCGTTCGGAATGAGGTCTTCGAAGCTGGTGCCGATGCCCTTGTAACCGATGGTCGAGGCGTTGGCGATGTTGCCGGAGATGTTCTGCAGCGCAAAGGATTGCGCCTGCAGGCCGCTGACCGACGTATTCAAAGCGTCGAAGATACCCATACGATTGTCTCCACATTCGATTCCTTCGGCGAGGCGCGCGCCCCGCCGCGATCCGTGAAAACCATCGCAAGCGTTGTGCCAGATTGGAAAATGCCCTCACATCAGAGGCTTAGGCAAAAGACAGCCGTCCGCGAACCGGCGCGGAATTGCCGGGCGGGCAACTATTGCCGGGCAACCGGCAACCTGTTCACGCAAACAAGCGCCCTGACCTTGAGCTAGGTGACGAGCAGTTCGCCTCCGTTGAACGGATGAGGCGAACCAACCAGGCGAAAAATTACGGAAAATGATCTCAGGTCGCGGACGGCGCGGCTGGGTGAAACACGAGCGCGAGGCCGTCCATGCAATAGCGCAGGCCGGTGGGCTTGGGCCCATCATCGAACACGTGGCCGAGGTGGCCGCCGCAGCGGCGGCAATGTACTTCGGTCCGCACCATGCCGAAGGTGCGATCCTCCGTGGTGCCGACCGCATTGTCCAACGGCTTGTAGAAGCTCGGCCAGCCGGTGCCGCTCTCGAATTTGGTGTCTGAGGAAAACAGCGGCAGGTCGCAGCCGGCGCAGGCAAAGATCCCCTTGCGGTGCTCTTTCAATAGCGGGCTCGACCAAGCACGCTCGGTGCCCTGGTTGCGCAGGATTTCGTATTGCTGCGGCGTGAGCTGGGCGCGCCACTCCGCATCCGTCTTTTCGATTTCGAATTTCTCGGCAGCGCGCGCCGGCGAGGTCTGCAGCCAGCGCAATGTTGCAAGGCCGAACAAGCCGGCGACGGACGTCAGCAGAAAGCGGCGGTCAGGCATCGGGGTCTCCGCAATAACAGGAATCCGCAATTCTTCGCCGTGAAATACGGGGCGCCGCGTCGGAAGTTACACCCGATCGCACTGATGATTCTCACATTCGTGCGAGCGCGGCCCGTCGCGCACCGAATGCCCTATCTTCCCTCGACCTCGCTGCGCTGCGGTTCTGCGGGGCGCGGCTGCCCGGAACGGACGACCGCCGACCGGGAGCGCCGGGGCGATGAACGCTCCCCGGCCTGGCGATTGGCCTCGGCGATCCGGGCCTCGCGCAGCCGATCCTGGATCCGCACGCGCTCCCGATGACGGGCCAGCGCGCCGGCCGCCGCCGATCTCCCTCGCCGCCACAGTCCGACCGCGTAGCCCGCCACCCGGCCTGTGGGGCCGCCGGCCCACACCAGCTCAAACGGCGAAAACAACCGCCAGCGTTCGTCGCCCCACAGAATGCTGCGCGCGATCAGCAGTCCGGCAATGGCCGAGGTGTTCAATCCTTGCCAGCCAAAACCGCTTGCCACCCAAAGGCCTTTGCGCAGCTCACCGATCTGCGGCATGCCGTGCACGGTCTGGCCAACCGCCCCGCCCCACATCTGTGCGATCTCAACCGCATCCAGCTTCGGAAAGATAGTTCGGATGCGGCGCTGGATGGCGCCGGCAAAGCGCTGCGGCCGCGCCGCCCAGGTGGTTTCAGGGCTAACCCACATCAGGCGGTCGCCGCCAACGATGCGAAAATGATCGATGCCGTCGCTGTCGACGACCGATCCCTTGAAGGCGATGACGTCGGCCAGACGCTCGCCGAGCGGTGCGGTCACGCCGGCATAGCGCCACACCGGCAACAGCGTCGCCGATAGCCGCCGTGCCGTCGCCCCCAGATGCACATTGCCGGCTAGCACAATGTGGCCGGCGCGGAGCCGCGCCGAGGGCGTGACGATGCGCTTGCGAACGCCTGATGAATCGACGCTGACGACCGGCGTGTCCTCGAAGATGCGCGCGCCGGCGCGCCGGGCCATCGTCGCCAGTCCGAACAGATATTTGCGTCCATCGATCTGGAACGCTTTCGGATAATACACGCCGTGGAAGTAACGGTCGGTCTTGAGCTGTTCGCGGACGCGATCGACCTGCCAGCCCTCCACCTCCGTGTCGATATCCTCGCTCAGCATCTGCAGTCGGCTGATCAGCCGATCGCCGGCATCGACATTGGAGACCTCGAGCACGCCCTCGCTGAAACCGATGCCCGGCATCAATTCTTCGGTGGCATTGGCGCGAACATACTCGGCCCCCTCCTTCGAGAGCGCCCAAAGCGCGCGGGTGCTCTCGAAACCGACCCGCTCGATCAAGTCGCCGACCGGTAAGCTGAAACCGGGCATCACCGTGCCGAGTTGATGGCCGGAGGCGCCCCAGCCGACATGACGGCCTTCGAGCACGGCGACGCTTGCCCCGAGCCGCGCGCATTCCAGTGCGACCGTCAGCCCGGCGAGGCCGGCGCCAACCACGCAGATGTCGACATCAAGATCAAAGGTCAGCCGTCGGCGCTCCTGCGGCGCGGCAATGTCGGGGGCACCTGTCGGGGTTGTAGAGGTCTCGTTCATGTCGTTTTCTTAAGTAGCCTTCGCGTCCTTGTCACCTTGTCCTAGATAACGGCCTGTACATTAATGGGGCCGAACCGAATCGAGATCTTAAGCCCATGCGCCGTTTGATGCTGCTGCGGCACGCCAAGACCGAATCCGATGCGCCATCGGGCCGGGATCAGGACCGCCGCCTCGAGGACCGCGGCCTGCGCGACGCCGCCGAGATCGGCGGCTGGATCGGTCGGCATCCGCCGTTCCCGGATTGCGTCTTGGTGTCGCCGGCCGTGCGCGCCCAGCAGACCTGGGACATCGCCTGGGCGGCCATGAAGGGGCTGGTCCCGCCGCCGCTGGTGGAATCGGTCCCGGAACTCTACGGCGCCGACGCGACCGAGCTTCTGCACGCCATTCGCATGGCCTCCGTCTCCGATCCGAAGCGGCTGATGCTAGTCGGGCACAATCCGGGCATGCACGAGCTTGCGCTGGCGCTCACCGGTGGCGGCGATGCTGCGGGTCGCAAGGCGCTGACCGACAATCTACCGACTGCGGGCCTTGCCGTCTTCGACTTCGCAACCGTGGATTGGGACGACGTGGGATTCCACCGCGGCAAGCTCGTGCTCTTTGTCAGCCCCAAACTGTTGAAGCAGGCCTCGAGCGACTAGCCGGCTTCGCCACCCGGATTTCCTGGAGCGTCACCGTCTCGGAAAACCGGTATCCACTTTTCCGGATCATGCTCTAAAGGCGGAGCACACCTACGCTCCATTCGTGCTAGTCTGGTCGGCACATACGGAGGCGCAGATGTTCAAGTCCATCCTCGTGCCGATCGATCTTGCCGACACCGATCTGGCGAAACCCGCCATCGCCACAGCGGCCACGCTGGCGAATACCTGGAACGGTACTGTGCGGCTGCTCAATGTCCTGCCGATGACACCGGTGATGCTGGCCGAGTATGTGCCGGCGGATTTCGACATCCAGCAGCGCCAGGCCTCGGAAGAGGCCCTTACGATCGTGGCGCGCGAGTCCGGTATCGAGCCGTCGCGGATCTCCACCGTGGTGCGGCAGGGCGGCATCTATCACGAGATCCTGGAAGAGGCCGCCGCCATCCATGCCGACCTGATCGTGATGACCTCGCACCGGCCGGCCATGCGTACCTATTTTCTCGGCTCCAACGCCGGCCATGTCGTGCGTTACGCCAAATGCTCGGTGCTGGTGGTGCGACATTAGAGATGACCACGTGAGGTGAACGGAGATCGGCGCCGTCTCGCCACATTCGGGCGTGATGATGCCGATCAAGCAAGCCCAAACTCGCTGCAGAGGAGCCTATTCGGGGCCGGGAGGCAGTTGGACGTGATGGCTGCAAGTACGTTACGCGCGCGGACGAGACGTCAGTGGCCGATTGTGCGATGCGCCAATCGGTATCCTCATCGTAGCGCAACAAGCGTGAACCTCGCCCCCAAAGAGCGCTCCGCGCTCGCCAGATGGCCATTGCAGCCCATGGCTGAGGACGCGCAAGCGTCCCCTCTGACAAAACGAAACCGGAATTGTCCCGACGCGCGGCACACGATCGCAGCGAGCGATCATGTGCCGCGCGTTAAGGCAATGCAGTGAGCAGTGCAAAAAACGAAATGGGAGGAAGTCGCTATGAAGGCATGGTGGAGCTATTTTTGTTTACCTGTTGCCGTGGCCGCGACGCTTGCAGCGCCGTCAGCCTTTGCCCAATCGGTGGATACTGCGCGCATTGAAGCCGGTGGCCAGAATGATTGGCTGACCTATCACGGTTCCTACAAGTCCTATCATTACAGTCCGCTGGCCCAGATCAACACCGGCAATGTCGGCGACCTCAGCGTTGCCTGGATTCATATTCCGGGACGGTCCACCCGGGGCCTGCAATCGATGCCGCTGGTCGCCGACGGCGTCCTCTACTACACGGGCTCCTATAGCCGGGTCTTTGCGCTGAACGGCGCCACCGGTGAGGTGATCTGGTCCTATTTCCCGGAACTGGACGAGGCGCTGATCGCGCGCCAAACCCACTCCCCCTATAATCGCGGCGTCGCGATCGGCGACGGCAAGGTCTATGTCGGCACCATGGACGGCCGGCTGATCGCGCTCGATATGAAGACCGGAAAAGTCGCGTGGGACACCAAGCTGATCGATTCCCAGAAGCTGACGGTCGGATTCACCGGCGCGCCACTATTTGCCAAGGGCACCGTCATCATCGGTGCGCAGGGCGGCGAATGGCCGGGCCGCGGGCCGATCTTTGCGGTCGACGCAGCGACCGGAAAGAAGAAATGGGAATTCCTCACGGTTGCCGGCACCGACGAAGCCATGAAGACCTGGGGCAGCGACTCCTGGCGCACCGGCGGAGGCGGCGGCTGGATGCCCGGCACCTACGATCCGGAGACCAACACCATTCTGTGGGGTACCGCCAACCCGGCGCCGCTCTATGATTGGTCGGGCCCCGACTACAAGACGCAGGGCGCGCGTCCCGGCGACAACCTCTATACCTCCTCGGTGCTCGGCCTCGACATCGATACTGGCAAGTTGAAGTTCTATCATCAGGAATTGCCGCACGATGCGTGGGATTTCGACAGCGCGGTCGGCGAATTCGTGATGCTCGATCGGGACGGGCAGAAGTATGTGGTGCATCCCAACAAGAGCGGATACATCTTCGTCTATGACCGCAATCTGGGTGTCAAGAACGTCTGGCGGATCACGCAGAACAGCAACTTCGTCAAGAACATCGATCCCAAGACGGGCGAGTTGATCGGCCGTCGCGACTTCACGGCCGGCAAGGTCTCCGAGCCCCTGTGCCCGCACATTTCCGGCGGCGTGAGCTGGAACTCCGGCTCCTACAATCCCAAGACGGGCCTTTACTACAAGCTCGGCCAGGAATGGTGCATGACGCTCGAGGTCATGAAGACGACTCCGATCGTTGCCCCTCAGGCCCAGCTCAACATCGGCGCCGACTTCAAGATCGCGCCGCCGCCGAGCGGCGAGATCTACGGCCATCTCGACGCGCGCGATCCCATCACGGGCGCCAAGAAGTGGGAAGTCCGCTTCCCCGAGCCGCCGCTTGGCAGCGTGCTGTCGACCGGAGGCAATCTGGTGTTCGTACCCGACTCGCGCGGCACCGTGCACGCCTATGATGCCGACAGCGGGACCGAGCTGTGGAACCATTCCGACGGCACCGGCCACCAAGGCGGCATCATCAGCTACGCCGTCAACGGCAAGCAATACATCGCGGTGGTTGCGGGCTTCGGCGGCATGGCGTCGGACGACTATGCGCCGACTTTCGGCGGCGTTTACAAGAGCATGCCGCGCGACGACGGCGCGCTCGTTGTCTACAGCCTGAAGTAAGGCGATCTCCGCGATACCGGCCGGGGAGCGGACACAAGGCCCCTCCCCGTGCCCTTTACGTCCTGATGTGCCTTTTTAAATGGACTTGCGCTTCATGAAATCGAACCTCGGCATCATGGTCTTGCCGTCGGCGCTGCTCGCAGCTTTGCTGGCATGCGCCGTGCCGGCGCGCGCCCAGCAGCCCCCCGCCCCCCCGTCCGAGAACGCACCCATGGACGTCGAGCAGTTGTTCGCGACGACCTGCGGCTGGTGTCACTCCGATGGCGGCCGCGCGGCCGGCAAGGGGCCGCAGCTCATGAACACACAGCGGGACGATGAGTTTATTCGCGACCGCATCAAGAACGGCAAGCCGGGCGCGATGCCTGCCTTCGGCGGAATGTTCACCGATGCGCAGATCGATGAGATCATCAAGTACATCCGGTCACTGAAGCCGCGCGAAGGATGAGGCGCCGCGTGCAAATCCGTTCGCGCGAGGGATACGGAATGACAAGAATCCTCCCGCTCGTGGTCGTCGCCGTCGTCATCGCGTTGATGGGGCCGACGCGGGCGCGATCGCTCGATAGCATCCGCTCATACGGAGAGATTGGGCTGTGCGCCCATCCCAACTCGCTTCCCTTCGCCAGCAAGGCGGGTGACCCTCCGGGATTTCAGATCGAATTGGCACGGGCACTCGCCCACGAGCTCGGCGTCTCCTTGCGGCTCGACTGGATCATCACACAGTACCAGATGCGGAGCGCCGGCTGCGACATCGTTCTGGATGTCATCGCCGATCGCGAAGCGCAAGGCGAGACCAATTTGCGGATATCAAAGCCCTATTACCGCACCGGCGTCGCGCTGGCCGTGCCGACCGACAGCAAGCTCACGTCGTTCAAGAGCCTCGACGCGCACACCAAGGTCGGGGTCCAGGTCGGGTCCGTCGCCGCGATGATCATCGGTCAGCGGCATGTGCCGACATCGACCTTCGGGTTCGAGGTCGACAGCCTGGACGCGCTCGCCAATCATGAGATCGACGCGGCGGCGGTGACGCCAACTGTGGCGAGCTATTACAATCTGACGCATCCGGACAAGGCGCTCCGCATCCTCGACCGAGACGAGAGCGTTGCGGACCTCAACTGGAATGTCGCCGTCGGCATGGTCCGCCCCGACGACAGTCTGCGCGATGCCATCAATCAAGCGCTGGAACGGCTGCAGGCAGACGGCACGATCGAGCGAATATACCGGCGCTACGGCGTCGTGCTGCAATCGCCGAGATAACTCACGCTCGCTGCGCGGCGCTGGAATCGAAAGACGCACTGAGGATCGACGCAAGACGCGATCCTCCTTGGCGAGGTCGAACTCGTCGATGCCCCTGAGCAGACGCGATTTCTTGACAAGCACCGCCGCGGCGACCGCGATGACAGCAGCCGCGGCGAAGGCTGCGGAGTTGCAGAGAATCGGACTTCAGCTCTACACGGTTCGCGACCCCCTGAAATCCGATTTCGAGAGCACGTTAAGGAGCGTTGCCCTCCTCGGATATCGTGAGGTTGAGTTTGCCGGCATCCTCGGACCCGACGTCAGGCAAACCCGTGAACTCCTGCGAGGCCTGGATCTCACCGCCCCTTCGCTGCACATCGACTATGTCAGCCTGCGCAATAATCCCCAGACGTCGTTCGATACCGCTATCGTTCTTGGCGCACGATTTGTCGTCTGCCCCTGGCTGGACCAGTCGCAGCGACAAACGGTCGACGACTGGAAGCGGATTTGTGAAGACTTGAACACCATCGGTGAATTGGCGACGCATTCCGGGCTGATACTGGCCTATCATAATCACGATTTCGAGTTCGCAGATTTGGCCGGTGGCGCCCGACCCTACGATCTGCTGCTCAGCCGCACCGATGAACGCTTCGTCAAATTCGAGCTCGATGTGTACTGGGCCAAGAAAGGCAACGTCGATCCCGCAAGCTTTCTAAGGGCACATCCATCGCGATTTCGCCTGGTTCATCTCAAGGACGTTGCAAAGGACGGATCGACCACCGAAATAGGCAATGGCACCCTCGACTTCGGTCAGATCATCGACGCTTCGTTGCAGAGTGGCGTGCAACATTTCTTCGTCGAGCAGGATTATTCGCCCGATCCGATGCGAAGCATAGCCGCGAGCATTGCCTACCTTCGCCATGGGAGATGACGCTGGCCCAGGGCCGCTTCCGAGGACTTAGGCGCGTAAAATTTGGTCTTCCTCGGACCCGAGCCGCGGCGCAGCCGTCGCCAGCCTATAACGACGCCGCTGGTCGACACGATCATTCCGATCAGCGACAACAGGAAGACCACGATGTCCCATGCCGGGCGGTGGCGTAGCAGCAGCGGAAAATCGAGGCTGTGCAGGCCATTGAACAGCCAACGATAAGCCCGCCGGCTGTTATCGGTCCGGCCGAGAATGTCGCCGTTGCGCGGATCCACGTGGAACCAGCTCTGAGCCGTGTCGTCAAAACCGACGCGCAACACCGGCAAGAGCCGCTCGCCGTGGTGCGGATACCAATAGGCGTCGAACTCATGCAAATGCACACGCATGGTCATCACGGCGCGCGGCAATAACCTGCTCGCGGCGGCAAAAATCTCGTCGTCGGAAAGCACCGTCGCAACGCCGCTTCCTGGATCGACCGTGGTCTGACGGCCATCACGATCGATGAGCACCATCAGCGGATGGCCTCCGACCCAAACGAAGCGGGCTTCGACCGCCCCGGGCGCTGGCATCGATTGAAAACTTGCGACGATCCGCGGCGCATCTTGCCCGGCATAGCGGACGGCCATGTCCCGGGTCGGGCCTCGGGACGAGAAATAGTCACCAGGGTTGAGCGACAGCCAGCCGCTGAACATCCAGGTCAGGACGAAGATGCCGCCGATCAGCCCGGCGATGTGATGCCAGGCCATCCAGCCGCTATAAGGCGTGACCGTGCCGCGGGCATAATGCTTGCGCAACCGCAGCCGCAGGACGCCGATCCAGAAGCCGGTGACCGCGACGACGAGGCCAATCCCGGATATCCAGAGCACCGTTTGCCGCCAGATTGCCCCATCCTGGCGCAGAACCGTGGGATAGATCCAGTGCGGGATCGAGCCGAGCCAGTTCCAAATCCGCTCCCGTCGCGTGGTGTCGAGCGCAAGTTCGCCGGTCCGCGCCGAGACGTAAAGCTCGGTTCCGTCCTCGTCTCCGAGTGACACCAGAAACAGCGGCCGGAGCGGATCGTAGCGCGCCGTGACGCTCCATTGATCGCGCGCGACGGTGCCGATCATTTGCGGATGAACGGCATTCGGATGATGGCTTGCGATCGCCAGCGCCTGTTCGGGCGTGATGCCGTCGATCGGGCGACCGTCCACCGCCGATATCGTTTTGTGCGCGCCATCCCAGTCCAGCAGCCGGTAGACAGGCGCGTCGTCCAACATGACGAGACGCAGATCGCGCGGGTAGCTGGCGACACCGGCGATGGCCATGGCGCGATCGGGCGCCACGAGCACACGGTCCCAGGCGATCGTGGGCAGCGCCGCCCAGCGCTCCCGATCCGTGAGCTGCGGGAAAGCCACGTACATCATGACCACGCCCGAGACGAACCACATCGCGAACAGCAGGCAGGTCGCGATGCCGATCCAGCGATGGACGATATAAAGCCATCGCCGCCCTTTCCGCATCAGCGTACGGCGCACGGTCAGAATTTCACATTGACGGACAATTCCGCCGTGCGCGGCATGCCGAGCAGCCATTGTCCGGCGTAAGGCGCCGAGGTGGCATAGATCGTGTCGAACAGGTTGTAGACGCGAACCGCGACCGTCGTTCGCTCGTCCGGCTTCCAGCGCAGCCCGCCATTGACAACGGTGTAGGCCGGGCGAAGCTGGGTGTTCGCGTTGTCCGAAAATGTGCGGCCCACGATCTGCACGCCGCCATAGACCGACCAGTTGGAAGCGAAGTCCCAGGTCAGCCACACGTTCGAGACCTGCTCCGGCACGTTGATCGGAACGTTGCCGGCGTAGCTGACGATCTGCCCACCCACCACTTGGCTGAAATTGTCGTATCGCGCCCGCAGCAGCGCGAGATTGGCATCGACGCGCCAGCCGTCATTCAGCGCCAGCCCGATCGACGCCTCGATACCGCGCGACGATTGCTGGCCGACTTGCAACGCCAGGCCGGCCGGACTGTTAGGATCCGGGACCAGCAGGTTGTTCTTGACGATCTGATAGCCCGCCAGCGTCCATTCGCCGCGACCGCCCCAGAACGACTGCTTGACGCCGACCTCGGTTTGTTTGCCGGTGGCGAGCTGGAAAGTCTTCTGGGTGGCGGACAGTGAGATCAGATTGGTGACAGGATCGACGGCCGTCGCATATTGCCCGTAAAATGCGAGATCCGTGACCGGCGTGTAGACCACGCCGGTGCGCCAGCTCGTACCCGAGAGCGAGCTTTCAAAGCTGTTTGCGGGAGTTTTGTAATCAGTACGGTCGACCTCGGGGCGGTCCAGCCGCACGCCGCTCACGACCGACAACTGATCGGTCAGCGACAGCCGGTCCTCGGCAAACAGGGCATATTGATTGACGATCGCATTGTAGCCGGGAGTGGTCGGCGTCGTCGTGGCCCAAAACGAGCCCATATCGATGCCATACGGGCTGACCGAAGATGCGCCGCGATAGGGCGAATTGTTGGTGTGGGTGAAATCGACCCGGTTGACGTCGAAGCCCGCGACGAACTCGTTCGCAAGGCCCAGCACGTGACCGCGAAACGTCGCGTCCATCCGGTTGCCGACCTGATCCTGGTCGTGGAAGATCTCGATGTAGTTGGTGCGATTGACCATTTGTGTCGCGGCATTCCAGGTGTAGCTCTCGACATCGCGCCAGTGCCGATGGCTGGTCAGGTAGTAGAGCGTATCCCGAACGCTGATGCCGTCCGCCACGTCCCATTCGGTCTTGAACTGAGTCCAGTTGTCCTGATAGCGGATCGCGCTGTCGATCACGTTGTAGTTCTTGAACCGCAGCGCGTCATCGATCGACCCGTTGATCAGCGGCGTGCCGAAATAGCGCGACGGGCTTCGGTCGCCGTAGTCGTTCGAAAGCGTGAAAGCGAGATTGTCGGCGGCCTGCACCCGCACTGCGGCGGAGATCGCCAGATTCGACGTCTTGTCGCGGTCGACCCAGCCGTCCGACATGTTGCCGGTGGCATTGATGCGATAGGAGACGTTGGGATTGATCGGGCCACCGCTGTCCACCGCGAGGCGTCGCGTCATATTGGTGTCGAGCGACACCTCAGCGTCGTTGTAGGACGTCGTGATCGGCTTCTTGGGGATCACGTTGATGATGCCGCCGATCGCACCTTCACCGTAGAGCACCGAAGCCGGCCCGCGCATGACCTCGATGCGATCCGCCGACCAGGTATCGAACGGAAACGTCACGGTTCCAGCGCCGACATAGAGGCGCGTGCCGTCATAGAGCGTCATCACCGAATTGCTTCCGGTGAAGCCGCGGGTGCTGAACGAGAGGCCGCCATTGCCGGGAGCCGGGCTTGCAGTGAAGCCCGCCGCGTTTTGGGCGACCGCATCGGTCACATTGTGCTGGCCGCGGTCTTCGATGGTCTGCGACGCAATCGTCTCGACACTGGCGGGGGTCTGCAGCGGAGTGAGGTTGAGACGGCTCCCGCTCGTATTCCGCCGGGTCAAATTCAGTGTCGAAGATGAGATGTCGGCTCCCGCAACTGGGAGCGCAGCGCCAGACGTTGCCGCCGGTTTTGACTGCGACCGCGAGGCTCCGGCTGAACGCTTGCCGTCAGGGCGAGCTGGCTTCACCGCGGGTTTTTGCGACGGGCTGACTGTAACCGGCGGCAAGATCTGAGCCGAATCGGATTGCTGCGCCTTGGCAGGATAAATCCCGAACAGCAAAGCTGGGACAAGGAAGTCAAAAGCGAGCAAGCCGATACGCGATCGGCTTGCGATAAAAGCAACAGAGAACACGGGTAAACCTCGGCATGACGGCAGTGGCACGTCACAGCGAACGAGGTCTCGCCTCGACCATGCGCGGTCCGCCAGTGCCGTTCCATTTCTTCCTTCTTTGTATCCTATATGTAATGTTATAACATTACAATGCTGTGGAGGACCGACGGAACGGCTGTTGTTAAGCGGGTTGACCGTGAGTGTGGGTGGGACGTGGGGCAAATGGGATTGCTGCGCCTTGCAGAGCAGATTCCCAACGGCAGAGCTGGAATAAGGTAGCTAAAGGCGAGCAGGCCGGCGCGCAGCCGCCTTGCGACAAAAGCAACGAAGAACACGAGTGGACCTCGGCATGACGTCAGTGGCACGTCACAGCGAACGAGGCCTCACCGGCGCATCATCAGGCTACGCCAAGTGAAAACAATGTCTGTACTCCCCGACCGACATTTTCGCGTGTGACCACGGCTGACGGCAGGTCTCCTGGCTCGCGGGTCCTAACCTTGCGTCGCCTTCCCAGGACCGAGATTCCCAGTGGCCTATGACGAAAGATTCGCCGCTTACAGTTGCGGGGGCAGCCGCGGCATGAGGGATAGACCCCGCACCGCATTCCCTTTTCATCCCCGTGAGGGGAACCGTCGTGATCATCTAGAAGCTTGGCGAAGCCGGAGTCAATCGGGGCATTGCTGATCTCACAGCCGTTACGGAAACTGGCGCAGCCGTTCTGGACCGACCATTGATCCGCACATCGCGCCGATCCGCCCAAGAGCCGCGTCGCCTCGATGGAATGCACTGCTTTTGCTGCGTTCTCGCAAAGGAGTCACGAAGAGGCTTGCGTCGTTGTGACGCACTGTCGTTGCTCCTGCCCGCGCAAACAGCCGGCCGCCTTCATCCCGGCCATCGCCTCAGCTTTCCGTTGATCACGTCCTCGATCTGAGAACGCAACAGCCCGATGTCGCGGAGCTCGCGATCGTCCAGCTCCTGCAGCGCCTTGATCGTGGCGCGGCGGTGCGAGTGAGTCATCACTGCCTGTAGCCATTCTGCGAGCCATCGCAGAATTTTGCTGAATGAGTCATCGCGCGCGGATCCGGCGGCGGCTCTGGATGTCATCGACACTTTTCTTCTCCGGCTCGTCGCCGCGCAAGGCAAAGCGATGCCGTCGGCGCAAGCGCCGGTGCACGCCCCTGCGCCTTCATTGACCTCGGATCACATGCGCAATCCTCGGTGCAAACGCGGCTTGATGCCGCCTAGATGATCTCGTAAATGTCTCGGTGCAAGAAAAACATTGCTCTCGGTGCAATAATGTCGAAGTTTGATTACCTGAGGCTTGCCGATGTCATTGCCGCCGAGATCGCCAGCGGCACGCTCAAGCCCGGCGATCGCCTGCCGCCGCAGCGCAGCTTCGCCTATGAGCGCAAGATCGCAGTCTCCACCGCAAGCCGCGTCTACACGGAGCTGTTGCGTCGCGGACTGGTGGTCGGCGAAATCGGCCGCGGCACTTTCGTGTCAGGCGACGCGCGCCGCGGCACTGCCGCGCCGGCCGACCCACACGGCGCGCGCATCGATCTGGAATTCAACTATCCGCTGCTGCCGACGCAATCGGCGATGATCGCCAAGAGCCTGCAAGGAATGGAGCGGCCGGACGTCCTCGACGTCGCGCTGCGGCCGATCGCCAGCATCGGGACTTCCACGGCGCGCGCGGTGTCCGCGCAGTTTCTCGCACGCAGCGGCTGGACACCGAACCCGGACCAAATCGTGTTCACGGCCAATGGCAGGCAATGCATCGCGGCGGCACTGGCTGCCATTGTGCCGACCGGCGGACGTTGCGGTGTGGAAGCTCTGACCTATCCCTTCGTGAAGGGCATCGCCGCGCGGCTTGGGATAACATTGGTGCCGCTGGCGATGGATGACGACGGCGTCCGTCCCGATGCCGTGCAAAAGGCTCACCGTGAAGCGCGGCTATCCGCGCTCTACATTCAACCCGTCATTCACAATCCATTAGGGATAACCATGCCGCCCGCGCGCCGCGCCGACTTGCTGCGCGTCGTCGAGAAGCTCGGCCTGCCCGTGATCGAGGATGCGGTTTACAGCTTTCTCGACGACGATGCACCGCTTGCCGCGCTTGCGCCGGAGTCCTGCGTCGTGCTCGACAGTCTTTCGAAGAAAGTCGCGCCGGGACTGGCGCTGGGCATGATCGTCGCGCCGCCGCGCTTGCGCGAAAGCATCATGGCCTCGGTACGATCAGGCGGATGGACCGCGTCCGGCTATGCGCTCGCTGCCGGCCAGCAATTGATGGACGACGGCACCGTGGCGGAGCTGTCGCGGCTCAAGCGCATCGATGCGACAAAACGCCAGCAGCTCGCCGCCAAATGCCTTTCCGGATTCGATATCCAGGCGAACGGCAGATCCTATCATCTTTGGCTGACGCTGCCCTCGCATTGGCGATCGCAAACCTTTGTCGCCGCCGCGGCCCGCCGCGACATCGCCCTGACACCGTCGACGACCTTTGCGGTCGCGCCGGGACATGCTCCCAACGCCGTCCGCCTCGCGTTGGGCGCGCCGACCATCGAGCAGCTGGAAACGGGACTGCAGACCTTGGCGGGCGTGCTGAACGCGCGGGAGGAGGATTTTGACTCGACGGAATAGCCGCCGCTCGCCGCTTACGGCAGTCGGTGAATCGAGACACGCGCGCACAACCTGCGGCGTCATTGCGAGCGCAAGCGAAGCAATCCAGTGTCTTTCCGCGGATACACTCTGGATTGCCTCGTCGCGTTCGCTCCTCGCAATGACGAGCGAGAGTGATCTCGCCGTGTTGCCGGCCTACGGCAGCAGCCTTTCCGGAATCCGATCGAACGAATAAGCGAGCGGGCGGTTGCGCCTGATGAAGCCGCCGACCTGCCAGGCGAACAAGGCGGCAAAGCCGACGATGAAGGCCGCGCCGGCAAGTTCGCGCATGGTGATGGCGCGGACGAGAAGACCCGCCATCGCGATCGCGACCAAGGCCACCAGCCCCAGCGCAACCGCATAGGCCTGGCGCGACAAGCCGCCGGTCAGCGCGGCGCGGCTCCCTGCGTCAGCCATTCGCGCATGCAGCTCATGAATGAAGATGCGATAGTCTTGATCCTGCGGCGCCATCAAGGCCGAGGTCTGCCAGCTCGTGGAGAGGATCGTGATGCGCCCGCCGCCGATGTGACGGACATCCGCACGAAAGCGATGCGCCTGCATCGACACCGGGCGAAAGGACAACCGGATCGCGGCGATATCGCCGTAAGCCCAAGCACCCGACCTGCCGGCCAGCCGCCAGGCCAATCCCGCATCGGTCAGCTCGAATTGATGCGCGCCGCCGATGAGCGAGGCCTTGTAGGCGTAACGAATCGGCGGAGCGCCCGGCGCGGCGTTGATCGCGGCTTTCTGCAATGACGACTCCGACAAAGAATAAAGAATCAAGCGCGTCGCCTTGCGGCGCAGCTCCGCTTTATCTTACAAATGGCGCATGGCTGAAGCGACCTATTTTCCACGTCACCTGGTGCTCGCCGGTGCATTGGTCTCGGGCGTGCTGCTGGCGCTCGCCGTGCACATGCTGGGCGCACGTTACGGGCTCGATCTCGGCGGGCTCTGGCGAACCGATACGCGCGACTTCATGCCGGCGGGATCGGCGGTGGCCTGGTGGCTGATCGCAACGGTCGCCTTTTCCAGCGGCTATTTCGTCGCAATGCTGATGCACCGCGCGGCCTCGGGGCAACTGCCGGAGCGGATGCGGCAGTTCCTGATCGCGATCGCTGTGCTGGTGCTGGCGGGCGCCGGGCAAGCGGCGTCCGCGCCGTCTCCGGTCCCGACCGTTTTGGGCGTGCTGGCTGGCCTTGCCGCACTCTGCCTCGGCGCGGTGATGGCGTTTTGCGGAGCGCATTTCGCGCTGCGCAGGATATAATCCGCCTCAGGCTACGGCGCTTTCCCGTTCCGCGACCAGCATTCGTTTCATTTCCTGAGCGGGACACGGCCGGCTGAATAGATAGCCTTGCGCCTGTGTGCAGCCCTCGCGGCGCAGGACTTCCAACTGCCCCATGGTCTCGACGCCCTCCGCCGTGGTCACGATCCCGAGGCTGCGACCAAGCCCGGTGACCGCACGAACGATCGCCATCGAATCTTCGCGCGACGTCAGCTCCTCCACAAAGGAGCGGTCGATCTTGATCTTGTCGAAGGGGAAACTGCGCAAGTAGCTCAGCGACGAATAGCCGGTGCCGAAGTCATCCAGCGAGATGCGCACGCCTTGCGCGCGCAGCGCGTGCAGGGTCGCGAGCGTGGCCTCGCTGTTCTGCAACAGCACGGATTCGGTGATTTCGAGCTCGAGCCGATGCGCGGGCAAGGCCGACGACTCCAGCGCCGCCATCACCGAGGCCAGCAGGTTGGGATTTTTGAACTGGACCGGCGAGAGATTGATTGCGACAACGATCTCGGCCGGCCATTCCATCGCGTCCTTGCAAGCGGCGCGCAACACCCAATCGCCGATCGGGAGGATCAGCCCGGTCTCCTCTGCGAGCGGGATGAAACTGGCGGGCTGCACCCAGCCACGCAGCGGATGCTTCCAGCGGATGAGTGCTTCACACCCGACGACCGTATCCGCAAGCACATCGCGGATCGGCTGGTAATGCATCTCGAACTCGCCGCGCGACAGCGCCGCCCGCAAGTCCAACTCCAGAAGGCGCCGCGCCTGAGCGCGGGCGTCCATGCCGGCTTCGAAGAAGCGGTAGGTACCGCGGCCATCCGCCTTGGCGCGGTAAAGCGCGAGATCGGCCTTCTTCAAGAGCTCGTCCGGGTTCTTGCCGTCGTCAGGCGCGAGCGAAATGCCGACGCTGACGCCGATCAGGAGCTGGTGGCCGCCGATATCGTAGGGTGCGGCGATGACCTCGACGATGCGGCTCGCCAACGACACCGCCGGATTGGTTTCGCCGGCGTCGCATAGCTGCACGATGGCGAATTCGTCGCCGCCGAGCCGCGCCACCGTGTCTCCTTCGCCGATGCATTGGCTGAGCCGGCGCCCGACCTCGATCAGCAGGGCGTCGCCGGTCGGATGGCCCAGGGAGTCATTGATGTCCTTGAAGTGATCGAGATCGAGGCAGAGCACCGCGAGCTGATCGCCGCGCTTCGCAAGCCGCAGCGCCTGTTCGAGCTGTTCGCGGAACAGCGTCCGGTTCGGCAGATTGGTCAGCGCGTCATGGCGCGCCATGTGGGAAATCTGCGCCTGCGCGCGTTGCCATTCGGTGATGTCCTCGTAGGTCGCGACCAGTCCCCCGCCCTGCATCGGCTGGTGCACGATCCGGATCGATCGGCCGAGCTGTTCGATAACCTTGGTCACCACCCGCCCGGTGCGCGCTTCCGTGATCAGGTTGGCGACAAACTCGTCCGCGTCGCCCTCCCAGCGGCCGGTCGCCTTGAGCTCGCGCAGGACATCGAGCAAAAGCCGCCCTTCCAGTTTCAGATCGCCGCGCCCCATCATTTTCAGATAGCGCTCATTGCACAGGAGAATGCGCCCTTCCGCATCGAACATGCACAGCCCCTGCGACATGTTCTCGAGGGCGCCGTCGAGCAGCACCTTCTGCCGGCCCAGCGCCCGCTTGGCGCGGCGATCCATCGATGCGGCGAGCAGCGAGATCCCGAGAATGACGAGGGCGGCGCCCGCGACCAGGAACGAGAGGATGGTCGGCGAGATCGACAATGTATCGCCGGCGAGCGTCGGATCGGGGATCAGCGTCACGGCGCCCATGGCGGTGAAGTGGTGTGATACGATCGCAAGCGTAAACAGCAGCCCTGCGATCAGGTTGCGGAGGTTGCTTTCGCGACCGGTCGCCACCGCAAGCGCGAGAGCGCCGAGGACGCAGCCCAGCGCGACGGAGACGGCGACCGTTGCCATGTCCCAGGTGATGCGCGCCGGCAGTTGCAAAGCCAGCATGCCGGTGTAGTGCATCGCGGCGACGCCGAGGCCAACAATGGCGCCGCCGATCATGGCGCGCGACTGCCGCGCCGCGGAGAGCGCGATGCCAAAACCGAAGCCGGTGACGAGGATCGCGAACAACAGCGACAGCGTCGTCACGCGGATGCTGTAGCCCGTGCCGACACCGGGATCGTAGGCCAGCATGGCGATGAAATGGGTGGCCCAGATTCCGCAGCCGCTAATGGCCGCCTCCAGCACCAGCCAGACGAGACGCGTCGAGTTCTGCGAGGCCCTGGCGCGCTGGAACAGGCTGATCGCAACGCTACTGGCAAGAAAGCAGACGGCACCTGCCAGCGCGACGAGCCGCCAGTCATGCTCCGTGCTCAAACAGGTTAGTACTTTGTACATGCCAAGACCAAGATCCCTCTTGGCCATAGCAAGCGCGGAGCCCGATACGATCTGGTTAATGGCGAAGGCTTGGTTCGGGCGATGGTGAACGATTGCTTGAGCAGCGCGCTCGTGCGGCTAGCTCGTCGAACGCGCTGCGAGCCAGATCGCGGCTGCCGCGCCGAGCAGCACCGCGGCCGAGATCATCAGGGAAGCATGCGCACCCGCAATGAAAGCGCCGCGTCCTGCGACGAGTGAGCCGAACAGCGCAACACCGAGCACGCTGCCGGTCTGGCGCGTCGCGTTCAGAACGCCGGCGGCAATGCCCGAGCGCGGCTTCTCCACGCTGCCGAGCAAGGTCGACGTCAGCGGCGGCACCAGGAGGCCGAGCCCGCAACTTATCACGACGAGCTGCAGGCACATCGCAAGATAACTCGTGCCGGATGCGATCCCAAGCAGCGCAAGGCAACCGGCGGCCGACAGCGTGGCGCCGGCCGCGATCGTCGCCGGCGCGCCGATCCGCTCTGCCACGCGCGGCGCCAGCAGGTTGACCGGCAACACCGCGCCGAGCATCGGCACGAAGGCAAGGCCGGTCGCGAACGGCGAAAAGCCATTGACCTCCTGGAAGTAGAGGCTGAGCACGAAGATCAGGCCGTAATAGGCAACATTGACGAGCAGGCCGACCAGCGCGGTGACCGCGAACATCCGATGGCGAAACAGCGACAGCGGCAGCATCGGCTGGCTTGCGCGCGCCTCCCGCCAGACGAACAACAGGCCGATGACGGCAGCGCTGACGAAGCCCGCGATGACGAACGCGTTGTCGAAACCCAGCGCGCCGCCCCCGATCAGCGCGCCGGCAAGGCTACCCAGGGCGGCGATCGCGGCAAGTTGGCCGGGCAGATCGATCTCGTGTTGCCGATGCTGCGTCGTCTCGTCGGCGTAGCGAAAGGTCAGCCACAGCCCGATGAGGCCGATCGGCAGATTGACCAGGAAGATCGCGCGCCAGCCGACCAGTGCGATCAGGCCGCCGCCGACAAAGGGACCGGCGGTCAGGGCCACGCTTGCGCCGGCGGCCCAAACGCCGACGGCCCGGCCGCGCGCCTTCTCATCCGCATAGGCGTGGTTCAGCAGCGCCAGCGAATTCGGCACCAGGATCGCCGCGGCAAAGCCCTGCACGCAGCGCGCAGCGATCAGACACGCCGCGTTCGGCGCGGCCGCGCAGGCGAGCGAGGCCAGCGTGAAGATGGCAAAACCCGCCATGAAGACGCGCTTTGCGCCGATACGGTCGCCGAGCGCGCCTGCCGTCAGAATGAAGGCGGCAAAGGCGATCGTATAGGCACTCACCACCCACTGCAGCTCGGAGACGCCGCCGCCGAGCGAGGCCGAGATGCTGGCGAGCGCGGTGTTGACGATGGTGATGTCAAGCTGCACCACGGCGTAGCCAAGGCTCATGGCGGCAAGTGTCAGCGAACCCGAGCGGCGTGAGGGTTGCGCCGAAGGTTCCGAAGCGCAGCTACGCAGGTTCAATAATGCACTTCGCATAATTCACAATCTGCGGGACGAACGCGGCATATAGGCTTGCGTTTCGCCACGACGCTTCGCTTTCGGTCGAAGTGTTCCTGCGTTATGGGACGATCTCTTCGTCCTCGCTCGCTTGAGCCCGCAGCGCTCAATTGCCTGGCGTTCGCGCGCGCTAATTGCGGGAACGCGCCACACAGCTTCGAGTTCTGTGCATGTGGTTCGCCCAGCCGCGGAGAAACCTGATGACATCCGCTGACACTTCTCGCATCGCGCGCTCGCATGCAGGAATCGGAGTTGGCCGCTCGGCAGCTATCACAATGGTCGCCGCCATGATCGGCGCGTTGTTCGCCGGCAGCACCGTCGTCACGCCGCTGTACGTGATGTACAAGCAGGCCTTCGGCTTCTCGCAAATCTCGCTTACGCTGATTTACGCCGCCTATGTGATCGGAAACCTGGGCGCGCTGCTGCTGTTCGGGCACCTCTCCGACCGGGTCGGCCGCCGGCCGATGGCTATAGCCGGCATGGGGCTTGCGATCGTCGGCGCGCTGGTGTTCCTGTTCGCGCGCGGCATTGGCTCACTCTATATTGGGCGGATCCTGAGCGGCCTTGCGATCGGCATCGGCGCCGGAACCGGAACCGCCTGGCTCGCAGAGCTGATCGGAGAGGAGAGCAAGTCCCGCGCCACCGTGATTGCAACCAGCGCGAACTTCACTGGCCTTGGCATCGGTGCACTCCTCGCCGGACTGCTGGCCGAATATGCCCCATGGCCCCTGCAATTGCCCTATGTGGTGTATCTGGTGGCGCTCGTTGCGATCGCGGCGCTGCTGTGGCTTCCGCCCGAGACCGTCACCCGACCGGCGCGATCGATACGGGATATATCAATCCGGCCGCGCGTTTCAGCGCCGCCCGAGATACGCGCCCAATTCGTCGCACCTGCGGTCACCGGGTTCGGTGCGATGGCGCTTGTCGGCTTCTACGCCGCGTTGGCGCCCACACTTCTCGCCGAGCACCTGCAGGTGAGCAATCACGCGGTTGCCGGCGCGGTCTTTCTGGAGCTCGCGGTGGTCGTTGCCTGCACGATCGTCACGACGCAATCGCTCTCCAGCCGAATCGCGATGCTGACAGCGCTCGCACTGATGCTGCCAAGCGTCGGCGTACTGGTCGCCGCGCAGCTCGAGCGATCGATGCCGGTCCTCATCTTCGCCACCGCGGTGTGTGCCGTGACCGCGGGCCTCGGCTATCGGGGCAGCCTGCAAGTGGCGAACCAGATCGCTCCGCAAGACCGGCGCGCCGAAATCGTCTCGAGCTATTTCATCTGCGGCTTCGCGGGCAACGCACTGCCGGTCATCGGCATCGGCGTCATCTCGACGTTCGCCGGATCGACCGCCGCCAGCCTCGCCTTTGCCGCGATGATCGGCATTTTTGCGCTGACGGCGCTCTATTTCGGGTGGCGCTATCGGCCCAGCGAATGACCGCGATCATCGCTTCGATCAGAACAAATCGGCTCGTGACAGACGAAAGACGCCGCGCAGGAGCCCTGCGCGACGTTTTGTCTCAATCCGTATCTTTACCGAGAGATCAGCTCGCGGCGCGCAGGTTGACCTTGCCTTCGGCCAGCGACGTCAGCTTCTTGTCGGTTGCCTTCTCCTCGTCCAGCGTCTTCACCAGAATGCTGGCGCAATCGTTGCGGCCAAGCTGCTTGGCCCAGGCGATCAGGCTGCCATAGCGCGAGATCTCGTAGTGCTCGGCCGCTTGCGCGGCGTTGATCAGCGCGGCATCCAGCACCGCTTTGTCGGCGACTTCGCCGGCAGTTTCGTTGGCCTCCTTGATGATGCCGTCGATCGCAGGACAATCGATCCCCTTCACCTGGATACCGATCATCTGGAACACCTGCTCGAGCCGCTTCACATGCCCTTTGGTCTCATCGAGATGGGTCAGAAAGCCTTGCTTGAGCTGCTGTTCCGTTGCTTTTTCCGCCATTTTCGGCAGCGCGTTCACGAGCTGCTGTTCGGCATAATAGATGTCCTGCAGCTGGTGCACGAACAGGTCGTTCATGGTCTTGATGTCTCGGGTAAACAATCCCATTGCGCGGATCCTTCTGTTTGTCTGCGAACATTCGCGCGCAACGCCTCTCGCGCTCCCTCCCGCGCGCTTTGATGTTCTTGTTCTCGGTGACCTTGCGCTAACCGACGGATCGTGCGGATGTTCCGGGGAACGGCCAAAGAAGCCGGGGTTCGGAATGTGGAGAAGTAAGGGTATAACGTGCCTGCCTGTGACGCCTCGACGCGGCCAGCCTCGACACTTCCTACTGAGGACATATTTACCAGGCTTGGTTGACTTGAGCAGCGGAGAGCGAACCTGCCGTTGTCAAGGGCTGCACAAGACGCACTTTTTGTCTTAAGGGAACTAATCCCCTTCGACTGATGGTTTCGAGTGGTGGTAACCGACTTTTGCCGCCCTGCCGGGAGGATGAATGCAAGGACTGCTGACCGCGCTGGGGCACGGTTTCAAGAAATGGATCGGCTGGAAACGGCTCGGGATCGCGGCAAGCCTCTTCATCATTGCCTTTGCGATCACGACCCTGGTCCGGACGCTAAAAGGCGTCGACGCCGCCGTGATCCTGACGGCCCTGACGGAGATACCGAGCGGCCACATCGCCCTTGCGGCGCTGTGCGTGATCGGGGCGTTCTGTACGCTGACCTTCTATGACTTTTTTGCATTGCGAACGATTGGCAAGAAGCACGTGCCGTATCGGATCGCGGCGCTTTCCAGCTTCACGAGCTACTCGATCGGCCACAATATCGGCGCCACGGTCTTCACCGGCGGCGCGATCCGCTTCCGGATCTACTCGGATTACGGACTGAACGCGATCGACGTTGCCAAGATCTGCTTCCTGTCCGGTCTGACCTTCTGGCTCGGCAATGTCTTCGTCCTCGGCATTGGCATGGTGCTGCATCCATCCGCCGCCTCCGCCATGGACCAGTTGCCGGAAGCGGTCAATCGGCTGATCGGCGTCGGCGGCGTCCTCGCCATCTTCGCCTATCTCGGCTGGCTGGCACTTGGCGAGAACCGGCGCGAGCTCGGGCAAAACGGCTGGAAAGTCATATTGCCGTCGGCCCGGCTCACCCTCGTGCAGATTCTGATCGGCGTCGTCGACCTCACCTTCTGCGCCACCGCGATGTATCTGTTGATGCCGGCGCAGCCGCATATCGACTTCCTGTCGCTCGCCGTGGTGTTCATTCTGGCCACCCTGCTCGGCTTCGCCAGCCATGCGCCCGGCAGCATCGGCGTGTTTGACGCCGCGATGCTGGTCGCGCTGCCGCAATTCGGCCGGGAACAGCTCCTGGCGACCCTGCTGGTGTTTCGTGTTCTCTATTTCGTGATTCCCTTCGGCACCGCGATTTCGATAATGGGAGCGCGCGAGCTCTGGATGAACGTGGTGGTGCCTTGGCAGGAACGGCGCAGGCTGAACGGGACGTCGGCATCCTCCACTTCAAGGCCGCCGCCATCCGCTCCTTCCGCCAGGACCGCGGCCCCGGTGCCGCAGCGGGTCAAGCGGCTGAATTTGCGGGGCTGACACTCACGTCAACCTGGAGTTGGACGGAGCTCTTATTTCCGCCCCAACTGTACCATTAAACGCGCCATGCTTCGTTTTCTCCTTCGCGCCATCCTCACTGGGGCGGTGATCATGGGTGCGTTGGCACTTTCGCCCGTGCCGCAGCTACGGGCGCAGGGGCTGGTCACCGACGCCCCGATGCAGATCTCTTGGGAGGTGCGCAACCGCTTCCGCCTGTTCCGCGAGGAGCGCGATTTCCAGCTTCATGCCGAGGCGCTGCGTGACCGCAGCATTCTCGCTTCCGAAGATGCGCTCGAGCTGCAGAGCGATGGCCGCGGCTGGGCGCGCAACATGGTGAACCGGCTCTGCATCGACCAATTGGGTCGTGTCAGCGAGCCCTGCACGCGCGACAACGTCAAGGAAAGCTATCTCACGCCGATCGATCATGCGATCACGGTCCGCCTCACCGGCACGGTGCCGGTCGGCGCCACCTGCGCCTGGTCATTCGATGACGGCGACGGCCCGCAGCAATCGACTTTCGACTGCGCCGAGCCGGTCAATCTCCGCGTCCGCTATGGCCCCCAGACGGTGGCGACCGTGGACGTCGCCAGCGGGCAGGACGCCCCCCAGCGCGTCTCCACCGTGATCAAGGTGCGCGATATCCTGATCGCCGGCCTCGGCGACAGCATCGCGTCCGGCGAGGGCAATCCGGACCGCCCCGTTACGCTCGCCGACGAAGGCTTCTGCTTCCGCTACTATCTTGGCACGGCGGGACAGCAATATTACCGGCCGAGCCGAGCCGGCTACAAAGGCGGGCGCGCCTGCGAGGCGCCCGACACGCTCTCGAATTGGCAGCGGCACGCCGCGCTCTGGTTCAACCCGGCCTGCCATCGCTCGCTCTACAGCTACCAGACCCGCACCGCGCTGGCGCTCGCCGTGCAATACCCGCACATCGCGGTGACCTACCTGCCGCTCGCCTGCACCGGTGCGACCATTGCCAACGGCCTGTTCGGCAGCCAACGCGCCCGGGAATGTCCGCCGAACCGCTCGACCGCCACCTGCCAGACCGGCATCAATGGCCAGATCGCGGAATTGCGCGAGGCGCTCAGCGCCGCCCAACGCCGCCAGTCCGATCGCAAGCTCGACCTGGTGCTGCTCTCGATCGGCGCCAACGATATCTACTTCTCCGGCCTGGTCGCGGATGTGATCGTCGACACCGCAACGGAGCGCGAGCTGTTTCGCCGCATCGGCGTGATGGCGAGCATCGACGACTCGCGCTCGGCACTGGCGAGCGACCTGCCGCGCGGGTTTGCGAAACTTCGCGACGCGCTCAAGCCCCTGGTCGGCGATCTCTCGCATGTCATCTATACCGCCTATGCCAATCCGGCACTGGCTCAGGGCGGCACGCCTTGCCCTGGCGGCCGCGCCGGTTTCGACATTCACCCCTCCTTCAACGCCGATCCGCAGCGGCTCGCCGATGTCTCCGCCTATGTGCAAAATGAATTCCTGCCGCAGCTCAAGGCGCTCGCCACCTGCCAGTCGGGCGTGCTCTGCCGTGATCCCGCCGCCGACCGCATGACCTTCGTGGATGCGCATCAGGCCGCCTTCGCCGATCACGGCTTCTGCGCGCGCAGCGACAGCGATCCAGCTTTCGATCGCGCCTGCTTTTCGCCCAAGGGCGAGAGTTTCGATCCCGATATCGTCACCGCTCCGAACCAGCCGATGCTGTGCGGCCATAGCGCTGCGGAGTATCGCGCCTACCTGCCCCGCGCGCGCTGGATTCGTGATGCCGACGACAGCTACTTCGCGGCCATGACGTTCCCTCAGGGGTTGCCGTCATCGATGCAGCCGTCCGACATCCATGACGCGACCTGGGGCGTGTTGTCGGCGGTCTATGGCGGCGCCGTCCATCCCTCGGCCGAAGGTCACGCCGCCATGGCCGATGCCGCCCTGCCCGCAGCCGCTAGCGCGCTGCAGCTCGACGCCGTCGTGCCGGACGTGGTCTCGGAGCCGGCGGCCCCGGTCGCAATCGCGCCGGTGCAGCGGTAGCTCCGGATGTTGTTGGGTCGGTTCTGGCCGCGAACTCACCTGACGAAGCGACGCCCCGAGGGCCATCGCGGCAACCAAGCTCGATCGGCAGACAAGAAGAACTGGCGGCATAAAAAATACCGCCGCTTGAGCGGCGGCTGTCAGTATCAGACGTCTGAAAGCGCGAGCTAGTAGCCTTTCTTCGTGCTTGAGCCAGTGGTCTGACCCGGCTGGGGAGCGCCCTGTTGCCCCATTCCCTTGGCTTGCGTCGACGCGCCCGTATGTGCCCTCTTGGCGCTCTTGGCGTGCATCTGGTGCGCCGTCTTGCCCGACGTCCCCATTGCAAGGGCGGCAGGCGATGCGGTGATGAGCGCAGCCGCCGAAAGTGCGATGATCAAAGATTTCATGTCAGTTCTCCTCCTTAAGGATGAGACAATGATCAACGAGCGGCGGCCAGAGCCGTTCCATGAACGGTTGTTCATCATCGACTCCGCAATGCGAAGAGATACGCGTGAAGCACAGGTCACCACGGGACCGCGTATTCATCCGGCGCCGCGGCAAGCGAGCTCTGAGCTGTTGCATTCCTTCCCCCCTCACCGTGGAGACAAAGGCGGATTTCATCGGCCCTTTCCATAAACAACCACGCCGAAGCGAAGCCACAGGCCGCACTCGCGGATGGACGCATTCCACGCATGGCCCGCAACCGGACATTGGCAAATGGACGGCTTCCCAAACCGCGCCCGCGCGGCGTAGGCTTGCGGTGCGGCACGGTTCATTGTCGGGCCGCGAACTTACAAAAGAAAAATCGTCAAGGGAGAAACCGATGAATCGATCCACCCGCATGGCGCGGCTCAGTTCCGGCCTGCTTGCCGCCACCGCGATTTGGCTTGCGGCCCCCGCTCATGCCCAGTCCGGCGAGCCGATCAAGATCGGCGTGATTGCCGAAGTGCAGTCGATCGCCGGCGCGGCCACACCCGGCGGCGCGCAGATCGCCGCCGACGAGATCAACGCCAAGGGCGGCATCTTGGGGCGCAAGATCGAGATCGTGACTTACGACAATCACTCGTCCTCGGCAGATTCCGTGCGCGCCTTTCAGCGCGCCGCCAATGAGGACAAGGTGAGCGCCGTCATCGCGAGCTACATCAGCGAGGTGGTGCTCGCGTTGGAGCCCTGGTCGGCGCGGCTGAAGCTGCCGCTGATCACGCCGGGCGCCGCATCCAACGAAATCACCAAGGCGATCCATAATGATTACGACAAGTACAAATACGTTTTTCACGGTTATTTGACGTCGGCGGCGCAGGCGCAATTGGTGTGCGATGCGGCCAAGGATCTTTTGGTCGATAATCTCAAATTCAAGAGCGCCGCGATCATGAGCGAGGACGCGGCCTGGACCAAGCCGCTCGACATCGGTTACGAGGCCTGCCTGCCGAAGGCGGGACTGAAGGTGGTCGAGCACGTCCGCTTCTCGCCCGACACCACCGACTTCACGCCGATCTTCAACAACATCGAGAACAAGAAGCCGGATGTGATCGTCACCGGCATCTCGCATGTCGGCGTGCAGCCCACCGTGCAATGGAAGAACCAGCAGGTGCCGGTCCCGATGTTCGGCATCAGCGCGCAGGCGCTGAGCCCGACCTTCTGGAAGGACACCAATGGCGCAGCCGAAGGCGTGCCGTCGCTCGCGGTCGCGACGCCTGATGTCGCGGTGACCCCCAAGACAAAGCCGTTTGCAGCGGCCTTCAAGGCGAAGTTCGGCACGCCGCCGGCCTATACCGGCTACACGGCTTACGACGACGTCTACATCATCGCCGAAGCGATTCAGCGCGCCGGCTCCACCGATCCCGACAAGGTGGTGGCGGAGATGGAGAAGACCAATTTCGAAGGCACCATCGGCCGCATCGCATTCTACGGCAAGGACGACGAGTTCACCCATGGCATCAAGTCGGGCCCGGGCTACGTGACGGGTCTCGTCTTCCAGTGGCAGAGCGAGAAGCAGGTCACGGTCTGGCCGAAGGCGATCGCGGAAGGAAAGCTAAAGTTCCCGGACTTCGTGAAGCTGTCGCAGTAAGGCGCAGCTACTCTCAACTCCTCATGGCCGGGCTCGCCGCACCCGCCGAAGCCTTAGCGTAGGCGGGTCCCGGCCATCCGCGTTGCTTGACACGGTCATTCCGGGGTGCCTCGAAGAGGCCAACCCGGAATCTCGAGATTCTCAGGTGCGCAATTGCGCACCATAGTTCGATGCTTCGCATCGCCCCGGCGGAATGGCAGGAGTGTCTGGATGCCTCGGCAAGTCGGCGTTTGCGCCGCGCCAAGTGCTTTTGCCCGCCGGGCGAATCTGTTCAATTGTCTCTGCGGTACATCACTCGCGCGGCTCAAAACGCCTTTAAAGCGCTTGCGCGCAAAAACTGATTTCGTGAGCCGCTTCAAGCTGATTTGGCCTGTCCAGATCTGCGAGCCAAAATATTCTTCTTTCGTTTTTTTCAGAAATTGATGATTACTCCCGGCCGTTCCGCGCCGACATGAGGGGCGTTACGCGTCGTCACGAACGTGGAGCGGAATGCGGTGGCCGCGACGGTGCTGAGAGACGTGCAGCATCCTTTGCGGACGGCGAAGTCGTGTGGTCCTGGCGCNCCCATGCAGGCGCTAAGGTCGCGACGATGCGGTCAAGCATCACGCGAACCGACGGTGGCAATCAAGCCTGGTTCACCGAGGAGAGCCCGAAGTAAGCCGTAAAGCCACTGCGCAGGGAAGGCCGGGATGTATCCGCCTGTACCTGTGGTCAACGCGCGCCTCGCGCAACTCTTTTTGCGCGTGGGCCGTGGGTGCAGCGGGCACCCGGTCTTCCCTGCGCCCTCTATTTCTTGGAGGGACATGTTTCTGGCAAAGCTCGGGCGCGAGGCGTCGCGAGAACAAGAGGTCGTGTCGACATTCTCACGTGGTCATCCTTCGAGACGCAGTCCCGACGGCGCCGCTCTCAGGATGAGGTCGTCATCCGCGGCGTGCTATCAAATCCTCATGGTGAGGGGGCGCAACGTGCCGTCTCAAACCATGAGGCTCAACAGGCGCCGCAATGACCAGATTGTTCCAAGCCTGATCGGAATCGTAACCGCTAATGCGTCGGCGCCATCTTCTTTCCGACCGCGACTGCCGGCGGCTTCATCGCGGCGGTCGCCTGGGCCGGCAGATATTTCGCGATAATGGCGGGATCGATCTGCGCCATCGCCGTGTCAGGCAGGCGGTACCAGGTCTCGTCCTTGCCAAACAGCTCAATGCCGAGATAGCCGCGCATGGTGAGTTCCTGGCCGTCGGGACTCAAGGTCATCTTGGCGTGATAGATACTGCCGTCGCGCGGATCGAGCACGTTGCCGTTCTCATATTTGAGGCCATTGCGCTTCATGTCGCGGATGAAGGAGATCCCGAGCACCGGCGCGTTCTTGCGATCATCGGTGCATTTGGAGCAGGTCTCATGCACCTCGGCGCCCGGCTTCGGGAACGCCTTCGCGATCACGCCTTCGAAGACGCCGTTATGGTCAACGAAGAGAACGTAGATCACGGGCTTGCCGTTTTCGATCTTCTGCCACAGGCCGGCAGCGGTAGGCTCCGCCTGAGCCGGGAAGGCGCCGGCGGCGAGCATGGCGAGCGCAAAAGCGGACGCCAGCAGCAGTCGAGATGTGGAGAGCACGTTACGCATCATCATCGTCTCACCTTGACCAATCCACAAATTGAAGCGGCGGCCTTCAATGGTCGCAGACTACGGCCATTTCGAGGAGGGTTCCAGTGCCGCGCCGGAACCTTTCGATGATGTAATGTGCGAGCAGCGCATCAGAATTCGGTTGGATTCAGCCCACGCCGAGCTTCTTCTGCAGGCTCGACGACGAGGTGGTGTATTGGAACACCAGCCGCTTGTCCGGAAACACGTAGCGGTGGGCCTTCTGCGCCATCAGCGCGCCCTCGTGGAAGCCGCAAAGGATCAGCTTCAGCTTGCCCGGATAGGTGTTGATGTCGCCGATGGCGAAAATGCCGGGCACGCTGGTTTCGAAGGCCGAGGTCTCGACCGGAATGAGATTGTTCTCGAGCTCGAGCCCCCAATCGGCAACCGGGCCGAGCTTCATGGTCAGGCCGAAGAACGGCAGCATGGTATCGCAAGCAATCTGTTCGACCGAGTTGTCGTTGCCCTTGATGGTGGCGCCGGCAAGCCTGCCGCCGTCGCCTTGCAGCGCAGTCACCTGGCCGATCTTGAGCTGCATCTTGCCCGCAGCAACGAGCGCGCGCATCTGCTCGACGCTGTGCGGCGCCGCGCGGAATTCATCGCGCCGGTGCAACAGCGTGATGCGTTTCGCGATCGGATGCAGATTGAGCGTCCAGTCCAGCGCGGAGTCGCCGCCGCCGACGATCAGGATATCCTTGTCGCGAAACTGCTCCATCTTGCGCACCGAATAGAACACCGAGGTGCCCTCATAGGCCTCGATGCCCGGCACCGGCGGACGCTTCGGCTGGAACGAGCCGCCGCCGGCCGCGACCGCGATCACCTTGCACTCGAACACCTTGCCGGCATCGGTAGTGACGCGGAAAGCGGGATCGCCGATCTTCTCGACCTTCTCCACCATCTCGCCGAGATGGAAGGTCGGATGGAACGGCTTGATCTGCTCCATCAACGCATCGGTGAGCCCCTGCCCCGTGACGAAGGGGATGCCGGGGACGTCGTAGATCGGCTTCTCCGGATAGAGCTCGGCGCACTGCCCGCCGACCTTGTCGAGAATGTCGATGAGGTGCGCCTTCATGTCGAGGAGGCCCAGTTCGAACACGGCGAACAGTCCGCAAGGACCCGCGCCAATGATCAGGACATCGGTTTTGATCGCGTCGCTCATATCGCTTCTTTTCGGTTGGGCCGCGCTCGGAATGGATGCCGGGCAGGCTTATCGGGAAGGTTGGAGCCTCGATTGTCTAGCCAACACCCGCCTCCCAGGAAAGGCATAAATGCCGTCCCCGCCTGCCGGCAACCCACTTGCTGGGGTTGGATAACTCGGCTGTAAGAGCCGCAAAATGACGGAGATCAATGAAGTGAACGCGCCAAGCCGCCTCGATTCGACGCCTCGCCTGGAGGATTTCCCCTATCGGCTGACCGACAATGTGCGTTTCGCCGATCTCGACCCCAACCAGCACGTCAACAATGCGGTCTATGCCACCTATTTCGAAACCGGCCGCGTCACACTGATGAAGGACCGCTCCTACGGTCTGATGCCGGACGGGCTCGCCTGGATCATGGTCCGGCTCGACATCCACTTTCGCGCCGAGCTGCGCTGGCCGAACCGGATCGAGCTTGGGCTTGGGGTTGCAAAATTCGGCCGCACCTCCGTGACTTTCGACCAGGTGGTGTTCAGCGAAGGCAAATGCGTCGCCTCGGCGCAGGCCGTGACGGTGCTGATCGACGAGAAGACGCGCAAGCCGACGCCGCTGACGGCGGGGATCGTCAGGAATTTTCAGCCCTGGCTGCGGCGCGGCGTCGAGATCGTGCAGCCGGAGCTCTAGCCGTCGTGTTAGGCCTGCCGCTCCGGCGTCGTCACGACGAGCCCGTCGATCTCATCGCTGACCTTGATCTGGCAGGACAGGCGCGAGTTCGGCCGCACGTCGAAGCCGAAATCCAGCATGTCCTCTTCCATCGGCGAGGGCGGACCGACCTTCTCGCGCCAGGCTTCGTCGACATAGACATGGCAGGTCGCGCAGGCGCAGGCGCCGCCGCATTCGGCTTCGATCCCCGGGATGCCGTTGCGGATGGCCGCCTCCATCACGGTTGCGCCGTTCTCGATTTCGACAGTGCGTTTCTCGCCGTTATGGTCGACAAAGGTAATCTTGGCCATGATTGCTCGTGCTGCCAGGGGTCAATGAGGTCCGGGCAGTCCTATAACGGGTCGTTCCGGTCCGCGCTAGCCGAGGAGGACGCTAAAATCGCCTCGATCGAGGCGCGCGCCTCTGCGACCGCATGGTCGAGTGCGGTCAGCGGTTGGGCCGGGTCGTCGCCGGTTCGGATCGCCGCCTCCAGGGCCGCCGCGCAAGCGGCGACACGACACGCGCCGATCGCGCGCGCCGAACCTTTCAGCGTATGCGCGAGCGCGGCAGCGTCCGCGGGCCGTGTGGCCAGCCTGGTCAGCAGTTGCGCGGTCTGCTGCAAGAACATCGCAAGCACCTCGCGCTCGAGCCCCGCATCGGAGAGCGTCATCCGCTTAAGATGCGCGACGTCGATCGGATCGTCGCTGGGCGCGAGCGGCGGGGATGGGATCTGGTCGATCCGCGGCGGCGAAAGCGGCATGATGGGCCTCGAACAAGATCCGCCCGGTCCCCGCCCGGAACGGACTTGGCGAAAGCCAAACATGGCAATCGTTAACTGTGGGTTTCGCCACGCGCCCCGCGACTGCCCCGGTTTTGACCAAAAGCCGCCGCAATCCGCCTTGGGGGTGTTAGGAAGTCCGAAGACCTTTAGGAAGTTATGGCTAATTGCTGTTAACGATGATTAAGATTGTATTAATCACGGCCATTTCTTTCGCCTCGCTCAGCCAATAGGATGCGCGCCCAACACAGTGGACAAGCCGGCCGCCGGCCGCGCTTTGGTGCCGCGCGAAGCGTATTACCGTCCCGGGGGCTTGCAAGGGGCGCTTAAGCAGGCTCGCCGGACGCGTCCAGTAGATGAGGGCTCAGACTGAACATGGCAAACAACCCCAAGAAGGTCAAAGACCCCACCGAAGTCGCGCTTTCTGCCATTCAGGAAGCCTTAAATATTAACGATACCGACAAACCGGACGATTCACGCGCCCCCGCCCGCACCGAGGCGGACCAAGCGGTCCAGGCGGGGGCGCCCCCCTTCCCCGAGGGCGGCCTCGACCCGCGCCCAAGCACCGACCGAGCGGCCTTCGAGCCGATGGAGGAGGTGCGCCAGCCCCGCCGTCCGGCCAATGACGACCGCGAGACCATCGGGCAGATCCTGCAGGCCATCCAGAAGGGCCGGCCCGGGCGCAGCGCCTACACGCTCGCCACCATATTCGCGAGTGTCTGGGTCGTCGGCTGCGGATTGTTGACGTTCAGCTTCCTGCCCTCGCTGCATGCCGCGATCGGCCAGGGCTCCACCGGGGTATTGATTCTGGCGGGACTCGCGGCCCTGTTCTTTGCGCCTGTCCTGTTGGTCTATTTCCTCGCGACCCTTGCCTGGCGCGGCCAGGAACTGCGGATGATCGCGCAATCCATGGCGCAGGTCGCGATCCGCTTCTCAGAACCTGAGGGCACGACGAGCGACTCCATGGTCACCGTCGGCCAGGCCATTCGCCGCGAAGTCGCCGCCATGGGCGATGGCATCGAGCGCGCGATCGCGCGCGCCGGCGAGTTGGAGACTCTCGTCGCCAATGAAGTCGCCGCGCTCGAGCGCGCCTACAGCGACAATGAAGTGCGCATTCGCGCGCTGTTGCAGGACATCGCGCATCAGCGTGACAATCTGGTCGGCCAGGCCGAGCAGGTGCGCAGCGCCATCTCCGGCGTGCAGATCGATTTGCGCCACGACATCGCGCTGATCTCGGATGCCATCGCCGCGCGCGTCGACGAGGTCGCCAAGAGCATCACCGGCGCGCTGGAGGAACGGGGCGCGCACATTACGGCAGCGCTGAGCAATGCCGGCGACAACATGATCCTGGCGCTCGGCGAGCGCGGCGGCGACCTGCTCGACCGGCTCGAGGAAGCAAGCGCGGAAACAACGCGCGCGGTGCTCGACGCGAGCGAGCGGCTCACCACCAGCCTGAATTTCAAGACCGGCCACGTGCACGACGAGTTCGTCGACCTTGCCGACCGCGTCCACGACATGCTGAACGAGCGGATCGACCGCATTGCGGCCGAGTTCGAGCAACGCTCGTCCGCCGTGATCGACGGCATCTCGGAACGTACCGAGCAGGTTCACGATTCGCTGAAGAACTCCGGCGACTCCCTGCTTCTGGAACTGGAACTGCGCAGCAGCGATCTGGTGAGCAAGATCGACGATGCCGGCCAGCGACTCGCGGGCCATGTCGTCTCCAGCGGCGAAAAGGCAAGCGAAGCACTCGACGCCACCGTCAATGCGCTGGTTGCCAAGGTGGTGAGCCAGAGCGAGAGCGCGCATGATAGCCTCTCGCTGCAGATGAGCGCGTTCGACGAGCTGATGAAGAACCAGGGCGCGGAGCTCGCGGAGAAATTCGCTCGGGATAGCGGCGCGCTGGGCGCGCTGATCACGCGTCACATCTCCGAGTTCGACCGCACGGTCAAAACCTTCGGCGGCGAGATCGTCGAACGCATCGGCCAGCGTACGCAGGACATTTCCGAATCGCTCAAGAACTATGTCGATAATCTCGACACACGCGTGAGTTCCAGCGGCGGCGAGATCACCGCTGCCATGGATCAGCGCCTGACGCAGTTCGAGACCGGCATCGAGAGCCGTGTTGCAAGCCTCCACAACTGGCTCGACAACAAGATCACCCACTTCGATACGTCTTTGGACGGCAAGATTGCGCAGCTCGACGGCTCGCTCGACGCCAAGTTCACGAGCTTCGACAGGTCGCTGGACAGCAAGATCAAATCGTTCGATGTCACCGTCGACGGACGCCTGAAGCTGCTCGAGCAGTCCTTCGATTCGCGCGCGCAATCCGTGACCGAGACCATAGACAGCCGCATCGGCCTGCTGTCCTCGTCGATGACCGACGGCGCCGCCCAGGTGATTTATTCGATCGACTCCCGCCTGAGCAACCTCACCTCCTCGCTGACCTCCGGAACGGCGCAGGCGATCGAAGCCATCGACCGGCGGATCAACAGCATCTCCGAAACGATCGACGGCCGCAGCGCGCAGCTCACCGACACGGTAGGCGCACGCTTCCAGGAAATCCGTGATGCCATCGAGACCAGGGTCGGTGCGATCGCGGGCGACATCGACATGCGCGTGGCGCAGTTCGAAGATCTGCTCGGTTCACGCGTCGAGGCCGTGGCCGGCCGGATCGAGACCAGCGGCCGTCACGCAAGCGAGGAGCTGACGGCGCGCGCGGAGATGCTGTCCACCAGCATCAAGTCACATGTCGAGGATGCCGAGCGCTCGCTGACCAATCTCGTAGTCAATACCAGCGAGACGATCCAGACCGGCGCCCGCGCCGCCCAGCAATCGCTGCTCACGGTTTCCTCCGACGTCGGAGCCCAACTGAAACTGACCTCCTCCGAGGTCGAACGGGCGCTGACCGCGATCGGCACCGGGGCCGCGACCTCGATCCTCAGCAGCGCACGCGAGGCGCAATCGACCTTGGTCACAGCTTCGGGCGACGCCGCGAACCAGATCAAGACGCTGTCGATGGATATCGAGCGGACGCTGTCCGCGGCGGGCTCGACGACCGCAGCGACCATTCTCGCCGGGGCACGCGAGGCGCAGACCACGCTCGTCACCAGCTCCGCGGACGCCGCCAATCACGTCAAATCGCTCACCGCCGACGTCCAGCGCTCGCTTACGGCGGCGGGAACCACCACCGCAGAGGCCATCTCAACGAGCGCGCGCGAGGCGCATTCCGCGCTGATCACCGCCTCGTCGGAAGCTACCAACCACGTCAAGGCTTTGACGGCCGATGTCCAGCGCTCGCTGAGCACGGCGGGAACGAGCACCGCGGAAGCCATCTCCTCGAGCGCGCGCGAAGCCCAGGCGACGCTTATCGCAGCCTCGTCGGAGGCCGCCAACCACGTCAAGACGCTCACGGCCGATGTGCAGCGTGCGCTGACCGTGGTGGGAACCACCGCTGCCGAGGCCATCACCGGCGGCGCACGGGAAGCACAGACGATCCTGGTCAACGCCTCTTCGGAAGCCGCCGATCACGTCAAATCGCTCGCGGTGGATGTCGAGCGCACCCTCTCCACGGTCGGCACGGAAACTGCGGCATCCATTCTCAACAGTGCCCGCGAGGCGCAGAGCTCGCTCACGGCCACCTCGGCGGATGCGGCAACCCAGATCAAGGCCATTTCCTCGGAAATGGAGCGCGTGCTAGGCGCGGCCACGGCCAACAGTGCCGACAGCATCCAGACCAGCACGCTGAACGCGCAGAACTCGCTCATCGCCGCTTCCAACGAGGTCAGCGTGCGGATGAAGTCGACGTCGGCGGAAATCGAGCGTTCGGTTCTTGCTGCCGGCGCTTCCTTCGGTTCGGTGATGACCGGAAAGACCGACGAGATCGTCAGCTACGTTCAGCAGCAGTCCGATCGCCTGTCGCAGATCATCGACGCCAAGCGCGGCCTGCTGGTCGAAGCCATTGCCGGCAAGACCAATCAGCTTGCGCTCGAGATCGATCGCGTCACGTCGGATGCGTTGAAGTCGATCGAGACGCGCGGCCATTCCTTCTCGCAGTCAGTGATGGGCAACGGCGCCGAGATTGCGCGCACCATCACCTCCGCTGGCGAGCTGGCGACCAATGCGCTCAACAAGTCCCTGAAGGACCTCGAACAGGCCTCGCGGGCGGCGATCGATCAATCGCGCCAGGTTTCGATCGCGGCCGTGAGCGAGATGCAGGAAACCAGCAAGATGCTGCGCACCGACACGGTCGCGCTGTTCGAGCGGCTGCGCGAAGGCAACATCCTGCTGCAGGAGGTCCTGACCGGTGCCCACGACAACCTCAACTCGCTGGAGCGCGCGCTGGTGACGCGGGTGGCCGACTTCGTCTCGGCCATGAACGACGTCACCGCGCAGAATGGCACCGCGACGCAGACGCTGGAAGATCAGCTCAACGTCTTCAACGAGAAGACATCGAGAGCGCTGCAGGACCTCGGCGCCCTCTCCAGCCAGTTCGACGCCCATGGGCGGGCGTTGATGGAGGCCGCGGCGGTGGTCGAGCAAAGCAACCGCAGCGCAACAGGCTCTATCGCCGAACGCAAGGCTACGCTGGAATCGCTGGTCACGACCATCGATCTGCGCACCGCCGACCTCGATCAGCGGCTCTCGCGCTTCACCAGCCTTTTGGATGAATCACTGGCGGCCGCCGAAGAGCGCGCGCGCGACATCGCGCGAGTGGTGGCGGAGACGGCCGGCGCGGGCTCGGCTGCTATCACGCGGCAGTTCGAGGCGGTGCGCCAGGCCTCCGAAGAGGAGCACCGCCAGACCATCGAAGCCATGCACGATATCTACCGGACGACCACGGAAGAAGCGGACTCCATGTTCAAGCAGTCCGCGGAGAAATTCGCCAACCTGGTCGCCAGCATGAAGCAGATGGCGGCCGAGATGCACAACGAACTCGAAGCCACGCGCAACGAGCTGCGACGGGGCGTGCTGGAGATGCCGCAGGAGGCTGCCGAGAGCACCGCGCAGATGCGCAAGGTGATCGTCGACCAGATCGAGGCTCTAGCGGAGCTCAATCGGATCGTTGCTCAACACGGCCGCGGGCTCGACGTGGTCAGCCAAAGCCGGCCCGCGACAGTGCAGCGGCAGGACGAGCCGATGGTTGCAGCCGCCGGCAGCCGAAGCGAGGTGAGGATGCGCGATGCCGGAAGCGCCTCCACGCTGCCGCCGCCGGACCTTGGGATGACCCCCTCGCGCCGCACCGAGGCCCCGCCGGTCAGCCCTGCGATCTCGGATCAGGGGCGCGACGGCTGGCTCTCCGAGCTTCTGAACCGCGCCGACAATACCGCAGCGCCCAGCCGCGACATTCCGCGCAGCCGTGCGCCGCAACCCCAGCAAAGTGGCGGCGGCAATCCGTTGGAGTCGCTGTCGCTCGACATCGGGCGCCTGATGGACCGCAATCTCGCCGCCGATATGTGGGATCGCTACCAGCGCGGCGAGAGCAAGGTGTTCACCAAGCGCCTCTATACGCCGGCGGGTCAGAAGGCGTTCGACGAGGTTGCCCGCAAATATCGGGCCGACCGCAGCTTCAAGCAGACGGTCGACCGTTACATCGCCGAGTTCGAGCGGCTGCTTGATGACGTAGCTCGCGAGGATCGCAATCCGCAGGCGCTGCGCGGCCACCTCACCTCGGACACCGGGCTGGTCTACACCCTCCTCGCGCACGCCGCGGGACGGCTGGGCTGAGCGCGGAAATCGCGAACTCGCGACCCCCCGAATAGAAACGGAGGCCTCTCGGCCGCCGTTTTGTTTGTGGGCGAGCCCCACAGCCGATTCGATCTTCTTCCGCTATTCGCCGCTCAACATTCGCTGGCGCTATTGCCGCCGCCTCTCGTTCGCCGCCGCGGCGGACGGCGGCGGCTGAGAGGCTTGTGCATTGCTGCTACTGCTGCTACTCGCGCCGAAAATGACCCGGGTCGGGTTGCGGTCAAAATTGTTCACCGCGCGGCTGATGTCAGCAAGCGTCTTGCGACCTTCGATCATCAGCGCACCGGAACGCTTGTCAAAATCCTCGGCAACCTCGCGGATCGATTTCACCGTTTGATAGAGCTCGCCGCCCTCCTTGCCTCCGGCGAGGGTATTGAGGCCGAGCATCAGGTTGTCCGCCTTGCCCATGACGCCATCCACCCGCGCCATCACATTGTCGAGCCGCTCGGAGTTGCGCGCCAGCGAGGCGGTGAAGGTCTGCAGATTCTGCAGCGAGTTCTTCACCGCCTCCTGATTGTCGGCGACGACCTTGTTGATGTTCTGCAGCGTGCCGCGAATGGCCTCGGTGACGTCCTGCAGCCGGTTCGGATCGGCGGTCAGGACAGCAATGCCATCTTCATCGAGCGGCACCGGAGGCGCCGCCTCCGCGCCTCCCTTCAGCGAGATCGCCGCGACGCCTGTGAGGCCCTGGAACTCGAGGCCGACGAGCGTGTCTTTCCGGATCGGGGCGGAGTTCTCGACCATCGCGAGCGCAACGACCCGGCGCGGATTGTCGAGCTTGACCGAGACCACCTCACCTACTCTGATACCATTGAAATTAACGCTGGCGCCGTTGCGCAAGCCCGCCGCTGGACCCTCAAAGATCACACGCAGCGGCGCGCGCGCCTTGGTGGTGTGCAGGCCCTGGAACCAAAGGACGAAGCCGAAGGCCGCCGCAATCACCGCCAGCGTGAACGATCCGATCAGGACGTAATTCGCCCGCGTTTCCATCAATACCTTCTCCGGTCGCTCACGGATAAACTATCCCATCACAGCGCGGGCGCGCTTGCCGTGGAAATATTGCCGCAGCCAGGGATGCTGCGAAGCCTGCATGTCAGCCATCGACCCTGCGGCGATGATTTTGCCGTTCCCTAAGACGGCAATACGGTCACAAGCTGTGTAGAGGCTGTCCAAGTCGTGGGTTACCATGAAAACGGTCAACCCCAAAGTACGCTGCAGCGTACGGACCAGTTCGTCGAAATCACCGGCGCCGATCGGGTCGAGCCCGGAGGTCGGCTCGTCCAGAAACACCAGTTCCGGATCAAGCGCGAGCGCGCGGGCCAGGGCCACGCGCTTGATCATGCCGCCGGAAAGCTCGGATGGATAGCGATCGGCGACTTCCGGTCGCAAGCCGACCATCCCGAGCTTGGCGACCATGATCTCGTCCAATAGCCGTTGCGAGACCTTCAGATATTCGCGGACCGGAAACTGAATGTTCTGCCGCACGGTGAGCGACGAGAACAGCGCCCCCTGTTGGAACAGGATGCCCCAGCGCCGCTCGACCGCACGCCGCGCCGAACTGCTGGCACCATCAAGATCGACGCCGAACACCTCGATGCTGCCGCTGACTTTCGGCACGAGCCCGATGATCGTGCGGGTCAGCACGGATTTGCCGGCGCCGGAAGGACCGACGAAGCCCAGGATCTCGCCGCGTTTGACGTCGAGATTGAGCCCGTCGAGTACGCGCGTGCTGCCGAACTGCACAGTGATGTCGCGGACCCGGATGATGTCCTCGCTCCGGGCTTGCACCACGTTGGAAGCAGGTTGCGCCATGCTCACATCCCGATCGAGGCGAAGAAGATTGCGAACACGCCGTCCATGACGATCACGAAGAAGATGCCCTTCACCACCGAGGCTGTTGTGTGCTGGCCGAGCGATTCGGCGCTGCCCTGCACGGCGAGGCCCTCGACACAGGCGACGATGCCGATCACGGCCGCCATGACCGGGGCTTTGACGAGACCGACGGTGAAATGATTGATCGAGATTGAATCGCGCAGACGTAACAGGAACGCTTCGGGGTCGACACCGCCATAGAGCCAGGCCACGAGCCCGCCGCCATAGAGCGCTGCCATCGCGCCGAGGAAGGTGAGGATCGGCAGCGCAATGATCAGCGCCAGCATCCGCGGCAGGATCAAGATCTCGATCGGATCGAACCCCATGGTGCGCAACGCATCGATCTCCTCACGCATCTTCATCGAGCCGAGTTCGGCGGTATACGCGCTGCCCGAACGGCCCGCGACCATGATCGCCACGAGCAGCACGCCGATCTCGCGCAACACCAAAACGCCGAGCATGTCGACGACAAAGATGTCAGCGCCGAACCTTCGGAAATGGAAAATGCCCTGCTGCGCGATGATGCAGCCGATGAGAAAGGTGATCAGCACGATAATCGGCACCGCGCGCCAACACACCTGTTCGAGGTGATGCACGGTCGATGGCAGCCGAAAGCTCCTGGGGTGGATGAGGACACGGGCGCTGGCGGCGAGCACCGCGCCCAGCATGTCGATAAGGCCGACGATCGTGCCCACGATGCCGGCTACGGTGCGGCCGATCTGGGCGAGCATCCCTGAGATGGTCACCTGCGTGATCTCGGCAGCCGGCGCCGACTTCACCCGCTGCACTTCCTCGACCAGGCTTGCATAATCGACAGAAAGCCCGGCGATCTGCGCCTCCATGCCGCCTTGGGTCAGGCTGCGGCGCAGCCGCTCGATCAACCAGGCGCCGAACGTATCGAGCTTGGAAACCTGCGAAACGTCGATGGAGATGTTGGAGCGGCTGCCGGCGAGCTTTTCCGCCTCGGCAACCATCGTTTCCAGCACGGGCGCAAAACCGGCAGTCCAAGAGCCGGCTGCCTGAAGGGCAAGCGCATTGTCGCGCGCGATCCGCTGCAATGTCGGGTCTGCGTTCAAATTATCGTGCTCCCGCCCCGTTCTGCATGGAACCCATAGACCAAGTCCCACGTCCCCTTTCGATATCGCCTTGTCGAAGGCGCCCTTTCCCAGCCATAGTCAGTCGCGCCGAGCAACAGCGCGGTTCAGAATTCATCATAGTTTTAAATGACTTCCGCTCAATCTCCAACGCTGGTCGCGCGAATCGAACGCTTTCCCATCGCAGGTTCTTTCACCATCAGCCGCGGCGCGAAAACAGAGGCCGTGACGGTTGTGGCGGAAATAAGCCTTGGAGGCCAGACCGGGCGCGGCGAGTGCGTCCCCTATCCCCGTTACGGTGAGACTCCCGCGGCGACACTGGCGACAATCGAGTCCATGAGTGAAGCGGTTGCGCACGGGCTTACCCGCGAGGTCTTGCAGACGGCCATGCCGGCGGGCGCGGCTCGCAACGCGCTGGACTGCGCTCTTTTGGATCTGGATGCCAAGCGCAACGCGCAGCGCGCCTGGACTCTGCTCGGCCGACGCCAGCCAATTGCCTGCACGACCGCCTACACGATCTCTCTGGCCACGCCCGATGCGATGGCCGCGGCCACCGCCAAGGCAGCGCATCGGCCCCTGCTGAAAGTCAAACTCGGCGGCGAAGGCGATCCTGAACGAATCGCGGCGGTGCGCAAGGCCGCACCCAATTGCGAGCTGATCGTCGATGCCAACGAGGCCTGGACGCCATCCACGCTGGAGCCAAACCTGCAAGCCTGCGCGGCGGCCGGCGTCACTCTGGTCGAGCAGCCGCTCCCTGCGCGAGCGGACGAGATGCTTGCGCGCATCCACCGGCCGATCGCCGTATGCGCCGATGAAAGCGTACATGATCGGACCTCGCTGGAGGCTCTCCGCGACCGCTACGATGCCGTGAACATCAAGCTGGACAAGACCGGCGGCATCACCGAAGCCGTGGCGCTGGCCGACGCCGCGCAAGCGCTCGGCTTTAAGATCATGGTCGGCTGCATGGTGGCGACATCGCTGTCGATGGCTCCGGCCATGCTGCTGACGCCACAGGCGCGCTTTGTCGATCTCGACGGACCCCTGCTGCTGGCGCGCGACCGCGATCATGGTCTGCGTTATGATGGCAGTCTGGTCTACCCGCCGGATGCGGCGCTGTGGGGCTGAGCTAGCCGATGCCGCGCAAGCCACATCAGCATGGCACCCGAGGCTGCCATGGCGGCCATCAGATAATAAACGCCTTGGCCGTAATGAGCATAAATCGCACCGGACACGATCGAGGCGCATGAGCTGAGAATGCCGCTGCAGGCTGTGTAATAGCCCTGCCCTCTCGCCATCATGTGCACGGGCACATGGCGTACCAGCAGCTCCATGGTGCCAACCTGAGTCAGCCCGAAAGTCAGGCCGTGAGCGAGTTGGACCAGTCCCAGCAGCGCGAGTTGCGGCTCCTGAGCCGTGATTGACCAACGCGCCACCGCGCTGAGCGCGCCGATTGTCACCAGCATCGAGGGGGCAAGCGTGAATCGCGGCGAGGCAGCAAACACGACGATCTCGGCCAACACACCCAACGCCCACAGTGCCGCGATGGTAAAGCCGCCAAGCCCGTGCGCCTGCCAGGTGATGGCGGAGAAGGTGTAGTAGGCGGCATGGCTGCCTTGAATCAGGGCCGAGGCCACGATAATGGCAAGAAATCCAAGATCACGCAGCAAGCGATGGTCGCGAGGATGGGTTGCAGCAGCCTGAGGCGGGGTGTCCAGCGGTTGCAGCGCAAGGCTGGTCAGCGCGGCGAGCCCCGCCACCGCGACGATAATCCAGATCAGCCGGCGCGGATCGATGACGTCGATCACGAGCCCGCAAGCGAGCGCGCCCAAAATGAAAGCCGCCGATCCCCATAGTCGGACTGGGCCGTAATTGATGCCATAGCGGACAACGCCACGCAGCGCGTAAGCGTCCGTCAGCGGGACCATCGGCGTCCATGCGCAGGCGGTTGCAACGAAAGCGAGGAAAACCGCTATCGTCTGATGCTGCGTTCCGACGATCGCAAAGCCGAAGGTGCAAGCCGTGGCAGTCACGATCAAAGCTCCGCGCAGTGCGTGCCGCTTTTCGGCGAAGCTGGTGACAAATGGCAGCGTCGTGAATCGCGTGACGGCGGGAACGGCGCTGATGATCCCGATCCACCACGGATCGATGCCGACGGCTCTCAGCCATACCGGGAAGAACGGCAGTTCGGTGCCCGTCAGGCCGAACAATGCGCCATAAAATAACGCCAGCCGCGCGGCGAATCGCCGGGCGGCTCTGTCTGCTGCGGTGGGGATTTGTGATTCGGGCGGCATCAATTCAATTGCGATTCAGTCGATATCGTGGTGATCGTTACAGTAACGCGCACTGATTTGCGCGAACGAGTTTGCCATGGCCGATGAAGCATTCGCCCTCTCGCCGATCGCCGCCCGCCCGGTCCAGCCGGGCGAGGCGGATTACGATGCGATCCGGGAAGCCTTTATGGAGACTTCACGCGGGCGTTGGTTTCTCGGCGAATATGCCAAGCGTAACCGCAACGCCGATACGGCGATGGTGCTCGATGCGGTGGCGCGAATCGAGCAGTCCTTGGCGGCGCAGCGGCAGGAGCGAGCGAGCAATGACGGGCTTGCCGAGGCCGTGGCTGCACTCCGGAACGCGGTGGATCAGGCCAGTGAGGCGGCATCGGCCGCCATTGCGGGCCTGCGGCTGGACGAGCATCTGACGCCCATCCATAAGGGAACGCGCATCATCAAGGAGATCTCCTGGCGCTGGCGGGAGATCGGCGCGGACAGCCGCATTTGCGATCTGATTGATTCCCAGCTTGCCGCAATCGAGACGAGCTGCACACGAATCAGCGCGGCGGACGCCCGTGCGGCCGTGACCTCCGCGTTCGACCTCATCAGGCGCAAGCTCGATGAAGTCGGCCAGAGCGATCATGCGCCCCACGATGCCGCTGAAGCGGTTGCACCGGCTGCAGCTAGTGCGAACGAGCTGTCCGCAGCAGCGGCCGAGCTGGAGGTGGAGCCGGTAGCAGTCGAGCCCCGCGCCGAAACTGCGTTCGTTGAACCGGAAGTGCCGGCCGAAGCACCCACCAACGAAGCCGTAATCGCCGAACCGGATACGTCAGTCGAGATGGTCGAGGCGGAAGCACCGACCGATATCGCCGTGGCGGAGCCGGAAGATCCGGAGATCAGCACGGAAGCCGCCGACGCACATGATGAGGCTGTGCTGGAGATGGTCGCCATCGAAATGGCGGCCTCCGATCCGCTCGACGATTTTCCGCCCGAACCGGTCGCTGAGGCGCACGAGATATATACGACGACGACCTTGCCACCGGTGGTCGAACCCGTCGTCGCCCATGCTCCGGAGCCAACGCCTCCGCCATCCCAGGTGGCCCAATCCTCGTTGCAGGCCATGCAACTTCTGCCTGAGCCCGCCCCGCCGGTTGTCCCGGAGCCGTCGCTCGGCTCGACCATCATCGCAAACGGCATCCTGCAGCGACCAAAGGCGGCGGCGGACTCGCTGGCGCCGATCCGCCGCATGAGCCAGGCCGAGAAAATCGCGTTCTTCTCCTGAAGCCGGTTGGCGGCTTACCTCTCGAGCCCGGCTCCGTCGCGGCTGAGGTCACTGTGGCCCGCTCAAGCCACGAGCTTTGCGAACATATCGGCATCGACATTGCCGCCGGAGAGCACGACCACCACGTTCTTGTCCTTGGTATCGACGCGGCCGGCGAGCAGCGCGGCGAGGCCGACGGCGCCGCCGGGTTCGACCACCAGCTTCAATTCGTGGAAGGCAAAGGCGACGGCGGCGGCGACTTCGGCGTCGGAGGCGACCACCCCGCGGGACAACAATTGGCTGTTGATCGCAAAGGTGATCTCGCCGGGAATCGCAGCCATCAATGCATCGCAGATCGTGCGCCCCTCGGCATGATGCCGCTCGCGCTTGCCTGCACGCAAGGACAGGCTGTGATCGTCGAACGACTCCGGCTCGGCGACGATCACCTCGGCGGAGGGAAAGCGCGCCTTCACCGCAGTTGCAACGCCCGCGATCAGGCCGCCGCCGGAGGCCGGCGCCAGCACGATGTCGGGGCTGAGGCCAAGCGCGGCCATGTCCTCGGCGATCTCGCGGCCCGCGGTCCCCTGCCCGGCGATCACGAAGGGATCGTCATAGGGCTTGACCAGCGTCGCACCGCGCTTGCCCGCGATCTCGCGCGCGATCGCCTCGCGATCCTCGCGATCACGGTCATACAGCACGACCCCGGCGCCATAGGATTTGGTGCGCTCGCGCTTGGACAGCGGCGCGTCGGACGGCATGACGATGGTCGCCTGCATATGCAGGATCTTTGCAGCCGCGGCCACGCCTTGCGCGTGATTGCCGGACGAAAAAGCCACCACGCCGCCGCCGCGCTTGTCGACCGGTATCGAGGACAGCTTGTTGAAAGCGCCGCGGAATTTGAAGGAGCCGGTCCGCTGCAGCATTTCCGGCTTCAAAAAAACCTCGCTTCCGATCCGTTCGTTCAGCACGGGCAAGGACAGGAGTGGCGTACGCACCGCAAACGGGGCGACAACGGCGGCAGCCGCCTCGACATCGGCGGGGCTGACCGGCAGGACAGAGGGCATATGGGTCATCTGTGTATTTTACCGCAAGGCCAATGGCCGGCAAGCCGCCTCTCCGGTCAGGCGACAAAGCGCGGATGATCGGTCGCCCAATCCGCCGCATCGCCCTCCATATCGACGACGCGGAGATAGGCCATATGGTCGATAAAGGCGCGCGCCGAGGCTTCCCATGTGTATTTTGCCGCGAAATCGACGCAGGCGGCTCGCGGAATGTTGAGCGCCGCCAGACAGGCCTCACGCAAATCGTCAGCAAGCACCCCGACCGGCGCATCGCCGATGACGTCGCGTGGGCCGCTGACCGGAAAAGCGGCAATCGGCAGTCCGCTCGCGAGCGCCTCCAGCAGCACCAGGCCGAACGTGTCGGTCCTGGAGGGAAACACGAAAACATCCGCAGCGGCATAGACTTCCGCCAGCCGCTCGCCTTCCAGCGCACCCAGAAATACGGCTTGCGGGTATTTCTGCTCAAGCATGAGCCGCGCCGGCCCGTCGCCGACGATCACCTTGGTGCCCGGCAGATCGAGTTCCAGGAACGCTTCGAGGTTCTTTTCCACCGCGACGCGCCCGACGCAAAGAAACACCGGCCGGGGCTGACAGAGATCGACATCGCGCGGATGAAACAGATTGGTGTCCACCCCGCGCGGCCAAAGCACCACGTTGCGGAAACCGCGTTCGCGCAGCTCGCTTGCGAGCGCCGGCGTTGCCGCCATCACCGCCCGGCTCGGACCATGAAACCAGCGCAAGCTGGCCCAGACCCAGGACTCCACCCAGGATACTGGAACCGGCGCTCGCGCGGACACATATTCGGGAAACCGGGTGTGAAAGCTCGTCGTGAACGGCAGGCCGTGCTTGCGGCAGTAGCGCCGCACCAGCACGCCGATCGGCCCTTCGGTGGCGATATGGATGCTATCGGGCCGGCTGGCCGCCACCAACGCCGCGACCTTGGCAGGGCGAGGCAAGGCGACGCGCAAATCCCGATAGCTCGGCAGGGCAAAGGTACGAAAGGTTTCCGGGGTGAGGAAATCGACCTCGACGCCCAATGACCTGGTCGCTTCCGCCATCATGGTCAACGTCCGCACGACCCCGTTGACCTGCGGATGCCATGCGTCGGTCGCGACCAGGATGCGCATCTGGCTCCTTCGCTTACGCGGCGCGCGCAGCGATCTGTGGCACCGGCGCGAGACGGCGGGCGGGATCGGTCCAGGTGATGATCTCGAAGCTGCCGTCCTCGTGCTCGGCGAGCGCGGTGCAACTCTCGACCCAGTCGCCGCAATTCATGTAGCGGATACCCTGCATGTCGCGAATGACCGCGAAGTGGATGTGGCCGCAGATCACGCCGTCGGCACCGTGACGTCGCGCCTCGGCGGCGAGCGCGGTCTCAAAGGCGCCGATATAGTTCACCGCGTTCTTGACCTTCTGCTTGGCCCATTGCGACAGCGACCAATAGGGCACGCCGAACATGCGGCGGAAGAAGTTGACCAGCCTGTTCATCTGAATGGCGAAGTCATAGGCCTTATCGCCGAGATGGGCGAGCCAGCGCGCGTTCTGCACGACGAGATCGAAGATGTCACCGTGAATGACGAGATAGCGACGCCCGTCGGCGCCGGTGTGGATCGTGTTTTCGACCACATCGATGCCGCCGAAATGCGTGCCGTAATAGTTGCGCAGGAACTCGTCGTGATTGCCGGGGATGTAGGTCACGCGAGCGCCCTTGCGCGCCTTGCGCAAGAGCTTCTGCACCACATCGTTATGCGATTGCGGCCAGTACCAGCTCGATTTCAGCGCCCAGCCGTCAACGATATCTCCCACCAGATAGATGGTGTCGGCGTCGTGGCTGCGTAAGAAATCGAGCAGCTTGTCGGCCTGAGAGCCGCGCGCTCCGAGGTGAACATCGGAGATAAACAAAGTGCGAAAGCGCCGCTCCGCGCTCTCTTCACTTAAGGAGTCACTTCCCATGAACGCGCCCCTAGCAGATCCCTGTGACAACGCGATGACGAACGAGACCCCGGTCCACCCATGTGCCGCTCACCCCGGCGGCTGCCGTCGGCCGCTTCTTGTTCGAATCGAGTGTCCGTAGCCGTAAGGCCGCGATAGCAGGCCCATGCGACAATCAGGCGACAATGTGCGGCATTCCATAGCAATGCGGGGCGATGCTCGTGCCGGTACGATGACCAATTCGCCAATGTCGCCGCGGCGAAGGCCGGGCACCATACCGCGGAATATCTCCGCGAAAGCTCGCTGCCAGTAGCCCATCTCGCCCTGCTTGCGGCTGCTTGCGGGGAGAGGCGATCGGATTCGGGGGGCTGCGCACGCGAGAGCGCCCATTCAGCTTTCAAACAACAACGAGGACGCAAATCGACATTCTCGCGACGGCATCCGCCCGAGTTTTGCTCACGACCACCCTCCAAGAATACAGAGCAACTGTGGCGAGGTAGCCAGGCGATCGGCCGGCCTCAAACGATTCCGCCCGTCGGGCGAATCCCGGAACGTCTGAACCTTGGCGGCGCGGCTAAAGCGCGACGAGATTGAGTTGAATCCTCATCGCGCTTTAGCTCTTTGATTGAGCATGATCTCTTCGGAAAACCGCTATCCACTTTTCCGGATGATGCCCTACCAACCGTTCCCGCCCTCACCTTCGCGCAGGCGCTTGAGCGTGAACTCGACCAATCCATTTGGCAGTTCCCGCCAACTCTCGATCTCTGTCAGATAATCCTGGCTTGGATAGGCCTTGAACTCGCGCCGCACCCGCGCGCGGGCTTCCCGCGGGGCGAGCGTAAGCCGTTCGCGAATGAATCTGCTGTCTCTGTTGCCGGCAAGGCGATCCGCAAGATCCCGTGGAGTGGCCACGTTGTATTCCCCTGAAAAGGTTGCGAAATGAAATGATGCAAAAGACGGAGAATAGTCGCAGTCATGAAATCGTCATGCGCACGCGCATGCGATCAGCTTACGGCGGTTGGCCCACGAAGGCCCGCGCCGGCTGATCTCAACCGTATCTTGTCCACAACATTATAGGGGAGAGGCGAGCCGCCGCCGGATCTCAGGCCGGCTCTAATTCGGCGGCATGTTGTTCCAGATGTCCCGATGCAGCCGCCATGTCCCGTCGCGATCTCTCCTCCAAACGACCAGGTATTTGACCTTCGCTTGCCCCGAGCCAAGCGTTAGCTGGGCCTCGCCCACCTCATAGGCGGTATCACCGACAACTTCGACGTCGACCGTCCTGAGGGCAGCGTCGGTCATCCCAAATGCGTTCGCGGCTGTCCGCCAAAACTCCTCGATCGCCGGTCTTCCACTGACGATCGGCGCATCGGGAGGCATCACGCGTGCATTCTCGGTGTAGAGCCCGGCCAGTCCCGCATAGTCCTTGCGGGCCACCGCTTCACCGAATTGGCGATTTCCCTCATCAATAGCCTGGCGCACCGCGTCACTGCTCATGACGATCCTCCCGGTCGAATGGAATCTCACGGCCAAAAACTGCAGATGACATTGTGTCTACGAGTAAACCCAAACGGTTCAACGCAGGCCCGACTGACGCAAAGCTGCCGGCCTGTCCGGCTCTGCAGCCTGATCGGCGAATGCGCTAGCGCTTCGAGATCAGGAAATCATCGGTATACTCGCCACGCGACACCTTGACCGGAATCTCGCCCTCGCTTCCGATCTCGAAGATGTCCGAACCGGACCTGGCCTCCGGGGAGGCAAGTACGTCGACCCGCTCGGCGATATTTTGCGCCTGCCATTGATTGAGGTGCCAGGCAAAATCCTGCCCGCTTGCGCGCAGTCCAAACTCCCGGTCGGCAGGAACGATCGTCAGTGGCGTCCGCGGCTGAAACGTACCCGCTTGTTCGGTCAGCGAGATCTTCTTGGGCTGAACCGCAAAGCGCCGCAGCGTTGCCGAGAGTGCAGCGAGATCAGCGCCATCGCCGAGGATGAGAAACATCGGATTGAAATCGCTGGGCATATATTCGTATCGAAGCATCGGACTGGTTGTCCCCTCGCGTCAAACGGGCTGCGAGCCGTCGAGAAGCGCAACGATGTCCTGGGCGTGACATAGTTCGATCAAACCCTTATCCGCCTCGTTCGGAGCGTCGAGATATCTGACCTCCACCCACATGCCATCCTCCATGTTCTGCGTCACCTCGGCGAGGATGCGTTCGCGCAGTTGCAGTCGATCGCCGGGCTTGAGAGCGAGAATGTTGATCATGGACGCGATTCCCGCGGCTCAGAAGAACATGGTCAGATTCTTGGCGAGCAGAATGTTCTGCTCGAGAATGATTTCGCGGCGGCATACCTTCCAGCTATTATCGACCAGCCTCAGCGTATCGTTCCGCCTTCCGACCAGGGTGTAGGTCTCGTACTCGACCCGGTTCTGGTAGACGAGGATGCGGCTCGCCACATCCACCTCTTCCGCCTGATCGAGATTCGGGCGCGCGTCCTTGATCTGCACGTTGGTCACCATGTGGGTGATGCGCGAAAGCGGCTCTTCGGCATAATGCACCCCCGTGAGGATCTGATCCACGCGCTTGGTCAGCGTCCATTTGTCTTCGTCGAACCAACTGATGCCCTCGCCTCTCCTGGTGTTCTCGCGCGCCTCATGCTGACCAAATTTGACGTTGCGCCGGATCGGCATGAAGTAGCTGATGTCCTCGGTCAGAAGATCGAGCCACTCGCGGAAGCGGCGAGCGTCGAGCAAATCCGCTTCGTAATAGTAGAAATCCTCCACATCCGCCTTGAGGCGATAATAGTGCTCGGTGCGCGCGATCGAGGGATTGCCCGCGCACTTCTCGGCGGGGATTGGTTTTGTCTGGCTAAGAGCGCTGCTCATCTGCTCCTCCTGGGGTCCGAGTGTTACCGATTGGCCGGCTTCGCGGGGACCGGCCCGCCCTGATGCGCGAAGCAGCCGACGTCAATCACGGCTCCCGAGATCGCCTCCGCTTCGGGAGACAGCAGGAACGCAACCACGTTTGCGATGTCGTCACCGGTCGCCGGTCGGCCGGCAGCCGTACCGGGCGCGCCGAGACCCACCTTGCTGCGATCGCCGCCGGCGCGGCCGAGACTCATGCCGCTGACGATGCCTCCGCCGCCGGGGATCACCGTGTTGATCTTCACGCGATGATGCAGGAAATCGTACGCTGTCGCGGCTCCGAGCGCGACCAGCCCGCCTTTGCTGGCGCTGTAAACGGCCATGTTCGGCTTTCCCCAGCCTGCGCCGGAGCCGATGTTGACGATCGAGCCTCCACCCTGACGGATCATGTGCGGCAGCACGGCGCGGCTGGCGAGGTATGGCCCCTTGAGGTTGACTGCGATGATCCGATCGAACAGCGCCTCGTCGGTGTCGAGGACCGTGCCCAAGGGGCCTATCGCAGCGTTGTTGACGAGACCGTCGATGCGGCCGAAGCGGTCAAGTGTGAATTTCACCACCCGCTCGACATCAGCCGCTGACGATACATCCGCTTCCAGCAGATCCGCCTGCAAATCCTGGCGTGACAATTCCTGCCGCAGGTCAGGTATCGCACTCTGGGCAATGCTCGATGCCTGTGGCGACTCGAGGCCGAAGGCCACGACCTTGTGCCCTCTGCCGGCAAGACCGAGTGTGATCGCACGGCCGATCCCGAACGTGCCGCCGGTCACGATGACGATTTTTCCGGCTGCGCTCATTCGGCAGCCTCCCTATTGCCGGCCGGAAGGCCGAGCAGTTCTCCCCAGTCCGCGTCGCGCATGTAGGAGGCCCAGCGCCGGTAGAAGCCGCGCGCGATCTGCTCTGTGACTTGCAGACTGAGCTCACCTCCAAGCGGATGATCCGTCGTATAGGCTCCCATCGATTGCTGATAGTTGAAAGGATAGCGGCGCGCGATGGTCCCCGTGCTCGCGGCGGTCGCATAGAGCCAGTTCTCGATGTCGTCCTGCTCGGTCATGCCGGCCGGTCCCGAATAGCGCATGTAATAGTGCCGCAGATAGTCCTTCACCTCCGACGGCGCGTCCTTGTCGACCAGGAAGAAGCGCCAGGCTTCCGTCGAGGTCGGACTGTGCGGATGCCAGGCGCAAAGTCCGCGCGGCTGCCGGCCGTGATAGGAGGTGTTCGGGAAGATCGTGCCGACGAACGGCATCAGGCGCGCGCCATCGCCCAGGCGCCGTTTTCGTTCCTCGTAGCAATGGCGGAAATATTGCTCGAGAACCGGATTGTCGAGAAACGATTCGATATATTCGTTCGCCTCCGGCTGGATCGCGCTGTGCACGCCGTGCCCGGCTGGAAAACTGATCCAGACGTGCTGGGCATGTTCGAGCTCATTGTCGCGCCGGCCTTTCTTGCCGGAAACCGCACTTGGTCCGATCCCGATCAGATCGACGGAACGGTGGCTCGGGTTATGGTAGGTGTCGCCGAGAAAGTTTTCCGCGGCGAACTTCCAGTTCGCCGGAAACACCCATTTGTGCACCCCGATGACCTCGGAGCCGCCGTCGCGCCCGTCGCGGCAATCCAGCGCCTGATCAAGATGGGCCTTGGCATCGCCGAGATACGTCAAGAAGTCCGGCGCATCCTTGTCCCACGTCGCCCAGATCGAGCCCTTGTAGTTGCAGAGCCTTGCGACCGAGACCAGGGAATTGGCCTCGCGATCCAGCACGCCGTCATAGAGTGACTTGTAGAGCGGAACGCCCTGCAGCTTGCCGTCGGTGGTGTAGGTCCAGCTATGGTAGGGACAGGTGAACAGCGATGTGTTGCCCTGCTCATAGCGGCAGACTTTCATGCCGCGATGACGACACGAGTTCAGAAAAACGTGGATCTCGCCTTTCTTGTCGCGGCAGAGGATGACCGACTCCTCGCCCATTCGCGAGGTGTAGAAATCGCCGGGGTTCGGCACCAGGCTCTCGTGGCCGACCAGTAGCCAGGCGCGGGTGAACAGCTTGCTGAGCTCTTGCTTGTAAATGTCGGCGTCGACGAACAGCTCGCGGCTGATGAAGCCGTTCTTAACGTCAACGAGCCCGTCGATATCCTTCTGCGTCATGGGGCGCATCTCCTGTTCATTGACCTTGCTCGTGATGATGGGACGCATCTCGCGTTAGGACTTGCCGAGATTGCATCCGCCCTCGCCTTCGGGACGAAAGGCCCGATCACCAGGGATGGTCGATATCTTCTCGTAATAATCCCATGGATACCTGCTCGCGCGCGGTGACTTCACGCGATACAGCGCGAGATCGTAGATCACGCGACCATCGGGACGGATGCGTGCCGGGCGGCCGAAGAAATCGACCGGAAGCCGCCGCATCTCTGCATTGACCGCCTTGGTGTCGTCCGTTCTGGCCGATTGAATGGCTTTCAAATAGTGGCGGACGGCCACGTAGGTTGCGGCCTGCAGCTTGGTCGGCATGCGGTTCTCAATCGCAAAGAACCGCTGCGCGAAGGCGCGACTGGTTTCGTCATCATCCCAGTAATATTGGGACGCGACATACATGCCCTCTGCCGTCTTCAGGCCCATCGCATGCACGTCCGCGATGAAGGTCAGCATGCCGACGATGGTTTGTCCGCCCGCCTGCAGACCGAATTCATGGGTCTGCTTGACCGCATTGACGGTATCGGCGCCCGTGCTTGCAAGCGCGACCACCTTGGCTCGCGAAGCCTGGGCCGCCAGGAGAAATGACGAGAAGTCCGTGGTGTTGAAGGGAAAACGCACGCTGCCGACCAGTTTGCCTCCGGTCGCATTCAGCGCGTTCGTACCGTCCTTCAACATCGAGCTTCCGAAGGAATAGTCGACCGCGACGAAAAACCAGTCCTTCGCCACGCGCGCGCTCACTTCGCTGACCAAGCCAGCCGACAAGGCGTAGGTATCGTCGGCCCAATGCGTGATGACGGCAGAACAATTCGGCCCCGTCAGGTCCGAGCTCGCCGCCCCCGAGACGAGTGCGGATCGATTGCTCTGGGTTGCCAGCGCGGCGACCGCGAGCCCGACCGAGCTCACGGCGAGATCGGTCACCGCATCGACATGATCGAGGTCGAACCATTTCTTGGCGATGCCGACGGCGATGTCGGGCTTGTTCTGGTGATCGGCGGAAATGATCTCGATCGGCTTGCCGAGCACCTGATTTTTGAAATCCTCGGCGGCGAGCCTGGCTGCAGTGACGGAGCCGGGACCGCCCAGGTCGCGTCCGCTGCCGTAGTCGCCCAAGACACCAATCTTCACGACGCCGTCTGAAATGGCCGGCTCTCCTGCTTCAGCTTCACCCAGTGCGGCGCCAATCATCAGCGCGAGCGAAACCAGGACGGCGCGGCGCAGCGCGCGCGTCTTTCCGGACCCTGGCAGATCCATCGCCAATCTCCTTCCCATGTGTCCATTGGATGGACATCATTCTCATAAATTGATTCCACGAAAACGAGGCCAAGGCAAGGGGCGTCCGTCGACGCGGCATAACGAACGCAAAGATGAGATGCGGCGCAGTTGCAAAGGTTGCGGATCGGGTCGGCGATCGCAGGCTTTTCGCTGTATCGGCGCGCAGCCCTTCGCTAGTCTGCCGCGCGAGTCGAAGGCCCACGCTTTCAGTCAGCAGGCGCTATGGCAAAGGCACGCAAATCCAAAGTCGACGATGCAGGAATGACGAGCGTCCGCGCCGTGGACCGCTCCATCGCGATCCTGCAGTCATTCACGGTGGAGCAGCCGCTGATGAGCGTGGTCGAACTGCAGAAGCGAGTGGGCTTGAGCCGGCCGACGCTCTACCGTCTGCTCCACACCCTGGCTTCGCGCGGCCTGATCGAGGCCGAAGGCGATCCGCAGCGGTTCCGTCTCGCCCATGGCGTGATGAGCCTTGCCCATGTCTGGCTCAAGGCGCTCGATGTCGTCCACGTGGCCCGGCCCGTGGTCGAGGACTTGCGCGACAGGACGGGCGAGACGGCAGCGCTATTTCGGATCGAGGAAGATCGTGGGATCTGTATCCTCGAATACGAAAGCCGGCACGTGTTGTCGATCAGCCGCGGCATCGGCGATTCCCTGACCCTGGCCCAGGGCGCAACCGGCAAGGCGATGCTCGCCTTTATGGATCCTGAACGCCAGGCCGAGTTTCTCGGGCGGCTGCCGAAAGAGGCGCGGGCGCAGCTGGAGGAGCCCCTGCGGTCCGCAAAAAGAAAAGGTTACACCATCAGCCGCGGCGAGATCTTTGTCGGGGCGGTGGCGGCATCAGCTCCCTATTTCGATCATCGGGGCAGCGTGATTGGATCCGTCGGGATCTATGGGCCGAGTGCCCGCGTCAACGAGGAGAAGGTCGCCGAATTCGCGAAGCTGGTTGTGGAGGCGGGAGCAAAGATATCCCGCCTGCTCGGCTTCGAAGGGCAAGCCGGCCAATCAAGCCGGTCTGCGGTGAGACTTCCGACGAGGGGCACCTCAGCGCGGAGATGAGGCTCCCGGCCGCTTCAACGGCGCGCGTTGCCAAACTCCTTGACCGCCATCCTGGATATCTCTGCAGCGATATCCTTCTCGCGACAACCTCGGCGAGAGGATCGTCCCGATCGGCCAAGTGCAGCAACTTCAAAGGCTGCTTGTGGGCTAGGTTTGGGCGCTTGTTTCAGATCACCCCCAACACGAGAAAAATTCCGATCTCGACCAGGAAGGCGGCGCCCGTGACCGCCGAGGCGAGAAACAGGTCACCCCAGGACGGAAGCTGCATGGCTCGTCTCCACGCTCTGCAAGCCCCGCAAGATAAATTCACCTCGGTGAGGAAAGTTTCGGTTCCGCGACCGTGATGCGCAGCCGGTCTAACGTGCGATTGCACTGCACACTTAACCTAACGAGCCGCGACGGTTGGCGTTTCCGTGCGCTCTGTTTTCACCTCGATTGGCACGTGAGGTGAGCTGCTCTTGACCCTAGGGCATCCTCCATCGGAATACTGGCGGCTCTTCATGAGGGTTTCCAGGACAAGAAAGAACTTTTCAGCGAGCATGGCGCACCTCCTTTGGGCTGCCACGGTGTGAGCGGCCCCGATGGTACATCCGCATCGGAACCGCCCCGCGCCGCTTTGGTCGCTGCAAAACGAATTGAGGAACAACGTTACTTTGACCGAGAATTGGGCAGCCGGCCTTAACGTATGATATCCAAGCCACGATCGGAGATGCATGGCTTGGACCGGAGTAACGAGCGGCTGCTGAAAATGCAGGGGCCCCCGCGCCGCAGCTCTCGCACGATGCCCGTTTCTATGACTTGCCCGACGCAAAGCGATCGCTGACATGGTCGATGGCCATCTTGGGAACGACGAGGCCGAAGCTCATTGCCAGGATGATGATCGCGGCGGTCAATCCGTCGGCTGTCGTTGCGCCGAGCAGTTCGAGCGTCGGCTGCGTGCCGCCCGCGATTTGCAGGAGCCCGCCCGCCATCCTGAACAGGTAGACGCCGGGTATCATCGACACCACGGAAGCAAAGCCGATCGCGGCAAATGGCATATGCGTTCGCCGCGAGACTGGCGTGAGGATCAGCGCCACCACAACGCAGGCGATCAAGGCGCCGGTCGCGGCACCGAGGCCAAACTGCATCAGCGCGAGCCAACGCAAAGCGTGGGCGACCATCCCCACCGCAACCGGCCAAGGCAGCATGCGTAGCGGCGTGGAAAAGAAGACGCTGTAGGCGGCGACAGCGACGCCGGCCGCGATGACGTCTTGCCATAGTGGCACAGCCCTTGCCGCAGGATCGGCCGGCAACGAGACTCCGAGCAGCGCAAGCCCAAGCAGCAGCCCGACCGAGATCGCCAGCACGATCAATCCCGCATAGGTCAGGCGAGCGGCGCCAAGGGCGATGCGGCCGTTGATGAGATCGAGCGCGCCATTGAGGACATGCGGACCCGGCACCAGGACCATGCACGGACAGACCGCAACGAGGCGCAACGACGAGCTCAGATCATAACGGACTGCCAGTGCGCCGATGACGCCGGCGAGAAGCGCTGCGCAAAACGGTTGCAGGAAGAGGTTCGTGCTGAGACGGCCAAGGGCGCGGCGCAGGAATGCGCCGGCCCCCGCGCTGACAAAGATCAAGGCCGCCGCCGGGACATGCCGAACGCCGAAAATCACCGAAAGCGCCACCGCGCCGGCGGCCGCGGCGAGCGCGAACAGCCATGTCGGCGCCGGCGCCGCGCGCGAGATCTCTTCGATCCGCTTCATTGCGGCGTCGGGCGTGAGCCGTCCCGCCTTGACGGCGTCGATGGCGCGCATCGCGGACGCCACGCGGTCCATCTCCACGCCGGCAGGATCGGCTGCGACCTGGGCCGTCAGGGTGCCCTGCTCGTGGTCGGCCAGGAGCTGCAGCACACCCCAGCGCGGCAAGATCGTCGCGCGCAGGTCGAGCGCACGTGCGAGCCTCTCCGCCGCCCCGATCGTCTGCTCCGTGGCTTGTCCATTGACGTAGAGCGTTCTCGCGAAAGCGAGGACCAATTGCGATCGTTCGGCCGCGGTCATCGGAGCTTCTCCAAGCCGTCTTGTAATTGAGAAACCGGAATTCCCGCCAGTCGCTGTCCTGTTTCGCAAGATCGCTTCCGCATCTGCCCGTGCGAAATCAGAAAACGGGGTGCGCACACGAAATGCCGCCGGTCGCGCGACAGCAGAGTCCTGCTCTAGCTGTCACATATAACGAATGACTGATTGATCGGCGGTCGAGCAAATTCGTCAGCACGACTGCCCGACGTGAAAAATAGGAACAAACAAAATGGGCCGGCGTTCGCCTCCGCATCTGCACGGGGGGTGCAGCGTGCTCCCGCGTGCCCCGAATTCGGAGGCCGTCGTGTCCAAAAAGCTCACCATCTTTCTTCCGCTGGCCGGCGCGGCTGTGCTCGCGGCTGCCGCCCTCGCCGATTCCTTGCCGCCGGATGCGACCTACAGGCCGCTGCCCACGCTGCCGCTCGACGTCGTCAAGGCCAACGACGAGGCACAGAAGCCGCAGGTGATGGAGCGCCAGCGCGCAGTTCTGGAGCAGCGCTATGATTTATCCGATCACCCGATTCCCAATGTCATGATGTCAGGCGGGCGAAAGCCGGTGCAGGGCGGCGTCCGCGTCAAATTGCCGGCGGGCGTGAGCTGGGACAGTCTCTCGTCGATGACGCCGGATGAGATCCGCGAGCGCGGCCTCTTGCCCGCAGGCTTCATGCCGTTGCCGCATGTTAAACAGGCGACCGGCGGCCAGGTCTTCCCGAACAATCAGATCGACGAGATCAACCGGCAGGAGGGCCGCAACATCAGGCGCTTCGATGTCGATTTCGATCTTCCGGACCGGTTCACGCCGGAGTTCCCGCCGCCGATTTTTCTCACAAGTCATCCCGAGCTCGGCGACGTTTCGCACGGACAGCTCTTGACCATCAAGAACTATTACCAATTGATGGTCGGCATTCTCACGCCGGTGCAGATGGAAGGCTTGCGCCTGTTGCTCACGCCCTTCCCGCAAGAGGAATTCAACCAGACCGAGGATCGCAAGAGCGCCGATCAGAGCCTCGGCGTCACCTGCCTCGACTGCCACGCGAATTTCCACACCAACGCGGCCTTCCACCAGACGCCAGACGTGCGGCCGCAGGCGGCGCGCTTCCGCCTCGACACGGTGAGCCTGCGTGGCCTGTTCAACCAGCAGATCCACGGCTCCAAGCGCTCGCTGCGCTCGGTCGAGGATTTTACGCAGTTCGAGCAGCGCACCGCCTATTTCAACGGCGACCACGTCAGCGCCCAGCGCAAGGGCGTGAACCTGCCCGACCGCTTCGATCAGGTCCCGATGATGGCGCAGATGCAGAACGTCATCGATTTCCCGCCGGCCCCGAAGCTCGATCCGAGCGGCCGCCTCGATCCCAGCAAGGCGACGCAGCAGGAGCTGGCCGGAGAACGGGTGTTCCTGGGCAAGGGGCGCTGCGCCGCATGCCATGTGCCGCAGACGTCCTTCATGGACAACAACATGCACGATTTGAAGCTCGAGCGCTTCTACGACATCGGCCAGACCGTCAATGCACTGGTGATGCTGCCGGACGGGCCGATCAAGACGTTCACGCTGCGCGGCATCAAGGATTCCCCGCCATACATGCATGACGGGCGGCTGCCGACGCTCGCCGATACGGTTGAGTTCTTCAACCTCGTGCTGGGCCTGAAGCTCACGCAGGACGAGAAGGATTCGCTGGTCGCCTACATGCTCACGCTGTGAATTGCGGCGCCACACCGTATGCAGCAGAAGGAGATTGAAATGATCCGTCTTCCCGCGGTCACGCTGCTCACAGTTCTGCTGATGCCGGCGCTTGTTGTGCCGGCATTGGCTCAGCCGAGCAACCCGGCGGGCCCGGCGCCCGGTAATCCGGCCGGTCTGGCGCCCGGCACCAGGGAATCCGCCCCCGGCGTGCCTGCCTCTCGCCAGACCAATGTGCCGGACCGGACCTTCACCCGTGAAGCGGCGATCGGCGGAGCGGCGGAAGTGGACTTGGCCTGGCTCGCGACACAGAAGGCATCAAGCCGCCCGGTGCAGGAGTTTGCCCAGCAGATGATCCAGGACCACGGCGGCGCCAATGACCGGCTGTCGGCGCTCGCGCAAGCGGATGGAATTCGTCTGCCCGCCGGGCTCGATGCAGAACATGCGGCCATGCGCAGGCAGCTTGAGCAAGCGAACGGCACCGAGTTCGACCGCGCCTACATCCAGGGCCAGATCATCGATCACCAGAAGGCGGCACAGCTCCTGGAATATGAAATCGGTTCGGGCGAGAATGCGGAGCTGAAGAATTTCGCGTCCGACATCCTGCCGGTCGTGCTGAGGCACCTGCGGATGGCTCAGGCCGTCGCCGCCGGGCTCTACGGCGCGGCCGAGACCTCGCCGAGACCTCAGGAGCAGCAGAAGCAATGACGGCACGCGTCCGACCAGAAGCGGGATCAGGTCCTGCCGCTTGGCTCGCGCGCCGCCTCTCCTTCAGTCAGTAGAAGCGGTGGAAATGATGCACCGGTGCATGGCCGTGACCGACCGCAAAGCGGTCGGCCGCGGCGATGGCGCCGCCGATGAACGCCTTGGCGTTGCGGACCGCACTCGCCATGTCCTCGCCCTTGGCGAGCCCCGCGGCAATTGCGGAAGCGAGTGTGCATCCGGTCCCATGGGTATTGACGGTAGCGATGCGCGGGCTGGAAAGCGGCAGCGTGCTGTCGGCATCGATCAGATAGTCGATGCTCTCGTCGCCATGCCCGTGTCCGCCCTTGATCAGGACGAAGGGACATCCAAGCGACAACAGCCGCCTGCCCTGGCACACGATCGCGGCATCGCTCGAAGCGACCGGCTCGCTCAGCAATACGGCCGCCTCCGGCAGGTTTGGCGTGATGATGCTGGCGTGAGGAATGAGCTTGGTGCGCAATGCGTCGACCGCATCCGCCGGCAACAACCGCTCGCCGGAGCTTGCGATCATCACGGGATCGAGTACGACGTGCCTTGACAGGAAGCGCTTGAGCGCAGCAACAATCGCCTCGATGGTCGCGCGCGCCCCTACCATCCCGATCTTGACCGCTCCGACATCAAGATCGCCGAGCACCGCCTCGAGCTGCGCCGCGACAAAGTCTGCGGGCACTGGATGGATCGCCGTGACGCCGCGCGTGTTCTGCGCGGTCAGCGCCGTAATCACCGAAGCGCCATAGACGCCGAGCGCGGCAAAGGTCTTCAGGTCGGCCTGAATACCGGCGCCGCCGGAGGAATCCGAGCCGGCGATCGTGAGCGCGACGGGCGTGGTCATGGCTTGTCCTAGCGCGGGGAGCGGATTACAGCAAGTTTGAGCGGCGTGTTCCGGCCAGGCGAGGTGGCACCCTGCTCGCTGCGCCCGCTATACTGGGCCGGAATTCTCAAGGAGGCGATCGCGATGGTTCCGTTCTTCGTTCAGATCAAGTGCAAACTCGGCCAGTCCTATGCCGTGGCCAACGCGCTTGCGGAAGCCGAGATTGCCTCGGAGATCTATTCCACCGCCGGTGATTACGACCTGCTGGTCAAGTTCTATGTCGACAAGGACACCGACATCGGCCATTTCGTCAACGAGAAGGTGCAGACGCTCCCCGGCATCCAGGACACCCACACCATCATCACCTTCAAGGCCTTTGGACCCACTTAGGGCCGCCATCGTCACGTCGCTCAACGCCGCCGGCCACCACCTCGCGATGAGCCGAAACAGCTATGGGATGCTCGGCAGGGCCGGACGCTGGAGTTGTCAGGGTCTGACGCTTTTGCGGCGCAAGGGCTTTGGGTTCAGGCGGCGTCGCGCTCTCCGCGGCCGATCTGCAGATGCTCTTCCAGCGCGCCCACCGGCGTCAGCCGTCCCGGCTATAGCCCAGCGCAAAGTTTAGGCCGAGCGAGCTAAGCTGGCCGCGAATACCGCATCAGCGGTATCGGTTGCCGCAATTGCGAACCTGCTCACGTTTGCTGCCCTCGCCTCGCGCTATCATGGCCACCGGCAAAGGAGTCCGTCGTAGCCGCCGCTGAGGAGCCGAGGGCCTTCGCATGATGCATAAACGTTGCTATTGTTGCGATCCGGGCCATAGGTTCGCCATGACACCGATTGCGGAGTGGCTAGCATCGATCGGCTTGAGTGAATACGCCGAGCGCTTTGTCGAGAATGCGATCGATCTGTCGGTCCTTGGCGATCTGACGGAGCAGGATCTCAAGGACCTTGGCGTTCTGCTGGGACATCGGCGCAAGATGCTGCGCGCCATTTCCGAACTGAAAGGGCAAGCCCCTCCAGCAGCGCAAACGGCCATCGCGCATGCACCGCGGGACGGCGCCGAGCGGCGCCAGCTCACGGTGATGTTCTGCGATCTGGTGGGCTCCTCGGCATTGTCGGCCCGCCTTGATCCCGAGGACTTGCGTGCGGTCATCGGCGCCTATCACGCCTGCATCAGCGACGTCATCGCGAAGAGCGAGGGCGTTATCGCCCGCTACATGGGCGATGGCGTGCTCGCCTATTTCGGCTTTCCCCGGGCGCATGAGGATGATGCCGAACAGGCGATACGCGCCGGACTGGCCTCGGTCGACGCCGTCACGAAGCTCAAGACCGATATCGGCACGCCGCTGCAGGTCCGGGTCGGGATCGCGACCGGCATGGTGGTGGTCGGCGACTTGACCGGGGAAGGCGCGGCCAAGGAGCAATCGGTCATTGGCGAGACGCCGAACCTGGCCGCACGGCTGCAATCGCTGGCGATGCCCGGATCGGTTCTGATCTGCGGGAATACGCGCCGATTGACCGAGGGACATTTCGAATGCCGCAATGTCGGGCCGGTCATGCTGAAGGGCTGGGCGGAGCCCCTGCCGGCCTGGGAAGCGCTCGGTGCTACCAGCGCGGAAAGCCGCTTCGAGGCGCAGCACAAAGCTCGACTGACGCCGCCGATCGGACGGGACGAGGAAATCGAGCTGCTGCTGCGCCGCTGGCACAATTCCGTGCGTGGCGAGGGCAGCGTGGTGGTGTTGACCGGCGAGCCGGGCATCGGCAAGTCGCACATTTCTCTGGCGTTGGAAGAACGGCTCAGGGATACCGAGCCCCACATCACGGTGCGCCATTTCTGCTCGGCACATCACACCCACAGCGCGCTCTACCCGTTCATTCGTCAGCTCGAGCGGGCCGCCCGGTTCGAGCGAACCGACCTGCCGGAGACGAAATTCGCCAAGCTCGAGGCATTGCTCGTGCGCTCCGGGGCAGCCCCGGAGCAGGTCGTGCCGCCTCTGGCGAACCTCTTGTCGGTGCCGACCAGTGATCGCTATCACGCCGCGGAAATGAGTCCGCAGCGGCGCAAGGAGGTGACGCTGGCCGCTCTTTTGACTCAGTTCGAGGCCCTTACCGCACATCAGCCCGTCTTTGTTATTTTTGAGGATGCCCATTGGGCGGATCCGACATCGCTGGAACTACTCACGCTGACGATGGAACGGGTGCCGCAGCTTCGGGCGCTGATCCTCATCACTGCGAGACCGGAATTCATGCCGCCCTGGCCGGGTCATGCGCATGTGACGACCGTCTCACTGACGCGCCTGAACCGACGCAACGGGGCGGCATTGGTCGAGCGGGTCACGGCCGGCAAGATGCTGCCGGCCGACGTCATGGACCAGATCCTGGCGCGCACCGACGGCGTGCCCCTGTTTGTCGAGGAACTGACCAAGACAGTTCTCGAAACCGGCTTGCTGCAGGAGCGGGACGGCCACTATGTCCTCAACCGTCCGCTGCCCGCGATGGCGATACCGACGACATTACACGCCTCGCTCATGGCAAGGCTGGATCGCCTCGCGCCCGTGCGGGAGGTCGCCCAGATCGGCGCCGTGGTGGGCCGCGAGTTCTCCTACGAACTGCTGAACATTGTCGCCGGACTGCCCGCGGAGCGACTCGAGGAAGCGCTTGCGCAACTGGTTAGATCGGAGCTGATATTCTGCCGCGGCGAGATCCCCAGGGCGGTTTACACGTTCAAGCATGTGCTCGTACGCGATGCCGCCTATTCAGGTCTGTTGAAGAGCCGGCGCGCGGCGCTGCATGCCATGATCGCGGACGCGTTCGAGCAGCGCTTCCCGGAGATCGTCGAAGCTCAACCCGAAACCGTCGCGCATCACCTCACCGAGTCGGGCTTGTTCGAGAAGGCGGCCGGATACTGGCTGCAGGCTGGAAAGAAAGCGGCCATGCGCTCCGCCAATCTCGAAGCCATCGCACATCTGGAGCGGGGCATCGAGGCCTCCGCTCATCTGCCGGAAGGTTCGCGAAAGGACCGGCTGGAGCTTGATTTCCAGGTCGCGCTCGGGCCGTGCCTGATCGCGACCCAGGGACCGGCCTCGAACAAGGCCGTAGCGACCTTCGCGCGTGCGCGCGAATTGTGCGAGCGCCTCGGAGATCCGCCCGAGCAGCTGCAAGTGATGTTCTGGTTGACCACCGCCAGTGTCATGCGCGGCGAATTGCCGGTCGCCCAGGAAACCATCGCCGCCTTGCTTCATCTTGCTGAGGCGCGCGCCGACCGGCCGGCGCTGCTCAACGCGACCCGCGGTCAGGCGATGATTCGTCTTTTCATGGGACGCCTTGTCGACGCCCGCGCAGCCATCGAACGCGCGGTCGCGGAATTCGAGGCAAGCAGTGAGGCAGAGAGATTGGCCGCGCGAGCGGCCGGCCAGGATGCCGGCGTAGCCGACCTTGCGCTGATGTCATGGGTGCTGTGGCTGCTTGGCGATGTCGATTCCGCGATCATGCGCATCGATGCCGCAGTTCAACGTGCTGACGCGATCAACCATCCCCATTCCCAAGCCTATGCCTGCTACTATGCTTCTGTTGTCCACGTGCTTCGCGGCGAGATACGGACGGCGCAGCGGCATGCCGAGCGCTGTCGCCTTCTCTGCGAGGAGCACGGATTCCGGCAGTGGCGCGGATTGGCGCGCGCGGTCCATGGCATATGCGTCGCGCTGCTCAACCCGTCGTCCCGCGCCACCGAAGAGATTCGCGCCGCCATGGATGAACATCGTGGCGCGGGTTACCAGCTGGGTATCACGGCCCTCTACGTGCTGTTGTGTCCTGCCTTACTGCTGAGCCAGGAATACGAGACTGCGCTGGCCGTCATCGAGCAGGGTTTCACGACGACAAGCCGCAGCAGCGAGCGGATATTCGAGGCCGAGCTGTACCGGCTGAAGGCGCGCACGATGACGCTCTGCGATGAGCCGGATGATGGCGCCGAATTGCTGCAGAAGGCCTTGGGCATCGCAAGAAGCCAGCATGCCAGGATCCTCGAACTTCGAGCCGCGGTCGATCTTGCCAGGTTGTGGATGGAGCGTGGTCGGCGCGAAGAAGCGACCAATATCCTCGCGCCGGTCTACGGCTGGTTCACCGAAGGATTCGAGACGCAGGACCTCAAGCAAGCAAAGGCAGTACTCGATCAGTTGCGGTGAGCTGTCCACACCGCACGCTGCCATAGCCCCGCATCGTCCGTCTCTAAGTCTCAGCCAGCTCTTCCTGCAGGTCGAGATATTCTTGTTGCAGCCGTTGCCAGTCCCGGTCGTCTTTCTCCGGCTTTTCGTTTATGAACAGCGGCTCCTTGGCTTTGCGCATCGCTCCCTCGTCCCTCTTCTGCTTGTCGTACGTCTTGATGGCTTGTTCTGCGGCGCGTCTTCCCAATTCTCGCCCTTTATCCAGGTTGCTGTGATTCCATTTGAAATTGATGTGCCCAGGCACATGAATCTCGACGACGGTACCTGTCCACTTCTGAGGCTTGTCGTATTTAACATGGTACTTGAACAGCCTGACGTCATCTTCGCCAACGCTGGCTGCAAACAATTGGCAGAGATTTGCCAGCGCATCGTGAAGGTTTTTCGGTTTCCGGATTTGCTTGGAATCGACAATCCGGCTTATCCATATTTCGTCGAGCTTATCACCATGTTGCTCGATCAACCCCTCGAAGTTGACCGTATCGACCAAGGCGCCTTCACAGTAGGTTGTGCCGTCGATCTTCACGGTTTCTTCAATGAAGGGAAGAGCCGAACATGCACATAACGATTCTGCCGTGATGGGCCCGCCGAGCCTCTTTTTTATGCTGTCCTCGGGCCTATTCGTCACTGGCATCGGACGATTTGCAAAGAACGTGAGCTCGTGGGTATCAAGATTCCAGGCGTTGTGAAAAATGAGCTTATCTTTTTTCGCGTACAGTTTTTCGAATTTTATTTTTTTCATGAAGTCACTGTCCGGATAGTTGATTTTCGAGAGGCCGTTGAAATTGGACAGGTACATCAGAGAGGTCAGGTAACGGATGAAGGGATTTGGCGCCATCACCTGGTTGAGTATCCAGCGGTTGAGATCTCCTTCGTCCAGTTTCCTGTAGCGTTCCTTTTCGCCGCGAGGCATGTGGTCAAAGAAGATTGACAGCGATTCCTGGACGTAATCGAACATCCTGTAGGGCTGCCATTGAAAGTCCTTGTAGTTCTTGGGGTCACTGACGAACTTGTTGACAGCATCTATGTTGGCGCGCCAGTCCGGCCCGAACACGGTGTTTATCGGGAAGCGCTTGTAGCCCTCGTCATCCCGAAACACGCCATCTCTGAAGAATTGATATGTTTGCTCGACTTCCTTTCCTTCGTCGCACTGATTGTAGACAATACCGACCCATGCGCCGATGCACGACAGCGACCACACGTCGAACGTTATCTCATGATCGGCAAGAGCTTCCAGAACTCCAATGTGCAGCCCTGCTGCTGGGCCGCCACCACCAAGCGTAATTGCTCTTCGCGGCATGTTGGATACTCCTTACAAAGTATCGAATGCGCTCCAATCGATTTGAATTTCCGAAAAGAGCAATAGACTAGTTTCTTTTGGAATGAATGGGAAGCGCTCGCCCAAGCGCTTAGGTTGCGCAGCCGGATACGACAGTAGAGTTGACGCAAAACAGCCAACCCGTGGCTTGCCTCAAGCCGCGTCGCGCTCTCCGCGGCCGATCTGCAGATGCTCTTCCAGCGCGCCGACCGGCATCGGGCGTCCCAGCAGATAGCCCTGCGCGAAGTTCACGCCGAGCGAGCGCAGATGCGCAAGCTGCTCGTCCGTCTCCACACCTTCCGCGGTGATCGACATGCCCAGCCCGCGCGCCAGGGCCACGACGGAGGAGATGATGGCACAGCTTTCCGGCCGCTCGCTCAAATTGGCAATGAAGGACTTGTCGATCTTGATCTTGTCGAAGGGGAAAGCGGTGAGCGAGCGCAACGACGAATAGCCGGTCCCGAAATCGTCGAGCGCCAGCGAAATGCCGATGCCCTTGAGCTTGTCGATGAACGTGTGGTTTTCGACGGCCTGCTCCAGGAGCACGGATTCGGTGATCTCGATCTCCAGCCGCTCCGGCTTCAGCCCTGATCTTTCCAGCGCCTGCCGGATCACGTCAAACAATTCGGCCTGCTTGAACTGGACCGGCGACAGGTTCACCGCGACCTTCACGTCGTCGGGCCAGCATATCGCGTCGTCGCAAGCGCGTGTGATCACCCATTCGCCGAGCGGCACGATCAGGCCCGTTGCCTCCGCGAGCGGAATGAACTGGTCGGGCGGGATCAGCCCCTTTTCCGGGTGGCGCCAGCGTACCAGTGCTTCCACGCCGCGCCGCCGCCCCGCCTCCACGTCGTAGAACGGCTGGTAATGCACCTCGAACTGGCAGCGCGCGATGGCGTCGCGCAAATCGCCCTCCAGCGTGTTGCGGGCCTCGAGCTCGGCCGACATCGCCTGGTCATAGATTGTGTAGCAGTTACGGCCCGCCGATTTCGAGCGATAAAGCGCAAGGTCGGCCTTCTTCAGGAGCTGTTCCTGGTGACGGCCATGCTCCGGTGCGAGTGCAATGCCGATCGAGGTGCCAATTTCGACGCGGTGGCCTAAGAGCTGGAAGGGTTCTGCGATCAGCTTGGAGAAACGCCTGGCGAGATCCAGCGAGGCCGAGCGCTGGTCGTCGGCGCCGCCCTGGATGACCGCAAATTCATCGCCGCCAAGACGCGCCAGCACGTCGCCTGAGCGCAGCGTCGACCTCAGGCGCTGCGCCACCATCCGCAGGAGGGCATCGCCTGCGGCATGGCCGAGGGAATCGTTGACGTTCTTGAAGCGGTCGAGATCGAGCAACAGAATGGCAAAACCGCCGCCCGCTTCGCAAGCATTGCTCTCCTGCAGCCGCTCCAGGAAGAAGCCGCGGTTCGGCAATCCGGTCAGTATGTCGGTCTGCGCGAGCTCCAGCACGCGGCGGTTGGCGAGCGAAAGCTGCAGCGAATTGCGGCTGGACAGGCCGAGATAGATGGCCAGGAAGATCGTGGTGACCATCCCGGCGACGAACACCGCGAGCGCCCGATAGTGGTTCTCCATCAGCTCGCCGCCGCTTGCGGGGACGGCAAGCAATTGCCAATTGACGTCGCCGATCTTGAGAGCAGTCGACCAGCGCAGCCCATCCGTTGCCCGCTTGCGCTCGGGTTCGGTGGAGAAATCGGGCTCCGACGGCGGTGTGGAAGCTGCGGCCTCGGCGGAATCGGGCGGATAGACATGGATGGCGATTGCCGGGGTCGCTGCCGCGGTTGCGCGGATCGTCTGCAATAGCCGCGGCAGGTCGAACATGCCGACGATGAAGCCGTTCAGATTGCGCCGGCGGTCGGCGATCGTCATGCGCGACGTTCCCTTGGCATAGACCGGCACGCCCACCATCACGCCGACGGGATTGGCCCCGTTCCTGGTCTCGTAAAGGCGGGTGCGCAACACCGCGACAAGATCATTGTCGCGCGCACGTTCGAGCGTGGCGCGCCTTTCGGGAGAGCTCCAGTAGTCCAGCCCGTAGACCACGGAGGTCTTCGGTTCTGTGGAGAAGTAGACCGGAAAATATTCGTCGTGCTCGGGGACGGGCATGCCGTCGGCGAAGGATTTGATCCGGTAGCCGGAGATGCCATCGGCGACCGCCGCGACCTCGTAATCGGCGCGCTCCTTGCGTTCGACCCGCGGCACCCAGGCCACGCGTATGAGCCCCGGATGATCCTCGAACAAGCGCTGGCTAAAGGTTTCGTATTCGCTGCGGGTGATGTCCTCATTGGCGGATTCGAACAGCGTGCGCAGCGTCATCAGCCGGCCGACATATTCGTTGACGCCATTCTGGATCGTGATCGCCTGGGTCTCGGCGAGGCCCTCGAACTCGGCGCGAACCAGGCGATTTTCCCATTGGCCGACGGCAAACACGCCGGCCAGCGACAGCAGCGTGCCGATCGCGGCCGCAATCAGCGCCGGACGATACAGCCCTGCGCGCGAGGGCGGCGCGCGCCGGGGTTCGATGCCGCCGTCGAAGCGGCAATCGTCCCGATCCTGGTCCCCTGGCTCATCGTCTCGTCCGACCTGCAAAGCGGCCCCCAAACGGCTTTCCCACCGTCGGGAGGAATCCGACATGATGCGCGGTTAAGAAGTTCCAAAAATCGGGGTTCCTACGGTCGCCGGCCGAGCGCCTTAGTTAACAATCTCCGCTCGTACAAGGCGACAAATGCAGCTTTCTCCGGATTCATACGGACGAATTGAATGCGATCGGTTAGCCGGCTCTTCACACCGCGGACATATCCTGCAGCCCGCCTTCCCACCAACCTCAAGCACGCCTCTCATCGCGTCAGACCCACATCATGCGGCCAACACCGTTCGCGATCGCCGGTCTCGCGCTTCTCGCGGCCGCGCAGTTTCCGCTTTCCGCAAGCGCCGAGGAGGTCGGCGTCAGCGCCGACACGATCCTGTTCGGCCAGGCCGCCGCCCTCGAAGGTCCGTCTTCGGCGCTCGGGCAAGGCATGCGGCAAGGCATTCTCGCGGCCTTTGAGGAGATCAATGCCAAAGGCGGCGTGCACGGCCGCAAACTCAAGCTGATCAGCCGCGACGATGGCTATGATCCCGACCGCTCGGTCGCCGAGACCGTAAAGCTGATCGACGAGGACCAGGTGTTCGCGCTCATCGGCGCGGTCGGCACGCCGACGTCGATCGCGACGGTTCCGATCGCGGCGGAGAAGAATGTGCCGTTCATCGGCCCGCTGTCCGGCGCGGAGTTCTTGCGTGCTTCCGAATTCCGCAACGTCGTCAATATTCGCCCGAGCTACAGCGCCGAGGCCGAAGCCTGGATCAAGCATCTGACGGAAGACCTGCATTTAAAGACCATCGCGATCTTCTATCAGGACGACTCCTTTGGCCGCGACGGCCTCGCCGGCGTCAAGGCCGCGCTGGCGCGGCGCGGGCTGGAACTGGCGGCGGAAGGCACGTTCGAACGCAACACAAGAGCGGTCGGCGCCGCCTTGAAAGCGATCAAGCGTGCCGAGCCCGAGGCGGTGGTGATGGTCGGGACCTACGGTCCCTGCGCCGAGTTCATCAAGCTGGCGCATCGCAGTCGCTTCAATCCGACCTTCGTCGCGATTTCCTTTGTCGGCGCCGATGCGCTCGCCAAGGAGCTCGGGCCTGAAGGGCGGGGCGTGATCGTTTCCGAGGTCGTGCCGTTTCCCTGGGATACGCGGTTGACGCTCGTCGCCGATTATCGGCAGGCGCTACGGGCCCTTGATGGCGCGTTGCCTCCCGGCTTCCACTCGCTGGAGGGCTATCTGTCCGGACGGCTGACCGGTGCAGTGCTGGAGATGGCCGGCCCCCACCCTACCCGCGCCGACATGCTGCGCATCATCAACGAGGTCGGCGAATTCGATGTCGGCGGCACCATTCTCACTTTCGGCGCAAAGCGACGCGAACGGCCGGCGGCGGTGTACCTGACCATCATTCAGCCGGATGGCACGTTCAAGGCTGTCGATAGGCTTTAGAAGCTTTGCGACCAGCGCTCCGATATCGAGCCGTCATCCTGAGGTGCTCGCCACCGGGTCCGCGCGAAGCGCGGCCCGATGACAGACTCCGCGAGCCTCGAAGGATGAACGGCCCCGCAGCGAGCGGCCGGGCCCTCGCCCTTCGAGACGGCGCTACGCGCTTCCTCAGGGTGACGGTGATACTTGGGAGCTCATTTCAACGGACTTGCGTCTGCTTGATCTCACCCCTCGCTTGCGGGCTTCTTTGGCGGGCGCGGCGGGCCCTCGACCGGCGGCAACGATTTCACATATTCCGCGATCGCCGCTCGATCATCCGCCGGTAACTGCGCGATGTTCTTGATCACGCGTGCCATCGAACCGCCGGCGCTGTCGCCATCGGGCGTTTCGCCCGTTTCCAGAAAATAGGCGATGTCTTTTTCGCTCCAGTCGGAAAGACCCTTCTGCGTGATGTTCGGCACCCAGCCCTCGCCTTCCGGATTGGGGCCGCCGGCGAAACGCTGTGCGCCGATGATGCCGCCCAGAAAATTGCGCGGGCTGTGACACTCTGCGCAATGCCCGAAACTGTTGACGAGATAGGCGCCGCGATTCCAGCGCGCCGAGCGCGACGGGTCGTGCGCAAACGGCTTGCCATCCATGAACAGCAATTTCCAGATGCCGATATTGCGACGGATGTCGAACGGAAACGGCACGTCGTGACCGCGCACGCGGCCCGGCACGGGCGCAAGCGTTTTCAGATAGGCAAAGAGATCGCGAACGTCCTCCACCTTGGCATGCGCGTAGGACGTGTAGGGAAAGGCCGGAAAGTAGTGCGTACCCTCAGGCGAAAGGCCCTTCATCACCGCGGTCACGAAATCACCCTCGCTCCATCGCCCGATGCCATCGGCCGGATCGGGTGAGATGTTCGGCGCATAGAAGGTGCCGAAGGGCGACGGGATCGCAAGTCCCCCGCCGAGCTTGAGCCGATCGGGCTGGTTCGGCACTGCGTGGCAGGAGGAGCATCCTCCGGCATTGAAGATGATTTCGCCATTGGCGGCGTTCGGCGTATAGGCAGGCGCCGTGACCGCGAGCTGCAGCGGCGCCGCCGTCAACCAGCCGTAAAATCCGAACGCCACGACCGCCAGCAGCAGCGTAGCCAGGAACATTCGTCGCAGCATCACCAACTCGTCATATTGAACCGAGTTTATGGCTGGTAAGTGCTACACTCCAGCCATAGATTGTTTGAAAAATTTTCAAATGTTGCGGCGGGTTGCGGGAATAACGCGTAAGCATCATTGTTGTGAAAGCGGCACGACGTCGAAAATGGGAGAGAGCCATGACCAAAATCATGTTTGCTGCACTTGCATTCGGAGCGGTGATCGTCCTTGCCGGACCGGCCAGCGCGGAGAAATTCAAGGCGACGCTGGACGGAAAGTCGGAAGTGCCGCCCACGACCAGCACCGGGACGGGCACCGCCGATATCGACTATGATCCCGCCAGCAAGAAGCTGAGCTGGACCGTCACCTATTCGGGCTTGACCGGCCCGGCCACGGCCGCGCATTTCCATGGCCCCGCCGAGGCCGGCAAGAATGCCGGCGTCGCGGTGGCGATCCCCAATGCGACGTCAAGCCCGGTCAAGGGCAGCGCCACGCTGACCGATGCGCAGGCCGCCGATCTCGAGGCGGGCAAGTACTATGTCAACATCCACACCTCGGCCAATCCAGCCGGCGAAATCCGCGGTCAGGTGACGAAGTAAATGTGACGGTGCAGTTTCGATCGCGCATTGTTCATGCAAGTCGAAGCAGGCGTCCAACTGTCCCCGTCTCCCTGAGGAGGCCGCGACCCGCGGCCGTCTCGAAGGGCGACGACCCCGGTCCTGCAGCGGGTAGCCGCTCATCCAGGATGACGGTTTTGAGATGGTGCGTGCGTTGGTCCAGTCCCGGCGAACATCTCTTAGCTGAACAAACAAAAAGGAGGCGGATGCATCGTGCGTTCGCCTCCTTCATTTCTGTGTTCGGTATCAACCCGTCCGCACCCTTCGCTACTTCAGCTTGACGCGATAGGTCTCATGGCAATCGGTGCAGCGGTCGTTGATTGACTTGAACGCCACTTTCAGATCGTCAAGAGAGTTGACCTTGCCCTTGACATCGGCGATCGCCTTCTGCACCGGCGGGATCTTGGAATCGAAATCGGTCTTGTTCTGCCAGATCTTCTGCGAAGATCCGAACTTCGCGTCGACCACGTCTTCCTTGGGGTTGTTCGCAAAGGTGGTCGCGATCTTCTTGACGTCGCTTTCGAGCTGGGTGAGCGCGTCATCGACCGCCTTCTGGTCATACGGCGTCTCGCCTTTGACCATCTTGCCCATGATCACATACATGCTCTTGCCCTGGGAGCGCATCAGATTGTCCTGCTCGACGGCGAGCTTCTGATCCGCCATCACCGCGCTGATGCCCAAGAGCAAGGCCCCCGCCACCACGACTGTCCGTTTCATCGACGACTTCTCCTTCGCGCAAAAGCTGACTGCAAACGACACCGCGATCCTGCTCTCGCAGAATCGCGGCTTATTGAAGAACCCCCGCCGCGGCGTTTTATTCCGCCACGGACGCGCGAATATTACAGGCTATGCTGGCGCTGATGCTCGCGGATCGCGATCCAGACCCGCTCCGGCGTTGCCGGCATGTCGATGTGCTCGATCTTATATTCGCGCCACAACCCATCGATAATGGCATTGACCACTGCGGGACAGGAGCCGATCGCCCCCGCCTCGCCCGCGCCTTTCACGCCCATCGGATTGGTCTTGCAGGGAATGTTGTGGGTCTCGAAATGGATCGACGGACCATCGGCGGCGCGCGGCAGCGCATAGTCCATATAGGTGCCGGTCATGAGCTGGCCGTCGCTCGGGCTGTAGAGCACCTGCTCCATCAGCGCCTGCCCGATCCCCTGCACCACGCCGCCATGCACCTGCCCCTCGAGCAGCAGCGGATTGAGCGTCACGCCGAAATCGTCGACGATCACGTAGTTGACGATCCTGATGATGCCGGTTGCGGGATCGATCTCGACCTCTGCGATGTGGGTCCCGTTGGGATAGGTGCCCTCGGCGCTGGAGAAGGTCGCGCTGCCGGTCAGCTTCTTCGGGTCGGCGCCCGGACGCTTGGCGAGATCGGCGAAGCCGATCGAGCGGTCGGTGCCGGCCACCCGCACCACGCCGCCTGCGATCTCGAGATCGCCCACGCCGGTTTCCAGCGCTTCGGTCGCGAGCTCCTTCAGCTTCTTGCCGAGCTCGCGCGTGGCGCGATCGACGCTGACGCCCCCGGAGGGGATGGAGGAGGAGCCGCCGGTGCCGAGCCCAGTGGCGATTTCATCCGTGTCGCCCTGGTGGATGTGGATGCGCTCCGGCGGCAGGCCGAACTGGTCGGCGACGATCTGGGCGTAGGCGGTCTGGTGCCCCTGCCCGCTCGACTGGGTGCCGATCAGGATGGTGACGTCGCCGTTCGGATCGAGCCGCACATTGGCGGTTTCTTCGCCCATGGTGCCGCAGATTTCGACATAGCTCGACATGCCGATGCCACGTACCAGACCCGCTTTCCTGGCGGCCTTGGCGCGCTTGGGAAAGTCCTTCCAATCGGCGGCTTCCATCGCACGTTTCATATGCGCGGCGAAGTCGCCCGAATCGTAGACCTTGCCGGTTGCGGTCTTGTAGGGGAGCTGGCGCGGCTGGATGAAGTTCTTCTTGCGGATCGCATCCGGCGTCATGCCGAGCTTGCGCGCGGCGGCGTCCACCAGCCGTTCGATCACGTAAGCGGCCTCGGGCCGGCCTGCGCCGCGATAGGCGTCGACTGGCACCGAATGGGTGAAAACGGTGCGTACGCGGCAGTGGAAGGTCTGGATGTCGTAAAGGCCCGGCAGCATGCCGGCCCCGCCATGCGGAATATAGGGCCCGAAGGTCGACAGATACGCGCCCATGTCGCTGACCAGGTCGACATCCATGGCAAGGAATTTGCCGTCCTCGGCGAGCGCCATGCGCGCCGTGGTGATGTTGTCGCGCCCCTGCGCGTCCCCGATGAAATGTTCGGAGCGATCGGCCGCCCAGCGCACCGGCTTTTTCAGCCGACGTGCCGCGACCGCCAGCAGCGCATATTCGCGGTAAGGAAACAGTTTCGTGCCGAAGCCGCCGCCGACGTCCGGGCAGATCACCCGCATCTTCTCGACGGGAATATTGAGGACGTTCTGGCAGAGAATGTCGCGCAGCCGATGGCTGCCCTGGCTGCCGACCGTGAGCGTCAAATGGTCTCGCTTGGCATCGTATTCGCAGACCGCCGCGCGAGTCTCCATGAAGCTTGCGACGACGCGCGGATTGACGATGGAAATCTCGGCGATCGCGTGCGCCTTCGCGAAGGCCTCGTCGGTCGCCTTCTTGTCGCCGATCGGCACGTCGTAGAGGATGTTACCGGGATGGCTGGGCCAGACCTGCGGCGCGTCCGGCTTCAGCGCGTTGATCGAGCCGGTGACCGAAGGCAGCGGTGTCCAATTGACCTCGATGGCCTCAATGGCGTCGCGCGCATGATCGATGGTGTCGGCGACCACGAAGGCAACGGCATCGCCGACATGGCGCACCTCGCCGCTCGCGAGAATCGGATAGGGCGGACCAGTGAAGGGGTCGACCTCGAAATTGAACAGGCACGGCAGACCGCCGAGATCCTTGACATCCTCCGCGGTGAGGATCAAGGCGACGCCCGGCAAGGCCTGCGCGCGGGCAACATCAATGGTGTATGTGGCATGCGCATGCGGCGAACGCAAAACCAGCGCATGCAGCGCAGCCTGCGGCGCGGTGTCGTCGGTGTAGCGGCCCTTGCCGCGGATCAACGCGTCATCTTCCTTGCGCAGCACGCTTTGGCCAACGCCGAATTTGATGGGAGCAGCCATTCTAACTCCAGTTTTTTATCTCTAAGGTTGCGCCATATTGCAGCGGATCGCGGGGCAGCGCAAACCCCCTTTAGTGGTCAGCCGCGCACCAATGAGCGCAGCCATTTGAGGCCAAATAGCAGCAGAATGGATCCGACATAAACCACTGACCCGACGGCGATCAGCAGCAGAAGCACGATTTCGTCGCGGAAGCTGTGCAGCGCAAGATGCGCTGCAGCAAACTTCGCCGTGGGCCAGAGCGCGGCGGCGAGCACGATGCCAGACAACGCGAACTTCAGTATTGACCGCAGCAGTGCGCGGTCCGGCTCGAGATGGCCCGCCCGCACGGCGAAACCGAGGACCAGCAGAAGATTGGTCCAGGCACCGACGGCCGTTGCGAGCGCAAGACCGATTTGCGCGAGCGCGCCAACCAGCGCGATCTTCAGGGCGACGTTGATGCCGACCCCGATCAGCGCTGCCTTGACCGGGGTCGCGGTGTCCTTGCGGGCGTAGAAGGTCGCAACCGCGCTGCGGATCAGCACGAAGGGAATGAGGCCGATCGCGTAGGCCGCCAGTGTCGCGCCAGCCGCGGCGGCATCGGCCCTTGAAAAGGCGCCGCGCGCGAACATCGCGCGCATGATCACGTCGGGCACGGTCAGGAAAGCCGCGACGAACGGCACCGAGAACAGGAGCGTGAAATCGAAGGCGCGACGCTGCGAGCGCATGGCGCCCTCATCGTCGCGCGCGGTGATCTGCCGCGACATTTCCGGCAGCAGCACCGTGCCGATGGCAATGCCGATCACCCCGATCGGCAACTGGTTGAGACGGTCGGCGTAATACAGCGCCGACAAGGCGCCTGCGGGCAGAAAGGTTGCGATGATGGTGTCGGCGAACAGCGCGACCTGCGTGCCCATCGAGCCGAGCGTCGCCGGGCCGAGGGCTGAAAAAAAGGCGCGCACGTCTTCATCGAGGCTGACGCGCGCAAACCGCGGCAACCCGCCGTGCTTGGCGAGATCGCCGGCCAGCAAGAAATATTGCAGGAAGCCGGAGATCAGGACACCCCAGGCAGCGGCGTGGCCGGCGCCCGGAAAGAACGCGGCCAGCGCCAAGGTCGCCATCATCGAGACGTTGAGAAAGATCGGTGCGGCCGCCGCGCTGGCAAAGCGATGCATCACATTGAGCATGCCGCCATAGAGCGTCACCAGGGTGATCAGCAACAGATACGGAAAGGTGATCCGCGTCAGCTCGATCGCGAGGCTCCGCTGTGCGACATCCTCGGTGAAGCCGGGCGCCAAGATGCTCATGGCCTGCGGCATGAACAGCATGGCGACTGCGAGCAGCACGATTTGGGAAACGAACAGCAGCGTGAAGATGCGGTCGGCAAACAATTGGGCCGAGGCCTGTCCGTGCTCACCCTGCACATGCGCGTAAGCCGGTACGAACGCCGCGTTGAACGCGCCTTCGGCAAAGATGGCACGGAAATGGTTGGGCAGCCGCAGCGCCACGAAGAACGCGTCCGCCACCGGGCCGGCGCCAAGGATCGCCGCCAGCATGATGTCGCGCGCGAACCCCGTCAGCCGCGAAAGCAGGGTATAGCCGCCGACCGTGAAAATGCGCCCAAGCATGCGCCGCTTCTAAAGCATGAGGGGAGGACTTTGAAGCGAAGAACGTGGTTCACCTCTCCCATCGGGAGAGGTCGGCGCGGAGCGCCGGGTGAGGGTTACGGTCCTTCGATAGTGCGGCGCCCCTCACCCGATTTGCTACGCAAAAAATCGACCTCTCCCGGCTGGGGAGAGGTAAACCGCGCTCGTGGACTCAGCCCGAAATCGCTCCGCGCACCGCGGCGATGATGCGGTCTTGGGTCGGTTCGTCCAGATAAGCGTGCATCGGCAGACTGATGACGTCGGCTGAAAGGGCCTCGCTGACCAGCAGGCCGCCCTCGGCGACCGGGTAGTGCCGGTAGGCGGTCTGCTGATGGATCGACTTCGGATAATAGATCGCGGTCGGAATGCCCTGCGCCTTCAGCGCCGCGGCGAAGGCATCGCGATCATGCCCCTTCGGCAGCCTGATCGTATATTGCGCCCAGACCGACGTGCACTCTTGCGCGAGTCGCGGAACCTTCACGACGTTGCCGAGCCCGCGCGCGTAGCGCTCCGCGACCTTGTTGCGGGCTGCAATCTCGTCATCGAAGATCTTCAGCTTCTCGATCAGGATCGCCGCCTGCATGGTGTCGAGCCGACCGGTCAGACCAAGCCGCACGTTGTCGTATTTGTCCGTGCCCTGGCCGTGCACGCGGACGCTGCGCAGCGTCGCGGCGAGATCGGCATCATCGGTGAAGATGGCGCCGCCATCGCCGAAGCAGCCGAGCGGCTTTGCCGGAAAGAAGCTCGTTGCCGTCGCAAGCCCGAACGTGCCGAGGCGACGGCCCTTGTAGCTGGCACCAAAACCCTGCGCGGCGTCGTCGAGCACGAACAATCCCGCGTCATTGGCGATCGCCTCGATCGCATCGTGATCGGCGCTCTGTCCGAAGAGATCGACGGGAATCACCGCCTTCGGCTTGAGGCCATTCTTCCTGGCTGTGGCGATGCCGCGCTTGAGCGAGGCCGCGTCCATGTTGAAGGTCTCTTCGTCGACATCGACGAACACCGGCGTCGCCCCGGTGAGCGCGACCGTCTCCCCCGTCGCGCAGAAGGTGAAGGATGGGCAGATCACAGCATCGCCCGGACCGATGCCCTTGGCCATCAGCACCATCAAAAGTGCATCGGTGCCGCTGGAGCAGGTCACCACATGCTTGGCGCCAGAGAAGGCGGCAAGGTCGGCCTCGAGCTGCGTCACTTCCGGACCGCCCAGGAACTGGCAATGCGTGAGCACGCGCGATACCGCCTCGTCGATGGCCTTGCCGAGCCGCTGGCGCTGGGCGGCGACATCGATGAAGGGGATGGGTGAGGGGCGCAGATGCTGGTTCATGGACTCTTGCACGGGCTGAGAAAGGGACATCGTTTAGCTTTGCAGCGTAGTCTTTTCGCAAAAACCGCTACCCGCTTTGCGCTGGCGCGACCCGCCGGGTCCGGACCATGCTCGGATCAACCGACAACGACGCGGCGCGGCGCCTTGCGGGCCGGTGGCACAGCGACGGTCTTGGCCGAGGTTTCCAGGCAGCGGGTGGCGATTTCAAGGCTGGCCACGCCCTCGTCGCCGGTGACCGCCGGCGCGGCACCTGCGCGCACCGCGTGCAGAAAGGCGATCAATTCGGCCCGCAGCGGCTCATCGTGCCCGACCGGCAGATGGCGCATGGAATAGCTGCCGTCCGGCTTGAAGCCGAAACATTCGGTGACCTGGCGCGTCAAGAGATCGCCCATGATATATTTGCCGCGGGTCGCGACGGTCACGCTGCGCGCCTTGAACGGCGTCAGCCAGTTGGTGTTGATATGCGCGAGCACACCGGAGGCGGTGCGGAATTGCAGCAGCGCGATGTCCTCGCGCTCGGCGACCGCGCTGGAGAGCTGCGGCTGCACCTCGACGATATCCGACTCGGTGAACCAGCGGATCAGGTCGATGTCATGCACGGCAAGGTCGATGACCACGCCGACATTGGACATCCGCGGTGGAAACGGCCCGACGCGGGTGATGGCGATGGAGAGAATGTCCTCGCCCGAAATCGCCTGCTTGACCGCGGCGACCGCCGGATTGAATCGCTCGACATGTCCCACCATCAGCGTGACGCCTGCGGCCCGCGCCGCCGCCACGATTTCCCGGCCCTCTTCGACGGTCGAGGCAATCGGCTTTTCGACCAGCACGTCGATCTTGCGCGTGATGCAGGCGAGCGCGATCTCGTGATGCAGATGGGTTGGCGCCGCGATCGTAACGGCGTCGACCCCCTCAGCGATCAGATCGTCAAGATTTTCGAAGGTGCGGCAAGCGGTGAGATCGGTGGCGCGCGAGCGATGCGCCGGCAAGGGATCGACGACGCCGACGAGGCTGACATCCGGCAGGCCGGCCAGCACGCGGGCATGATTGGTGCCCATCACGCCAGCGCCCACGACGCCGACACGAAGCACGCGCCTCGGCCCGGCCTTGATCTCCGATCCGGTCCCCCTGGAACTCATGTAGTTAACCCCCACTGGAATCTGGCCCCAAACCACCCCGACCGCTTCCTACCACGTCGTCACACATGTGGCGAATGTTCACACGGTTAACCGGACACGATTTGATTCAAAAAATTACAGCACCGAATCGGCATAATTCGCCCTGATTCGAGGCACCTGACGTCTGCAAGAATTTGCGCAGGATTTGGACGAGTTTTGGCCAATAGGCGCACGAAAAGATGGCGTCGCGATGGGCGCCGATGCTTCGCGAAGCCGGTGAGGCCGGTGCAGCGGTTCTATGTGCCGCTCATTTGCCCAGCGAGCCGAGGTAGCGAATGGCTGAAATGCTCGGCAGAAAAGTGTAGGCCCCGCCCCTGGTCTGCACGAAGCGCGGCAGGCCGCGTAGTCTGATTGCGGCGCCGGATTTGAGCAGGAGGTCGAACCAGCTCGTCTCGGGTTCGTTGGCGCCGATCAGGGGATCATTCGAGCCGGTCACGCGTGGGTCCTGCAGGCCGACATTGACCCAATCGCAGCACATCGCCTCGAACTGGGCACCGAGGCTGGCACCGATGAAGTTGCCGAGCAGGCCTCGCTCCTGGCCCGCCGTATTGGGGTTCGCGGGATCGTAAGGCGGCCCGTAGGGCATGCCGCGGCGGATCAGGCGGCGGCTATGGTTGGCCACTCGCTGCACGATCTGCCCGCCGCGCGGATTGGTCCTGCGGATGTGAGCACCAAAGGGACAGCCCGAGGCGGCATCGTAATCGAACTTGTTCGGCGGCTCCGGATGCTCCGGTGTATCAGGCGAAAGCGCCAGCGGCACGCCGTTGCGCCAGCGTCCGCACATCTGCGCGGCGACGATCTCGCGCAAGGCGCCCTCCCGCGACAGCGCTGCCCCGATCTTTGCCTCGTCACCCGGCGGCAGCAATTCGTCGACTTGCGGGTGCGACAACAGATATTTGGCTGAGACGGTGAGATAATTTTCAAAGCCTGCCACGTCCTGTTCGAGCACGCGAAACGCGTTGAACGTGCCGTTGAGGCCGAGCGCTTTCGGCGTGGGCACCCGCCAGAACAGGCCTTCGAAATTATTGGGATAGCCGAGCAGCACGGTGCCGAGCGGCGCCATCGGCTGCGCGTCCGGATAATTGTCGGGGTCGTGAACCTCGGCAAAGCGCTGCTGTGAGATGTTGTCGCGATAGCCGAAGTGAACGTAGTCGCCGTTGAAGTTGAAACCGTCGCGCTTGCCGAGCAGTTTGAACGCGCCTCGCCGCAGAGCCCGGTTCTGGAGGCGATCGAGCTCGGCGGCATCATCGGCATAGATCGACGCGATGAGGTGAATGGCCTGCGGTTTGTCGAACGGAGCCGGCCACCGGTCCGGTGCGCTCTCCCCGACGTCGCCGAGCTTGATGGCCCGCGCGGGCATCCCCTCGACGAACTCTGTCGGAAAAGTCGCAAGCGATTCCGCGGACACGCCGAGCGCGCGCAAGCCCTGGAAGGTGATGCCGATGTTGAAGCAGCTTGCCGGCTTGCTCTCCCACGGCGCCTGCGTCGTCACCTGCGGACTATCGCCGCTGCCCGACACGATGGCGCCGCACCAAGCGCGCGCCTCGCTTGCGTCAGCGACCTCCAGGATCAAATGCCGCACGCGAGGCTTGCGGTAGCCTCGCAAAATATTTCCCTGCACGTCAGAGGCGTTGAACATGGCGCTCACCAACCGATGCCGAATTGTCGGCGCACCTGTGCCGCGGAATATCCGGGATAGGCGCGGTAACCACTGCCCAAGGATACGTTGGGATTGACGCGGAGCTGCAGGATCAGGTCACGCGGCAAGAGCCGCAGATCGCCGGTCGCGGCGGTCTCGCCGTTGACCGCCTCCTGGTCGCGGAGAATATCCGTCGCCAGATCCGAGACCTGATAGAGATCGTGGGCGTGCACCCAATCGATGAATTTCTCGACATTCTCCTCGGAGGGAATGACGTCCTCGCCGCCTTCGACAAGTCTCACCACGGCGTCGAACACGCTGCCGATGGTGGCGATGAAGTCGCGGATGTAGTTGGTGAAGTCGCCGTCATAGACGGAGAACATGCAGATGTTATCGCCGACGATGACAAAGCGCGCGAAATGCACTGTGCCGACATTGTCGAGGCCCGCGTAGATCTCGTCCTTGTTCGCCGCAATCGCGAGCGCGGCCTTGGCACGCCCCACCGGCGATTTGTCCTTCAGCGGCATGATCAGGTTCATCATGCGCTGGACATTATCGCCGGGCTGCACTCCATAACGGGGCCCGCCGGGCTGCGGCTTTACCGGCGTGCGCCACGCCCAGAACGGCACCAGGATCTTCGCCGCTACGAACTGCATGAAGCGCGTGTCGGGAAGCCTGTCGACAAATCGCTCAAACCAGGTCGCATCCCCCGCCATCACCTTAACTCCGGTTGAAAGGACAAGCCGTGCCGCCGCGCCGCTGACGCGATTCCTCGTAGGCCCCCTTGCGGGCATGAAGAATTGGATCGTCGGACGGCTCGATGCCAGATACAAGGCGCCACGGATTGAAGCTGATACGCTCGCAGGCCGCCTGCTGATCCTCGGTCACCTTGGTGAGGGTGAGCGTGCCCATGATGACGCGGATGCGGTGCGCCGGCCAGGGCTGGGTCGGATCGTCAAGCGCATCGCCGGTCTCGCCGATCTGCATCATCAGCAGGAAGCGGGCTGGCCATTGCTTGAGCCGCTCGCGCAGCTCCTCCTGCAGATAGCTGTCGACCGGCGGCTGGGTGGGATCGGTGGTGCGGACACCGGCAACCGGCTTCCAGGAGAAGCGGACCGGGCGGCGCACGCCGTCCGAACCGGTCACGATGAAGGTGTGAACGGCGTGATAGGCCGCGCGCACATAGCTCACGGGCGCGCCGATCGAGCCGGCCTGAAACACGCTGAGCTGGGCGAATTTGTGCTTGTTCGCGTAAACCAGCGTGCCCGCATCGCCGCTTGCTTTTTGCCCGGGATAGGGGTCGTTCAGCGGGATCTTGAGCCGCAGCATGTCGAGAATTTTCCGCCACGGCGATTCTTTTGCGACCGGTGTCTGCTGCGCGGCCTTGGTGAACTCGAAAAAATCCTTCACGGTGGGTACGAAAAATTCGCCCAGCGTCATTGCAATCAGATCGGTCGCGGCGCCGTCCTTGAGGTGAAAGCGCGTCGCCATTCCGCGTACGTCGTTCCATCCGTCGTGCTGCTCGGGGCTGCCCGAGCCGTTGGAGAAGCGCACAGAGGCCGGCACGCGCTGTCCGGCGAAGTGCTCTGCGATACAGTAGCTTGGCGCCACGTCGGAGGCTTCGAAATAGCCCTCGACCCCAATGCCGATGGTGTGGATCGGCCGGGTGCCGGGCTCATGATCTGGAAAGTCGGAAATGACGGCGTCGACCAGCGCGCGCGCCAACGATGGATCGTCCATGCCCCTCCCCCACGAACGATGGGCGAGCGGCTCAAGGGTTCGCCGCGTCCGCCTGTGACCGAGCGGCGGTCATTCGCCGCCAAGCCTCTATGATGTACCTGCGCGCCTGTGTCGGGTCAAAGCCTGATCCACGCGTAGCTGCAGTTTCGAACAGATTATCGCCGAGGTTGTCCCTCGCTTTTGTGACAGCGTCGCGTGCCGCGCGGTCGAGTTTGAGCGGCGATGCTTTGAGGGCGCCGGCAAGGACGGCAAGCTCCTCATAGGCGGCAAGTCCCGCAAGCGGCAGGATCAGCGAGCGGATGGTGAGCCAAGTGTAGAAGGTGGTGCCGTGGCTCGGCAGCTCCATCAGCGAACGGATGTGGATGTCGAGGGCTTCGGCCGGCGGGGCATTTGCCGCCCGTAAGTCGGCAATGAGCTGTTTGACGCGCTGAACGCCGAGGTGATTGCCGGCCATCTTGGCCCACTCGGCGGTCGTTTCATACTCGTCGATGGCGACGCGCGGATCCTCGGCAATGCCGCCGCGCGCATAATGGATGTAACCCATCAGCGTCGGCGGCAACACCGCCTGCCCGATGTCGCTGACCTCCTTGACGACGTCCGCCGCGCCTTGCGCATCCCCGGTGCGCGCCCTGACATTGGCGATCATGCAGAGCGACATAACCTCGCAGGGAAGATTTTCCGCAGCGTGGGCCTGGGCGGTGGCCGCCGTGAGATGTTTGATGCAGGCCTTCGGATCTCCCGCCCACTGGGCCATTTGACCCAGCACATGGCAAAGCCATCCCCTGCTCGGCTGCATCCCCGCGGCTTCGGCCTGCAGGCCGCGTTCGATGAAGGCGGTGGCCTTCGCTTGGTCGCCTTTGTCATGGAACGCGTGGCCGGCGGCACCCGCGAGCAGGATCGGCATCTGCTCGAGCTTGTCGGCGCCGGGGCGCGTCATGATGCGCTCATACCAATTGCCGGTCTCGGCGCCGCGGTGCCAGTAGTTGAACAGAAACAGCGGTACCGCGAGCTCGGCCGCCAGCTTCAGATCGCGCGTGATGGCGCGGTCGAAGGCTGCCCGCAAATTAGGCATATCGTCATAGATCGCATTAGTCGCCTTGGCTTCATGGATGCTCGCGATTTGTTCGCCCAGCTTGCGGACGCGCGCGGCGTAGACCTCGCCGTGGCGGGCCTCCACGGCCTGCAATAGGCCGCTCTGGTCGAGCTTCTCCCGCCCAAAGGCCTGCACGGTCTGCAGCATCCGCAGGCGCTGTTGATTGCCGGCGTCCCGGCGCAAAAGCGAGGTTTCGGTCAGTTCGTCGATGCCGCGCAGCACGTCGAATTCGCTGGCCATGTCGCCCGCGCAAATCGCGAGCGCCTGCTCCTCGTGAAACGAGCCGGACAGCACCGAGAGGCGCTGAAGCACCTGACGGCTGTTGGGATCGAGCAGTTCGTAGGACCATTCGAGTGTGTTGCGCAGCGTGCGGTGGCGACCGACGCGGCGCCGTGGGCCGCCGGCATGCAGATCCAGCGGCTTGGTGATGCCGCTTTCGATACTTTCGAGCGCCCGGTGACGGAGCTGGGCGGCCGCGATCTCGATCGCGAGCGGAATGCAATCAACGCCCGCGCAAATCCGCGCGATCGTCGCGATGTCCTCGGCGCCCGGCAGGAAGCGGTGATTGGCGAGCCGGCCGCGCTCGATGAAGAGACGAACGGCCGCCGATTGTCCGGAGCGGTCCTGTGCACCGGAATCGAGCGAGGGGACTTCGTAGACCGCCTCGCCTTCGACTCCCAGTGTGCCGCGGCTGGTGTTGATCAGGAACAACTCGCCGCAGGCCGAGCCGAGCTCGGTGACGGCGTCGGCGATGGGGTCGAGCACATGCTCGCAATTGTCCATCACCAGGACCGCACGGACGTCCTGCAGGCGCTCCAGCACCTGGACGCGTGGCTGCACACCCGGCGATGGCGGGATCAACAGGGCCTCTGCGATTGCGGGCCAAACATCGCCGTCGCGTTCGAGGGCCGAGAGCTCGACCAGCCAGGTGCCGCCGGAGAAGGATGGCTCGAGCGACCTCGCAAATTCGATGGCAAGCCGCGTCTTGCCGATACCGCCCGGACCGACCAGCGTGAGCAGCCGCGATTCCAGCGCCAGAGCGGCGAGTTCGTCCAGCTCCCGCTCGCGGCCGAGAAAGGAGCTGAGATTGGCCGGCAAATTGCCGCTGGCGGACTCCCGCTTGCCGCCGATCGGCGGAAAGGTGTTGGGCAGGTCGGTCGCGCAAACCTGGTGAACCCGGATCGGTTCGATGCCCTTGAAGTGATGCTCGCCGAGGTCGGCCAACTGGAACGGCGTCTGCAAGAGGTCGGCGGCGAGCCGCCGCACGGTGGCATCCGACAGTAGGATCTGGTCGGCATTGGCGGCGCTCTGCAGCCGCGTCGCGGTAGGGAGCGCGGGGCCAAAAAGATCCTTCTCGCCGCGCGAACGCGTCGCGCCGGTGTGGATACCGAAGCGCACCTGGAGCCGCCCCGTCGGGCCCCAATTGACGTGACGCATCTCGCGCTGCGCTTCGATCGCGGCCAGCACGGCATCCAGCGGCCGGTCGAAGGCCGCCAGCACGCCGTCGCCGGTGCTTCTGAAGGGATCGCCGGCATGGCGGCGGATCGCCGCGTGCAGGATCTGATCGTGCAGATCCATGGCCGCGAGCATGTCGTTGGGGAAACGGCGCAGCAGCGCCGTGCTGCCCGCGATGTCGGTGGTGAGAATGGTTCGTTCGCGGCTATCGCACGATGAATCCGTTGATGGAGCCGTAGTCATGAATAGGCGCTCAACGAACAGATCCCGATTTTCGTGCTTCCGGAATATAAGGCAGGAGCTTATCGAACCGTCGCTTAGAGCCTAACGCCCGTGACAAAAGTCCTGGACACCGGCACAATTCGCGAAAAATTCAGCCCCCAAGTGCAGTCAGTTTAAGAGAGATCAGTCAGCCGTGCAATGTGTGGCCGGGCGCATGGCCCTCCCGCGCCGGCATGGCCGACTTGTCGATCCACGCCAGGCCGGCTGCGCGCGCCTTACGGCCGCTCACGACGTTGTGTTCCTTGCCCCGCGTAACAGCTTGCCGAGCGGCGCGAAGACAGAACGAACCGCACAGCTTCGAAGATCGTCATGTTCTATCGCTGCTTGGTCGGATTAGCCTGGGTTATCGCTATCGGCATCTCCGCCGCACAAGCGACCGAGCGTCCCGTGGTCGTCGAGCTCTTTACCTCCCAGGGCTGCTCGTCTTGTCCCCCGGCGAACGCCCATCTGAACGAACTCGCGCGGGCGAGAGCCGACGTGCTCCCGCTTGCCTTCCACGTCACCTATTGGGACCGGATTGGCTGGAAGGACCCGTTCTCACTCGAACAGGCAACCGCACGCCAGGACCGCTACGGTCATCGCTTCGGCGACGGCTCCTACACGCCGGAGATCGTGGTCGATGGCGCCTCGAACCACGTCGGCTCACATCGCGAAGACGTCGGAAGCGCAATCGACCTTGCCAGGCGGCAGAGCAAGACCGCGGCTGACGTAGCGGTGACCAAAGCGGGCGCCGAGCTTGCCATCGACATCGGCGGCGGCCAGAGCAGCGGCAAGGTGCTGTTGATCGGCTTCGATCACGACCACCGCACGGCGATCCGGTCCGGCGAAAACGGCGGCCGCGCGCTTGAGGAAGCCAACGTGGTCCGCTCGATCCGCAGCATCGGCGACTGGCGAGGCACGCCGCTGAAGCTGCGCGAGAAACTCCCCGGAGGCGAGGATGTCGCCGTACTCCTCGAGGCACCGGACGGCCGCATCGTCGGCGCGGCACGGCTGGCTTCAGCAACCCAATAACAGGTCGCCCCAAGTTGCGAAGTTATGGGATCCCCCGCATCGGCCGATCAAAGCACATACCGCCATTGGGAACAGATTGATTGAAGTATCGACTTTCTCGAAGGACGTGAGGTGATCAAGGCGCGAGGACGAGGCGAGGCAGGTGATGCTTGCCTTCGACGCGCAAGAGCGGATCCTCCAGCGCGCCGTGCTCGAGGATGATCTTCGATGCCTTCACCTTAAGACGCCACTCCCCGTCAACCGTAGCGCGCGTCAAGCCGCAGAAAGTTCGGCCTCACTGCAACGGTTACGGCAACGCAAGTTCCGCTCACTCCGACACCACCCACTGCCCAATCGAGGGCGTTACGGCCGATATCGCCTCCTTCGTGGCAATCTTGCATATTCAATTTATAAGATTTAAAATGCAAGAAAAATTAAATAGTTTTACCAAACCAATATCATTAAATGATGGGGGATGATTTGATATACGCCGCCATCGGGTTAGCCGTATTAGGCTGGATTATTGGACAAAACTTCCGACTGAAGTCCATTGTCGGCTCCGCAATATTGCTGCTCGTCGCAGCGACAATCTTTGCGGCCTCACGTCGCTGCAGCCTGTGGGATACCGCGAAGATCGTCGTGGCTTCGCAAACAATCCTTCAAGGCAGCTATTTTGTAGGATTGATGAGCCATAACGTTGTGGCTCGCGGTTATCGAAAATTGAGGTATTCCTCAACTCAAAGGCCAGCGCCCGCCTCAAAACAATCGGACCAGAAAACCAGGTTCAATGCCTGAGACCGCGTCGGATATACGGCGCGAAGGAAGCGTTGCATCGGCCTCATCAGGACAGCCGATCCGCACGGGCCGCAAGATGCCGTCTTCAAGCCCACAATAATCGGAGACGAAAAGCTCGGGATCAATCAACCGATCCGTCGTTTGCTGAAGCAGCTAAACAATCGTCGACGAAGCACATAGGTCGCGCAATGCCTGTTTGACGGTCTTGAGCGACTGGTGTGCTCCTCCGATCAACAGATCGATCGCTTCCTTACAGAAACGGCGCCCACCTCTCGACAATCTTTTTCTGCTCGAGCTGAAATTTCGCGACTTAACATCGGAGTACTGCGCGGGGCATGAATCGTGTCCCGGGAGACCCTGCAAGTCACCTGCCCGCGCCCAGTTTCCGCCCTCACCAAAAGAGCATGGCCCTCCCAGGTGATATCATCATCCAGCCTGATCGCCATATTGGCGCACCCAATTTAAATTCGGCATTATAATCCTATACAACCGAAACGCGACGTCAATGAGCGTCGCGGTGAGCGCCGTCACTCGTGTCGCGCCGAAGAGCCATTCGATTGTTGTGCTCCCAAGACAGACTGCGTCAGCGTTCTTTGAAGGCGTGCTCTGCCTGGTCCAGCAGGGGTTTGAGAAGATAGGACAGCGCGGTGCGCCCGGAGGTTTTCATAAAGACCTCGACAGGCATGCCCGGCACCAGCTTTGCGGAGCCGAGCTTAGCCACTTCCTCCGGCTTCAGCAGAGCTCGCGCCGTATAGTAGCTCATACCGGTTTTCTGGTCCTGTGTGATGTCCGCGGAGACGACGCTGATCTCGCCATCGATCTCAGGCGTCGTCTTCTGGTTGAAGGCGGAAAATCGCATTGTCGCGACTTGGCCGACATAGACCTGATCGATGTCCCTCGGCGCGATCTTCACTTCAACCGCAAGAGCGTCCGCATCGGGTACGATCAGCATTATCTGCTCGCCGGGAGCGATCACGCCTCCCACGGTATGGACGCTAAGCTCGTGAACGCGACCGGACTGAGGGGCCCGGATCTCGATCCGGTTGAGCTGATCCACAGCGGCGGTCTTGCGTTCGGCAAGTTCGGAGAGCTTCGAGCGCGTTTCGATCAGGTCCTTGCCGACCTCCGTTCGCAGATCCTGGTCGATCTGGATGATCTGAAGCTCAATTTCAGCAATCTTGCCCTTTGCCTGGGCAATCATGCCGCTTAACTGACTACGCTCACCTTCGAGCCGCGCGGTGTCGCGCTCAAGCGAAGTAAGCCGAGTAATTGGCACCAGATTCTTCTGCCAGAGGGAGCGTACGCCTTCGAGTTCCTGATGGATCAGGTCGACTTCCCTCTGCTTGGCGTCGAGCTGTCCCGAATAGCCCTTGATCTCTTCCTGTAGCTGCGCGCTGCGCTCCTTGAGCTGCGCTTTCTGTCCGCTCCTGGCCTGTCGACGCAGGTCGAACAGCTTGTTTTCCGCAGCAATAGCACGACCCGCTTCGGAATTAGTGTCCTTTGTCCGGTCCAGCAGCGCCCTGGAAAATGCAATCTGATCTGCGCCGTCGCGCTCGGCTTCAAGACGTGCCTGGCGAGCGAGCAGTTCGTCGAGGCCCTTGGTGACGATCGTCGCGTTTGCCAGCGTCTGCGTTTCGTCGAGTCGGATCAGCACGTCGCCGGCGTTGACCCGGTCTCCCTCGCGCACACGCAATTCCCCGACGATGCCACCGGTAGGGTGCTGAACCTTCTTCACGCTCGAGTCAACCACAACGACGCCTTGGCCAATCACCGCGCCCGACAATTGCGTTGTCGCCGCCCAGCCGCCGACGCCGAAGGTCACGAGGCCGAATATGATCATGCCAACGGCTATATACCGCTGGATCGACTCCAGCGCCGGCGTCACCGCGCGGTCCATCGTCCGCCTCCCTGACTCTCCGGCACCACCCGAAGCGGAGCAGGAGTCCGCAGCACCCTTCTGAGAACCTCCTCCCTCGGACCGAAGGACTGCACTCTGCCGTCGCCAATGACCAAAGCATGGTCAACGCCTTCGAGTGCCCTTGGACGATGTGCAACCACGGCCACGATGCCGCCACGGCGCCGCACACTCAAGATCGCTTCGGTTAGCGCTTCTTCGCCGTCAGCATCGACATTCGATGTCGGCTCATCGAGCACGACAAAGAACGGATTTCCATAGAGCGCCCTGGCGAGCCCGATGCGCTGCCGCTGTCCGGCCGACAACGCCATTCCTCTTTCGCCGATCTTGGTCCCGTAACCCTCCGGGAGCGAAAGGATCAGATCGTGCACGCCAGCCGCACTCGCTGCCTGCAGGACCGCATCCGGCGTGGCATGCAGATCGAAACGAGCTATGTTGACCGCGATGCTTCCCTCGAACAATTCAACATCCTGCGGCAAATAGCCGATATGCTTGCCCAGCGCGTGTGGTGACCAATGATCCAGCGCCGCGTTGTCGAGCTTGATTGTGCCGCGAAGCCGCGGCCAGACCCCAACCAGCGCTCGCGCCAGAGTCGATTTTCCCGATCCGCTTGGACCGATGATCCCGACGGCCTCGCCGCTCCGCAGCTGGAAGGAAATATCAGTGAGGATTGGCTTTTCCGAATTTGGAGCCCCAACGTGGAGATGCTCAACGACAAGCGCCCGGGTCGGCGCCGGGAGGGCCAATGGCTCCTCTTCCGCAGGCAGCAATTTCAAGAGTTGATCCAAGCGATGACTAGATTGGCGAGCGGCAATGAACCCCTTCCAGTTCGCAATCGCCACTTCGACAGGGGCAAGCGCTCTCGCCGTCAGAATTGATCCTGCAATAATGATCCCGGCAGTCGATTCCTGGTTGATGACGAGAACGGCACCGACGGCAAGAACGAGCGACTGCAGGATCGAACGAAAGACTTTGGAGAGCCCGCCGAGTCCGCTTGCGACATCGCTGGCCCGTTCGTGAGCTGCGAGATACTTGCGGTTAATGTCCTGCCAGCGCAATGCAGCCTGCTGCCTCATACCCATAGCCTGCAAGACTTCGGCGTTACGCCGTCCCTCAACGGCCAGTGCGCTGCGCGAGATTGCTAGACGCGAAGACGCTTTCGCAGCCCCTCGGATTCGGGTTTCGGTCAGGATCGTGATTCCGACCAAAACCAGCGCGCCAATCAGCGCGGTCACACCGATCCAGAAATGAAACAGAAAACAGATCCCGAGATAAGCCGGCATCCAGGGCAGATCAAAGAGCGCCGTCGGCCCGCCGCTCGACAGGAAGCTACGGACCTGGTCTAGGTCCCGCAGCGGTTGCAACCCGTCGCCGTCGCCGCGGGTCTTCAGCGGAAGGCGCACGAGTGAATCGAATACGCGAATTCCGAGCTTTTCATCGAAGTACCTGCCGACCCGAACACCGATCCTATTTCTGACCACGTCGAGCCCGCCCTGTAACAGGTAGAGCACGATCGCCAGCACCATCAATGCAACGAGCGTCGGTATGCTGCGTCCGGGCAGCACACGGTCGTAGACCTGAAGCATGAAGAATGAGCCGGTGAGCATCAGAAGATTGCTCAAACCGCTGAACGCCGCGAGCGCCCAGAATATTCGACGGCACGACTTGAGAAATGCCGAAATCTCGGATCCCGGCTCATCATAGTCGTCCGCAGACCGAAGCTGGCCGGAGAACAATCGTTGCCGAACGGCCTCTATCGTTCGCTCCGGCCAGTTCGTCAGTTCCCGCCGCGCGCGCTCTGCCAGAGGGCGCACGGCGGCTTTGAATACTGCCAGCTTCGATAGCTCGATGTGATCAAAACTTCCAAACGGGGGGCTTCCCCCCCGTCGTGCGAAATCGGTCATGGCACTTGCCCCTTAACCGTGCCTCTTTTGAGCAGCTGCCCAAGGCAGATTGAGATTACTCTGTTGTCACACTGTACTGCCCAGGTGACTCGCTCACGCGAAATGAAAGTCGTGACTATTGAGAGCACCCAGCTTCATGTTCTTCAGCGTCAGCGTGTCGCTCCCTGTGGAAACGACAACATCCTGTCCGACCTGGGACGCATGAGAGAGAACACTGGCAAAACTGTCGAACACGCTCTTACTGAACTGGATCGTGTCGTGCCCGCCTCCGTCTGCGACGAACCCGTTGATCGTGTCGTGACCGAAATTCGCGGCAAACACGAATGTATCAGAATGGCCCTCGCCTACGAGAAGATCATCACCCGAGGTACTTGTCATCGTGCTGTGGCTCGGACCGAGGATCGCCGCGCCTGCACTTGTAGCTGCGACATTGCCGGTGCTGTCGACCTCTTGCGCCTCGAACGTGTGTACCGCGCTCGAGAGCTGGGGCGTTGTGAAGCTCCACGCACCGTCTGCAGCAGCCTTGACTGAGCCGAGCAATGCCGTGCCGTCGTAGAGCTTGATCTGGCTGTCGGCATCCGCTGTGCCCTTGATCGTGGCGGTGTCGTTGCAGTGCTCGTGGAGACTTGTGAAGTCAATCGCCTTTGTCTCTGTCTGTGTCCCTGTCTGTGTTCCTGTCTGCGTCTGCGTCGACGCCGCCACCGTCACGGCATCGACCGCAGATGCGCCGCCAACATTGCCGGCGACATCGACAGTCTTGGAAGTAAAGCTGTGGCTGCCATCGGCAAGCTGGCCGGTATCGTAGCTCCAGGTGCCGGTGCTGCTCGTCGTGGCGGTGCCGATCTGCTTGCCCCCGTCAAAGATGTCGATCGTACTATTCGCCTCCGCGGTCCCCTTCAGCATGAGGTCGTTGAGGGGCGTCGTACTGGCGACTGCGGAGCCGTCCTGCGAAAAGACGGCCATTGTCGGCGCACTCGGCGCGTGAGTGTCGATGGTCAGGGAAAGCGCTGCCGGCGCCGCACTGGTATCCCCGGACGAATCCGCGTCAGTCGCCGTCAGATTGTGCGTACCGTCACTCAACACCGGCGTAGTCAGGGTCCATTGGCCGTTGCCATTCTCCGTTGCTGTCCCGATCTCACTCGTGCCGTCGAACACATGGACCGTGCTGTTGGGCAGAGCGGTGCCAGTCAGCGTCGGCGTGTCATCGTTGGTAATATGGTCGCCGACAGTGCCGCTGTCGGGCGAGAACGATTCGATTTGCGGAGCGGCCGGCGGTATTGGTGTTGGTGTCGATGTCGACGCCGTCACCGTCATGGCATTGGCTGCTGAGGCCGCGCTGGTATTGCCGGCGACATCAATGGCGGTGACCGTGAAGCTGTGGCTGCCATCGGCTAGCTGACCAGTATCAAAGGTCCAAGTGCTGCCGCTCGTGGTCGTGGCGGTGCCGATTTGGTTGCCGTTGTCGAATATATCGATCGTGCTGCTCGCCTCCGCGGTCCCCTTCAGGACAACGTCGTTCGAGGTCGTCGCGCCAACCACCGCTGAACCACTCTGCGAGTAGACCGCCATGGTTGGTGCGGCCGGCGCATGGGTATCGACGGTCACCGCCAGCGCGGCGGACGCGGCGCCGGTCTGTCCGGAGGCATCGGTAGCCGTCGCGGTCAGCATGTGCTTGGCATCGGTGAGGACCGAGGTGATGTAATCCCACGAGCCGGTTGAGTCGGCAGTCGTCGTACCCAGCTTGTTCGAGCCATCGTACACGGTAACGGTGCTATTGGGGTCGGCGGTGCCCTTCAGCTCGAGCTTGTTAGCATCGGTGATGCCGTCGCCGACGGTGCCGCTATCTGGCGAGAACGAGCTGATCATCGGCGTCGCTGGGGCACTCGGTGACGCGGGCGTAGTTGGCGTCGCGGGCGTAGTTGGCGTGACGGGCGTATTCGGCGTCACGGGCGTACTCGGCGTGACGGGCGTACTCGGCCCGCTGACCCCGTCAACCTGCAAGGCCGCGCCGGTGGTCAGATTTATGTTGTTGTAGGCAGTCGGGTTAACCAGGCCGCCCGGGTAGGCACTGTCATACATCGTCCAACTATTGTCGATCGATGGGTTGTAGGTAACGTAGTTATCGTGAACGGTCGGATTTGTAATCTGCGCCGGCGCATCCGTCCCTCCCTCCGTGACCACGATCCAGGAATTAATCCAGTGATCTGCTACCGCCGTGTTGTAGGCAACAACAGGATTGTTGACGTTCATGTTGACCCGAACCATCGAGTCCAGGTCGTACAATGCGTTCGCGGGCTGGTAGGCCGTGTTGAATTCGAAATCCAGCGTATTGGATGCGCCAGGAGCAGCATTCAGTTGAACCCAATCGGCATGAGCTTGTGAACTGAAATTTGCATTCTCGAAGACGTTGTATTTAACAACGACCGGACCCGCACTCGGATCGATACCGTCCGACCAGGCGTTCTCCATCAAGTTGTATTCGGCGGTGATGCCGGCTGAACCGGGTGAAATGAGCCTGTCGACAGCTTGTGAATCAGAAACGCCATTATTGGTGCCGCCGCCGTCAAGAACACAGTATTCGACTGTCAAGTGACCGGCATCATCGGCCGATGAGATCGGAACTTGATTGTTGGATCCAACTTTAAAGTTGGAATTTGTGATTGTTACGTCGCCGCCCCCACCTTGGGATGCACCCACAATCAGAACCCCCAGGCCTCCGGCAACGGAAAAATCATATCCGTCAAGATTGACTGAGGTTCCAGGCGCTGCAGTGACTACAATATCGTGGTTGGCAGCATCATATACGACCCCGGGCGGAAGCGCGACCTTGGTCGGGTCCTTAAGAGCGGTGCCGGCATTTATGCCAACGGCATAATCAACTCCAGCGACTTCCCACGACGGTCGAACAGCCAAGCCGCTGAACAGATTAGGAAGCTGGGGAGTTCCGGCTGCTGCACCGGCCGAGCCATCACCTGCCATCGGCGGGTCGACGACTAACGTACCACTGTGGCCATCGCTTGACGCGGTGAAGTTCGCCAGCGAATAATTGCCTTGGAGAGCGACGCTGGCCGTATGCGTTCCATCACTCACGGTTAGCGTACCGGGCGAGTTGTTGCCGGAATAGCTGATCTTCGCATTCGCGCCTGCGGTGATGTCCGCGAAATCGATCACGTCACCAATAGCAAGCTGCCCATCGATCTTGCCGCTGAAGCTCGCCGAGTTATCAATCTTCAGAGTCCCGCTAGCGCCTCCGAACGCAATCGTCCCCGAATACGGAGATGCGAGCTCCAGAATTCCGCCATCAGGGACGACCGATTGCATCCCGCTAGCATCCGTAGGGGCAACCAATTCCGAAGACGCCTGGGACACATGGGCCGGCATCGCCGCGTCGCTCAACGACGTTTGGCTCGCGTCTTTGTCGGCGTCCAGCGAAACATCGCTGCTTGCCGCCGGAGAGACGACCTGCGCGGCACCGCTCGGCGCCATCATAGACGAGACGCCCTCGTGATCTACATCATGGGCGAACGTGGCGACGCCATCATTCACAATGTCTTGCTCGACCGCACTCCGCACACCAGCGCCCGATGCTTGCATCGAGTTTAGCGCGGCATCTGCCGCGGATTCAATTGCGGCCATGACATCGGCTGATCTGTACGCATCGACATCATGCTGCGACCAGTGTGGAAGAATCGTTTTACGAGCCAACTTCGGTCCCCATTGGTTTGTTGTGATCAACGCTCTCGCCTGTGTGCTCAACTGCGCCCCGACGCACTCGCACCAAGCTCGTCACTCATTCCATGGCGCCTCCTGTAGCTCTTCGGTCTGGTCTTTTTTAAGACGATTCTTTGGCTTCCGAACGTATTGTGAAATCGGCTTCTAACGGTGATCTTGGAATCGCATGGCAACGCGAAGAGAACGCTGGGCGTGCGATGAAATAATGCGCCCAGCATGCGCGCTAATCCAATTCAACCTTGCGACGATTATGTGAAGAAGCCCACTAAAAAAACAGCCAGTATAAATCCATTTGTCCTTTATCGATTGGCGTGGACGCGAGAATAAAAGCTGCGGCTGGGAATACGATAACAGTTAAATATCGCTAGTCGCTTCCGCCACCGACTTGATGGTAGCTCTTTCCCCACACCTCGGGATCAATCGGGAGCAGCGTCCTCGCATCCTTGTACGGCCATTCCGATTTGTCTCTTCAGGAAGACCAAAGACCGCGGCGGTTCACGCCAGTCGTTGCCTCCTCGTATCCATCAGCATCGTTCGATGTAGAGCAGCGCCAGCGCGCGCCCCAAATGTTTCCAGATGGCTAGAAGCAATGCCGTCTGGCAGGCGTTGTCGAACAATCCGCCCCCGTCGCCCTACCGCCGTAAGCGTCGTTTGGAGCCCACCTTCTCCTGGCGCGAGGGATAGGCGAGGTTCACGATCTCTTTGGAGGGATCGGCTTGTGTCTACGCTTGACCATACGCTTAAGTCGGACGTGGCGACGAGCCGGTTGGAAGTGATCACGGAGACGGGACGACGTCGCTGGTTCTCCAATGATGAGAAGGCCCGGATTGTCGAGGAGACGCTAGCACCGGCGCGATCGTTTCCGACGTTGGCCGGCGACACGGGTTAACACCCCAACAAGTGTTCACCTGGCGGCGGCAAGCGCGCCAGCTGCGGGCAAGGAAGCCTGACGAGCCGCAGTTTGTAGCGGCCCAACGAGAGGAGGCCGCCTTAGCCAAAACAAAGTCGCTGCATTGTCGGCGCGCAGCATGGATGCGGGGCGAACTCGTCCCGCTGGTGACGGAGTTTGTGGCCGATCCAAAGGCGCTGGCGAAAGGTCTCACTTTGGCTCGGGCACGCGAGTTTGCAAAGCGCGGAGGTCTACCTGCGAGCCGATCAGACCGAGAAACTGGAAGCGCTGGCGGCGATGGCGCCGCCCGTGCTGAAACCCGGCCGCCCCCGCGCCTCGGACAAACTCCTGGCAAATGCTGAGGACGGTCGGTCGCCCATCCAATTATGTGGAGTGAACGCGCCCAGAGAACCGCGGCGGACGGCCACCACACGCCGCGGACTCGACGTAATCATGTGCTCCACAACTGCGGTTATGCGCTGCAGCACATAACCGTAAGGGAATGGAGGGGCTTGCGAGACTGATACGCGAGCACTGAAGGCTGATCCATTCTCGGGCGCAGTCTATGTGTTCCGTGCCAAGCGGGCACAGCTGGTTTCATTGTACGTCTCTTTATCAGATTCCCGATAGGCGGATCATCCTATCGTATTGATAATCAATGCAGTTTTTCGGCCGGCGTTCAATCACGCACTGTTTCCGAGCTCAGCGCGTCGACAGGAATCAACCATTGCGAGCCCTTGATTGCTTGTGTGGCCGGCAAGATGCCCTTCAGGACCAAGCTCTTTGCTGATCCGACGCAAATTCCAAAGTGTGCCGCAGCCTTCGCAAGGCTGATCATTTTGCCTTCGGATGATGCAGGGTCGTATTCCGGCAAGCCCAGGCGTTCGCGCATATGCTTCAATCAGGACTCCGGTGCTCGACGGCCGAAGGTTTAAGTACGAAAATGACGCCTGATATGATTAACTTAACACGCACCTTGGCTGCACATTTATTGCCCTGTAGATATTAACTGCCATTGCTGGAGGAGCATCGAATGCCGGAAGCGATTTTCGAGCCTAGATTGCGCATTCTCGCCGTTTTGGCGAGCTACGGAACGGCAAACGATGCATATTTGTTGCGCCTCATTCGAGAATACCGTTCCATGCCGTTCGACATAGATATCGTGGTCACTTCGAATGTCGACAAACAGATCGCCCCCGGCGTTGAGCTTATAGTCGGACTACCGAACTCGGACCCATGGTCGCTCCCGTTTCAACATAAAAAGGTATTCGTTGAACGCGCCCATGAATACGACCTTTTTATATATTCCGAGGACGATATGTTGATAACTGAGGACAATATCAATGCGTTTTTAGACGTCTCAAAATCACTGCACGGAAATGAAATAGCTGGATATTTGCGAGTCGAATACGACCCTGATCATAATGTGAGTTATCCGGACGCACACGCCCACTATCACTGGGACCCCTCATCTGTACGGACAAGAGGAAAGTACACGCTCGCGCATTTCACCAACGAGCACGCGGCCTGTTATGTGCTCACGCGAGAGCACCTCACCAGGGCCATTCAATCGGGCCAATTTCTCGTCGAGCCGCACGAATGGAAGTACGATTTGGCTTGTACCGCGGCAACAGATCCATACACCCAGTGCGGTTTTAAGAAACTGATCCCAATCTCGCATCTCCATAGCTTTATCGTTTGGCACCTGTCGAACAAATACATCGGGAAACTCGGGATCAACGGCGCCACAATGCAAACACAAATTTCAGCGCTGCAGCGACTGAATGTCAGTGGTTGTCAGGGGCGGACACTGTTCAAGACAGATACCATGCTAAGACGCCGTATGCATTCGAAGGATTACTACGAACCCATCAACGAATGGGTGGCGTCGCTGATCCCAAAGCAAACACGTCGTGTTCTGTCAATTGGATGCGGGTCCGGCGCGACAGAAATTGGACTTCTCCAAAAAGGCATCGAGGTCGTCGCCCTTCCCTTGGATACAGTCATTTCCGCTGAGGCGGCGGCAAGAGGCGTGCAGATGGTTTCCGGCGACTTCATTGAAGCCAAAGCAAAGCTGGATAAGGAGACATTCGATTGCATCTTGTATTTGAACGTTCTCCATCTCCTCCCCGATCCGATACACATACTTTCACTGTTTGCCGATATCACATCAGAACATGCGATCACCGTCATCCAAGTGCCGAACATGACTTTCTATAAGAATATCCGGCGTGGGATTCGCGCTATCGATTCGACTTGGAATTGGGCTGCGTACAGCCGTACAGGCGTCCACCCGACCCGCGCGCGCCTAATACGCAGTTGGTGTATCAGCTCCGGACTGCGCATTACCAAAATGCTTTATGCATATCCTAAGGGAGCCAATTCCGCGTGTCGCGCGTTACCGGTGCTATTCGCTCCCGAATTGATTGCTGTTGCCCAGCAAGACAGGCGTAAGCGGCGCTTAGATCCCACCTTCAGCGCAGCGGGTTGATCGGCGATTGTCCGACCGCTGAGTCGAGCGGGGTTAGGCACGTGTCGGACACTGAGCTTTTGCACAAATCTAAGCCCGAGCCGGTGCGCCGGCTGGAGGTTTTCACCGGAACAGGACGGCGGCGCGCNTGGACGGCGGAGCAGAAAGCGGAGATTGTCGCCGCGAGCTATGTTGATGGCGAGAGCGTCACCGCGGTTGCACACCGGCATGGGCTGACACCGCAGCAGTTGTTCGGTTGGCGGCGGCAAGCCCGCCGGCATGCGCTAAGAGAGGCGCAGAAGAATGCTCCC
>NZ_AWZU01000026.1 GCF_000472385.1 Bradyrhizobium sp. ARR65
AGCCGGTAACAGCTTTCAACGAGTCCAAGGGAATTGCAGAAAACTGCCCCGGTATGGTCCCTTGGATCTGTCGAGATGTTGTTGGTCGCTATCATTGTTGGTCCGACCGTACACCAGCCTATTGGTTCGAAGCATTACCTGCCCACGGCAGCAAGCTTGTTGGTACTCCCACTGCTGCGCCAAATTCAATGCCGCACAGCGGCTTCGTTCAATCGCAAAAATGAAATTGCAAGATTTCGGGCCTTCAAACCCAAAAAGCTTGCAATCTCAAACCTCGCTCCGCTCCCAAAATCGACTCCCGCTCAACGGCTTGGGAGGTACTTCACTGTCGACTACCTAAATTTAATCCGGAACCGCACTACAGGCGACATGGAACCGGCTTACATCTTTGAGCGCGCTTTCCAAGAGAAGCCGCTGGAGACAGACCATGAACCCGCAAGAACGCCAATTGGTTGACGAACTTTTCAACCGGCTCGCCCAGCTCGAGAGCGCGCCGCGTGATCCCGACGCTTCGGCTGCCATCGCAGAAGGCTTGCGAAAGGCGCCGAATGCCATCTACCCCCTCGTGCAAACGGTGCTGCTGCAGGATGAAGCCTTGAAGCGCGCCAACGCGCACATCGAGCAATTGGAAGCGGCGCACGCGCAGCAACAGCAGCCATCCGGCGGCAGTTTTCTGGATTCTATGCGCGATGCCATTTTTGGACCGGGCAGTTCCGGCCAGGCCGATCAGGCCCAGCAGCGCGGTTCGGTGCCCAATGTGCCGCCGCCTGCAAGCCGCCCGGTATGGAATAGCGGCCAGGTGGCGCAGCAGGCGCAAGCGCCAGGCTACGGCCAGCCGGGCTATGGCGCACCGCCCTACGGCGCGTCTTCCTATGGCGCTCCTCCGTTCGGCGGTGCCGGCGGCTCCTTCCTCGGTACCGCAGCGGCAGCCGCGGCAGGCATGGTCGGCGGTTCGCTGCTGATGAGCGGCATCCGCAACATGATGGGCGGCTCGCATTACGGCTTCGGCGCGCCGACGACGGTGGTCGAGCCGACAACCGTGGTCGAGGACCGCGGCAGCCCGTGGGGCAATCAGCCGGACAATTCGCTGGCGCGTGATGCCGGCATCAACGACATCGGCTCCTCGCGCGAGGGTCGCGACGACAATTCGCGCTCCTCCCTGTTCGACCAGACCTCGAACGATCAGACGGACTACGGCGACGATCGCGACAACACGGACAATGACGATTTCGCCGATAATGGCGACTTCGGCGACGATGACGGCGGCAACGACTACGCCTGAGCGCCGATGATATCTTGAACACGGAAGCGGCCGCTCTTCTGGGTGGCCGCTTCTGCTTTTCCTGACGGACCCCAATCCAGGCCCGTCACCCTTAAGGCGCGAGCGCAGCCAGCCTCGAAGGGCGACGGCCGGCTGCCGCTTCAGGGGCCGCTCATCCTTCGAGCCTCGCTTTGCGAGCACCTCCAGCGACAAACGGCGGAGCCGTTTGCGCGGGGATGACGGTTTGAGATGGGCGCCCGCGTCAGTCCAAAACGATCACGCTCCAGGCGCTCACAGCACGATGACCTTGGCGCCAACATTGACGCGGCCGTAGAGATCGATCACGTCCTCATTGCGCATGCGGATGCAGCCTGAGGACACATTGGTGCCGATGGTCCAGGGTTCGTTAGAACCGTGGATGCGATAGAGAGTCGAGCCCAGATACATCGCGCGGGCGCCGAGCGGGTTTTCCGGCCCGCCTGCCATGTGGCGCGGCAGGTCGGGGCGGCGCGCCAGCATCTCCACCGGCGGCGTCCAATCCGGCCATTCGCGCTTGGCGGTGATCGTCTTGACGCCGGACCAGGTAAATCCGGGACGGCCGACGCCGATACCATAGCGCAACGCCTTGCCGTTGCCCTCGACGAGAAACAGGAACTTGTTCGGCGTATCGATCACGATGGTGCCGGGACCTTCCTTGCCGTCATATTCGACCTCCTGCTTTTCATATTTCGGATCGAACGGAGGCTGCGTCGGATAATAGCCTTGATCCTGCGGATAGAGCTGCTGCTGCGGCTGCGCCGGCGCATAAGCCGGCACGTAGTAAGAGGGCTGCTGTTGATAAATCGGCTGCTGCGGCTGGTAGCGCGGGTCCTGTACCGGCCGGTCGCCGAACAGGAATTCGATGAAGCCGCCGCCCAGGTTTGAGCGCTCGGCATAAGCCGTGCGTATCGGCGCAGTCGGCTGAGGCGGATGGGCGTAGATGACGGTGGGGCCGGGAGGGCTTGCGGCGTCGATCGCCATTGCATGATCAATGCCTGTGCCGAGAAGGGACGCGCCGGCAAGAAGCGCGAGAGAAGTTCTTTTCAACATCGACGTACCCTGTACTGGTTCGTCTGCTCGACTTCGCGGCAAGCGGGAACGCGCTCCGCGCCGCTATGACTGGAGAATTAGATTCAAAACCGCCTCGGTTTGGTAAACGAAAGCCGCCTTTGGATTCACCACGTCCGCAACGAACGGCGGATTCAATCGCTAGCGTTTATTTTCGATGAACGCGGCGCGGCCATGGTTAATTGCGTTCTTAATTGCCGGTTTGCCAAACGATCAGTCCGTCTTTTGCGAGAAGTTCCGGCGTGAACCCGATGTTAAAGAGCGTCTGCATAAGACTTGCGAGGAAGAAAGGTTGGGGGAGCCGTGATGGCTATTCATCGCAAGCGGTATCGGATTGAAGAAGCTATCGGCATCGACGTGCCGACAGTCGAGGAAGTCGAAGGCGGCGACGTCGGTCCGATGCACCGCGAAATCATGGCCGAACTGCGCGCGATCCGCGCCCAGATGGCAGGCCCGAGCAAAAGCGCAGCCGCCTCGGTGCTGGCAGACACGGCCTCGCGCGAAATGGCGGAGACGCAGGCCTTGCTGGAAACCTACCGCGCGCAGATCGAGCAATGCGAGAAGCTCAAGGTCGAGCTCGATCTGATCCACGATGCCATCAGTCGCACCAAGCGCGAGATCGCCGCGATCCACGGCAAGAGCTTTGACGGCCAGGAGATGGCCCGTGTCAATGGCGAACTCGGCGCGGTCGCCAACGGCACCGAGCAGGCGACGCAGCGGATCCTCGAGGCTGCCGAGTTCATCGACCAGGCGGCAAGTGCGCTGGCCAAGGTGAACTCGCCGGACCAGCAGAAGATTCTCAGCGAGGATATCCAGGAGCGCGTGGTCTCGATCTTCGAAGCCTGCAACTTCCAGGACCTGACCGGACAGCGCATCAATAAAGTGATGAACACGATGAAGTTCATCGAGCACCACATCAATGAGATGATGGAGATCTGGGGCGGCGTCGACGCCATCAAGGCGCATGCTCCGCCGATCATCGACACCCGGGCAGAGGATGAAAAATTGCTGAACGGGCCGAAGCTCGAGGGCGAGGCTGGCCACGCCTCTCAGGACGATATCGACGCCCTGTTCGACTGAGCAAGATCGAAATCGCAATCAAAACAAAACGCCGGCCCAGTGCCGGCGTTTTTTTGCGCCGTCATTCCGGGGCGCTGGCGACGCGAGCGAACCCGGAATCTGGAGGTTGTGGCGCGCCATTCCGGGTTCGATGCTGTCGCATCGCCCCGGAATGACGTGCCATGGGACCCAATCAAGCCCGCGGAGCGCAGCGGACATAGACCATGTTGCCGTAGCGGTTGGCGGCGTCCGCGTCGACGAAGCGCGTGATCAGCACGCGGCCGTCGAAGGAAATGACCTCGCGGTCCTGCTCGCCGCCAGGCGGACCGGCCGGGCCGATATAATTCTTGCCGCCGCGGCTGCCCTTCAGCCGCAGTTCCTGCGGGGTCGCCTGGTCGGCCAGATGCATGACCACGCCGCCCGAGGTGCCGGCGCCGATCACATAGGGCTGCTTGCACTGCGCCTTCGCCTGCGCCTCGGTGCGGGCTCGGTCACTGGGATTCTGGTAGGACGCCAGCCCCCATTTGCCGACCAACTCGTCGGGGCGGATGGACGCCGGCAGTTCCGGCTCAACCCCCGGCTCAGGCGCGGGCCCCGGCGTGGAGGTGCCGAGGCTGAAGCTCGAGCACGCTCCCAGAAATATCGACAATGCCGCGACGATCGACAGGTTTCGAACCGGCCGCGCGCACCCCAAACTGACCATGGTATTCCCCCGAACTGGATGGCGGTCGCACCCGCCACCAACCAAGCCTAAAACCGCCGTGGGAGCAACCACTACCGTTCCGTGTTCCGAATTGGTCTCGTTCAACAATATCCTCACTCGTCGTCAAGAAGGGCTTGAGGCCGTTTGCTTGACAGGATCGGCGCCAGGCCATATTTCGGGCGCACAATTAGCACTCCGAGAGCACGACTGCCAACGATACGGCCTAAACAGCGCGAGCGAAGCGCGCAAGAGACGGCCGGTCACTGTTGCACTTTCGAACCGACCTGAGCTGCGAATCAACCTGACCTGCAAAGCGAGCCTGCAAAGGGAAATGCCATGGCTAAATCCAAATTTCGTCCGCTGCATGACCGCGTCGTCGTGAAACGCATCGACGCCGAGGAAAAGACCAAAGGCGGGATCATCATTCCCGATACCGCCAAGGAAAAGCCCTCCCAGGGCGAGATCATTGCGGTGGGACCCGGCGGACGCGACGAGTCCGGCAAGCTGATTCCGATCGACGTCAAGGTCGGCGATCGCGTGCTGTTCGGCAAATGGTCGGGCACCGAGGTCAAGATCGACAATGAGGAACTCCTGATCATGAAGGAGTCCGACATCATGGGCGTGCTGACCTAAGCTTCACGTCCGCGAAATCTACGCCTTCCACTTATCATGCCCGGGCTGGACCCGGGCATCCATCGTTCTCAAGAAAGCTGCATTGCCGGGCCCACGCCGTGCCGAAACGGCTTCGGCCTCGCAGGCGGGTTCAGGCCCGGCAATGATGTGTCGGCAAGCACAAACCTTCCGAATACTGAGGAGTTCAAACCAATGGCTGCCAAGGACGTAAAATTTGCCGGCGATGCCCGCGAGCGCATGCTGCGCGGCGTCGACATTCTCGCCAATGCCGTCAAGGTGACGCTGGGTCCGAAGGGCCGTAACGTCGTCATCGAGAAGAGCTTCGGCGCGCCCCGCATCACCAAGGACGGCGTCACTGTCGCCAAGGAGATCGAGCTGGAGGATAAGTTCGAGAACATGGGCGCGCAGATGCTGCGCGAAGTCGCCTCCAAGACCAACGACACCGCGGGCGACGGCACCACCACGGCGACCGTGCTGGCACAAGCGATCGTCCGCGAGGGCGGCAAGTCGGTGGCCGCCGGCATGAACCCGATGGATCTGAAGCGCGGCATCGACATCGCGGTCGCGGCCGTGGTCAAGGACCTTGAGAAGCGGGCCAAGCCGGTTGCCTCCTCCTCCGAGGTCGCCCAGGTCGGCACCATCTCCGCCAACGGCGATGCGGCGATCGGCAAGATGATCGCGCAGGCGATGCAGAAGGTCGGCAATGAGGGCGTCATCACGGTCGAGGAGAACAAGTCGCTCGAGACCGAGGTCGACATCGTCGAGGGCATGAAATTCGACCGCGGCTATCTCTCGCCCTACTTCGTCACCAATGCCGAGAAGATGACCGCGGAGCTGGAGGACGTCTACGTGCTGCTGCACGAGAAGAAGCTCTCCGGCCTGCAGGCGATGCTGCCGGTGCTGGAAGCGGTGGTGCAGTCGGGCAAGCCGCTCGTGATCATCGCCGAGGACGTCGAAGGCGAGGCACTGGCTACGCTCGTGGTCAACCGCCTGCGCGGCGGCCTCAAGGTCGCGGCGGTCAAGGCGCCGGGCTTCGGCGATCGCCGCAAGGCCATGCTGGAAGACATCGCGATCCTGACTGGCGGCCAGCTCATCTCCGATGAGCTCGGCATGAAACTTGAGAATGTCACCGTCAAGATGCTCGGCCGCGCCCGCAAGGTTGTGATCGACAAGGAGAACACCACGATCGTCAACGGCGCCGGCAAGAAGCCCGACATCGAGGCGCGCGTCGCCCAGATCAAGGCGCAGATCGAGGAGACCACCTCCGATTACGACCGTGAGAAGCTGCAGGAGCGTCTTGCCAAGCTCGCGGGCGGTGTCGCGGTGATCCGCGTCGGCGGCGCCACCGAGGTCGAAGTGAAGGAGAAGAAGGATCGTGTCGAGGACGCGCTGAACGCGACCCGCGCGGCGGTGCAGGAAGGCATCGTCCCGGGCGGCGGCGTGGCGCTGCTGCGCGCCAAGAAGGCGGTCGGCCGCATCCACAACGATAACCCCGACGTGCAGGCCGGCATCAACATCGTGCTCAAGGCCCTGGAAGCGCCGGTCCGTCAGATCTCCGAAAACGCCGGCCTCGAAGGCTCGATCGTGGTCGGCAAGATTCTGGAGGACAAGTCCGAGACCTTCGGCTTCGACGCCCAGACCGAGGACTATGTCGACCTGGTTGCCAAGGGCATCATCGATCCCGCCAAGGTGGTGCGCACCGCGCTGCAGGACGCCTCCTCCGTCGCCGGCCTTCTGGTGACGACGGAAGCCATGGTTGCCGAACTGCCGAAGGAGCCGGCGCCGGCCGTGCCCGGCGGTGGCGGCATGGGCGGAATGGGCGGCATGGGCTTCTGACCCGGACCTGCCAAAAAATGAAATCGAAGGCCGCGGGCGGCCTTCTTTTTTAGGCACGTCGCTCTTAAAACATCACCTGCTGACCTGCCCGGAATCGATGGAACAGGAACGTCACATGCGCGCGCTATTGCTTGGCCTGAGCGGCCTATTGATCACGTGGTCGGGTATTGCTCTTGCGGATACGAAGCTCCCCGCCAAGATCACTCCCGGCGCGAACGAGATCAGATATTTCACTTCGATCGACGGGCTGATGGAAGGCAATGCCGACGCGATCCTGAAGGAGACGCGGCAGGGTAAGGCGGTCAGCGCCGCCGTGCTCGACGTCTGCTATCCCGTGGACAAGAATTCCGATCGCAAGGACCGGTTCGTCGTCAATCTTGCCGTCAACGGACCGACGCTGTCGGGCACGACGCAGAGCCTCGTGGATAAGGCGCCCGTGACGGTCAAGCTGACGCGCAGGCCGACCGGCGACACCTTCGAATTCCGCGGCCAGATCGCCATCGGCCAAGATGTGACCGAGGTCGCCTCGACCGACAATTCCGACATCAGCGAGCGCGAGTTCCAGGACAGCCAGTCCACCGACGACGGCATCACGCCGCAGCCGAAGGACTTCACCGAAGTGTCGCCGGAGTCGGTCGGGGTGCGGGTCAAGCTGGATGCGGCGCTGGATTTCTTAAAGAGCCTGAAAGGCCAGGACGTCGAGGTCGGCGTGAGCAGCCTCGCCGTCACCTGCGACGCCATGCGTGCGGGTCAGCAGACCATCAATCTTTCTGTCGACCCCGAGCGCGCGCCAGGCCTGATCGAGAAGGCCAGGTCCTTTCCCGGCGTGACCGCCGCCGGATGGACGACCGGCATGGTCGAGATGGATCGTGCGATCCGTATTTCCGCCGCGGACTGGCGCGACGGCGGCAAGCTGAACAAGGACAAGCTCGCAAATGCGATCGCCAATGTCCTTTCGAAGACGCTTGCGGCGAAGCTCTCCGCGTCGAACTGGAACAGCACCACCGGCAAGCTGAAGCTGAGCTTCAAGCGGCCGAGCCAGCTCTATCCTGCCCTCGGCCTCACCGAGACGGTCGACGTGGTCGGCCTTGTCGCGCCGGACCGGCCCGGCGCGTCGGACCGGCTGATGCTGTGGATCGGCACTCCCGCGATCTCGACCAACGATGAAAACGCCGGCGCCAAGCTCATCCTGTCGGACGATTCCTCCGGCGAGGAGGAAGGCGATCAAAAGGACGATTCCGGCTCGATCGAAGCGCTGGCCAAGGAATTGAAGGGCCAACGCTGGGATGCCGATAAATCGACGTGGAAATAGGCGAGGCGGCTGAGGCGTGATCGCAACGAAATCTCAAACCGATCCGTATCCAGCCACATCTCAATTCGTGTTGATCCGGAAGCGCAGCGTTTTCGGGCCGATGAAGGACACCAGGTCGCCCTCGCGCTTCCAATTGGTGACCTGGCTCAAGGCGGCGATCAGCTCATCGTCGGCCTGAGCGCGATCGGGTGGGCAGGCACGATCCTGCATCGCGCCGGCGACGAAGATCACGGTGTTGCCGGCGATCGAGAACTGGCCCTTGCCGCCCTTGCACCACAATTCGAGAACGGTTTCGCCATTGTCGCCGATATCGAGATCGGGAATCCGTTTCGAGCCGGGCTGAGGCAACGCATCGAGTTGCATTTCCATTCCGAAGGGAAAGCTGTTGTCAGCGCGCGCCGAGACAAGAGTTGCTGTGGACGCGAGCAGGGCCAACGCCGCGCTCGCTTGGACAAGAGCTGACTTCACCAAAACCATACGACCTCGCGAATCCTTTCCGCTATGCTTGGTCATTCCGGCGCGCCCGCAAAACGCGAGCGAACCCGCAATCTCGAGGTTCCCCGATGCGCGATTGGGCATCAGGTTCGCGCTTTGCGCGCCCCCGAACGACGCATGAGAGATTGCGCCCTTCTATTGGATGGATGAGGCGTTGAACAGGCTTCAAAAAGCGAAACCCAACAAACAGATCCCCGCGGCACCGGCGGCACCGCGGGGATTGTTGTTACGACATTCGTCGCTTGTGCTCGCAACGACGCCCTGACGCCTCAGAGCTTGGCGATGCCTGGGAAGAAAAGATAGCAGGCGACGCTGATCACGATCAGGTAACAGAGCAGCACCAGAGTCCACATAAAATTGTGCCTGATGACTTCACCTTCATTGCGCACGAAGCGTGTGGTCGACACGCCGACGCTCGCGGTTTGTGGCGCGATCGGCTTGCCGATCTCCGAGCCAACGGAGTTGACGGTCGGCAGCAGCAGCGGCGGAAAGCCCAGGATCTGCCCGACCAGCGCCTGGAACTTGCCGAACATCGCATTGGTGGACGTGTTGCTGCCTGACAGAGCGACGCCGATAAACCCGAGAATCGGAGCGACGACGATGAAAGCGGAGCCGATAGACGAGAACGCCTTCGCGAGCGAAGCCGCCATGCCGGAAAAATTGTACACATAGGCCAGGCCGAAGATAAACACGCCCACAAGCAAGGCGCCCCACATCTGCGTCCAGGTCTTGTTCCAGATTTCGGCAAGCTGCTGTCTGTTCACGCGCAGCAGCAGTGCGACGACAATCCATGATGCAAGGATGGCCGAGCCCCCGACAAACGGCGTCCAGTTGAAGATCGCCGCGATCGTCGCTCCCTCGGCGATCGAGGATGCCGCGGTGACCTGCGTGTGGAACAGCACGATGCTTGGCAGCTTGGACCACGGGCCTGTCCAGGCGACCACGATGATGATCAGCACGGCGATCGGCAGCCAGGCCTGAACGACGTCGCCGCCGGAAAGACCATGGCCGGCCCCCGTGCCAGTGCTCGTCAACGGCGCACCGCCATAGCCTCGCATCTGACTGGGCTGCCAGACCTTGAGCAGGAGCAACAGGCAAACAAAGCACACGATCGCCCCCGCCACGTCAGGCAGATAGGGACCGAGATAGGAGCCGACAGGCAATTGGCCGGCGATATAGGCGAGCGACCCGACCACGGCCAGCGGCCATGCCTCCCACATGCCTTTCTTGCCCGATACGAGATAAAGCAGGATCCACGGCGGCAGCAGCGCCAGGATCGCGACGATCTTGCTGATCGAAGCAGACAGCGCGAGCAATGGATAACCAGTGACGGCCGCGAGCGCGATGATCGGTGCACCGAGTGCCCCGTAGGAGACAGGTGCGTTGTTAGCAATGGCTGCAACCCGGATCGCATCGAGATCGGGAATGCCGAGGGCGATCAGGATTGGCGCGACAAATGCCCATGGATAACCGAAGCCGACAAGGCCCTCCAGGAGCGCGCCGAATGCCCAGGCAAACAGGATGGTTTGCACGCGGATATCCTGCGTTGCCTGCGCGATCAGCCAACGTCGCAGCTTGTCGAACGTGCCGGTGACGACCAGCGTGTTGAAGAGCATCACGCCCCAGAACGTGATCCAGTTGACGTTCCATACACCTGTCGCGGCGCCGTAGAGATAGGCGCGGATGCCCTCATCGAGGGGCATGCGCCAGACCCAGAGCCCGAGCGCAAGCGTAATAAGCGAACCGACGAGCGTCGCAATCCAGGCCGACCAGCGAAGCGCCGCCAGCATGAAGAGCAGCGCCGCGACGGGAACCAAGGCGACGAGCCAAGTGATGAACATATTGCCGGTAGGATCGAGAATTTGCTTGAACATTGCGCTTCCTCCCCACGCCACTATGAGCGCCCGGCCGGCGTGGACGGACCGGGCGGCCTGGCGTGGTTTGCGGAGGGCCTTGGTAATGTGCGACGTGAGCTTAAGAATTCGGCACACGGCCAAACTCTGCTCAAAAGCTCGCGAAATATGAAGGCGCGCCACCCCTCGCCGTGAAGGCCATGCTAGGGTTGACTCCAAGGCCCGGACAAGCCAACGCGAACCGCGATACTTACGACTTTAGTCTAGGCAGAGCCCCGTTGGGCCGAATTCAGCCTGTCTTTCAGGTCCTTAAATCCGCACCCCAGGAGATGCTGATCTGTGAAGAAAATCCGCTCGACACTTGCGATCGTGTGGCGCATCGCCGCCCCCTATTTCCGCTCCGAGGACAAGCTGGCCGGTCTTACGCTGCTCGTAGCCGTGATTGCGATCGAACTCTCGCTGGTGGCAATCGATGTGGTGCTGAACCAATGGTACAATAGATTTTATAACGATCTTCAGGAACGGAACTGGAATGGCTTCGTCTGGGAGATCGGCTTCTTCATCGTTCTCGCCTCGCTCAACGTCGCCCTCTCGATCTATCAGCTCTATCTCAATCAATGGCTCCAGATCCGCTGGCGGCGCTGGATGACCAGCCGCTATCTTGGCAGATGGCTGCACGAGGCCAATCACTATCGCATGCAACTCACCGGCGATGCCGCTGACAACCCGGACCAGCGTATTTCCGACGACGTGAAGATGTTCGTCGAGCAGACCATCGGCATCGTCGTGGGCCTGCTCAGCGCGGTCGTGACGCTCGCCTCGTTCGTCGTCATTCTGTGGGGCCTGTCGAACGCGGCGCCCTTGCATTTGGCCGGCCAGGACTGGGCGATTCCCGGCTATCTCGTGTGGTGCGCGCTGATCTACGCCGTGTTCGGCACGGCGCTGACGCAATGGATCGGCTCCCCGCTGGTGAACCTCTCGTTCGAACAGCAACGCTATGAGGCCGACTTCCGCTTCAACCTGGTACGGGTACGCGAAAACTCCGAACAAATCGCGTTGTTGCGTGGCGAGGGCGCCGAGCGCGAACGGCTGTCGGAGCGCTTCGGACGCGTCGTCCACAACTGGTACCAGATCATGAGCCGCACCAAACGGCTCACGGCCTTCACTACGAGCTACTCGCAGGCCGCGGTAATCTTCCCCTACGTGCTCGTTGCACCAGCCTATTTCGCCGAGAAGATTCAGCTCGGTGGCCTGATGCAGACGGCCTCCGCCTTCGGCAGCGTGCAGAAAGCACTGTCGTTCTTCGTATCGATCTACCGCTCGCTGGCCGAATGGCGTGCCGTGGTCGCCCGTCTCGACGGCTTCGAAATGTCGATCGAGAGCGCAGCAACGCTGCCGTCTAGGCCGCCCTCGATCGACGTGGTCCCGTCGGGCAGCGATACGATCGACGTGGCACAACTGATGGTCCGCCTGCCGAACGGCCTGCCGCTGATCTCGGCTGACAGCTTCAGCATCGCAGCGAACGAGCGCACGCTGGTGACCGGGCCCTCGGGCGCCGGCAAGTCGACCCTGTTCCGCGCCATTGCCGGTGTCTGGCCGTTCGGCAGCGGCTCGATTGCAGTCCCGGCGCATGCGAGTCTCATGATGCTGCCGCAGCGGCCGTATTTCCCTGTCGGCACGCTTCGGGCCGCGATCGTCTACCCGGCACAGCCGGGCGAGTTCAGCACCGAGCAGATCACCGATATCTTGGCCGCGGTCGGCCTTTCAAAGCTCGAGCCGCGCTTGGACGAGGAGGAACACTGGAATCGGATGCTCTCGCTCGGCGAGCAGCAGCGGCTGGGGTTGGCGCGGGCGCTGCTGCACGCGCCGCAATACCTGTTCCTGGACGAGGCGACGGCTTCCCTCGACGAAGCCGCCGAGGCACGGCTCTACCGGATGCTGGAGGAGCGCTTGCCGGCGACCACGATCGTCTCGATCGGCCACCGCTCCACGCTTGCGGCATTCCACGAGCGCAACGTGGTGCTGACCCGCGAGGGCGACAGGTACGCGCTGCAAAGCCCAAGCAAGGAAGAAGTGAAGCCCTCTTTGGCCGAATAGCCCCCTCACCGCGCGGCCGAAGTCAAGGCTGCGGCGCGCGCATCTCCGGGGCCAGTCAAACGAGGAAAGCAAAGGGGCGGCAGATCTCTCTGCCGCCCCTTCCACAATCTTTCGGTGAAAGCTTACTTTAGGTTGGTGATCGCCGTCAGGTCGGCGGAGAGCTTGGCCACGCCGGCCGCGCCGCACCAGTTGGAGCCGAAGCCACCCGGATTGATCGCGGTGATGAAGGCCGGGTTGAAGTCCTTGGTCTGGAAGTCGCTGGTGAAGGCGTTGCAGGAAGCCTTCGACAGGTCGGTGTCGTAGTAGCGCAGATCCAGCGTAAACACCTTCCAGGTGAAGCCGACGCCGACGTTCCAGGTGTTGTAGCTGGGCTCAGGAATACCGGCGGAGTAATTGGCCAGCACGCTGGTCACACCATAGAAGGCGTCCGACGTTCCGAGCCACTGGCGGCCGAACTCGCCGGAGACGTACATGCCGACGCCGCTGCTGCCGAAGATCGTGCCCGGCGCGGTCCACTTGGCGGTCACCGAGGAGTAGTTGCCCCAGGCGCCCAAGTTGAGGAAGTTGGGCGAGTAGTACTCGTTGAAGCCTACCGACCACTGGTCGTTGATGGCGATATTCAGCTTGCCGTAGCCTTCGAAGAAGCTCGCATCGCGCTTGGCGACGTTGCCGTTCGGCAGACTGCCGTTGAGCACGCAGTTCAGCTCGGAGCCCGGGATGCCCGAGCCTGGGAAAGCGCCGGCGTTGAAGCACTGTCCACCCGGATAGAGGTAGCCCCACACGCCGAAGTCGAAGGCGAAGATGCCGAAGGTCGGACGGATACCGCCATAGACATCGATTTCGGCCGCCGCGCGGTTCGGGAACGAGATGCTCTCACCCGACACGCCCAAGTAGAGCTGCAGGTCCTTGTTCACGTTGTACCGGGGCTCGAAATAGGCCGCCACGGAGGCCTGGTGGTTCGACTGGGTGATACCGCGGAAAATGTAGTCGTTCATGATGGCACTGCCGAAAGCAATGTCCCATGGTTCAAATGCCGGCGGCGGCGGCGCCTTGAGCGCCTTCGTTGGCAAATCGGCCGCGAAGGCCGAGCCGGAAACCATTGCTAGCGCCGTTGCTAACAAAGCGACTTTCTTCATGACAATCCCCATCACAGTCCAAGTTCAGCCCGACCTTGGCGGCGCCCCCCGGGGGCAAGCGGTATCCGGCTGCGGCCCAAAATCTCAGTGCTCGGCACTGTGGAACGGAGCATCTTTACCGTGAAGCCAAAAACGCAAGCATCTGCCGACTTTTTAGGCGTTCCGCTGAATCTAGCGCAGGTTGTTTTCATGTGTGGCATTCCGACAACAGCTTTGAGCGTCACCGTCCGGAAAATCACGGAGATCGATCGCGCCTCAGCCCGGACAAGCCACTCGCATTCGCCGCTGCGAATCAGCCATCGCGAATCATGCGCAAGGTGAGAAGAGCTATCGGACAAGTGAAAAGGCCGCGGCGAAGACCGCGGCCCCGGGATCGCAAGTTGCATCGCAAAGCCTGAGCTCAAATGCCGGCTCGCGCCTGAGTTGAGCCGATCCGATTGACCGCACCTGGCCCTTTCGAAAAAAAATCGGCTCAATCTCGCAAGACAGGATCTCGCAAGACCCGGAGCGCGACGGCGATTCGACTGAAGCACCTCGCGCTCCGGCATACGTGCGTCGGGCGCTGCGAGCGACTGCAGCTATTGGCCCTGGTCCTCTCCACCCGTCGAAGCACCGTCGCCCCATGATTGCGCGGGGCTTTGGCTCGGCGTGGCCCAGCTCGGGGCCGGCTCTTCCGACTCGGGAGCCGGGGCAGGAGCAGGCTTCGGAGCAGCCGATCTCTTCTTGGCCGCGCTCTTCTTCGGAGCAGCTTTCTTTGCAGCCTTCTTGGCGGATTTCTTCGGCGCCGCCTTCTTTGCCGCGGCTTTCTTTGCCGACTTCGCCTTTTTCGCCGACTTCTTCGAAGCCCTCTTCGCCGCCTTCGCAGCTACAACCTTCTTCTTTTTCGCCTTCTTACCCTTCTTGGCCTTTTTCCCTTTAGCCATCGTGGTCCTCCTATTGCCGCCGATCAATGTGCAATCGGGCGCTTCAAGTCGTCCGCATCTTTGGCCGGGCCAATTCGATCATTCCGATCCTGGCCGGGGACCGCCTGTCGCCCAATCGAGAAGCTCAATGGTGTGGACGACAGGAACTGACGTGCCGCCGGCAATCTGCACCATGCACCCAATATTGCCCGCCGCAATCATGTCCGGCTTGACGCTTGCGATGTTGGCGATCTTGCGATCACGCAGTTGGCTCGCAATGTCAGGCTGGAGAATGTTGTAAGTCCCCGCCGAGCCGCAACACAAATGGCTCTCAGGCACATCTTTCACCACGAATCCATTCTTGGAAAGCAAATCTTTCGGAAGAGCTGTGATTTTCTGTCCATGCTGCAGCGAACATGCCGAGTGATAGGCGACGACGACGCCGCTTTGTTGCTGGCAAGGCCTGAGCTCAAGGCCGGCAAGATACTCGGTGATGTCCTTGGCGAGCGCCGAGACCTTCGCGGCAGGCGCGGCAAAATCGCGATCGGTGCGCAGCATATGCCCATAGTCCTTGATCACCGTGCCGCATCCGGAGGTCGTGATCACGATGGCATCGAGCCCGCCGCGCTCGGCCTCGGCGGTCCAGGCCGCGACATTGGCGCGCGCCCGCGCCAATGCATCGTCGTCGCGGCCCATGTGATGGGTCAGCGCGCCGCAGCATTGTTCGTCGGCGACCAGCACGACTTCAATGCCGTGGCGGGTCAAAACATTGATGGCGGCCTGGTTGATTCGCGGTGCCAGCACCTGTTGCGCGCAGCCCTGCAGCAGCGCGACGCGTCCGCGCTTCTCTCCTTGGGCCGGAAATACGCTGCCTGCGGCCGGTCCCGGCGCCGGCAGATGGCTCGGCGAGAGCGCCAGCATCGCCCTGATGCGACGCAGCAAGGTCGGGTTCGCCTGGCGTCCTTTGGGGGCCGGCAACAGCGCCAGAAGCGGACGTGCGAGCCGTCCCAGCCGAGTGGCGGCGCGGAAGGCGGCGGGCCGGGGCAGCACGAAGCCAAGCACCTCGCGCAGCAGCCGCTCGGTCAGCGGCCGCTTGTACTGCTTTTCGATTCGCACCCGCGCCTGGTCGACCAGATGCATGTAGTGCACCCCCGACGGACAGGTGGTCATGCAGGCAAGGCAGGAGAGGCAACGGTCGATGTGCTTGACCACCTCGTGGGTCGGCGGCTTCTCCTTCTCCAGCATCTCGCGGATCAGGTAGATTCGCCCGCGCGGGCTATCGAGCTCGTCCCCGAGCAGCACGTAGGTCGGGCAGGTCGCGGTGCAGAAGCCGCAATGCACGCAGGCCCGCAGGATCTTGTCGGCTTCCGCGACATCGGGATCGGCGAGCTGGGCAAGGCTGAACTCGGTTTTCATGCGCCCTCCCGCGTGAGCCGGCCGCGATTGAAGATGCGCTTCGGATCGAAGCTGTTGCGGATCCGCTCGCTCAAACTCGCAAGCCCTGATGGTTGCGGGTGGAACACGTCGATCGCGCGACGGACCTGCTCGGACCCGCGGATCAGGGTCGCGTGCCCGCCGCCCGCCTCGGCGCGCCGACGCACCACCGCGGCCTGCGCGTCCGGCTTGGGCGGCAAGGCCGCCCAGATCAGGCCCCCGCCCCAATCGTAGATGACCTCGCCCCCGGTCTCGCGGGCAAGCGCCTGGCCAAGCGCGCCACCGGAAGCCGGCGGGCAGACGATCCGCCAGACCGGCCACACCCCAAGCGGCCCGTTTGCGGCGAAGGGGCGCACGTCGCGGATGGAATTCCAGACCTCCGCGGAGGCCTCATCCTCCAGGATCTGCGCCGTTCCGAACGGCTTCAGCGCGTCGGCAAGGGACCTCGCACGATGACTGGCCGAGACCAGGATGCCTTCGAGCCGCAGCAAGGTCACGGCCTCCTTGGGCGAGCCGACGCCATTAAGGCCTGGCGCCTCGCCGCGCAGCGCCGAGGCGGGCAGATGTGCCGCCGCCGAGACGTCAAAGGGCGAGCCCAGCGCCGTCGTCATCGCGCGATTTGCCCCGAGATCGTCAAGCGCGCGCAGCACCAGCGTGCGCTCGGCCTCCGGCCGCGGCATAACCTTCAAGGTTACCTCGGTCATGACCGCGAGCGTGCCCCAGGAGCCCGCAAGCAGCTTGCAGAGATCGTAGCCGGTGACGTTCTTCACTACTTTGCCGCCGGTCTTGAAGCTGTCGCCGAAGCCGGACACGGCATGCGCGCCCAGCAGGTGGTCGCGCACGCCGCCGGCCTTGATGCGGCGCGGCCCCGCAAGTCCGGCACCGATCATGCCTCCAATGGTTCCACGTTCCGGCGTTCCCAGCAGAAAGGCGGTATTGACCGGCTCGAAGGCGAATTGCTGGCTCTTGGAATCGAGCAGCGACATGACATCCGAAAGCGGCGCGCCGGCCTGGATTGTGATGATCAGCTCGTTCGGCTCATAGGAGGTCACGGCATTGAGTGGTGACAGGTCGAGCACCGCATTGGTAGCCATCGCCTGCCCGATCAGCCGCTTGGAGCCATGGCCGATGATTTCCAGCGGCTGCTCGCCGGCAATCGCCGCGCGCACCGCATCTTCGACGTCCTTGGCGTCTCTTATTTTCAGCGTGTCCACGGCCTAAGCGCGTAGCGAAATTCTCCGCCGAAATCAAATGGAAGGCTCGGCCGCTCGGGTCGCCCGCCTCCCGGGGACGCCGCACCATTACTTCGATCGGCATCGAATCATCTTCGATGATAATTCGCCATATATCGAATTGTATCCGCCGGAACGGGCCATTCGGCCTGTAACCGTCCGGGACGGATCAACAGGAGAAACCGCCATGGATCGATATGCAATCGAGGACAGAACCATCAGCGAGGCCGTCAGCGACGGCGGGGTGCTGGTGGTCGCACAATGGGAAGCAAAGGAGGATCAGGCGGACAAGGTCGCCGAGATTCTGGACCGTTTCCTCCCGCAGGCACAGGCTGAGCCTGGGGCAAAACTGTTCCTGATCAGCAGGGCCAAGGACAACCCGGCGCAGTTCCTGTTCTACGAATTGTTCCGCGATGAAGCCGCCTTAAAGGCTCACCAGGAAAGCCCGCACTTCAAATCGTATATTGCGGGTCAGGCACTTCCGCTGCTGACAAGACGCGAACGCACGCAATACGCGCTGCTGTGAGGCTAACGTAAGTCCTGGGATATCGAACGTCCGGGGGCTCGAAATAGACGAAATAGAGAGGGCTGGCCATGATCGCCTTGGCTTGGGGCGCGGCTTGAGCCCTCTCGCTTGTCGCGGAACCCGATAAACCACCTGTGCCGACCTGTCTTCGCACTTCGACCACCGTCGAAGCGTAGCGAGAAACCGATACTTCGTCTTGCGAGTTGGGCCGACGAGCGCAGACGAACCACGCAAAGGAGAGAAGATCCAGATGACGGATGCGCCGAAACTTGACCCGCGTGAACAGCATTTCCGCATTCGGGGCCCGCGCGAGGGGTTGTCGCTCTTCCTGCGGTTCCTGCCGGCAGCGAGCACGCAATTTCAGCCGCGGCGCGCAGTGCTCTATGTTCACGGCGCAACCTTTCCGTCGGCCCTGTCGATCGCGCATCGCTTCGATGGTCGATCCTGGCGCGACGCGCTGAATGCCGCGGGCTTCGACGTCTGGGGTCTCGACTTCTATGGTTTCGGTCACTCCGACAGCTATCCGGAGATGGATCGGCCGCCGTCCGACAACCCTCCCCTCTGTGTGGCGGAAGACGCCGCAAGGCAGCTCGAAGCGGCGGCGCGCTTCATCCTCGCCCATCAGGACATTGGCCGGCTATCGCTGATCTCGCACTCCTGGGGCTCGATGCCGGCCGCCCTGTTCGCGGGCGTCCACCCGGCGCTGGTCGAGCGTATCGTGATGTTTGCGCCGATCGCGCAGCGTGGTCCGCGCCGCTATGAGACCCCGCCCCGCTTTCCGGCCTGGCGCATCGTGACCCGCGAGGATCAATGGAATCGCTTCATCGAGGACGTGCCCGCCCATGAGCCGCCAGTGTTATCCCGCCGCCACTTCGAGGAGTGGGGCGAGCGCTATCTCGACAGCGATCCGATGAGCCGCTCCCGCGACCCCGCGGGCGTGAAGACGCCGCTCGGTCCGTTCAGCGAGATCATCAAGGCGTGGCATGGCCAGCTTGCCTACGATCCCTCGCAGGTGCGCGCGCCCGTTGCGATCATTCGTGGCGAATGGGACGGATTGATGCTTGATGACGATGCCCGCTGGCTGTTCAATGCCTTCACGCAGAGCCCGGTCAAACGCGATATCAAGATCAGCCGGGGCACCCATCTGATGCATCTGGAAGCGATGCGACCGACGCTTTGGCGCGAGAGCATCGACTTCCTGCGCGGCGAGGATGTCGCGCCGGTCCCTCCTGAAACCGAAGAACCGGTCCCCTCCTGAAACAGAAGAAAAGGAGACGACAATGTTTTCCGTGATTTTCGAAGTCCTCCCCGCCAAGGGCCAGAAGGACGGATATCTAGAGCTCGCGAAACACTTAAAGCCGATCCTGGAGTCGATCGACGGCTTCATCGACAACGAACGATTCGAGAGCCGCCGCAGGCCCGGCTGGGTGTTGTCGCACTCGACCTGGCGCGATGAAAAATCCGTCGTGCGCTGGCGCACGCAGGGCGAGCACCACATGGTCCAGGAGAAGGGCCGCTTCGAGATTTTCGAGGACTATCATTTGCGCGTCGGCGAAGTGACTTTCGACAGCAATCCGCCGCCGCAATCTGGGATCCAGGAGCTGCGCTTCGACCAGACGGAGATCGGCCTCGCAAAGGTCGCGACGCTCACGGAGATCACGCCGGCCAAGGACGCAACCTTCGCGGCGCAAACCGATCTCTTGCCCGCCCATCTCGGGCTCGACCTGAAAGGCGCCGCCGTCGTTGAATATGACATCTTCGAAAGCATCTACAATCCGGGCAAGCTCGCGCTGCTGGTCGGATGGAAGGACGCCGAGGCCGCCAGCGCCTGGTCACCGACCAATATCAATGGCATCGAGAAACTGCGCCATCGCCGCATTCGCATCGTCCGCGACTATGGCCGCTTCGATCGCCGTGAAGCGCCGCAGTTCTATCCTGATGTCAAGGGCGCACAGACCCAGCACGCCGAGCCCGCGCATTGAGGGCGTGGTCGGAGGGCACCGATGGCCTCGTCCCGATTGTGAAGATATGAAGTCGACTAGTCTTAGTGCGTCGGTAAACCCTCGTGGTGAGGAGGCGTGAATGCGCCGTCTCCGGACGATGCTGCGCATTGCCTGGAGAACCACGAGGCCCGATGCCGGCCTCATCCTTCGAAGATGCTTGGCTCGCGCAAGCTCCTCGGGATGAGGGGATAGAGCCGCTTATGACGCTGTTAACTCAGAACCGCGGAATATCGGGAAACGCCAGCTTGCCGCCATGCACATGCATGCGGCCAAGCTCGGCGCAGCGGTGCAGGGTCGGGAATACTTTTCCCGGATTGAGCAGACCCTGCGCGTCGAAAGCGCATTTGAGCCGCTGCTGCTGGTTGAGGTCGACTTCCGAAAACATCTCGCCCATCAGGTCGCGCTTTTCGATGCCGACCCCGTGCTCGCCTGTGAGCACGCCGCCGAGCTCGACGCAAGCCCGCAGGATGTCGGCGCCAAAGGCTTCGGCGCGCTCCATCTCGCCAGGCTGGTTGGCATCGTACAGGATCAACGGATGCAGATTGCCATCGCCGGCATGAAAGACGTTGGCCACCTGCAGACCGTATTTCGCCGAGAGGTCGCGGATGCGCGAAAGCGCCTGCGGCAGCTTGCCGCGCGGGATGGTGCCGTCCATGCAGAGATAGTCGGGCGAGATCCGTCCCACGGCAGGGAACGCCGCCTTGCGGCCGGCCCAGAACAGGTTGCGTTCGGCCTCCGAATTTGAAATCCGGCAAGAGGTCGAGCCGCAACCGACCGCGATCGCCTCCACTCGCTTGATCAGCTCGTCGACCTCGATCGCGGGACCATCGAGCTCGATGATGAGGAGCGCTTCGACGTCGAGCGGATAGCCGGCATGGACAAAGGCCTCGGCGGCGTGAATCGCGGGCTTGTCCATCATTTCCATGCCGCCCGGGATGATTCCGGCACCGATGATCCGCGCCACGCATTCGCCGGCCGCCTCCACTTGCGCGAAGCCGACCATCAGCGCGCGCGCCGTCTCCGGCTTCTGCAGGATGCGCACGGTGACCTCGGTGACGACCCCGAGCAGGCCTTCGGAGCCGGTGATGATGCCCATCACGTCGTAGCCGGCATTCTCGGCCGCCTTGCCGCCGATGCGCAGGACTTCGCCCGTCATCAGGACGATCTCGCAACCAAGCACGTTGTTGGTGGTCATGCCGTATTTCAGGCAATGCACGCCGCCGGAATTTTCCGCGATATTGCCGCCGATCGAGCAGGCGATCTGCGAGGACGGATCGGGTGCGTAGTAGAAGCCGGCATGCGCGACCGCCTGGCTGATCGCGAGATTGGTGACGCCGGGCTCCGTTACCACCACGCGGTTATCGAAATCGATCTCGCGGATGCGCTTGAATTTGCCCAAGCCCAACAGCACGCCATCGGCAAGCGGCAGCGCGCCACCGGAGAGCGAGGTGCCGGAGCCGCGCGGCACCACCTTGATGCCCTGTTCGTGACAATATTTCAGCACGCGCGACACCTGCTCGGTGGTCTCGGGCAGCACCACCACCATTGGGGGCTGCCGGTACGCCATTAGGCCATCGGACTCGTAAGGCAGCATCTCGGGTGCGGAGGAGATCACGCCTTCGCCGGGCACGATCGCGCGCAAGCTCGCCACGATCTCATCGCGCCTTGCGATGATCGCGGCATCCGGTTGCGGCATCATGATGGACATCGAACTCTCCGCGCGTTGAAATTTAGCTCACTGAATCAAGCATATCCGTGCCGCCTTGAACAGGCCACGAAACGCTGCGAATGCTGCAACTGCTCACAGTCCGCCCTAAGGATGAGTCGCGATGCGGTTTGACGGACTTGTCGCGACCATCGCCCCTATGCAAGAAGGGCGCGCGGAAATCCTCCCCCTATAACCCTCCTGGAAACCTCAAAGAGCCCATGCCATGAAGAAATTGACCTCGAGTGCTTTGGTGGTCATCGCGTCGGCAGCGACCGCCTCGGCGGCGCTGGCGCAGGACGCCGCGGCCGGCAAGACCTCATTCAACAAGTGCTTGCCGTGCCACTCGATCGGTGAAGGCGCCAAGAACAAGGTCGGACCGGAGCTCAACGGGCTCGACGGCCGCAAGACCGGCACCGCACCGGATTACAATTACTCCGACGCGAACAAGAACTCTGGCATCACCTGGAGCAAGGAGACCTTCCTCGAGTACATCAAGGACCCCAAGGCGAAGATTCCGGGCACCAAGATGACCTTCGCGGGGATCAAGAACGAGAAGGAAGCCGAGAACCTCTGGGCCTATCTTTCATCCTTCGACAAGGACGGAAAGCAGAAGCAGTAACGTCGGCTTCGTCCAAACCAAAAGCCCCGAGCGCGCCCGGGGCTTTTTTGTTGGCGCAAGAACTAAGCTCGGCGGGCACGGCGCTGCCCGCGCTCTCGCCCACCCTACGATTTGGATCCGACCTGCTCGATCATCGCCTCCACCTCGGCCATCACGACATCGGGCGCCGCCTGCTGCACCATGTGGCCGACGCCGTCCAGCACGATCAATCGCGTATGCGGCACCGCACGGGCGAAGGCGCGCGAATGAATATCGGTGGATACCGTCTTGTCGACGTCGCCCGATATCACCGTGATCGGCACCTCGATATCGCCGTAGCGCGGCATTTGCTCGATGACCGCCGCCTTCAACGTGATGAGGTCGCGCGCATTGGCCAGGAATTCGCGCGGCCGCAGCAGCAGCGGTATCGCCGTGTCCCTGATAAATCCGCCCGGCATCGCCTGGGGCAGAAACACATTGCGCGCACCTGGGCCGGTCAGGAACAGGCCCAGCGGCAGGGTGATCGTGTAGGCAAGCAGCGGCCCGATCAGCGGCGTCGTGACCATCCTGTTGTACCAGCCGACGCCGCCGCGCCAGGGATGCGTCACCGGCGCCAGCATGACGAGGCCGGCGAGCCGCTCAGGCGCGTCCAGCGCCATCCGCGCGCCCAACGCGCCGCTCCAGGAATGCACGACCAGGATGACGCGGCCGATTCCCATTTTCTTCAGCGCCTGTCCGATCATCCGGGCCTGGATCGCCGGGGTCGAGTCGGCGGCGCGGGCGCGGCTGCTCCAGCCGTGCCCGGGACGATCGATCAGGAGCACGCGGTGGCGCCTTGCCAGGAGGTCGCCGAGCGGGCGGCGCATCACTTCGAGGTTCGAGCTCGCGCCATGAACCATCACGATCGGAGGCGCGGACGCCTCGCGCGGCCCCAGATCGAGCACATTCAGCCGCGCGTCCCCGACATCCACTATCGTCCCGCGCTGTGGATAAGTCTGCTGCAGGAGCCATACGCCGGCCTGTGTGAACAGCGCCAATAGCAACAGCGCTCCGATAACAACTATTGATATCATTGAGCTTATCCGGACCATCCGCGCTGCAGGCCAACGCCGCGGCGAAGCGGAGCCGGCTTCGCGGCGAACGCATCTGGGCGTCTCGTTTCAGTGCCCCGTCATACAGGCGTCGTCGGCCTTTTTATAACCATGGTCGGCACTATTTCTGACGGCGGGCGCAGACCATTCGAGACGATCACCGCCACGCATTTTCCACGTCATCCACAGGAACACCAAATCCGCGCCGGTGATTGGTTCTCAGGCAAATGGGAGGGAGTATTCATGAGTTTCCGATCGAGCGACGCCACCATCGACGAGATCGTGGCTAACTGCAACGGCGATCTCCGCGGTGCGGTCAGAGCCTTGCTGCTGGTCAACGAGCACCTGGAGGCAGAGCTGGCGCAGCTCTACGCCGCGGCCGCTCACAGCGGTCTGACGGAGCGGCGCAATAACGTTCTGCACTAGAGCATGATCCGGAAAAGTGGAAGCCGGTTTTCCGAAAACATCATGCTCAAACAAAGAGATGAGATCATGATCCGATTCCGTCTAATCGGATCATGATCTGAATGGCCACGGTTCACTTCCCGGCGGAGTCCTGCTGAGGCGTGGGCTCCTCTTTTTCCGGTGGACAGGCATTGATGGTCGAGCGGGCCAGCTTCGCATCGCTTTGCGACCTGTAAGGGCCGTCCGCGAACCAGATGTTGCCGCCATCCACGACCGGATTGCGGGTGACGATCTCACATTTGCTGGTGGCGTGGCTTCCGACCACCCAGAACATGTTATCGGCGTAGGCAGCCGTCGCAGACGCGACCATCAGGCCCGCCGCCAGCATCACGCGTGTCATGGCTTGGCTCCCTGTGGAGACCGAGAGGTTCATTGGCTAGCGGGAAACAGCGCCGCTGACAATCAATGGCTATGCGGCAGGTTAACGCGGCGCGGCTAAAGCATCACCCGGAAAAGCGTGCAGCGGTTTTCCGAACAGACCTGCTCAAACAGCAAATCCAGAAGCGCGATGACGATTCAGCCTGATCTCGTCGCGCTCTAGATATCGCGGCCTTCGACCTTTTCACTGAGTTGCTTGACGAGTTCGGGCACCTTTTCCAGATGCGGGTTGATATCCAGCGCCTTGCGGAAGGCATCAAGCGCCCGCTTGTCGTCGCCAAGGTCCTGCATGATCATGCCGAGCCCCGCGAGCGCACCGAAATGACGGGGCTCGCGGATCAACACCTGTCCGATATCGGCCAGCGCGTGGCCGTAGTCGTTCTTGAGATAATAGAGCGTGGCCCGCCGGTTCCAGGCCTCGACATAGTCGGGGCGCAGCTTGATCACGGCATCGAGCAGTTTGATCGCGACCTGAGGCTGCTGTTCGTCCGTCGCGACCTTGGCGCGCGCCATCAACAGCGCCGCGGTGTCACTTGGCGTCTGCATCCAGAGCGCCCAGATCCGGGCCTCGACATGTTTGGCGCTGATCTCGTCCGGCGCGGCCTTGAGCGCGCCGAACAGGAAATCGAGTCCTTTGGACCGGTCGGCGGGAACGTTGGGGAGCTTGGCCGGCGCTTCCGGCGGTTTTTTCTTGGCCGGATTAAGCTGGTCCTGCGCAAGCGCGGAGATCGGCAGCGCAGCCATCGCGGCGGCAAGTCCGATGGCGGTGACGTAGCGACGAGGCCCCAAGTCTCTCTTCAAGTCTCTCTTTAGGAATCTCATCGCAAAAGTGTAGACGCAGCCAAGCCGCCTTGCAAAGCGGCAAGGCGTCAAAGAGCCGTGAGAAAGGGCTATTTTACCGCTGGAACCGGGCTACGTCGGTTCGGCCTTGTCAGCCCTGGCGCGCCTTGAAGCGGCGCTGGACCTTGTTGATCACATAGACCCGGCCCTTGCGGCGAACCAGGCGGTTGGCGCGATGGCGGCCACGCAGCGATTTGAGCGAGTTACGGACCTTCATGGCAAAATCCTGATGCTTCCAAAGGCCGTGTTCGACAGGCCGGATTTGGCAAAATAGGGATTATCCCGCCGACGGACGGCCGCCCGGGATGGCGCGGTTTCTAAGCCATGACCGGGCCAAATGTCAATCCAAATGGGCCGGCTTGCAAAATGGGTCGGTTTGACGCGGCTCCGCACCGGCGGCCGGCCGCCTTGCCAAATTGATTATATGGTATAATCAATTTGCGGAACGCGAAAATCAAGCCGCCCGGGACGGAAAGCCAATGCCCAAACTGACGCTGCCCAATATCGACGAGGTCGTGGCGATCGACATCCACACCCATGCCGAGGAGCCCTGCGGGCTGCACGGCGACGATGGCTACGACGATTTCCAGGCCAGGATGGCGGAGTACTTCAAGTCGCCGCACAAGCATCCGCCGACGGTGCCGGAGACCGCCGCCTATTATCGCGAAAAGAAAATCGCCGCCGTAATCTTCCCGGTCGATGCCGAGCGCGAGACCGGTTTCCGCCGCTACAACAATTACGAGATGCTCGAGGTCGCCTCGCAAAATCTTGACGTCCTGATCCCGTTCGCCAGCATCGATCCGCACAAGGGCAAGCTCGGCGTGCGCGAGGCGAAGAAGCTGATGGAGGATTACGGCGTCCGCGGCTTCAAGTTCCACCCGACCATGCAGGGCTTTTATCCCAATGACCGCCTCGCCTACCCGCTCTATGAGGCCATCAATGACGGCGGCGCGATCGCGCTGTTTCACACCGGGCAGACCGGGGTTGGCAGCGGCATGCCCGGCGGCATGGGGATGCGGCTGAAATATTCCAACCCGATGTACATGGACGACGTGGCGGCGGACTTCCCCGACCTGAAGATCATCCTCGCCCATCCGTCCTTCCCCTGGCAGGAGGAGGCGCTGTCGGTCGCGACCCACAAGCCGAACGTCTACATCGACCTCTCCGGCTGGTCGCCGAAATACTTCCCGCCGATCCTGGTGCGCTACATCAATTCGATCCTGCAGGACAAAATGCTGTTCGGCTCGGATTGGCCGGTGATCACGCCGGACCGCTGGCTCGCGGACTTCGCAAAGCTCGACATCCGCGAGGAGATCCGGCCGAAGGTGCTGAAGGCCAACGCGAGGAAACTGCTCGGCATCTGAAGCGATGCCGGGTTGGTGATGGCCGGAGCGGCGGCTGGCCCTTGCCGAAGCCTGCCAAGCCTAGCATCCTTTCCGCGCGCTCCTGCCGGGAAAGCCCGGCGATGGCCCCGCCGCAAACGGCGGGTCACATCGACAAGATATCGGTGAGGAAAGATGAGTATCGAAGCTGTCGTGTTCGACGCCTACGGCACGCTGTACGACACCCAGTCAGTCGCGGCGGTCACCGAAGACACCTTTCCGGGCTATGGCGACCTCATCACGCAGATCTGGCGCATCAAGCAGCTCGAATATAGCTGGCTGCGCTCGCTGATGGGCCGCTACGAGAGCTTCGCCGTCGTCACGCGCGATTCGCTCGCCTATACGCTGCGCGTGCTCGGGCTGACATATGACGGCGGGGCGTTCGAGCGCATCATCGAAAAATATCTTCATCTCGAGCTCTACCCTGATGCGATGGCCGCGCTCGGTGCGATGGGCGACCGCAAGCTCGCGATCCTCTCCAATGGCAGCCCGGACATGCTGAACGCGCTCGTCCGCAATACGGGGCTCGACGGCGTGCTGGCGGCGACCATCAGCGTCGATGCCAACAAGATCTTCAAACCGAATCCTGCAACCTACAGCCTGATCGAATCGACACTTGCCATTCCGCCCGCTTCCGTGCTCTTCGTCTCCTCCAATCCGTGGGACGCCTGCGGCGCCAAGGCGTTCGGCCTCAACGTCGCATGGATAGAGCGGGTCACGCCGGAGGCGATGGCGCTCGCCTGCGTCGAAAACGAAACCATGGCGCCACTGACCCTGTTCAAGGCGCTTCGCACCCAGATGGATGAGCTTGGCTTTGTCCCTGATCACCGCATCCGCGCGCTTTCGGAATTGCCTGAGATCGTAGGGCGCGCATGAGTCTGGAATCGGTTCGCGCCTTCTTCGCGCAAAAGGCGCCCGACATCACAGTCATCGAATCGCAGGTCAGTTCGGCCACCGTTGCCCTTGCCGCCGAAGCCTATGGCGTCGAGCCCGCGCGGATCGCCAAGACCCTGTCTTTGCGGATCGGCGAACGCGTGATCCTCATCGTGACCAGCGGCACCTCACGCATGGACAACAAGAAGGTGAAAGCGCTGTTCGGAGGCAAACCGAAGATGCTTGCGCCTGACGAGGTCGCCGAGATCACCGGCCATGAAGTCGGCGGCGTCTGTCCGTTCGGGCTGGTGACCGACTTGCCGATCTATTGCGACGTGTCGCTGCAGGCTTTCGACATCGTGGTGCCGGCCGCGGGCTCGACCCACAGCGCGGTGCGCATCAGCCCGTTACGGATGGCGGAATTGGTTGACGCAGAATGGGTCGATGTCTGCGAGCATCGTCTTGCGCCGGTCACCTGAGCCGGCCATTGTTACGGAATCTTGTAGAGCGCGATGTGGTTTGGTTGAGTCGGCGCCTGCCGCGGATTGGGTTCACCTCCGCCGTAGTAGGGAGAGGTGAACCGTCGAGACAACCGACCGAACCTAATCTCATCACGCGCTAACTGCCGCGCTTTCGTCCTTTCGCAAAATGACGCGTCAAGAACTCAGCGAGCACCTCGACGCGTGCCGGCCGGGGACCGCCGGGCGGCGTCACCAGGTGCACAGCGCCTTCCGGCTGTTTCCAGCCTTTGAGGATCACCTCGACCTCGCCTGAGGCGATCGCGTCTCCGACAATGAATTCCGGCAGATCGGCAATGCCGAGGCCGGCGATCACCGCAGGCAGCACCGCCTCGCCATTGTTGACGCGCAACTGCCCTGCGGGGCGCACGCTCGCCTCCTCCCCATTTGCATTGGTGTAGTGCCAGACATTCGGCGTGGAGAGATAGGCGTAACCGAAGCATTTGTGCTGGGCGAGATGCATCGGATGCGTGGGTCGGCCATGGCGTTTCAAATAGGAGGGCGCGGCAACTGTGTAGCGTGGCATCGCGCAGAGCCGCCGCGCGATCAGAGATGAATCCGGCAGCCGCGCAATGCGCAAGCCGGCGTCGAAGCCTTCGCCGATCAGATCGACTGTGGCGTCGCTCAAATGCAGATCGATCGAGACCTCAGGATATTGCGCGAGGAACTCCGGCAAGAGCGGCGCCACCGCTTTCACGCCGAAGGTCATGGGCACCGCGAGCCGCACCAAGCCGCGCGGCGCGGTCGATTGCGCGAGCGTCTCGTTCTCGGCCTCCTCGCCGTCGGCGAGCAGGCGCGCGGCGCGGACCGCGAGCCGTTGCCCGGCATCGGTCAGGGCGAGCCGCCGCGAGGTGCGATTGAACAGCCGCGCGCCCAGCCGCTCCTCCAGGCGACTGACCGCCTTGGAGACGGTCGCTTTCGAGACCGCAAGATCGCTGGCCGCCGCCGCAAACGACCGCAACTCCACGACTTTCGCAAAAATCGCCAGCGCCTCGAAATCCGGAAGCTTTGCCACTGGTCAGCCTCAAGCAAATTAGGAAACAATGAGTTTCTATAGTTTCTATTTCTACACCAGGGGCGAGGACATATCCAGAGGCCATCGAAATGTCAGGCAATGGAGCAAGCCAATGACCAAGAAGCTTTCAGGCAAGGTTGCGCTCGTCACCGGCGGCTCGCGTGGCATCGGCGCAGCGAGCGCCCGCGCGCTCGCCGACGAAGGTGCAAATGTCGCGATCAGCTATGTCGCCTCGCCCGACAAGGCTGAGGCCGTCGTCGCGGAATTGAAGGCCAAGGGCATACAGGCCGCCGCCTTCAAGGCGGATCAGGCCTCTCCGGCCGATGTCGAGCAGTTGGTGAACGAGGTCGCAAAGCGGTTCGGGCGGCTCGATATTCTCGTCAACAATGCCGGTGTCGCCGCTGGCGGCGCGGTCGATGATCCCAAGGCCGACACCGCGGCGCTGGCACGGCAGGATGCGATCAATGTGCACGGTGTGATCGCGGCGATCCGCGCGGCCTCAAAGCTGATGGGCGAGGGCGGGCGCATCGTCACCATCGGCTCGATGCTCGCGGACCACATCGCGTTCCCGGGTCTAGCCGACTACGTCTCCACCAAGGCTGCGGTCGTCGGCTACACCAAGGGCGCCGCGCGCGATCTCGGGCCGCGCGGCATCACCATCAATGTGGTGCAGCCGGGCTCGATCGACACCGACATGAACCCGAAGGACGGCGGCGACTTTGCCGAGGCGCAGCGCGCCAAGCATGCGCTGCAGCGCTTCGGACGGCCGGAAGAGATTGCGGCCGGCGTCGTCTTCCTGGCGAGCCCCGAAGCGTCGTTCGTGACCGGCTCGGTGCTCACCATCGACGGCGGCTTCACCGCGTAATCGCTCCCGTTCACGCCAAACCGCCGGGCGCGAGCGGCGCCCGGCATCACCAGGACATTCATTGAAGGATACATGCCATGATCGAGGTCAGACCTTTCGCCAAGCTCGGCAGCGCCGATCACGGCTGGCTGAAGGCCCGCCACCATTTCTCCTTCGCCGGCCACTATGATCCCGGCAATTTGGGCCATGGCGCGTTGCGCGTGTGGAATGACGACGAGATCGCGCCGAACACCGGCTTTCCCGCGCATCCCCACGCCAACATGGAAATCATCACCTATGTGCGCGAAGGCGCGATCACCCACAAGGACAGCCTCGGCAATACCGGGCGGACCGAGGCCGGCGACGTGCAGGTGATGAGCGCTGGCAGCGGCATCCGCCACTCCGAATACAATCTGGAGCCGAACACGACGAAGATCTTCCAGATCTGGATTGAACCGACGGTCTCCGGCGGCCAGCCGACCTGGGGCTCGAAGCCGTTCCCCAAGGCCGATCGCTCCGGCAAGCTCATCACCATCGCGAGCGGTCTTGCCGAGGACAAGGACGCGCTGCCGATCCGCGCCAATGCACGGGTGCTCGCCACCACGCTGAAGGCCGGCGAAAGCGCGGAATATGCGAGCGGCAAGACGCGCAATCTCTATTTGGTGCCCGCGGCCGGCGCGGTGGAGATCAACGGCATCCGCGTCAATGCCCGCGACGGCGCCGCCATCAACGGTGAGGACAAGCTCAGCATCAAGGCGCTGGAGGACAGCGAAGTGGTGCTGGTGGACGCGGCTTAACCCCTTCCCTCCCTCTTCATGCCCGGGCTTGTCCCGGGCATCCACGACTTATCTCATGCTGAAGCAAAAGACGTGGATGGCCGGGGCAAGTCCGGCCATGACAGCGGAGCCAGTTGACCCATTGCCCACTCAACCCCAGGAGAACCATCCATGACCAAAGTCCTCGTCCTCTACTACTCCGCCTACGGCCATATCGAAGCGATGGCCAATGCAGTCGCGGAGGGCGCGCGCGAGACCGGCGCCACCGTCGACATCAAGCGCGTGCCGGAGCTGGTGCCGCCGGAAGTCGCGAAGGCGTCACATTACAAGCTGGACCAGGCCGCGCCGGTCGCCAAAGTCGAGGACCTCGCCAATTACGATGCCATCATTATCGGTACCGGCACCCGTTTCGGACGCATGTCGTCGCAGATGGCGAATTTTCTCGACCAGGCCGGCGGCCTCTGGATGAAGGGCGCACTGCACGGCAAGGTCGGCGGCGCCTTCACCTCGACCGCAACCCAGCATGGCGGCCAGGAGACGACGCTGTTCTCCATCATCACCAACCTCTTGCATTTCGGCATGGTCGTGGTCGGCTTGAACTATGGCTTTGCAGGGCAGATGAAGCTCGACGAGATCACCGGCGGCGCGCCCTACGGCGCCACCACCATCACCGGCGGCGACGGCAGCCGGCAGCCCAGCGCCAACGAGCTGGCCGGTGCGCGCTATCAAGGACGCGTGATCGCGGAGACCGCGAAGAAACTGCATGGCTGATGCGTTTGGGGCGGCATTCTCTCGAGCGGATGCCGCCCCCATCTACCCCGAGCGATCAGCAACGCGGCGGATCGCGCTGTCATGTCAAGGAGTAGAGGCTCTCGCTCGCCAGGCCGCCGGCCCCGTGGTGGGCGGTGCGTTGTAGGGACGACGGTTATAGCTATGGTCGAAATTCTCTTTATGGCTCAATTGGTGCGCAGGCCGCTGCAGGCCATGGCGCGGCGCTGGTATTGCCGCGGGCTATTCCAGGCCACGCGCGGCCGGCTGCGCTGCGCCGAATGCACGCGTTCGTGATCCGATTTCACGAGACGCGATCACGGACACCGTAACCAGGGCAGAGAAACCAGGACAGGCTCGCCGGCGTAGATGAGCATGTTGGCGTTCGCCCGCGGTTGAATAGCGCTCAGCTTTTCGTCGCCTCCGTTTGCTCGCCCTTGGCCCCCGCAGTCGACAGCCACCAACCATCACCTGCATACCAGCACGTATCATCGGGGGCTCCGTCGAGCCGCAGCGAACGGACGCGATCCCAATCTTTCGAAAACGCCTCGGTCAATCGACGGCCTGCCTCTTCGTCCTGCAGGCCCGCGCAACCGATGAACTGGGCACGGCCAGCGAACCGTGCCGCCCACACGGACTCTTGATCAAGACGCTTGACGAGCAACATGCCGCCGAGCACGCCCGCCGGCGCTAAGGGGAACAAGAGCCGTCCTCGCGGACGCAAGGCTTCGAGCCACGCTCGGCTGGGATGCGCGGCGCCGGCGCAAACATAGATCAAGTCAGCGCGCGGCAGGTTCGGCCCGACGCCCGATTGCGTCCGCACCTCCACCTGAGGAAAATCTTTCAGATTGTCCCGAGCCCAGGCCGACAGCCCCTCATCAATCTCATAGGCGCAGACCCGGCCAGCGTCACCGACGAGATGCGCGAGAATGGCGGTGTAGTAGCCGCTACCAGTCCCAACCTGCACTACGGTTTCGCCCGGTTTGATGTTGCAGGTGGCAATCCAGTACGCGTGAGCGCTGGGCATGCCAATATTGATCTCACGCTCACGATCCAATGCTACCAAGAGGTTCTGGTACAGGAACGCCGGATCGTCGTCGGGCGTCAGCACGTAAGGCTGGCCGCCTATCGTGACCCACCACGGGCCCCGCCCGGCAAATGGCTCGCGCTTCACCGAACGGAACGCCTCCTCAATTCGCGCTTCATTGAGCTTGGCGGCAGCGCAAATCAGCTTGGCATAGAACGCGCGAAGCTTTTCCGATCTGTCTTCCATGGCATCTGTCCAGCTTCTCTGATTACCGACACCGGCTTTGCCGCAAATCGATCCCCTGCGTGCGCTGATCTGCGAGGCAGATTGGTCGAAAATTCGAAAATACTTTTCAGGATGGCAAATATGAAAGCTTGGAGTTGTGGGCACCTCCTCGCTCTCGCATCACCGGCCGCCTGCGCAGGGTGCACGGGTTCGTGATCCATCCTTAGCGGGCGAAATGCTGGCAGCTCGCAGGAACAAGACTACACTCGTTCCGTTCGAGTGTCGCGCATCCGCGCGCGTGGAGATGGCCCATGAGCAACAAGCCCGCGTCCAAAAGTTCGAAGGACAAGTCCGGCGTTACCCATCCCGGCATGATGGGTGACGGAACCGAAGAGCAAAATCTCAACGAGCCGGGCGACCCCGCTGCCCGCATCAAAGAGGACGAGGTCGACGAGGCTTTCGGCAAGAAACCGAAGAAATCCAAATAGTGTAGCCAGCCAATTGGCGTATAAAGGGCCGGGCCATTGGGTCCGGCCTTTCTTATTGGTGATGGCGGCCAGATCGGCCTGTGGTGCGACATGAGCAAGACGCTGCAAACGCCCTGGCCCGAATTACCCACCGCTGCGTGGCGCGAGACTTGCGCGACCTTGCATCTCTTCACCCAGATCATCGGCAAGGTCAGGCTGTCGCGTACGCCCTGGCTGAACCATTCCTGGCATGTGACGCTTTACGTCACCGCGCGCGGGCTCTCGACCTCGCCGATTCCCGATGGCGCCGGGATCTTCGAACTCGAGCTGGACTTCCTCGATCACACGCTGCGGATTTCCACAAGCGGGGGCGACGCGCGGAAATTCGCATTGGCGGGACATTCCGTCGCCAGCTTTTATGCAAAGGTGATGGCAGCACTGGCCGAGCTCGGCATTGATGTCGAGATCGACGAGATGCCCAACGAAGTGCCCGCCCCCGTGCGCTTCTCGCAGGACACAGGCCACGCGTCCTACGATGCCGACGCGGTACGCCGGTTTTTCCAGATCCTCATCAACGCCGATCGCGTGTTCAAGCTGTTCCGCACCGGGTTTCTTGGCAAGGCGAGCCCGGTGCACTTCTTCTGGGGCAGCTTTGATCTTGCGGTCACGCGCTTCTCCGGCCGCCGCGCGCCGCGTCATCCCGGCGGGGTGCCGTACTTGTCCGACGCAGTTGCCGTTGAGGCCTATTCACACGAGGTCAGCAGCGCCGGCTTCTGGCCGGGCGGTGGCGCGATCGATTACCCCGCCTTCTACTCCTATGCCTATCCGGAGCCTGCAGGATTTCGCACGACCCGCGTGAAACCCGATGCGGCTTTCTTCAGCGAGGCGCTTGGGGAATTCGTCCTGCCCTATGACGCTGTGCGCATGTCAGACAATCCCGATCAGGTGCTGCTGGACTTTCTGCAAAGCACTTATGAAGCCGCCGCGGACGCAGCGAAATGGGATCGCACGGCACTCGAATGCCCGGTTGGCCAAATCGGCGTGGCGCGGGAAATCCCGTAAGAACACCCGCGCGTCGTGGTCAGCTGTCGAAGATCGCCGCCTCAGTAAAGGCGAGGTCGCCAAGCCGCGGCGGTTTTGGACCTTTTGCGTATTTGCGTCCGCGCTTTTCCGAATACCAGCCAACCACTCCCGGGACGGGACAGTTCGCGTCAAAACGAATCAGCAGGCCGCCACGCCAAGCCAGGAAGCGTCCGAGGTTGCCGGCAAAGCGCCTGAGATCGCCGATGTCGCGGCAATAGATCAACCGGTACACCGGAACGAGATTCTTCACACGGTGCCTCTGGAAGACGAAGGGATGGCAATTGCGCCCCTCGCGCACCGCGAGGCTGAGACAGCCGAATGCTGCGTGCTGGCGCAGCAGATCGGCCTCATAGCGCGTGAGCCTGCATGCATGCTCTTCCGAAAACAGCTCCACGCTCGCATCGGGCGCGGAGCTCGACAGCGCCAGCGCGCCATACACCTGTCCCTTGCAATAAACCGAAAAACCCTGGGCTTCGACGGTGGACCAGGTATGCGGCGCCGGCGTGATGTTGAAATAGGTCACGTTCTTGTCGCGCGTGGCCGACCTGACCAGCAGCGAGGCAAAGGCCCTGTAATCAGGCTCGACATACCAGCTCGACACGTTGCACCTGACGAGGGTTTCCTCGCCGGCAACGACATTCGAAAACAGCAGCAGAATGACGCCAACGGGCGCGCCGGCCCTATCGAGACAATATCCGAACGCGGGATAGCCGTGGGGTCGCGAGCGTCGCCCCTGCCGCTGCAACCCGCGCAGCCAATACTCCGTCGAACGAAATGGAAAGCCGCGGGCCAGCAGCGCGGCAACGGCAGCCAGATCCGACTCGACGATCTCGCGAACGCGCAGCTTCGCGGCCGGCGCCGACTGGCTGCACTGACGATCCAACTGCATGGTCCCGGCTCTAAACTGCACCGAACTGATACGCTTTAAAGAATAGTGCCGCGTCGAAGGACGCAGCCAATTTGAGGCAAGCTCGCCATGAGCAAATTGCGCTCCCGGACCGGGCTCCCGCAAGCGCGGGTTTCGCCCGCTCGTGCGTTTACCTTAATGCAATATGGGCCCCATCTCCCACGCGGCTTACGAGCGCGGAATGCGGATCATGTAGGTCTCGTTCTCATCCAAGCCGTCGAGCACGAACTTGCCGCCGTTAACCGGAATGCGGCGCCGCAATCCCTCCCATCCCCATAGCTCGATCGTCCGCGCCCACTCGGGCAACGTGATCTCCAGCTCTCGCCCCGGCCGGTCCGTCCACTCCGGCAGGTTCTGCCAGACGATGAGCTCGGCATCCGCCCCCGCCAGGCGATAAAGACCGCGCGGTTTGTCGATGGACTGAATCGTCATGTCGCCGGCAAGCCGCAGGACCATGCGCAAGACGACAGCGCGGATCTCGGGGGACCAGGAGCTTTCCGTTGCGGCCATCGCATAGGCCGGGCCATCGACGCGGCTGGTGTCGCCGAGATTCCAGGGAAAGGCGAGCGCCGTCATCGGCGAATGCCCGTCAGCGCCGACCACGCTCACCTGATCCCAGAACGCGCTGAGAAACAGTTTTGCGGCGAGCTTCGAATCCTCCCATGCGCCGAGGCGCGCGACGTTGAATTCGGTCGCGTAGAACTTCACGTCGCGCTTCAGCCCCATCGCCTGCTTGACCCGATCGAAGCAGGTCTGCACCGAGAATTCGCGCCCCTTCGTCATGGGGAACCATCTGGCGTTGTAGTAGGTGTGCAGATCGATGCCGTCGAGGCGACCCTCTTCGAGCAGATCGGCGATGGCAGGACCGTAGCCGCGCAAGGTCGCATCGCGTTGGGAATTGCAGGTCGCAAAACCGCCAGGCACCACCTTAAGCGCGGGATCGACGCTGTGGACCCCATCGGCAAGGCCGGCCAAGGCGTCATGATAGGCTTCGCGCGGGATGTTCGCCAGGACGTCCGGCTCGTTGATCGCGGTGAAGATCGTCGCGCCCCAGCCCGTAATTCCGTTCTCCCTTGCCCATTCCCCGTCGGGGCGGAAACGCCTGGCCATCGTCTGTCCGGCGACAAACCAGTCATGATACGAGCCGATCGGCTGCGGCGGTGTCAGCGTCTGATAGCTGCCGTCATATTCGAGCAGGATAATCGGCGTGATGTGGTTCGCATGCGCCTCCAGCATCTCCGCATCGAAATCGTGAGGTGTGGGGATCCGGTCGAGCGTACGCCAGCCATACGAATTCATGCGCCCCATGCCGGCGCCGACGCCGTGCAGGGCCGAATAGAGTTGCGCGATCGGAGGGCGTCCTGCGAGATGCGTCACGAGATTGCCGCCGCCGATCCTCTCGCGCAGGCTGTCGCCTGCGGCGGCATTTCCGCTCGCTGCAAGGAAGGCTCCAACGAGGAGCGCGATGCTTGCCACGGCCCGGGCCATGGCGGCCGGACCGCCGCCTTGCGCGGCTCGCTTCGCAGGCGCCTCAGCCTGATGTGAGAGCCCGTTTCGCAACGCCATTACTGCCGCCCTGCTTTCAACGCTTGCAATGGCCAACCGCTTCGGCAGCAGCCTTGCAGGCAGTATCGACCGCGGCGGCGACGGCTTCATACGTGAAACGCGCCTGCACATTCGCGCGCGCCGCAAGCCCTTTTGCTTGCAGCAGCGCCGGATCCTGCGCGATGGCCTTGAGCAACTCACTGAGCCTTGCAGGATCCCGTTCCGGCACGATCCAGCCGCCGTCGCCGACGACGTCGGGTATGGCCCCGGAGGTGGATCCGATCACCGGCACGCCGCAGGCCTGTGCCTCGATGATCACCCGGCCGAACTGCTCGCGCACGGCATTCGTGGTGCGGGTGAGCAGCACCAGGGCATCGAGGCTTTGCAGGAAACTCGCGACTTCCGCCGGCGGTCCCCAGCCCCTGAAACTCACGCGGTCGCTTAAACCCAGTTGCTGAACGCGCTGGCGCAGCTTCGCTTCCTGCGGTCCTTCGCCCATGATGCTCAAGGAGACCGGCGCCCGGTCCATGGCTAGCGCATCCAGCGCATCGTCCAGGCCCTTCTCTTCGACCAGCCGTCCGACATAGCCGATCCTGAAGAGACCGTTGCGCTCCGCCGCCGATTTCGGGACGGGTGTGAAGGTCGTCAGATCCACGCCATAGCCGATCGGCGTCACCGGTCCGCGATAGCCACGCGCGCGCACCACAGCGGTCGCATCCGGGCTGCGCGACAGCACATGGTCCGTGTGCAGCAGCAGATATTTGCGAATGGCCTCGAACGGCGGCGGCAGGCGCTTGAGGATGTTCTGGTCGACCTCCAGCACGAGGCCTGCGCGTGCCCTCAACATTTGCGCCTGCAGCGCGACGATACTCCAAGGCTCTTCCCAGAGATGGATCACGTCGGGATCGAGCTTGCGGAGCAATCGGCGCAAGCCGGGGTAGAAGTGCAGGTACCAGTTCATCGGCCCCGCATGCGGGAGGCGAATGGGCAGGACGTGAGTCGTATAGCCGATCTCCTGGCGCGGCTCGGCTACGACGGTGCGGCCGAATTCCTTCCAGACCGCGGGCAGGACCAGATGCAGTTCAATATCGTTGCGCGACGCGAGATAGCGGTAGCGCAACCGTCCGGCCGCGTTGCTGACGGCCGGATGGGCGATGGAGACAATGCGAAGCGGCGCCGCGCTAGACACGTCCGGCGATCCTCGCGGCCGTTCCGGCGACGCCGGTCAGATGCATCTCCATCGCGGCCAGGTTGCGGTGGCCGCCATTGATGGTGTTGCGGGGCAGGCTGAAGCGATCCCGACCGTAACGGAGCAGGCCCTTGCGCGTGGTCGCCGCGCTCAAGAAACCCGCCTGCCGTGCCAGCGCGAAATCGCGCGGACCGCAATCGACGGAGCGCCCATAAGGAAAGGCGAAATGCTGCACGTTGATGCCAAGCCGCTCGTTCAAGCGCCTGCGCGATCCCTCGAGCTCGGCAACGGCCGCCTCGGGCACGAGCGAGGAGACCCGGGCATGACTGACCGTGTGAGCGCCGATCTCGATCAAGGGATCCTTCGCGAGAAGCTCGAGCATGTCCCAGGAGATCGCGTGTTTCCAATGCATGGCATCGCGATCGATGCCATTCTCCGCGCAGAAGTCCGCATAATGTCTGGCCGCGTCCGGCCCGTCCCACCAGGACGCGATACGCTGATATGCCGTTCGTCGCGCCTCAGGCGTCGCAAGCCGGACAGTCTGCCCTCCGAGCATGACGCGATCGCGTTCGAGCAGCGCCTGTTCGAGCCCCACCGACCAGAGCGGCACCGTTCCATCCGGGATGCCCGTGGTCACAAACAGCGTGAGCGGCACGTTGTGCCGGCGAAAGACCGGCGCGACCAGCTCGAACGTATCGCGATAGCAATCGTCGATCGAGAAATTCACGTAACGGCTGTCGTCAGCCTCGCGCGCCGATCGCAACACGGCTTCGCCGATGGTCACCACATCCCATCCCTGCGCCACGAGATAGCCGAGAAAGCTGTCGAGAAAATCGATGTCGAGATAGAAATTGCGGTTCGGCAGCTTGTCCCAGAGCTGCGAGGACGCGGCGCGGTGAAACGTGAACAGGCACCCTCTCGGGCCCAGCACCCGATCGGCTGCCCTGGCGATCGGCAGTGCGAGGGCGTTGGCCGCGAGCATCGCTGTCGACAGCGCGATCAACTCTGCTGCCCTTTCACATGCAATGCACAGTGGACATGGCTCAGGGCCGAGTGAGCCGCCGTCGGCATCAGAAAGCCGACGGCGCTGGAGCGACGCATCGACGGCTGGTGAACGCTCACGCCGTCGCCCCCGCCTGCAGCTTGCGGATCACCAGCCCGATCGCGTCGAGCATGCGCGTGACGCTGTACCGCGCGCGGGCGCGGCCGGACGCATACTCCAATTGGCCGCTGAGCGCATCAGGCTGCGCGAGGACGGAGGCGATCGCCTTGGCCAGCGCCTGGGAATCATTGGGCGGCACCAAAGTTCCGGCCCTGCCGCCGTCCAGAATATCCGGGGCAGCGCCGGCATCGGTTGCGATCACGGGCACGCCGGCGAGCATCGCTTCGACCAGAGTCCGCCCGAACGGCTCGGGATCGATGGACGGATGCACCATTGCGTCCACGGACTTCATCAATGTCGGCACGTCGCGCCGGTGACCGAGGAAACGCACCCGGTCGGCCAGGCCGCGCTCGAGCACCATCTGCTTTAGCTCTGCCGCGTAAGCCTGCTCTCCGAACAGCGCGTCACCGACAACGATGCAGCCGACGTTCGGCAACGTGGCGAGCGCCTCGATCAGCACATGCTGCCCTTTCCACGGGGCGAGCCGGCTGAAGACGCCGACCAGAGGCCCCGCCGGCAGGCCGAGCACCTTTCTGAGCTCACTCCGCGATCTCGGCTCGGGCGGCAAGGCAAGCCCGTTCGGCACGATTTCGACCAGATCGCGTCGGCCGCCGGCCGCCATGAAAGCGGCCGCCGCAGCCTGCGAGGGTACGATCACCTTAGTGGCGCGTGCATTCGCAAGCGCAACCTGCACCCGCCGCTGCACGGCGCCGAAATGCTCGGGGCTGATGATGTCGTGCAAATGCCAAATCAGCGGGCGCCTCACCAGCATGTTAGCGATCGCCGCAAGCACGAAGGCCTTCTGCGAATTGGCGTAGACGATGTCGTGGGTCCGCGACGCCCGCGCGATCTCGACGACGATTGCTGCAAGGCGGCCTGCCAGCGGAAGCGCCGTCAGCCAGGAGCTGTCGCGGCGGAATTGCGACAGGCCCTGCCCCCATTTCGATGTAATCAGCGTGAGCTGTTTGTCGGCCAGCGCCTTGCTCAGGGGACCTTGCTCGAACAGGAAGGCCGAAGACCGCTCTCTGCCTTCAACGACGTCGAGCAGGATCAGCTCGGCGCCGCCGATCTGCCCGGTGTGGTCCACGAACAGCACGCGTTCGGCCGACATCACCCTGCCCTGGCATATGCTTCGACTGGGATGGGCCGCGGCTCGGGCGCGGCACTGCGCTGGGGCTCCGCCATGGTGACCGCGATCGCGATGTTTGCCGCACCATGCGCTTTCGCCGCCGCCACCGCCGATGCGCTGCGGCCCATCAGCGAGCCATCGCCGCGCATGCAGAGCAGCACGTTATCCACGCCGGCAAGATAGCGGGATTTGCGCGACGGCAGCGCGCTGTCGATCAACACGACATCATAGCCATCGACCCCGGAGAGCAGTTCGGCAAGCTTCTTGCGCAACAGCAGCTCCGCGGTCTTGGCGGAGCCGCCGCCGGCGACCAGCACGTCAAGATTCGGGTCGGCTGTCTGAACGACAGCATCGCGAGCAGGAATTGAGCCGGCCACGACTCCCGCCAATCCAACACCACCATTAACCGCAAGCGCCTGCGCGAAAGCCGGCTTGAGCAGATCGCATTCTACGGCGAGAACGCGACGATCGGCGGCGGCAAGATGCCGCGCCAGCGCCAATGTGGTTAACGACTTGCCCTCGCCATCCGCGAGAGAGGTCAACACGATCCGCCGCCCGGGCTTCTCTTCTCCGATGCGAAGCTCTTGCGCGAGCTGCTCAAGCGCCCCCTGAAAGCCGGCATCCGCCTCAGCCAGTCGCAACATATCCGCAGCCGTCGGCTGAAGATGGTTCTGGAGGATGGCCCCTACGGCAGATACGGGCCGCGGCTTGCTCAGCTTGGGGATGCGGGCAACGATCGGCACGCCGGCGATCATCGCGAGCAGCGATCCGCCTGCAGCCGGCACGGACGCATGAGCCGTGACCTTTCTCAATTCTCGCACAGAGGATGCGACCCTCGCCAGCGCCGTCGCAGCCTCTTCGCGCGCAGCCGGCGCCGCCGCAAGTTCGCCATTCTGCGGCGGCGGATAAAGCTGATCGGCCAGCAGCGCCGCGGCGATGCCGAGGATCAGCGCCAGCGTCGTGCCGGCGGCCAGGAACGGGATCTTCTTCGGAAAGAACGGTTTGTTCGGCAGCTCGGCCATGCTAACGAGGCGCGTGCTGCCCAGGAGCACGCGCCGCTCGGTCTCCAGCTCGCTCGCCTTCTTGTAGAGATCGGCATATTGCTGCCGCTTGATCTCGGCGTCGCGCACCATGCTTTCGATCGACGCCTCGTCGAGGGTGGCGGAGCCCGCTTGCGCCTTCGCGGCGTCCATCTCCTTTTTCAGCGAGGTCACCAGCGCATCGCTGGCATCGAACGTCTTTTGGGCGCTGGCCGCGATGTTCTGCATCTCGTCGGCCATACGCTGCTGGATCAGCGCCTGCTCATGGGTGAGGGCCAGGATCGACGGATGCTTGGGCCCCAGCACGGCGGTTGCGCTGGCAAGCTGCGCACTCACGGTCGTCAGTTGCTGCTTCAGGTCCGCCATCGTCCGGCTCGAGAGCACCGAAGGCGCGTCGGTCGGCCCTCGGGCCTGTTCGGACTTGATCTCCTTCAAACGCGCCAAGGCCTCCGCGCGCGCCGCCTCCGCGGCCGCGAGCTGCTGGCCGATGCTGGTCAGGCGTTCCGAGGTGATCGGCGCGTTGGCGCCGCGCATCAGCCCCTTGTTGCGGCGGAACTGCTGAATCTTCTCGTCGGCGTCCCGGAGCTGGCCATCGAGCTGCTTGAGCTCCTGCCACAACCAGGAGGTCGCAACTTCGCGGCTGTTGGCGCCTTCATTGCGCTGATCCTCAAGGAAAGCAGTCGTCAACGCATTCGCAAGCCGCTGGGCGACGTCGGGAAGCGGAGACTGATAGGAAATGTTGATGACGCGCGAACGGCCGGCAGAAGCCACACTGTAACGGCCTCCGATATAGTCGATGAAGCTCGCCGCGTCCGACGGCAGCTTCTGGCACCGCTCGGCGGAGCCCAACAGCGAGCCATACTCGCATTCCTCGACCACCGCGGGAACGACCCCGGGCGCGTTCATCACTTGCCGCAGCAGGCGCGGCGAGCGGATGACCAGGAGCTGGCTTTCGAGGTCGGCCGGATCGCCGATCTTCTGCGCCCAGGCCGGCGAGCTGTTGCGCACCCCGGGCTCCTGCTCCGCGACGATGACGGAGGCTGTCGCGAGATAACGCACCGGGAGGACGACGAGCGCGAGGATGGCCGCGCCGATCGTCGCGAGAAAGACAGCCGAGAACACGCGCCTGCGGCGCCACAACCTGTTGAAAGCGTCCAGGCCGGATAAGGCTTCGGTTATGTGCGCGTGCCTCATCTTATTCTCGACTGCATGCGGTCTATGCGATCAATCGGGACAGCGCGCGGCCCTGACCGTTCGCCTGGAACTGCGCCAATTCCTCATTGACGGCGGAGACAAACTGCCTGCGGAAACGCTCCGCCGAAAAGAGAGCGGCGCGCTGCCGGCAGTCCAGGCGCGAGATGCCGTGTTCGCTTGCAACGAACGAGCGGACGCAATCCGCGATCGACTGCGGATCGGGAGCGTCAAAAAACATGCCCGTCGCATGGGGACCGGCTCCCAGCACGGACTCGCGCACGCCCCCACGCCCCAAAGCCAGGACCGGGGCGCCCTCCGACTGGGCTTCGACCGGTATGATGCCGAAATCCTCTTCCGCGGCGAAAACGAACGCCCGCGCGGTCGCCATCAGATCGCGCAGGTGCTTGTCCGAGACAAAGCCCATGAAGGTCACATTGGGGCCTGCCAGCTTCTTCAAGCGCTCGGCCTCGGGCCCATCGCCGGCCACCACGAGTTTCAGATCCGGCATCATGTTGAAGGCGCGAATGATCGGCTCGATCCGCTTGTACGGCACGAGCCTGGAGGCCGCGAGAAAATGATCGCTGACGGGAAGGATGGCATCACGGTTTGAAAGGCTCACGGGCGGGTAGATCACCCGCGCGTCGCGGCCGTAGATCTTCTTGACGCGCCGCGCGACGAATTGCGAATTGGTGAAGATCGCATCCGGGCCGTGCGCGGTCCGCACGTCCCACATCCGCATGCGATGTAGGATGGTCCGCGCGATCAGGCTTTTTAAGCCGGCGTCATAGCCGCTTTCCTTCAAATACACGTGCTGCAGGTCCCAGGCATATCGCATCGGCGAATGCACGTAGGAGACATGGAGCTGGTCGGGGCCCGTGAGCACGCCGCGCGCCACCGCGCAGCTCGAGGAAATCACCAAATCATAACCGGACAAATCAAATTGCTCGATCGCGAGCGGCATCAGCGGCAGGTATTTACGATGATGCTTGCCGAGCATCGGCATCTTCTGCAGAAAGCTCGTGTGCGACTTCTCAAAGCCGAGCTTCTTGCGGTCCTCGGGCTTGAGCAGATCGAACAGCGTGAAGACATCCGCGCTGGGATAACACTGCAAAATCTCACGCAAAACTTGCTCGGCTCCGCCGATGACGTAGAGCCAATCATGAACAACAGCAACGCGCATTCCGGTCCCTGATTTTCGGGGCAATTTAATAAAAGCCTTAAGGGACCCATGGGTACGCACAACTCAATCCTAAATTCCTAGTTAACGTACCCTGGATTCGATCGCAGAATCTTAGGCCTGTCCGGTAACCAATCGGCGGCGTCGGTTGCGAATTCGAGAGCGCGTGCGCCGAAGGGACTTGAGCCTCAACGCAAAGCGAAAAGCGCTGCAGTCCAAGGCCTTCGCAGCCTCGAGCGATGATAAAGTTGCTTGGTTAATAGTGTCTTGCGCGAGCTCGGCAGGGTTAATTCGCGGTTGTGCAACCTGCGAAAAGCGCAGTGCCACTGCGTCGAACGCATCAAGGCTGCACCGGACGGGCGGCCCGATCTGTCCGGTCGCCGAATCTTCTTTGGTCGCGCGCTCATCAAGATTGGAGCCGTGCGATCGCCCTCCAACGACGATCATCCGCGACGCTTAAAACCAGGCGCCGAAAGGCTCGCGCACGGACGCGGCGAGTCTTTCGACTATGGTTCGTTGCCTTACAGCGGCTTGATCTGGACCTTGCGGAATTTCACCACGCCAGAGCCGTATTGCAGCGCGAACGGTCCGGCGTTCAGATGCGTTGAGTCCTGCACGTCGGCGGTTTTCTGGCCATTCAATACGACGACGAGATGCGGACCCTGTGCGGTGATCTCATAAGTATTCCACTTGCCCGCGGCCTTCGGCATCGGATCGACCTTGGCCACGTCGACGATGGCGCCGGTGCCGTAGGTCGGGTCCGGCCGCTTGTCGAAGATGTTGACCTCGTAGCAGGTCTTGCTGCCGATCTTTTGCGGATCGTCGCACCGGATGAAGATGCCGCTATTGGCCTCCTCGTCGACCCAGAACTCGGCTCTGATCTGGAAATCCTTGTAGGCGTTCTTGCTGACGAGATAGGCGAGATCCTTGCCCTCGAGCTTGTCGGCGGTCAGCGCGCCGTCCTTCATCGTCCAATTGGCCTTACCGACCTCGTTCCACTCACCCTTGTTGTTTGCATCGAGCAGCGTGACCCAGCCGCCTTCTTGGCCCGACGCCATTTTTGTGAATAGGCCTGTTGCGGCACCGACCAGCAAGACCGCAGCAAGCATCGAAAAGCGTTTCATGAGCGAGAGCCTCCCCTTGTGTGTTGTTGGCGGTGCAACCTAGCATCACCGCCGGCGCGGTAAATGGATTTCTCATGTTGCAAATGCACGCTGAGCAGCCCACCGGTGCATGCCCCTCGGCTTGCAGGACACGAATGCAAGGGGCTAGCATGCGGGCACGATCCGCCGGCCATTCCGGCGCAAGAAAACTCCTAGGGGAAACGCCATGCACGCCAGCAAACGGGTTTTGCGTTGTTTCGCGCTCCCGCTCTCGTTCGCCGCGATGTTGAGTATCGGCTCTGCCGCCGAACTCAATCCCGCCGCGGTCGTCTACAAGCTGCCCGACCAGATTCCCTGGGGCCCCGTCGATGCGCGGGGCGCGCAAAATGCGGTCGTGGTCGGCGATCCCTCAAAGCCCGGCTTTTACATCGTCTATACCAAGTGGACCAAGGGCAATCATTTCAGCCGCCCGCACTTCCACCCCAACGACCGTTACATCGCCGTGCTGCAGGGCACCTGGTGGGTAGGATCGGGCGCCAAATTCGATCCCGAGCACGGCACCGTGCCGATGCCCGCCGGCAGCTTCGTCACCCATTACGGCAAGCAGGTGCATTGGGATGGCGCCAAGGACGAGGACACCGTTCTGCTGATCATGGGCGAAGGCCCGGCGACAGCGACCTCGGTGGCGGAGGAGAAATAGCGTGATTCACGCTGGCCGCCGTCGGCTGCGGCGGCGAAGCAGCGGCATCGAGATCGAGGACGCCACCTGGGACAAATTGCGCGCTCGCGCCGGCCTGGCGGCTCGCCGATGAACTCGATCTCGCCTGACGGAGGAGAGCAGCATGACACGGCAAATGGCGATGGTCGGCTTCCTGCAGGCACAGAATTGCACCAACCTGCCGTGCTCATGGCGGCATCCAGACTCGCGCGACGATTCGATGTCGGCGGACTACTACCAGGAAATCGCCCGCATTCTCGAAGCCGGCAAATTCCACATGGCTTTCTTCGACGACCGGCTGGCGATGCCGGATCGCTACGGCAACGATCACGCCCACACCGTCGAATACGGCATCCGCTGCGTGAAGATGGATCCGCTCATCGTGCTGACCACCATGGGCATGGTCACCCAGAAGCTCGGCCTCGCCTCGACCTGCTCCACCACCTACTTCGAGCCGTTCGACGTGGCGCGCCGCTTTGCCACGCTCGACCTGATGACAGGCGGCCGCGCGGCATGGAACGTCGTCACCTCGGTCAATGACGGCGAAGCGCTCAATATGGGCAAGGCGACGCATCTTGAGCATGATCTGCGCTACGACCGCGCTGATGAGTTCATGGAGGTGGTGCTCGGCCATTGGGATAGCTGGGAAGACGGTGCGCTGATCATCGACAAGGCAAGCGGCCGTTTCGCCGACCCGACCAAGGTCAAGCGGCTCGATCATGACCGGCGCTTCTTCAAGTCGCGCGGGCCGTTCACCGTGCCGCGCTCGCCGCAGGGTCACCCCGTCGTCATTCAGGCGGGCGCGTCCGGCCGCGGCCAGCGCTTTGCCGGCCGCTGGGGCGAAGTCATCTTCACCGCGGCACGCAATCTTGCCAGCGCCAAGCAAGGCTATGACGCGATCCGCAACGAAGCCGCTAGTTGCGGCCGCGATCCCGACCAGATGTTCCTCTGCAACCTGACGACACCGGTGTGCGGCGCGACCAAAGCCGAGGCCGAGGACAAGATGGCGGTGATCGAGAAGCTGCCGCTTCAGATCGATGCGCTGTCGCTGCTGGCGGAGGGGTTGAATTTCGATTTCGCCACTAAGGACATGGACGAGCCACTGACATCAGAGGAGCTCGCGAGCATGCAGGGCATGCTTGGCATCCGCGATGGCGTGCTGCGGACATCCGGCAAGGCGAATCCGACCACGCGCGATTTCATCGAGTTTTCCGGCCGCGGCCAGACCCAGGACGTGATCGTCGGCGGGCCGAAGGAGATCGCCGACAAACTGGAAGAGATGTTCGTGAACCGCGGCTGCGACGGTTTTGTCATCGCGGCCACTTACGTGCCGGGCTCTTACGCCGATTTCGTCCGTCACGTCGTGCCGGAATTGCAGCGCCGCGGCCTGTTTCACAAGGAATATGCCGGCAACACCTTGCGCGAAAATCTGGGGCTGCCGCGGCCCGCAGCCGGCGTCTGGAAGACGCAGCCACGCGTCGCCGCGGAATAGAACTGCCCTGACTGCCATCGAACGGGCGAGACGACTTCCATTAGCTCTCGGCGCCGGCATTTAAGCGAGCGGTTTGAGGGATGACGCCGCCTCGCAGGTGACCACCTCATGTCCGTCGTCACATGCGTCGCCGTGATCCCACCGCCGACAATGCTGGCGCAGCATCTGCATTTCGGCTCTCAGGACTACAGAGTTGGTCCGCTTCAATAGGTGGTTGCCTGCTATTTGATTCCGTAAAATTACGGGTTTCTCATTTTTTCCTGCCGCGGTAGCGATTATTCCTGCCGCGGTAGCGATCTTAGCTCAACGGCGGATACTTAAGAACTGCGCTGGGGGACAAAGTTGGAGGACATGAAGGCGGAGTTGGACTTGCTCATGGAACGGGCGGCTGAATGCGCGCTGATCAGCAGTCAGACGAGCGACAAGAAAAAACGAGATCTGTTTGCAAAGCTCGCGGAGCACTACAGCGTGCTGGCCTCCGAATTGGAACGCGCCATCGCAGAGGCTCAACACGGCGCACAATGATGGGCACGGCGCACGCCCGCGACATCGTGCGCCGGGCGCTGCCCCTTTGCTCCAACTACCCCTTTTATGGATAGGGCTTGGCGCCGATCCGTGGACGATGACGTTCGGCTATCGCAGACCAAACATAGGTTTGTCTGCGATGATTGCCGCTACCGGGGCGCCGAGGTCAGGCCGAATTGGCGGACGATGGCCGGGCTTTGCTCGACGTCTCAATCGCTGCGGTTCCGTGATCGCGGCGCACGCACAATTCGGGCAGGTCGAGATCGATGTAACGCCACGAAACCGGAATTTCAGCCAGATGATCTCGAATGGTCCATGACAAAACGGACATTGGTCCCTCAGATCCAAATTCGCCATGTCACCCTCCTTCGATCAAACAAGTTACGAGACCGGCTGAGCTTGATGCCCCTACGAGCGCTTGAGAGCTGGTATCGGCAGAGCGCAGAAATGTTGCGTGGGTTATCGTCAGCGCGCGCGATGCTGTCATCACGCACTCCCGGCAGCCTCCAAATCTGCGATCTGCTCTTTCAGCAGAGTAATTATCTCGCGCCGATTCGCGGTGTTCGAGATGTAGTTGCAGCGGCGGACCGCCCCACCCATCGGAAAGGCCAAGAGCACGAACCCGAACTTGCGATCGTAGCCACGTGACCTGCCGTTGAACCATTCGTCGAGCAACGAGGCGAGCACGCGCAGTTGTTCGCGAAACCGCGCCTCGATTGGTCCATTGCCAAGCATGTCATTGGGCATTGCGGGAGATCTCCGTACTATTGAACGTGGCGCCACCGCATTCTTCGCTTTGAAGCGTGAAAAGTAGACGCTTCAGCACCACAGGCCGCGTCGCCTAGATGCCGTGTGAGCGGATATGGCCTAGCTTAAAGGGGGCGCAGCTAGGACCGCCTCCACACACCTCCATCGGATCATCTTCAAAGAGACTTGGCGCGCATTAGCCTATGTAAATGCCGTTCATCTTGCCATTGCCAACGACTGGGTCTTGCTGCACTGGTCTAGGCCTTGCCTGAAGTTGACCGAGGCGTTAGCGAGCCGCAATCGCACCATCAGGTTGCATTTCGCACGCTGGAACATTCGGCTCCCTCCGTTATTCCTACGCGCATGAGCGAGTCGAGCATTGGCGAGAAACGAGCCATAAACATCCTCCGCGAATTGCATGCCGCCGAGGAGAAATTGGTGGGCAGGGTGGTCGTCATGGCCGACGGCAAGGCTGGAGCGATCGATCGCGTCTACCTGGATGACGTGCACGGGCTTCGTATATCGATCAGCGGGCATGACGGCCAATGGCCGATTTCGACCGTGAAGTTCATCCAAAGCTGATGCCCCCTCACGACCTGAAGTTCACCGAGGAAGGACGCGGCGGTTGCCTAAGGAACGCAAGATGGCATTTTCCGCAGCGCCTCGCATGTTAGACGATTTAGATCGGCTGCGTGAATGGGCAACTGCATCCGCCGAGGAGTCTGAATTGCTTCGCTTGCGCTCGCAATGATGCCGCAGGGTGGGTGCGCATGCCCTTCATTCCCTCAGCTCGGCGGCTGCTCCAAAATCGAACAATCATGATGGGCACGGCGCTTGCGCGCCTTTGCCCACGCTACAAGATCATCAACTCGCGCGCCCGAGACAAGGCGATTGCGAACTCTCCGCAACCAGCGTTTCAATCAAGCTCGCCGCCGGCAGATTCCGGATCAGCGGCGCGGCTTGGCCGGCCCATAGCGGCACGAAGTCCGTGCGTGGGCCTTTGCCACCGGCCTCTGCCAGCGCTCGCGTGAGGCTGAATTGAGCCGGAAACTCGAGCGCTTCCGCATCTCCCATTTCATCCGTCAAGCGGTTGCGCAAAGCGCGCGCTGGACGCCCGGTGAAAACGCGCGTCACCCGCGTGTCTTCGTCCGTGGCGCGAGACTAGGCCTCCCGATACACATCGGAGACCGCCGCCTCCGGACAGCCTAGAAACGCGGTGCCGATTTGTACGCCGCTGGCGCCGAGTGCAAATGCGGCAGCGATCGCGCGGCCATCGGCGATCCCCCCGGCAGCGATCACCGGAACACGCACGGCGTCCACCACCTGCGGCACGAGCGCCATGGTGCCAACAAGCCCGACGCCGTCGCCCGAGGTGAAGGTGCCCCGATGCCCGCCCGCTTCGACGCCTTGCGCGATGATGGCGTCGGCACCTTGCGCCTCCAGCGCTTTCGCCTCGGCGACCGTGGTTGCCGAGCTCAAGACAATGCACCCGGCCCGCTTGATTTGCGCCATCGCCGTGGCGGGCGGCAGGCCAAAGTGGAAACTGATCACACGTGGCCGCACCTCCAGGATCAGTTCAAGCCGCTCCTCATCGAACCGGGGCAGCGGGTCGCTTGGCTCCGGCACCGAGCCGAGGCCAAGCAGGCCATAATAGAAAGCAAGGCGCGCGCGCACGCGACCGGCCGCCTGCGCGTCAATGCGCGGAGCCGGATGGGCGAAGAAGTTGAGATTGAATGGGCGATTGCTGGCGCGCTGGATCTCCTGGACCTGGTGTCGTGCGCCATGGATCGGCAGCGGCCCGCACCCCAGAGACCCAAGCGCACCGGCATTGGAAACCGCCGCGACCAGCGCGGGTCCGGAAACTCCCCCCATCGGCGCTTGAATGATCGGATGGGTGATACCAAGCAATTCAAGAAGGTCGGTACGCGGCCATTGAATGCTCCGCGAAACCCGCTCGCACGGAATGGACGGTATCTTCCTGATCTGATTCATCATCACAATGTTCCTATCCTGACCAGCCAAGCCGTGAATCGGCTTTGCATCGGGTCCATGGATGTAGGAGAAAGGAAGCGGCCTATCGTGAAGATTCTTGCTGTTTTTGGATTTGTTCAGGGAGCGAGTTGCCGCAGCGAAACGCCGTACACGCGTCTGACCCAGCGAGATAAGTGACTTTGATCGGCAAAACCTGTGCTCAATGCAATTTCGGCGAACCCTGTTCGCCCCTCGCGAACGAGTCCGATTGCATGCTGCAATCGGAGATGCACGACATAGCGGTGCGGCGACATACCCACCGACCGGCTGAACACGCGGCAGAAATGGAATGGGCTGCGCTCCGCGATCTCGGCCAGTGCGGCGATTTCGATGGGATCATCGAGATGGCTGAGAATATAGTCCTTGATTCGAGCGAGCGTCGCTTTGCCGAGCATGCCGCGCGGCCCGCTCGCGGTCCCCGATGTATGGCGAGCCACCAGGCCATCAATGAAGGTGTTGGCGACCTCATTCCAGTAATGCGGCCCGTTCGGATAGCCGGCCGCACCTTCCAGCGCCAAAACGCGCGCAAGGTCGAAGAGCGCTTCGTCGTAGCCGGACAAGCGCTCCCTTAATTGCGCTCCGACCTTCCAACTCTCGGCAGCCGCGAATGCGAGCCGGCTCGGATGAATTGCGATCATCAGCACATCGAAGGCTTCCTTGACGTCAACAGCACACGACATATCAGCAGGATGGATCGCAAACGATTCGACTGAGACGTCGCTGCGAGAGTCCTGTGATGACAGCTCGCAGTCGAGGCGAACCCAAGGATTCATTTGAAATTTGACAAGGTGCTGTTGCAGCAGCGCCCGATGATGGCCCCCGCTCGCAAACCGCACGCGGAGGACGGAGACGCCGCTTTCGCCGGGGGCGCTGCTCGCGCCCAGCAGCGTGGGCGTCTTACCGCCGTCGTCGACTGTTACGTAACCTTCCCACCAAGGTTTCATCCGAGGGCTCTTCCACGGTGACGTTTCGTTGTTGTCGCCTGGTCAAACCATATAGTCGCCGACTCCGGCATCAACATCGAGTGAATGTTGCAACCGTAACGAATCGGCGCGACTGGTCGCGTATTTGCAATCAAGACGTGGCTGAGCTTCACGGCCTCGTTATCTCGAAACGTGCGGCCGGATCGGCAGCGCGTGAACGGGCAATCATCGGGATGACGCTGCGTTGGCCGGCCGATTGCTCGTCGGGCGAATCGGTTCAGTTTTGTCGACGCTCAGTTCATTGGATCGATTTCAGGGCCCTCGACATGGCGTGCGCCGAAAATCGAATTTCGCAAAGCCGTTCAAGCTGATTTGGGTCGTCCAGATCTTCCCGTAAAAATAATTCGCTTTGCGTTCGCCCCAAATCAGTCGCATCCTGCCCGCGTCCCGCCTCGATGAAGAGGGACGTACGCGTCGTCACGGACGTTGAAGCGGGATGCGGTGGACGCGACGGTGCTGTCTGACGAGCGGCATCAGCGCGGACGGCGAAGTCGTGTGGTCCTGGCGCGCCCATGCAGGCGCCAAGCCGGCCGCGATACTTACGCATCGCGCCGGCGACGGTGGCAATCAAGCTGGTTCACCGGGGAGAGCCCGAAGTAAGCCGTAAACCACTGCGCAGGGAAGGCCGGTGTGATCACCGCCTGTACCTGTGGTCAACGCGCGCTCGCGCAAATTTCTTTTGCGCGGGGGCCCCGGTTGCAGCGGCCACCCGGCCTTCCCTCCGCCCTCTGTATTTATGAGGGCAACGTTCTTGGCACAACTCGGGCGCAGATAGCGCCGCGAGAAGGCGAAGCTGTGTTGTCATGCTCTTTGACAACCGAATTTGGACGTGGTCGCGCGCGGTGCGATCGCGATGATCGCCTCGCCCCGCTTGCGGAGGCGAGGTGAGAGGCAGCAACGCGCACCATCATTTCCGCGCCCGCTTGGTCTCGAACGGCAAGGCCACGCCGGTCTTGATCTCCTTCAGGATCATGTTGGTGCGCACATAGCGGATGCCGGGAAGGCGAAACATGAACGTGTCGAGGAAATCGTTGTACGCCTTCATGTCACGCACGACGACGCGCAAATGATAATCGGCGTCACCCGTCGTCGCAAAGCACTCCAGGACCTCGCTGCGCCGGCTCACTTGCGCGACGAACTCGTCGACGAATTTTGCGTCGTGCCGTTCCAGCGACACGTGCAGGATCGCGGAGGTCGCAAACCCCGCCTGCTCGCGGTCGATCAGTGCGGAGTAGCCATGGATCACACCGGCCTCCTCCAGCGCCCGCACGCGACGCCAACAGGCGGAGGTCGACATGCCCACGGCATCGGCCAACTGCTGATTGGTCGCGCGGCCGTCCTTCTGCAGTTCGGCGAGAATCCGCTGGTCTTGCTCTTCAACCACGAAACGGCTCCGTTTCGGCAAACTCTACAAATTGGGGGTCAATATGCAAAATTACACCGGATCGGACCGAGGACGAGCAACGAATAGGTAAGACCTGCCAGCATCAAGGGATTAGCGTCGGAATTCGACGCCATTGATGTCGGAGGTCGGCCATGGACGACAGACTCTCCCTCGACCTCTATCAGCTCTCCGATCGCTACGACCGCGAAGTCGGCCGCGTGTTCCTGACCGGCACGCAGGCGATCGTACGCATCGTGCTGGATCAGGCGCGGCGCGATCGGGCGGCCGGACTCGACACCGCAGGCTTTGTCTCCGGCTATCGCGGCTCGCCGCTCGGCGGCATCGATCTCGAGCTCTGGCGTATTAAGGATCAACTGAAGACTCATCGCATCGAGTTCCTCCCGGCGGTTAACGAAGACCTCGCCGCGACAGCGGTGCTGGGCTCGCAACAGGTCGAGACGCAAGCCGACCGGCGGGTAGCCGGCGTGTTCGGCCTCTGGTACGGCAAGGGGCCCGGCGTCGATCGATCCGGCGATGCGCTGAAGCATGGAAATGCCTACGGCTCCTCGCCACATGGCGGCGTGCTGGTGGTGGCCGGCGACGACCATGGTTGCGTGTCATCCTCGATGCCGCACCAATCCGATGTCGCCTTCATGAGCTGGTTCATGCCGACGCTGCATCCTGCGAGCGTCGCCGAATATCTCGCCTTCGGTGAATATGCCTACGCGCTCAGCCGCTTCTCTGGCATGTGGGTCGGCTTCAAGGCGATCTCCGAGATCGTAGAATCCGGCGCCTCGGTCGAGCTGCGTCCGCCGCGCTTGTTCCAAAAGCCCGATTTCACGCCGCCACCCGGCGGCTTGCACTATCGCTGGCCCGATCTGCCGGGGCCGCAGATCGAGGAGCGGCTGGAGGCGAAGAAGCACGCGGTCTACGCATTCGCAAAAGCCAATCCGATCGATCGCCGCATCTACGACATTCGGGACGCGAGCTACGGCATCGTCACGACAGGCAAGGCTCATCTCGATTTGATGGAGGCAATGCGGCTGATCGGCCTGGACGAGGCGGCGTGCCGCCATTTTGGCATCGACATCTACAAGGTCGGCATGGTCTGGCCGCTCGCGCTCCATGACGCGATGGCCTTCGTCACCGGCAAGCGCGAGATCCTCGTGGTCGAGGAAAAGCGCGGCATCATCGAAAGCCAATTCAAGGAATATTTTTACGACTATCCGGGCGCAAAGCCCGAGCGCATGGTCGGCAAGCACGACGAGACCGGCGCGCGGCTGATATCCTGGATCGGCGAATTGTCACCGCGCGCGCTGGCGGACGTGCTGGCACGCCGGCTCGATCCGATCTTCCCCGAGCTGCAGCTCGCGCACCGCGTCGCTGCACTGACGCCCGAGCAGCAGCGCGTCATCACGGTGCAAGGCGCGACGCGCACGCCTTATTTCTGTTCCGGCTGCCCGCACAACACATCGACAAAGCTGCCCGAAGGCTCGAAGGCGCTGGCCGGCATCGGCTGCCACTTCATGGCGAGCTGGATGGATCGCGAGACGTCGTCGCTGATTCAGATGGGCGGCGAAGGCGTCAACTGGGCGGCATCCTCGAAATTTGCCGGACACAAGCACATCTTCCAGAATCTCGGCGAAGGCACCTATTACCATTCCGGCTCGATGGCGATCCGCCAGGCGATCGCGGCCGGCGCGAACATCACCTACAAGATTCTCTTTAACGACGCGGTGGCCATGACCGGCGGGCAGCCCGTCGATGGTCCGATCAGCGTTCATGCCATCGCCCACAGCGTCCGCGCCGAGGGCGTATCGCGCATCGCGCTGGTCTCGGACGATCCGGCGAAGTTTGCGGCGAAGGATTTTCCGCGCGGCGTGACCATCCATCCGCGCGAGGAACTGGATGCCGTGCAGCGCGAACTGCGCGAGATCTCCGGCGTCACCGTGCTGATCTATGAGCAGACCTGCGCCACCGAAAAGCGCCGCCGGCGCAAGCGCGGCCAGGTGGCAGACCCTGCCCGCTTCGTCTACATCAACGAGTTCGTTTGCGAGGGCTGCGGCGACTGCTCGGTGGAATCGAACTGTCTCAGCGTCGAGCCCAAGGAGACGCCGTTCGGCCGCAAGCGGAAGATCAATCTCTCCACCTGCAACAAGGATTTTTCCTGCCTCAACGGCTTCTGCCCGAGCTTTGTCACGATCGAAGGCGGCAAGCGCCGTGCAAAAACGGCTTCCGATCTCGATCCGCTCGCGCGCGCAGCCACGCTGCCGATACCCGCGCTGCAAAATCTCGAGAAGCCCTATGATCTCCTGGTGACCGGGGTCGGCGGCACCGGCGTCATCACCGTGGGCGCGCTCATCGCCATGGCGGCGCATCTTCAAGGCCGCGGCGTCTCGGTGCTCGACTTCACCGGCTTTGCGCAGAAGTTCGGACCCGTACTGAGCTATCTGCGCCTCGCGGCGAGGCCGGATCAACTGCATCAGGTGCGGATCGATCAGGGCGCTGCCGATGCCCTGATCGGGTGCGATCTCGTGGTGAGTTCGTCGGCAAAAGCCTCCGGCACCTACCGCAAGGGCATGCGCGCCGCGGTCAACACCGCGGAGATGCCGACCGGCGATGTAGTGCGCCATCGTGATGCGGATCTCGCGAGCGCGACGCGCCTTGGCGCGATCGAAAGCGTCCTCGGAACAGGCAACCTGAAGACGCTCGACGCCAATGTGCTCGCCGAAGAACTGCTCGGCGACTCCGTTTATGCCAACATGCTGATGCTCGGCTTTGCCTGGCAGGACGGGCTCGTCCCGGTCTCGCTCTCCGCGCTGCTGCGCGCGATCGAGCTCAACGGCGTTGCGGTTGCGCGTAACAAGCAGGCTTTTGCATGGGGCCGCATTGCCCGAAGCGATCCGGGTTTTCCCCCCAACGCCGTACGCCGCGCAAAATCTACTCCCGAGACCCTCGACGAGGTCATCGGACGACGCAGTGCATTCCTCGCGCAATACCAAGACCGCGCCTACGCAGCTCGGTACGAGGCAATCGTCGCACGAATCCGCCGCGCCGAGCGTGAGCTCGGCAGCGAAGCCTTAACCGATGCCGTTGCTCGCTCGCTGTTCAAGCTGATGGCCTACAAGGATGAATATGAAGTCGCGCGCCTGCACATGGAGAGCGGCTTTCTGGACACGTTGCGGAGCGAGTTCGAGGGCGATTTCAAGATCAGGTACCACCTCGCGCCACCCTTCCTGCCTGCAGAAAAGGATGCGCGTGGGCGGCCGCGCAAGCGCGCCTTTGGTCCTTGGATGCAGCTTCCGCTCAAGCTGCTCGCGCGCCTGAAATTCCTTCGCGGCACCCCGCTCGATGCGTTCGGCTATACGGCGGAGCGGCGCGCCGAGCGGGAATTGATCGCATGGTACGAGCGGCAAATCGAAACCATGCTTGGCCAGCTCTCGCTTGGCAAGCTTCCTGATCTCGTCGCAATCGCCAGAGCGCCGCTGGAAATCCGCGGCTACGGTCCGGTGAAGGCGGCCGCCATCCCCAAGGTGAAGGCCGACGTGGCGCGGTTGACGGAGCGCCTGACGTGACGACTGGCGTTCTAGGAACGAACCGCCACGCTGCGATCGGCCGCGGGCGAAATCCACGCCAACAGCGCGGTTGCGATCACCGCAACGACGATGTTGAGGATCAGCGCGCCGAGGCCGACATAGAACGTGTAGGTCGCCCCGCCGACGCTGATGCTCGCAAGTGGCTTCAGGCCATTGCTCCAGGCCGTCCACGAGCCCCACGCGATACCGGCAGCCCAGCCGAGCAGCAGGCCTTCCGCGCGGAACCAGCGGGTATAGATGGCGAAGACCAGCGCAGGAAATGTCTGGAGGATCCACAAGCCGCCGAGCAGTTGCAGATCGAGGGCATACTGCACCGGCAGGAACAGCGTGAAGGCCAGCGCCCCGACCTTGACGATCAGCGAGGTGATCTTGGCGACCGAGGCCTCGCCGGCGTGAGTGATGTTCGGATCGAGATAGGTCTTCCAGACGTTGCGCGTGAACAGGTTGGCGGCGCCGATGCTCATCACCGCCGCCGGCACCAAGGCGCCGATGGCGATGGCGGAGAAAGCAAAGCCCGCAAACCAGGACGGGAAAAGCGTCTTGAACAGCATCGGCACCACATCGTTCGGCGAGGCGACCTGGATGTGTGCGGCATGGGCCATGTAGCCGAGCAGCGCGATCAAGCCGAGCAGCAGCGTATAGGCCGGCAGCAGGATCGCATTCTTGCGGATGGTATCGGCAGACTTGGAAGCGAACACGCCGGTCAAGGTGTGCGGATACATGAAGGCGGCAAAGGCCGAACCGAGCGCCAGCGTGGCATAGGCCAGCATCTGCGAGTCCTTCAGGATCAAGCCGGTGGCCCCACCCTTGGCGTCAAAAGCGTCACCTGCAGCGGCAAACACCGCGCCATAACCACCGAGCTTCGCCGGCACGATGATGACGGCCGCAAGCACCACGATATAGATCATGGTGTCCTTCACGAAGGCGATCAGGGCCGGTGCGCGCAGGCCGGAGCTGTAGGTGTAGAGCGCGAGGATGATGAAGGCCGCAACGATCGGCAGTTCGCCGGAAAGCCCCATGGCCTTGATGACCGCGCCCATCCCGACGAGCTGCAGCGCGATATAGGGCATGGTCGCGACGATGCCGGTGACGGCGACGGCGAGCTCGAGGGCGCGCGAATTGTAGGTCCCGTGTACGACGTCGGCCGCGGTGACATAGCCCTTGGCATGCGCAGCCTTCCACAACAGCGGCATGACCGCGAAGACAAAAGGATAGACGATGATGGTATAGGGCAGCGCGAAAAAGCCGTAGGCGCCGACAGCATAGACCAGCGCGGGAACCGCGATCACGGTATACGCGGTGTAGAAATCGCCGCCGACCAGAAACCAGGTGATCCAGGTGCCGAATTGCCGGCCGCCCAGTCCCCATTCGTCAAGATGCGCATCCACGGGACCGGATTTCCAGCGCGCCGCCAGAAAGCCCATCACCGTGACGAGCACGAAGAAGAAAATGAAAACCGAGAGTGCGACCCACTCAAGCTCAACGGACATGACGGCTCCTCTCAGCGAGCTTCGTCATGCGGCTGGCTGCGGTAAACCAGCCAGATCAGAACCGAGGTAATCGGCACCCAGGCGAGCTGATACCAATAAAAGAAGGGGAAACCGAACAGCGCGGGGTCTTTGAAATTGTAGAAGGGCACCCACAACAGACCGATAAACGGCAGCAGCAACAACATCCACATCAGCGATCTCAGCAACGAGCCGGTTCCTCCGGCCTCTCTGATCCAACGAACTGGGCGGCGGCTTAGAGGCAAATGAACTATATTGCAACGTGCGATGCCGAAAATGTGATCGAGCGATCGGCCGAGCTCCGTCGTCTATTCGACCTTGATGCCGGCCTGATCGATCACGTGACGCCAGTGCTCCTCCTGGTCACGAAAATAGCGATCGAGCTCGTCCGGCGGACGCGCCACCAGGACGAGGCCCTCACTGACGCTGAGCTTCTTGAACGCTTCCGATTGCACGGCCTTGGCAGCCGATTTGTTCAACCGATCGCGCTCAGGATAGGATGCGCGCGCAGGACCGTTCGGCAGCAAGCTCAGCGACACACATGCTGCCAACGCGAACAGATACCAGCTCAGCCGCCCCTTGCTTGGCAAGCCCATGGGATCTTCCTCGCTGAAAGCACACGCTTCCTTGACCCTTCTCTTCTCCGCCATGCATCCGACGAAGAACGCCCGCGCGCCATTCTGCGTGGACGTTCGGACTTTGGTGAGACTAGCATCCGCCTCGCATCTAAAAGGCAAACAAAACGATCGGGGAGGAATGCATGAAACGCGGACTGTTCGGCCTGTTGCTGCTGATCGCGTCGCCCGCGCTGGCGCAGCAATCGGTCCCAAGCATAGCCTTCGATTCCGTCCCCAATCCGCTTCACCTGCCACGCAACGTGTATTTTGGCGAAGCCTCGGGCGTCGCCGTCAATTCCAAGGGCCATGTTTTCGTGCTCTCGCGCGGCAACACCTCCGGGCCTGCTTATGCGGCGGCTGCGGCGCAGCTCTTCGAGTTCGATGCCAATGGCGATTTCATCGGCGAGATCGGCAAGAACCTATATGCCTGGTCGTTCGCCCACACCGTGAAGGTCGATCCCGCCGACAACATCTGGGTCACCGACAAGGGCTCGGACATGGTGATTAAATTCGATCCCGACGGCCGGGTCCTGATGGTGTTCGGCCGCAAGCAGGAGGCCTCCGACGAAGAGACCGGGCCGCTCAAACATCCCAAGCCACCTCTGCCCGCCGAAGAGGGCCGATTTCGGCAGGTCACCGACGTCGCCTTCGACAAGGACGGCGATACTTTCATCAGCGACGGCTACATCAATTCGCGCGTCGCCAAGGTCGACAAGGACGGCAACTGGCTGAAATCCTGGGGCGACCGCGGCAAGGAGCCTGGCCAGTTCAATACGCCGCACTCGATTGCGACCGACGCCCAGGGCAATGTCTATGTCGCTGATCGCGGCAACCGGCGCATCCAGGTGTTCGACGGCGAGGGAAAATTCCTCCGCCAAATCACCATCGACGTGCCGGTGCCATCGGACGCCAGACCAGCCATCGGCAAGATACCCGACGAAGCCATGATCGCAGGCGGCACGTTCGCGCCGGGCTCGCCGTGGGCCATTTGCATCACGCCGCCGCCGAACCAGGTGCTGTATTCTTCCGATGCCTGGCCCGGCCGCATCTACAAGCTTTCTCTCGACGGCAAGGTGCTCGGCGTGCTCGGCCAGTCCGGCAAACAACTCAAGCAGTTCGGCTGGATTCACGCGATGGCATGTCCATCGGAGAATGTGCTCTACGCCGCGGAGTTACTGAACTGGCGCGTGCAGAAGCTGATCTTGAAGCAGTCGCCTAACGACACTCACGAATAGGGATTGATCAGTTTCTGCTGCTCGGCCGAGTGGTGCACCAGCATGTCGATGAAGGTTCTCACCTTCGCCGACAAATGATGCCGGTGCGGGTAAACCGCACTCATCGAAAGCTCTACCGGTCGATATTCCGGCAAGAGCCGAACCAGACGACCTGCCTCCAGATCGTCGTGCACCAGAAANCCCGCCGCGAGGCAAATGCCGACGCCCTGCAGCGCGACGATCCGCAAGGCTTCGCCGCTATTGGTGACGAGGCTGCCCGCCACCCGCACCTTTGCCGGCGCGCCCTTGCGGTCCGCGAACTGCCACTCGTCGCCAAAAGGATACATCAGGTGGCGAATGCAGTTGTGGCTGGCGAGGTCGGATAATTGTTCCGGTCTATTGTGCTTTTCGAGATAGCCGTGCGAGCAACAGAGCACATGCCGCCAAGTGGCGAGATTGCGCACGATTAGGCTCGAATCGGGCGGGGGCGTCATCCGCAACGCGACGTCAAAGCCCTCTTCGATCAAATCGACGTTGGACTCGCCCATGCGAAGATCGACCTTCACTTCCGGATAGGTCGCGAGAAACTCGCCGATAACAGGCGCGATGAAGGGCACCATGTGGGTCGCGCTATGCACACGCAGCGTGCCGCGCGGCGTCGACTGCAGGGCGCTGGCGATATCGTCGGCCTGTTCGAGGTCGGCGAGGATTTGCGTGGCCCGGTCGTAATAGGCGCGGCCGACTTCGGTCAGGCTCACTTTGCGCGTGGTACGGTTGAGCAGCCGCACGCCGAGGCGCTCCTCCAGCGCCTGCACGTGATTGCTCACCATGGTGGTCGACATGTTCAGTTTGCGTCCGGCGGCCGAAAATCCGCCGCTGTCGACGACCCCGACGAAGGTGGTGAGGCTCGTAAGCCGGTCCATCGGCGCCCTCTGATTGTTTTCTTCTGCTGGATAATGCTTCCCGTTTTTAGGAGATTATCAGACCGGAGGGGACATTGCATCTTGCTTGCCGTGAGGCAGCGGCCACGGCGTTGGCCGCTGTCCAAAAGGTTTTGGAGGGTGTCATGTCGACGGCGTCTTATGTCTCTGAAGAAAAAGGGAAAACCCGCCTTCGCCTATCCCGGTCGGCGATCAAGCGGACCGGCCTTGTCCTGGCATTGACGCTTGGGGTCGCCGCCGCGGCCGACCTTGGTTACGGCTATCTCACCACCGGTCGCTATCTGGAGACCACCGACGACGCCTACGTCAAAGCCGATTCGACGATCGTGGCGCCGAAGGTATCTGGCTATATCGCGGAGGTTGCGGTCTCCGATAATGAACCGGTGAAGGCCGGCCAACTCCTTGCCCGCATCGACGACCGCGACTTCAAGGCCTCGCTCAACCAGGCGCAGGCCGATGTTGCGGCGTCCGAAGCCGCCGTGCGCAACCTCGATGCGCAGATCGAGTTGCAGCAGCCGATCATTCAGCAGCAGGAGGCCGAGGTCGACGCCGCCGACGCCAATCTGAAGTTCGCCCAGCAGGAACGCACCCGCTACGACGACTTGATGAAGACCGGCGCCGGCACGGTGCAACGCGCGCAGCAGACTGACGCCGCGCTGCGCGCCAGCGCGGCGCAATTGCAGCAGGGCAAGGCCGCGCTGATGGCGGCCAACAAGAAGCTCGACGTGCTTTCGACCGAACGGGCCAAGGCAGTCGCTCAGCTTGCCCACGCCCGCGCGGTGGAGCAGCAGGCGGCGCTCAATCTCTCCTACACACGGATCACCGCCCCGGTCGACGGCACCGTCGGCGCGCGTTCGTTGCGCGTCGGCCAATATGTGCAGGCGGGAACGCAGTTGATGGCGGTCGTGCCGCTCGACGCGATCTATGTCGTTGCGAATTTCAAGGAGACCCAACTCACTTACGTGCGCGACGGCCAGCCCGTTGAGCTGCGGATCGACAGCTTCCCCGGCCACAAGCTACGCGGCCATGTCGACAGCCTGTCGCCCGCGAGCGGCCTCGAATTCGCACTGCTGCCGCCCGACAATGCCACCGGTAATTTCACCAAAGTCGTGCAGCGCGTGCCCGTGAAGATCGTGCTCGATGATCACAGCCTGACCGGACTGTTGCGCCCCGGCATGTCGGCCGAGCCGACCGTCGACACCAAGGCGACCGTGCTTGCCGAGCGCGAGCGTCATAGCCAGCTTGCCGCCAATCCCGTCTCCGTCCGCCACGGCAGCTAGCGGGTGCGCGAGAGCCGAGATCTTCAAGTCCCGCCGGATAGTCCTTCGCGCTTTTGTCCAATTATCGAACTCCCTGCTTCAATGCATCTTCCTCGCCAAGACGAGAGGAGACATCCATGACCGCGCTCCAAGCCGCCCTCGGGCCCACGGACAAGACCAGTGAAGTCCGGACCTCGACCGCAGCGCCGCCGATGGCTCCGAGCGTCTCCGCGAAGACCTGGATCGCCGTGTTGGGGGCAACGCTGGGCGCGTTCATGGCGGTGCTCAACATCCAGATCGTCAACGCGTCTCTTGCGGACATCCAGGGCGCGATCGGCGCAGGCATCGACGATGGCGGCTGGATCTCGACCTCCTATCTGATCGCCGAGATCGTGGTGATCCCCTTGAGCGGCTGGCTCGCCCAGGTGTTCTCGGTCCGCATCTATCTTTTGACCAACGCCGTGCTGTTCCTGGCGTTTTCCGCGGCCTGCGCGCTGGCTCAGGACCTGCCGCAGATGATCGCGATCCGCGCGTTGCAAGGCTTCAGCGGCGGCGTGCTGATCCCGATGGCCTTCACGCTGATCATCACGCTCTTGCCGAAAGCAAAACAACCGATCGGCCTTGCCCTGTTCGCGCTCTCTGCAACCTTTGCCCCGGCGATCGGCCCCACCATCGGCGGCTATCTCACCGAGAACTGGGGCTGGCAATACATCTTCTATGTCAATCTGGCCCCGGGCGCGTTGATGGTCGGCATGCTCTATGTCTCGCTGGAGGCCAAACCGATGAAGCTGCATCTGCTGCGCGAAGGCGACTGGCCGGGCATCATCACCATGGCGATCGGTCTCGCCGCGCTGCAGACCGTGCTGGAAGAGGGCAACAAGGATGACTGGTTCGGCTCGCCCTTTATCGTCCGTCTGTCGGCGATCGCAGCGGTCGCGCTGACGCTGTTTCTGGTGATCGAGCTGACGACCAAGAAGCCGCTGCTCAACTTGCGCCTGCTGTTCCGCCGCAATTTCGGCTTCGGCATTCTTGCCAACTTCCTGCTCGGCGTCGCGCTCTACGGTTCGGTTTTCATCCTGCCGCAATATCTGTCGCGCATTCAGGGCTACAATGCCGAGCAGATCGGCATGGTGCTGGCCTGGACCGGCCTGCCGCAGCTCGTGCTGATTCCGCTGGTGCCGCGCCTGATGAAGCGGCTCGACCCGCGCATTCTGATCGCCATCGGCTTCGCGCTGTTCGCCGCCTCCAACTTCATGAACATTTATATGACCGCCGATTATGCGACCGATCAGCTCTTCTGGCCCAATGTGGTGCGCGCGATCGGCCAGGCGCTGGCGATGACGCCGCTGTCGGCGGTCGCCACCGCGGGCATCGAGGCTGAGAACGCCGGTTCCGCATCGGGCCTGTTCAACATGATGCGGAACCTCGGCGGCGCCGTCGGCATCGCGCTGCTGCAGACCTTCCTCACCAAGCGCGAACAGTATCATTCTAACGTACTGGCACAGTCGGTCTCGCTGTTAGAACCGGCCACCCGCAATCGGCTGGATCAGCTCACGCATTATTTCATGAGCCACGGCGTCGCCAACCCTGCCGATGCGCTCAATCGTGCCTACGTCGCGATCGGGCACGTCGTGCAGAAGCAGGCGTTCATCCTGGCCTTCAGCGACACCTTCTATCTGCTCGGTGCCGGGCTGATCGTCGCGCTGATCGCAGGCCTTTTGCTCAAGAAGCCGGATCACATGCAATCCGGTGGCGCTCATTGAATCGTTCACAGCAAGGAGAGACCACCATGAAGCCCCGAATGGACTTTTACAAAGCCGCGCCCGAAACCATCGATGCTCTCGTCGCACTGGAAAAGAAGGTGCAATCCAGCGGCCTTGAGCAGTCACTGATCGAACTGGTCAAGACCCGCGCGTCCCAGATCAATGGCTGCGCCTTCTGCATCAACATGCACACCCAGGACGCGCGCAAGCACGGCGAGACCGAGCAGCGGCTCTATCTCTTGAACGCCTGGCGCGAAGCACCCGCCTATAGCGAGCGCGAACGCGCGGCGCTGGCCTGGACCGAAGCACTGACGCTGATCTCCGAAACCCACGCGCCGGACGACGTCTACGCGCAGGTCCGCGCGCAGTTCTCGGAAGCCGAGACCGTCAACCTCACCATGCTGATCGCGGCCATCAACGCCTGGAACAGGCTGGCGATCTCCTTCCGCGCGATGCCGCCGGTAAAGGCGAAGGCTGTGAGCCCGGCGTGAGGAGTCGGGAAGTTGTTCGTCCCTATTCAATTGTCAAAACAGCGGGTGGCGTCATTGCGAGGAGCGAAGTGACGAAGCAATCCAGAGTCGCCGCGAGGCTCTGGATTGCTTCGCTTCGCTCGCAATGACGAGAGGATGCGACTCCGCATTCCCGCGGCGCAGTTCGCGCCCGAGCTTTGCCAAAGATCACCCTCTCGAAAATCAAAGAGGGCGCAGGGAATGCCGGGTGCTGGCCTCACCCATGGCCCCCGCGCGAAAAAAGTGCGCGGGGCGTTGACCACAGGTTCAGCCGAGACAGCCCGGCATTCCCTGCACAGTGGTTTTACGGCTTACTCCGCGCTCTCCCCGGTGAACCAGACGTTGTTGTCACCGTCAGCCGCGCGATGCGAGAAGCATCGTCGCGACCTTAGCGCCAGCCATGGGGCGCCAGACCACGCGGCTTCGCCGTCCGCGCTGGTGCCGCACGTCCATCGGCACTAACGCGTCCACCGCATCCCGCACTCAACGTCCGTGACGACGCGTACGCCCCTCATCGAGGCGGGATGGATGCAGTAATCACCGAGTTCGGAAAAAAAGAAAGCAGAATATTTTTGCGCCGCCGTCTTGAACGCCTCCACACGCTTGATTCCGCTCCGAAAACTTCTCTTTGCGCGCACGAAAATGCGAGGCTGCGAAGCTGCGTCCAGGCAAGGGCCAAAGCAAAATTGAACTCACTTGCGCGCGCTCGCAGCTTTGCCGCGTCCACGAACGCGCTTGTCAGATCAGCGAGTGCAACGCCTTGACCGCGGCCTCGCGGCTTTCCACGGAAACAAACAGATTCACCGAATGCGGCGACAGGAGATATTTGTCGACGGTGATCCCGTCCTGTTGCAGGATCTGAATTGCCCGGAATGGCAGCTCGGAAGAGACGCCGCCGAAGCAGGTGAGGCTCACCGAGCTCAAGGTCTCGCGCTGTTTGCGCAGGCCTTTGCTGCCTTCGAGCGTGCGCAGCAAAGTGTCGAGCGACTCCGGGTCGCAGGTCATCATGATGCGCGTTTTTCCGCCGGAGAAAGCCGAGGCGAGGAGCTGCGGCCAAGATAAGCCGTTTTGCTTGAGATGCTCGGCGAATTTCGCAAAGCCCTGATTGAGATCAGCCGAATCGATCTCGACGTGCTCGATGCGAGCCAACGAGTTGACGGCCAGGACTTTTCCGCTTTCCATCCCCGCGACCTCCTTCATAACCTCGGTGCTGTGTTCGGCGGCGCCCCATTTTTTAACGGTCAAAACTACATTTTGGCTTTGCGCCAACTCGACGCTGCGAAAATGCAAGACCTTGGCGCCCCAAAAACACATTTCGGACAGGGACGCAAAATCAAGCTGACGCAAGGGTCTTGCATTCGCCACGATGCGCGGATCGGCCGAGCAAACCCCGTCGACATCTTTGATGATTTCGCAGCAGTCGGCCTTTAGCGCGGCCGCCATGGCGACCGCCGTGGTATCGCTGCCGCCCCGTCCCAGGGTGGTGATTTCCTTGGTTACCGGATTCACGCCCTGAAAGCCCGCCAACACGACGACGCGTCCGCGGTCGAGTTCTTCGCGCACGCGAATGGGCCGCACATCCAGAATGCGCGCGGAGGAATGCGAGTCATCGGTCATCACTCCGGCTTGACTGCCGGTAAAACTGATGGCCGGCACGCCGAGATCGGCGAGCGCCATGCTCATGAGCGACATGCTGATGCGCTCGCCCGTGGTCAGCAACATGTCGAGTTCACGGCGATTGGGATGCGGGCTGACCTGATAGGCCATCTTGATCAGTTCGTCGGTGGTCCGCCCCATCGCCGAAACGATCGCCACGACACGATGACCGCGGCTGTGCAAATCGGCGAGAGCGCTCGCGACCGCGCGGATTTTTTCCGGTGTTTCAAGGCAGGCGCCGCCGTATTTTTGCACGATGATGGAACTGTTCCGCATTCTGCTTAGTCGGTCAGAAATCGCCTCCCTGTTTTGTCTAACCGCCGGCGCTCCCGCCAGAGCGAGCAGCAGCGGCTTGTGAGATCGCTGGCCGCTTCAACCTTGTAGCACGGTCCGCATCGTATTGGATCTGTGCTTGAACGGATCAGATCGTTCTCACCTTCGACGACCTTGCGGTCCTCGGGCGTTTGCCAGTGCTACGGTCGTCCCGCACAGCCAGTCGCTTGTGCTTCTTCGTCTCCGATGCAATGTGTTGAAGTTTTGTCCCGCCGCGGTGGGCGGCATATTCCTTGCCGTCGATCGGCGCCACATGCGGCGGGTCTCTATCAAGGTACGGTCGCCCGATTCCAAATTCGCCCCCGTGTGCATCGATCCATTTCCAAAGAACTTCAGTGGAGATCCACCGCTCCGCCCGCGTGCCGCCTTTGACGCTCACGATATCGGCCGCAAGCCCATGGCCATAGCCGCCGCGTAAGCTTCCGCCGTGATACGACCTGTTCGTCGCCGCCGTCAGGCCGCTTGCAATCGATTGGCGGTAATCATCGCGGAACGCGCTGGTGATGCCAGGCGACAGTCCGGCCTGCTCTGCCGCGTAAAGCGCGTGAAAGAGCCTCAGCTTGAAGCTCCGATCCATGCCTCCGATCACGTAGTCCGGCATGGGCATGCCGGCTCTTTCGGCCGCCTTCACGTCCTTCCAGGCGAACTCCTCGTCGACAAGCTTGGTAACTGTTTTGGTGACGCTGATCGTTTTGCCCTTCTTCTTGACCGTCACCTTCCTCCGCTCCTGCACCTTGATGGTGTCCTCCTTGGGCGTGCGCTCGTAAAGCGCCCACAGGTATCGGTCGATACAGGCGTCCCCTGCCAGGCACTCATCGAGAATTCCGCTGGAGCTCGCCGCTTCCTTGTCGCCAGGCACCGGATCGGAGGCGGCTGCCGTCGCCACCTGCACGGGCGGCGTTTCCGGGGACGGCATCTGCGGCGACGCGGTCAACGCGCCCTGGGCGATCGTTTCCGACTCATTCGGCGGTGCCGTCGTCTCGGCGGCCGTTCCCGTGAGCGGTTCAGTGGCTGTCGCCGGGGCGCCAGCAGCAGCAGCAGCGGCGTTTGCCATTGGGGTTGCCCGCGGTACGTCCAAGGGCTCGGCGTCGGCCGTGAGAGAGGGGGCGCGTCGCTCCACCACTGCGGCTGCGCCAGTGTTCTCGATGGCGGCCGAACCGAAGCCAGCGAGCCACGCGACAAGCGAGGCCGCGAGAACGACCGTTCCGCACAACGCCGGCGTCACTATCGCAAATCGCCGCGGCCTCATGATCGCAGCCTCCATCTGGGCCAGATTGCACAGCCAAGCATGCGACGTCGCTAATTGTTCGGATCACGATAATGGCCGCGCCATGGCGAAAACTGCTGGCCGTCAATTTATCGAAGGAATGTTGCCCGAATGCAACGAGCACGAGCAAGCAACCTGGCGTACCGCTTTCTCTCGGGCGATGCGGCTTCGGTTCGGCGGGCCTTCGTGCAGGCGCCGGTAAGTCAGCATCACTTTGTGGAATTATTGTGCGGTGCACTGTAATGCTACGCGCCAGGAAATTCACCCCTGAAAGGGTCGCTGGCACCTAACTCTGGCGCGGCAAGAGATTCCTGCAGGAGCTGGGAGATTTTCTTGAAGCGCATTTCATTTGCCGCCATGCGGTCCATCCAACTGAAGATTGCCTCGATTGCCGGCCTCGCAACCACGGCATCGTCCTGATCGCGCCTGTTATCGACCGAGCGGATGAACCCTACGTCACCGACGAAGTGATGCAGCATGATCTTTTCGGAAAACCGGTTTCCAGTTTTCCGGATCATGCTCCTGGGTCAGGAGCCGTCGTCAAAGCTCTCCCAGTCAACAAAGGAGAGGAGCGCGGCAACAGGCAATTCCTGGTGCAGGATCCTGATGGCTATCTCCTGCGCTTCGCACAAGATTTGGGAACGAGGTAACCTCGTCCGAGGGTCCCATCGAGCGACGACCTGAGACGAGACGCTCCGTCAGAGGATCACACTGCCGTTGCCCGCGCGAACTCGATATAGATCTCGCGCAGTCGGTTCGTCATCGCGCCCGGCTTGCCGTCGGCGACCGGCTTGCCGTCAATGGAGACCACCGGCTGCACGAACAGGCTGGCGCTGGTGGCGAAAGCTTCCTTGGCTGCGAGCGCCTCCGAGACCGAAAACGGCCGCTCCTCGATGCGGAGCTGGCGCTCTTGTGCGAGCTTCACTACCGCTTTCCGCGTGCAGCCGGGTAGAATCTCGTTGCTGTTGTGCCGCGTCACCAGCACGTTGTCCTGCGTCAGGATGAATGCCGAAGACGAGCCGCCTTCGGTCACCATGCCGTCCTCGATCATCCAGGCTTCGGCCGCGCCGGCTTCGGCCGCGGCCTGCTTGGCAAGCACCTGCGCGAGCAACGCAACACTCTTGATGTCGCGCCGCTCCCAGCGGATATCGGGTACCGTAATCACGGCGATGCCGGTCCTGGCGGAAGGCGCGTTGATGATGTCCTTCACCGAGGTGAACATGATCAGCGTCGGCTTGAGGCCCTTGGGAAAGGCAAAATCGCGGCCCTTGTCCGCGCCGCGCGTCACCTCGAGATAGACCAGGCCGCTTTCGAGCTTGTTGCGCGCGATCAGCTCCTTCTGGATTTCTTCGATCCGCTCCAAACTCTCCGGCAGCTCGAGCGAGATTTCGCCGACCGAGCGCTGCAGCCGCGCCAAATGCGAAGCGTTGTCGACGAGCTTGCCATCGAGCACAGCCGAGACCTCATAAATGCCGTCGGCGAACAGAAAGCCGCGGTCGAGTATCGACACTTTGGCCTCCGAGAGCGGCACAAACGAGCCGTTGACGTAAGCGATGGGGTCCAAGCGAATGTCTCCTGTGGGGACCGGAGTTGGTTGTGATGAGAACGTATAGGACAATCGTCAATGCCGATAAACCCTTGGACGCCGATAAACGTTCTCGACGTCATTCCGGGGCGGTGCGAAGCACCGAACTATGGTGCGCAATTGCGCACATGAGAATCTCGAGATTCCGGGTTCGCTCGCTCCGCGAGCGCCCCGGAATGACGGTGGGCGTCAGTGCGACAGGATCTTCGACAAAAACTTCTGCGCGCGGTCGCTGCGGGGCTTGCCGAAGAAATCCGCCTTCGGCGTGTCCTCCACGATCTCGCCCTGGTCCATGAAGATCACGCGATGCGCGACCTTGCTGGCGAAACCCATTTCGTGGGTGACGACCATCATCGTCATGCCCTCGCGCGCGAGATCCACCATGACATCCAGGACCTCGCTGATCATTTCGGGGTCGAGCGCCGAAGTCGGCTCGTCGAACAGCATGGCGATCGGGTCCATGGCGAGCGCGCGCGCAATCGCGACGCGCTGCTGTTGGCCGCCGGAAAGCTCGGCGGGGTATTTGCGCGCATGGGTCGTCAGGCCGACGCGCTCGAGCAGCTTCATGGCCTTGGCCGCCGCCTCGTCGTGCGAGCGGCCGAGCACCTTCTCCTGCGCCAGGCAAAGATTGTCGATGATCCGCAAATGCGGAAACAGCTCGAAATGCTGGAACACCATGCCGACCCGGGCGCGCAGCTTCGGCAGGTTGGTCTTGGGATCGGTGAGACTGATGCCGTCGATGATGATCTTGCCCTGCTGGAACGGCTCCAGCGCGTTCACGCATTTGATCAGCGTCGATTTGCCCGAGCCGGACGGACCGCAGACCACCACGACCTCGCCCCTGGCCACGGAGGTTGTGCAATCCTTCAGCGCCTGGAACAGCGGGCCGTACCATTTGCTGACGTGGTTGATCTCGATCATGCGCCCTCGCTTAGCGGACAATGGCGATGCGTGCCTGCAGCTGGCGGACGCCAAATGACGCGACACAGGAAATGACGAAGTAGACCAGCGCCGCGAACAGGTACATTTCCACCAGTCGCCCGTCGCGCTGCCCGACGATGCTCGCCGCACCCAGAAAGTCCGGGATCGACACCACATAGACCAATGAGGTGTCCTGGAACAGCACGATGGTCTGCGTGAGCAGCACCGGCAGCATGTTGCGGAAGGCCTGCGGCAGCACGACGTAACGCATGGTCTGGCCGTAGGTCAGGCCCAAGGCTTGCGCCGCCGCCGGCTGCCCCCTCGAGATCGACTGGATGCCGGCGCGCATGATCTCGGAGTAATAGGCCGCCTCGAACATGATGAAGGTAATGAGCGAGGAGGCGAAGGCGCCCACCTTGATCGGCCGCGCCGCGCCGGTCAGCCATTGTCCGATATAGGGCACCAGGAAATAGAACCAGAAGATCACCAGCACCAGCGGCAGCGAGCGTATCAGATCGACATAGAGCGCGGCGATGCGGGACAACAGCCGGAAGCCGGACAGCCGCAGCAGCGCGATCAGCGTCCCCACGACGATTCCGCCGAGCGCCGAGAGCGCGGTCAGCGTCAGGGTAAAGACCATGCCCTCGCGGAATAGATAGGGCAGCGCGCGGGCGATGACGTCGAAATCGAAATTGCCGAACATGCTCATTTCCCCGCGATGTAGCCGGGGATCGCGACACGCCGCTCGACGATGCGCATCGCGGTGACGACGACGATATTGATCAGGAGGTACATCACGGTCGCGGCGGTAAAGGCCTCGAACACCTGGAAGGAAAATTCCTGCATCGAGCGCGCCTCGCCGGTCAGCTCTAGCAGGCCGATGGTGATGGCGACCGCAGTGTTCTTGATGGTGTTGAGAAACTCGGAGGTGAGCGGCGGCAGGATGATGCGGTAGGCGATCGGCAGCAGCACGTAAGTATAGGTCTGCGCCGTGGTGAGCCCGAGCGCGGTCGCGGCTTGCTTCTGCCCGCGCGGCAGCGCGCCGATGCTCGCCCGCACCTGCTCGGCAACGCGCGCCGACATGAACAGGCCGATTCCGATCGCGGCCGTATAGAACGGCGCATACGGAAGCTGCTTCAGCCACAGGCCCCAGGCGTGCGGCAGCAGCTCCGGCAGCACGAAGAACCACAGGAAGATCTGCACCAGAAGCGGCATGTTGCGGAAGAATTCGACATAGGCGAAGCCGAACCAGGACGCCGCCTTCGACGGCAGCGTGCGCATCACGCCGACGACCGAGCCGAAGATCAGCGCAATCACCCAGGCGCAAATCGAGGTCTCGATGGTCAGCCACAGTCCCGACAGCAGCATGTCGAGATAGGTGCCGGCCCCGGTCGGGTTCGGTTCAAAGAAGATGTGCCAGTTCCAGTGATAGTTCACGGGAGCTTTCCGCTTGAGGGGCTCAGGTAGCCGCGTCCAGGTTCACCTCTCCCCAGCGGGGAGAGGTCGGATTGCGGAGCAATCCGGGTGAGGGGCCGCAGTTCTCGGTCGAGACCGTAACCCCTCACCTGGATCGCATCTTTCGATGCGCCCCGACCTCTCCCTACGGGAGAGGTGAAGCTTCGGCACCGCCCATGTGATAGCCCGCCATCACGTGAGCAGCCGCCTCCCCTCATCGGGGCCTACTCCACCCTGTAGGAGGCCGGGTCCGGCGAATCCGACGGCTTGGCGAATTCAGCCTTCAGCTCCGGCGACATCGGCGTGTTCAGGTTCAAGCCCCTGGGCGGGATCTTCGACATGAACCATTTGTCATAGAGCTTCTGGCCTTCGCCGCCGGTATAGACCGCGGCCACCGCGGCATCGACCACCTTCTTGAACGCCGGATCGTCCTTGCGCAGCATGATGCCGTAAGGCTCGGGCGTGGAGAACGCGTCCTTGGAAATCGCGTAAATGGAAGGATCTTTCGATGAGGCGACCAGGCTCGCCAGCAGAATGTCGTCCATCACGAACGCGACGGCGCGATCCGTCTCCACCATCAGAAACGCCTCGGCATGGTCTTTGGCCGGAATGATGTTGGCGCCAAGCTTGCGCGCGGCGTTGGCCTCGGTGAGCTGCTTGATGTTGGTGGTGCCGGCGGTCGAGACCACCGACTTGCCTTTCAGGTCATCGATTGACTTGAGATTGCTCGACTTCTTGAAGACATAGCGGCTCGCCGTGAGAAAATGCGTATAGGTGAACGCGACCTGCTTCTGGCGCTCGGCATTGTTGGTGGTCGAGCCGCATTCGAGATCGATGGTGCCGTTGGCGAGCAGCGGGATGCGGTTCGACGAGGTCACCGGCTCGAGCTTGCGTCGAGCTTGTCGAGCTTGAGCTCCTTCTTCACGGCATCCACGATCCGGTAGCAGATGTCCATGGCGAAGCCGATCGGCTTCTGGTTGTCGTCGAGATAGGAGAACGGGATCGAGGACTCACGATAGCCAAGCGTGATCGTGCCGGTGTCCTTGATATTCTTCAGCGTCCCCGTCAGCTCCTCGGCCTTGGCCGAGCCGGCGCAAAATGCGGCCGCGACCGCGAGGGCAAGGATATCCAAACGCTTCATGATGACTCCCCCTTCTTGGATTGGCGGAATGCTTGCACAAACCGGGCCAGAATAGAAATGTGACTTTCGGCGGGTCAGGCCCCGAAAGCATCCGCGGATGCCCGCCGGATGGTCACCAGCGCGAACAGGCTCAAGATGGCAATACCGGTGAGGTAGTAGCCGGGGGCAAGATCGCCGATCAGCGCAAAGCTGCCGAGCCAGGTCATGGTCGCCGGCCCCATGCCGCCGAACAGGGTGACGCCGATATTGTAGCTCAGGCCGAGCCCCGTCGCCCGCGTGCCGGGCGGAAACAGTTCCGACATCAGTGCCGCCAGCGGCCCGTAATAGAGCCCCTTCAGGACACCGAGCCACAGCACCCCGATGACGACGAGGGCGGGCGTCGGGTGCCCCGTCAGCAACAGGAAGGTCGGGAAGATGAAGAAGAGGAGCAGCGCGCCGCAGGTGATCATATGCGTGGTGCGTCCGATCCGGTCGGAGACGGCGCCGGCGATCGGCGACAGCAGCATGACCGCGGTCTGCCCGGCGAACGCCGCGATGAAGCCGACCGACGGCGGCAGATTGAGCGTCTTCACCACATAGGTCGGCATGAAGACGATGAGGTAGTTGACCGCGGTCGAGACCGCGAGCGCGCCGATCGCGAGAATGACGCGCAGCTTCTGCTCCTTCAGGACTTGTCCGATCGGGGAACCATGCTTGGCTGCGGCTTGCGCCGGCGGCTCATCGATGTGGTTGCGGATATAGATGCCGACCGGCCCGATCAGGACGCCGAACAGGAACGGAATGCGCCAGCCCCACGCCTGCAGATCGGCGGGAGACAGCACCGCCGTCAACAGCGCGCCGAAGCCGGCCCCTAGCAGGCCGCTGAGACCCTGGCTGGCAAATTGCCAGCTCGCGACGAATCCGCGCCTATGCGGCATGTGCTCAACCAGGAAGGCAGTCGACGAGCCGAACTCGCCGCCGGCGGAAAAGCCTTGCACCAGGCGGGCGAGGATGACCGCAAGCGGCGCCAGCACGCCGATGGTCGCAAAGGTCGGCATCAGCGCGACCGCCAGCGTGCCCAAGGTCATCATCACGATCGAAACCATCAGCGAGGCCTTGCGGCCGCGACGGTCCGCATAGGCGCCGAGCATGACGCCGCCGATCGGGCGGATCAGGAACGACAGGCCGAACGTGCCGAAGGTCAGCAGCAGCGAGGTGGTCGGATCGTCGGCCGGGAAGAAGGCCTTGGAGATATAGACCGCGAAGTAGCCATAAATGGCGATGTCGAACCACTCGAGCGCATTGCCGATTGAGGTGGCGGCGATCAGCCTGGTGACATTTTTCCGGGCACCGGCCACGCGTGTGCCTTCGTCCTGCTCGACGTGAGCCAGCGCCATCTCAATGCCCTTTCCCGAGCGGGCGCGGCATCTCGCCGAGATCCCAGAACAGGCCGGCCATGATGCCGAGCGCCTCCTCGGTCACCGGGAGCAGAATGTGCTCGTCGGGCGCATGCTGCGAGCAGCCGGGGTAGGAATGCGGTACCCACAGCGTCGGCAGGCCGAGCGTGTCGGAAAACACGTCGTTGGGCAGCGAGCCGCCGAAATTCGGCAGCACGGCCGGCGCCTTTCCTGATGTCTTTTGGATCGAATCCGCCGCCCATTTGATCCAGGGACTGTCGAAATCGGTCCGCGAAGCGGCAAAGCGCTGCGCGCCCGAGACCTCGATCATCGGAAAGCCGTGTTCGTGCAGATGGGCGCGAATGGCTTCGATCAGATCATCGATCCTGGTGCCGACCACAAAGCGCAATTGCAGCACGGCGCGCGCCCGTCCCGGAATGGCGTTGGCGGGATTGTCGACGTTGCCGGCAGAGATCGCCAGCACCTCCAGCGTATTCCAGGCATAAAGCCGTTCGGCGGCGGAGAGGCCTTCCTCGCCCCAGTTCTCCGACAGCGCCGGCTCATCCGCCGTGGGCTCGACCTTGACGTCGGCGAGCCACTGCCGGATCTGGTTGGAGAGGCGCGGGGGCTTGAGCTGTTCCATCAACAGCCGCCCGCGGCCATCGACCAGCGTCGCGATCGCATTGGCCAGGATCGTCGCGGGATTGGCGAGCACGCCGCCCCAATTGCCGGAGTGATGCGCGCCCTCGCGCAGGTTGACGTCAAGGTGGATGCGATAGCCGCCGCGGCAGCCGAGAAACAGCGTCGGGCGATCCGCCGACAGCCGCGGCCCGTCGGACGCGATCAAGACGTCGGCCTTCAATTCGTCGCGCAAGGAGGCGCAGACCTTGCCGAGATCTGGAGAGGCAATCTCCTCGCCCATCTCGATGATGAACTTGGCATTGAAGCCGAGCTTGCCGCTACGCGCCTTGCGCACGGCCCGCAAGGCCGCGAGATTGATCGAATGCTGGCCCTTGTTGTCGGCGGTGCCGCGGCCATAGACGCGGTTACCGACCTGTGTCGTCGCCCAAGGGTTCAAGCCGTCGCGCCATTCGCCGACCATGCCATCGACGACATCGCCATGGCCGTAGATCAGCACGGTCGGCGCGGACGCATCTTCCTGATGCGATGCGACCAGGAAGGGCGACTTGCCGCTGGGGGATTCGACGACCCGGCTCTCGAAGTCGAGCGCGGCAAAGGTCGGCTTGAGCTCGTCTTCCAGATACGCCCGCAGCACGTCGCTGCGCGCGGCATTCTGGCTTTCGGTCTTGTAGGCCACCCTGCGATCGAGTTCGCGCAAAAATTCGCCGGAGCGGAGCTGCTCTCGCGCATGTGCGATGGCGTCGTTTCTGGTCATGTCGTCCTTCGTAAACTACTTTGTCGGCACCGCATCGATACACGGCGGCGCCCGTCAGTGGCAATTCCCGTGCCAGATTTGTATTGCCAAAGCGAGCCCCGATGTAACAATTCAGTCGCGATCCCGCGTTTCGGTTCCCTGGTCTGTCATGCCCAAAGAAATCCGGCTCAATGCCTTCGCCATGAACTGTGTCGCGCACCAGTCGCCGGGACTGTGGACGCATCCGCGCGATCGCACGGCTGAGTACAACCGCCTCCCCTATTGGCTCGATCTGGCGAAGACGCTGGAGCGCGGCCGATTTGACGGCCTGTTTCTGGCCGACGTGCTCGGCGTCTATGACGTCTACGGCAACAGCCCCGATGCCGCGCTGCGTAATGCCACGCAGACGCCGGCGAACGAGCCGCTGCTCCTGATCTCGGCGATGGCCGCGGTGACCAAAAATCTTGGTTTCGGCGTCACCAGCAATCTTTCCTTCGAGCCGCCCTATCCGTTTGCGCGGCGGATGTCGACGCTCGACCATCTGACCGAAGGCCGGATTGGTTGGAACGTCGTCACCGGCTATCTCGACAGCGCCGCGCGCGGCGCGGGCAAAGACAAGCAGACCGCGCATGACGACCGCTACGACATCGCCGATGAATATATGGAAGTGGTCTACAAGCTCTGGGAAGGAAGCTGGGAAGATGGCGCCGTGCTGCGCGACCGTATCAGCGGCGTCTTCACCGATCCCTCCAAAGTGCATCGCGTCACGCATGAGGGCAGGAACTACCGGCTCAATGCGATCCACCTGAGCGAACCGTCGCCGCAGCGCACGCCCGTGCTGTACCAGGCCGGCACCTCGCCGCGCGGACGGCAATTCGCGGCGCAGCACGCCGAATGCGTGTTCATGTCGGGACCTTCGGCCAAGGTGATCGCGCCGCGGGTGAAAGCAATCCGCGAATTGGCCGCGGCGCAGGGACGCAAGCCCGCGGACATTCTGATGTTCAGCATGTTCACCGTGATCCTTGGAGAGACCGAGGCGAAGGCCAAAGCGAAATACGAGGACTATCGGCGCCATATCAGCGCGGAGGGGGCGCTGACGCTGATGTCCGGCTGGACCGGTGTCGACTTCTCGACCTACGCGCTCGACCAGCAAGTGCGCCATGTCACCAACGATGCCGGCCGCACGGCCATGGATAATATTACGCGCGCCGATCCGGATCGCGTATGGACAGTGCGCGAGGTCGCCGAGCATGTCGGCATCGGTGGCATCGGGCCTGTCTTCGTCGGCACGCCCGACAAAGTCGCCGACGACATCGAGGCCTGGTTCGAAACGACCGATGTCGATGGACTCAATATTCCTTTTGCGGTCTCGCCCGGCGATTTCGAAGATATCGCGGACATGCTGGTGCCGGAATTGACCCGACGCGGGCGCTACAAGCACGCTTATGCGGAAGGCACGTTGCGCGAGAAATTATTCGGTGCGGGACGTGCGCGGCTGGCCACGCCGCATCCTGCGGCGCAGTATCGGCCGAAGGTGTCGCGGTGATCACCACACTGCCAGTTCCGTCGTCCTGAGGTGCTCGCGATAGCGAGCCTCGAAGGATGACGGGAGAAAGCTGAGCTTGCTTCGCTCGGCTGTGGTGCGGCTCCTCAAACGCTCCCGTCCACCACAACTTCAATCAGCTTCGTTCCCGGTCGGCCAAACGCTGACGACAGCGTCGGCTTCAACTCCGCAGGGTCGGTGATCTTGATCGCTTCGAGCCCGAGCGACCGGCCGATGCCGGCAAAGTCCACCGGCGGATCGACGAAATCCATGCCGATATAGTTATCGTCGCCATGGAACGAGAGCAGCCGCTGCTTGATGATGCGGTAGCCGCCATTGTTGACGATCACGACCGACAGCGGCAGCTTGTGATGCGCGGCGGTCCAGAGCGCCTGGATCGAATACATCGCGCTGCCGTCGCCGGAGTAGCACACGACCGGCCGGTTCGGATTGGCGAGGCTGACACCGACCGACGCCGGCACGCCCCAGCCGATGCCGCCCGATGCCAGCGCGTGGTAGCCGTAACGATCGCGGTGCGGCCGCAAGCTCAGGATCTGGCGCGAGGAGGTGAGCCCTTCGTCCACCAGGATCGCATTGTCCGGCATCGCCTCGACGACTTGCAGCGCCAGGACATCGGGATCGATCGGGGATTTGCCTTTGGCTTTGGCAATCTGCTCTACCAGGGCGGCGCGCTTCGCGCTCCAATTCCGCGATGCGAGCTCGGCAAGGCTCTGCTTGGCGCGGGCTTCCAATGCGCTGCCGCCGGCCTCCTTCAATGCCGGCACCAGCGCGCGCAACGTCTCCTTCACGTCGGCCTTCAGCGCGATCTCCACGCCGTAGTTCTTGGCGAGGTCCCATTCGACGAGGCCGATCTGCACAATGGCAAGCCCCTCTGGCATCGGATCGGTCTCGCTATGCACCGACATGCGCAGGGGATCGGCGCCCAGCACGATCATGAGATCGTAAGGCGATAATACGTCGCGCACCTGTTTCTGCAGGCGCGACAGACCGCCCATGAAGCTCGGGCTTTCCGAGAGGAAATGCGCGCCGTAAGCAACCGACTGCTGGTAGGCCGGACAGCCGAGCGTTGCCGCGAGCGCGGCGGCCTCCTCCAGTGCATCGCTCTTGACGATCTCATCGCCCGCGATGATCACGGGCCGCTGCGCTCTCAGGATGCGCTGTGCAAGGAGCTGCAGGGCTTCATCGGAGGGGCGCACGCGGGTATCGACGCGCGTGGAGCGGCCGAGCTCGATCCCGGCCTCCGAATTGAGAATATCGCCTGGCAATGAGATGAACACCGGCCCGGTCGGCGGCGTGGTCGCGACCTTGGCGGCGCGGCGCACGATGCGCGGCAGATCTTCCAGCCGCGTCACCTCGACCGCCCATTTCACCAAGGGCTCGGCCATGCGGACCAGCGGGCCATAGAGCAACGGCTCCATCAACCCATGCCCCTGCTCCTGCTGGCCGGCGGTGAGGATCATTGGCGTGCCCGTGAACTGCGCGTTGTAGAGCGAGCCCATCGCGTTGCCGAGGCCCGGCGCGACATGGACGTTGCAGGCCACCAGCCGGCCCGACGCGCGCGAAAAGCCGTCGGCGATGGCGACCACGAGGCTCTCCTGCATGGCCATTACGTAGGTGAGGTCGGAATGGTCCTTCAGCGCGTGCATGATCGGCAGCTCGGTGGTGCCGGGATTGCCGAACAGGTGCGTGATGCCCTCGTCCTTGAGCAGGGCGAGAAATGCCGAGCGACCGGTAATGCGATTTTTCATGTTTCCTCCCACCCGCGGCCGTTCTCGCGCGGTGTGCGCACATGACCAAACTTAACCCGACGAGGCAATGAAGCGCGCTCATGGCTGACCTGCGGGCTGGTCGCACGGACTTCCCGGGCCTCATGGTTGGAGACGGCGCCGCGCGCCTCCTCACCATGAGGGTCCGGCGGCGTGCCAAGTAGACGACCTCATCCTGAGGAGCGGCCGCCAGGCCGCGTCTCGAAGGATGGGCCACGACAAGGCCGCCGCCACGCATTCCGCAAAACGGCCGGTGCGTTCACGGCTCCTCACGCGCGAGCTCGAAGGGATCCTCGCCGGCCGAACGCCGCTTCTTTTTCGAGCGCTGCCAGACGACGCCGGGAAAGCCTTTGAGCGGCACCAGCGGCTCGCCGGTATAGGCCCATTCCTGCAGCTCTTCGATCGCAATGTGATAGAGCGGCTGCCGCCCGGTGCGCCCCGAAAACAGCGCGCGTGGGATGTTGACCATGTGCGGCGAGCGGGCGCGTTCGTAGATCAGGGGTGTGCCGCATTGCGTGCAGAAACTGCGCACGGTGCTGGTTGCCTTGTCCTCGTACCGCGAGATCGCCCCCTCGCCCTTGGTAATGCGGAAGCGTTTGCGCCAGCTTCCGACATAGGTGGCATAGGCCGCGCCATGCGCGCGGCGGCTCGCGGCGGAGTGATCATGCCAGGCCCAGCGTGCCGGCACGTCGATCTCGAAGGCAACCTTGCCGCACAGGCATTGGCCCTTTGCGAGTCCGGCTGGTGATGTGGGTTTTGTCATGCGCCGTTACCTCCGCCGTCATTCCGGGGCGATGCGTTAGCATCGAACCCTGAATCTCGAGATTTCCGGGTTCGCCTCTGCGAAGCGCCCCGGAATGACGCCACCCGTCAAACCGGCTCCAGCTCGTCATACACCGGATAGTCGGTATAGCCGACCTCCTCGCCGCCATAAAAGGTCCCGCGGTTGTAAGGCGTGATCGGAAAGCCATGGCTCAAGCGGCGCGGCAGATCGGGGTTGGAGATGAAGATGCGGCCGAAGGCGATCGCATCCGCGTGGCGCTCCGCAATCGCGGCATCCGCCGTGTCGCCGGCAAAGCCGCCGGCGGCAATCAGTACGCCGCCCCAGAGCGGACGAAACAGCACCATCGCGGACGGCACGTTCTGCCAGTTGACCTCCGCACGGCCGGCGCCGCTCGACCGCGGCTCGATCAGGTGCAGATAGGCCAGCCCAAGCTTGTCGAGCGATCTGGCCACGTAGCTGTAGAGCGGCATCGGATCCGGCTCGCCGGAATCGTTGGCGATGCCGTAAGGCGACAGCCGCACCCCGACGCGGTCCGCGCCCCAGACATCGATCGCGGCCTGGGTGACCTCCAGCAAGAGCCGCGCACGATTCTCGATCGAACCGCCATACTGATCGGTGCGCAGGTTAGTGCGCGATTGCAGGAACTGCTCGAGCAGATAGCCGTTGGCGCCGTGGATCTCGACGCCGTCAAAGCCGGCGGCAAGCGCATTGTGTGCGGCCTGCCGAAAGTCGGCAATGATGCCGGGGATTTCGTCGGTCTCAAGCGCCCGCGGGGTTTCATAGGTGGTCGGCTTACCCTCCGCGGTCATCGTCTTGTATTCGGTCGAAATCGCTACCGCCGACGGCGCGACCGGCAACGCTCCATTCGGCTGGAACGAGGAGTGCGAAACGCGTCCGACATGCCAGAGCTGGAGGAAGATGACGCCGCCCTTGGCATGGACGGCATCGACGACGCCGCGCCAGCCCGCGATCTGCCGTCCGTGTAGATACCGGGCACGCCGGGATTGCCGAAGCCCGTTGCTGCCACGGGCGAGGCTTCGGCGACGATCAATCCGCCGGGCGTGGCGCGCTGTCCATAATATGCCGCGTTCAGCGCGCGCGGCGCGAGCGACGGCTTTGCCGCGCGCATCCGCGTCAGGGGTGCCATCACGACGCGGTGCTTGAGTTGGTAAGGACCGATCTTGAGCGGTGAAAACAAGTGCGGGAATTTCATTTCTGCCCCGAAGGTCTGTTTAGAGGATCATCGTCATCTTAAAATCATAAGGAGCGGCTGCCGAACAGACAGCCACTCCCCATGACACTCTTCCTCGCCCCGTTCTTACGGGGACGCGACGAGCAAAGCTCGCACTGTGAGGGTCGGGGTGAGAGGCCTGCCTCCACGCAATGAGCTCATGGAGAGTGCCCCCTCACCCGGATCGCATCTGGCGATGCGATCCGATCTCACCCCGACGCAAGTCGGGCCTGCCAGACTTACGCATATTGAGATGCGCAACCGGGGTAAACCCCGGTTATTGAGATGCGCAACCGGGGTGAACCCCGGTTGCGGTGGGGCGAGTTGGATCTAAGCCGTCTTGATCCAGACCGCCTTGATGTTGAGATATTCTTCCAGATGCTGCTTGCCGGACTCCCGGCCGTAGCCGCTCATCTTGTAGCCGCCGAAGGGCACGGCTGGATCCATCGCCTGGTAGCAGTTCACCCAGACCGAGCCGGCGCGCAGCGCCTTGGAGACGTGGTGCGCCTTGGCGACGTCGCGCGTCCACACGCCGCTGCCGAGGCCGAAGGTGGTCGCATTCGCCCGGCGGATCAGCTCGTCCATGTCCTTGAACTTGATCGCCGAGATGACGGGGCCGAAAATTTCCTCCTGCGCGATGCGCATATTGTCCTGCACATTCGCAAACACCGTCGGCTGCACGAAATAGCCCTTCGCCAGTGGCCCCTCGGTCACGCGTGCGCCGCCGGCGAGCGCCTTGGCGCCTTCCGTCTGGCCGATCGCGAGATAGCCGGTGACGCGCTCGAGCTGCTGCTCGGAGACCAAGGGACCGATCTGCGTGTTGGGATCGAGCCCGTTGCCGACCTGCAGCTTCCTGCCGAATTCGGCGACGCGGCCGACGAACTCGTCATAGATCTTTTCCTCCACGAACAGCCGCGTGCCGGCGCTGCAGATCTGACCCGAATTGGCGAACACCGCCATCGATGCCCCGGGCACCGCCGCATCGAGATCGGCGTCCGCGAACACGATATCAGGCGACTTGCCGCCGAGCTCGAGCGAGACGCGCTTGAGATTGCCGGCGGATGCACGCACGATCGATTGCCCGGTGATGTGCGAGCCGGTGAACGCGACCTTGTCCACATCCGGATGCGCGGCGAGCGCCGCGCCCGCGGTTTCGCCGAAGCCCGGCACCACATTGACCACACCAGGCGGAATGCCGGCTTCCATCGCAAGCTCCGCGAGCCGCAGCGAGGTCAGCGGCGCCTCCTCGGCGGGTTTGAGCACCACCGTGCAGCCGGTCGCGATAGCGGGGCCGATCTTCCACACGGTTGCCGCCAGCGGCCCATTCCAGGGAATGATGGCGCCGACCACGCCGACCGGTTCCTTCAGCGTGTAGGAGAAGATCTCGCCGGGCAGCGAGTTCTCGATCGTCTCGCCGTGGAGCGAGGTGGCCTGGCCGGCATAGTAACGCAGCATGCCGAGCACGCGGAGGCGGTTGCCGCGGGTCCGGCTGATCGGCGCGCCCATGTCGAGCGTATCGAGCTGCGACAGCTCCTCGAAATTCTTCTCGACAAGCTCGGCAAGCTTCAACAGCAGGTTCTGCCGCTCGAACGGCTTTGCCTTGCTCCACGGACCCTCGAAGGCCCGGCGAGCGGCGGCGACCGCGCGGTTGATATCCTCCGCATCGCCTTCGGCGACGGTCGCGAGCATTTCACCGGTGGCGGGATTGAGCGTCTCGAATCTCTTGCCGGAGGCGGCATCGACCCATTTGCCGTCGATCAGCATCTTCTTGTAGGAACCATCCGCAAAGGGATGGCGCGTGATCGGAACAGCCTGTGATACGGCCATAGTCTCTCTCCCTGTTGTCGCTTGATCTCGTATGAATTGATTCAGTGAGTTGATTTAGTTGATGTCCATCGCTTGCGTGGGACCGTTATAAATGAAAATCTACAGCGGCAAATTTATGCCGTAAAGCTGACAGGGCGACGCGCCGCGCGAAGACCTCCCATGCTTGCGCGTAGGTGGTTTGCACCCCGCGCACGACTTAGCTCCAAGCTTGATTGATCACAGGAGACCTCACGTGCCACATTCCGTGCTTGTTGCTGACAATGTTGCCGTGATCACCGGCGGCGCCTCCGGCATCGGCCTCGCCGCCGCGTTTGCATTCGCGCGGCTTGGCATGAAAGTCTGCATCGCAGATGTCGGCGGTGAACGGCTGCGTGAGGCTGAAACAAAACTGTCATCTGTCGCCCGCGGTGGCGCCGCCAGCGTCATGGCGGCGGCGACCGATGTCGCAAACGCCGAGAGCGTGAAGCAACTGGAGGCCGCGGTGCGCCAGCGCTTCGGCGGCACCGACCTGTTGATGAACAATGCCGGCATCCAGCCCGGCAGCAAGATGTTCGGCCCCTCGGACAATTGGCAGCGGATCATTGCGGTCAATTTGTGGGGCGTGATCCATGGCTCGCAGATCTTTGCCCCGCAGATGATCGAACGCGGCCGGCCCGGGCTCATCATCAACACCGGCTCCAAGCAGGGCATCACCACGCCGCCCGGCGATCCCGCCTACAACGTCTCCAAGGCGGGCGTGAAGGCCTTCACCGAAGCACTGCAGCACGAATTGCGCAGCACGCCGAACTGCAAGATCAGCGCGCATCTTTTCATTCCCGGATTCGTGTTCACGCCACTGACGGCGCAGGGCCGCACCGCAAAGCCGGCCGCTGCCTGGACGCCGGAGCAGACGGTCGACTTCATGCTGCAAAGTGTGGAAGCCGGCGACTTCTATATTCTCTGCCCGGACAATGACGTGCCGCGCAAACTCGATGAGCGCCGCATCCTCTGGGCGGCCGGCGATATCATCGAAAACCGCCCCGCGCTATCACGCTGGCACCCGGATTATGCGGAGAAGTTTGCCGCCTTCGTGAAGGGTGGTTAGCTCTCTACTCGTCCCGGCCAATCCGCGCTCGCGATCGCTCGCTTGTCCGGGACCAGGTGCGATGGTTTCGATTTCATTTCTCAGGCTACTCCGTCGTTGCGAGCGTAAGCGAAGCAATCCAGAGCCACGCGGACGATACTGGATTGCTCCGTCGCTCCGCTCCTCGCAATGAGGACTTCCCCGTCGTTCACGCCAACGCGATTTTGAATTCTTGTTTAATGAGTCTCGCGCCGAGTTGAGCGGCGGACACGGGCAATCCTGACGCGCCATCGCCATCTGCAAGACGTCCGACACGACGTGGTTGGGAGCGAAATCCTTGGACGGAGAATGATGATGTTACGCAAGAAACTCTTCGCGTTGTTTGCCGTTGCCGCGGTTGGCTTGGCGTCGCCGACGATAGCGCTTGCGCGTGGTGGCGGTGGTGGTGGCGGTCATGGCGGTGGCGGCTTTGGTGGTGGCTTCGGCGGTGGCGGCTTCCATAGCGGCGGTGGTGGTTTTGGCGGCGGCTTTCATGGCGGCGGCTTCGGCGGCGGATTTCACGGTGGCGGCTTTGCAGGCGGCTTCCATTCCGGCGGCTTTGCCGGCGTGCATCCGGGCGTCGTTGGCGGCATGGCGGCAGCCGGCGCCATTCACGCTGGCGGCTTCGATCGTGGATTCCGTGATCACGGGTTTCGTGGTCGCGATTTCGCCCACCGCCGCTTCGTAGGCCTGGGATTCGGCTTCTATCCCTACGACTATTACGACGACTACGCCTACGATTATCCGTACGGCTATTACGACGATACGTATTACGACAACGGCAGTTGTTACGTCGTGCAGCGGCGCGTGCACACGACGGCCGGCTGGCGCCTGCGGCCGGTTGAGGTGTGCGGCTAGACGGCTCGCAGCCCGGATGAGCGGAGCGACATGCGGGTCAGCCCCGGGTGTCGCTGCGTCACCCGGGCTGCCGCTAAGGGCGTGGAAGAATCGCCTTCATCCGCATCACATCTTTCGATGCATGCGACCTCCCCCGCAAGGGGCGCGGGCTTAAAGAACCTATCGGCCGAAGCCACAGCTCCCGAGCCCGATCACTTCACTTCCGCTTGATGTGAAGGATAGCTACAAAGTTTAGCTTTGTAGTTGTCCTTCATATCTGCTAGTCAGGCCGCATGAGCAAACGCAAGGCGGAACCTGCTTCCTCGCCGGCGGAGGCGCTGGCCTCGGAGCTGGGCGGGCTATTCGGCAAGCTGAAGCGCCGGCTGCGCGAGCAGGCCTCTGCCGGCGACCTCACGCCGTCGCAGATCGCCGTGCTGGTGCATCTCGATCGCGAGGGCCCCGCCACGGTCAGCGCGCTGGCGCGGCTGGAAAGCGTTCGCCCGCAGTCCATGGGCGCCACCGTCGCCAGCCTCGAAGCGTTAGCCCTGGTCAGAGGCTCTCCCGACCCCACCGACGGAAGGCAGACGATCCTGTCTCTGACCCCGCGGTGCCAGGAGATGATCCGCAGCGGGCGCGCCGCGCGTCATGAATGGTTGCTGCGCGCCATCCAATCGAAACTCACACAGCAGGAGCAGGCACAGCTCAAGGCTGCGCTGCCCCTGCTCAATCGCATTGTCGAAACCGAGTAGATGGAGAACAAGATGGCGATAAGCACGCTCGATCCCAACACCGCCTTGCTGGTCATCGACCTGCAGAAGGGCATCGCAGCGCTGCCGACCGCGCACCCGATGCAGGACGTGATCAACAACGCGGCCACCTTGCTCGATGCGTTTCGCGGCCGCGATCTCCCCGTCGTGCTCGTCAATGTCGACGCCCGCGCTCCCGGCCGCACCGAGCGCTCGTTCTCGACCGACGGCTTTCCCGCCGATTGGACCGATCTCGTGCCCGAGCTGAAGCAGCAGCCCGGCGATCATGCCGTGACCAAGCGCACCTGGGGCGCTTTCACCAACACCGATCTCGAAAGATACTTGCGGCAACGCGGCGTCACGCAGGTGGTCGTGGCCGGCGTCGCCACTTCGGCCGGGGTCGAATCCACCGCGCGGCACGCGCATGAGCTCGGCTTCAATGTCGCGCTCGCGGTCGATGCCATGACCGACATGGACAGTGAGGCACACCTCAACAGCGTGACGCGGGTTTTTCCCCGGATCGGCGAGACTGGCACGACGCGCGAACTGATCGATCGGCTTGGCTCTCACGCATAAAGGAATGGCCCAGCCTTGAAAGGTCCGTTTCGTTCGCTGGCGAACGCCAATTACCGAATCTGGGCGGCGGGCGCGCTGATCTCTAACATCGGCACCTGGATGCAGCGCACCGCCCAGGACTGGCTGGTGCTCACCGGGCTGAGCCATCAGAACGCAGCCGCGGTCGGGATCGTGATGGGCCTGCAGTTCGGCCCGCAGATCCTGCTCCTGCCCCTCACCGGCTATGCTGCGGATCATTTCGATCGGCGCAAGCTGCTGTTCTGCACGCAAGCCGGCATGGGCGTGCTGGCGCTCGGCCTCGGACTCCTGGCCGTCACCGGCCTGGTCCAGCTCTGGCACGTCTATGTGTTTGCGTTTCTGCTGGGTTGCGCGGCCGCGTTCGACGCGCCAGTGCGTCAGGCCTTCGTCTCCGAGCTTGTCGAGGAGCGCTACCTGGCGAACGCGGTGGCGCTCAATTCGACCTCGTTCAATGCCGCGCGCATGATCGGGCCGGCGATCGCCGGCGGCGTCATCGCGGCTGTCGGTTCGGGCTATGTGTTTCTGGTCAATGCCGTCTCGTTCCTGGCGGTGCTGAGCTCGCTCACCTTCCTGCGCCTGGAGGGACCTGCGCCCGGCCATCGCCTCTCCGCTTCGCGCGGCGGCTTCGCCGAGGGTTTTCGCTACGTCTCGCAGCGACCTGATCTGCGGGTCGTCCTGCTCATGCTGTTTCTGGTCGGCACGTTCGGGCTGAATTTTCCGATCTTCATCTCGACAATGGCGGTGACCGTGTTTCACGTCGGCGCCGGCCAGTACGGGCTGCTGACGTCGATGATGGCGGCCGGCTCCGTCAGCGGCGCGCTGCTCGCCGCGACACGCGCCCGGCCCAGCCTGCCGCTGTTGCTGACCGCTGCAGCCATGTTCGGCCTGACCTGCGCGGCCGCGGCCGCCGCGCCGAGCTATCTCGCCTTCGGCCTCACCCTGTTCACGATCGGCCTCGCCGCGCAGACGTTCACCACCTCTACCAACAGCCTGGCGCAGATCTCCACCGAGCCTCACATGCGCGGCCGCGTGATCGCGATCGTTCTTGCGATTGCACTCGGCGGCACGCCGATCGGCGCACCGATCGTGGGCTGGATCGCCAACACTCTCGGTCCGCGCTGGGCGCTCTGCGTCGGCGCAGCGTCCGGCCTCGTGGCCGCCGCGGTGGCCGGGCTTTACCTCGCCGAACGCCGCCGCCCCAATCCCGACGCCGGCCCGGCTTGAGCCGCTCGAGCGCGCCCTTGCCTACCAAAGCGTCGGAGCGCACCCATATAGAGGCGGCCGGTGAAAGTCACGGTTGGTTGATGACTCAGCTCGCGCTCTTTGAACAAGAACACGCGACCGGTCCGCAAGGACTGCGCTATATGCCTGAATTCGTCCCTGCGGCGACGGAGCAGGCGTTGATCGCGCACATTACCGAATTGCCGTTAAAGCCGTTTCAGTTCGGTGCGTTCGAAGGCCATCGTCGGGTCAAATCGTTCGGCTTCCGCTACGACTATACCGAGCAGCGGCTGGTCGGGGCGGAGCCGATCCCGCGATGGCTCCACGGCATCGCGCACGCGGTCGAGGCCTTTGGCGATTTGCCCGAGCACAGCGTGCGCCAAGTGCTCTGCACCGAATATGATGTCGGCGTCGGCATCGGCTGGCACCGCGACAAGCCGCATTTCGAGAAAGTCTTCGGGCTCTCGCTGGGCTCAGCCTGCAAGTTCCGCTTTCGCCGCCGCATGGGCGACAAATGGGAGCGGTTTACGCTGCAAGCCGAGCCGCGCTCGCTTTATCTGATGGACGGCGAGGCGCGGCGGGTCTGGGAGCACAGCATCCCCGGCGTGGAGCAGCGCCGCTATTCGATCACTTTTCGCACGATGAAGCGTGACAGCGGCACGCGGGGCTGAAGATTTCGGCCTCTACGGCTGCTCACCGAACAGATCACGCTGCTCCGGCGGATAAATCATACTGCCGTCGGCTTGAGGCCTTGCTGCCTCATTCATCTTCGCCTCTTCGACATGTCCGGGGCCGAGAATGTGCAACACCGTCTCGCCGGCCGCGAGCAGGTAATCGGTGATGATGCGGCGATGGCAGCGCCACCACACGGTTTCCGCGCACATGATGGCGCAGCGCTGCGCGTGACCGCGTTCGCGCAAGTGCCTGAGGCCCTCGCGAAACGGCTTGCTCATGGCATAGTCGGCATAGTTGTGAAAACTGTCGTTCTCCCAATAGCCATTGAGGTGCGCCGGCACAGTGCGTTCGCGGCCGCGCAGGCCGCCGAGCGCCGCCATGTGCTCATAGGCGATGGCGAACGGCATCAGCGATTGCGGCAGGGTGTCCCGGTTGTATTGCGGATTGGTGCGCGAGCGCGGCACGGTGCGGACGTCGACGAGCAAGTTGACCTCGACGCTGCGCAGGAGATCGACGAACTCATGGAGAGTCCGGGTCCCGTGGCCGATGGTGTAGAATGGATGCGGCATCCGCAAATCCAGCTTGCATGCGAAGGCGCTGCTCTCGTTGCGCCGATCGGGACGTCAACGCGCAAGATGCCGTAATGCGCGCCCCTTGTGCAGGGCGATATGATCGGTCTTGTCGCTCTTGATCTCGTATTGCGGGTCGTCGGGGCTGGCGTGATGGATATAGCCCTTGTAGTTCACGTCCTTGGTGTGCACGCGCAGGACGGTGCCGCGCACGCGCCCCGCTTCGGAATTCCAGCTCACGTGATCGCCGACTTTGAATGTTCTCGCCATGAGGACACCCGCAACGAGACCGAAAGACGCCCACTACAGGAGCACCCGCAATCAATATAAGCGCGAACCGCGGCTTCCGGTTGCATATTGAGCCCCGCGCCGCGGCACGCCCGCGGGCATCAACGCAAGCCGGTCAATCGGCCTTGATATCGGCGTCACGCACCACGGGAAGCCATTTGGCGTCCTGGCCCTCGAGATAGGTCCTGAACTCCGCAGGTGTCATGATGACCGCCTCCGCGCCCAGTTTCGTGAATTTCTCCACGACGGCCGGATCCTTCAGGATCGCCGCCGTCACCTCGTGCAGCGTCTCGACGACGGCGGCCGGGGTACCGGCGGGCGCGAACAGGCCGGTGAAGGACTGCGCGTCAAACGTGGCATAACCGAGTTCGGCGAAAGTGGGCACGTTCGGCAAGGTCGACAGCCGATGGGCGCTGGTCACGGCCAACGCGCGGAGTGCTCCGCTCTTGATGTAAGGCAGCGCGACCGAGATATGGTCGAACGCGAATTGCACGTGCCCGGCGACGAGGTCGTTGGTCGCGGGCGCGTTGCCGCGATACTGCACGGTGGTCCATTTCACGCCGAGCGTAGACTGCGCGAGTTCGCCCAGGAGATGGTTGGTCGTGCCGGCGCCGGGAGAGGCCATCGTCACTTTGCCTTGCCGCTCGCGCACGAGGGCGAAAAATTCCTTCGCCGTGCGGGCCTGCACGGAGGGATGCACCTCGAGCACCAGCGGCGTCATCGAGATCGTGGTGATCGGAGCGAAATCCCGCTTCCATTGATAGGCATCGCGCTTGTTGATCGCGGGCGCGAACAACACCGGGCCGTTGGCGCTGACGAACAGGGTGTAGCCGTCATTGACAGACTTCGCGAAGGCCTCGCCCGCAGCCAGCCCCTCGGAACCGGGCTTGTTTTCGACGATGAAGGGCTGGCCGAGGCGCTCCTGCAGCTTGCCGGCCAGGATGCGGGCGGCACCATCGACATTGCCGCCGCGCGGATAGGGGACGATGATGCGAACATTGCGGATCGGCCATTGCTCGGCCGCGGCCGGGGCGGCCAATGTTGCCGCGACGACAGCAAGCATGATGGCCAAAAATCTCATCGCATTCTCCGGAAGACCTTGCGGCGGTTCGAACCCGCCTGATTGTTTGAGCGCCGATCGTTACCGCTACGATGGCGGTCCGATCCCACTGCCATCATTCGGTCGGGAACATTGAGCTGTCGACCGAATTATGCCGGCCCTGCCCCTGTTGTGGACAACGCAGCGTGACCTGATGGCGCGCGAATCGAGGGGCGCACATCTCAGAGAGAGGTTTGAGACTGAATGTCGTCGGAACCGACCGGACGCCCCGCATTTCCGGCCGTCCGTCTTCGCCTTCGCTGTGCTCCAGCTACGCCGGACACGGTTCGCCCTTCGGGGCTATGCGCGGAGAGCGGCCCGCCTTCGCCAACGCTTCGGCGGGGCAGCCTTCGCTCACTTCGCTATGAAAGCGCGGAACGTGGCTTGCCCAGCCGTAGCTCGCGAAGCGAGCGAAGGCTGGTGGGCACGACAGGGATCGAACCTGTGACCCCTACCATGTCAAGGTAGTGCTCTCCCGCTGAGCTACGTGCCCGAAAGGTCTTAGATCGGTTGCGGTCCGTATATCGGCTCAGGCGCGGGCAGGCAAGGACCGTTGCCCCCGGTCGGCGCCGATTTTGGACGGCCGAATCAGGCCGCCAGCATCTTGTTCACCTCGCTGACCAATTCGCGCAGGTGCACCGGCTTGGACAGCACCTTGGCGTTCTTGGGCGCTTCCGAATCGGAGTTCAACGCCACCGCGGCAAACCCGGTGATGAACATGATCTTGATGTCGGGATCGAGCTCGGAGGCGCGCCGGGCAAGCTCGATACCGTCCATCTCCGGCATCACGATGTCCGTGAGCAGCATCTCGAACGGCTCCTCGCGCAGCCTCTGATAGGCCGACATGCCGTTGTCGTGAGGGGAAACCTGAAAGCCGGCATTTTCCAGCGCCTTGACCAGGAAACGGCGCATATCGTTGTCGTCTTCGGCGAGAAGGATCTTGGGCATGGACGGACTTTCGGCGGATCAGGGCGTTTACTAAGCCCGACAGACGGTAAATTTCGGGTGAAAGTCGGTCGGGCACAATCAACCCAAACCTACATCTATTTCTGAACCGGAACGCGCCCTAAATCAATCAGAGCGGCGAGCCCGACGCCTCTTGAGAGACGTTTTGAGAGACGTTCCAGCCCGAGCGAAGACTTTTTCGCTTGGCAGAATGATTGTGATTATCGACAATGCACGCCCACAAAAGCCCCGCTTTCTGGCAGAATCGCGTCAGCGAGCTCGAAGCGGATCAGAAGCGAAGGGACGGCGCCCGACATGACCCGGCTTGATGGCGAAGTGTCGCCCGCGTTCGAAATCATCGAGCCGGAGGCGTGGCGGGCACCGATCATCTTCAACTCTCCGCATTCCGGCTCGGTCTATCCAGAGGCTTTCCTGAATGCGTCCCGGATCGACCTGCCGACGCTGCGCCGCTCCGAAGATTCCTTCATGGACGAGCTGATCGGCAATTTGAGCGCGCTCGGATTTCCTGTCGTGCGGGTCAATTTTCCCCGCTCCTATGTCGATGTGAACCGCGAACCTTACGAGCTCGACCCCCGCATGTTCTCCGGGCGGCTGCCCAGCTTCGCCAACACGCGCTCGATGCGGGTCGCCGGCGGGCTTGGCACGATCCCACGGGTGGTCGGCGACGGTCAGGAAATTTACCGCGAGCGGCTGTCGGTTGAGGATGCGCTGAGCCGGATCGAGACATTGTACAAGCCCTATCACCGGGCGTTGCGCCGGCTGATCGCGAAGGTACACCAGAGTTTTGGCACCGTCGTTCTGGTGGATTGCCACTCCATGCCGTCGATCGGAGTGTCGCGGGATGAGCCGCGGCGACCGGACGTGGTGATCGGCGACCGCTACGGCACGAGTTGCGCGCCGGTCCTGCCCGACATGGTCGAAGAGACCATGATCCGTCTCGGCTATTCGGTCGGGCGCAACAAGCCCTATGCCGGCGGCTTCATCACCGAACATTACGGCAATCCGGCCAGCGGCCTTCACGTGGTTCAGCTCGAATTGAACCGGGCGGTTTATATGGACGAGCGGCGGCGCGAGAAGGGACCGCGCTTTGCGCAAGTGGCCGCGGATTTCGGCACGCTGGCAGAGACGCTGGCGAACGTTCCCCTCGGGGACCTCGGCCCGTTCCAGGCCGCCGCGGAGTAAAGTCAATTCTCGCTCGACGGTCATCCCGGGGCGCGCAAGGCGCGAACCTCAGACGCGCAATCGCGCATCGGGGAATATCGAGATTCAAGGTTCGGTGCTTGCGTGCCCCGGAATAACGGAGCCAAGAACTGAGCGACGAGCTGAAACGATGGCCAAAAGAAAAAAGGGCCGCTTGTGATGACAAGCGGCCCAAGTCTAGGGAGGAAACGCCCAAGGAGGGCAGCGATAGCCAGCGGCTACCGCACCGCAACAATATGCGACCGCGCTGCACAAAGCGCAAGGGTTTTTGACGCTTTTTCCATGCAAAATTCGCAGCCCTGGCAGAACCGCAACGGTTCCCCCTCGGCACGACATCCTGCTGTATTTTCAAATACTTACCCACTAAAGCGGTTCGCAGCGAGCCGCCCGTGCCCTGCAAATCCGGCAGCTCTCGATTTCGTGATCACTTTCGATACCAAGGAATTCGCCTGGTAGCTCGACAAATTCGGCATTCAAAATGCCAGCCGAAAACTCTTCACTCCCGTCGCGCAGCGGAACGGATTGGGCTAGGCAGGAACGCAGGAACAGGGACTCCATCCGCTCGCTCCCTGTTCCCGGCTCGCTCTCGATTTTAAGGAATCGCCGTGACGGTCATCGATTTCAAAGCCTTCATCGGGCGCCTGGCGACGACCTCCGGCGAAACCATCCTGCCGTACTTCCGCACCTCCCTGTCGATCGAGGACAAGAGCCTCAACCGCGATTTCGACCCCGTGACCGAGGCCGACCGCGCAGCGGAAGCCGTGATGCGGCGGCTGATCAAGGCCAGTTTCCCCCAACACGGCATCGTGGGCGAGGAATTCGGCAATGAACGCACCGATGCCGAATATGTCTGGGTACTGGATCCGATCGACGGCACCAAATCCTTCATCGCGGGCTTTCCGATCTGGGGCACGCTGATCGCACTTCTGCACAAGGGCATGCCAGTGTTCGGCATGATGCACCAGCCCTTCATCGGCGAGCGCTTCTCTGGGGACAACGGCTCGGCCCGATACCAGGGCCCATCGGGCGAACGGCGGCTCGCGGTGCGCCGCTGCGCCTCACTGCAAGAAGCCACCTGCTACACCACGAGCCCGCTTCTGATGAATGAAGCTGACCGAGATGCCTTTACGCGCGTGCAGAACACCGCACGGCTCGCGCGCTATGGCGGCGACTGTTATTCCTACTGCATGCTCGCGGCCGGCCATCTCGACCTCGTGATCGAGACCGAGTTGAAGCCCTACGACATCGCCGCGCTGATCCCGATCATCACCGGCGCCGGCGGCATTGTCACCACCTGGGAGGGCGGACCCGCCCAGAGTGGCGGCCGCATCATCGCGGCGGGTGATCCTCGGGTGCACGAGGCGGCGCTGAAGCTGCTCAACGGCTGACAATCCCATGGCGCTTGCCCATGGCGCTTGCGCTCGCAAATGACGCCGGAGTTCGGGCGCGTCTCCTCGATTCGCGCAGCTCGGCGAGTGCTCCTAGACCGTGATCTCGTAGCCGATGTCGAGATCCGAGGCGGCAACCCCGCCCCGCATTCCCACGCTTTCCGGCGGCACCTCGATCAATATGACTTTGATGTCGCTTGCTGGGACACCGAAGGGCCCGAGATGCCGGACGATCGCCTTGTAGAGCGACCGCTTGGTGGCAGGCGTGCGGCCCGCAAACATCGTGATCTCGATATGGGTGTAGCGCTCGCCGGCTGATGCCGGAATCGCGAAATGTGTCGGCGGGTGTTCGACGAGGCGCAGCACCTTGTCGTGCTCCGGAGTATGCAGCGTCTCGACGATGGCTGTGTGGATGGCACTCAGGAACGCGGCCCCCTGCTCTTTTATCCAGCCTTGCCTCACCTCGGCCAGAACGTCCGGCATGTCTTCCTCCCATGCGCTGTACATAGACAAGCATGCCCCGGCCCAGCGGCTCGGACAATCCGGGAGTGACCAAGCCCAGCTTCGCCGCAGACGAAGGCTGTTTGTCGGCGCGACGAGCTCATCAACGTGCGACAGCAGTCGAGCGCAGATGCTCCACCAACAGCTTCGCCGGCCGCGGCAGGCTCTTGAAATTGCGGGCGCAGATCACGAGCCTGCGGTCGGCCCAGGAATCCCTGATCCGCACGATCGCGATTGGCATCGACCGCGCGCAGCGTCTGGCTGCAGCTTCCGGCACCACGGCAACGCCGACATCGGCCGCTACCATCTGGCAGATGGCGTCGAAGTCGCGCAGGCGAGCGCGGAAATGCAGGCGCATGCCGAGCCGTGCGGCATGCTTGCCGATATGGACCTGCAGCGCGGTGGCGCTGGTGAGGCCGACAAAGGCGTGACCCGCGGTATCCTTGAAATCGATCTGCCGGCGCCCACCCAAGACGCTGCGGCGCGACGCCACCAAGGTCAGGCGGTCCTCGCTGAAGAGAAAGCGCTCGATGGTCTCGGGCAGTGCGTGCTCGGCGGCGAAGCCGAGATCGGCGGCGCCGCTCGCGATCGCCGCGGCGATGTCGGTGCTCTCGCGCTCCTCGACATCGACATTGATGTCGGGATGCTCACGCAAGAAGCTTGCCAATGCGCGTGGCAGATGTTCCGACAATCCGGATGTGTTGGCGAGCAGGAGCACGCTGGCGCGAACGCCCGAGGCAAAGCGGGCGAGATCGCCGCGCATCGCTTCCACGTTATGGATCACGAGGCGCGCATGATCGAGCAGGCTTTCGCCGGCGGCGGTGAGCTCGACACCGCGGCGGCCACGCTTGAAGAGCGCAACGCCAAACGCCTGCTCCAAGCCCTTGATCCGTTCGCTCGCGGAGGCGAGCGCGAGGTGAGCGCGGTCCGCCCCGCCCGTGATGCTGCGGGCATCCGCCACCGCGATGAAAAGCTGCAGATCGACGAGATCGAAGCGCATGCGAGCCTCCTGCCTTCGGTGTTCTCGAAGGCTGTCTCCGTAACCTCCAGATTGTGCGCATTTCGCCGATCGGTCAATGTGCCCGGCATGTTCGAGCCCATGCTGTTGCTGATCGCCGCCGTCTTCCTGCTTGCCGGATTCGTGAAGGGGGTGATCGGGCTGGGCCTGCCCACGGTCTCCATGGGGCTTCTGGCCGTGACGATGCAGCCGAGCAAGGCGCTCGCCATCGTCATCGCGCCCGCCATCATCACCAATATCTGGCAGACCTTCGGCGGCCCCTATTTGCTTGATATCGTCAAGCGGCTGTGGCCGTTGATGCTGTGCACGGTGGTGGGCAGCCTGTTGAATGCCGGGGCGATGAGCGGGCCTTACGCCCGCTACGGCACCATCGCGCTCGGGCTTCTGCTCGTGATCTACGCCGTCATCGGCTTGCGGCAATTCCGCCTGCGCGTCGAGCGCCGCAATGAGAAATGGGTCGGCGGCATCGTCGGCTTCGTGACCGGTATCATCTCCGCCTCCACCGGCGTGCAGGTGATCCCGTCGATGCCGTTCATGCAGGCGATCGGCATGGAGAAGGACGAACTGGTCCAGGCGCTCGGCGTGTTCTTCACGGTGGCGACGCTAGCGCTCTCGGTCAATGTCAGCGCCGCCGGCATGCTCACCGCGGCCACCGCGATCCCCGGCGGCATCGCCCTGGCGTGCTCCTTCGCCGGCATGTTCGTCGGCCAGGCGGTCCGCGCCAAGATGCCGACCGAGGCCTTCCGCCGCTGGTTCCTGGTCGCGATGATTCTGCTCGGCCTCTATCTGGCGGGCAGCGCGACCTACGAGCTGGGTGTGCACCGGAGCTGATATTCAGGGGCGCATCGCAGGCCGGCCTCCTTCGGGGGCGGCTCCACATTAAGAATATCCCCCGACTTTGCCGGATCTCTGCGACTGCGATGCTTGGCAGCGGTGCCAAGCCTGGCCGAGTTAGGTTACACTCGATTTCCGAAAGGCTTCCGCCGGTAACAAGGTGTTCCCTAGGGCGGGCGGCCCGCCGCGTCCTGATCAGCCTGCAATCTGGAGCGCCCGAATCAATGGAGAGACGTCTCGCGGCCATCATTTGCGCTGACGTCGCCGGCTACTCGCGCATGATGGGCGCTGACGAGGCAGGGACGCACGCGGCCTTCAAGGCGCATCGCGGCGCCATTTACCCCGTTATTCTCAACCATGGCGGCCGTGTCGTCAAAAATACCGGCGACGGCTTCCTGCTGGAATTTCCCAGCATCGTCGGCGCCACGCAAGCGGCCATCGCAATGCAAATGCTGATGGCGGAGCGCAACAAGCACCTGCCGGCCGATCGCGCCATGCATTTTCGCCTCGGCGTGCACATGGGCGATGTGATCGCCGATGAAGACGAGGTCTTCGGCGACGATGTGAACATCGCCGTTCGCCTCGAGCAGGTCGCGCCGCCGGGCGGGCTCGCGATCTCGGCAAAGGCCTATGGCGAGGCCGGCAGGCATCTCGCCGTCACGATGCACGGCGCCGGGAGCCATCGTTTCAAGAACATCGCCATGCCCGTGGACGTCTGGACCTGGCGGCCGACAGGCTCCGACGCGCGCCCTCGGGAGTTCGAGGGAATTCCCGGCCTTTCGGCGCAATACCGGCTGGCGATCGTGGGCGTTCTCCCCTTCGCCAATCTCAGCGACAGCGCCGACGAATATTTCTCCGACGGATTGACGGAGGACCTCATCCACGCGCTCTCGCTGCAATCCTTCTATCGGGTGCTGAGTCGAAATTCGACCTTCCCGTTCAAGGGACAAAGCTTGAGCGCACGCCTGATCGCGCGGGAGATCGACGCGACCTATCTGGTTCAGGGCTCGGTCCGCCGCGCGGGCGCGAAAATTCGCGTGACCGCCGAGCTCGTCGCTCCCGAGAGCGGCGAGCAACTATGGACCGGTCGTTACGACAGGGACATGGGCGAGCTGTTCGCGCTGCAGGACGAGATCACCACGAGCCTGTCGGCGGCGATCGCACCGGAGATTTTTCGCGCCGAGGCTTCCGCGCCGAACCGGTCACCGGCCACCGATCTGACCGCCTGGGATCGCTTCCTGCGAGGTCTCTCCCACTATTATCGCCAGACCAAGGCGGATTTCGAAACCTCGATCGACCTGTTCAAACAGGCCATCGCGCTCGATCCGGCACTCTCGATCGCACACGCCTATCTTGCGACCATCATGGTGCAGGGCGTGCATTATGGATGGATCAAGAGCACCCGCGACCTCTGGAGCTCGGCGATGACGCTCGCGGAGACCAGCGTGCGCCTAGATCCGCGCTCGTCGTTTGCGTTCTCGATCCTGGCCTATCTGCACGCGATGGGCGGGCACCACGAGGCCGCGCAGGATGCGATCAGAAAGGCGGTCGCCTTGAACCCCTACGACATGGGCGCGCGTGGCGTTCAGGGACTATGCCACCTTGCGAGCGGCGAACAGCGAGAGGCGATCGAGCTGTTTTCGATGGCGGTCCAACGCGGCAACAGCGATCCAAGATATCAATGGGCGGCACTTTCCGCGTTCAGCCATTACCTGCTCGGACAATATGATGCCGCGCTGTCCTGGGCGCGCGAGGCGCTTTATTCGAATCCCAATCACCTTCAGGTTCTCGCGATACGCGCTGCTTCGCTCGCGCAGTTGGGGCGGGCCGAAGACGCGACAAAGGCTGCCGGAGTTTTGCTGAAGAACTATCCGGGTTTCACGGTCGAACGGCATTTGCGGAATTTCCGCTGGAAGAATCCTGATGATATCGCCCACTACCGCGATGGGCTTTTGAAGGCGGGCGCGCCCTTCGCGCGACTGACGCTCGTCGAATCCGGCCCCAAGCGCGCGGCCGATTCGTGATGCTTCACCTCGCCTGCAGCAGAGCGATGCGGGCGCCGAGATAGACGAACATGCCACCCAGCGCGCGATTGATCCAGGCCATCGCCCGGCCCGATCCCCTGACACGGTGCGCCGTCCTTGCCGCGAACGCTGCAACGCCGAGGCACCACAGCAAACCGTTGCAAATGAAGATCAGGCCCAGCGCCAGGAAGGCCAGCCCCTTATGCGCCGAATCCGCCGCCACGAATTGGGGCAGGAAGGCAAGGAAAAACAGCGCCACTTTGGGATTGAGCACGTTGGTGAGCGCGCCCTGCCAAAACACAGGGCGCAATGAGATCTCGCTGTCCTTGGTCGCCGTTTGCTCGGGCTGCGCGTGTGCCGTTTGGCGCGACAGCAGCATCCTGATCCCGATGAAACACAGATAGGCCGCGCCGGCCCACTTCACCACCGTGAATGCCGTCGCCGACGCCGCCAGCAGCGCCGAGAGCCCAGCCGCGCAGGCAAAGACATGGACAAGGCAACCGGAGCTGATCCCGAGCGCCGCCGCCGCTCCGCCGCGCCAGCCGAGCTGCGCGCTGCGGCCGACGATGTAGGCCGTATCAGGTCCCGGCGTGATGTTGAGCACGAGACCCGAGACGATGAACAGCCAGAGATCGTGAATGCCGAGCATGGTGTCTCACTTGAACGGCGGCGAGCCCGGGATGAAGGCGTCGAAGGCCGCCCAGAACTGCGAGCGGTAGCGGTCCTGCTCCTGCAGGATCTCGTGCTTGGAGCCGGCGATGACGAGATGCGAGCCGGCGCGCAAGTGATAGGCGAACTCTTCAATCGCCGGCGTCGACACGACAGTGTCGTTGGAGGCCGCGAGCATCAGGATCGGCTGGCGGATTTTCGATGGGTAGTCGTATTTGCGAAAGGTGACCATGGCGCGAAAGGCGCTGTCGGCCCAGGCGACGGTTGGCGCGGCGATGCCAAGCGTCGGGTCCTCGTCCAGGATCGCGGCGTTGCGGGCATAGCGCACGGGATCGCTGGTCACGGGATTGCTGAGGAAAGCGTCGGTACCGGTGAGCTTGCCGCTGCCGCCCGGCACATACTGTCCACCCTGGCCCAAGAGCCGGAGCGCGCGCGCAAATGCGCGCACCGGAAGCGTCGTCAGACGTCCCGGCAGATCGATCATCGGCGCCGACAACACCACGCGGTCGAACCAGCGCTTGCCGGCATGCGCGATCCGCAGCAGCACCGTCCCGCCCATCGAGTGGGCGAGCGCGAAATAGGGCGGCGGGCAATCCGGCAGCACGACCTGCTGCACGAAGCTTTCGACGTCGATCTCATAGTCGGCGAAACTTCGCACATAGCCCTTGCGCGGATCGCGCAACCGCCGCGACGAATGGCCCTGCCCGCGCCAGTCGATCATCGCCACCGCAAAGCCGCGGTCACGCAGATCGCGCACGGTCTCGAAATATTTCTCGATCATCTCGCCGCGCCCGGTGAACACGCAGACCGTGCCCTTGCGGCCCGACGGCGGCAACCAGCGCGCGAAGCGCAGTTCGGCACCGTCAGGGGTCTTGATGATGCCGCTGACCGCGCCCTCGGGGACGGGATTGGCGGGGATGGAGACCAGCGTCATGACGTTTCGCGCGGTAGGTGAAGAGTGCTGGAATTCAAGGGATGGACAAGGGAGGGAACATCAAAAAGGGACGTCGGTCGCGCCCTCTTGAACGCGGATCTCATCCCTCCCATATCACCATCGTGCAGGCCGCTACCAGTGTTTCGGATCTCCGGACATCAGGCTGCACAAGTTTAAAGCCCGGCCCGATGGCGGGCGGGTTCACTGCAACAGTCGCTCAATGGAGGACTTACATGCGTACCTACGATCTCACCCCGTTTTATCGTTCCACCGTCGGTTTCGACCGTCTCTTCTCCCTGCTCGACCAGGTGACCTCGGATGGCAGCCCAGGCTATCCGCCCTACAATATCGAGCGGACCGGCGAGAACGCCTACCGTATCAGCGTCGCGGTCTCCGGCTTCTCGAGGGATGAGCTTTCCATCGTCGCGAAAGAGAACACGCTGACGATCAAGGGCGAGAAAGTCGCCAACGAGAACAGCAAGGACAAGGCCGAAGTGCTCTATCGCGGCATCGCCGCCCGCGCCTTCGAACGTGTCTTCCAGCTCGCCGATTTCGTCGTGGTGAAGAATGCTTCGCTCGAGAACGGCCTGCTCCACGTCGACCTCGTGCGCGAGATCCCCGAGGCCAAGAAGCCCCGGCAGATCCCGATCAACGGTGCTGCGCAAGCTGCGCAGGTGACCAGCGGCTCGGCTGACAAGGCCGCCGCCTAACCGTTGAAATTCTGACGAACTGATCAAGACGCCCCGGAGAAACCGGGGCGTTTTTTGTTGGCCTGCTGCAGCAAGCACGCCAGGCGGCCCAGTCACGCGATCCCGTCATTCCGGGGCGGTGCGCAAGCACCGAACGTGCAATCTCGCGCCATAAGCTCTGGATTCCGGGTTCGCGCGCTTTGCGCGCGCCCTGGAATGACGTTCGCTTGGGGACGCTTGTTTGGGGACGATTGCTGGGGGACTGCCCCTACTCCAGCCCCTGTACCGGGGGCATGGGCTCGGTCGGCTTGATCTGCGACTCCGGCGGCTTGGTCTCGCCGACGGTGGCGCCAATGGCGCTGGCCGGCGGTGGTGTGACCGCCGCTGTTTGCGGCTGCGGCGGGGCGGACTTCTCCGCAGACGACTGCGGCACCCGCTCGGCCGACTTGGCGGGAACCGTGGCCGCCGGCTTCGGCGCGCGACTGGCCATATGCGGGATCGGAGCCGGCGGCCGTGGCACGCCGCGGACCACGGTCGGCATCGGCACCGCGGCCTGTGCTCCGTAAGGCGTCCTCAGCCCGGAATTATCGGTCCTGCCGCCCCAAAAGGCCGGCATGAAACGGATGATCCGTCCGGTGCGACCATCGATCACGAGCCTGCCGTCCTCACCATCCGGATCGATGGCGGAGATTTCGTAGACATAGCCTTGGCGGCGCGGCAGGCCGAACGGCAAGAACCCGTTTTCGCGCAACACTGCGTAGACCTCGCGAGGCGGCAGCAGCGCCGGCTCATAGCCATAGGACTCGGCGCCATAGGGCTCGGCGGGGACGTAAGATGGCGCGCCGTAAGGCGGTGGCGCCGGCGGCGGACCGCCATAGGGGCCATCGAAATCGGACACCAGGTGATAGAATGTCCGGCCGGTATCGGCGGGCGCCGGCGCCTGCGCGCCAGCGGCCGAGACCAAAAGAACTGATACGGCCGAGACGGCCCACCTTGTGAGCAGCTTCATTGCTTTATGGCTCCACTTGAGCCCCCAATGGTTAAGAGTCTTTGGGGATTTCGGCGGTCCTTGGGCCGGATCACGGCGCGCTTGCTTCAAATCCGGGGCGCGCTAAATGTTGACCTGCGGACATGCCAGCCGCGCAAGGACTTTCACGCGCTTGTGTGATAGACAAAAGTTTGGCATGGTCGGTGTTAGGACAGTCTTGCTGTCTCAAATTTTTGGGCAACCCCGGCACTGGGATTGCAGCGAAGATTCGGCGCTTAACGAGCACCGGAAAGTGCAGGCAAGGCCGTTCTGAACGCCAGCGCCTGAAACCTAAAAATCCGGCTCGCGGAGGACGAGCGGTGGCCCGGTGGGTGCCGCGGAACGCCGAAGGTGCGCCGGACGATGAGCCACCGCACCCAGCCGGATTGAGAGGAATAAAATGAGCGGGTTGGAAATCGAGCGCCAAAACATCTTCAGCGATGAATCGTCGGCGGATTTCAACTCGAAACCGGCCGAGGCGACGCGCGAGCACACTTGGCGCCCTGCCGCCGAAGGCCTGTATGATCCGGCGCTGGAGAAGGATGCCTGCGGGGTCGGCTTCATCGCCGACATCAAGGGCCGCAAGTCGCATCAGATCGTCTCCGATGCGCTCAACATCCTCTGCAACCTCGAACATCGCGGCGCTGTCGGCGCCGACCCGCGTGCCGGTGACGGCGCCGGCATCTTGGTGCAGATCCCGCACGCATTCTTCAAGCGCAAGACCGCCGAGCTCGGCTTTGATCTGCCGGAGCCCGGAGAGTACGCCATCGGCGCGCTGTTCATGCCGAGGGACGCGGCATGGCGGAAGGTGATCAAGAGCATCATCGCCGACCAGATCAAGGACGAGGGCCTCACGCTGCTCGGCTGGCGCGACGTGCCCACGGATAATTCCTCGCTGGGCGAGACGGTCAAGCCGACCGAGCCGACCCACATGCAGGTCTTCATCGGCCGCAACGGCGCGGCGAAGACCGAGGAGGCGTTCGAGCGCAAGCTCTACATCCTGCGCAAATCTATCTCGCAGGCGATCTATCAGCGTCGCGACCGCGGCGGCGCCGGCTATTACCCCTGCTCGATGTCGTGCCGCACCGTGATCTACAAGGGCATGTTCCTCGCCGACCAGCTCGGCAAGTACTATCCCGATCTGCACGAGCCGGATTTCGAGAGCGCGCTGGCGCTGGTGCATCAGCGCTTCTCGACCAACACCTTCCCGACCTGGTCGCTCGCGCATCCCTACCGGATGATCGCGCATAACGGCGAGATCAACACGCTGCGCGGTAACGTCAACTGGATGGCGGCGCGGCAGGCATCCGTGAGCTCCGAGCTTTACGGTAAGGACATCAGCCGTCTCTGGCCGATCTCCTACGAGGGACAAAGCGACACCGCCTGCTTCGACAACGCGCTCGAATTCCTGGTGCAGGGCGGCTACTCGCTGCCGCATGCGGTGATGATGATGATTCCGGAGGCCTGGGCCGGCAATCCGCTGATGGATAAGCAGCGCCGCGCCTTCTACGAATATCACGCCGCTCTGATGGAGCCGTGGGACGGCCCCGCCGCGATCGCCTTCACCGATGGCCGCCAGATCGGCGCCACGCTCGACCGCAACGGCCTGCGGCCGGCGCGCTATCTCGTCACCAAGGACGGCCGCATCGTGATGGCGTCCGAGATGGGCGTGTTGAAGATTCCGGAGGAGCAGATCGTCACCAAGTGGCGGCTGCAACCCGGCAAGATGCTCCTGGTCGACCTCGAACAGGGCCGGCTCATTCCCGACGACGAGATCAAGGCCTCGCTCGCCAAGAGCCACCCCTATCAGGAATGGCTCGACCGCACCCAGATCGTGCTCGAGGAGCTGCCGGATGCGCCGACCACGAGCGCGCGCTCCAACCTGCCGCTGCTCGACCGGCAGCAGGCCTTTGGCTACACCCAGGAAGACATCAGCCTCTTGATGACGCCGATGGCCTCGACCGGCGAAGAGGCGGTCGGCTCGATGGGCAACGACACCCCGGTCTCGGCACTGTCTGACAGGCCGAAGCAGCTCTTCACCTATTTCAAGCAGAACTTCGCGCAGGTGACCAACCCGCCGATCGACCCGATCCGCGAGGAGCTAGTGATGAGCCTGGTCTCGATCATCGGGCCGCGGCCGAACCTGTTCGACCTCAAGGGCCTGGCCTCGACCAAGCGGCTCGAGGTGCGCCAGCCGATCCTGACCGATGCGGACCTGGAAAAGATCCGCTCGATCTCGGAGGTGGGCGACAGCCATTTCGTCTCGCGCACCATCGACACCACCTTCCATGCGGGGTTAGGGGCTTCCGGCATGGAGCAGGTGCTGGATGAGCTCTGCGCCCGCGCTGAAGCCGCGGTGCGCGAAGGCGTCAACATCATCATCCTCTCCGACCGCATGGTCGGCACCGACCGGATCCCGATCCCGTCGCTGCTCGCCTGCGCCGCCGTGCATCATCACCTGATCCGCGTGGGCCTGCGCACGTCGGTCGGCATCGTCGTCGAATCCGGCGAGCCGCGCGAGGTGCACCACTTCGCCTGCCTTGCCGGCTACGGCGCGGAAGCGATCAACCCCTATCTCGCGTTCGAAACCATCATCGCGATGAAGGACAGGTTGCCGGCCGCGCTGGACGACCATGAGATCGTCAAGCGCTACATCAAGTCGATCGGCAAGGGCCTTTTGAAGGTCATGTCCAAGATGGGCATCTCGACCTATCAATCCTACTGCGGCGCGCAGATCTTCGATGCGGTCGGATTGAAGGCGGACTTCGTCGCGAAGTATTTCGCGGGCACCCACACCCGCATCGAGGGCGTGGGCCTGAACGAGATCGCGGAGGAGTCCGTGCGCCGCCACAGCGACGCCTTTGGCGAGGCGCAGGTCTACAAGAGCGCGCTCGACGTCGGCGGCGAATATGCCTTCCGCACCCGCGGCGAGGATCACGCCTGGACGGCGGAATCGGTGTCCCTTCTGCAGCACGCGGTGCGTGGCAATTCGCAGGAGCGCTACCGGGCCTTCGCCAAGATCCTCAACGAGCAGTCCGAGCGGCTGCTGACGCTGCGCGGCCTGTTCCGCATCAAGTCGGCCGAAGAGGACAAGCGCAAGCCGGTCCCCCTCGACCAGGTCGAGCCTGCCAAGGAGATCGTCAAGCGTTTTGCCACCGGCGCGATGAGCTTCGGCTCGATCTCGCGCGAGGCGCATACGACGCTCGCGATCGCGATGAACCGGATCGGCGGCAAGTCCAACACCGGCGAAGGCGGCGAGGAATCGGACCGCTTCAAGCCGCTGCCGAACGGCGATTCGATGCGTTCGGCGATCAAGCAGGTCGCCTCGGGCCGCTTCGGCGTCACGACGGAATATCTCGTCAATTCCGACATGATGCAGATCAAGATGGCGCAGGGCGCCAAGCCCGGCGAAGGCGGACAATTGCCCGGCCACAAGGTCGACGCAACGATCGCGCGCGTGCGGCACTCGACGCCCGGCGTCGGCCTGATCTCGCCGCCGCCGCACCACGATATCTACTCGATCGAGGACCTGGCGCAGCTCATCTATGACCTGAAGAACGTCAATCCCGAGGGCCAGGTCTCGGTCAAGCTCGTCTCCGAAATCGGCGTCGGCACCGTCGCCGCGGGCGTTTCGAAAGCGCGCGCCGACCATGTCACCATCGCCGGGTTCGAGGGCGGCACCGGTGCCTCACCCTTGACCTCGATCAAGCATGCCGGATCGCCCTGGGAGATTGGGCTGGCCGAAACTCACCAGACGCTGGTGCGCGAGCGGCTGCGCAGCCGCATCGCGGTGCAGGTCGACGGCGGCTTCCGCACCGGACGTGACGTCGTCATCGGCGCGCTGCTCGGGGCCGACGAGTTCGGCTTCGCCACCGCGCCCCTGATCGCGGCCGGCTGCATCATGATGCGCAAGTGTCATCTCAACACCTGCCCGGTCGGCGTGGCGACGCAGGATCCCGTCCTGCGCAAGCGCTTCACCGGCCAGCCCGAGCACGTGATCAACTACTTCTTCTTCGTCGCCGAAGAAGTGCGGGAGATCATGGCCAGCCTCGGCTATCGCACCTTCAACGAGATGGTGGGCCAGACCCAGATGCTCGACCAGACCACGCTGGTTGCGCATTGGAAGGCCAAGGGCCTCGACTTCTCCAAGCTGTTCGTGCGGCAGAAGGAAGCCAAGGGGCAGAAGATCTATCACTCCGAGCCGCAGAACCATCATCTGGAGGCTGTGCTCGACCGCAAGCTGATCGAAAGGGCTGGACCCGCGCTCGATCGCGGCGCCCCGGTCAGAATCGAAGCCGAGATCCACAACACCGACCGCTCCGCCGGCGCCATGCTGTCGGGTCAGGTCGCGAAGATCTACGGCCATGCCGGCCTGCCGCAGGACACCATCCATGTCGGCTTCAAGGGCACCGCAGGCCAGGCCTTCGGCGCCTGGCTCGCGCACGGCGTCACCTTCGATCTCGAAGGCGAAGGCAACGACTATGTCGGCAAGGGTCTCTCCGGCGGCAAGATCATCGTCAAGCCGCCGCGCAACGGCGGCATCGTGCCGGAGGAGAGCATCATCGTCGGCAACACCGTGCTGTATGGCGCGATCGAGGGCGAATGCTATTTCCGCGGCATCGCCGGCGAGCGCTTCGCGGTACGCAACTCCGGCGCGATCGCCGTGGTCGAAGGCGCGGGCGATCATTGCTGCGAGTACATGACCGGCGGCATCGTGGTCGTGCTCGGCAAGACCGGACGCAACTTCGCTGCCGGCATGTCGGGCGGCGTCGCCTATGTGCTGGACGAGACCGGCGACTTCGACAAGCTCTGTAATCTTGCCATGGTCGAACTCCAGCCGGTGCTGTCGGAGGAGATGGTCAATGAGAGCGCCTACGGCGCGACGGGCGATCTCGAGGCGCACGGCCGGGTCGACGTGTTCAAGAATCTGCTCGGAAGCGACGTCGAGCGGCTGCACGTGCTGATCACGCGGCATGCCAAGGCCACGGGCTCGAAACGCGCCGCCGAGATCTTGGCGAACTGGAAAGAATGGCTGCCGAAATTCCGCAAGGTGATGCCGGTCGAATACCGGCGCGCCCTGCGTCAGCTTCAGGCCAACGCGGACGCCGAGCCGAAAATCGCGATCGGGGCCTAAATAAATCTTCGGCCCTCATGGTGAGGAGGCGCGAAAGTGCCGTCTCGAACCATGAGGCCACCAGCGGGGCCTTCATCCTTCGAGACGCGCGTTCTGCGCTCCTCAGGATGAGGTCCGGAGAAACAAGTTAGAGCGGCAGGGACTACGGGTTAAATGGGCAAGGTCACAGGTTTTCTGGAAATCGAGCGGCACGATCGCAAGTACGCGCCCGTCGCCGAGCGCATCAAGCACTTCCGCGAGTTCGTGGTTCCGCTCCCTGAGAAAGAGCTGCGCGACCAGGCCGCGCGCTGCATGAACTGCGGCATTCCCTATTGCCACGGCACAGGCTCCGTTGCGCCGGGCACGCCGGGCTGCCCGGTCAACAACCAGATCCCCGACTGGAACGATCTCGTCTATCAGGGCAATTGGGAAGAGGCCGCGCGCAACCTGCACTCGACCAACAACTTCCCGGAATTCACCGGGCGCATCTGCCCCGCGCCATGCGAAGCGTCGTGCACGCTCAACATCGATGACAACCCGGTCACCATCAAGACCATCGAATGCGCGATCGTCGATCGCGCCTGGGAGAACGGCTGGGTCAAGCCGGAGCCGCCGCAGCAGACGACCGGCAAGAAGGTCGCGGTCGTCGGCTCGGGACCGGCCGGCCTCGCCTGCGCACAGCAGCTCGCGCGCGCCGGGCACGAGGTGCATGTGTTCGAGAAATACGCCAAGGCCGGCGGGCTTCTGCGCTACGGCATTCCCGACTTCAAGATGGAAAAACACATCATCGACCGCCGCATCGCGCAGATGGAGGCGGAAGGCGTGGTGTTTCACTACGGCGTGCATGTCGGCGGCAGTGGCAGCGGCGCGCTCGATCCGCAGGCCATGCTGAGGGATTATGACGCGGTGGCGCTCACCGGCGGCGCCGAGGCTCCGCGCGATCTGCCGATCCCCGGCCGCGGTCTTGCCGGAATCCATTTCGCGATGGATTTCCTGCCGCAGCAGAACCGCCGCGTCGGCAAGGAGCCGATCACTGGTGCCGAGATTCTTGCGACCGGCAAGCATGTGGTCGTGATCGGCGGCGGCGATACTGGCTCGGACTGCATCGGCACCTCGTTCCGGCAGGGCGCGAAATCGGTCACACAGCTCGAGATCATGCCGGCGCCGCCCGAGCGCGAGAACAAGGCTCTGACCTGGCCGAACTGGCCGGTGAAGATGCGCACCTCCTCGAGCCAGGCCGAAGGCGCGCAGCGCGATTACGCGGTGCTGACGCAACACTTCTCCGGCGCCGACGGCAAGGTCACGAAGCTGCACTGCGTCCGCGTCGACAGCCAATTCAAGCCGCTGCCCGGCACCGAGTTCGAGCTCGATGCAGAGCTCATCCTGCTCGCGATGGGCTTCGTCCACCCGGTGCATGAGGGTCTGTTGAAGCAGCTCGGCGTCGAGCTCGACCCGCGCGGCAATGTGCGGGCCAACACGGCCGATTACCAGACCTCGGTGCCGAAGGTGTTTTCGGCCGGCGACATGCGCCGCGGCCAGTCGCTTGTGGTGTGGGCGATCCGGGAGGGTCGGCTGTGCGCGCAATCGGTCGACCGTTTCCTGATGGGACGGACGGACCTGCCGCGGTGATGTTCAGTCTTCGTCTGGAGAGAGGGCAGACGTCGCGCTGAGCGAACCAAGAGGACGCACGCCCAACTCCGGCGTCATTGCGAGCGCAAGCGAAGCAATCCAGTCTCTCTTCACGGATGCAGTCTGGATTGCTCGTCGCTTACGCTACTCGCAATTGTGCATGTTCACTAATTCGCTGATCGAATCCAGCCCAGCAGGGGGGATTCGATGCGCGACAACAGCTTCGACCGGACGATTGAACGGAATTACATTCAGAAGTGGCGGTTCTTGATCGCAGAATATGAGGAGGTGAAAGCGGGGCGATCGGCGACATTCCGCCGGGTCGGGGATTTCTACCGCCACCACGGCACGTGCTCGCAGACCTTCCGGAAGTACTATAACCGGTATCTGCGCAGCGGCGCGGAGGCCGACCTGCTGCCGCAGCGCCGTGGACCAAAATGGCGCGAACGCCGC
>NZ_AWZU01000027.1 GCF_000472385.1 Bradyrhizobium sp. ARR65
GCATCAGTGCGGGGCACGATGGAACTCTGATTTCGCGACGGTCTGAGAGATCAGTATTTGCGCGCCATTGCGACCGATTGCGCGATCGGATCGATCGCGGCCCTTTTCTGACGACGCAAAGGCTGCGTTGAATGGGCGATAATCTACCCTTCAACAAGTCAGTTTGAAGAGCTTTACTATTTGGGCCAAAGACCCCGCAGAATGCCTCACATGCCGAAGACCAGATTCACCGAAGCTGACGTCAGACGAGCGATCAAAGGCGTTATGGCGAGCGGTGCTACAATTGCGACCGTCGAAATCTGGTCTGATGGACGCATATCTGTCACACTCAAAGAGGACAACGGCAAAACACGTGCGCAGATGGACCCGGAAGACGATCCGGAGGTTACCAGGAGGTTGCTGTGACGAGAGTGGGACGTTCGGCGCTGCCGCTACCCCGCTACACTAGACGCAAACGCCTGAAGAATGGAAGCCTTGCCTATTTTTTCGACGTACCTACCTGGGCACGCAAAAAAGACTGCTCGGTCGAGAACGAACCGCTCGGTACCGATTATGAATTAGCGGTGCAGCGCGTCGAAAGGATATTGCTGCCCGCATTCGATAGCTGGCTGAAAGGCGGCGATGATGGAAATCCGGTTGGCATCGGAGTGGTGATTGGAACGCTCGACTGGATGTTTCACGAATATCGTCGAACCTGAAAACAGAAAACTGCGAAGCGGCTGCAGCCCTTGAGCCCTGGCCAATGTCGTCTGCATGAAACCGGCATCAAGATGATCTGCGAATATCTATTGAAGGACGGGAGGCGTCTTGGCACGCGGCGCGTGTCGAGCATCGACACGGCGTTTGCGGACGATCTGTTTGAGAAGCTGCTGTACAAAGATGTCGATGGCGAGAAGATTGAACGCCGCACCACCGTCAATCACGCGATGAAGACCGCGCGCGGCGCTTGGAATACGATCTCTCGCGCACACCCTCACATGTTTCCGCCGAAGAACCCGTTTGAGAAGATGGGCCTGCAATCAACCTCGCGCGAGACTCCGCACGCGAACTTTGACGAGCTGGCGGCGTTCCGCGCGAAAGCCATCGAGATGGGCTATGCGTCGTTGGCGACGGGTGTCCTGATCGGTTGGGAGTGGCTGCAGCGCAAGGCTCACATCTTTATCCGGTTCATGGCTGAGCACTACCGGCCGGATAACCGTCCGAACCACGTCTATGTCATCAATTACAAGACAAGCACGGGCTCGTGGGAGCCGCTGTTCGATAAGAAGGGCAAGCCGCTCTATCCTCTGCTGATGGCTGAGCTGGACGCCATGAAGGCACTTCGCCCAACGGGCGGCTTGATGTTGCGCCGAGACGGCAGTGGTTTGCCCTGGGGCGGCAAAGGCGAGATGCTCACTCAAGTCGAACGCATCTCAAAGAAGATCATCTTGGCTGCAGGCCTGCGGCCCGAGCTGACATTCACGTCCTTCGGCCGGCATGGTGGAACCACCGAAGCGAGCACGTCCGGTCTCACGGAAACGCAGTTGATGAAGAAGGGCCAATGGTCGTCGACCAAAGCGATGGCGCACTACCTTCATCATGACGACGAGGCCAAACAGGATGCGCAGATCAAGCGCATCAAACGGCGTAAGCATGCGGCCAAAAAGTGAACGTTTGTCGGAATGGCTCAGCCGGGCTTGTCGGAATGGAAGTCGACAAATTCAATAAGTACTTGAAAACATTGGAGCGGGTGAAGGGAATCGAACCCTCGTATTCAGCTTGGAAGGCTGCTGCTCTACCATTGAGCTACACCCGCGAGGCACGGATCACCTAACACGGTCGGCCTGCCCGCTTCAACCGTCCTAACACGCTTGTTCCACGGCCGCTTTAACAGACTGCTTTGCTTTAACAGACTGCTTTAAGGAGCGCCTTTAACCGACGGCCGGGCGTGCCTATATTGGTTATCCCATCAACAACGAAAGGAGGTGATCCAGTGTCTTATCTCAAGCGCTGTCACCTCGCTGAGGTCGCCCGCTAGGTACGTCTAGCGCCTGGCAGTGGGCGCCTCGGCGCCTGGACCAGCGAGTTGCAACAGGTGAGCGCGGCGGGAGCGATTCCGCCGCGTTTCTGTTGGCCGGGTTATCCCCTCAATTTCGCGCCCTCATTTCGAAATGCGCGCCTTCCGGCGTTCGTGCGCTTTGTGGTCTCAGGATCGTTTTGCCGCATTGTGGGGGCGAAGGTTTGTGCGATGTCGGAAAGTGGCAACCGTAAAACGTCCTTGAGTAAGGTCGATCCGGTCAGGAAAGGGGAAAGTGATGCTCTATGCCATTCTCGCCTATCACGTCGAAACCGAGGTGATGGCGTGGACGCCGCAAGCGGATGCGACTGTCATGACGGACCTGGGCAAGGCCCATGAGCGCATCAACCGGCAAGGCAGACTGGGACCTGCGGCGCGGCTGGGCACGACCCAAAAGGCGCGGACCTTGCGCGGGCCCGGTGCCGGCACCGTGCTGGACGGCCCCTTTGCCGAGACCAAGGAGCAATTGCTCGGCTTGTACATCGTCGAGTTCGATGACGAGGATGGTGCGATCGCGGCGGCGCGCGAGCTGAAGAAAGCCAATCCCGGCGCTGTCTATGAGATCCGCCCGATCGCGCTGTTTCTGCCCGGTCAAACCATTTCAAGGAACGAGGCACCCGAGGTGATTCGCCCCGACTAAAGCGCGATGGGATCAGCTCCAATCGGCATCGCACTTCCAGCTTTTTGTTTGAGCATGATCTCGGCGCAAACGCCTCGCGTTTACGCTAACGCGGCCCTCCGGGTCCGGATCATGCTTCGGCTACGCTGCGGTTCGATCGCCGACGAAGCGATGCGCCAGCACGCCGCCGAAGGCGAGCAGCCAGAGATATTGGGCATATTGCGGAGCAACGGTCGCCAGCAGCGTGCCCGCCAGCAGCAGGAACAGCGGAAACAGCGCGCCCGCAAGCTCTGGGCGCGCCGGCTGGCCGCGGGTCGCGATCCACCAGAGCCAGGCGTTCACGGCGGCGATCGCGGTCAGATGCAGCCCATAGAGCACCGCCACCGCACTGCTCGCACCATAATTGCCGTAGAGGCCGTTGCTGACCGGCAGGAGAATAATCAGGAGCAAAAAACCCAAATTGATGAGGACCACCGCACGGTCCGCGTGGGGCTGCCGGGCAAGCCTGCGGTGATGGCTGACCCAGAACACCCCGGCAATGACAAAGCTGAGCACCAGCGCGATCAGCCGTGGCGCATAGAGGTGGTAGAGCTCCGCCCAGCCCGGCGCATGACCGAACTCCGTCGCCCGCGGCAGGTCATAGGCAAGCAGGGTCATGGCAACACCGAAGATGGTGTTGCTCAGCGATTCCAGCCGCCGCATTTCGAACTGTTCGGGGCTGGGTTTATCCATGGCGGTGATGCCTGGTCTAAGTCCGTCTCCGCTTTCGCTCGGCTCAAGCTACGCCGGACACGCTTCGCCCTCACGGACTAGGCGCGGCTGCGCCACGCGTAGCCCGTGAGGGCGAAGCGTGGTGGGGGAGGAAGGACTCGAACCTTCGAAGCCATGAGGCGGCTGATTTACAGTCAGCTCCCTTTGCCACTCGGGACACTCCCCCGCTCGATGGCCTCGCAACCCGCGAGGCCGCTTTCCAAGCGGCGACGGACCGGGACCATGGAGGGTGAAGACCGCACCGCCCAATGACGGCGAACAGTCGGCGCGTTTATGGGGACGGGGCGCGGCAAAGTCAACCAAGGCCGCCGGCGAATTTGGTACCGATTGGGGCCAAATTGCCATTGTCCGGAACCCGTGACACAAGGCGCGCAGGATGAGTGGGAGCCCATGACCGATCGCGACCGAAAGCCGCCGTTCCGGCGCGGTGGAAGACCGTTCGACAAAGGCCGGTCCGGCGGCCGGCCGGCGTGGCGCGCTCGCGAGGGCGTGGGCGATGGCCCGGTCATCCTCTACGGCTGGCACACCGTCACGATGGCGCTCGCGAACCCACAGCGCCGCATCCGCAAGCTCTTGCTCACCGAGAACGCCGCGCGGCGGCTGAGTGAGGAAAATATCGAGACCCGCGTGGCGCCGGAAGTCGTGCGGCCCAACGAGATCGACCGGCTCTTGAGCGCCGATGCCGTGCATCAAGGGCTTTATGCCGAGGCCGATCCCCTGCCCTCGCCGGATCTGTCGACGCTCGCCCCGGAAGGCCTTGTGCTGGTCCTGGACCAGATCACCGATCCGCACAATGTCGGCGCCATCCTGCGCTCGGCGGCAGCGTTCGCGGTGAAGGCGATCGTCACCACCGCGCGTCACAGCCCGGAGGCAACTGGAGTGCTGGCGAAAGCGGCCTCCGGCGCGCTCGAACTGGTGCCGCAGGTCACCGTACAAAATCTGGCGCGGGCGCTGACCGCGCTGAACGAACGCGGCTTCCTGACGGTCGGGCTCGACAGCGAAGGCAGCGAGGATCTCTCCACCATCGAGTTGCGCGAGCCGCTGGCGCTGGTGCTGGGCGCCGAGGGCAAGGGCCTGCGGCAACTGACGCGGGAAACCTGCCGCGCGGTGGCGCGTCTCGATCTGCCCGGCGAGATCAAGAGCCTCAACGTCTCGAACGCTGCGGTGCTCGCGCTCTATATCGGCGCAAGCCGGCTCGGGTTGATGAAATGAGAATGCCCGTCCGCGGGATGCGGACGGGCATTGACGTCCAGGATGAAATTTTAGAGTTCAGTAGTAACGGCGCAGCACGCGGCGGCCATGGTAGTACGGGCCGTAATGGTAGCCATAGTGACGCGGCGCGTAGCTGTGGTGATAGCGATGGTGCCAGCGATAGCCGTAGCCATAGACGGGATAGGCGTCTTCCTCGTAGGCCGGATATGGCGCGAAGGCGCCGGGGCCGGTGTAGGTGGGACCCTGGTTCACATAGTAGTATTGCGTGATCGGCGCCGCGAGACGCTCATAGGCCCAGCCGCCGCAGGTGCCGCATCCCGTGTAGCCATAACCGTAGCCGTAGCTCGGCACATAGGCCGGCGCGCAAGGAGCGACATAGGCTGCGGCGCAAGGTGAGCAGCCACCAAAGCCACACGCGTTCGCCGTCGCGGCGCCCGCGGTCATCACGGCCGCAGCCGCAATCATCCCTGTTAAAATCTGACGCATTACTCTCTCCTGTTAAGCCTGTTTTTGTTGGCTTTTGAAATTCGGTGCGGGCGTTTCTTGATTTCTGGCGGCTCGACATCACCGATAGTTCTGCGGCCCGCGCGCGCCGCCCATCGGCGGGGCAACGATCACGGGCGGCGGATAAAGCGGAACGTCCGGCGCCTGCGTGGCCGGCAGCGGCGCGGAATGCGCCGACCATGACTCGTGATATTCGGGTGGCGGCGGCGGCAATTTGCGATTGGGTGGCGGCTCGATCTCGAGCCGGCCATAGCCGGGCTTCTGGCCGAGGCTCGGATAGTAGTGGCCGACATTGGGCGCGTAATCGACATAGCGTCCGCCGTAAACGGTCGGCAGGTTGTTCACGCCTTTGCCGAGGCCGAACTCGCCCTCGACGACGCCATACGACGCATCGACGCCGTTGATGATCACGGGAATGCCGGGCCGGGCGGGGATGACGACATTGAATCCCTCCGAGGCAGACGCCGCCGAGGTCATTGCGATCAGGATGGCCGATGTCAAAGACAGACGCATGGATTGGTCCGATTGCTAAAATGCAATCTATCCGAAGGCGGGATAGGAAGGGTTAAAGGGGCGCGCCAAACTGCCGGTAAGCCTAACGCACGAGGCATTTACCGCGCTTAATTGCCGCCAATCCCGATACGAAACCGTTAACTGTTCAACCGAACGTGGTCTCGATGAGGGTGCGCAGGCCGATGGCGATGGTGATGACGCCGACCGCGCCCTGCAGCGCGCCGTTCGCGGCCGTAAGCCAGCGCGCGGAGACTGCGATGGGCACCGCGATCACGGTCGACAGCGCGCCCATCCCGATCATCGAGCCGATGCCGAACAGCGCGACATAGCCAAGTCCCGCCGCGACGCTCGGCGCCTGCGACACCGCCAGCACGAGCAGCGCCGCCGAGCCCGCCATGCCGTGCATCAGCCCCACCAGGAGCGTACGCCAGCGGAAGCCGTGGCTGTGCTGATGCGGCGCGCGCCGATGTGGCATGGTCTCGCCGGCATGGCTGTGGGCGTGGAAATGCACGGTGCCGTCGCCATGGCTGTGACTGTGGAAATGGATGCGGTCACGCCAAAGCCGCCACAGCACGTGTGCGCCCAGGCCGACCAGCATGATGCCGACGGCCGTCTCCAAGGTCTGCGACCAGTTGTCCGGAATGGCATGGCCGAGCATGATGGCCGCACCGGCGAAGGCAAACAGGGTCACCGTGTGACCGAGTCCCCAGGTCAAGCCGTGCTTGACGATATCGCCGATCTCGCTTCGCCGGGCTGCGATGCTGGATACGGCGGCGACGTGATCGGCCTCCAGAGCATGTTGCATGCCGAGAAGAAATCCGAGCCCCAAAATACCGAACATCGTCCCCGCCTGCGCTCACGACCGTCTCACCGCCTGTTCCACCATCGATTTGCGGCTGGCGCGGAACTTCACATCCTCCCGGCGCGTGTACAATCCCCCTCGATGCACCTCACAGCTGTGTGAATCGAGAGCGAAGAAAAGAAGGGAACACCGTCTCGCGAACGCGCTTACCGGTACGTTCAACGTCAATGGAGCACCCCATGACAAGATTAGCGATCCTTGGCGCGGCGGCGCTTGCCGTCTCCGCGCTGGCGAGCCCCGCGATGGCCTGGGTTCATCATTCTGGCAGCAGTTACCATGCCGAGCGCGGTTATCGGCACCCTCATCGTGCCTATTACCCTGCAAACCCAGCCTACCAACAGCAGGCTTACCAGCAGCAGGCTTGGAACAACGGCTATTACAACCGTGCCTATTATAACCAGGGCACCGGCTTCTGGCCCGCTGATGTCGCGGCTGGTGCGGTGGGAACCGCGGGTGCCATCGCCGCAGGCGCCGTGAACACAGCGGGCGCCATCGCGACCGCGCCGTTCCGCCCGGCCAATTCCTACGGCTATTACCCGGCCAATTCCTACGCCTATTACAATGGCTATAATGCCGGCTGGCCGCAGCAGACCTATGCCGGGCCAAACGGCTTCGCCTGCACCCCCGGCACCTATTTCATGGGCGCCGACGGCCGCCGGCATCTGTGCCGGTGAGTGGGCAAGCGCGGTTAGAGGACAAAAAGGCGGTCCCTCCGGGACCGCTTTTTCACGCGTTGAAGCGCAGCCTCAGGCAACTCGATCGTTCATCAAAGGGCATGGTAATGGTGCCGGCTGAGGGGATTGAACCCCCGACCTTCGGTTTACAAAACCGCTGCTCTACCGCTGAGCTAAGCCGGCTAAACCCCAACACACTCGTGTGATCGGCTCCCAACCGGACCGACGAGCTGACGCGCCGGTCAGATAGCAGAGTTGGCGGCCAAGGGCTACAGTCCTCACCCCGCCAAGGACAGCAAGTTACCGCCCCTGCTCGATCCCTGGAATGGCCGCAATCTGCTCCGCAAGGAAATCGATCAGCAGCCGCACGCGCGCGATGCCGGCGCGCTCCGGGACGATCAGCATGTTCAGCGGCACCGAGGGCGGTGCGTAGTCGGGCAGGATCGGCTCGAGCCGGCCCGCGGCTATGAGATCATCGACCAGCCAGTGGTGCGTGGGCGCTATGCCGCGGCCGGCAACCAGCGCTTCACGCGCGGCCAGGCCATGGTCGACGCGAAGGCGCCCGCCAAAGGGCACCGCGTGGCGATGGCCGTCGGGCCCCTGCAGCACGAGCGTGTCGCTGCCGGCGACATTCGACATCCGCACGCCCTCATGTCCGGCGAGATCCTGTGGCCGGGTCGGCGTCCCGCGCGCCGCGAGATAATCGGGCGCGGCGACCAGCAGGCGTCGCGACTGACCAAGCGGGCGCAGCTTCATCGAGCTGTCGGCCAGGGGCCCCAGGCGCAACGCGATATCGACGCCCTCGCGCACGAGATCGATGCGCTCGTCGGTGAGACTGAGATCGACGCCGATATCGGGATAGCGATCCTGAAACGCGAAGATCAGCCGGCTCACATGCATCACGCCGAACGCCGCGGTGCAGGAGATGCGGATGTTGCCGGACAGCGCGCCGCGCGTGCCGCGGGCCTCGTCGCCCGCCTGCTCCACCAAGCGCAGGATCTGCACGCAATTGGCGTAATAGCGGCTGCCCTCGTCGGTCATGGTGACACGCCGGGTCGTCCTGCTTAGCAAGGGAACGCCGACGGAGTCCTCGAGCTCTCGGAGCTGCCGCGTCACGGTCGACTGCCCGAGGCCAAGCTCGCGCGCGACCGCCGACAGGCTGCCCCGTTCGGCGACCCGAACGAAGGTCCGCATGCGCTCCAGCGTGACGTCCGATCTATCCATTTTTCGGGATAATATTATGCATTACCGTCATATAGCGGATCGATCGGCAATTTTCTACCTAGGCGGCGATCCCTCACCTACCGGAACCTCCCCATGAAAGTTCTGCTTGTCTTCGCCCATCCTGAACCGCGCTCGCTCAACGGCGCGCTGCGCGACGCCGCCGTCGATGAGCTCAAAGCCCAAGGCCACCAAATCCGGGTCTCGGACCTTTACGCGCAGGGTTGGAAAGCCGTCGTGGATCGTGCCGATTTCCCGCCGCTTGCGCCGGACGCTCGCCTCAAGGTTGCGGATGCCTCCAAGCAAGCTTTCGAGGCGGATGCGCTGACCGAGGATGTGAAAGCTGAGATCGAGAAGCTGTTATGGGCCGACATGCTGATCGTGCAGTTTCCGCTCTGGTGGTTCTCCATGCCGGCGATCCTCAAGGGATGGGTCGATCGCGTGTTCGCCTATGGCTTTGCCTATGGCGTCGGCGAGCACAGCGACAGGCGCTGGGGCGACCGCTACGGCGAAGGCAGGCTGGCAGGCAAGCGCGCGATGCTGATCGTGACCGCCGGCGGCTGGGAGGAGCACTATGCCGCCCGCGGCATCAACGGGCCGATCGAGGACCTGCTGTTCCCGATCCATCACGGCATACTTTATTACCCGGGCTACCAGGTGCTGCCGCCCTTCGTGGTCTACCGGGCCGACCGCCTCGATGAAGCTGCTTTCGGGTCAATTGCGGCACGCCTGCGCGCGCGGATGCGGACGCTTTCGACCACGGCGCCGATTCCTTACCGGCAACAGAACGGAGGCGATTATCTGATTCCGAGCATGCAGCTCCGCGCAGGTCTCAGTGATCCGCACGTGCGCGGCTTTGCGCTGCATGTGAGAGATGAGGACGCGGTTCAGCCTCAGCCAGATCTTGAAGCGGCGGGGTGACAGGGTTCGAACAGCTAATACGGCGTCCCGTCCTTGCGAAAATATCCGGCGACAGTGGCATGCAGATCGACGTCCGGATAATGGGCTTCGTCCTCACGCAGATTGGCCGAGCCGATTTCGAGAATGCGTGCGACCGCTTGGCTGCGGTTTTGCAGGTGATGAGCGTCGGCGTCGCCGGCGCGGAAAGCCGCGCAGTCGCCGGCGCGTAAAATCTCCTCGCCCGCGTCCGTCACCAGCACGACCTCTCCTTCCAGGACGTAGACGAACTCTTCCGCCTTAGTGTGCCAATGCCGCTGGCTCGACCAGACGCCGGGACCCAACTCCAGCAGGTTGATGCCGATCTGCTTCAAGCCGGCGCCCGCGCCGAGCCGGCGGCGAAGCTTGTTGAGGCAGGGCAGCGCCAGTTCTCCGGGATAGCGCGAGCCCGATGAAACGGGTGCTTCTTCAATATCGATCTTTTTCATCCGCCTTCCCCTCCCAAGTTGGCGTTCGCTCGCTCACTCACGCCACGTTGGTCCGACGCCGCAGAAATTAACCCGGCGTTAGCCATAATTGGAGCAGCCTCGGAACGAAGCAATTCGCCGCAAATTGTCCCAGCAAGGAGACGGGGCATGGACAGATTGGCATATCTTCAGGATCAGGCGCTGCGCGCCGAGCGGTTGGCCAAGAGCATCACGGACACGCTCACCATCGAGCGGCTGCAGTCCTTCGCCGCCGAATGCCGGCGCCAGATCAAGCTGATCAGCGGCAGCCCGGATCACATCCTCCGCGCGGCGAAGCTGCACCAGGCGCAACAGGCGACGCTTGCGCAACCTCCTTTCGGCTAAACATTGAGAATACGAAAATCCGACCGCGGCACGGTCCGTACCGGTGCATCCATTGCCTTGCTTCGCACCTGATTTTGCGCCGCCAGCTTTTGCAGGCAGGCCCGTAGCTCGGCGTCGGTTTGCTTGATCTGGTTGCGAATTTCCTGCCGCTCAAAACGGGTCAGCGATGGCTCAGCGAGGTAGCGCCACGCCTGCCTGAGCCATTCCTTCAACGCCTGTACATCTCGTTCCAGAGTGTCGGCCATGGCCTCATCTTTCCAGGTACGGCATCGACAGCTTAAGCGATTCGCGGCCGACCGAGCTCTCATCCGGTAGTTTTACGGGGAGAACTATTGCGCCTTGACCTTGGTCGTCCCCGGCCGAACCTGCCGCGCCATCGCCCACTCCGGATCGGGCGTCGGGCCGGTGGCGTCGCCAGTCGTTCCGACCAGTTGCCCCGGCAGCGCGTCGGTCGTCCGCACCCAGCTTTGTGTGGAGCAGAGCAAACCGAGCAGACAGCCCCTGATGTTCAAGCGCTCAGCGCCGTCGCGCCAGATCGTGATGCCATAGGTCCTGCCGTCCTCGGCATTGTAGATCTCGCCGGCAAAGCGGCCCTCCTGCATCGGCCTCAGGCCGAGGATGAGCTGATGGCCGAGAAGCGCGCGTGCACGCTTGGCAGGATCGGGATTGCGCTTGTCCCGCAACGGCTGGCCTTTGGTGTCGACAGCCTCCTTCATCCAGACGATATAGCCACAGATCCGCTCTGGCGCGACGCCGCAGTGCTCGACTCGAATGCGGGCGCGGCCGTCTTCGGTCAACCAGGTCCCGCTCGGATCGGATGGTGTTGCCGCCTGACCGCGGTTTTGCGCCACGGCCAGCAGGGTGGCCACCGCGGTACGGATGATTATTCGCCACAGGATTTTCATCTCACAACACCATCGCTGTTGTGCACGCGTTGTTGTGCGCGCCTCGCCGAACCATCATCTGAGCTGAGCCACGAGAGCGTCGGCGCCCTTATCTATGCCGGCCTGCGCGGCTGTGAGCGCGCCGACGCTTGCCTTGATGTCGTAGGGGGTCGGGTATTGCTTGCTGACGAAGGCGCTGAGGAGCCGCCCGCTCAGCGCATCAAAGACCTCGACGACATAGACCACCGAGCCTGTCAGCGTTCCCTCGCCGTCGCGCGCGGTCTGCACTCCGTTGTAGACGGCGCCGGCAAGGTCGAAGCGCGACAGCGTGCCCAGCACAGGGGTGTTGGCGACCGCTCCGGTCAATGTGAGCCGCACGCGCAAGGTGTTCGGCGCCCGACTGCTGGTGATCGCAAAACGGCTACCGAGGCTTTCCAGGAAGCGGGTCCGCATATAGGCGGCGAGCGTCGCCCTTGTCGCGCTCGGACATGTCGCCGAATTGGTGATCGCGTCCGCGATAGATCACGACGGGATCGAGCATGACCTTGTCGTAAGACCGCCAGTCCACGGCGGTCGCGTAACGGTACGGCATGCGGCCCGAGGAATCGGACGGGTTGGGCACGAGATAGGCCGACGAGGCGAGCTCCGAATAAGCCACTGGCGCCACGCTGGCGCATCCCGCAGCGCTCGCGCACAGCACCAGCAGCAGCACGCCGCGCGCGGCGGTCCCATCATTCATCTCAGTCTCTCCTCATTCCCGAGCCGGAAAACGGAGGGCGTGGCGCGGCCGACGTCGCGAAAGCGTAAGGCCGAGGCACCGGAGACTGCAGTCCTCGACGTCCGCTTTCGACGAGACAGCGTGAGCAGGTCCGCGCCACGACAAACCCTTTGATGGGGCGCACCATAAAACCGACCGGACGGTTTGTAAATCGGCTAATCAGGGTGAGGCGATCCGTCGCAAGCAGACCAGGCGAGCGCCGTTGACCTGCGGTAAGTGCCTTTAACGGGAGATGGCGCGCTTGTACCTAGCCGTTCCGGCGCGCCGGCGCACGAACGGGCCGTTCGGCCTGCTCCCTCTGCGGCTGCTGGAGCGCGGTCCACTGGCTTTCGTCAAGCAGCCGGGCGAACAGCCGCTCCGACTCGGCTTCTGAGATCGGGGATAGGCGGAGCATCGCGAGCAGTGCGAGTCCGCGCGCCGCCGCCCAGCGCAGCGTCGCCAAATCCGGATCGGCAGCCTCCGCCTTGATGGTCTCGAGGTTCTCGGCGTCGCGGTCGCGGGCTTCGGCAAGCAGGCTGGGCTCGGAAACCAGCGCGGCGAGCATCGCCTGGGCCACCGAATATTGCTGGGCAATGATTTCCCGCGACGTGGCAATGGCCGTCGCCAGCTTTGGTTCGCGCGAAGATGAGCCGGCCGTGTTCAGAAAGTCCGTGGAGAACTGGTTGAAATGCGCGAACTGCTGCTCCAGCAGCGCTCTCAACACTGCGTCCTTAGTGCGGAATTGGTGCATCAGGCCGCCTTTGCTCAAGCCGCTCTCTCGCGCGATCGCGTCCAGCGTCAGCCGACCCGGCCCATCCCGCGCAATAATGGTGAGGGCTGCGGCAAGCGCGGCTTTGCGGGACCGTTCGGACCGAGAAGGATTATCCATCGTTCAACTAGAAAGTGGGACGCGACGGACCGGAAGCAGCGGCCGAGACGCGACACAGGGGCGCAGCGACGCCAATTGCCTGCGTTACCCCAAGCAGTTGGGATGCCAATGCGCCCCCTGTCAAGCCGTCCAGAGATCACGTCCTTGTCCGCTCCACCCGCCACAGCCGACAAGTTCTGCAAGTCGCTGATATTACTTACGACTTGTCGCAGGCCGCTCTTAACCGAAATCCGCATGACCTGCGGCAAGGCCCTGACATGGCTCTTGATTCTCCCCCTGCCCTTTGTTGAAATCGGACCCGGCTGAGGTGTGCCATGAAGTGGATGCGAGAACGCGACGCTTTGATCGCGCAGACACTGGCCTTCGTTCAGTCGGTCACCGGCAGGAAAGTGGCTGCCGGCGCGCCGCCATCTCCTCTTGCGCACGAGTCCGCCGACACCGGCTCCGCCGTCCCCGAGACGGCCAAGTCCGACGCCCCACCGTCCCTGGCATCGAATCCGCCGGCCCTGCCCGCCACCGATCTGCCCCCGCTCCCGGCCGCTATCACGCGATCTAGCATCGCGCGCGACCTCAAGACCGAGATCAATGCCCGTGTCGCCAGCTTTCGCGCGCACCAGGAGCGGTTCAACCGCGAACGCGAGGAGTATTTTTCGGCAACGCTTGCAAAGCTCCGCGCCGCAATCAAGGATGGCGCGCCGCCCCGTCCGCGAAAATAGGCCTTCGCAAGCGGCGACTGAGCATCCAACAGGATCAGAAAAAAGCCCATACCAGCGCGACATTGGCGGTGCAGGCGACCAACAGGCCGGCCGCCAGCGCCAACTGCACGCGTTCGCCGAAGGTATGGAGTGTCGTTCCCATGGGCGAGAACATCCGGCGATTCTGGCCGCGGAGTCTCGGGGATTCTTTTTTTCGGCATTTACTTCCTCTTAAGGACTCAGGCGTCGCCCGAAGGCCGTGGTTTCGGCGCCCAGTCGCTGGTTCCAGCCAGCCTCGCTGGCGGAAACCTGAAGCGGCTCCAAGCGTTATCGGCCGGCCAATCCGGAGCTAAGCCATGCCCTATGCGTTGTTTTTGAATGACGCCAAGTTGAGCAAGACCTATCCCACCGAAGCGGACGTCTGGAAACTGGCCCGCAAGAGCGGTCTCGTGGTTGACGTCGCTTCCGAAGAGGATAAGCCGACGCCCCATCCAGTGCTCGACAATGACTACGAAATCCGCGCCTGCCTGCCGGATCCGCAGGAAGACCCGGAACAGAACCAGGCCGATGCTGAACGCGACGAGGCGCGGACCCCGCAAATCTGACGCACTCCCAGTCGCGATTCACTTTCCGCCCCGCCGCAGCTCCCGCCGCTTGATGTGAACCGAGCAGCCTCAGCGCAACCAATGTCACGGCGTCGCGACCGCAAGTGAGGCCTGCTCGGACGAAAGCACGACGCAAGCGCGCTTACGATGCAAGCCGCGGATCGCGCCGGTGACCTTCAACACCTGGCCCGCGGGGCAGGATGCATCCTGCACGAAGGCGACCTCGTAAGGTCCCAGCACCAGCGGTTCGGATTTCAGGATCGTTCGGCCGGAGCAAGGCAGCACCATCGCAGAGAAAATCAGCACCGCTACTAAGTTACGCATGTTTCTCGTCCACCCGCCGGCGGCCGCATAATAACCGATCATCGGCTAAAGTTTCGCAAAGCGCGAAAAAAATTTTGTGCCGCGAGCGCGCGCAAAGAGCAAAGAGCAGAGAGCAAGAGAAAAGGCCGGCGGTCAGCCGGCCTTTTGCAAGAGACGAAGCGGTTCGGGCGTCTCAGTACCTGGACTGGACCGGACCACCCCAACCGAAGCGGTAGTTCACGCCGACTTTGACCGTGTGCTCATCGTCGCGGAAACGGGAGCCGACGATCTCGGCAGGGCCACTGGTGAAGGTGGTGTTGCCGAAATTGTAATACTGGTACTCGGCCTTGGCCGACCAGTTCGGCGCGAACATGTATTCGAGGCCGGCGCCGACGGTCCAGCCATCCTTATGCGCGCCGTCGGCTGTAAAGGCGACCGGCGTGCCGCCGACGCTCACCCCGATGTTGGGATTATCGCGCCAGGCATAACCGCCCTTGGCGTAGAGCAGCGCCGGGCCCCAGGTGTAGCCGAACCGGCCGGTCACCGAGCCGATCTGGTCATTCTTGCTCGTAATCAGGCTGCCGCCCGGAAACAGCACGCCGCTGCTACCGTTGGTCAGCCAACTGTACTGGGCCTCGGCACCGATCACCCAATTGGTCGCGAACTGGTAATCGAAGCCGCCCTGCACGCCACCGAGAAATCGGCCGTCGCTTCCGACCAGGCTGTTGTTGCCAGCGAAGGCGCCACCGATATGGCCGCCGAGATAGAATCCAGTCCAATTATAGATCGCCTGTGGCGGCGTATAGACGGGAGCCTTTGTATAGGTACGCGCCGGCATGTCGGCCGCCATCGCAGAACTTGCGAAAGCCATCAATGCAGCCGCGCCAAGCAAAAACCTTTTCATCAGAAATCCCCTTATTGCGGTGGCGACCCTATCCAACAACATGGCCTCAATTTGGTTGCCCGGAGGCGATGCCGCAGCTTTGATCGTTCGCGACTGTGACGGACCGGCAACAAAGCGGTTTTGTTCCCGGGCGCGTCAATCTTTCGCAAAACAGCGCATGCTGTTCCCTGTCATTTGGTGATCGGGGTTGCTTGCCGGTTCAGGGTTCGCAGAAAATTGAACGGACATCCTGCGCTGCTTGGCCGCAGTGCCCGCGACATGCGGGGATTTCAGCGGTTAGCGGCTCATATGCTCGAGATCCGGGAACGGCTGGTAATTGACACCGACGCAGACGTCGCTCGCATTCTGCAGCACGCGATCAAGCCTGCCGTTGATGAAGAGCACGGCTTGCTCGCGTGGCGGGCGGTACGTGCCGTCGGATTGCTGCTCGGAAAAGCGCAAGCAGCTAACGTAGCGCACCCTCCCCCCGACCGTTCGCTGCACCGGATCGGCCATCATGGCATCGCGCACGCCGACCGGATTGTTGAGATAGGTCCGCATGAATGCCAGCAATTCCGAATGGTAATTTTCGGGAAAGGGTTGCGGCGCGCTGCTGTCCTCCATGAAGGACGGAGGCCCGCTCTCATCGCTGCCGAGGCAACCCGCAAGCGCGAGCGGCAACAGCACGATCGCGACAAGCCTTGCTGAAATCCCCAATTGCCGAAATCCCCAAGCGCTGAAATCCCGAAGCGCAACTCGTCTTGAAGTTCCTGAATACGCGGCCGACGGGCACGTGCGCCGGCCTTCTATCCCCTCACCTGAGAAAAGGGAATCGACTTTTCGACCAACTTTAAGACACGGCCCGGCCCGCCGCCATGTGTGCCAGCAGATGGCGAGGGCCGGGCCTGACGTCCGTCGGCGCGGTGGGGAAACGGATCAGCCGCGCCGAACGGAATCGGCTCAGCTACGCTTGGTCGAGGGCGCGGCGGGTTTGGTGCTGACCTTCGCGGCGACCTTCGAATGGCTCTTGTGCAGGCTGACCTGCTTGTGGCGATGATGATGGCGGATCATCTTGGCATTCGCGTTGAGCTTTTTGCTCTTGCTCGACGTGGCCGTGGCACTGGTCTGCGGCTGGCCTGTCTTGGCGGCCGGGGCTTGCGCCTGGGTCGGGGTGGTTTGGGTCTGGGTGGTCTTGTTCGCTGGGTTTTGGCTGCCGGAATCGGCGGCAAGCGCGGGGGCTGCGATCATCGAGGCGGCAAGCAGGGCTGCAGAAATCGTCTTGAGCATGGTTCATCTCCTACTCAGGGATCTGACGTTGCCGGCCGGAGCGGCCGAGATCCGTCGATCATGCTGGCCAGCCTAGGCGGCGCGCACTGAACCTGCCCTGAAATGCGAGGTCGGATTTCGTTCATCTGCATGACGACTTCGTCATGTTCCCAATAAATTGAGCACCGGACGCCGAGCTCGGACAAAGAATGGCCTCCGGTTGGGAATTTTCTTTCCTCGCGGCGGTTCAGGTCCTCGGGCCTTTGGCTATGAGCGGAGGCCGCCGGGATACCGGGTCGTCACGACATCAACAGGAGAGATGCATGCGAAAATCTGCGGCCAGGCTTCTGACACTCGCGACATTGTCAATGGTATTGGCGACGGCGCCGGTGATCACAAAAGTCTACGCCAACGGCGACGACAATCCGTCCCCGCCGGCTTCCGAAAGCAAGAAGGGCAAGAAGAAAAGCGAAGCGAGCCCGAGCCAGGAGTACGCGAAGTTCGCAGAAGGCTACCGCGCCGCCTATAGCACCGTGTACGACCGCCAAGATTATGCCGGCGCGATCGATCAGTTGAAGGCGCTCGGCCATGACGACAACGCCGCAGTCGCCAATCTGATCGGCTATTCCTATCGCAAACTGGGCGACTACAAGCTCTCTCAGGTCTGGTACGAGCGCGCGCTGAAGGCCGATCCGAACCATGTGAAGACCTGGCAGTATTACGGCTTGTGGCAGGTCGAGCAGGGCAACCGCGATCAGGCGCTGTATCATCTGAACAAGATCGCGCAGCTCGCCGGCAAGGACAGCGAGGAATACCGCTCGCTCGCGGCAGCGCTTGAGCAGCCGCCTGGAACGGGTCTGGTTTATTGAGACCTAGCCACGTCATTCCGGGGCGATGCGAAGCATCGAACCCGGAATCTCGAGATTCCGGGTTCGCCTCGCAGTTTGTGATCGGTCCGCGCTTTGCGCGGACCCGTTGGAGGCGCCCCAGAACGACGCAAACGGGCGAAAGCCATTTGCATTATTTCATCAACTGCTGAACCTCGGTCCGAAACGCCTGGCGCGAGGCGTCGCGCGAATAGAACATGTGTCCGCCGGGATAGACCGCGAGCCTCACGCGCGAGGCAAAAGGCGGGAGCTGATCCAGCGCGATCTGCGATCCGAAATACGGCGTAGCGAGATCGAACAGCCCATGTGCGACCAGCACCTTCAGCTTCGGATCGAGCGCCACGATCTGGCGCAGGTCAGACATCGATTCCAGCGGGCGCAGGCTGTGGCCGAAATCCCAGGCCCGTTCGACGGCCCCGTTCAACGTCTCGTAAGAACCATCCGGTCGCCAGTTCAGCTTGCGGGTGGTGAGATCGACCGCCGCGCTCGTCAGCGGCGCAACCAGCCTGTCGCCCGACGGGTCGCCGAAATGGAAGAAACTCGAATCCGGATAAGGATCGGTACCGAGCACGGATGCATCATAGCGTCCGGTCACCTTGCCGTCGCGACGGTCGAATTCGCGGCGAAACTCGGCGATGTCGAAACGGCCGGCTAGTCTGCGGCTGACCGACTGGTCGATGCCCGTCAGCGCGGCGATCTTGTCAGCAATCCTGTTGGTCGCATCCGTGTCGGCCTGGCCCTTGGCTAGGTCCACTAGGAAGTCGCTCCGCGCGTAGCTCTCGACATCCTTTACGTCCGCGCGCGAGATATCTCCCTTTTTCTCCCTCTCTCGCGCCACGGCCGCAAAGGTCGGCAGGCTCGCGACATATTGGAGAATGCTGGAGCCCGACCATTCGCGGAAATCGAGCACCGGTGAGATCAAAATCAGCCCGCTGACCCCGACGCCCTGCTGCGACCCCAAATTACGAACCACCTTCGGCCCGCGGATGCCGCCATAGCTCTCGCCCGCAACATATTTGGGCGACAACAGGCGATCGTTCTTTTCCAGCCAGCGGCGGATCGTCACGGCAATCGAGGCGACATCGCCATCGACCGAATAAAATTTCTTTCGCACGTCCTCGCCCGTCGCAACGAAGCGGCTGTAGCCGGTACCGACGGGATCGATGAAGACGAGATCGGTGAAGTCGAGCCAGGTCTCGGCATTGGGCTTGAGATCGGGCGCAGTCGAGGGCGTGACTGCATCCGCATTGATATCAAGCCGCCAGGGGCCGTTGTTGCCGAGTTGCAGCCAGGCGGAGGCCGCACCAGGACCGCCATTGAAGATGAAGGTGACGGGACGGCTGGCGCGATCTGCCCCGTCGAGTTGATAGGCCGTGTAGGCGATATCGGCCTGCGGTTCGCCCTTGTCATCGAACAGGCGGATGGAGCCGGCGGTTGCCGTGAACGACAGCGAGCGGCCGGGCAGTTCGAGCGTGTGCTTGGTCGTGGAATCCGGCGGCAGCTTGTGTTGCTCCGCTGTCGCCGCCGATGCGGGCGTGCTGCCGCTGCGCGCACCCGGTCCGCCCGTTTGCCCCGCTGGTGCGGCGGCCGCCGGCATATGCTCCTGCGCATCCTGGGCGGATGCGCTCGGGACGGCAGCGAACAACATGAGCAATAGGCTGAGGATGCGGACGGCCGGCGTTTCGATCAGCATGATTGTTCTCTCCCAGCTCCCCTGCACAGGCCACGCGGGGTTGTCCGGCCACGCAGGCATGAGCGGCCTTGTGCGGGGTATCTAGCCCGAAATTGCGACATGTCCACGGTATCACCTCGCAATCAGGCCGGCCGTGCATCAAAAATCCGGCAATCCGCGTCCGCAAACGGCGGCATTTACGTTGTTTGGCGCGGAAGCACATTCCTTGACCTCGACAAGCACGGCGGGGGTGTATAGACGACGCGGCGAATTCCCTTCAGGCGTTCCAGACGAGCTTTTAGGTTCATGAGTAAGCCCAAGCGATATGAGAAGATCGCCTTCGTCGCGAGCTCCGTGCCCGAAGCACAGGCGGCGCTGGCGCAACTCTCCGAGCTCTACGGCAATTGCGCGCCGGAGGACGCCGACGTCGTGGTTGCGCTCGGCGGCGACGGCTTGATGCTGCAGACGCTGCACAAGCACATGGGCTTGGGAAAGCCGATCTACGGCATGCACCGCGGCACCGTCGGCTTTCTGATGAACGAGTACTCGACGCATGATCTGCGCACGCGACTTGCCGCCGCGCGCGAATCCGTCATCCATCCGCTTTTGATGCGCGCGACCGACAACCACGGCGGCGTGCACGTCCATCACGCCTTCAATGAAGTCTATCTCTATCGCCAGACCTATCAGGCCGCGCGCTTGCGCATCCTGATCGACGAGCAGGAACGCATGCCGGAGCTCATCGCCGATGGCGTGCTGGTGGCTACGCCTGCCGGATCGACCGCCTACAACCTTTCGGTGCAGGGGCCGATCCTGCCAATCAACGCCGCGCTGCTCGCGCTGACGCCGATCAGTGCGTTCCGGCCGCGTCGCTGGCGCGGCGCGCTACTGCCGAACACCGCCTACGTCACCATCGAGGTGCTCGAGGGCGAGAAGCGCCCCGTCGCGGCGGTCGCCGACCACGACGAGGTGCGCAACGTGTGCCGCGTCGAGGTGCTTTCCGACAAGACGATCTCGATGCGGATGCTGTTCGATCCCGGGCACAGCCTCGAGGAGCGCATCCTGCGCGAGCAGTTCGGTTACTAAAAGCCGCGGCTCCACTAAGCTCTTTGCGAAATGGCTGCTGCCGGGCGTGCAGCGCAAACGCTTCGTTAACCAGCGCCCCATATGGTTAACAGCAATATACCGACATCCGACGTCGCGCCTTCGCGTTCCCAAGGCCGGGCCATGTTCCGCATCGATTTCAACAAGCTGCGATTTCTCGTCTGCGACGACAACCCGCATATGCGGAGAATCTTGCGCACGCTCCTGCACTCGTTCGGCGCGCGCGAGGTCTATGAGGCCGAGGACGGCGCGACAGCCCTGGAAATGTACACCCACTATGCGCCCGACATCGTCATCACCGACTGGGCGATGCCGATCTTCGATGGTCTCGAACTTGCGCAGATGATCCGGCAGCCGGAAGCCAAGGGTAATCCCTACGCGCCCATTATCATGTTGACCGGCCATTCCGAAAAGCGGCGCGTGACGGTCGCGCGTGACGCGGGCGTCACCGAATTCCTGGCCAAGCCGATTTCGGCCAAGGGGCTTTACCAGCGTATTCTCAACGTGGTCGCCAATCCGCGCCCGTTCATCAAGACCAAGACCTATTTCGGCCCCGACCGGCGGCGCAACACCAACAACGCCTATATCGGCCCCGAGCGCCGTGTCGGCGGCGAGGCCGAGGTGCTGCAGCAGCCTTCGCTGCTCGATAAGGCGCGGTCACCGGTCTAGGGCGCAAGGAGACGTTCATGGCCAAAGACAAATCCTCCGGGCTGGAGATCAGGAGCTACGTCACCCATCACGTCATCACCCCGCCCAACCCGCTGCGCAGTGTCTTGCGGCACGTGGATGGCAAGAGCGGCGATGATCCGGTCGCGCGGGCGGAACGGGCGCTCGCCGGCCTGTCAGGTGAATTCAAGGGATGGATGGTGGTCGAGGCCGAGCGGCTGTCGGTCGCTTATGCGGCCGTTCGCAGGCAAGGCTTCACCGATGCCACCAGCGAGGAGTTGTTCCGCGCCGCCCATGACATCAAGGGCGATGCCGCAACCTTCGGCTTTCCTTCCGCCGCCGCGACGGCCGACAGCCTGTGCCGTATCATCGAACACGCCCCCGATCTGGAGAAGGTGCCGCCCGAGCTGATCGAGCACCACATCAATGCCATCCAGGCGATCGTGCACGAGCATACCAAGTTCGACACGGTAGCGATTTCCTCCGAGCTCAGCCGCCGCCTGCGGCGCGTCGCCGACGAATACCTCGCCCACGTCAATCGCGGCCGCCCCGAGCATCTCGAAGCCATTCTCGCCCCGAGCATCGTGCCGGGAGAGTGAGTTAATACCTTCGGCATCTCTTCGGCATTGCGAGGAGCGAAGCGACGAAGCAATCAGAGCCATTGAGTGGCTCTGGATTTCTTCGCGGAGCCTATCATCGGGCCGCGCTTCGCGCGGACCCGTTGGCTCGCAATGACGCTAAGCCGCGATCAACTCATGATGCTGCCGCGCGAGTGCGGCTTCCGCCACCAACTCCTCGCAGAACAGCCGCGCCTCTTCCCGCGCCGATTCCGTTGCAAAGCGACGCAACAGGATCAAAAGCTGCTCGGTGGCGCTGCCGTCGGTCTCGCACTGGGTCAACACGCGCTCCACCATGCGCCGGCGCAGGCGGGCGGCGGTTCCTGCCGAGTCCGCAAAGCCGATCTCATGGCAGACCTCGAGCGCGACACGGAAGGCCGCAAATGTCGATTCCGGCAAGCCCGCACGGCGCAACAGCGCCTCCAGGTTCGCACTGCCGCGGTCATGCAACAGCGATGAGACCCGCGCCTGTGGCAGTTCGGAAAGCTCTGCCAACGCCGCCTCGAACAATTCCAGATTGGCTGACAGCAGCGCGCGCAGGATCAGGCCGGCGGAGAGCTGGCCGCTCTTGCGCAGGTGGCTGACCAGCCCGCGCATGTCGTCACCGCGCGAGCGTGCCGCGATGTGCAGAGCCGAACGGTCGCGGGCTTCGCTCGCGAGGCGCCCTGCCCGATCGGCGCTGAGCCAATTTCTGGCCACAACGAATTGCGCCAGCGTCTCCGAAAGTTTTGCCACCAGCGCCGCGCGCGTCGCAGCGGGCAGATCGTCGAGCAGCAGCATGGATTCCCTGATCGCGGCGAGATGGCCGTGGCGCTCGACGATACGGTCCCACGAAAACGGCGCGAGCTCCGCATAGGGATTTTCGATCAATTCCAGTGCGGCCGCCGCGCTGCCGACCTCGGCAATCGCGGCGCCAACGGATGCCGGCAGGCTGATGCGGCGGGCGATCGCGCATTGGGTTTCGCAATCGCCGGTCGCGACGATGTCCACAAGGTCGGCATCGATCAACAGCGGCGAATGTTCGAGGATCGAGACCGCGACCGATGGCTGGTCGAGCGCGAGCGCCTGCACGATCGCGGCCGGAGCCTCGCCGCTGCGCGCGAACACATCGGCCATGGCCTTTCGCACCAGTGGCGACGGATCATCGAGCATCATGAGCAGCGCGCCTTCAGCCGCCGCACGATCATCCTCGGAAAGATCGGAAATCAACCAAGCCCGCGCCAGCGAGCGCGTCGCTTCCGCGCGCTCGCCCGCGGACGCGGTCCTGACCCAATTTATGAACTGCCGAACGATCATTGTCTTTCCGGCTTACGCAACCAAACCATATCGGCCTCACCGAGTCCGGTCCGCAATCGAGGCCGCGGATCAGGCTGATGGCCACAACAGGGGAAAATAAACCACGACGCTTAACAAAGCGTTCACCATAACCAACTGGTTTCATTGACGTTTTATTAAGACCCGGACTCGCGGAGGTAAGATGAGAGCAGCGGCAGCCGTTTCGGCGACCGCCGCGAACTGCGCGCGGCTCATGACGCGAGCCGCGCCAGTGGCGCACCCGATCGCAATGGATGCCGGCCGGCTGACCGCAGGTATGCCTCAACCGCTGAAGGTGCCGTTGCGGTCGCTGAAGAGATCAAGTGGCGCCGGGGCGCTGGTACTGCCCGTGGACGCCGTATCCGTCGTCAGCGACGAAGAGTTGCCCCACAGGCTGTGAACGGTCGAAGAAACCGGCTGCGATCCGTCGACCTGAAACAGCGAACGAAACATCGGATCGTTCGGCTGCGCGCCGGTGTTCGCGTCGGCCGCCGAAGCCGCCGCTGCCGGCACTGAACGGACATCCGGGAAAGACGAGAGATAGGCCGCGTTGTCGATTGCGGGCCCCGCGCTCGCAACCGAACTCGCGGTCGCCCCCGCACCGAACATCGCTAGCGCCGTTTGCGTCTGCGGCGAACTGGCCGCGCCGGCATAGCGCGCGCTCAAAACCGAATAGACCTCCGAGACGCTGCGCGCCTGCCCCGCCCGATCGTAGAAGATGGAGTGGTTGGCGGCGGCGGCATTCGGAAACAACCGCGCGGCATTGGCTTGCGGAGTGTCCTCGGCGCTGTTGATCAGCCTGGCGGCGCCGCCGACGCCCATGAAATGCGCCATATAGAGCTCGGCATCGCTCGGCCGGCGGCCGATCATGCCCGTGAGCTGAAAGCTGTTGGATTGAGTCAGCGCCCCCGCCATCGCGGACGCGATCGTCGGGTCGTCCCGCAGCTTCATGATGGTCTGTCGCGTCGCGGGATCGCTCACGACATACTCGCCTGACGACGTCTTGCTGATGGCATCGGCGAGCTGGCCATAGCCGAGCTCGCCGCCGGCTTCCTTCACGGTGGCAAGCCAGGTCTGATCGATGAACTGATAGAGCCCGCGCGCCGACGAGGTGGAAGCGCTTGCGGAGGGGTTGAAGTCGGACTCCATCTTCGCGGTGGCCAGAAGATATTCGAAGCTGGCGCCCGTGTTGTTGGACGCCTGCTTGATCGCGCCGGTCACTCGCGTGCGCGAAGGATCAACAGCCGTCATGGCCGTAGCGTTTGACGTGTCGACCGACATTTCCTGCTTCCGCCCTGTTCCGGCGCCTTGATGCGCGGGACAGTGCGGCGATTATGGTTAATGCGGGGTTAAGAAAGTCCTGCCGCTTGTGTCATTCCGGGGCGCGACAAGGTCGCGAACCCGGAAATCCCAGAGGTCGCGGCGCGAGATTCCGGGCTCGCGCCCACGCGCGCCCCGAAAATGACGAGACCATTCAGGCCGGGACTATTTTCGATACACCGTCTCCGGATCGACCAGCCGTTCCGCATCGACAAAAGCGAGCTGCGGTCCGTCCGCGCCCGGCTCAACCTTGCGGTAGAAGCAGGAGCGCCGGCCGGTGTGACAGGCTGCGCCCTTCTGCTCGACCTTGATCCAGACCGCGTCCTGGTCGCAATCGACCCGCACCTCCAGGACGCGCTGAACGTGACCTGACGTCTCGCCTTTTCGCCACAAGGCATTGCGCGACCGGCTGAAGTACCAGGCCTCACCGCTCTCGACGGTACGCCGCAGAGCTTCCTCGTTCATATGCGCGACCATCAGCAATTCGCCGGTAGCCGCATCGGTGGCAATGCAGGTGAGAAGCCCCGACGCGTCGAACTTGGGCTGGAAACCCAAGCCCTCTTCGCGCTCGTCAATCGCTGCTGTGGACACGAAAAACCCTCGCTCGTTCAAGCGAGGGCTGGCCGCTTAGCGGTTCGGCCCTCGCACCATGGACAGGAAACGCTGCTGCTCCGCCGGATTGTCGCGGAACATCCCGGTGAAGCGGCTGGTGAACGTCATCGCGCCATGCTTGGCGACGCCGCGCACCGACATGCAGGTATGCTCCGCTTCGATCATGACCGCAACGCCGCGGGGCTTGAGAACCTCGTCGATCGCGGCGGCGATCTGGGCGGTGAGATGCTCCTGGGTCTGCAAGCGGCGAGCGAAAATATCTGTCAGCCGCGCCAGCTTCGAGAGCCCGACCACCCGTTCGACCGGCGTATACGCGATATGCGCCTTGCCGTAGAACGGCATCATGTGGTGCTCGCATTGCGAGGTGAACTCGATGTCACGCACCAGTACGAAATCGTCATAGCCCGCAGTTTCGCCGAAGGTGCGATCGAGCACCTCCGCCGGGCATTGATGGTAACCCTGATAAAGCTCGTCAAACGCCTCGACCACCCGGCGCGGCGTGTCCAGAAGGCCCTCGCGGCTCGGATCTTCGCCGATGTAGGACAGCAGGGTCTGCACGGCCGCCTCGGCCTCTGCGCGCGAGGGGCGCGGCTGGTCGGGAAGGACGGCAGCTCTCAGGAACTCGGAAGGATCGAGTTCTGCGGGGCGGGCTTCGGGCAACTTTGCGTCGGAAGGCTTGTTGGGGCGGATCGGCTTAATTAATGCGTCCATGTCAACTCCGTTCGACGGTCCGTTCACGGACCGGAGTGTCACCGGCAGACGGGGCGGGATCTCCGCCGGACGCCTGAGGATCGGGGCGAGACTGTATTTCCCCCGCTTGGCGCATATATAAGACGATGAAACCCGGCCGCCAAGGCCGCCTTCCCGCGCCAGCCGCAAGACTCGCATGCCATGCTGAACGACATCTACAACAAAAAGATCATCGAACTGGCAGGAAATATCCCGCGGCTCGGCCGCCTTGCCAATCCCGACGCCAGCGCGACCGCCCATTCCAAGCTGTGCGGGTCGACCGTCAAGGTCGACCTGAAGATGGACGGCGACGTCGTGACCGATTTTGCCCATGACGTGAAGGCCTGCGCGCTCGGCCAGGCCTCCTCCTCCATCATGGCGCGTCATGTCGTCGGCTCGACGGCCAGCGAGCTTCGCCAATTGCGGGAAACCGTGCGCAAAATGCTGAAAGAGAACGGCGCCCCTCCTCCGTCGCAAGACAAATGGGCCGACATCGCGCTCCTGGAACCCGTGCGCGACTTCAAGGCGCGGCACGCCTCGACCATGCTGACCTTCGACGCGGTGGTGGATGCGATCGGCCAGATCGAGGCGAAGAGGCAGCCGGCTGCGGCGGCCGAAGGCTGATCACTTGCTCAGTTATTCGGGGATGCGCCAAGGCGCAGCCCCGGAATCTCAAGCTCCCCCGTTCGGAGCCGTCGCACCGCCCCGGAATGACGGTGCGAAGCGCCGATTACTTGTCTGCCGGTGCCGGGGCGACCGCCGCGGTCGCTTCCGCCGTCTTGGTGGACCTGGCAGTCGTATCCGTCTCCGCCTCGACATTGACGAAGCGTTCCTGCACCGATTTCGACTTGAGGGCTGCTATCGCTCCCGACGGGTCGTTGCGCGGCAGCACGTCGGCAACCCGGTCGGTGGTCACGACATTGGTCAGCCGCAGTTCCGCGGGCGTCAGCTCATGCAGGTCTTCCCACGGCGGCACGTTGAGCGAGAGCGCCAGGAGGTCGCCAGCGCCGCCCATGTCGAACGTATATTTGGCGAGCCGGCCGATATCGCGTTCCACGATCGTGAGGTCCTGCGCCGTATAGCTTGCGGCTTTCGCATCGTCCGCGCGGTCACCCATCCAGATCTGATGCACGCGCACATGCGCGGTCGGCGGAACATAGCGCGCCGTGCCCGACAGCAGGAGATAGACGCACATGGACTCGCAGAAGGCTTCCGGCGCAATGCTCGCGCGATCGCCTTGCTGGGTATGGTTGACCACGCTGATGCCGACCGTCGTCAACATGCCGAGGCCGCGGAAGCGGCGTCCGAGCGTGATCGAGTCGTTGACCGAACCGCCGCTGGAATCCAGCACCAATGTGGCGCCGCCGAGCTGCCGTCCGCGCGCAAAGTCCTCAAAATCCTTCGGCGTATCGGAGGTGACGATGCCGACCGCGCTGACCCAACCGCGGCAATTGGGCCGGCATTCGACCCAGGTGAATTTCATCGGGGCCTTGCGCTCTTCCAGCGGCGCTCCCGCGCGGGCGGTCGCAACCGGGTGGAACAGCGTCAGCGCGGCAATCGCAAGCGACGCCGCGGCAATAATCGTCGAGGTGCGAAATGTGGAGGATCTTGCGAGTTTCAACTTAGTTCCTTCCCCAAGCCCCGATCGACTCACAGCAAGTATCGTGCCGTTCATCAAGTCTCACACGAATGTCGCAAAAATGGTATCCGGGGGACTACGCGTCGTCCAGAGTGGCTTGCTGCACTGCGCCTAAAAGCATGTGATAATTGCTCAAAATATGGCACGATTTCAGGAACTTGAGTTCCCTGCCGAGGAACCGCGCAAATGCGCGCTCACCAGTGTGGCAGCCGGCCTATGAACAGCGCATCCTCTTCCAACGATGGGTTCCATCTTGCCGTCGCGCTCAAGCGATTGCCGCGCAATGTCGGCCGCGCGCTGATCTGGATCTATCGCCACACATTGTCGCCGCTCGTCGGCTACCACTGCCGTCACCTGCCGACCTGTTCGGTCTACGGCGACGAAGCGATCGAGCGGTTTGGGTTGTGGGCTGGAGGCTGGATGACGCTGGCGCGGCTGCTGCGCTGCCATCCCTGGGGTACGTCAGGCCTTGACCTCGTGCCGACCACGCCACCGGCCGGCGCGCGCTGGTATCTGCCGTGGCGTTACGGACGATGGCGCGGCGTCAACGCGCCCTGAAGTGTTCAGCTCGTTGTACGCTTTCAGCCGAAGCTGCATCGGCTCAGGATGTGGGAACGTCCCCTTCTCGCTCGCATTGTTTTGAAAAAAACTCCTTCGGGAGGAAACAACAATGCGCTGGAAAATCAGCGGCCATGGTCACGATCCCCGGCAGATCGATCTCCTTGCCGTCGTGGCGCTCATCCTCATCAGCATCGGCGCCTATTTCTACTACGCCGACTACTCGGCCCCGCGACCGCACACGACAAGCTTTATCGTGCCGAGCCAGAACGTGCGCTGGTGAGAGCACCGGGCGCGAATTAGCGCCATGGCCAGAAGAAATAGCCGGTGGTCGATTGCCCGAGCGGCGCCGGCGGGCGCGGCTTGCGGGCGTGCACCGGTTTCGGCGCTGGAGCTGGAGCGGGTTCACCGGATGAGGCCGTCTCCGCCTGCTCCGGCTCCTTCGATGCCACCTTCACCGAGAGCAGCAGGTTCGATTCATAAGCACGCCAGCGGTAGCCGATGCCGAAATCGATCGGCTGGGCGCGGGTGAACAGCTCGGCATATTGCTGTTGGTAACGTGAGGGGAACTTGTCGATCGGCCCGGCGTAACGGCCGAACGGGAAGAACCGCCATGCCTTCGTGCTGTAGTAGGCGAGCGGGATCCCGGAATCGTCCTGGATAATGGTAGCGCTGTTGGCGAGCAGCCAGTTGCGGACGGTGCTGAAGTTACCCGCGTGCAGCAGATAGGACGCGCTCTTGAGGAGACTGTTGCCGGGGGCCAGCGTATCGCAGAATTTCAGGAAACCGCTGCGCCGCACGCCTGAGTTCGAAAGATCGGTCGAGAAATAATACAGGGTCTTCTCCAACCCGTCGCTGCCCGCGAAGGTGACCTTGACGCCGTGGGTGATCCCTTTGCCGGCGTCGCTGCCTGACAGCAACGTGCCCTTGTCGTCGAGCGAGACCGGCGTGACGCTATCGATGGTCTTGCCGGAGCGCGCCAGGAAAACATAGAGGATCGGCAGCGTGCCGCTGATCTCGTTCGCATCCAAATCCACCTTCATCTGCTTGGTGATGAAGAACGAGAAGCTCAGGATCGAGGCAAGCGAGTGCTCGACATTGGCAAGCGCAGCATCAACGCTGCCGCGTGGCAGCCTGGTGAGATCGGCTACCGCACCTGGCGGCTCGAGCGCAGCGAACACGTAGGTGTTCGCCTTCGCATAGAAGGCATTGGCGTAAAGGAAGTCAGGACCCGAGAACATGTAGAACATGGTCGGGCGCGGCGCCGCCAGATTGGCGTCGGCCCAGTTCCGGATCTTCGAGAGCTGGCGCTGCTCGAGCTGGGCAAAGGCGCCATCGAAGAATTTGGCGTGGCGTTGCCAGACCGGGTCGTTGGTCAGCGACACCAGCGGCGAGTCGGCGGACGGCTGCATGCCGGCGAGAAAGCGCGCGGTGTCGTCCGCGGTCACCTCGGCGGCTCCCGCCGGCACTGCGATTGCGAGGAGCAGGCCGGCGGCAGCGGCCGCAATTTTCAGCAAATGATGCATCGTCCCTCGCGGCCTCAAGCTGCGGTGCCGGATTCGGCCCGCTTGTGGAAAATGGCGTAAATCAAAAGGCCCGACGCCATCATCAGCATGCCCAGGAATGACTGCAGCGGCCGCTCCGTCAGCAGATAGTACATCATGAAACCGGTCACGAGCAGGAAAACCAGTGGCGTCACCGGGTATCCCCAGGCGCGATAGGGCCGCGGCAGATCAGGCCGCATGATCCGCAGCTTGATAACGCCGAGCACGGTGAAGAACGAGCAGAACAGCAGCGCAAACTGAATGAAGTCGAGCACCGCCTCGAAGCTGCGCGTGAATAGCAACAAATTTGCGACCGCGAGCTGGAACAGGATGGCGTAGCCCGGCGCCCCGCTCTGCGAGCGGCGAGCGAAAATTGTCAGCGCCGGGATGTCCTCCCCCATCGTCATCATCACGCGCGGGCCGATCCACATCATTGCGGAGATCGACGATACGAGGCCAACGCAGATCATCACGGCAACAACGCGCCCGCCGATCTCGCCGAAAATGTAGCTGCCGGAGATGCTGGCGACATCGAGCTGGCCGGCCAGCCTGTCCATCGGCGCGGTGTGCAGGAACACCGCGTTGAGCGCGACATAGAGCACCATCACGATCAGCGTTCCCGCAAGCAGCGCGCGCGGCAGGTTCTGCCTGGCGTCATGCATCTCGCCGGTGATGTAGGTCGCCGCGTTCCAGCCCGAGAACGAATACATCACGAAGATGAGGCCGATGGCGAAGGGCGCGCTGACGATATGGGCGAAGTCGCCGGCCTGAGGTGCAAAGGAGATCGGCTGGGCCGTGCCGATCGCGAATCCGGCCGCCAGGAACGCGACGATCAGCACCACCTTCAGAATGGTCGAGATCAATTGGAAGGTCGAAGAGTGCTTCACGCCGGTGAGCTGCACGATCGAGACCAGCCAGACGACGCCGATCGCCAGCGCCAGCGGCGAGCCTTCCGGAAACACCGACTTGCCGTACTCGCCAAACGCCATCGCCGCCAGCGCCACTGGCGCGGCGAAGCCGACGGTGGCCGACACCCAACCTGCAAGAAAGCCAAAGGCCGGATGATAAGCGCGGCTCAAAAAATTATATTCGCCGCTCGAGCGCGGAAACATCGCCCCCAACTCGCTGTAGGAAAACACGCCGCACAGCGCCACGAGCCCGCCCACCGTCCACAACAGCAGGATCGAGAAGCCGGAGGGTATATCCTTGACCTGAAAGCCGAGGCTCGTGAAGACGCCGACGCCGATCATGTCGGCCACGACGATGGCGGTCGCCACGATGACCGAAACCGAGGGCCCGCTCGCGAGAAGCCGGCCCGGCCACGCCGCGCTTCCCGTCTCTGATGCCGTCATGTCGCTTGCCGCCTTGGTGATCGCGTCATGGTGTAGACTGACGCGGCTCCATTCAAGAACGGTTAACAAGGATTAAATTTGACGGGGCGGGGCCGGTACTTTTCTACCGAACCGCCACCCGTGTCACCACGGCGTTGCCGACGACCGCCGGCCGCCTCACAATCAGGACACGATTTGATGGTGTTGTTTGTTGATGGTCTTCTTGGGGTTTTCCGGATGTGGGGAGTATGTCCGGGGAGCACCGACGTCGCCGAGCCCGACGCGCGCTAGCCGCTCGACCCGGTAGACTTGGTGGGGTGGATGGTCGGAGCCAATCCGAATTTCCATGGAAATGGTCGCGCGCGCCCGGAGAAACAACCGGGCGCGCTAGCCCATGTCCGCTCGCCACTCGCCGCCCTCCTGCTTTGTTTGCCGCTATCGCTATTGCTCGCGCAATGCAGCCAGGCGCCCAATCCTGACGCGCTCGCGGCCAATGCGCATCCTGCCCCCACACAGATCGCGGCAAGCGCCACATTCGACGAACGCTTTCCCGCGCCGCAGTTCAGGGACCGCTTCCCCTCACCGAGCGAGAGCCTGGTGGAGCGGCAAATGTCGGATTTCACGCCCAAGCCCGCGGCGGCGCAGGCAGAGACCGCCCCCTACCGCGTCGCCTCGCTGGAGCCGCAGGTGCCCTACAGGCGCCCCGGCGCGCATGACGACCTGACCACGCTGGTCAGCATGAAATCCTCCGCCTTTCCCTATTACGGCAGCAATCCGGCATCCGACGCGCCGTTCCTCAACGTAGCCAAAGGCGATCGTCGCGGCCATCGCAGCTTGTCCGGCCAGGTCTATTGGGAAGACGAGACCTACAACGACAGCCGCGTGCTGGTGCACATCCCGGAGAATTTCAACGTGCGCAAACCCGGCGTGATCGTGGTGTTCTTCCACGGCAACGGCGCGACATTGGAGCGCGACGTCCGCGACCGGCAGTTGGTGCCACGGCAGATCTCCGATTCCGGGGTCAATGCCGTGTTGCTGGCGCCGCAGATGGCAGTCGATGCCGCCGATTCCAGCGCCGGCAAATTCTGGCAGCCCGGCGGCTTCCGCCGCTTCATCATGGAGTCCGCCGACCATCTCGCCCGACTCTACGGCGATCCCGGTTCGGCCAAGGAATTCGCCAAGCTGCCGATCGTCATCGTCGGCTACAGCGGCGGCTTCCTGCCGACCGCCTGGAGTCTCGACGTCGGCGGCCTCAGCGATCAGGTGCGCGGCGTCGTCCTGCTCGACGCCGTCTATGGCCAGCTCGACAAGTTCGCCTCATGGATCGAGAACCACCGCTCCGGCTTTTTCGTGAGCTCTTACACCCACTATACGGCGCGGCATGATCACGAGCTGATGCAGATGCTGCGCGACAAGGGCATCAAGGTTTCCGAAGACATGGATGCGCCGCTGCACCCGGGCAGCGTGCTGTTTGTCGAGACAGCCGAAGGCATCACCCATCGCAACTACGTCACCCAAGCCTGGACCAAATACCCGATCGAGCAGGTGCTGGTGAAGATGGCCGCGGCGCCGGCGCTGAAAGTCGCATCAGGCATCCCCGGCTCCGCGAGCCGCTAGCGGCGCGTCGCGGCCCGCACGTCGCCCGGACGGCAACGCGCTATAACGGCCGCGCGTTGCCTCGTAGCCGACGCCGAGCGGCGATCAGGACTTCGGCAGCTTGGGCATGCTTTCGACAAAGCCGTTGAAGCAGGCCAGCCGCTCGTCTTCCTCCTTGGTGAACTTGCAGTCGGTGACGCGCTTCGCCGTCGCCGCCTTCTCCTTCGGCTCGGGCTTGATCACCGCGTCGTAGCAGTTCAGCCGCTCCTTGGTGCCGTCGTCGATATCGAGACAGGACTGCAGGCGGACGGCCATCGATTGAGGCTTTGTCGGCGCGGCGCTGCGCGGCTTGACCTGCACCAGCGGCTTGTCGCCGACCATCGGGGGCGGAGCTGATTGGGCAAAGGCGGGGGCCGAACAAAGAACCGCGACGAACACCAAAGCTACTCTCATGTCACATAACTCTCATTGGTATTGGAAAGGGCGGGCGCCGGCGACGGACCGGCGCACCCGGTTGCGGCTTGCGCTTTAATCCTGTCCGGTTCCCTTTGCCAAGTTCCAAAGGCGGGATTTGGGCCACAAAAGCCTGGGGAACGGGCCGGGCTAGGTTGCCGGCCAAACGGCCCGCTTCGGCCGGCTCAGGATCACCAGGGTCAGCGCCACGGCCAGAAAGCTCATGGCGACGAAGCCGATGCCCTGGAGCAGATCGCGTCCATAAAGCACCCCGCCGATGGCCGAGCCCATCGCCTGCCCGATATACAGCACCGAGGTGTTGAGCGACACCGAAGCCGAGGCGAGTGGCGGCGCGGCGGCCACAAGCCTCACCTGCTGCATGGAATTGCTCGAGGCAAATCCAAGCCCCCAAATCGCAACCGAGACCGCCATCGAAGGATAATTGCCGGCACAGACCGCCCATCCGGCTATTCCCATCAACACACATGTCGTCGCCAGCACAGAGGTGTTGTACGGGCCCCAACTATCCACGATCCGCGTCGCGATAACGACCCCGACAAAGCCGGCAATCCCGTAGAGCGCAAAGACCAAGCCCACCGCGTCGGACCCGACATGGGCCAGCTTCGACAGCAGCGGACCCATGAAGGTGAACACCACAAACTGCCCCGACATCTGCAGTGTCGTGATCAGCAGCAACAGAACGACGGTCCGGTTGCGCGCGAGCGCGGCCCAGGTCTTTAAGTCCACCGGCACGCCCTTCAGGGCTCGCGGCAGGCGCCATGCGACCAATAGAAAACAGAGAATGCCGAACGCACCGACCGCACCATAGGCGGATCGCCAGCCATAGTGGCTGGCGATGAATGTGATGAGCGGCAGGCCTGCGGCAGCGGCAAGCGACCAGCCGAGAAAGACATAGGCGATGGCGCTGCCGCGTTTTTCGGCCGGCACGATCAGCGCAGTGGTGCCCGCCGCCTGAGGGGTATAAAGCGCGCCGATCGCCAGCATCACCATGCGAATGGCGAGCAGGCTGGCATAACCAGGCGCAAGCGCAGAGGCGAGATTGGCGCAGGCCATCACAGCAAGCGTCGTTGCCAGCAGCGTTCGCCGCTCGATCCGGCTGGTCAGCCAGGCCGTCAGCGGCGAGCCGATGCACAGCACCGCCGCGCCGAAAGTGATGAGCAGGCCTGCGGTGCGGATGCTGATGTCGAGGCCATCGGCCAATTCGGCAAGCATCCCCGCCGGCGCCAGGACCGAGCAGCCGGTGAGGATATTTCCGAGCATCAAGGAGGTGGGAGCGAAGCGGCGAGTCACGCATTCCTCATAGCAGATAGTTCAATGCATTTGCATGAAACCTTCTCATGCGACAAATGCATTGTTTGAGGGACGAGGCGCGCGAAGCCCGATTGCAACACCCGAATCGCCTGCTATATCGGCACTTTCCCGCTTACCTGCGCTCGTTCGCAGGAGTGAGCTCAAGGAGCACCCATGTCCGAGCAAAAGCCGTCCGAACAAAAGCCACCCGAGCACAAATCCGAATCCGGGTTCCAATACAGCCTCTCCAATCTCAAGCCCGTGCAGCCGCCTGAGGAGATCACCCTCACCTTCCCCGACGGCGCCAAACGCAAATTTCCGAAAGACACCACCGGCCTGGACATCGCCAAGGGTATCTCGCCCTCTCTTGCCAAACGCACGGTCGCGATGGCGCTCAATGGCGATCTCGCCGATCTCAACGATCCGATCACGCAGGACGCGAGAATCGAATTCGTGTCCCGTGAGGAGCCGCGCGCGCTGGAATTGATCCGGCATGACTGCGCCCATGTGCTCGCGGAAGCCGTGCAATCGCTGTGGCCGGGCACCCAGGTGACGATCGGCCCGGTGATCGAGAACGGCTTCTATTACGACTTCTTCCGCAACGAGCCGTTTACGCCGGAGGATTTCGCCGCGATCGAGAAGAAGATGCGCGAGATCATCGCCCGCGACAAGCCCTTTACCAAAGAGGTTTGGGATCGCGAAAAGGCAAAGCAGGTGTTCCGCGACAAGGGCGAGGCCTTCAAGGTCGAGCTGGTCGACGCCATTCCTGGCGATGAGCCGATCAAGATTTATTTCCAGGGCGACTGGTTCGATCTCTGCCGCGGTCCGCATATGACCTCGACGGGAAAGATCGGCAATGCCTTCAGGCTGATGAAGGTCGCTGGCGCCTATTGGCGCGGTGATTCCAACAACCCGATGCTGACCCGCATCTACGGCACCGCTTTCGCCAAGCAGGAGGAGCTCGACGCCTACCTGAAGCAGACCGAGGAAGCCGAGAAGCGCGACCATCGCAAGCTCGGCCGCGAGCTCGACCTCTTCCACTTCCAGGAGGAAGGTCCGGGCGTCGTGTTCTGGCACCCGAAGGGCTGGACCATCTTCCAGCAGTTGATCGCCTACATGCGGCGGCGCCTCGCGGGCGACTACAACGAGGTCAACGCCCCGCAGATCCTGGACAAGTCGCTGTGGGAGACCTCCGGCCATTGGGACTGGTACCGCGAAAACATGTTCGCGGCGCAATCAGCCGGCGACGAGGCTGAGGACAAGCGTTGGTTCGCGCTGAAGCCGATGAACTGCCCGGGCCATGTGCAGATCTTCAAGCACGGCTTGAAGAGCTACCGCGACCTGCCGTTGCGGCTTGCGGAATTTGGCGTGGTTCATCGCTATGAGCCGTCCGGCGCCATGCACGGCTTGATGCGCGTGCGCGGCTTCACCCAGGACGATGCGCATATCTTCTGCACCGAGGACCAGCTCGCCGACGAGTGTCTGAAGATCAACGATCTGATCCTCTCGACCTATGCCGATTTCGGCTTCGAGGGCGAGCTGACCGTGAAGCTTTCGACCCGGCCGGAGAAGCGCGTCGGCACGGACGCGATGTGGGACCACGCCGAGCGCGTCATGGCGACTGTGCTGTCGGAGATCGCTGCCCAGCGCAACAACATCAAGACCGAGATCAATCCGGGCGAAGGCGCCTTCTACGGGCCGAAATTCGAATATGTGCTGCGCGATGCCATCGGCCGCGACTGGCAGTGCGGCACCACGCAGGTCGACTTCAACCTGCCGGAGCGGTTCGGCGCGTTCTACATCGACCATGATGGATCGAAGAAAGCGCCCGTCATGGTGCATCGCGCGATCTGCGGCTCGATGGAGCGCTTCATCGGCATCCTGATCGAGCATTACGCCGGCAATTTCCCGCTTTGGCTGGCGCCCATCCAGGCGGTGGTCACCACCATTACCTCCGAAGGCGACGAATACGCCAAGCAGGTGATGGAAGCGGCGCGGCGTTCGGGCCTGCGGGTCGACATCGATCTGCGCAACGAGAAGATCAACTACAAGGTCCGCGAGCATTCGCTGGCGAAGATCCCCGCGCTCCTCGTGGTCGGCAAGAAAGAGGCCGAGACGCATTCGGTCTCGGTGCGCCGGCTGGGCAGCGATGGGCAGAGGGTGATGCCGACGGAAGAGGCGATCGCCGCGCTGGTGGAGGAAGCGATTCCGCCGGACGTGCGGCGGGGGCAACTACGCGCGGCGGCCGAATGAAGCGATCATAATCGCTCTAAACTGCGCTTCCGCTCGCGGGAGCGCACGCCTATCTCTCCGGCGATTGTCATGTCCGAAGAAAGAAACATCGTGCCCGACGCCATTGAACTTCTGAAAGCCCGCCGTTCGGTCAAGCCGCGCGAGATGACCGGCCCCGGCCCCTCGCCCGCCGAGATCGAGACCATCCTGACCATCGGCGCGCGGGTGCCGGATCACGGCAAGCTCGCGCCCTGGCGCTTCATCATCTTCGAGGGTGAAGCGCGCGAGCGCGCGGGTGAAGTGATCGCAAAGGTGTTCGCCAGGAAGAACCCGCAGGCGAGCGCGGCCGAGATTGAGATCGAGAAAAAGCGCCTGACGGACGCGCCGCTGGTGATCGCGGTGGTCAGCTTTACCAAGCCGCATCCGAAGGTGCCTCCGTTCGAGCAGGAACTGTCGGCCGGCGCCAGCGCGATGAACATCGTGACCGCGGCTACTGCGCTCGGCTACGGCGCCTGCTGGCTGACGGGCTGGTTCGCCTTCGACCGCGACGTGCTCGATGGTCTCGGATTGAAGCCGGACGAAAAGATCGCGGGCTTTATTCATATCGGCAAGCCAAGCAAGCCGAACGAGGAGCGCCCGCGGCCGGCGCTGTCGGAGATCGTGACGCGGTTCTAGCTCTTTGTCGCCCCGGCGAAGGCCGGTGCATACCAAGCATTTCCTAAACGACATCCCGCCGTCATGGTCCGCGAAGGCGGGGTATCCAGTACGTCGCGGCTTCACCGTAACAGAGTGACGAGCTATGCGAACGGAAAGTTCTCACGCCGCCTTCGATGATCGCGCGCCGAAGCGGAACAATAACTGCTCGACTTCGGCGGCCGGCTTGGCCCCGCTGAACAGAAAGCCCTGCACCTCGTTGCAGCCCTCCGCGCGGAGCCAGTCGAGCTGATCGACGGTCTCCACTCCTTCCGCCGTGGTGGTGATATTGAGGCTGCGGCCCAGTCCTGAGATCGCGCGCACGATGGCGAGGCAGTCGCTGCGCTTTGCCAAGTCTTTCACAAAGGAGCGATCGATCTTGATCTTGTCGAACGGGAAGCTGCGCAAATAACTCAACGACGAATAGCCGGTACCGAAATCGTCCATCGAAATGCTGACGCCGAGCTCGCGAAGCTGATGCAGGATCGCGAGATTGGCCTCGGTCTCGGCCAGGAACACCGACTCGGTGATCTCGAGCTCGAGCCGCTTCGGCGACAGGCCGGAATTCGCCAGCGCCGAAATCACCACCTGGACCAGGTTGCGGCTGCGGAATTGCACCGGCGACAGATTGACCGCGACCTTGACCTGGTCGGGCCATTTCACCGCCTCGTTGCAGGCTTCGCGCAGTACCCACTCGCCGATCGACGTGATCAATCCGATGTCTTCCGCGATCGGAACGAATTCCGCCGGCGAGATCATGCCTTTCTCCGGATGGCGCCAGCGCAATAGCGACTCGAAGCCGGAGATGCGGCCGCTCGCGATGTCGACCAGCGGCTGGTAATGCAGCTCGAACTCGCCATTGGCAAAGGCGTGCCGCAGATCGAGCTCCATGTCCCGGCGCTTCTGCGCCTGGCGGTCCATTTCCGGCTCGAAGAAGCGATGCACGCCGCGGCCGTCTTGCTTCGCCCGATAAAGTGCCATGTCTGCGTTGCGCAACAGTTCCTCGCCGCTCATGCCATCTCCGGGCGAGAGCGCGATCCCGATGGAGGCACCGATCACCACTTCGTTGCCGTCGATCTCATAGGGCTGACTGAGAACATGGATCAGGCGCCCGGCAAAGTCGCTGGTCTCGTTCGGCGAAGCGATGGAGGTGAGAATCACCGCGAATTCGTCGCCCCCGAGCCGCGCGGCAAGGTTGTTGCCATGGACATGCGACTGCAAGCGGTCGGCGACCTGCCTCAGCAGGCGATCGCCCATGGGATGGCCGTAGGAATCGTTGACGTTCTTGAACAGGTCGAGATCGACGCAGAGCACCGCGACGCGCTTGCCGTCCGCATTGCCGCCCTCCAGCGCCTGCTGCAGGCGCTCCTGGTAAAGCTCGCGATTGGCCAGATTGGTCAGGCCGTCATGGTGGGCCATATAGGCGATGCGCGCCTCGGCCTTGAGCCGTTCGGTAATGTCGACGACAGCGACGAGATAGGCGTTGCGTCCCTCGAATGAGAGGCGGCGCCCGAAGGTGAGCACGCAAATCTCACTGCCGTCGGCCCGCAGATGCCGCCAATGCCGTCCGGACTGATAGTGCTCGCCGAGATGCCGCAATGCCTGGCTGTGGCTCACCCATTCATCCTGCGGCCACATCTCCCGGATCTTCATGCTCAGGAATTTTTCGCGGCTGTAGCCATAATGCTGCACGGCCGCGTCATTGACCTTCAAAAATCCCGTCGTCTCCGGATCGAACACCCACATCGGCATCGGATTGCTGTCGAACAGCAGCCGGAATGAGGCTTCGCGCCGCTTCAACGGCGTGACATCGGAAATCGTCAGCGACAGGATATCGCCGAAAGCGGTTACCCCCAGTCGCAGACTGCGCTCGTCGCTGTCGATCTCGAACTGGTCGCGCACCCCTTTCGCGACCGCCTCACGCAGTCGCGCGACCACCAATTCCGAACAGAGCAGATGCCCACCCTCGCTCAAGCGCCGCCACTGCAGGCCTTGCGCGGGGACCTTGAGCAGTTTCGCCGCCCCCTCATTGTGGTGCACGATCTGGAAGTCGGATGGAGCGCCGCTCGCGTCGCGAATGGTCGAAACCGAGATCACGCCGTCTTCGGTGGTGGAAAAGATCGCGTCCAGGAGATTGTATTGCGCCCCGCGCTCGTTGACATAGGTGCCGACCAGCGTGCCGCCCCAGCGCGAGAACGTCGGCAGCGCCAAGACGTCATAGGTCCGCACCATGCCGTCGCGCACGCAATGAGCGACGGCCTGATAGGGGCGGCTGTTCTTCACCGCGTTGGATGCCGCTTCAGTAAGGACAGTCGCGCAATCCGGCGGCAGCACGTGCATCGGAATGTCCCAGCGCTCGTCGCCGAGCCATTTCTGGGCATAGCGGCCGGTGCGCGATACCGCGAACGCGTCATTATCGCCATTCAGCAGTACCATGTGGTCGGCGAGCCGTCCGAGGCTGCCCAGCATCACGTCCTCGTAACGGGGAAGTCTTTCGCCGGGCTTGAGCGCCGCCTGCCACTTGCGCCGCAGCACCGGCACGTCTTCGAACATGTCTGTCGTTAGTTTTGCGGACTGCTTTTTGGCGACGCCCATGAGATTCCCCGCGCACCCGGCTTCTGCCCCGCGCATCCAATGCGGACCGGCTTAATGGGATGTAAAAAATGAACGACGCGCGCGCACGATAGGTCATTATGACAGTTTTAAGTCATCCAATGGTTAGTGCGCGTTAGGGATTATGACAGCGGCCCACCAACTGGTTGCACATGCTCCGCAATTTCGCTCAGCCTTAGCGCGAATCTCTACTCACTTCTACGCTAACGCGCGATCACCTCGACCTCGCCGTCGACGCCATTGACCACGTTGAACGGCCGCTCATAGACCTTGCCTTCATTCTTGGCGATGGCGCGGTATTCGCCCTCCGACAGCACCACTTTTGGAAAGGCGCCGATCGATTCCTTGATGACGTCGCCGCCCGGCGTAATCACCGACCAGGCAGTATTGGCCAGCGCCTCGCCGCCCTTGTCGGTGACGAGTTTCAGGGTGATGACGGCGGCGCGATGACTGACGGTGACGTCCGTCAGCTTGCCGGCCTGCACGCGGATGTCGGAGCGCACCACGGAGTTGGCGTCGCCATAATTGGAGACGATGTAGTAAGTGCCCTCGGGAAGCAGCACGACGTCGCCGGCTGCCACGTTGGGCACTAACGGCGCGCGCTCGCCGACTTCGAACTGGCTGCCTTTGTAGATCGCAAAGGATATCTGGTTCTGCGGAATCTTGCTGCTGCCAACCCGGCCCTCCAGTCGCAAGCCGCCGGCCGGAAGCACGAACGCCTCGCGATCGGTTTCGGCCTTTAGCGAGACGGTCCGGATAGCGGTGACCAGCCCCAGCGCGACGTGCACGACGTAGTTGCCCTGCGGCAGCACGATGCTCGGCGTGGCCGCGCGGTCTTCGCGGATCATCTTGAACGTGCCGGTTTCGTCGGGCCGATCCGCAAACACCCGCCAGACCAGCCCGGCATTGATGACCGGCAGATCCTTGCCATAGCGCGCCGAGAGCGACAGCACGCCTTGCCCCGGCGCCACGCTTGGAGCCGCGGTCGGCGGGACCGAGGTACTCGACGGCTGATTAAGCGCCGGCTGCGTCAGTGAGGGTTGCGTCAGCACCGGCGGCAGACTCGGGCCCGCCGCAGGCCCGCCGGAGGGTGCGAGGCTGACGGCGGGGCCTGGATCCGGTACCGCGCCCGGCGGGACCGGTGGAGGGCGGTCGCTGAACCACTGGGCTCTTGCGGGCGCAAACGCCAGCGCAGCCAGGGCGATGGTCAGCATCAAGCGCGGCAGCAGCCGACTGCTGCGCCGGACATCGATGAAACCGTCGCTCCCCCGTATCATGAAGCAGCCTTTTACCGGAAACACGGCAAATTCAAGCCGGAAGCTGAACCAAGGGTGGGACAACGGAACCCATCGGAACCAGAAATGTTGTCTCGATCCAGTCACAAATCCCGCCTACCGACCTCGCTAACGGCATAAACCATGCTTCTGACAGATTCTGGCAAGAGGCAATTGCCGCGCGTAGCCTGGTGAGAGGCCTCCTCGCTTGGCGGGAGGCCTCCGGGAGAGCTTTCGGTGTTGGACGGCCTGATCAGACGCGGACGAGACGAAGGGAACGGCATCGAAAAGGTGGGGCTCGGCACCATTCGGCGCCCCGTCATCGGGCTTGCGCTCGGCGGAGGCGCAGCGCGAGGATTTGCTCATATCGGCGTTCTGCGGACCCTGCTCGCCCACGGCATCGTCCCGAACATCGTGGTCGGCACCTCGATCGGCGCGGTGGTCGGCGGCGCCTACGCGGCCGGCCACCTCGACACGCTGGAGGAGTGGGCCCGCGGCCTGCAGGTGCGAAACATTCTCGGCTATCTCGACATTCGCCTCAACGGCTCAGGCCTGATCGGCGGCGAGAAGCTTGCGGCAAAGCTCGAAGCTTCCATGGGCAATACGCTGATCGAAGACCTGCCGGTGAAATTCGCCAGCGTCGCCACCGAAGTGCGCACCGGTCATGAGATCTGGCTGACCCATGGCCGAGTCGTCGACGGCATGCGCGCATCTTACGCCCTGCCGGGCATCTTCGCGCCGGTCCTGATCGGCGACCGCTGGCTGGTCGACGGCGCGCTGGTCAATCCGGTCCCGGTGTCGGCGGCGCGCGCGCTCGGCGCGGAGATTGTCATTGCCGCCAACCTCTCCAGCGACGTGTTCACGCACTCGACCACGATCTATTCGCACGGCGCACCGGCCGAAGTGCCGGAGACCGTGATAGATTCCACCGTGCCGCCCAAGCGCGGCATCGGCCGCTTCTTCTCGCCGGAGCGCACGGTCAAGCGCGAATTTTTCGGCAGCGCCGGCCGACCCGGCATCTCCTCCATCATGGTCGATGCCTTCAACATCATGCAGGACCGCATCACCCGCGCGCGCCTTGCTGGCGATCCGCCGGATCTGCTGATCACGCCGCGGGTCGGCCAGATCGGCTGGTTCGATTTCCATCGCGCCGCCGACCTGATCGACTTCGGCGCGCGTGCCGCCGAGCGCGCGCTGGATTCGATCCACGAAGCGATCCCGGCGCTGGCGCCGAAAGCGGAGTGAGGTCAGCCGAGCCGCCAGCCACACGCGCGGCTCTGCTCCTTCTCCCCGCGTTGTGGGCGTGACGAGCAAAGCTCGCGCTGGGAAGGTTGGGATGAAGGGGGCTGCCTCCGCGAGCGCGGTTCGTGGCGAGTCCCCTCGCCCGCATCGCAGTTACAATGCGATCCGACCTCTCCCAGCCAGCGCGGGGAGGTAAACCGACAGCGCCCTACGCCGTCTTGATGTATGTCCGCAGCGCTTCCTGCTCGGTCTCGTATTCCTGGACGCGCCATTTGACGACGTCGCCGATCGAGATCAGACCGACGATCCGCTCGCCCTCGAGCACCGGCAAATGGCGGAACTTGCCGAGCGTCATCATTTCCATGATGGCCGCGACCGTATCGTTCGGCCGGCAACTCACGACCTTGCGCGTCATGACCGCGCTCACCGGCTCCTCCAGCACGGCGGCTCCCCGCTCGCCCAGCACGCGCACGATGTCGCGCTCGGACAGAATGCCTTCGATGCGGCCCTCGCTCATGACCAAGACGGCACCGATCTTGCGCTCTCCGAGGAGCTTGATCGCCTCGAAGAGCTTGGCCTCCAGCGGGACACTTACGATTTGGTGGCCTTTGGTGTCGAGGATTGCACGTACCGTCATTGTCGTCTCCCTGAAGCGATCGCGCTCCTAAAAAGCTGGCGCGGTCTTTTTGCGAGTTTCAAACAACAGTCGGGCGCCAATTTCGTTGCAGGCGCTTGCTTGCAGGCACGCTTCTTCATCGAGCGCCGCTTTCCCGCGGGCGCGCGGCCCTCAGGCCGCATGAGTTGAGCCATCGATGATGGAGGAAATCGCCTGATGCCGCAAGCTAGTACGCCGCACCTGCAGCATCGGGATTTGTGCGCGGCACAGGATCGAACAGCGAGAACGACACGAGCCCGGCAAAGAAACCGCCGATATGCGCCTGCCAGGCGACGCTGGTGCCGTCGGCGCCGATCGCCAGCGAGCCGATACCGAAGATGAGGTTGACCCCGAACCACACCAGGAGAAAGGCGAGCACGCGCCCATTGCGCAAGGACCGCGACAGCGACAGCGCCGGTACCTTGGCGGCAGCCTCCGCATCGCCGCGGTTCAACGAGAGAAAGCTGCCTCGCACGAAAGCAAAGCGGATCGCAGCGGCCATGGCGCCCGAGACCGACGCAGAGGCGCCGATCATCGGCGCCACCGCGTGCTCATGGGTGATGAGATGCGCGAGCGCGCCCGCGGCGGCGGTCACCGCCATGAACAGGAAAAAGCGGAACGCGCCGAAGCGGCGCGCCAGCGCGCTGCCGAACGGCAAGAGCCACAGCACGTTGAAGCCAAGATGGGTGAGATTGGCATGCAGCAGAGAGTAGGTGACGAAGGTCCAGACCTTGGCCCCGGCCCCGCCGGGAAAGGTCAAGTCGATCAGCGTCGAATCGTAGCGCTTCGGAATGAATCCGAAGACATCGATGGTCCAGTCCTCCCATTCGACCGGCAGCAGCACGCGCAAATGGATCGCGGCGAGCACGAGAATGTAGGCAGTCAGCGCCGGCGGCAGCGTCAGGATCGGCTCGCGCGGGCGATGTTGCTGCAGTTCCGACGAGGCGTCCTGCGGGGGGTCGAGAGGGGCTTCCAAGGGGATTTTAGACCTCAAAATGAGCGTCACCAGGCGATGATGGCCAGATAGGCGGCTTTGTCCCCGCTGCGCAAGGGCACCGAGGAGACCCAAAAATCAAAAATCCCACCGAGCTGCCCCGCCGGAGAAAATTACATGCGCACGCACGCCGCAAAACAGATTTCGCTGCCATTGCTTTCAAACGGCCAATTCACGACATTTGCAGCGGAAAATCGCGCGCGAACGATGATGCAGGACCCCCAATTCGATCCCTTTGGCGAGCCGGTGGCAATCGCCGATACGCGGACAACGGCGCGCGGGTCGCGCTGGTTGACGCGAACCGGCGCCGGCCTGTTCTGGGCGCTGGTGATCGTCATCGTGGCGGCGCGTGCGATCTACTTCGAACCGGGCGTCTTCAACGGCTTCGATCGCGCCGTCGCCTTCGCACAAAGCCTGCTCGCGTCACTGTGATCGGACTGGCCCCCGGCGTAAGGGAGCCGGTCGCGGCCCATGCTCATTTGCGTGGCTGATAAACGCTGCGAGATGCAATTTCTTTCTATCGCGGCAATCTGAAAATATATTACCCTCCGGCCCTCACTCAGCGCACAGTTTGTTCTGAAGCGAGGGTTTGTGCCGCTCGACAAGACAATTGCGAAGAAGGATTCCGAGGAAGGCCGCCTGGGCTCCGCGTTCCGGCGCCTCGGCGCTGCGCTGCCCGGCGTCGCGCTCTGTCTGTTGATTACCGTAACGTCCTTGGCGATCCAGCGGCTGGAGGAGCGGCTTTTCGGGCACCCTTATGTCGAGGCGCTGGTGATCGCGATCCTGCTCGGCATGGCGGTGCGCTCGTTCTGGCGCCCACCCGAGCGCTGGCAGATCGGCATTGCCTTCAGCGCCAAGCAGCTCCTCGAAATCGCCGTGACGCTGCTCGGGGCTTCCATCAGCTTTGCCGCGATCGCCGCCTCGGGCTCGCTGCTGCTGGCCGCCATCATCGGCACCGTGATCGTCGCGCTCGGCGTGAGCTTCGGCGTTGCCCGCGCGCTCGGCCTGCCGACGAAGCTCTCGATCCTGATCGCCTGCGGCAATTCGATTTGCGGTAATTCGGCGATCGCCGCCGTGGCGCCCGTGATCGGCGCCGACGGGGACGACATCGCCTCCTCCATCTCCTTTACCGCCGTGCTCGGCGTGCTCATGGTATTGGGACTGCCGCTGCTCATTCCGCTGCTCAAGCTCTCGGCGACCCAATACGGGATTCTCGCGGGGCTCACCGTCTACGCGGTGCCCCAGGTGCTCGCCGCCACCGTCCCCGCGGGCGTGGTCAGCACGCAGATCGGGACGCTGGTGAAGCTGGTTCGCGTGCTGATGCTCGGACCTGTCGTGGTCGGGCTTTCGCTGATCGCCTCGCGCAGGCTCGGCGTCGGAGCAGCCAAGGCCGGCGGAAAGCCGGTAGGCCCTTTCAAGCTGGTGCCGTGGTTCATCATCGGCTTTCTCGTGCTCGCCGCGTTGCGCTCGCTGCAGATCGTGCCGGACGTGGTCGTGGAACCGGTGACGCGGACGGCGGCGCTGCTCACGGTCGTCTCGATGGCGGCGCTGGGGCTCGGCGTCGATGTCCGCGTTCTCTCCAACGTCGGCGGCAAGGTGACGGCGGCGGTGACACTATCCCTGGTGCTGCTGCTTGCGATGAGCATCGTGATCATTCAGCTCTTCAAGTGAAGAGTTCGCCGCAAGACACTTTCCTGACAAACGCTTTTTCGAAAACGAAAAAGGGAGGATGCTGAGAACATCCTCCCTCACGTGGTTGGTTATTTTCACGCGGGTCCGGGGCAACATCCGCACCCCTCCGCGCGCTGACCCAATCCGTTTGACGTCGCCCGTGTGACTGCGCTTCCGCACTGCCCGCGGCCGGCAACCTGGAGCAAGCGGCCGACGGCGAAAGCACCATCACCTTACCAGCCACCCAGCGTGCGCCAAGCACATCGTTAATTTAACCTTAACGACGTAAAGCCCTCGGGAAAACGGCGCGAAAGCCGCCGGCGGCATGGACGCTGCACGACCCCTCCTGCACTAATGGTTAAGGGAAAGTAAGTGCGCGAGAACGGGACAGAACTGTCCCGATCGCAGCACCGGGGAGTATGCGTCATGAAGCATCCGTCCAGCCGCGAGTTCTTCGCTTATTGGGACGGCAAACGCGGAAGCGCGCGCGCCCCCGACCGCAGCGACATCGAGCCGAACGCCGTGCGCGGCCTGCTCGGCGACATCTTCGTCCTCTCCTGTGATCTCGATGCCGGCTATCCGTTTCGCGTCGCCGGCACCCGGGTGTGCGCGCTGTTCGGCCGCGACCTCAAGGACGAGAGCTTCGCCGCGTTGTTTACGCGCGAAAGCCGCCGCGAGATCGAGGACATCGCAACCGTCGTTGCCGAGGAAATGCTGCCGAGCATCGCAGGCCTCACCGCGACCGCCACCGACGGCACGCGGACGCATCTCGAACTGTTGCTGCTGCCGTTCAACGCGCGCGCACACGCCCCCATCAGCATGACCGGCCTGCTTGCTCCGTTCGAAAGCAATCCCGGCATGCTCGGCGCGCTCGAACTGGTCTCGCACCGCTATCTGCATCAGCCGGAAAAGATCATTCCGCGCGCGATCCGCAAGCTCGCGATCGCCCGCGGCTTCATGGTGTACGAGGGACTGCGCTAGTCCTTCAACCGCCGCGTCAGCGCTGCGACGAAGCGATCGGCATCGACTTCGTCGTTATAGACATGCGGTGCAATGCGCATGCGACCAAGGCGCGCCGCGACGTAGATGCCCTCGCTTGCCAGCCCCTCGATCAGCCCCGTCGGCATGCTGCCCTTGAAACCGAGGCTCAGAATATGCGGCGCCCGCAAAGTGCGGTCCGGCGCGGACAGGCCCAAACCGCGGATGTCCTGCGCGATACGATCGGTCAACATCGACAGCCGCTGCACCACCGCGCCCTGTCCCCAGTCGGCCATCATCTCCATGCCGATCGAGGCCATCTCCATCGAGATGAAGTGGTCGCGCTCTCCCATGTCGAAGCGGCGCGCGTCCGGCACATAGCGCAGATCGGCGAAATAGACCGCGTTCTCGGCGCGCACATCGCGGCGGCCGTAGGATGTCTGCTCGAGCGGAACGCCGCCCTGATGCCGCTTGGCGATGTAGATGAAGGCGCGACCATAGGGCCCGAGCAGCCACTTGTAGGTCGGAAAGATCACGAAATCCGGATCCAGGCGCTGCACGTCCATCGCCAGCACGCCGGCGCTCTGCGTCGCATCGACAAGGAGCATCGCGCCCTGCCGCTTGAGCGCAGCGCGTATCGCTTGAACATCGATCAGTCCGCCGTCCGACCAGTGCACCGAGGAAATCGAGGCGAGTCCGACCGGCGGCCCACCCGGGCGTTCGACGATCGCAAGGATAGCGGATGTCCAATCGCCGTCGTCGGGCCGGTTCACCGTCTCGACGGTGAAACCCTGCGCTTCCGCACGCACGCGCCATTCGAGCACCGGCGAGGAGTGATCGTTCTCCAAAACGACCACGCGCGAGCCGCGCGCGATCGTGACGATCTTTGCGGCCGTCGCAACGCCATAGCTGACCGAGGGAATGAGCGCGATGTCGGCCGCATCGGCACTGATCAGGCGCGCCGCGGCCCTGCGCGCGCGCTCATACTGCTCGCCCGCGAAGCTTGCATCGAGTGTCCATGGTGTCGCCTTGCGCCCGACAGCGGCGCGGCCGGCTTCTCGGGTCCGCAACGGTAGCGGGCTGTAGGACGCCGCATTCAAGTAGCAGATGTGGCGCGGTATCTCGAACAGCTCACGTTGCGATGCAAGCATACGAATCTCTTTAATATCTTGCCGATTGCATTTAGACTGGAACACACGCGCCCACTGTTCGCCGCCGGCTGGCGCTCCCGGCCTTTCTCATTTGATTACCATAACTTTCTCGGGCGGCATTCGCATCAATTGCACGCGGCGAGCGTTCGTCGCGGAAACGTCAAAATCCCCCCTGATGTTGGGTTCCGGGATGATCGGAGACACAACGCCGGAAGCGAAAGTAACGAAGCGTTCAACATTTGGGCGCCGCAGGGTCGTGCCGCGCGCCACCGTCGTCGACAGCAAGAAGCATAACCAGGCTTTCCTGCTGGAGACGCTTGGCGAACTCGGATTCATTGCCAGCCCCTGCCCCGCCGAGCCGGCCAGCATCATGGAGACGGCGCCGGATCTCGTGGTGCTCGGAATCTCTGGCGGTGACGGCGTCGAGATCAGCCAAATTTTACGCGTTCTCGCCGATGCCGAGTTCGTGGGCTCGGTGCTTGCCATCGGCCCGGCTCATTCGGTTCTGGTCCAGGCCGTCCGGCAGCTCTGCAATGAGCTCGGCCTTGCCATGCTGCCGATGCTGCCCACGCCTTTCAGTGTCGAGGTGCTGCGCGGGCGCGTTGCGGGATTTCTTTCTCCGGGAGCCGCGCCCAGCCCCGTGGTCGACGTCGCCGAAGCGCTCAAGCTTGGCTGGCTTGAATTGTGGTATCAGCACAAGATCGACGTCCACTCGTTGCAGCCGAGCGGCGCAGAAGCGCTTGTCCGCATCCGTCACCCCGCGTGGGGTGTCGTTTCGCCCGCGGACTTCATCCCGGACAGCAGGGATCCGAGCTTCCGCGGGTTTTCCGAGTTCGTGGTCAGCCGCGCCGTGGAAGACTGGCATACGTTCGTGCAGGAGCGCGGTCCGGTCGAAATCTCGATCAACCTTCCGCTGGCCTTTCTGAAGGACGGTCCCGCGGTGCTTGATCTTTGCCGGAAGCTGCCGAGCCATCCGGCATTCGGCGGCCTGCTGGTTGAAATCAATTGCGATGACATCATCCGCAACGGCGATCTGGTGGTGGATATCGCCCAGCAGCTCCGGTTTCGCAATCTCGCCATCTCGGTCGACGATGTCGGCGCCGAATGGCCGGAATTGAGGCGGCTTGCGATCTTCCCGTTTGTCGAATTGAAGGTTGACCGCCAATTCGTCACCGGTTGCGCCGAGGACCGGCTCAAGCAGGTGGTGTGCCGAGGCATCATCGATCTCGCCCGGAATTATGGCGCACGCGTCGTGGCCAAGGGCATCGAGACACGCGCCGATTTCCGTGCCGCCCACGAATTGGGCTTTGATCAAGTGCAGGGTTTTCTGTTCGGCAAGCCGGTCAGCTCCCAGAAATTCGCGCGCTCCCCCCGCGTGGCTCCCGGCTGAAGTCGCCGATCGCAAGGTTTGGGCGACGCCCACATCTCACGCAACCACCGCTAACCACCCATTAACCCTGTCGGACTTAGGGTCTTTCAACACCGGGCCGCCGGTGGTCGGGTGCAACGATGGCGTTGGCGAACAAGAAATCCATTCTTCCCGCAACGGAAGAGCGTCGGCGCTTTCAGCGCGTCAAGGTGCATCTGCTCGGCCGCTACATGCTGCCGGATCGCCGTGAATTTCCGTGCCAGATCATCAATATGTCCCCCGGCGGGCTTGCATTGCTCGCGCCCGGGATCGGCAATGTCGGCGACCGCGTCATCGCCTATCTCGACCATATCGGCCGGGTCGAGGGCAAGATCACCCGCATCATCGACAATGGTTTTGCGATGACGATCGCGGCAACCGCCCGCAAGCGCGACAAGCTTGCGGCACAGCTCACCTGGCTCGCCAATCGCGACATTCTCAATCTGCCGGAGGATCGCAGGCACGATCGCATCATCCCGCGCAACCCGATCGCGGTGCTCACGCTCGAGGACGGCAGCAAGATGACCTGCCGCATCATCGACATGTCGCTGTCGGGCGCCGCGATTGCCGCGGAGACCCGTCCGCCGCTGCGCTCACTGGTGATGCTCGGCCGCGTCCAGGCCCGCGCGGTGCGCAACCTGGAGGATGGCTTTGCCATCGAGTTTGTCCATCAGCAGATGGCGGAAACTCTCGAAGAGAACGTTACCGCGCGGTAAAGCACCGCCTCCCGCAAATCGTCCGGACTTGCCGCGGCGCGCACGCGCCGCTCTCCCACCGCATGCTCCCCCCGGCGGATCTCCCTCGCTCGCAGTCGGTTAACGCCCCCGCAGAAACGGAGAAAAAGGCTGTAACGACCGCACTTGAGAGCTTAATAGATAAAATTTTATACAATTGCGATCGTTTCAAATTTTATTCGAATAATGCTCAAGTCTATATCGATTTTTCGGCAGTTTTTACTTTCATTCATCTCAATTGTACTCCGCTGACTTAGCGGCACCGCAAAACCTTTGTGCGAAACGTGGTCCCAACAAGAAAACGGGGGCCACAATGGACTTCAGGGGACAGGCAAAGGGACTGGCGTTGATCGCCGTCCTGCTCTCCATCGGCGCGAAAGCTCATGCGGGCGACGAGCGCGTGCTCTACGCGAGCCTGGGTGACACGACGCGCGCACCGATTGGTTGGGTCGAGTTCTGCGCGGAGAATCCGGGCGAATGCCAGAGCGGCCAGAGCGAGCCGCGCGACATCGTGTTGTCGCAGGCGGCCTGGCGCGATCTGCTGAAGGTCAACCGCTGGGTCAACGAGACCGTCAAGCCGATGACCGACATGGAGCATTGGGGCGTGATCGAGAAATGGTCGCTCCCGACCGACGGCTACGGTGATTGCGAGGATTATGTGCTGCTCAAGCGCAAGATGCTGATCGACGCCGGCTGGCCGCGCCAAGCGCTACTCATCACGGTCGTGCGCGACAAGAAAGGCGAAGGTCACGCGGTGCTGACGGTGAAGACCGACAAGGGCGAGTTCATTCTCGACAATCAGAACGAGAACGTCGTGGCCTGGACCGAGACCGGCTACCGCTTCGTCAAGCGTCAGTCGCAGAGCGATCCGAACGTTTGGGTTTCGCTCGGCGATGGCCGTCCGGCGGTCGCGACCGCCAGCGCCCGGGACGGGCGCTGAGATCCACAAGGCTTAGGAGTTACGCGACCCGGTCACATCCCCACCCCTCCCCGTCCCAGACCGGTTCGCGCGCGGCCAGCTGTCCCCCAACAGCTGGCCGCACCCCTTTGTGGCGCTGCGAGCCGCCGGCTGAAACCCTACAAAGCAAGAGCCCCTTGGCCCGGCCAGTTAAGACGAAATGATAGTTTTCGCGACTAGAGCGCGGTGAGATCAGGTTGAATCATCATCGCGCTCCAAGATTTTTGTTTGGGCATGATATTTTTGGAGAACCGGATCATGCTCAAAATGACTGAAATGCCAAGAAACGAAAAGACGAAAGAAAAATACGCTCGCCCGGCTGGCGTTCAGCGATCGCCAACCCGGCCCCTTCACACCCGACCGCACGCATTGCGGCGCAACAACCTGCAAATCCAACGGCTGCCCCTGCGAAGAAGGTTTCGCTGAACCCGCTTTAGCTATCGCTGTTGCTTTCAATTCGACGTTTCACCGTCTCGCAGGTCTTGCGGACATCCTCAGTGAAGATCGTGCAATCCTCGATGCGCTTGAAGATCTTCTTGGCTTCTTCCCGATAAGCCGCTGCCGTCTCGCGCATATAGGCGATGGCATTATGCACCTCGGCAGTCATCGCCTCGCACTTCTGCGCCGCGCTGATCAGCTCGGCGCCCATCGCCTCGATTTCCTTCGCGGCGGCCTCATAGTCGCGTACCACGGCCTCCGCACTGAGCGCGCCGACGCGCGGAACGCCGTCTTGGTGCTCGACATAGTCCGGCATGGAGTCAGTTTGAACGGACGGCGCGCGGACCGATGGCAGTGACGTCTGCCCTGGAAGTCCTGCCGTGACGTCGGATTCAAGTTTAGCCAAGTCTAAGGGAGTGACTCTGTGAACCTGCTCGCTGCTACTCATAGGTTAATCCTTCCGATACCCAGTGGAACAACCCAGCAGGAGGATAGTAACAAAATATCGGGAACTGTCACTTGACTGCAGGATTTCGGCCAGCCTGACCGATTACTTCGCTCGTGCTCCTCCCTTTCCGCCCGTTCGCCTAGGCCGGCGTTTTTGGTAACAAAATACCGTGAAAGGCCCGCTATTGCCGGCTGCCGTGACGGCCCAGCCTCGGTTTTGTCGGATTCCTTGCCGAAAGCTTAATTTGCGCCGGGAAACGCTCTCGAATCGCTTGGCTTGACGTGAGAACCACCGCTGGCGCGACATAGTCGGCAACGTTCAGTTCAATGGGGGCTTGCATCTCATGATTGAACTCGCACGCGAAGACACAAGCCCAAACGTCACACGGATTGGCGCGCAGCCGATCGCGCTCGCGGCTGTAACGCTGATCGTCATCCTGGCCGGCGCCGCGGCGATGGCGCTCTGGCGCGCTTACGCCGGGACCTCCCCCGAAACCGACCGCGTCATGGCCGCCCGGCAGTTGCAGCAGGCCCACGCCGCGCAGGTTTCGCAGCAGTTGGTCGAGAAAACCAATGGGCTCGAGGTTACGCAGCAGGAATCGATCGACCAGTTGCAGGTTGTCCAGGATCAGCTCCAGCAGGTCCGCAAGCAACTCGCCGCCCAACAGGCCGATGCCAAGCGCCTCTCCGACCAGGTCGCCGGCCTGAGCGAGGCGGTGGACAGCCTTCGCCAGTCCTTTGCGAGCGCACAAACCGCTTCCGAGCCGTCTAACCCGCCGACGCCCCGCCACAGGGCCTCGCGCCGGGTCCATTCCGTGAGGACCGCAGCCGCCAAGCCCCGGAGCTGAGGCGCCGGGCCGCGCTTGGGTGCAATTTTTTGCACCCATTGTGAACCAGGTCACACTTTCCCGGGGTAATCCGGGGCATGATCCGATTACCGGAAGGCGTGAGCCGATTTCAATTTCCGGGGCTGGCAAGGTCGTCGGCGGCATACTGCGCCGGCGGCCTTGTTTATTTTTGCCGGGGCCGCGCCTTTATTCCCGTCCGTTCGAGTTTTTTGTTCGCCAGCCTCGCAGGCTGGTGATTTGCGTTTCGGTCTCAATTACTCGTGAATGCGCTGTCTGAGCGCGAGGGGATTGATCGCGCTCCTCAGTTTTGATCGCGCATGGTCCTTCCGGAAAACCGGCACCCGCCTTTCCGGATCATGTAGGCTTGAGGGACAAACCGATGACTGCCAAGACCGCCACGACGTCCGACGTGATCGGACTGACCAAGCCCGCACCGTTCTCGCGCCGTGGCTTCATGACCGCCACCGCCGCTGTGGCCGCCGGGTATACGCTCGCCACCGGGCCCGTGCGGGCCGACGTCATCAGGACCGACACCAATGGCATGCAGGCGGGCGAGACCAAAATCAAGGTCGGCGACGGCGAAATGCCCGGCTATTTCGCGCGCCCCGCTGGCGTGAGCAACCCGCCGGTGATCCTGGTTGCGATGGAGATTTTCGGCCTGCACGAATACATCAAGGACGTAACACGGCGTCTGGCCAAGCTCGGCGCGTTCGCCGTGGCGCCCGATTACTATTTTCGCAAGGGCGTCGATCTCACCAAGATCACCGATATCAAGGAGCTGCTGCCGATCGTGAACGCGAAGCCCGACGCGGAGCTGTTGTCCGACCTTGATGCGACGGTGGCTTGGGCGAACTCGCAGGGCGGCGATACCACGCGGCTCGGCATTGTCGGCTTCTGCAGGGGTGGGCGGACCGTGTGGGAATATGCCGCGCATAACGGCGGGCTGAAGGCCGGGGTTGCCTTTTACGGTCCGCCGGTCGATCCGCCCAATCCGGTCTGGCCGAAGAGCCCGACCCAGCTCGCGGCCGACATGAAGGCGCCGGTGCTCGGGCTCTATGGCGAAGCCGATACCGGGATTCCGGTCTCCCAGGTGGAGGCGCTGAAGGCGGCTCTGGCGGCAAACCACAAGACCGCCGAGTTCAAGATCTATCCGGGCGCGCCGCACGGCTTCCACGCCGATTACCGTGCGAGCTACCGCAAGGAAGCGGCGGAGGATGCCTGGAATCAGATGCAGGCCTGGTTCAAGAAACACAACGTGCTGAGCTAAGCCTCGGCCGATTGGCGAGCGGCGACACATGCCGCTCGCGCGAAGTCGTAAATGGGTAGAGGGTAGCGAGACCCATCCTGCTTGACCACTCGTGCTTGAGCAATTGTGTGGTGGGTTTCGCTTGCGCTCAACCCATCCACCCGATTTACACGTTCGCTCTGTTCGGAAGAACAATTACTCGCACACCTGGACGGTGCGGTAGCGCCAACCGTGGCGCGTATGGATACGGTGCCGGACGATGTAGCAGCCGGCGGAGTAATCGCCGTAGCCGACATAGGGGTCATCGTAATAGGGATAGCCATAGTAATAGGGCCCGTAGAAACCGAGCCCCAACGCTAGTCCGGACCCAAAGCCAAAACCATGGTGGTGAAAGCCGCCGCCATGGACGCCTCCGTGGAAGCCGCCACCGTGGAAGCCGCCAAAGCCGCCATGAAAACCGCCACCGTGGAAGCCGCCGCCAAAGCCACCATGCCCGCCGAACCCGCCGCGCGCCAAAGCGGCGTCAGGCGCAACGACGGCCATCGAAGCCGTCGCCAACAAGGCGATCATGGTTTTACGCAACATACTCATCATTCATTCTCCTGCCTCGTCGAAAGCCGCATATGCGGCACGACGTGACGGCAAGATATCTATGATGAGCATTACAAGCCCAGCTTGACGTTGCTCAATTCTCGGCGAGCAAAGGGAAAGCCGTCAGCAGCCGCGGCAAATGCCTTTCACCTTGCGATCGACGGATTGATTTTGCGAATCGATCGCCGAGTCATATTGCGTGTCGGGAGCGGTCCCGCTGCTGCCGGGAGCAGCCGATCCTGTCGAGCCTGTGGTCGCGCCTGCCCTCGCATTCGGGGCGCCACCCGATGACTGCGCGGTGCCGACGGCGTTGGGACTTCCTGTCGACGGACCAGTGGCTGCGCCGGCCGCTCCTGTCGCGCCGCCTCCGGCGCTACCAGCACCTCCGCCTCCGCCGCCACCACCGCCCTGCGCCAAAGCGGAATTGCAGCCGGCGAGAATTGCGATCGCAAGCATCGATGCCAAGCGGATCGACCAGGCGTTTGATCGGGTCATGGGCCTCTCCTTTTCTTGCCCCAACAGCGCACCGCGCCCGCGGTTCCTGTAGGCGTCGCCGACACGGGAATCCGAGGTCAGCGCACCGTCGCTCGAGAAAGGGAAGGCCGCTTGACCCGGCCGATCGTTCCTGTTCGCCTTGCCTGGGCGCCGATCAGCGCCGGCGTCCACAGAGATGGCTCACTATGCGTAAATTGATCGAGTTCGATGAGGATACCTACGACAAGCTCAAGCAATTGGCACGGGACCGCATGGGAACGCTGCAGGAGCTGGCGGACGAGGCGTTCGCCGACCTGCTTAAGAAGCACGGCGTTCCGGTCGATCTGAAAGATGCCTTGCGCAAGAGCGCTCGCCTGTAGGAGCCGCCGGCAAAGTCCGGCGCGCGCGCGAAGAGCACAGCCAAGAAGAGAGCGCGCGGAGCCAGCGGCTAGCCGATACGCTTCAAGCCCTTCTTGAACCGCGGACCGTTGGCGACATAGAAGCGTGCCGCGCTTCCCATGCGCTCGACCTGCGCGGGATCCAGTGTCCTGATCACGCGCGCGGGCGCGCCGATGATCAGCGAATGTTCGGGAAACTCCTTTCCCTCGGTGATGACCGCGCCGGCGCCGACGATGCTGCCGCGGCGGATCTTCGCGCCGTTCATCACGGTTGAGCCCATCCCGATCAGCGCGCCGTCTTCCAGCGTACAGCCGTGCAGAATGACATTGTGGCCGACGGTACAGTTCTTTCCGATGGTGAGCGGAAAGCCGAGATCGGTATGGCAGGTCGAATTGTCCTGTACATTCGAGCCCTCACCGATCTCGATCCATTCATTGTCGCCGCGCAGCACCGCGCCGAACCAGACGCTGGCGCCCTTGTGCAGACGCACCTTGCCGATCACCGTTGCGGTTTCCGCAATGAAGTAATCGCCGTCGGCAGGAAGGTCGGGCGCCTGCCCGTCCAGCTCGTAAATCGCCATGAAGTTCTCCTTCTGCTGCGGAGAACTTGGCAAAAGCAAAGCGCGCTTTCAAGCGCGCCCCGCGCGGGCGCGGGCTGACTTAAGCGAGCACGCCGGCGGCGCGCAGCGTCATCAGGAAAAAGGTTCCGGACATCATGCTCCAGAACCCGGCAATTACGGTCGCCATCATCACGAATTCAAAGCGGCGCCGCTCGACCTGAATACCCAGCAGCGTGTTGCGCATGATGATGAAGGGCGCCGCAAAGACCAGGAACGGCACGGCGGCAAAGCGCCTCGGGGTGACCCCCTCCTGCAGCAGCCCAAAGCCGGCAGGCCGCTCCGTCATAAGCTGATATCCGCTGGTCAAGGCGCCCGCCAATGCAAAACCGATGCAAACGGCGAACAGGGAATTCAACGCTTCCGGCGACATCGAACACTCATCCGCAACACAAACCACCCCGCCAACCAGCCTTCGCAGAATTGGCGCGGCGACGCTACATCATCCTTAAGAAAAGGTTAACACCGAAAGCCGCGGCTGCATGGCCCCTCTCCGCGCAAGCCTCTCGGAAATCGCAATCGCGTGGCATAGTCGCCGCGCTGATTCGTTTCCTTCGCGATGTCTCGTTCATGGCTGTGTTTCCGGTAGTTCTCTCCAGCGCACGCGATTGGCGCAAGAGCGGGCATCTGCTTCCCATCATCTCGGGTCTTGCAATCGCGGCCGCCGCGGTTGCGCTGGTGGTCTATCTGTTGTGGCCGACCTGGCGAACGGAAAACGCCGGTGATCCCACACGACTGCCGGTCAGTGTTGGCGGCACGCTGTTCAACGTTCCAACCGCTGCTATCAGGATAAAAATCCAGCGACACACCGGGCCACAGGAGCGCGTCGACCTCAGCTTCGCCTTCCCTTCCCTCGAGCCGCCCGCGCCCAAGCACGTGACCGCTGAAATGGTGGAAAACGCGATGCCGCCGATCGACCGGATCTTTGTGTCGATAGCGGCCCATCACGATGCGCTTTCGCCCGACGCAAGGGCGAGCACGATCTATCCGCGCTATCTCGCGGAGACGACCACGGCGCTCGAGAATGGCTTGACGATGCGCGCGTTCCGCGACGGCACGCCCTACAGCGGCGAGGATCTGTTCTCCGCCGATGCGCCAAGTCTCACTGCACCAAGTCTCACTGCACCAAGTCTCACTGCGCGCTGCACCCGAGACGCCTCGACGCCCGGCATGTGCTTGAGCGAGCGCCGCGTCGGCGGCGCCGACCTCATCTTTCGCTTCCCGCGAAGCTGGCTCGCGCAGTGGCCCGATGTGGCGGAAGCGATGGACCGCCTGACCGTGCAACTGCACGGCGCGGGATAGCGCCTATTCGACGAGATCGTCCTCGAGGATGGCCATCTGGAATTGAAAGGACCGGTCGTCATCCTCGTCATCGACAAAAAGAACGCCGATGAACTCCTCGCCGATATAGACCTCGGCGGAATCGTCCTTCTTCGGCCGCGGCACCACGCGTATCTTGGGATTGCCGAACACGCGCTTGAGATAGGCGTCTAGCTTCCTGACTTCTTGAACGTCCACGGCAGTCTCCAATCGGATCTCGAGCGAGATGACTTTCGACCGAAAGTCATCTCGCTCTTCTTTTGTTGTCGGAGCATGATCTCTCTTCGGAAAACCGGTACCCACTTTGCGCTAGCGCGGCCCTCCGGGTCCGGATCATGCCCATGAATTTCCGGGGAGGTTTTAGGACGGGACAAAGCGGACCGCCAGCGTTATCCGGCAGAAAAGATATGCCGGAGACCACTTGCAAACACCCTCTAGAGACCCAATGCGTTGATCATCTGATCCATAGTGCGCGATGGCTCGGCGCAGCCGGCCTCGCCAATGATCTTGGCCGGAACGCCGGCGACGGTGACGTTGTTCGGCACCGGCTTCACCACCACCGAGCCTGCGGCAATCCGCGCGCAATGGCCGATCTCGATGTTGCCGAGAATTTTCGCCCCTGCCCCGATCATCACGCCGTGACGGATTTTTGGATGGCGGTCCTCATTCTCCTTGCCGGTGCCGCCGAGCGTGACGCCATGCAGGATGGAGACATCGTCCTCGATCACAGCGGTCTCGCCGCAGACGAATCCGGTAGCGTGGTCAAGGAAGATTCCGCGGCCGATCTTTGCCGCTGGATTGATGTCGGTCTGGAACACTGCAGAGGAGCGGCTCTGCAGATAATAGGCGAAATCCTTGCGTCCCTTCTGATAGAGCCAATGCGCAAGGCGATGGGTCTGCAGGGCATGAAAGCCCTTGAAGTAGAGCAAGGGATCGATGAAGCGCGAGGTGGCGGGATCGCGGTCATAGACCGCCACGAGATCGGCGCGGAAAGCGTTGCCCAAATCGGGATCATCGCGGAGCGCCTCGTCGTAGGTCTGGCGGATCAGGTCGCCTGAAATTGCCGAATGGTCGAGACGGTCAGCGAGACGATGGACGACGGCATCCTCGAGCCGGTCGTGGTGCAGCACCGTCGAAAAGATGAAGGTGGCAAGCTCCGGCTCTCGCCGGACGATGTCTTCCGCCTCGCTGCGGACGCGACCCCAGATCGGGTCCAGCGCCGCCAGTCGCCCGCTCTGCGGATTGGCATGGTGCATTGCCATGGATGACCCTCGCAAATCTCGTTTGCCGCGCTTTATAGCACGGCTGCCTAACGGAGTCTCACGGCTCCCGCAAAGGCGAATAGCAGCCTCCCGTTTCCGGTAGCGGCCAGAACCTTGAAACGCCCCTTTTTCTTGGTCGGAAAGACAGCCCCGGCCAAGCAGGTTGCTACAACTTGGTCAGCCGCTTTGTGAAATCAAGGCGGCGTGTTGCGACTATTGGGGTATTTCGGCTGGCCCGCCATTCCCGGCATGGTGAGGCAAACAGGGGAGACTCACCATCAATACCAAGGTTTTGCGCGCGCGCCTGGCGGATACCGGCGCGATATGGATCGCTGCGGTCGTCATTCCCGCATTTCTGATCGCCCCGGCGCTGTGGAACGGCTATCCGTTGTTGCAATTCGATACCGGCGGCTATCTCGCGCGCTGGTATGAGGGCTATCTGGTCCCGAGCCGCTCCACCGTGTTCGGCCTTTATCTGCACTTTGGCGAAGGCTCGGATTTCTGGATCAACCTGGGCATCCAGGCGCTCTCAACCTTCTGGATCCTGCAACTCACCTTGCGCGTGCTCGGTCTCGCCCAGCCCTTTCGGCTGCTCTGGATCGGTCTGCTGCTGATCCTGACCACGGCCTTGCCCTGGCTTTCCAGCATGCTGCTGACCGACATTTTTTCCGGACTCTCGGTGTTGGCGCTGTTCATCCTGGTGCTGCACGGACAGAAGATTTCCCCGCTCGAGAAGGCCTCATTGTTCGTCTTCATCGCCTTTTCGGCCGCCACCCACAGCGCAACGCTCGGCGTGCTGCTGGGACTGTGCCTGCTCGGCTTGATCGCCAAGCCCTTGCTGCGTACGCGCATCGCGTTGTCAGGACTGTTGCAGGGCGTGCTTTCAATCGCGACCGGCGCGATGATGCTGCTTGCCGCCAACCATGCGCTGTCAGGGCAATGGGCATGGACGCCGGGCGGCTATGGCGTCGCCTTCGGGCGAATGCTGCAGGACGGCATCGTCGCGCGTTACCTGAACGACCACTGCCCGCGCCAGAACTTCAAGCTTTGTCCCTATCGCAACGCGCTTCCCGCCACCGGCGATCAGTTTCTCTGGGGCGACAGCATGTTCGACAAGCTCGGCCGTTTTGCAGGGCTCGACGACGAGATGGGCTACATCGTCACCCATTCGCTGGCCGACTATCCGGCCTTGCAGGCAGAGGCTGCGTTGAAAGCGACCGTGGAGCAATTGCTGCATGTCGCCACCGGGGAAGGCTGCACTGAATGGCTGGGCCACACCTACGGCATCATCAAGCGCTACATCCCCTCACAGACCAGGCAAATGGACGCCGCGCGCCAGCAACGCAAGGAAATTAATTTTTCTGCCGTCAATTGGCTGCATGTTCCGGTGGCGCTGGCCTCGATGCTCGTGGTCCTCTCGCTGCTCGGCTACGGCGCGTGGCAGCGCCGGTTCGACGATCTCACTCTGCTTGCGGCGACAGTCAGCTTCGCGCTGCTCGGCAACGCCATGATCTGCGGCGTGATTTCGGGACCGCACCACCGTTACGGCGCGCGGCTGGTGTGGATCGCGACGTTCACCGCGCTGATCGCGGCGTCCCGATTTTTTGCTGACGACGAGAGCGAACTGAGCGACGATCTAGGCACGCCGTGACAGGAAATCGACGACGCCGGTCTTGTAGACCTTGTCGCCGACCGCGCGCATGTGGTCGCGATTGGGAATGTCGAGCACTTCGGCGCCGGGGATGAGCTCTCCGAGCTCTTCCGCCGAGCCCGCGACTTCATCGGCGGTGCCGACCGCGATCAGCACCGGCACGTGGATCGCCGATACCTGTTCCCGGCTCATCAGGCCGCGCGAGCCGCGCAGGCAGGCGGCGAGCGCCCGCCGATCCGAGCGGGTCTGATCGGCAAAGGCCCGGAAGATGCGCCCCACGGGATCTTCTACGTCGTCGAGCGAGGGGGCCTCCAGCGCCTGCGCTACATTTTCTCCAGGGCCGCCGCCCTCGATCATGGCCATCCCGATGCCGCCCAGGATCGCCGACCGCAACCGTTCCGGCTCGTTCAGCCCGAGCCAGGCCGTCATCCGCGCGCCCAGCGAATAGCCCATCACATCGGCGCACGCGATCTCAAGGTGATCCATCAGCGCGACCACGTCGCTCGCCATGATCGGAATGGAATAGTCCGCGGGATCGTAGAGCTTTTCGGACTCACCATGGCCGCGATTGTCCAGCGCAATGACGCGGCGGCCGTTCTTGCGCAATTCCGAGACCCAGGTCGGGTAGACCCAATTGACATTCTTGGTCGACGCAAAGCCGTGCACGAGCAGAATGGGATCGCCCTCGCCTTCGTCGAGATAAGCAATTTCGACGGCGCCGTTGTGGAAGCTCGGCATCAATCGTTCCATTTTTTGCGGGGTGGAAAGTGGAGGCTTGTTGAAGTTAGGCGTGCGCCGTTCCGTTCGCCAGAGCGGCGGCTGCCCTCTGTTTATGCAGGCGCCGCCTCTTGCCGCGATCGAGTAAGGCCTGGGTCGCCCGCTCGGCGGTCGCCTTGATCGAGGACAGAAAGCCGAACAGCGCCATCAGCGCGCCGAATAGCCACAGTGCGAGATCGAACGCGCCGCTTGCGAGCAGCAGCGCGCCGCGGCCGAGGAGTTTCAGAATCGCGCGGGTGCGGCCGCCTTCCGCTTTCGCCAAACGTGCGGCCCGTGCGACATCCTTCGGATCTTCGGCGATCTTCAGCGTGTCCAGCGCCCCACGCGTGCCGGCCCTCTCGGTGACGCGGCCGACATCCTTGGCAAGCGCCACCAAGGCGCCGGCCTTTTCCGTGCGGAAGGCGGCGCGGATCGCGCCTGCCGTCTGGCCCGGTCGCAGCACGGATCCTGACGCCACCGCCTGCTCAAGCGCCGGCGTATCGACGATCTCGCGGGTGGAACGGCCGGCCCATTCCGCAAGCCCCTCGCCCAGCCGGCCGACCTTGCGCGCGTCCTTCACCAGGGAAAGGCCCGCGCGCACAGGTCCCGTCCCGCCGACCGAAACATAGGTCGCTGCAGTCACCGCAAGACCGGCGGCGGCAAGGCCCAGCACCAGGCGGTCAGCATCCTCGCCCATCACCAGATGTTTGCCCTCGCGCAGGATGTCGCGAATGTCGCCGAAGACGAAGAGGTCACCCGTCACCGTGCCAGACAGGCTCGCGACATCGTCGGCCTGGCCCGTTACAAGCCCCGCGGCAAAACGCTTGGCGAAATGCGCGCTGGAGTTTTCCTCCGCGACAGCCTCCGCCACCCGGCGGGTCATGTCATCGGGCAGAGAAATGTTCTTCTCCCCCGCCAACGCGACAAAACTGTTGGCTAGGTCGGCGTCGCCCGCGGCCAGCGCCGCGTCGATATTTTGCGCAATGACCGTCTGGTTGTTCCGCAAGACAGAATCGAGCTGAAGATTGGATAGAGTTGACGGATCATCCTGCGCGGCCAAAACGGCCCCCGCATGGCGCGCATGCGGCCACAGCGCAACGCACAGAACTGCGCTGACTGTGACGCATAGCAATGCCGTACGGAGATGTCCTCGTTTCATCCAAAATCTAGGGTTTTGCCGCCTTTTTCGCGTGCTTCTAAATCGTGCTTCTAAATAGTGTGCCGAATTTGCGACACAACGGCCCCGACGAAAGAAGGGCTTCTCTGAGAGGACAAGATTGTGTCGAATTTACATGAACAAATCGGTGGCCACGGGCTAATAAGGAATCAATCCATCCGCAGGTCAGGGGTGCGCGGCGGCTTCCCGCCATGCGTAGCATTGATTGCGTCCGTTACCATTGCCACTTAAGGTGAATTCGATGTCCGATAATGTTGTCCCGCACTTCCATAACGATGCCGGCGTGCCCGTCATCGAGATCGGGTCGCAGGAGTTCATGTGCGTCGGTGCGAATCCACCGTTCGATCATCCGCATGTCTTCCTCGATCTCGGGAACGACAACGAGATCATCTGCCCCTACTGCTCGACGCTGTACCGCTTTGCGCCCGATCTCAAGGCCGGCGAAGCCCGCCCCCCCGAGTGCGTCCTGAAGGACGTCGCCTGACCTAACCTCACGCGGTGGCTGCATCCCGCACCATCTTCATCGCCGGTGCCGGTATCGGGGGGCTCACGGCGGCGCTTTCGCTCGCGAACAAGGGATTTCGCGTCGTCGTTCTGGAGAAGACCGAGCGGCTGGAGGAAGTCGGCGCCGGCCTGCAGTTGTCGCCCAACGCCAGCCGGATCCTGATCGATCTCGGCCTGAAAGACCGGCTCGGCCGCCGCGCCGTGATGCCGGAGGCGATCTCGATCATGAGCGTACGCGCCGGCGGCGAGCTTTTGCGCGTGCCTCTTGGCAAGGCGGCCTGCGAGCGGGCCGGCGCTCCCTATTGGGTGATCCATCGCGCCGACCTGCAGAGTGCGCTGGCGGATGCTGTGACCGACCATCCCGACATCGAACTCAAGCTCGGCTGCCAGTTCGAGGATCTCGCAGCCCATGCCAAGGGGCTCACGGTCGTTCACCGCAGCGGCAACGATCGCCGCCAGGACGTCGGGCTGGCGTTGGTCGGTGCCGACGGCGTCTGGTCCGCCGTGCGAAATCACTTGTTCCCGGACGCGCAGCCACGGTTTTCCGGGCTGATCGCCTGGCGCGGCACACTCGATGCAAACCAGTTGCCGCGCGAGTACACCGCCCCCCGTGTCCAGCTCTGGATGGGACCGAAGGCGCATCTCGTCGCCTACCCGATTTCGGCGGGACGTCAGATCAACCTCGTGGCGGTCGTGCCGGGAAGCTGGAACCGGCCCGGCTGGAGCACCCCGGGTGACGAGCGGGAATTGCGGAGCGCGTTCGAAGCCTCGGGCTGGACGGGTCCCGTGCGCATGTTGATCGGCGCGGTCGACGGTTGGCGCAAATGGGCGCTGTTCACCATGCCGGAAGGCTGCGACTGGCATCAGGGCGCGGTGGCGCTGTTGGGCGATGCCGTCCATGGCATGCTGCCCTTCGCCGCGCAGGGCGCGGGTATGGCGATCGAAGATGCAGCGGTGCTCGCGAAAACGTTGAGCGAGGGACCAAGCGAGACCTCGGCCCAGGTCGCGGCGGCATTCAAGCGCTACGGACGGCTGCGCCGCGCGCGGGTCGCACGGGTGCAGCGGCTGGCCATCAAGCAGGGCCGCATCTATCATCTCGCCGGGCCGATCGCGCTGGCGCGCGATCTTACGATCAAGGCGATGGGGCCGGAGCGGATGCTCGCCCGGCAAAACTGGATTTATGACTGGCGGCTGACGTGACCGCGCGGGGGCGCGGGCTTTGCGGGGGGCGTTGCCGGTGCGGCCGGGGGCGTTTCATGGCAGTTGTTCTTGCGCCAGGCTTCCTCCGCAAACTTGGCCTGGCCGCGCACCGCGATATAGTCGTTGCGATACGCCAGTTCGGCGACCACCGGTCCGGCGGTGCCGGTCTGGGCCTTGGCCATCAATCCCTCCAGCTCGGCGGCGCGGTTGGCGAGATTCTTTCGCTCCGGCTCCAACTGCTTGCAGTCCCACAGTTCGTATTTGGCGGGATCGGCAAAGGCCGTGCTCACACCCTCGCCCACACTCGCGCAACCCGCCAGCGTGACAGGTAACATCAGCAGCACCGCCCCCGCGGCGGGACGGAGCGAACTCAGCAAAGCGGACAAAGAGGATGCGCGGGCGGCCATAACCGGTTCGTAAATCGACAAGATTGACATTTGCTAAAGCAGCCGCTCTTGTCCGGATTGAGGCTGGCGGGCGAAGCAGCTCAGCGGCCCCCGGCATGCGGGAAAGCTGCCGTTCCCTCGCCTCACTCCACTTCGGAAAATGCGCCAACTGTCTGATTTGTCTAGCATGATCTGTTTGGCTAACGGCGGGATCAAACCAAGCTATCAGCCGACGTGGGAGTCGGGGCGATCGGCCACGCAAAGAAAAAATTGTACCTGCGATTAATCCAACACGGATCGCGGTCGAGCAATGGGGGCATGAGGATCGACTCAAAGAGGTGCCGCCGGCGGCCGCCCGAGTCATCAGCGCGCATGGCGCCGCCGTGCAGCGTATCAGCCATGCCAGAATCTAAGTTTGCGCTTGATGAGACTTGCAGCGCTGCGGTGTGGCGCGTCGCGATAGTTCTCGGCAACCTGCTCTGATAACGTCGCGTGGGTCGTACGCAATTCAAGGCCGATGCGAAACCGCTCGGCCACTGCCTTGCGCAGCACGTAATTGACGTTGAAGTTCGGGAGTGTCTCCGGCGCGCCGGCGCTGTGTGCTGTGTTCATGTGATCGGGATCGCGAACATCGAGACCATCAGAACGGAAGGCGCCACTTCCGGCCGCTGTGTAAAAGCGATCAACTACTTCATAGCCATTGATTTGGGCGAGGTCATTGAGCAATAGCGGATTATAGTTGAAGTATCCGTGATCGACATAACCGACACTCGGAAGCTGATGCATCACAACGCCGCCCAGACGCAGTGCATCGTGGATCACTTCGAACGCATTCAATTGGTTGATGACGTGCTCCGTCGTCCCGAAATTAAGCACGAGATCAAACTTCCCGCGCCGATCACGTGGAATGTGGTCGTTGTTTAGATCAAAAATGTCGGTGCGTGGCGCCGGGCACACGTCATAGCCAACATAATCGATTTCGGTGAGATCAAGCAGATCAGCAAGAAAGGCAGTTCGCTCGCCTGGGCGCACGATTGAGGTGCGTGATATGCGCCTCGCCGCCTCCTCAATCTGCGCGGGTTCGAGCGAGCGGCCGAATTTCTGAAGGAATGCGGTGATGCGCTCCGGAGCCGCATTGTAGAGATTTTGCGTGCCGACATCGAGCATGCGCGTCGACGGCGTGAGCAAGCCCATTTGGGCCAGATATTCCAGTGCGCCGAGCCCGATCGCCATTGTTGGTCCCTCTTTTCAGCGGCCTGATTTCAGCACTGATGCGAACCTTGCCGGCTATCGCTTGGGTCCCGTGGAATGTGTCCGATCATTACGATGTTTCGGGGCTGTAAAATGGCCGTCAGCCACTTCGTTTGGTGAATCGAGTCTTGATCTCGGACGGCCTAGGATGATGGGGCCATAGCAGCAGCCTCTCCAACATCCTAAAGCGTTTTTAGCCCACAACCTGATCGCGAGCAAATCAATGCGGCTCGCCCTGCCCGCCTGCGCGGGCAGGTTGTCGGGATCAACCAGATGCGTCTTCAGCCCAGGGCGGACGGACCCAGGCCGTTCAGGTGCCGCTACGGTTCTGCAAAACACGAGGGATCTTCTGCAAAACAATTGCGGCGAAAAGGCAAAAAAGCTATGCAAATCAACATCGCGGACGTGGCGGAATTGGTAGACGCAAGGGACTTAAAATGCCTTGCGACTCTTGAAAGCTCTGGCTTTTTTTGGAAAACACGACGGCGCTTTCGGCCTCAACGTGCCGGAACGAAGGGAGATCTGGAAAACCTTTCGGCGCCGTCATAGCCGTCGCGATGGCATACACGCAGGAATGCCGAGACGGCAATAAAGCATTAACAGTGATGATCGATGGCCGTGGCCTCGACCATTCGGCGAGGGCTTTTTGCCACGGGTCGTGGATAGATCGTCGTCGCCGTTAAGAAGCCCATTTGATCGCGGCTGGAGCGGCGAGCAGGTGCGACAGGGCGTTCAGGATTAGGCGCGACAGAAGCCTCAGCCAAGCGAGGACGAGCCGGAGGTCGTGGCCGGTCCTGAGAATGTTGGCCGCATCGCCGTGACGACGCTTGAAACAGCAGCGATCGAAGTGCCCCTCCGTCCTCATGTGACCGATTACGGGCTCGATACCCGAGCGGCGGCAGAGCTCGTGCTTGATCACTCCGAAGACGCCGCGCTCCCGGCCGGAGATGAAGACACGACGCGGGTTTTCGGTTTTGTGACCTTCCATAGCCCTTGTTTTGGGCGCGCTCGACCGGACAGCGGTGAGCGTCTCGGCGCTGACGATAACGTCGCCGAGCGTATGTTTATCACGGGGATTGCCAGGCAGCGCCTTCCATTGAGTCGACTTGCTGCCGGGAAACCGGCCGCCCTGAACGTGGGACCGGGCCGCTCTAACGCATGCCAAGCTGCTCCATCTCGCACTTACGACTTGTGCCTCCTCACCGGTGAGTCCTCTTAGACGAGTGGCCGCTTGAGCTCCTGGTGCGCCCCAGCGCTGTTCCCTCCCCCGCGACGGCGAGCCGCCGGCCAGCGGGCTTTGTCGGATCGAATTGCCGAGTGCTGCGCTTCGCTGCGGAGACGTGAGTGGATGCGAAGGCGCTGACATTGAGCAAATATTTAAAGCGTCTCCAAATGCACCTGCATGTCTTTCATAGCCGCCCCATTTACGCGCTCTGGGAGCCGCCCATGATGAGCGATCCCGGGTCGCGATTGGCTCCGAGCGTCACTTCAGTTTTGCCTCACTAGGTGCCCCAGAACCTCGTTGCAACCCTGCACAGCCTCAGCGAACGTTCTGAAGGGCGAACCGCCTATCTTGATTGCGCCGCACCTCGGGTCAAGTTGGCGCCATGACGCCACGTAGCCGGCACGTCCATGAAAACCGGGGCCGGTGGGACTCTCATAGGTAATGACGAACGAAAAGCCGGCGTCAGTTGCGCTCCACACCTTCAAATGCTCGACGGCGGGGTGAAATTGGAGACTCATCGCCAGTGGTTTAGACTGTCCGCTCGCAGCAGGGATTGAGGCCAGCGCAGATGTCAATGGACGCACATGCAGTTTGGCGAACACGCGTTGGCTCTCTGGACTCCGCTTGACCAGTTGCAATTATTCCATGATCCATCTTTGGATGACCGATTTCGCTGTCTCAGCTTCTAACAGTGAACTGGCGACTGGCGCTTGGCACATCCGAACCGATACGAGCCCATCCTCGTTGCCCGGCCACTCCCTTCCGAGAATGCTACAGGATTTAGGCCATTGCTCCTGCCCCGCAGCTTTAACCCTTTTCCGGCGCAACGTGGCTCTCGAAACTTCGGCGCCTCGAACTGCACTCACGTCGGATCTAGAATGACCATCCGAGCCGAAAGCGTCACCATGCACATCAAGCCGCCTAGCAGGGCGAACGCCAAAGGCAAGCCGGCTATATTGGCGACAAAGCCGACCGCAGCGGGACCGAAGAGCATACCCGCGTAGCCAGCTGTCGTGATTACAGTGATTGCAAGCCCAGTCGGCATCGATTTCTGTTTGCCGGCGCGGCGGCAAAGCACCGGCACAACGTTCGATGCACCCAGTCCGATAAGCAGAAATCCGCTCGCGGCAATCACCGCAACGGGCGAGGCAAGTAGAGCCGCGAACCCTGTCATGATCGGCAGAATTCCAAACGTGATTGTGGCGCGGTCACCCACTCGCGTCACGACGGCGTCCCCACTGAGCCGCCCTGCGGTCATCGCAACGGAAAACAGCAGATACCCAACGCCAGCATCGGCAACCGCGACAAGGCCCCGGTCAACCAGAAGCAAGGCGCTCCAGTCGAGCATCGCGCCTTCGACAAGAAAAGTAACGGCGGCAAACGCCGCTAACAGCAAAAGGTTGCGATGTGGAAACACGAACGATGGTCCCTGGTGCATCCGAGATGTTGCACGCAACCGCGGCCAAGCCACCATAGTTGCAGTTGCGATCAGCCCAGAACAAACAAAGGTTGAAACGAGTGAGCCGATCCGCAGCGAGAGGCAGGCGGTCATACCCGCAGAGCCAGCGACTTCGCCGATGCTGTACAGGGCGTGAAAGCCGGACATCAACGGACGACCTGCGACACGCTCCAAGTCCATTGCACAAACGTTCATGCTTACATCGATTGCCCCGAGCGAGGCGCCGAAAGCAAGCAGCACCATGCCAAGTTCCAGGGGGGTACTGGCGACAGAAAGCCAGGGCAGCGCGAGCGCAATACCAACCCCGCCCGCTAGGATAATGGACTTGCAGCCGTAACGCATGGTCATCGCGCCGGCCAAAAGCATGGCGATGACCGATCCAACGCCGAGGCAGAGCAGCAGTTCACCAAGCACGCGATCATCGACCGCGAGCCGGGCCTTCGCAAGGGGGACCAAAGGCGCCCACGCAGATAGGCCGAATCCAGCTACAAAAAATGCTAGTCGCGTCGCGAGCAAGCCGGCTGGCCGATTGGCAGATGATATCAAAGGGGACTCCGGACAGAACGGCATCGCGAGCGCGGCGTCGGGCGCTTCTTGCGCGCTGCAGAAATTGACGCTGATTTCGTCAAGTAGACACGTTGATGGTTGCAAGTTCGATGCCGCTAGCAGGTGTTCCCGGTCGGTTTGCCTCAGAGCGCGGACAAGAGACGCGCCGAACCCTTTCTGGAAGCGGTTACGGCGGACCAGGCGCCCCGCACAATCGCGCGGGCTTCCAGATCCTCCATTGTCGTCGGACGCACTACACAGCCTTGTCGCAAACCGCACACATTCGCAGTAACCGATGACGATCAGTTGACGTGGCAAGGCTCAGCTGACTATCCGCCGCGGAATGTAACGCAATGGGTCGATTATTTACGAGCCGGCATCAAGCCGATCCATGCGGCGCGCGGGGAGCTCACCACAGTATTCAATATGGAGCTCGCGCTCGGTCTTCGTGCGCTCGGTCAGTCCGAGAATGGCCTCGGCATTGTGAAGCCGCGCGCAAGCTGGACGCCATGTTCGGAATCGACGATTTCAAGCAGAGGAACGAACAGCGCTCGGGAGCTTCAAAATGACTTTAAAACGAGTCAAAACGTTCTCGTTCTGATCGCCCTCGATAACCGCTAAACGCTTGATGACCGCCCTGGTGTCGCCGGGAAGTCCACGCCTGAAACAAGCAAGCGAACCTCGTCACCATTTACAAAAATGAAATCCGCGCGGTTCGAAATAAAGCCGATCGGATCGTGCGCACCGCGAACCTTCCCGTGCGCGGTGTTAAACGTGATATTTTTCGTTGATTAGATAGCCGTATCGGGCCTACCCGGTCCCGTATAAGCCATCCTTTCCTTTCGGGTACTGCGTGAACTGAACTTTGTTGTAGTCCGGCTTCAAAAGGTTGACGAACGCCTTCTCCGCATCCGCAACGACCATCTTGTTATCGATATTTCCGGAGAACTCCTCGCCGGTGAAGTCATGCTCCGGCTCGAACGTCTGCATCACCAGGGAGTTTACCCTGAACAAGAACAAATACGTCTCATCGGAAACGCGTGCTCCAGGATATCGCTGCGGCTCGTTTGCCAAAATCTCGGTCCGCGCGTGGTGACCTTTAGCGATCACGCGATCGAAGCTATCCCCGGTTCTCGCGATGCCAACGTACAGAAGATCGTAAACGGCAAACTCAGCATGCCGGTCCAGCCCTTCGATTCCTCGCCGTCCATGCGAACGGTCAAAAATCAGCTTCTCCGTCGTGAACCACTCGAGAACGTTCGAGTCATCCTCATCCGCCGGGCCGTCCCAGATGCGGACGAACTTTGGTCCGAGTTCGATGCAAACAGTTTCGGGGGCGGCATTCTCGACACCCGGCAGAGATCGGACGTTAAGAACGACAGCGTCTGTCAAACGTCCCTCGATAGTGACGTTAAAGCTAAGCCGCCAGGTCTCGTCATCCTTCTGGAAGTCGCTAAATTTCGCCTCGGGCCGACCTCCGATGACGTAAAAATCGCTTTCGCGAAGCAGAGCCTCGACCTCGGGATCGTCCTTAAACCAAACGGCTTCCTGGTTGGGCATTGGCGGGTATACCAATTCCAACATTGAGATCTTGGACTTCGTGACGGTCGCGTCTGGCATCGTCCGTGAATCCGTTAAGACAGGCCAATTAGAAGGTCAAATCTATCGTCGAGAAGCGGTTTTAAACCAGGCGGCGATAATCGCACGAGCGATCTTAATCTGCGTCACCGCCACGCACCGCATGCGAACACCTTCTCGCTCAGTGACGTGCTTTCAGCGAGAGAGTTGACGACGCTGTCGATGATGCACTCGTTTACGTGATGTCGGGATACTGGAAGGGCGGATTCGAGGAGTCAAAGGCCCAGTGGGTCTGAAACCGCGCTCTGGTCGGCTCATGACCCGTGCCAATATCACCACGATTAGTATAAATGCGACGAGAATTTCAAGCATGGTCGCTATCTTTGCGGCCATTGATTCTGGGTGGATATCGCCATAGCCCACTGTCGCCATGGTGACGAAGCTGAAATACAGGCAATCAACGACCATTCCGATCGGAGGCGGGGTCAACAATCGTGGCAACCGATTATACTGAAACCAGATCCACGAGTTCTTGTCCGCCAAATCGATCATTCCAGTGTATGCCTCGGGACCGGAAAACAGAGCCACATAGTAGTGGATCAATGCAAACAATATCGCTGTCGTGCCGACGAGTTGCACGACGGTGAAAACAGATCTTGGAGATCCATCCAAAGCGCCTAGCGATGCAAAGCTGTACCACAGTAGATAAAGGTAGTGCGCTGCAAAGATTCCAGCGACAGGGATGAGCGTCAGGATGATCGAGAGGGATGCAAACTCGAAATTTATGTCTGTGTTGCCCGCTCTCAGCATTTGAATCGCTATTGCGATTGCGAGGCCCAAGCTACCGCTGCAAACCAACGCGGAAAACAGATACGAAGGCAGGAGAAGAAGGAGAATAATCGGATGCCGGCTGACGAACTCTGTGTATTTGCTATGAGCTCTTAAGATCAGAACAGGCGTCGAGCGGAAGAGCCTGTTGACACGCTCGAGAAGAGTTGGACTTCGCATTGATATCCCCCATATGATGCGAGGCGGGAATATACAACGATCTTGCAACGCAGAGGGAACGAACAGCCGGCGCCGGACGCGTGCGCGGATAGGTCGCCTGGATGCCCGGCAGTTTGATCGCGAACGCGCTCGTTGAGGAGCTCGTGCCGGTGGCTGAAACAGAGCTTTGGGACAGGTCACGCACCCTGGCGAATGCTTGCTCGGTCTCAGCGGCATGTCGGACCTTGCGCTCCAATACGACGTCGAGCGGCAGCTCTCGCCCCAACGTCTCCGACAGGTCGAACCCGTCCATGCAAATGATGTTTTTCGCTCGCCCGAAGGCCTTCAGGCCGTCCTCGGAGAATCCGATGTAGCTGACGAACAGCCCGCGGGTCCAAGCCGCCTTCTCGCCGATTTTGGCGTGGAAGCCGTGGAGGTCCTTCACAGCGGTTTGCTGGTTTTGCCACTTGGCCTCGACGAGATAGGTCTGGCCATTCAGCTCGAAGCTGCCGTCGATCTGCTCACCGATCAGACGGAAGGAACCGCGGGCGTTCAAACTGAAGGAGTTGAACATTTTGGTCAAGAATTTCTCAAAGCCGTAGCCGCGCGGCTGCGGATCGAGAGGGGACAACGCGATCAGGGCGTCGTGAAGTTTCCGGTACACGGCGCGATCGCCGGCCGGCTTCGGTTGCGGGTCGGGCTCTTGATTCGTGCCGGCAATGCGCTCCAACTGCTGGTCTATGCGATCGCAGATGCGGTATCCTTGGCAACGCACCGCGATCCGCTTGCGAACCGGTTCTGCATGCAATGTGGATTATCGGCTTGTTTCTGCTCCTGGGGCACCTCCTACATAACCTAGTTCGCCGGCGCGCAGTTCGTTATTTCCTGCTCGGACCGGCAACCGACGCGCTCGCCGTGCCACTCTATGAGAATCGCAAGCTGGTCACCTCGTGATCTCCCGTAGCTCTACGGTTCTCAGTCATGGCAATCCGTAGAGAGCGGCAGGCGTGTCGCCAAGGATCCGCTTTCGAGCGTCCTCGCCCGGGACGAGCTCGTCGAGCCATTCCAGGGTCTGCGCATAGGTTGGCGCATAGGCGTGAGCGGCTGTGATGTGCGGCCACTCTGGCGCCCAGAGCAGCCGTTCGGGCGCGAGCTCCTCCAGCATCCTTCCCGCTACTGCCTGCGCCCAGCGATCTGTGACGCGTCCGATGCCCGACAGCTTGACCCAAACCTGGGCGCCCTTGGCGAGTGCCAGGAGCCGATCGAGCCGCACATCCCAGGCAGGATCGCGGGTACTGTCTGCATGTCCGAAACCAGGGAATACCAGGCGATGGCCGTCGGCCAGGAGCAGCTCTGCCTTGCGCTCATCCGCCGGGCACTTCCAGGTGGAAGCCCACTGAAGCAGCCCTGAGGGACTCGGCCAGGGGATCCAGATCATCGAGGGTGAGCGCCAGCCTGCCGCGCCTGATCGGCGCCATTCCTCAAGAACCTCAGGCGCGAGTGGTTGCACGAGGGGCGGAACGAACCTCTCCGGCATCTGGGCCTGGCTCGCCTAGGCGAAGAGCTCGGTTGGGTCGCCCTTGAGGAAGTCAGGCTGACCAGGACTAGCCCGCTGATCCCGCAGTCGCGCGGCACCTTCCAGCTGCTCCAAAGAGCCGTCGATGACGGGCGCCACCCGCCGGGCCTTCCAGCGGAAGGCGCGGACTTCACAGTCGATCATCGTTGCGCCGATCCACGGGTCTTGTCGTCAGTTGCGCCAATGGCAGCGGCGGCATTCTTCTCGGGTGCCCCGCGGCCGGCCGCCCCCTACTCGCGGACGGCTCAAAGCGCAAGGCCTGCATCATATTCGTGCGCCTGGTGTTCTGCCGCTAATCGACGTCCACAATTGCAAGTTCGATCCCAACCGATGGCTTTTACGTCGCGCGCAGTTTCAGCACGAAGCTAACGCTCGCGTCCAGGATGGGGCCATGATCATCGCGAACTTCAACTGCCATATGATGCTGCGGCCTGCCTCTGACCCAATCGCGGGTGATCTCCGAAAGCGTACTGGTCGCCTCTTGCCGCGCAGACTCGATGTTCGGCAGCACCACGCCTTCATCATCGCTGATGAATTGGCTGCCGTCGCGGATATCAAAATAGTACTTCTTCATCGTGACCTACTCACGAGGCGTGCCATCAAACAGCTTGCAGCTTTCGAATCGATTTTGCTGTCGTCGAGGTGCTGCTGCATGGCCATCTCGATGTGCCCAATGATGAAGTTGAAATCGTGGTCGGTCCGGAAAAAAGAGTTCAAGCGCCTGCTCAGACGTTGCGGCTAGAAGAAACCGGCGCTGATATCGAGACCGTATGTCAAAGCGCAGCCTAACGAAGCAAGCAGACCAAGGACGGAAAAAATAGCAAGGTCCTTGCGTGTTTCAACGTCGATATTGATGCCACTCAGCCTCGAAAGGACCTTTGCCGACGCCGCCATTCCAAGTTCTCTGATGTCCTCGGCGAGGAAGATAAACCGAAGCGCTGCAAAGGGTCTGCAAATAAGATCACGAGTCAATTTCATTACCCCGCAACGATCTCATTTGCAGCTCCAGCTCATCGACAATTTTGCGAAGCAAGCGCAGCACGTGGATTGCTACTGAATCTGGCGACGTGTGGAAAGGACCAACTTTGTACGCAACGTACACATTGTCATTCGGCCGGCAATGTTGCCCCTCTAAGCCGAGGGATCGGTGATTAGCATTTGGGAGCGTCGCAGCGCCTAATCGGCATCCAACCGGATCCTGAGCTGCAAGATAGCTCCGCCACCAGTGATGGGCGCAGGCTTCGCGCCAGCGCAGCCGCGCAGCAGTGCGGCGGAGGTCGGCACAATCCGTGCACGGCGGACCTTCGGGCCAGGCTTCGGCCACAGGGAGCACGTAACCGGTACCGAGCCCGTCAAGCAGGATGCCGCGCCGCCGCCGCCACACCAGCGGCGACGCACGGTCCGCGGCCGCCATATCGGCAATCCAGGCGGCTTTTCCATTGTACGACGCCGCCACGGCGACATCGAAGAGATTCCGATCCGAATGGCAGAACGGCAAACTTATGGCCCTTGCCGACCGAAGTCACCCGCAGCGCCTCCCGCTGCATCTGCCGAAATTCGCTTGACGAGGCGCCTCGGGATTTGTCCCGCGAGGCGTCCGGCCATGTTGTCAAAGGAAGCCGATCGACAGCCAGGGCACGGCGGCAACAATCAGTGTGCCGATCAAGAGTGCGATCATGTAGCCCACGATGGGTTTCATGCCTTCGTCCGGATTGATGCGGCTGATGGCGCAGGCCGCGTAATAGCCGACACCGAACGGGGGCGCGAACAGTCCGATGCCCATGGCGAGAACGACGACCATCGCGTAGTGCACATCGTGCACCCCGACCTGCCGCGCGATCGGGAAGAGAAGCGGACCAAACAGAACGATTGCCGGAATCCCTTCCAGCACGCTGCCCAGGATCACGAAGGTCACGATCGTCACGGCCAGGAAGACTGGGACTCCGCCCGGAAGGGTGGTCATGAACTTGGCCAGAGAGGCAGAAAATCCCGATTGGGTCAGCGCCCAGGCCATGCCTGTCGCCGCGCCGATGATGAGCAGAATCGCCCCTGACAGCGAGGCTGTCTCGACCAGCATCGGATAGATGCGGCGCCAGTCGAACTGGCGGTAGATGAAGAGACCCGCGCAGGCCGAGTACAGGATGCCGATGGTAGAGACCTCCGTTGCCGTTGCGACGCCTTCGACGACAGCGGTCCGGATCACGAATGGCAGCGCGATGGCGGGTATCGCAATGACAAAAGCGCGGCCGATCTGCCGCCCCGTCGCCTGCTTGACGTGAGACAGATCCTCGCGGCGGTATCGCCACCACACCACGGCCGCGAGCATGACGGCAAGCACGACGCCCGGAAGCAAGCCGCCGGTGAACAGGGCCGAGATCGAAACGCCGGTGACCGAGCCGATCGTGATTAGAACCAGTGACGGCGGGATCGTCTCGGTTTGCGCGCCGGTTGCCGCGAGAAGCGCAACCAGATCGCCTGGCTTGGCTCCCCGCTGCCGCATCTCGGGAAACAACACCGGAGCTACCGCAGCCATGTCCGCCGCCTTGGAGCCGGAAATGCCAGAGACCAGATACATCGCCCCGACCAGCACGTAGTGCAATCCGCCGCGCACGTGGCCTAAGAGGCTCGCCAGGAAGCTGACCATGGCGCGCGCCATGCCCGTCATCTCGATCAGAAGGCCGAGAAAGACGAAGAGAGGCACCGCAAGCAGGGTCAGGTGGCTCATGCCCTCATCCATTCGTCCGATCATCACCACGTCGGGCGTGCTGGTTGTCAGGGCGAGATAGCCGACCGTGGCGAGGCCGAACGCGAACGCGATCGGCACGGCCGCGAAGACCATGGCGCCAACCACGACAACGAAGAAAATCAGAAGATTCAGATTGCCGAGCGGCTTCAAGACCGGCGCCAGCAGAACGAACGTCGCGATGATGCCCGCGACGATCGCCAAGGACGCCAGCAGGCTGCGCGGGCTCGCGATGCGGATGAGTCGGAGAACCGCTGCGATCAGCATCAATCCAATCCCGATCGGCAAAGCCGCCGCACGCCAGCTATTGACGATCTCGAGCGCCGGCGTGGTGACGAATGCCTCGTCTGCGGCGAATTCATAGGCGGGCCAGACGACGAGGACGAGAAATGCAAGCGACGCCGCGGCCGCGACGACGTCCAGAAACGCTCGAACCTCAGCACTGAGAACGCCGACGATCGCGGTCATCCGCATGTGCTCGCCGCGCTGGAACGCAATCACGGAACCGAACATGGCGAGCCAGAGGAAGAGAATGCCCGCGAGTTCGTCGGACCAGATGATCGGCGAGCGGAACACGTATCGCCCCACGATGCCGGCAGACAGTACCGCAATCTCCGCCAGCACGAGCAGTGCTGCCGGGACCGCGACGATATGACCAAGCACCGTGTTCGCCGTTATCACCCAACGGCGCCGGCCTGCCTGCGACACGCCGGCCGCCAATCCGGCATCGACACGCGGCGTATGGCTCATGCTGGTCATGATAGCTGGCCCGCCGCTTTTTCGAGCTGGGACCATGCCTCCTCGCCAAACTTGGCTTTCCAGTCGGCGTAGAAGCTGGTTTTAGACAAGGCCTGACGGAAGGCGGCGCGATCGACGTCGATGAATTTGAGACCCTTGGCCGAGAGATCGGTGCGCAGCGACTGGCTGAGCTTTGCGATGTCGGCGCGCTGATCGATGGCCGAGCGGTCAAGCTCGCGTGTCACGATCTCCTGCACGTCCTTGGGCAGGCGCTCGAAGGCGCGCTTGTTGCCAAGGATCCAGTAGCCGTCCCAGACGTGCCCCGTCAGGCTGCACGTGCTCTGCACCTCATAGAGCCGCGCGGTCGCGATGATGGGCAACGGATTCTCCTGGCCATCGACGACCTTGGTCTGCAGAGCGGAATAAACCTCGTTGAAGTTGATCGGCGTCGGCCCGGCGCCGAGCGCCTTGAAGAGCGAAGTGAGCAGCGGCGCGGGCGGAACGCGGATCTGGAAATTCTTCAGATCATCCGGGGTGCGGATCTCGCGGCCGGACGAGGTCACCTGGCGGAACCCGTTGTCCCAGGCCTTCGACACCGCCATGATCGGTGTCTTGGCGATCTGCGCCCGGATGTAGGTGCCGAGGTCGCCGTCCATCGCCTTCCACACGCTGTCGTAATCGGCGAACGCGAAGCCCGTGTTCACGATGCCCGCGCTCGGCACCAGGGTGGCGAGGATCGAGGACGATTGATTAAAGAACTCGACGCCACCGCTGCGAACCTGAGTCAGCAGTTCGGTGTCGGAACCCAGCTGGTTGGCCGGGAACAGCCTGATCTCCAGCCGGCCGCTGGTCGCTTCGCGGATACGGTCGATCGCCTCTTGGGCTCGGACATTCACCGGATGGGTCGGATCCTGCCCGGTGGCGAACTTGTAGACGAACTCGGCGGCTGATGCCGGGCGGGTCAGAATCCCGCAGAGAGGTGCGGCACTGGCCGCCAGCAATAGCGAACGGCGGCTGATGCGTCCGGGTTTCGAGACAGTCATGTTTTTCCTCCTGATCCTGTGTTGACGTTGTGCCGGCTGCATCAGCCTGCACTGGTCTTCCGCTTTTCCGGGCTCCTCGACCGCCCGCATTCGGGCAAGAGGCCATCACTCGCCCGCCGCGACATGCAGCGGGCGCAACTCCTCACTCGGGCTTGGCCTGATTGGCGTTCAGTGCCGGTGCGCTAGAGCCACAGCTTGATCTGCCTTACGACCTCTGCGGTGGAAATGCCGTAGCGGTCGTGCAGCGTCGGAAGTGCGCCGGCGTGAAGAAATTCGTCAGGCAATGCAATCTGGCGGAAAGGCGGATGGACGCCTGAACGCATCAAAAGTGCGGCTATGGCCTCGCCGAGGCCACCGATGGTCGTGTGGTTTTCGGCGACGACGACCAGGCGGCCCGACTTGCCGGCTTCGTGCAGTATCGTCTCGGCATCGAGCGGCTTGATGGTCGGAACGTGGAGCACCGCAGCATCGACGCTGTCGTTTTTAAGGACTTGCACGGCCTCGAGCGCACGCATGGTCATGATGCCGGATGAGATGATCAGGACATCCTTCCCGTCACGGATCACCTTGGCCTTGCCGAGCTCGAACCTGTAATCATATTCGTCCAGCACGACCGGCACCTGACCACGCAGGAGGCGCATGTAGACCGGCCCCTGATGTGCCGCGATCGCGGGCACCAGCTGCTCGATTTCATGGGCATCGCAGGGATCGATGACCGTCATGTTCGGCATCGCGCGAAACAGCGCGAGATCCTCGGCGGCCTGATGGCTCGGACCATAGCCCGAGGTCAGGCCCGGCAATGCGCAGACGATCTTCACATTGCGGTCTTCCTCCGCAATCGTCTGGTGTATGAAGTCGTAAGCGCGCCGCGATGCGAACACCGCGTAGGTGGTCGCGAACGGCATGAAGCCTTCGGCGGCAAGACCTGAGGCCGCGCCGAACAGAAGCTGCTCGGCCATGCCCATCTGGTAATAGCGGTCCGGAAATTCCTTCGCAAAGATGTGCAGGTCGGTGTATTTGCCGAGATCGGCCGTCATGCCGACCACATCGGGGCGGCTGCGCGCGAGCTCGACGAGCGCGTGTCCGAACGGCGCCGGCTTCGTCTTCTGTCCCTCCGCCGCGATCGAGGCGATCATGGCCGAGGTGGTCAGGCGCGGCTTGCCCGGCTGCGGTGCTGATCTGGCGGTCTTCATGCCTGCCTCCCGGCTTCCAGCGCGGCCAGCGCGAGCTGCCATTCGTGCTGCTCGACCCGGATGAAATGGTTCTTCTCGCGCTGCTCCAGGAAAGGAACGCCCTTGCCCATCAGCGTGTCGGCGACGATCATCCGTGGCTTGGGCGCGGGATGAGACTTGGCGACATCGAACGCGGCAACCACGGCATCGAGATCATTGCCGTCAATGCGCTGCACGAACCAGCCGAAAGCGTGAAGCTTCTCGACCAGCGGCTCGAACGCCATGACCTGCGTCGAAGGACCGTCCGCCTGCTGATTGTTGACGTCGACGATTCCGATCAGATTGTCCAGCTTGTAATGGCCCGCCGACTGGATGGCTTCCCAGACCGAGCCTTCATCGAGCTCGCCGTCGGAAAACAACGTGTACACCCGCGCGTCGGATTTCTTACGCTTGAGCCCGAGGCCCATGCCAACGGCGATGCTGAGCCCAAGCCCGAGCGAGCCGCCCGACATTTCCATTCCGGGCGTGTAGGAGGCCATGCCCGACATCGGCAGGCGGCTCTCGTCGCTGCCGTAGGTTTCGAGCTCCTCCTCGGGGACGATCCCCGCCTCGATCAAAGCCGCATAGAGCGCGATCGCGTAGTGCCCGTTTGAGAGGAGGAAGCGGTCGCGTTCCTCCCAGGACGGATCTTCCGGCCGATAGCGCATGGCGTGAAAATAGGCCACGGCGAGAACGTCGGAGATATCCAGCGCCTGCGCGATGTAACCCTGACCCTGGACTTCACCCATGCGCAGCGCGTTGCGGCGAATGTTGTATGCGCGATCCGCCAGCTTTGGCACATTGGTTAGTGTTTCCATCGATTTGGCCCTGTCTCGCTCGCTCAGTGGATAAGCATGCCGCCATTGACATCAATGACCGCACCCGTGACGTAGGCAGATAGATCCGAGGCCAGGAAGGTGTAGATGCCGGCGACGTCTTCAGCCGTGCCGAGACGATTGAGCGGAATACCTTCCAGGATCTTCGCCCTCATCTCGTCGGTCAGCTTGCCTGCGGTGATATCGGTGCCGATCAGGCCGGGCGTGACGCAATTAACGCGGATGCCGTCTGGGCCGAACTCACGGGCCATCGCCTTGGCGAGACCGAGCACTCCAGCCTTGGCCGCCGAATAATGCGGGCCGCCAAAAATTCCGCCGCCACGCTGGGCCGAAACCGACGACATGCAGGCAATCGATCCAGACTTCCGTGCGCGCATATGGGGGATCACAGCCTGGGAGAGGAACAGAACACCCTTCAGATTGACGTCCTGGATGCGATCCCAATCGGCCGCCGAGATCTGTAGGAACTTGACCGGCTGGGTGATGCCGGCATTGTTGATCAGAATATCGACGCCGCCTAAGAATTCGATCACTCGGGCCACCGCCTGCTCGCAGGATGATTTGTCGGCGACGTCGCACTGAAGTCCGATGTGGCATTTTCCAAGGGATACCGCAGCATCCGCCGCAGCGTCGGCGTCGATATCCAGAATGGCGACCCGAGCGCCCTCGGCGGCAAACCGCCGTGCCGTGGCCAGCCCGATGCCGCGCGGCGATGCCGCGCCCGAAATGATGGCCGTCTTACCGCTGAGCAGCATCAGTTCCTCCCGCAAATTGTTTTTCCTTGGCAAGGCTAGAAATGCCCCGCGGACGCACAACAGACAAACGCACAGTTGTCACGGATCGATGAATCTGGTTCACTTATGGAATGCTGTCGAATGTCCCGATATCAGCAATTCGCGCCTTTGAAGCCGCTGCTCGGACGGGATCATTCCGCGATGCGGCGAATGAGCTTCACCTGACGCCGAGTGCCGTCAGTCATGCGATCCGCAAGCTGGAGGACACGCTTCGCACCGTTCTGTTCGAGCGCAGCGCGCGATCGGTGCGGCTCACGCCAGCCGGCGAAAATCTGATGCGGCACACGGGAGCGGCATTCGATCAGCTCCGCCGTGGTCTCGAGGAAGTTGCCGCGCGCGGACCGCAATTGGTGCGCGTGCACTCCGCGCCAAGCTTTGCCGCGCAATGGCTGGCGCCGCGGCTCGCACAGTTTCTCGCCGCTTATCCGAAGCTCGAAGTGCGGCTGGCCGCCAGCACGGACTATGCGCGCTTCAGCAACGACGATTTCGATATCGACATCGTCTACGGTCCGCCGCGCGCGGAGGGCGTCGAAATTGTCCCTCTGCCGGAGGAGACAGTCACTCCGCTCTGCTCCCCTGCGCTCGCAAAATCGATACGGAAGCCTACCGATCTCCTCGATCAGACGCTAATCCGCTCCGATGTGAAGCAGGTGCAGTGGCATCAATGGTTCACCGCCAACGGATTGGAAGCCCCTGCACTCCACGGCATGAGGTTCGATCGCAGCTTTCTGGCAATCGCAACGGCTGCGGAGGGATTGGGAGTGGCGTTGGAATCAACGCTTCTGGCCGAACGCGAACTGGGAAGCGGGCGATTAGTAGCGCCGCTGACAGGACGCGCCAACGATATCCGCTACGTCGGCCATCGGCTGATTTACCCGCGCGCCAGCCGACAGAGATCTGCGGTACGAGCCTTTGCAGACTGGCTCGTGGCGCAGCTTGAGGATCAAAACACGCGCTCCTGAGAGTGACCACATCGTTGGTCCCGCCTCTCGGCTTACTTCGCAAGCTGGTCCGCACAGTCTCAGGATCGCAAGCTTGAGCGTGGAACCATCGGTTCTCGCACACAGCAGTTGCCCGATTTACTTGACAAGAACTTCGCTTGCAGTTGGACGTCGAAAACGTCCAACTGAAAAGTCCGTTCTGATGCTCAATCGCTGCAAGCAATTGATTTTATTTGGTGGGCGCACCAGGGCTCGAACCTGGGACCCGCTGATTAAGAGGCATGCGATTTACTTGGAAGATCAATGTATGTTCCGACAAGAAGCTCGTCAAACCTGCGTTGAACTCGCAATGTCGGAATGCAGCGCAGCTTCAATATCGCAGCGCAACATAAATCTGGATACTCGAGTTTAGTCGTCAATACCGCAATCGGTGATCGGCAGGCGGGCCCTTGAATGACCCACCGCGCGGACGGCCACGGTCCGGCAAACCGGGACTTGTCGGACTATCGATCCGTTGTAATGTTGGAACATGCGGCGTTCGCATGGCTGCTTCCCGGAAAGGGCGCGGCGTCACCATAAGCAGGCGTGAACCAACGCGCCGGTTTTTGGGATCGAGAGCGACATGGCCGGTGGCGGATCGTTTGATACGTTCCCCAAATTGCTTCTGCGCAATGCAACGCAGTTCGGCACGCGTCCGGCGTTTCGGCACAAGGATCTTGGCATCTGGCAGACGTGGACCTGGGCCCGGGTCGCTGCGATCGTTCGGGCTTACGCCGCGGGCTTGCATCGACTTGGACTGCAGCCAGGAGAGAAGATCGCGGTAGTAGGTTCCAATCGACCGAAGCTCTACTGGACCCTCATGGCAGCGCAGGCGCTGCGAGCGATTCCGGTCCCGGTTTACTCGGATGCAGTGGCTGACGAGCTTGCCTTTGTTCTCGCTCACGCCGAAGCAAGGTTTGTTGCAGCACAGGATCAGGAGCAAGTCGACAAAATCTTGTCTGTATCCGACCGAGTGCCGCACCTTCAAAAGATTGTCTATGACGAGACGCGCGGCCTTGATGGCTACGACGACGGCCGGCTGATCGCAATCGACGATGTCATCGAAGATGGTCGCGCAGCGCTGACGGCAGATCCGGCGCTCGGTGGACAGATGGATGAATTCGTCCGGCAGGGTGATGGTTCTGACATCGCGGTCATCCTCTACACCTCGGGAACGACTGGCGCGTCGAAGGGCGTCGTGCTGTCGACGCGAGGCTGCATTGATGCCGCGACGGATACCACCAGGTTCGACAGACTGGCCGACCACGACGTGGTATTCGCTTATCTGCCACTGGCCTGGGTGGGCGATCATTACCTCAACTATGTGCAAGGCCTTGTCGCCGGCTTCTGCACGGCGTGTCCCGAGAGCAGTGAAACGATCGAACAGGACCGGCGTGAGATCGGACCGACCTTCTATTTCGCACCGCCGCGTGGTTTTGAGGCCATGCTGACGCGCCTGATGATCCGCATGGAGGACGCTGCGCCGGTCAAGCGGCGAATGTTCAACTACTTTCTCGACGTGGCACGCCGGTATGGCGAGCAGGTGTTGACCGGAAAACCGGTGCCGCTGCGGGGCCGGTTGCTCTATGCGCTCGGGCGCTTGCTGGTCTACGAGCCTCTCAAGAACGTTCTCGGCCTGTCCCGGGTGCGCGTCGCGTACACTGCAGGCGAGGCCATCGGTCCGGATCTGTTCGCGTTCTACCGCTCGATCGGACTAAATCTGAAGCAGCTCTACGGCCAGACCGAAGCGTTCCTGTACGTGACGTGCCAGCCAGATGGCGAGATCTACCCCGATACGGTTGGTCCGGCGGCGCCGAACGTCGACATCCGCATCGCGGAATCGGGCGAAGTGCAGTTTCGCTCGCCTGGCATGTTCATGGGATATTTCAAGGACCCGGCAAAGACCGCGGAAACCATGACATCCGACGGTTATGTCAAGACCGGGGATGCGGGCTTTTTTGACGAGAAGACCGGCCATCTAAAGATCATCGATCGCGCGAAGGACGTCGGTTGGCTGGCTGACGGCACGATGATTGCGCCGAAGTACCTTGAGAACAAACTGAAGTTCTTTCCCAATATCAAGGAAGCAATCACTTTCGGCGACTCAAGAGAGTTCGTTTGCGCCATGATCAACATCGACCCGGTCGCTGTCGCGAATTGGGCGGAGCGAAACAATATCGCCTATGGCTCCTATCAGGAGCTTGCCGGGCATCCGCTGGTCTACAACATGGTGGCGGAAGATGTTGCGAGGGTGAACCACTCTCTCGTCAAGGAAAAGGCGCTGGCGGGCGCTCAAATTCGCCGCTTCCTCATTTTGCACAAGGAGCTTGACGCAGATGACGGCGAATTGACCCGCACGCAGAAGGTGCGCCGCCGGTTCATTGCTGAACGCTATGCGCCACTGCTCGCGGCACTCTACGACGGCTCGCATGAGGCCGACATTTCCACTGAAGTCACTTTTGAGGATGGCCGCAAGGGCACGATCGCGGCTCGGATCAAGATCCGCGACATGCACGCCGCTGGTTCGGCGGACCCCTTAGGGAAGGCAGCATGAGAGCGCCGGACACAAACGAGATCTTGCTCCAGGTCGAGGGCGTAGCGCTGGCCTTCGGCGGCGTCAGGGCGCTGAGGGACGTTTCGTTCAACGTGAGAAAAGGCGAAATTCGAGCCATCATCGGCCCCAACGGCGCCGGCAAGACCTCGATGCTCAATGTCATCAACGGTTTCTATCACCCTGATCATGGCACCATCACCTTCAAGGGGCGCACCCGGGCCAGGATGCAGCCTTTCGAGGCCGCCCGCGGCGGTATCGGGCGCACCTTTCAGAACGTCGCCCTGTTCAAGGGAATGAGCGCGCTCGACAACATCATGGCTGGTCGAAGCTTGAAGGTGCGCCGGGGCTTGTTGTGGCAGATGCTGCGTTACGGCCCTGCTCTGGCAGAGGAGATCGGGCATCGGCACCGGGTCGAGGAGATTATCGACTTCCTGGAGATCGAGTCGATCCGCAAGGTGCCTGTCGGGCGCTTGCCATACGGCTTGCAGAAACGCGTCGAACTTGGTCGTGCTCTCGCGATGGAGCCCGACCTTCTTCTCCTCGACGAGCCCATGGCAGGCATGAATCTCGAGGAGAAGGAGGACATGTCGCGGTTCATCATCGATGTGAACAGCCATTACGGCACGACAATTGCGCTGATCGAGCACGACATGGCTGTGGTCATGGATCTCTCGGATCGAGTGGCGGTGCTCGATTACGGCGTCAAGATCGCCGACGGCACGCCCGACGAGGTGAAGAAAAGCCAGGCCGTCATCGAGGCCTATCTTGGCGTTGCACACTGAGGAGCGTTCGTGGTCGCATTGGGCCAGTTTCTGGAGATCTTGATCGGCGGATTGATGTCCGGCGTGCTCTATTCGCTGGTCGCGCTCGGCTTCGTGCTGATCTTCAAGGCATCTGGCGTGTTCAATTACGCCCAGGGCGCAATGGTATTGCTCGCTGGGCTGGCGCTGGTTCGCGCTCTCGATCTGCTGATTGCCAACGGCTTTCCACTGTGGGCCGCGATCGTACTGGGTATCGGTTTTGCCGCCGTTATCATGGCGGCGACCGCCTGGCTGATCGAGCGGCTTGTGATCGGACCCCTCGTCAACCAGGACGCCCTCACGCTGTTCATGTCGACGATCGGCGTGACATTCGTCATCGAGGGCGTGGCGGAGATGATCTTCGGGTCGGATGTCTACCCATTGCGGCTGTTCCCGACGGACGCCTGGTTTGTGTTTGAGGACCTCTTCCCCGGTGGAATTCTGATCAACAAGCTGGATCTCTGGGGTGCGTTGATCGCGGGCATCCTCGTCGCCGGACTTGCGATCTTCTTTCAACGTACCAGGACCGGTCGCGCACTCAGGGCTGTGGCCGACGACCATTTGGCAGCCCACTCGGTCGGGATTCCAATCAGTTGGATTTGGTTCGTGGTCTGGCTTGCCGCCGGTCTCGTTGCGCTGGTCGCGGCGACCGTGTGGGGTACCAAGCTTGGTGTGCAGTTCTCCATCACCTTTCTCGCACTGAAGGCCCTTCCGGTTCTGATCATCGGGGGCCTCACCTCCATTCCGGGGGCCATTGTCGGCGGGCTCATCGTTGGGGCGGGTGAGAAGATCGCAGAGGTTTACCTGGGGCCGTCCATCGGCGGCGGTATCGAATATTGGTTTGCCTATGTGCTGGCGTTGGCGCTGCTGCTCGTGCGGCCGCAGGGTCTGTTCGGCGAGCGGATCATCGAACGCATCTGAGACGAGGATTTCGTTGTGCTTTATCGCGAGGCTGGCCAGTTCAAGACGACTTACGCGGAGGACATGGCGATCTTCCCTGTTCGTCAGGACCGTATTGTGCTCGCTGTCTTGCTCGGTATCGCCTTCATCGGCGTGCCGGTGTTGGCCACTTTCCATATCTGGCCGTTCCGCAGCGAGTATCTGTTGTGGGCCATCCTGCTGCCCTTCCTTATCCTGGCGCTCGCCGCCATCGGGACCAACATTCTCGTCGGTTATTGCGGCCAGATCTCGCTCGGCAGCGGCGCGTTCATGGCCATCGGCGCCTATTCCGCCTACAAGCTAGCGACAGGCGTTCACATCCCGCTCGGCTTTCTCGGCTTCGCGATCTCGATCCCGCCATTGCCGGTGCTGGCATCCATTCTGCTTGGCGGGCTGATGGCGGCTTGTGTCGGAATCCTGTTCGGCATTCCCAGTCTGCGGATCAAGGGCCTCTATCTGGCGGTTGCAACGCTCGCCGCGCAGTTCTTCTTCGATTGGGTATTCCTGCGCATCCCGTGGTTCACCAATTACGCCCCGTCGGGATCGGTGAATGCGCCGGTACTGGATTTCTTCGGCCTGGTCGTTCGCACGCCGGTGGAGCGCTACCTGCTCTGCCTGCTTTTCGTGGTTGTCATCGCGGTGTTGGCGAAGAACCTCATTCGCAGCAATCTTGGCAGACAGTGGATGGCGATCCGCGACATGGATATCGCCGCCGAACTGATCGGTATCCGGCCGCTCTATGCAAAGCTCACGGCTTTCGCGGTCTCTTCATTCATCGTTGGCGTTGCGGGCGCACTCTGGGCGTTCGTCTACCTCGGTTCATGGGAGCCGCTTGCGTTCTCGATCGACCGTTCGCTGGAGCTTCTATTCATGGTCATCATCGGCGGGCTCGGATCGATCATGGGTTCATTCGTCGGGGCGGCTTTCATCCTGATCGTGCCGATCCTGCTGAACCTCGTTCCAACCGAGCTCGGCGTGCCATTGTCGACCGAAACGATCACTCACTTCGAATTCATCATCTTCGGATCGTTGATCTGCTATCTTCTGATCAAGGAGCCCCATGGGTTCGCCCGGCTGATATCGATCGGCAAGGAGAAGCTCAGACTTTGGCCGTTTCCTTATTGAAGCAGCGGTCGCGCCTGCATCGCGACGCGGATAGCGGCCGCAGGTAGAGGAGGAAGGACAACGAAGCCCCGGACGCAAAAAGAGGGGCTCAAACAGGAGGATATCAGCATGGCAGCTATTGCACGCAATGTATTGATACTGGCGGCGGCCGTCCTGTCGGGCGCGCCGTTTGCCGCACCGGCCGCAGCGCAAAACGAGCAGTTCGTCCCGATACTGTCCTACCGGACAGGACCGTACGCCGTGAACGGCGCACCCTATGCAAACGGCGTTGCCGACTACTACAACCTGGTCAACGAGCGCGACGATGGCATCAACGGCGTCAAGCTTCTGGTCGAAGAATGCGAGACCAGTTACGCCACCGACAAGGGCGTCGAGTGCTATGAGCGCCTCAAGGGCAAGGGGCCGACCGGCGCGGCCTTCATCAATCCGCTGTCGACCGGCATCACCTTCGCCCTCACCGAAAAAACGCAAACGGACAAGATCCCGATCATCACGATGGGGTACGGCCGTGCCGACTCAAAGAACGGCGCGGTGTTCGCGTACAACTTCCCATTGCTCGGCACCTATTGGTCCGCGGCCGATATCGCAATCCAGCACGTCGCCAACGAGCTTGGCGGGTTCGACAAGCTCAAGGGCCAGAAGATTTCGCTGTTGTATCACGACAGCCCGTACGGCAAGGAGCCGATCCCCATGCTTCACGTGCTGGCAAAGAAGTACGGCTTTGAGTTTACCCCGATCCCGGTCACGCACCCCGGTGTCGAACAGAAGTCGCAATGGCTGGCGATCCGCCAGAACCGGCCGGACTATGTCCTGGTCTGGGGCTGGGGCGTCATGAACAGCACGGCAGTCAAGGAAGCGGCGGCGGTCGCCTATCCGCGCGAGAAGATGATCGGCGTCTGGTGGTCGGGTGCAGAGCCGGATGTCACCCCCGCAGGCGATCAGGCCACAGGCTACAAGTCGCTGATGCTTCAGCATGGCGCTGGTAAGTTTCCCGTGCATGCCGACATAGCGAAATACGTCTACGCCAAGGGTAAAGGTTCAACAGAACCTGGCAAGGTCGGCGAGGTTCTCTACAACCGCGGGATAGTCAATGCCATGCTCGGCGTGGAGGCGATCCGCAAGGCGCAGGAGAAGTTCGGCCAGAAGCCGCTCACCGGCGAACAGGTCCGGTGGGGCCTTGAGAACCTCAATCTCTCCGATGCACGCATCAAGGAGCTCGGCTTCGAGGGAATGTTGAAGCCGATCAGGATCTCGTGCTCCGACCACGAGGGCACGCGCGATGGGCGCGTACAACAGTGGGATGGCAAGGCCTGGAAGGTGATCTCCGACTGGTACACGGCTGACGAATCGCTCATCGACCCGCTCGTCGCCGACGTTTCCACGAAATATGCGGCCGATAAGAAGATCCAGCCGCGCGATTGCACGAAAGAGAGCTGAGTACCTGTAAGCGATCCGGGAGCTGGTTTACCGGCTCCCGAATCCGGCCACCCCGTTTGGAGAGGTCTGCGCGTGTCGATACCCAAAGTCGTCGCCACGGCGACGGAAGCGCCAGCTTTGGTTCTGTCGGTCAACAATATCGAGGTTGTCTACGATCACGTCATCCTCGTGCTAAAAGGCGTATCGCTGGAGGTCTCGCGGGGCGCGATTGTCGCACTTCTCGGCGCCAACGGTGCCGGCAAGACCACGACCCTGAAGGCGATCTCGAATCTGCTGCATGCAGAGCGCGGCGAAGTCACCAAGGGGTCGATTCTGTTCGACGGAATCGAGGTGAAGTCCCTCTCGCCAAACGATCTGGTGCAGCGCGGTTGCATTCAGGTGATGGAGGGGCGACGTGCCTTCCCTCACCTCACGATCGAAGAGAATCTCCTGACTGGCGCCTTCACGCGCAGGGACGGCAGGTCAGCAATCGCGCAAGACCTTGAGCGGGTCTATGCTTATTTCCCCCGCCTCGGAGAGCGACGTGGTTCCACCGCCGGTTATACGTCAGGCGGGGAACAGCAGATGTGCGTGATCGGACGCGCGCTGATGTCGCGCCCGAAGATGATCCTGCTCGACGAACCGTCGATGGGCCTTGCGCCGCAGATCGTGGAGGAGATCTTCGAGATCGTGAAGGATCTCAACGTCAAGGAAGATGTTTCCTTTCTTCTCGCCGAGCAGAACACCAATATGGCGCTCAAATACGCGAGTCACGGCTATATCCTCGAAAATGGCCGCGTGGTGATGGACGGCGAGGCGCGGGCGCTCGCAGCAAATGAGGACGTCAAGGAGTTCTACCTTGGCGTTGCCGGTGACCGACGAAAATCATTTCGCGACGTGAAGCACTACAAGCGTCGCAAGCGCTGGCTCGGATGACGCGCCGTGCAAACGGCGACCGCCTGTCGGAATGGCCGCTGCGAGAGGTCCCTAAGCTATTGAAAAGCTTGGTGGGCGCACCAGGGCTCGAACCTGGGACCCGCTGATTAAGAGTCAGCGGCTCCGCCAGGCCGCCGTCGTCGACGACGAAACAGCTCCTCCGGGTCGACATCCAAAGCCTTGGCTAAGCGTTCAAGTACCAAAAGAGAGGGATTTCTCTTCCCAGTCTCGACACCACTTAAATAGGTCTGATGGATCTTGGACCTATGAGCCAGCTCTTCTTGGCTGAGTTTTCTTGCTCGGCGCAATCCTTGGATATTTAGGCCGACTCGGTCCCGCAAACACATGCAGGGAAACCAAAGGAAACTGCGCGGTCAGCCCATAGACTATAAGTCATAAAACGCGTAGCTTTCGCGGTCCCTAAAAATGAGGTTCTGATGCCGCCAGATACGATAGAGCTGCGCCTCGGTCCGTTCGTCGAAAGCGGCCGATCGATTACGAATGTAGGTTATCGAGACGTACTGACGGGCCAGATTGTGTCGTCGGTTGAGATTCCGTCAGAGCTAATCGAACGCGCGGTTCTCAATGCCGTTTCGGTGGAAATCGGTTTTTCAGCAGACGGACAGATTTCATCGGCTGCAAATGGCAGCGCGTCATGTTCTTCGAAGAAGATGATCCACATCGATGAACTAGTCGAAACGTTCTTGGCCAGCGATAATCTTCACATGGAAGAGGTGACTGTATGGGATTTGAAAAGACTACTCGAGAAGCTCGAGAAAGCAGCTCGGGCAGTGAAGCAGTCGATCACATCGCTCGAGCAGGTCTCGAATTGAGCGATCAAGCGCAGGTCAGGACGAAGAGGCTTTTGGCTCGTCGCGCGTGACTTTCCTGTTTTTCCTGAAATCTGCATCGCCGTCCAGAAATGCATCAAGCATAAACGGTATCAGCTCGGCCACCTCCTCCCGGCTGCCATAAGTCTCCGCATAAAAATCCGCATACTCGCGCAGCCGCTTCGCAAGGCTCGGCGCTAGGACAATGTTCATCTTGACCGGTGTCCGCTCGGGTAGCTTCGCAAGCTTCATGCCATCACCTGCCCTTCGCCGCCGTTTGGACCTCTTGGTATGCCTTCAGCGCGAGATCCTTTGAAACAATTACCCGCAACGGCCATCCCGGCCGCACCGTAATCGTCGGCTGAACATCGAGCTCTCGCTCCACAACACGCTGGCCCGCGCGATTTGTCGTCTGCTCAGTGCTTTCACGCAGTGCCTTGATGAGATCGCTCTCGTCATTGCCGATCGAGAGCTGGGACCCCACCCCAATCAGTGTCGCCAGGGCCACGCCCTTGAGCAGCTGCCAGGTGTGGAAATCAACCTCGTCCTCGAGTCCGGCATAGCCGGACACATCGGTTGCCGGAAGGTTCTCGATCACGATCGAATTACCGTTCGGCAAAATGAGCCGTGACCACACCACCAGCGCGCGTTTCTGGCCAAACGCGACGACGCTATCGTATTTTCCCACGAGCCGCGTCCCCTGCGGAACTAGCAGATGCTCGCCTGTCACCGTGTCGTACACGTTCTCGGTGACCTGAGCGATCGTCGCGCCCGGCAAGTCCGAATTCAAACCGGTGATAAGGCTAGCCGGAATGATGGATCCCGCCATCACGGCGTAGGTAGAGAGTGGCGGCGCAAGGGCATGAGGATTGGTCGTCTCGGTATCGGCCTTCGCGTTCACAAAGGCAAGCTTGCGCGCCTGAGATGAGGGAATGATTTCGCTGGACCGGTCGATCAAGCCTTGTGCAGCCTTTGCCAGCTCGGCAGCGGAGGGCGTCGGCCCGACGCTAGGTGGACGGAACGCAGACGGAGGACTCGCCGGCAGAGCAGTCGCGCTTGCCTGCTTACTCTTTTCCGGCTTCTCCGACAGCCGAACAAATAGCCCCGACTCCTTGGCTTGTTGGGCGATACGCATCTGGCGGACGCGCTCGGCTCTTTCGGCATCCTCTTCCGGATTGGTGCCAAAGCCCCCCGCGGGAGACACACCGGACTTCTTTTCGTTTTCGGCAAAGGCTCGCCCGATATCGCCGGGTGATGGCGAGCCAAGCCGCGGAATTGAGGGTGGCAGCTCGGCATAGGACTTCGGCAGCTTGTCTAAGCCGTCGGCGGTCTGCTTCCGGTCGGTGTTGTAGAGCTCGGTGTGCTCCGTTCCTTTGAATACCCTCGGGGGGCGAAGCGCAACGATCGTCGCACCGGCGATCAACAGCGCGGCTACCGCGCAGCCGACCATCAGAGCCCGCCTGTTGAGACGCCGAATTGGCCTCGGCCGCGCCCGCAATTCCAACGGCTCCAGAGGGTCCTGGTCCGGCCGGTTCGTCACGAGGCGCTCCCGGCGCTGAAAGTCTGCGAGACCGGTCGGGCGTCAATGCGGATGATCCGCACGATACGCTGCGGGTTTTCGCCTAGGCGAAGTTCGGCGGCGGCGAACATCCGATCCACGATGTAGTAGGATCCCCGTACCCGGTAGTTCACCAGGTTGGGGCGGCCATCTGCGCCTGCGACAAACAAGGGTGGTGCCTCGCCTTGTGATAGCCCCGAGGGCATCTGGATGTAGACCTTGCGGCCGTCATCGAAGGCACGGAGCGGACGCCAGGGCGGGTCATCGCCCTCGATGCGATAGCGGAAGTTCAAGTTGTCGAGCCGAACCCCACGGTCAGCGACGCGCTGCTCATTTTCCTGAGCCGCGGCATTCTGCTTGTGAAGCGCAACGAGCGTATCGGTCGGATACGTCCACGAAATCGAGGCCATGTAGGTCTGCTTGGTAGAGACGAGCTCGAGGTGATAGGTACGCCGGTCGGTCAAAATGACGAGGTTTGTCTGGATGTCCGGCAGCGTCGGCTTGATCAGGATATGAACGCGCCGACTGCTTCCCTCTCCGCTCGCGCTGTCGCCTACGACCCAGCGGACGGTATCCCCCGTGGAGATGTCGATCAGTTCCTCAGCCGCTTGAAGCGCGATGGTCGACACCTTTTCGGGGCTCGCGTAGAGCCGATAGAGCGCTCCTTCCGTCCAGGGATAGACCTGGATCGCGTTGATGTATCCGGCACGGGTCGGCTCCATCCGCGCCGCTTTGTTGGCTTTCGAAATCGCTTGCTCGGGCGGAATCTTCTCTCCCTTAGCACCCTTTGTGGGATACGGCTTCAGCTGACCTGGCAACGGCAGGACCTTTGGCGTTTCGACGACTTGAACCTCCTTTGGCGGGTCGGTCTCGGGAATTGCCCGCTCAAAAGTCATGTCGTCATAAGGCGCTTCCAAATTGAGCTTGGTCGCGCATCCACAGAGCAGGAGCGACAAGGCAACCACGCTGGTCGACGCGAGTTTGGTGCGGGCAGCAGAGTTCATTTGGGATCTCCGATAAGGTCGCGTGACCAGTTGATGGAATGAACGTAAAGGCCGAGAGGATTCTTGCGCAGCGTCTCGGCATCCTTTGGCTGCTTGAGGAGCGTGGTGACGAGCCCGGTGTAGCTCTCCGTCTTCGCCATCGATCCATTCTCGTAGGTGTTTTCCTTCCAGCGGATCTCGAAGCTGTCGCCGGACGCGCGCACCACGGAGGTGACTTCGACCGTCACCGTCCTTGAGCCGATCTTCGTGAACGGATCAGCTTCGCGCGCATAATCGTTCAAGACCTGCGCGCCGCGGTCGGTCACGAAGTCGTAGGCGCGCAGCCAATTCGTCCGTACGATGACAGGATCAATGGACAGGGATCGGACGTCCTCGATAAGCCGGGCAAGAAAATGCGCGATCTGCGCGTCTGAGGGCTGGTAGGCTTCGAGCGCGGGGCCGACCGCGCGGACCTCACCAAGCCGGTCGACCTCGACCACGTATGGCACGACACCTGAGCGGCCGATTTGGGTGAGGATCGTCACCCCAAGCACACCGGACAGGCCGATGGCTGCCAGAGCCGCTAAGCGCCAGTTGCCCGCCTGAACCCGCGCAGAGCCGAGCCGCTCATCCCAGACTTGGGCCGCCTTCTGGTAGGGTGTAACCGGTTCTGGTGTCTCGCCGTATCGAACGGAAACGCGCTGAAAGGGATGGGCTGCCATTTGTCAGTCCTCCCCCAACTTTGGACCCGATGAATGTCCGCCCTTGTCCCCATCCTTCAGGGTATGCGCGGCCACCTGCGCTGCTTCTCTCGCGCGTCCTTGAGCCGACGGCGAGACTGGGCGAGCCGCATTTGAGGCAGCCGCCCCCCTCGCCGCGCTGCCACCGCCCGAATTCGCGAGCTGCTCAGCAGCCACGGCTCGGGCTGAGGCGCCACCAACCGAAGACGCGCCAGTAAGCGATGCCGCAGATCGAACAGCGGCGATTGACCCGCCTGCCGCAGCGCGCAAGCCACCGAGGGCGGCCGCTCCACCGCCGATCACGACCGCCGCCGCACCCGCTACCGTTCCGGCGGCTGCTCCCGCTCCAAGCTGAGGTGCACCCGACACCAACCCTGCCGCGATTCCGGGTGCGAAGATGCCGAGCCCAAAGAGGGACAGAGCCGCCAGCAACAGGCTCATGGCGGATGCGATATCGATCGGGTGTGTCAGTGTGCCCGCAAGCTGACCGAAAACGGTCGATCCAATACCGATGATGATTGCAAGCACCATGACCTTCACGCCGGATGCGACGACGTTGCCGAGCGTCTTTTCCGCCAGGAAGGCGGTCTTGCCCCAGAGCGCGAACGGCACCAGGATGAAGCTTGCAAGCGTGGTAAGCTTGAACTCAATTAGCGTAACAAAGAGCTGCACCGACAGGACAAAGAACGCGAGCACGATCAGGATCCAGCAAAACAGCAGGATGAGGATCGTCGGCAGATTGGTGAGGACGTCAAAGCCGGAGAATTGGCTGGTCTCCTCCAGAAGAGGATGGGCAGCCGTGAATCCGGCAGAAGCAATAAATCCCGGCCGCGCCAAATCGGCCGCGCTCAGTGTCCCGCCCGAGGCCTTCAGGCCGATGCTGGAAAAGGAAGCAAAGATGATAGCGGCAAGGCTCTTGAAGTTGCCGATAATGAACGCGAAGGCACCCACATAGAGCACTTTCTTGGCAAGCGTGACCAAGATCTGATCATCGGCCCGCACGCTCCAGGCAAGTCCGGCGAGCGTCAGGTCGATGCCGACCAAGGTTGAACTCAAGAATGAGACGTCCCCTGACAGAAGGCCAAAGCCCGAGTCGATGTAGTGCGAGAAGGTCTCGGTAAAGCGGTCAATCACGGAGAGATCAGCCATGGCGCCCTCACCTATTTGCCGCCGCTATATGCATGACCGTCGCCGATGAAGCGGATGAATCGCTCCTGTGCGGCAGCAGCTGAAGCCTGCTGTTCAGCGGCTCGCAAGGTGTCCGCGCGCGCTTGAGTCGCCATAAGTGCCTGTGTTTGCAACGACTGCTTGATCTGCAGTGCAAGCAGCTCGTTGCCGGACTGTTGAGCCTGCAGTGAGCCGATGGCGCTCGACGAGTTTGCCATCAGGGTTCGAAGCGTCTGGCCGTCCTGGTCCAGAGTGCTCACGATGGCCGACTGGATGATGAGCGTCTGCTTCAGCCCCTCGTAGCTGTTGTCCCAACGCGTGGTCGCATCCTGCACCATCTTGTCGGACGAGACAGCTGCCCCGTACTGGCGAGGATAGAGTTGCTGAAAAGCCTGTTGGGTCTTCTGAACATCGAACGAAATGCCCTTTGCCTGAGCAATGAGGCTGTTCATCTGATTGATCGTCGAGGTCAGTTGGCCGACGACGCTTGTCGGCAGGCTTGCAAGGTTCTTCGCCTGATTGAGCAGGGACTGCGCCTGATTTTCTAGGCCCCTGACCTCGTTGTTGATCTGTTCAAGCGATCGAGCGGCAGTCAGCAGATTCTGACTGTAGTTCGAGGGATCGAACACGATGACTTGCGCGCCAAGGCGCTGGGATCCATTCACTGCGATGACGATGGCGAGTGCAATGGCGGCACTCGCTTTTAGCGTTCCGCGCGCGACGGGCGCGCCGAAGATGGCTTCCAGCATGGGACGACTCCGGGAGTAGAAATTGAGGTCAAGCCTTGCGAGCTTGTTCGAAGGTTCTGATCAAGTTCGCGGCCCAGTGCAGGTCCCGTTCGGCGAGATAGCGCTTGGCGAAATGGTGTGGGCCGCTCCTAGCCAAAACCGCGTCTATGGCGCGTTGATCGTCGGCTGAGGATGCCGCGGCAAACGCGAGCGCCACGGGCCCAAGCCCCAGCTCAAACAGGCGATTGCCGGCGCGCGATTGCAGATAGTAATCGCGCTTGGGAAAGGCCTCGGCGATCAGGCTGACCTGAGTGTCGTTCAAACCGAAGCGGCGATAGGTCTCGCTCTGAGTTTGCTCGAGCGCGCGCGGGTTCGGTAGGAATATCCGGGTTGGGCAGGATTCGATGATCGCAGGCGCGATCTGGCTGTCGGCGATATCGGCAAGCGACTGGGTGGCGAAGATGACAGCCACGTTCTTTTTGCGCAGCGTCTTTAGCCATTCGCGGATGCGGCTGGAAAAAAGTGGATCATCCAGGAATACCCAAGCCTCATCCAGCACTAGCAAGGTGGGTCGGCCGTCGAACCTTCCTTCAAGAGTGTGGAAGAGATAGGTGAGAACCGGCGCGACCAGACCTGGCAGCGCCATCAATTCCTCCATTTCGAAGGTGAGCACGTCGGCAGCGGAAAGACGGTCGGCATCAGCATCCAGAAAGCGGCCGTAGGGTCCTTCCAGCGTGTAAGGCTGCAATGCCTGACGCAGTGCATCGCGGGCAAGCAGCGCCACGAGCCCCGTCATGGTCCGCTGGGAAACTGGCGCCGAGCCGAGGCTCTTGAGCGCCGACCAGAGCGTCTCCTTGACCTCAGGCGTCACGGTAACGCGCTCATGGGCAAGCACGCCACAAAGCCAGTCGAGCGCCCAGAGCCGGGCTCCCTCCTCCGCCACATCCTTCAGTGGTTGAAAGGCGAGTCCGCCCTTGGCTCCAAGCTCGTACCATGCGCCAGAGAGAGCGAGCGTGGTTGCACGTGCGGAGCCACCTTTGTCGAACGTGATCACTTGCGCGTTCGGATAGCGCCGGAATTGAAGGGCGAGCATGGAGAGCAGGACCGACTTGCCCGCGCCCGTAGGGCCGACAATGATCGTGTGTCCGACATCCCCGGCGTGGAGCGACAGCCGAAACGGGGTCGCACCCTTGGTCTTGGCAATCAGGAGCGGCGGGCCGTCCAGGTGCTCGCATCGCTCCGGTCCCGCCCAGACCGAGGACAAGGGACACATATGAGCGAGGTTCAGCGTGTGGACGATCGGCCGCCGGACGTTGGCGTAGGCCTGTCCCGGCAGGCTCCCGAGCCACGCCTCGACGGCATTGATGGTCTCGCGGATCGTGGTGAAGCCGCGGCCGTTGATGACCCGTTCGATCGCGCGGATCTTCTCGTCGGCCGCGCGCGAGTCCTCATCGCTGACGGTGACTGTCGTGGTGATGTAACCGAAGGCGACCAGATCATCGCCGAGCTCCGACAGCGCCGCATCGGCATCGGCCGCCTTGTTGCTGGCATCGGTATCAAGAAGAGCCGCCTGCTCGTTGAACATCACCTCCTTGACGATCGCGGCAAGTGACTTCCGCTTCGCAAACCACTGCCGCCGGTACTTCGCCAAAGTCGCATTTGCCTGCGTCCGATCGAGCGGAAGGAAGCGCGTCGCCCAGCGATACGGGACGCCAAGCCTGTTTAATTCGTCGAGCAGGCCAGGAAAGGTCACATGCGGAAAGCCGAGAACCGTCAGCGCACGAAGATGGCTTCGTCCAATGGCCGGTGACAATCCTCCGGTCAGCGGCTCGTCGCTCAGAAAACAATCAAGATAGGCCGGGATTTCTGGAACGCTGACTGGGTGCCGCTTTGTCGAGATGCAGCTGTGGAGGTAAGTCAGGGTCTCCTCGTCGCTGAGGGGCCAAATTTCGGGAAGGACCGACGACAAGAGATCGATCGCCCGATCCGTTTCCTGGATGAAACGCTCAAGATGATCTCGATAGCTGCGCTCGCGCTCCGGCCGGGTGTGTTCGCCCTCCACTCCGTTGGGCGCATCACCATCCGATGAGCCCTCGTCTTGCGTCACCTGCCGAGCAGCTTCGCTACGCTTCCGATGCAATCGCCGATCGCTGACCTCGCTCTCCTGCGGACGCTCCAGAAAGAGAGCTTCAAACCGCGACACTCTTTCGGCCGGAGGCAAGTACATGAGGGTAAGATGCAGGACGCTCTCAAAATGCTGTCCGTGCGGCCGGGACGGATCCTCCCACGCATCGGCATCGCCCTCAAAGGCGGCCCGCCGTTCTTCATCGATCAGCCATGAGACCGGGTCCGGAAACTCTGAACGCGGGTACTCGGCAGCAGGTATGCGCGTCGCATCGAAGAACAACGCCCAGCCCGATCCAAAGCGCTTCAGCACGTTGTTCACGCGCGAGGCGGCGCTCATCAGTTCGGCTTCGGTCGCGCTATCGAGATCGGGACCTCGATAGCGGATGGTGCGCTGAAAGCTGCCATCCTTGTTCAGGATCACTCCAGGTGCGACCAGGCAGGCCCAGGGCAGCCAATCTGCGAGCCGATACGCATCAGTGCGAAATTCTCTCAAGTTCAGCATGCGAGCCGCCCCTTGTGCTTGGTGTGGCGGACAGCGACCTCGACGAACGCCGGATCGCGTTTGGCTAGCCAAACTGCGACGCCGTGACTGACAAGCCAGAGTGCAAGCCCGGCGAGCCAGAGCCGCAGCCCGAGCGCCAGCACGGCGGACAAGGTGCCGATCAGGATCGCGGCAGAACGCGGCGCGCCGCCGATCAAAATTGGCTCGGTGAGCGAGCGGTGGAGCACAAGCTCAAATCCCTCTGGTCGCATCAGATCAGTGCTCCGCCGCCGAAAGAGAAGAACGAAAGGAAGAAGGAGCTGGCGGCGAAGGCGATCGACAGGCCAAACACGACCTGGACCATCCTGCGAAAGCCGCCGGAGGTGTCACCAAAGGCAAGCGATATGCCGGTCACGGTGATGATGATGACGGCGACGATCTTGGCGACCGGCCCCTGTACTGACTCGAGGATACGCTCCAGCGGGGCTTCCCACGGCATGCCGGAGCCGGCCGCGTGAGCCACTGAGGCGGTCACGACAACGAATGAGACAGTCATGCCAAACTGGACAAGCGGGGATGGAAGAACTCGGTAGACACAGATATGCGCGGCCGAAATCAGTCGAACAAACATCTCGTACTCTCCGTTGATTAGGGGCGATGACTCGTTGCTGGAAGGCCGGGTGGGGTTTCGAGCAGGTAGTCACCGGCAGGATCGAGTCCCTTGAGCTCGGCCACTGTCTCAATTCGACGTGCCGGGCCTCGACCCTTGATGAAGACGATGAGATCGATCGCTTCCGCGATCAGTCGGCGCGGCACAGTTGCCACGGCCTCCTGGATCAGTTGCTCAATCCGGTAGAGCGCCGCGCGGGCTGAGTTCGCGTGCACCGTGGCAATCCCACCGGGGTGGCCGGTATTCCAGGCCTTCAGCATGTCGAGGGCTTCGGCTCCCCTCACCTCGCCGACAATGATGCGGTCGGGACGCAAGCGAAGCGTGGAGCGCACGAGGTCGGCGAGACTCGCGACACCCGGCTTGGTCCGGAGTGTCACGGCGTCCCTGGCTTCACATCGCAGCTCGCGCGTGTCTTCAATGATGATGATGCGCTCGTCGAGGCGTGCGATCTCGGCTAGAAGCGCGTTGGCGAGTGTTGTCTTGCCTGACCCCGTGCCGCCGGCAATCAGAATGCTGCGACGCTCCCAGATTGCAGCCGCAAGGACCTTTGTGACCAGGGGCGAGACAATCTGCGCTCTTACATAGTCGGAGAGATGGAACGTGGTCGTGGCTGGCTTTCGGATCGAAAAGCAGGGTGCAAGCGACACCGGTGGCAAGATGCCTTCGAACCGCTCACCGGTCTCGGGAAGCTCGGCTGAGATGATCGGAGACGATGCGCTTGCCTCTGCCCGCACATGGCTTGCCACCAGGCGAATGATGCGCTCCGCCTCCTGCGCTGTCAGGATGACGCCGGTATCCGCGCGCCCCGACCCGTGCCGGTCGAGCCAAAGCTTCCCATCCGGATTGACCATGACTTCGACCACGTCGGCCTCTTCCAGGGCAAGGGCGATGGCCGGCCCCATCGCCGTTCGGAGCATCGCGCGGCGGCGTTCGCGGGTTTCGGGCGAGAGAAGGTCAGACATTGCCAACCTCCTCCCGCCCTGCCGGAGACGGCCCCGGCTGCTCGCCCGTCGCGTCTTGCGAGCGGGATCTCGTTTCCGCATTCTCAGCGCCGCCCAGCGGCGCGCCCTCCTCGATGTGGCGAGTGAATAGATCCGGCTTTGACGTGCTGACGCGCTCCATGACGTCGGCAACAAGGCGACTGCCGGAGGCAACGCGTTTGCCGACCTGGGCGACAAACATTTCGAATCTCTCGCGCCCGAGCGCGCGTGCGGCCTCCTGGTCGCCCGATGGCAGAGGCGGCGTGATCGTCAGGTAGTAGCGGACGAAGAGCGCAATGGTCTCGGCCATGACCGACAGATCGCCATCGATCCGGTCGAGCTGGCGGCTCATGCGGTCAAGCCGGCGGATCAGCGCTGCATCGCCGCTTGTGTCCCGCTCCGGATTAAGGAAACGATCCAGTGCCGCTTCGACGATCGCCGATTTGTTGGTCCCCGGTCGTTTGGCCGCGAGTTCGAGCCGCTGCGATACGCTGTCAGACACATAGGCAGAAAGTTTCGGTTTCATGAGAGAAGCTCTTTCAGAATGCGGGAAGAAGATCGTCGTCATCGCGGGTGACGGCGTGGGCGCGACGAACGGCGCTGGAGGCGCTCGCCGCCCGCTGCATCTGGTTGCGATCGGCGGCTGCGTCGGCCTCGTCCTCGAAAAGGCGCTCCTCGGCCGAGCGAACATCGTTGGCAGGCGGTGGCGCTTCATCAAAGAGCGGCAGTTGCTGCTTGAGCCCGCCCTCCTCGCTGCCTGCCTGCATGAGCTCGCGATATGGCAGCGTCGCAAGTCGAAGATCGACGGAGCGGGTCTCACCGCCCCAGTCGTCGGGACGCGCGGCCGGACGATCGAAGTAGTCTTGGCCAGTCAGACGCGGCGGAGGACGCAGGCGACCGACAAAATTTGCGTCCTCATAGTGCCGGAGCTTCAGGGCGCGTATTGGCGCAAGGCCCGAGACCAGGACGATGGCCTGATCCGGCGGCAGCTGCATCACTTCACCTGGGGTAAGCAGCGGCCGCGCGGTTTCCTGGCGGCTGACCATGATATGGCCAAGCCATGGCGCGAGCCGATGACCTGCATAGTTGCGCTGGGCACGCAACTCGGTGGCGGTACCTAACGCATCAGAAATCCGCTTTGCTGTGCGCTCATCATTGGCGGCAAAGGCAATGCGAACATGGCAATTGTCCAGGATCGCATTGTTCTCACCGTAGGCTTTCGCAATCTGGTTGAGGGACTGCGCGATCAAATAGGCCCGGATGCCGTAGCCGGCCATGAAGGCGAGCGCGCTTTCGAAGAAGTCGAGGCGGCCGAGTGCTGGAAACTCGTCCAGCATCAACAGCAGCTGGCGATGCTTCTGACCACCGATCTTTACGTTCAAGGTTTCGGTCAAGCGGCGTCCGATCTGATTGAGGATCAACCGGATCAACGGCTTGGTGCGGCTGATGTCCGAGGGCGGGACGACGAGATAGAGCGTGACCGGCTTGTCAGCGCCGACCAGGTCCGCAATGCGCCAGTCGCAGCTTTCGGTGTTTCGGCTGACGATAGGATCCCGATAGAGCCCAAGGAAGCTGACGGCGGTCGATAGAACGCCTGAGCGCTCGTTTTCGGACTTGTTGAGGAGTTCCCGCGCGGTCGCGGCGACAACCGGGTGCACCTTTGGCTGAGCCTCGGTGCCGAGATGGTTGGTGGCCAGCATGATCCTCAGCGTCTTCTCGAAGGACTGCGCAGGATCGGCGAGGATCTCGGTGACGCGGGTGAGCGTCTTCTCTTTGTCGGCGTAGAGAACGTGCAGGATGACGCCAACCAGCAGCGAATGGCTGGTCTTTTCCCAATGGGTTCGGCGTTCGAGCGCACCTTCCGGATCAACCAGGATGTCGGCGATGTTCTGCACGTCCCGGACTTCGGCCGCACCCTTGCGGACCTCAAGCAACGGGTTGTAACGGGCGCTTCTTGGATCGGTTGGATTGAAGAGAAGGCAATGGGAGAAAGTTGAGCGCCAGCCGGAGGTTAGCTCCCAGTTTTCACCCTTGATGTCATGCACGACGGCAGACGAGCTCCAGGACAATAGCGTCGGAAGAACGAGCCCGACACCCTTACCCGAACGTGTCGGCGCAAAGCACATGACGTGCTCCGGCCCATCGTGGCGGAGGTAGTTGTTTTCGAGACGACCGAGGAACACCCCCTTTGCTGCGAATAGGCCGGCAGCCCGGATTTCCTTCGTGCTTGCCCAGCGTGCCGAGCCGTAGGTCGTCACGAGTTGGTTTTGCCGCGCCCGCCATACCGAATTGATGATTGCGAACAAGGCGCCGGCGACACCACCCGCAGCCGCGATTGCGCCACCTTCCCCAAAGATTTCAGGCGCATAGGCTTCGTAAGCGAACCACCATTCGAACAATCGCCACGGCAGATATACGGGATAGCTGGCGATGACGAACCAGGGTTCGCCGAGCCGCTCCTGAAATCCGAGAGCTCCGGCCGTCCATTGCGTCGCGCCCCAGGTCGACGCGATCACGATTCCGAACACGATCGTGATCTGACCGACATAGATTTTCGCTGGAAACATTCGCCGCCCCATTCACACGCGCAACGTCAGCGGCGCGATGAAAAGGGCGAAAGGTTTGCGCGTTCAATCGAAATAAAAAATCGCGCCATCAGCGAGCGCGAGCTTCATCAAGCTTCGTACACCGAAGGAATTTTCAATCATGTCCGAGGCAGTGTCAGCGAACGCTTCAACAGCTCGTGACCGATTAGCGCAAACAGGATTTCGCTGCCGTTTTCCGATCGAACCACGACGAATGCGCTCCTCGAGACGGAAGCTCGACTCGCGAGTCGGTCCAGCGAAGCATTTCCGATTCAGGGCGCGACACGACGAAACGGGTCGACGCTTCCTCGAGCTGCGGGACGGTTATGATCCGTGATTCCAGGTAAACCCTGGTCTTGTTCGCTCCTTGATACCGGAGTCTCCAGGACAACGACGGTCATTCTTCCGGCAAACGCGCGAAGCGGTCAGGGTCTCAACGTACCTCGCCCCCCCCGGTTGCTAAAGTTGACAAAGTTGCAAACGGCCCCATATTGGGGCTGGAGTTCAGTTCATGCCCAAGACTCAGTCAAAGCCATCTACCCCCTCCAAGGGCCCGTCCGTTCACGAGGAGGGCGTAATGATGGTGCTTGAGCACAAGCCGGCCGCCCTGAAGAGCCTCGCTCTTCCTGGCGATGTTCAGGTCGCGATTGTTTCCAGGGACGCAAGAGCCCTTCAGAAAGTCCGCGAGCGCAACAAGCAATTGGGCGGTTATGAGCTCAGGTTCTTTGCTGAGGCCACCAACCCCAAGGCGCCGGTCGTCAACAAGGAGGTGTTCGCCCCCGACCCTCGCGCGCTCGCCGTTCTCGAGGGTGTTCGCATTGCGCAGGAGGATCTAAGGCGATCAGGAGGTGCCTATGACCTCGACCAGGTCAGGACACTCTTGCGGGGCATCTCTCGGCAGGCCGTCGACAAGCGTTTGCAGGAAGGGAGCCTCCTTGCTGTTCCTGGCCCTAGTAACCACCGCAGCTTTCCAACGCTTCAGTTCAATGCGGATGGCACAGTCGTTGAAGGGCTCAAGTCTGTCCGCGAGGCATTACCGACAGACAACCCATGGACGATGTTGAACTTCCTTGCTCAGCCTGATGATCGATTGGGCGGTCGCAAACCCATCGATCTGCTCAAGGAAGGCAAAGTCGAACTCGTGGTCGAGGCCGCCCGGCGAATGGCCCAGCAAGGCGCGTGACCGCACCGCTGCCGCCGGGGGATCTCGCTCGTCGTCGTCCCCGCGTGGTCCGGCTGCGAGCGGGCACGGTGCTTCATCGGTTTTACACGGCCGAATTCTATCCGGTCTTTTTCGATCCGTCCCGCCTGGGTCGGCTGAACGCTCCCGACGGGAGTTATCGGGTCCTCTACGCCGCACGCGAGCCCTACGGCGCATTCGCCGAGACGTTTTTGCGTAACCCTGGGCGGACGCTGATCGACACGAGCCTGCTCCGGCGCAAGGCCTATGTACGGCTCGAAGTTACAAGCGATCTCAGGCTGATCAGGCTTGCCGGCCCGAGCCTCGCGATTCTGGGGGCGACCGCGGAGGTGGTTCATGGCGGGTTGCCCTACGATGTACCGCAGGCCTGGTCAAAAGCGCTCTTCGAACACCGCTTTCGCCCTGATGGGATCGCTTACTACGGTCGCCACGACGACGAAGGACTTTGCTACGCGATCTTTGACCGCGCGCGTGCCTCCATCCGGGAGATCCAGCGCGAGCTCAATTTGGATCAGGATTGGTTCTGGCAGCTCGCACGGCGATACAGGGTCGGATTGGCGCCCGGTTGACTCTTGTTCACGCGAGGCAATTCACAGCGCATTATTCGACACCCCAGTTGGGAAGCTTGAATCACAGGCGTCCGAGCAAACACAATGCTTATGGCCTGGCCCTGCCGTCGGCGCTTTCGGGGTAAAGCGGACCTCAACCAACCGACAATCTCCGCCACCTCCGTCGAAAATGACCCCTAGCGGACTATTAATGTTTGACGCGTGAAATCATATTGCGGAAGCTGGAGAGTGGCGGCGCGGCCATTTGTATGAAGCGTGCGTAGCGGAGCGATCAGCTTCAGTTTCGCCTCAGAAGCTGCGCCGTGCCGTGCTCAAGGGCGGTCGCCACGGACGCGGTCAATCTGTGATACACTCCATATTGCCAATAGAGGCGTATCTCCTTCTGCCTGATCGGGTTTTGATGTAACCTATTCCGGCATCACAGCCGCAAGGAGACATCCGGTGGCTACGATCACGGATTGGCTGGCCTCGCTCGGATTGTCCGAGTATGCGGGCCGCTTTGCCGAAAACGACATCGATATCGACGTACTCCCCGAGCTAACGGATCGCGATCTGGAACAGCTGGGCGTTTCGCTGGGGCATCGTCGGAAGATTTTGCGCGCGATCCGGGATATTGGCGCCACCGCGACCGCCACGGTTCAGTCCGCGCCCGAGCCGAAGCAAGAGCATGATGCCGAGCGGGAGCACGATGCCGAGCGTCGCCATGTGACAGTGATGTTCACCGATCTCGTCGGCTCGACTGCACTCTCCGCCCGCATGGACCCGGAGGATTTGCGCGAGGTCATCTCGGCGTATCAGAAATGCGTCGCCAAGACAGTGCGGCGCTTCGACGGCTTCGTGGCGAAATACATGGGTGACGGCGTCCTGGTGTATTTTGGCTATCCTAAGGCCCACGAGGAGGACGCTGAGCGGGCAGTGCGGGCGGGACTGGAGCTGATCGCGGCAGTGAACGGGCTTAAGTCCCGCGCCTCGCTGCAAACTCGCGTCGGCATAGCGACCGGCCTGGTCGTGGTCGGAGACCTGATCGGATCCGGCGAAGCACAGGAGCGCGGAATCGTCGGCGAGACGCCAAACCTTGCCGCGCGCCTGCAAGCGATCGCCGAGCCGGACAGCGTGGTCATCGCCGAAGGCACGCGAAAACTGCTCGGCGATCTGTTTGAGCTGCAGGACCTCGGGGCCAGGGACCTCAAGGGCCTTGCGGGACCGACGCGGGCCTGGGCAGTGCTGCGGGGCAGCTCGATAGAGAGCCGCTTCGAGGCGTTGCACTCAGGCCGGACGACCCCACTCGTCGGTCGGACTGAGGAGTTCGAGTTGCTGCTGCGACGCTGGCAGCAGGTTAAGTGCGGCCAAGGACGCGTGGTGGTCCTCGCAGGCGAGGCGGGCATCGGCAAATCTCGAATTACGGCTGCGCTTCAAGCGCATCTGCAAGGCGATCCGCATACGCGGCTACGCAATTTCTGCTCGCCGCATCACCAGGATACGGCGCTATACCCGGTGATCGGCCAGCTCGAAAGGGCGGCTGGCTTCACGCGCGACGACACGGTCCAGCAGAAGCTCACCAAGCTGGAAGCCGTGCTAGTCCAATCCGATGCGCCGCCCGAGGAAATCGGCCTCATTGCCGCGTTGCTGTCGATCTCGAGCGCTGAGCGCTACCCTGTTCCCGAGCTGAGCCCGCAAAAGCGCAAGGAGAAGACCCTGGCAGCGCTGCTGGCGCAGCTGGAGCGGATGGCGGCGAGCCAACCCGTGCTGCTCGTTTACGAGGATGTGCACTGGATCGATCCAACGACGCTCGAAATCCTGACGCTCGTGATTGAGCGCGTACAATACTTGCCGGTGCTGTTGCTGATCACGGCGCGGCCGGAGTTCAAGCCGCCATGGCCCGCCTACGCGCATGTGACCAACGTCGCGCTCGGGCGCATCGGAAGAGA
>NZ_AWZU01000028.1 GCF_000472385.1 Bradyrhizobium sp. ARR65
GGCGCGCCGATAACTCCGCCTCCGCAGATCGCAACGCGCATGATGTCTCCTGAGGACTTCAGAACGAATGCAGAAAGCTCGTGTTGCGTCCGTGTTGCGCGGACCAGTCGGTACGAGATGGGAATGCCTGAAATTAAAGGGTTTTTAGAAGTACAGAGCGCAACACGCTCTGCTCAGACGAAAATCGCGTAACTGCTTGAAATTATTGGCGATCCCAGCAGGACTCGAACCTGCAACCCGCGGAGTAGAAATCCGCTACTCGAATCTTGTTCAAGATTCCGCGACCGATGGTCCCAACGACTTTGCGTGGATTGGGAGTCAGATCCGGCGCNNTGGTGACAATCGCCTGAATGCCCGGATTCTCGTCGTAGGAGAGGATGGCCACAGGACGTTAGGCGTCAGGCAGCGCCAGCACATCTCGGCCTCACGACGCAGCTTGAGCCGGCCGCCGCGGTCATGCGAAGCGTTACAGATTCAGCAGCTCCATCGACCAAAATCCGGGATACAAACTGAGATGCGAACTGGGATACGTTGACTTCATCGAAGCCAGAAAAGATGAGTAATTTTAACGTCATGGGGAGTGGTTGTTGGCGCTCCGAGGTACCCAAATTCTGCTGAATGTTTAGGAACGCTGCGATGTTAACCTCGACTCGTTGTTAAGTGTTTTCGGTACACACAGGTGGTTGGAGGTGAACCAGATGTTCATGTGATCTCCTCGAGCCACTTCCAGCCCGCGTACTTGTCGCCGGTCTGCCGGAGGTGGGTGTAGCGTTTCAGCGATTGCCAGGAGCGGTGGCCGGAGACCGCGGACACCTTGGGGATGTTCCAGCCCATCTCAAAGAGGCGGGAGATGCCGTCATGCCGAAGGTCATGGAAATGAAGGTCCTCGATATTCAGAAACTGGCAGGCGCGTGTGAAGGATGCCGAGACAGCATCGCTCGTCACCGGAAAGATCTCCGGCGCCACTTTCGGCATCGAGGCGATCACCTTCTCGGCCTCTGGCACGAGGTCGCACCATGTGTCGTTGCCAACCTTGTCGCCCGGATGCTTCATGTCTCTTACCAAGACCCGGCCGGGTTCAAGGTCGCTCCATAGGATGCGGGTGATCTCCTCTTGCCGGCGGGTAGAGAAGATGGCGAAGGCGACGATCTTCTGCATCGGCACGGTTCCGATCCGCCTGGCCTCGACGACACCGAAACGCGTGAGGATCTTGTCGAGTTCGTCCAGGGTCGGCCGGCGATCCCGCATCTTCGATTTGCTCGTAATCCCAAGCCGGCGGCAGACCGCGTGGGCGCCCTTGATCGCATTAAGATCAAGCTCCATGCCCCAGGCCGGCTTTGCGACCGCGAACACCGCCTGAAGATGCGACATGTAGTTGGCGACCGTCTGCGGCTGCCGGCTCTTCAAAAGATCCTCGGCTAGTTCGATCAGCATCTCACTAGTGATGATGCGGCATTGCTTCTCGGCGATGTCCATACCCTTGATCGCCTCGAGGACGTGCGCCTTGGTCTTGCCGATCTTCTTGCGGCTGGTGGCGACGTATTTGTCGATCGCGTCTCCGAGCGTCTCCTTGCCGGTCTTGGCGGCCTCCAAACCGCCGGGCTTGTCGAGCTCCCGCTCGCGCCGCTCGATCCAGCTCTTGGCCATAGCGCGGTCGTTGAAGGTGCGGGATTCCCGGTGGACAATCTGCCCGGAGCGCATCAATAGGATCTGGGCAGAATAGGCTATGGTGCCGTCCTTGCGACGGCGTGCGTTGATCGTTCCCACTACGACTTGCCCTTTCGATTTACGACTCTGTCGTAAATTAGCACCAAAATGGTGTGAAAAGGCAGGCAAAGAGGTGAAATCAGACGGTAGATTGTTCGGTATAAGTCATTGATAAGACTGAAGCATGAGTGATTCCAATAAATTCAAGTTCTGCGTGGCGCCCATGCTCGACTGGACCGACCGGCATTGCCGCGTCTTCCATCGTTTGCTGACGCGGCGGGCGCGGCTTTACACGGAGATGCTGACGAGCGCCGCCATCGTCCATGGCGACCGCGCGCGGCTGCTGTCCTTTGATGCGAGCGAGCATCCGGTCGCGCTTCAGCTCGGCGGGTCGGATCCGCGTGAGCTCGCCGCGGCGTCGAAGATCGGCGCGGACTTTGGCTACGACGAGATCAATCTCAATGTCGGCTGCCCGTCGGACCGGGTGAAGGAGGGCCGCTTCGGCGCCTGCCTGATGGCCGAGCCCGAGCTGGTGGCCGCCTGTGTGGATGCGATGAAGCGCGCGGTCGACGTTCCGGTGACGGTGAAATGCCGGATCGGCATCGACGATCAGGACCCGGAACAAGCGCTGGATCGGCTGGCGCACGGCGTCGTTGCCGCAGGGGCCGACGCATTGATCGTACATGCGCGCAAGGCCTGGCTGCAGGGACTGTCGCCAAAGGAAAACCGCGATATTCCGCCGCTCGACTATCAGCGGGTGTACCGTCTGAAAGCAGAGATGCCCCACGTGCCCATCATCATCAATGGCGGCATCGCGAGCCTGGCCGAAGCAAAGGCGCATCTTGCCCATGTCGATGGCGTGATGCTGGGGCGCGCCGCCTATCAGGAGCCCTGGCGTCTGCTCGAAGTCGATCCCGAACTGTTCGGCGAGGCGGCGCCGCACACGACGATGAAGGACACGTTCGAGGCAATGATGCCTTACATCGCGCGCGAGCTTGCCAGGGGCACGCGGCTGCACGCCATCACGCGGCATTTCGTCGGTGCCTATCATGGGGTGCCGGGCGCACGCGCGTTCCGCCGTTACCTCGCCGAGCACGGCGTCAAGCCGGATGCCGGACTCGATGTCGTGCGTGAAGCGATTGCGCAGGTCGAAGAGCGCAAAGCTGCGGCGATGGCCGCTTGATCTCTCATCTCTTTGTTTGAGCATGATCTTTTCGGCAAACCGGTTTCCACTTTTCCGGATCGTGCTCTAGGGATATCCGCGCAGCATCAGGTGGTCCGAGCGCACCTCCCAGCTTTCCAGCCGGTCGAGAAAGCTCATCCCGAGCAGGTTGGTCTTCATCTGTCCATGCTGCACCACCAGCGCCGGGACCGAGCGCTCGACCAGCCTGCCGATCGCGAGCCGGTCCAGCGTGAGCCGCGCCGCCTTGGTGTGGCCGCCTGCCGTTTCGACGTCGACGTTATAGTCCAACAGCTCCAGAGGCAGCCCGGCGGCTTTGGCGGTCTCATAGGTCAGCACCACCGAGGTCGCGCCGGTGTCGACCACCATCGGCGCGGTGACGCCGTTGATCTTGGCGCGCAGTGCGAACTCGCCGTTGCGGCCGCGCGGGATCTGCACGGCACGGGGTGAGGAGGCAAGCGCGCGTTCGCGCATGAACTCCGAGACGGTATCGCTGGCGCGCGCGACCGCTTCGGGATCCTTGTAGGCGACGAAGCCCGCGGTCGCCGCCAGCACCAGCGCAGCGAACAGCATCCGGCTCACGGGACGGCTCCCGTGTGCCGATGATTCACACCGAGGGCGGCTGGCTGCCCGGCGGCGCGAGGCCGGCATCCGCCATGCGCTGCGGAAGCCGCGCCATCAGTGTCCGACGTTCGGCGCTGTCCAGGCGATGCCAGCTCGCGATTTCCGGCAGCGTCCGGCCGCAGCCAAGACAGAGGCGGGTCGTGGGGTCGATCATGCAAACTGCGATGCACGGCGTTTCTTTGCTCATCTAATACACAATGAAAGGCATTCCAGTGCCGGCGCAAGCGCTAAAGCGCGATGGGACGGTTGAAACGGCATCGCGCTTTAGCTCCTTCGGTTGAGCATGATCTCCGCGCAAACGCCTGCGTCTGTCGCGAGGAAAAACCGCTGCACACTTTTCCGGATCATGCTCTAAAGCCCGGTGCCGGCGCTCATGATCGGCTTCTGTCGCACCCGCCATCGCTGGTCCGTCACCCCCGTGCTGGGAGTCTCCGGCTGCAGCGGCGGCGCCTCATCTGCGATGGATTCCTCGGCCATCGGCGCAAGCGCCGACATCACCCGCTCCGGCGGGAAGGTGACGATCACTTCCGTGCCGATGCGCAGCTTGGATTTCAGCGTGAACGTGCCGCCGTGCATGTCGACCAGGCTCTTGGCGATCGGCAGCCCCAGGCCGGCGCCCTGTTCGGCGGACTTGATCGAATTGGAGCCCTGGCCGAACGAGGCCAGCACGATCGGGATCTCGTCTTCAGGGATGCCGGAGCCGGTGTCTTTGACGCTCAGATATTGCCCGCCGGAGGCTGTCCAGCCGACCTTCAGCCAGATCTCGCCGCCTTGCGGGGTGAACTTGATCGCGTTGGACAGCAGATTGAGCACGATCTGCCGGATCGCGCGCTCGTCGCCCCAGATCTTCGGCATGCCCTGCTCGAATACCTCGTGAATGCTGATGCCGCGGCTCGAGGCACGCAGCTTCAACAGGTGGTGACAGTCGGCGACGACATTGACCAGCGCCACCGCTTCCTCGTTGAGCTCGTAGCGGCCGGCTTCGATGCGCGAGAGGTCGAGGATCTCGTTGATCAGGTTGAGCAGATGCACGCCGGAATTGTGAATGTCCGCCGAATATTCCTTATACACCGCCACGGCGTGAGCGCCGAAGATCTCGCTCTTCATCACTTCCGAAAAGCCAAGGATGGCATTGAGCGGTGTTCTCAGCTCGTGGCTCATCTGCGCGAGAAAGCGCGATTTCGCGACATTGGCGGCCTCCGCGCGGTAGCGCGCCTCGTCCGAGATCGCCTTGGCCTGTTCGAGCTCGCCGATCAGCGCGTCCTTCTCCGCGCGCGCTTCCAACGTCGCGAGCGTCGTCGAATGCAGGCGATAGGCGAGCAGGGCAAAATAGCCTTCCGCGGCAAGCGAGAGCGCGGCGAGGACATATTTGTCGAACGTGCCGCTGAGCGCGAAATCGAGCGCGATCGTGATCGTCACCGGCACGGTGGCCGCGAGCGCCGCGATCGGCAGGTTGGCGGCGAGCATGCTGGAGACCGCCACGACCAGCAGCATCAGGAACATCATCACCGTGTCGGAGACCGCGTCGAGCGCCGGATGGACCAGGATCGCCATCCAGCACAGCCCGTAGAGCAGGTCGAGCAGCACGAAGCGCGTGCGCCAGCGGCGCGTTGCCCCCGGCGATGACGGCTCGGCGAGGAAAACGAAACAGTTGCGCATGATCGCGGCATGGACACAGAGAATGCCGCAGGTCCAGGCCGCCGCCGAAATCGGCGGCATCCAGATGCCGAACAGAAGGCCCGTCGCGACCACCAGCAGCATCACCACATAGGATGCCGATATCCGGGTCTGCGCGTATTGCCGCAGCAGTTCCTGGTCGAAGGCGGGGCGTGTGCCGCTGGTCGACGTTAACCTATCGCGCGCCTCGCGAACACGCTGTTGAGCGGCCCGCCGGTTGCTGACGGGAGCCGCCGCATGCGGCTCAGCCGGAAGCTGCACGACTTCGGGCTTATCGGCGGGAACGCTCATGAAACAACACAAATCCTGCCCACGAACTGCGCGGGCTTTTTGCATTGTCTATCTCTCGCTCCAAATCATTAAGAGCTGGCTTAAGAAGCTAAAAATTCTCCTTAACGGAAGGTTAAATTAACTCTTTGAAGCATGATCCCGATGGGAGCGGATCATCCTCCATGTCCGTCACCCCTGCGCAAACGGCGTTGCCGTTTGTCGCTGGAGGCGCCGTCGCGAAGCGGCGGCCTCGAAGGGCGACGGCCCGGCTCTCGCAGCGAGGCCGCTCATCCTTCGAGGCGCGCAGGAGCGCGCACCTCGGAATGACGGGTCGAGATGGGGCTGCTCTGACACGCGGCAATGGCGCGTTTACTTCTCCAGCCGCGCGAGGAGGCTTGACGTGTCCCAGCGCTTGCCGCCCAGCTTCTCGACTTCCGCATAGAACTGATCGACCAGCGCGGTCACCGGCAACGTCGCACCGTTGCGGCGGGCTTCGGCGATGCAGATCGACAGGTCCTTGCGCATCCATTCCACGGCAAAGCCGAAATCGTATTTGCCCTCGTTCATGGTCTTGTAGCGGTTTTCCATCTGCCATGACTGGGCGGCGCCCTTGGAGATCGTGTCGATCACGGCATGGACATCGAGCCCGGACTTCTTGGCGAAGTGAATGCCCTCGGAGAGCCCCTGGACCAGGCCCGCGATGCAGATCTGATTGACCATCTTGGTGAGCTGGCCGGAGCCGGCGGGCCCTAACAGCTTGCACATCCGCGCGTAGGCGGAAATGATCGGCTCGGCGCCGGCATAGGCGGCTCCATCGCCGCCGCACATCACCGTCAGCACGCCGTTCTCCGCGCCGGCCTGGCCGCCCGAGACGGGCGCGTCGACGAAGTTGAAGCCGCGCTTCTTGGCTTCCGCGTCGAGCTCGCGAGCAACCTCGGCGGACGCCGTGGTGTGGTCGACGAATGTCGCGCCTTTCTTGATCCCGGAAAAGGCACCATCGGGGCCGATGGTGACCGCGCGCAGGTCGTTGTCGTTGCCGACGCAGCACATCACGAAATCCTGGCCTTCGGCAGCGGCCTTGGGTGTCGGCGCGGTGCGCCCGCCGAACTTCTCCGCCCATTGCTGGGCTTTGGCAGATGTCCGGTTGTAGACCGTCACCTCGTGACCGCCCTTTTTCACGAGGTGTCCTGCCATCGGAAATCCCATGATGCCGAGACCGATAAAAGCGACTTTAGCCATATGTGCTACCTTGGGTTCTTGCCGGCGATTGACCTCGCCGGACGGGCTATCGAGCATGATCCGGAAAAGTGGGTACCGGTTTTCCGAATAGATCATGCTCAATCGAAAACCTGGAGCGCGACGGCGGTCAACTCGATCCCGGTCGCGCTCCAGGAAGAGGGGGCAACATAACCCCTGGCGCGTCAAGGGCAACGGCTTCGTGTGCTGCGGAGAGCCGGTTTTGTGTTAGGATCGACCGTCAACGAGCTTCACAAAAAAGGGAGTGTTTCGCTATGGGCGTGAGCGTGGGCGTGCTCGATCATTTCAATATCCGGACCCGGAAACTCGCCGATACGGTCCGCTTCTATGAGGATGTCCTGGGGCTGGAAAAGGGCGCCCGCCCGAATTTCGCCTTTCCAGGCGCCTGGATGTACAGCGAAGGCAAACCCGTGGTTCACCTCGTCGATATTTCGCCGACGGACGAGGCACAAAAGCCCGATTCCGGCTGCGTCCATCACGTCGCTTTTGTCAGCCGGGGCTTTGAGGCCATGAAGCAGCGCCTGCAGTCCAAAGGCATGCGGTTCGAGGCCCGCCAGGTTCCCGGGGGCGATCTCTGGCAGATCTTCGTCCATGATCCCAACGGCGTCATGATCGAGCTCAACTACGAGGCCGCTAAGGAAAGCGCCATATCCGCACCGGCGGAGGCCACCGACGACATCGGGACGAAGGTGGTGTGATGATGCGCGAGGCGCATTAGCGCACAGGTCCCGCCGTAGCTCGGAGCGCGAAGGCGGAAGCGCAATGCGCCGCCCGCAAAGAACGGCGGGTTACGCCTTCGGCTAGCCCGGCCTGCGCTGGCGGCCGATCACGCAAACGCTCTATTGGTTGCTCCGGCGCAAATCGGGCCCCGGAACCGCTGTTCTTTTCCGCCGATACGTCCTATCTGTCGCGTGAGGCTAGATCGGCAGGAGAAGCGCTTTGAGCGTGACGCAGCAACAGGTTCTCGATGCACTCGCCAGGGTCAAGACGCCGCGCGGGGTCGCCTTGACCAACGCGAACGTGCTGTCGCCGGTCGCAGTCAATGATGGCAAGGTGTTCTTCTCCATCAATGTCGATGCGGCGGAGGCGCGTGCCTGGGAGAGCGTGCGCGCGCAGGCCGAAAGCGCGGTGCGTGCGATCCCCGGCGTTGCCACTGCGATGATCGCGCTCACCGCCGAGCGCAAGCCGGGCTCCGCACCGGCCTCGCGTGGTGCGCCCGGCGTCGCGCCGGTTTCCTCACACCGGCCGCCGCACAGCCCCGCCGGCTCGCCGATGGCGCGGCAGGCGGAGATTCCGGGCATTGCCGCCATCATCGCGGTCGCCTCGGGCAAGGGCGGCGTCGGCAAGTCGACCACCGCGCTCAACCTCGCGCTGGGACTGCGCGATTTGGGCCTGCGCGTCGGGCTGCTTGATGCCGACATCTATGGCCCCTCGGTGCCGCGGCTGACGGGCATTCGCGAAAAGCCCGAACTCAATGACGAGCGGAAGATGATTCCGATCGAGCGTTTCGGGCTTGCCATCATGTCCATCGGCTTTCTGGTCGAGGAGGACACCGCGATGATCTGGCGCGGTCCGATGGTGATGTCGGCGATCACGCAGATGCTGCGCGATGTCGCCTGGGGCACGCTGGACGTGCTGGTGGTCGACATGCCGCCGGGCACCGGCGACGCGCAGCTCACGCTCGCGCAGAATGTGCCGCTGAAAGGTGCCATCATCATCTCGACGCCGCAGGACCTTTCGCTGATCGACGCGCGGCGGGGCCTTGCGATGTTCAAGAAGGTGAACGTCCCTGTGCTCGGCATCGTCGAGAACATGAGCTATTTCCAATGCCCGCATTGCGGCACGCGCTCGGATATTTTCGGCCATGGCGGCGCGCACCATGAGGCGGAGCGGCTGGGGGTGCCATTCCTGGGCGAGATTCCGCTGCATATTGCGATTCGCGAGACGTCGGATGCCGGCAATCCCGTGGTCGTCAGCGACCCCAATGGGCCGCATGCGGCGATCTATCGCGCCATCGCCGGCGAAATCCGCGAGCAGCTCAAGGGTGTGATTGCGGCGGCCTGAACGGGGCTTCGGCCCTCTATGCGACTTTCGTTTAATCGCCGCAGTCATGCGATTGTCGCGTTTTCGTGGGCCCGGTTTCCGTGTAAAAGGCGCCCCCGGAAGCGCTTCGGTTTGACCGCAAGCCATCGTGTCACCGGAAGATTGCTGCAGGAATTGGGAAAACGCGCCAACAAGGAGAAGGCCTTAAAATGAAGCGTCGTGATTTTTTGAAGGTTTCGGCGACCGGGGCGGCGGTCGCGGCGGTTGCATCGCCCGCGATCGCGCAGTCCTCGCCCGAAATCAAGTGGCGCCTGACCTCGAGCTTTCCGAAGTCGCTTGACACGATCTATGGCGGCGCGACGGAGTTCGCCAAATACGTCGCGGAGATGACCGACAACAAGTTTCAGATCCAGGTCTTCTCTGCTGGCGAGATCGTGCCGGGCCTGCAGGCCCTGGACGCGACGTCCAACGGCACCGTGGAGATGAGCCACACCGTCTCGTATTACTACGTCGGCAAGGACCCGACCTTTGCGATCTATGCTTCGGTGCCGTTCGGGCTGAACGCGCGCATGCAGAACTCCTGGTGGTACCAGGGCGGTGGACAGGAGCTCGGCAACGAGTTCTTCAAGAAGTTCGGCGTGATCGCGTTCCCGTGCGGCAATACCGGCACCCAGATGGGCGGCTGGTTCCGCAAGGAGATCAAGACGGTCGCCGATCTCTCGGGGCTGAAATTCCGCATCGGTGGCATCGCAGGACAGGTGCTGCAGAAGGTCGGCGTCGTGCCGCAGCAGCTTGCCGGCGGCGACATCTATCCCGCGCTGGAAAAGGGCACGATCGACGCCGCCGAATGGGTCGGGCCTTATGACGACGAGAAGCTCGGCTTCCAGAAGGTGGCGAAGTACTACTATTATCCGGGTTTCTGGGAGGGCGGACCGACCGTCCACGCCTTCTGCAATCTCGACAAATGGAATTCGCTGCCGAAGAGCTACCAGGTCGTTCTCACCAACGCGGCGGCCAACGCCAATAGCTGGATGGCCGCGCGCTACGACATGCAGAACCCGGCTGCGTTGAAGCGGCTGGTGGCCGGCGGCACCCAGCTCCGTCCCTTCACCAACGAAGTGCTGGAAGCCTGCCTCAAGGCCACTAACGAATTGTGGTCGGAAATCTCCGCCAAGAATCCCGACTTCAAGAAATCCATCGAGGCGATGCAGGCCTATCGCTCCGATCAATATCTCTGGTGGCAGGTTGCCGAATACACCTTCGACAGCTTCATGATCCGCTCGCGCACCCGCGGCTGATCCTATCCTTAAGTCTTAGACGACACAGCCCGGCCTCGGCATGAGGCCGGGCTTTTTTGCGTGGCAACAGGCCAGGCGATGTTCCATGCTTGCTCCCAAGCCTCGGCAAGAAGGCTCCACAAGCACACCAGAGGGAGAGAACATGAAACGTCGAGACTTTATCAAGGTCACCGGCTTGGGCGTCGCAGGCGCCGCAACCGTGGCGGCTCCGGCGATCGCGCAAGGCATGCCGGAGATCAAGTGGCGCATGACCACGAGTTGGCCGAAATCGCTCGACACGCTGCACGGCGGCGCCGAGATGATGGCCAAGTTGGTCGGCGAGGCCACCGACAACAAATTCCAGATCCAGACCTTTGCCGCCGGCGAGATCGTGCCCGGCCTGCAGGTGCTCGACGCGGTGCAAAGCGCCACCGTCGAGATGGGGCACACCGCGTCCTATTACTATTTCGGCAAGGACCCGACCTTCACCTTCGGCTCGTCCGTGCCGTTCGGCCCCGACATGCGCATCAACCAAGCCTGGTACATGCTGGGCGGGGGCAGGGAGGTTCTGAACAACTTCTACAAAAACTACAACGTGATCTCATTGCTCGCGGGCAACACCGGCTGTCAGATGGGCGGCTGGTTCCGCAAGGAGATCAACACGGTCGATGACCTGAAGGGCCTCAAATTCCGCATAGGCGGGTTCGCCGGCCGCGTCATGCAGAAGCTCGGCTGCGTGCCGCAGCAGCTTGCCGGCGGCGACATCTATCCGGCGCTGGAAAAAGGCACGATCGATGCGGCCGAGTGGGTCGGCCCCTATGATGACGAGAAGCTCGGCCTCTACAAGATCGCGCCCCACTACTACTATCCCGGCTGGTGGGAGGGCGGCCCGATGCTGCTTGCATTCATCAATCTCGATAAGTGGAACGCGCTGCCGAAATTCTATCAGGGCGTTCTCGAGCTGGCCGGTCACTACGCCAACAACTGGATGATGGCGAAATACGACTCGACCAATCCAATGGCGCTGCGCAAGCTGCTCGCCGGCGGCGCCAAGCTGCATGCGTTCTCGCCGGCCATCATGGAGGCCTCGTTCAAGGCAGCGAAAGAGCTGCACAACGAGGTGTCGGCGACGAACGCGAACTTCAAGAAGGTCTATGAATCGCTGACCAACTATTCCAACAACAGCTACGCCTGGTTCCAGGTCGCCGAAGTCGGCTACGACAATTTCATGGCCCGGCATTCGCAGAGCTGACGAGGGCGTGTCATTGCGGAAACAAAGACCCCGGAGCGAAAGCTCCGGGGTTTTGTTTGCACACTGAAAGCGGACTCCAATCTATAACCGCTACCCTGAGGTGCCAGATTGGAGTCCGTGAGATCACCCCACTACTTGCTCGGCGGCCCCAGATCCAGCGGCGGCAGATCGATCTGCGGCACCTCGATCTTGATTTTGTTGAGGTCGACATCGGTCGGCTTGTCGAGCAGGCCCGTCACCGTCACCGGGAACGCGATCACCAGCGCCACCATCAGGGCCTGCAGCCCGATCCAGGGCATGGCGCCCCAATAGATGTCGGAGCTCTTGACCTCCTTCGGCGCGACGCCGCGCAGGTAGAACAGGGCGAAGCCGAATGGTGGATGCAGGAACGAGGTCTGCATGTTCACGCAAAGCATCACGCCGAACCAGATCAGCGCCGCGTCGGCCCCAACGACGGGGGCGAGAACCTTCTGTGCGATCGGCGCGATCATCGGCAAGATGATGAAGGCGATCTCGAAGAAGTCGAGGAAGAACGCCAGGAAGAAAATGAAGATGTTGATGAAGGCGAGGAAGCCCCAGGCGCCGCCGGGCAGCGAGGTCAGCATATGCTCGAGCCACTCGCCTCCGGACACGCCGAGGAACACCACCGAGAAGCAGGTCGAGCCGATCAGGATGAAGGTGACCATGCAGGTGATGCGCATGGTGGTCTGATAGCCCTGCTTGATCAGGTCGCGCAGCTCGGGGATGCGCGCGGCCTCGATGCAGATCCAGGCCACGGCGAAATAGGTGATCGCAAAGGCGATCTTGAAGACGATGTTCTCGGTGTAGAACATCGCGATGATCGTGCCGACGCCGGCCGCGATCACGCCGACGATCAGGATCTTGCTGCCGATCCGGCTGAAATCCTTGTGGTGGATCGCGGCCAGCACGATAGCGCCGACCGCGCCCATGGCGCCGGCTTCCGTCGGCGTCGCAAGACCCATCATCATGGTGCCGAGCACGACGAAGATCAGCACCGCGGAAGGGATGATGCCGAGCAGGCATTTCTTCCACAGGGCCCAGCCGGTCAGCGTGCGCGCTTCCTTCGGCACCGCCGGCACGTGATGCGGCTTGAAGATGCCGAGCAGGAAGGTGTAGCCGGCGAACAGCACGATCTGGAAGATCGACGGTCCCCAGGCGCCGAGATACATGTCGCCGACCGATTTGCCGAGCTGGTCGGCGAGTACGATCAATACCAGCGAGGGCGGCACAAGCTGCGTAATGGTGCCGGAGGCCGCGAGCACACCGGTGATGTAGCGCATGTTGTAGCCGTAGCGGATCATCACCGGCATCGAGATCAGCGCCATGGCGATGACCTGCGCCGCGACCGTGCCGGTGATGGCGCCAAGGATGAAGCCGACGATGATGACGGAGTAGCCGAGACCGCCGCGGATCGGGCCAAACAACTGGCCCATCGAATCCAGCATGTCCTCGGCGAGCCCGCACCGCTCGAGCACTGCGCCCATGAAGGTGAAGAAGGGGATCGCGAGCAGAAGCTCGTTGGACAGCACGCTGCCGAATATGCGGCCGGGAATCGCCTGCAGGAAGTTCAGGTCGAAGAAGCCTTGATGAATGGCGAGGAATCCGAACGACAATCCTACGGCTGCGAGCGTGAACGCGACCGGGAAGCCGATCAGCATCGCCAGAACCAGGCCGCCGAACATCAAAGGCGGCATCATTTCCAGCGTGATCATTGGGTCGGCCTCTCATATTTCGCGTCGATCGTCACTTCGCCCTTGAGCGCTGCCATGCGCTTGATCACTTCGGAGACGCCCTGCAAGGCCAGCATGACGAAGCCGGAGGGGATAACGAATTTGATCGGCCAGCGCAGCAGGCCGCCGGCATTGCCCGACATTTCGCCGACGTTGTAGGACTGCATGAAGAACGGCCAGGACAGATAGGCGAGCAGCAGGCAGGACGGGATCAGGAAGAACAGCGTGCCAATCAGGTCGAGCCAGAGCTGGCCCCGCTCGGACAGGAAGAGGTAGAAGATCTCGACCCGAACGTGCTCGTTGCGCTTGAAGGTGTAGGAGGCGCCGAACATCACGATGATCGCGAACATGTACCATTGCGCCTCGAGCCAGCCGTTGGAGCTGTAGTCGAAGGCGTAACGGATCATCGCGTTACCGGCGCTGAGCAGGCAGGAAAAGAGCACCAAGAGGTTACAGACGTAGCCGATCTTTTCGTTGAGCTGGTCGATGGCGGTGCTGACTGCCAACAATGGGCGCATCTCGTTCTCCGCGGCCGCGCGTCAATGCGCGCCGATAACTGCCAAAGGCATTGCTTCGCCGTCACGCGGGGAATGCGCGCGGCCACGGCTCACCTTGCGGAGCGATTGCAATGCCAGTCCCTCCCCACATCTCGCTTTCGCCGTCTTGGCTGCGCAAGCGGCGCAGCGGCCCATCTGGGCGGGCCGGCATCGAAAGCAACCGCACGTAAATCAGCGCGTTTTCGCCCCGTCAATCGGAAAATGGACAAATTGACGCGGTGCCAAGCATCTGCCGGGGTTTGGTAAATCCGGCGACGCGCGCTGGCTTCTCCGTGTTCTTACGGGGAGACGGGTGGGTACGAGACTGTCGCCTCGCGTTGAGCTCGCCGAGAATCCTGCGCGAAATTCCCGGATTTCGACCTCCCACAAAGGGGATGAGGTGAAGCTGATCGGCCGTCGGCTCGGGCGAAGCAAAGACCTGCCGCCTAGCCCCCCGTCACGCTCATATGCCGGGAAACGCTCGGACGGTTATGCCGGCGATCGATGATGAAGTCGTGGCCTTTCGGCTTCAGGCCGATGGCGCGGTCGATCGCGGCCGAGAGCAGCTCGTCATCGCTTGATGCGCGCAGCGGCTTGCGCAGGTCGGCGGCATCCTCATGACCCAGGCAGGTGTGCAGGGTGCCGGTGCAGGTCACGCGCACGCGGTTGCACAGCTCGCAGAAATTATGCGTCATCGGCGTGATGAAGCCGAGCTTGCCGCCGGTTTCGCTGATGCGGACGTAGCGCGCAGGTCCCCCGGTGCTCTCATCGAGATCGGTCATCGTATAGTGCTTGGCAAGCCGCGCGCGCACGAGTGACAGCGGCACATACTGGTCGATGCGGCCTTCGCCGATTTCGCCCATCGGCATGACCTCGATCAGGGTCATGTCCATGCCCTTGCCATGCGCCCATTCGATCAGGGCGGGGATTTCGTCCTCGTTCAGGTTCTTCAGCGCCACTGCGTTGATCTTCACCGCAAGCCCCGCCGCGCGCGCCGCCTCGATGCCGGCCAGCACCTTGTCGAGCTCGCCCCAGCGCGTGATGCTCCGGAATTTGAGCGGGTCGAGCGTGTCGAGCGAGACATTGATGCGGCGCATGCCGCAGTCACGCAAGTCGGCGGCATAGCGCGCGAGCTGGGTGCCGTTGGTGGTCATGGTCAGTTCGCGCAGCGCACCGGTCGCAAGATGACGCGACAATGAGCGCACCAGCGACATCACGTTGCGCCGGACCAGCGGCTCGCCGCCGGTGAGGCGGAGCTTGCGAACGCCCTTGGCGATGAAGGCCGAACAGAGCCGGTCGAGCTCTTCCAAGGTCAACAGGTCGGCCTTGGGCAGGAAGGTCATGTCTTCCGACATGCAATAGAAGCAGCGCAGATCGCAGCGGTCGGTGACCGACACCCGCAAATAGCTGATCGTCCGACCGAACGGATCGGTCATCGGACGCGAGGTATGGGGCAGACTATCGAACGGAGCATCGGTCATGCGAAAAAGCACTCAAACCAGCTTGCGGCCGTAACAGGCGCGGCACAGGACATATGGGTGCAATCTAAGCATGGCGCGGCGCCTCGACAATCGGCGATGCCGATATGAGGCGCTACGGGCCGTGCGATGCTGCAACGAGGGGATCAGCGGGTCGCAGGCGGTGCGTTCGGATCGGGGAACGCCGAATCCGTCGCAGCGGTAGGGGCGGCAGCGGCCTTCGGTTTCCTGCTTCTCGGATGCATTTTGTGCGCCTTGGGCGGGGGACCCGAAGGCTGCAGTTCCGCGAACACCGGATTGGGGTCGGTCACCGTGGTGGCGGGTGTGGTGAGATCGCCGGGGTTGCGGATCACCTTCACCTGCACGGTGGCGGGCTCGTACTTGGCGAGCGAGTAGGCGACGGAGAAGCCGGCGTCGGGGGCAGCCACTGAGACAGAGCAGGGGGTTTTGCAACCCGGTCCCAGCGAGGTCGTGGCATCGGCGCCGGACGGCTGGGACTCGAGCTGGACCTGAATAGTCGGTGGGGTGGACTTGAAGTAGTCGCTCAGCGAGGACGACGAGCAGCCGCCCAGGCTCGCCCCGGCTAAGGCAATCGCGAGAACACGACGCATGATCAATCCGTCACTCTACTGCGGCAGGGCGCCGCAATCCCCGCCGCGACCATAGGAGCCTCGGGACGGCGGCGCAACCGGATGCGGCCTTAAGTTAATTGATGGTTAACAGAATCCTGCAAGAGTCGAAATTAAAGCGATGTCTCAGCGGCTTACGCGAAGCTTTGATGGAACCGAGAGATCTTCCACCGCAGGGGGCAGATCCCGCATGTGGTGGATCACCCGATCGGGCTTCAACTCGGCAATGGGAACATCGGTATAACCGAAGCTGACACCGATCACGGGAACCGAGGCGCGGCGGGCGACGCCGACATCGGTTCCGGAGTCGCCGACCATGATGGTTGAGGAGACCTCGCCGCCGGCCCGCGCCACGGTTTGACGCAAGATCGCCGGGTCCGGCTTTGATACCCCGAACGTGTCGGCGCCGCAGATGGCCGCAAATCGCCCGCTTAGCCCGAGCTGGTCCAAGAGCCGCTTGGACAGCCATTCGAGCTTGTTGGTGCAGACCGCGAGCAGATGGCCGCGGGCAGCGAGGTCATCCAGTGCCTCCTCCAGACCCTCGAACGGGCGCGAGGCGTCGGCGATGTGGTCGGCATAATGATCGATGAAATCGGCCGTCAGGCGGGTGACGTCTTCGGGGCTGGTGAAGCGCCCTTCCACCTCAAGGCCACGTTCGATCAGCTTGCGGGCGCCGGCGCCGATCATCTTGCGGGCGGAGGCCAGCGGGACGGCCGGTAAACCCTCGCGCTCCAGCACGAAGTTCAAGGCGCTGATCAGGTCGGGCGCCGTATCCACCAGCGTTCCGTCCAGGTCGAAGACAATGAGGGGGAGAGCGGCCATCCCGAAAACCGCTAGCGGTCCTGATCCGATCCTGCAAGGGCAGGGAATCAGGCTGTGGACAGCGATCGTGGCGAGATTTCGCCCGTGCCCGCGTCAATTGCGCTATTCCGCCGCACCAAACGAGGCTAGATATGCGCGCGCCGGGCGTCTGGACCTGGCAGGACCGGCGTCATGCCGAGAGCTGCAAGCCGAGGGGCTTAAAATTGTGTCGATGGACGAATTGAAACGGCGGGCAGCGGCGCGCGCGCTGGAACAGGTGCGCGACGGCATGCGGCTTGGCCTCGGTACCGGTTCGACCGCCAGGCATTTCGTGGAACTGCTCGGCGAGCGCGTTCGCGCCGGGCTTGGCGTCGTGGGCGTACCGACCTCGGAGGCGACCAGGGCCGATGCTTTGGCTGCCGGCGTTCCCTTGACCACGTTGGATGAGATCGACCGGCTCGACCTGACGGTTGACGGCGCCGACGAGATCAATCCCGAACTCGACCTGATCAAGGGCGGGGGCGGTGCATTGTTGCGGGAAAAAATCGTCGCCAGCGCCTCCGATCGCATGATCGTGATCGCTGATGATTCGAAATGGGTCGATGCGCTGGGCCGCTTTCCGCTGCCGGTCGAGGTGATCCCGTTCGGCATTGCCGCGACCCAGCGGGCCATGGCCAATGCTTTCAGGGAAAGCGGCGTCCCCGGCCAAATGATGCTCCGCACGGCCAAGGATGGCCACGTTTTTGTCACCGATGGCGGACACTGGATTGTCGACGCCCATCTCGGTCGCATACAAGACGCCCGCCGCCTGGCAGCGCTGCTCAGCGCGATCCCGGGTGTGGTCGAGCATGGGCTGTTCGTGGGGTTAGCCAGTACGGCGATATTGGCAGGCGCGCAGGGAATACGCGTTGTTGATCGGCCTTAAGCCGCAATCCATCAAGGAGAGACCGGAATGAAGAGCGTTTTCAGAATGTTGCCGGCTGCCGGCATTGTACTGGCCGTTGCGTTGGCCGGTCTGCCGGCCGGGGCACAGCCACAGCAGCAGGCGGCGCCCGCGCTGAAGCCGGGCTCGCCGGCGGCGATCGCCGCGGCCAAGGAAATCCTGGCCATGAAGAACGCCAGCGCCATGTACGCCAACGCCGTTCCGAACATCGTGCAGCAGACCAAGGACACGCTGCTGCAGACCAACCTCAACTACCAGAAGGACCTCAACGAGGTCGCCGTCATCGTCGCGCAGAAGCTCGCCGGCCGCGAGAAGGAGATCGGCGACGGCATGGCGCAGATCTATGCCAATGAATTTACCGAGCAGGAATTGAAGGACCTGGTGACGTTCTATAAGTCCCCGCTTGGTCAAAAGTTGTTGGCGAGTGAGCCGCGCGCGATCCAGTTCAGCATGTCCTACATGAACCAGTGGGCGCAGCAGTTTGCCGAAATCGTCAACGGCGAATTCCGCGCCGAGATGCGCAAGCGCGGCAAGCAGATCTAGCAACGGTCTGCAACAGGTCGAGGTGAGAGATGGCTGAATTCGACGTCGACCTGTTTGTCATCGGAGGCGGTTCGGGCGGGGTTCGCGCCGCCCGGATCGCGGCGGGTTACGGCGCCCGCGTCATGGTCGCCGAGGAATACCGGATGGGCGGCACCTGCGTAATCCGCGGCTGCGTGCCCAAGAAGCTGTTCGTGCTGGGCTCGCATATCAGGCACGAGATCGAGGACGCCGCCGGCTTCGGCTGGACCATTCCGCAAGCGACCTTCGACTGGCCGACGCTGATCGCCAACAAGGACAAGGAGATCGCGCGGCTGGAGGCGGCCTACACCGCCAATGTCGAAAAATCCGGCGCCCGCATCGTCAAGACGCGCGCGGTGTTCGAGGATGCGCATACGTTGCGGCTTGCGACCGGCGAGAAGGTCACCGCAAAGCACGTGCTGATCGCGACTGGCGGTGCGCCCAATCATGGCCGCATGATCGAGGGCATCGAGCATGTGATCTCCTCCAACGAGGCGTTTCATCTGCCGGAGCTGCCCAGGCGCATCGTGATCCAGGGCGGCGGCTACATCGCGCTGGAGTTTGCCTGCATCTTCGCCGGCTTCGGCTCGGACGTGACGGTGATCTACCGCGGCGACAACATCTTGCGCGGCTTCGACGACGACGTGCGTGCGCATGTGCGCAGCGAGATGGAGAAGGAAGGCATCACCATCCTGACCGGCTGCACGATCGAGAAGGTCGACCGCTATGGCGACGAATACGTCTCTCACCTCTCGAGCGGATCGAGCGTCGCCTCGGAAAAGGTGATGTTCGCGATCGGGCGGCATCCGAATGTCGCCAATCTCGGCCTGGAGAAGGCTAGCGTCGCCATCAATCCGAGCAATGGCGGCATCGCGGTCAACGCGTATTCGCAGACCAATGTGCCGCATATCTACGCTATCGGCGACGTCACCCATCGCCTCAACCTGACGCCGGTCGCGATCCGTGAAGGCCACGCCTTTGCCGACACCGTCTTCGGCAAGCGCGACGTCAAGGTCGATCACGCGGACATTCCGACCGCGGTGTTCTCGCAGCCCGAAGTCGGCACGGTGGGGCTGACCGAAACCCAGGCGCGCGCGCAGTTCAGCCGCGTCGACATTTACAAGACGACGTTCCGGCCGCTCAAAGCCACGCTGTCGGGCCGCGATACCCGCGTCTTGATGAAGCTCGTGGTCGACGGGGTGAGCGATCGCGTGGTGGGCTGCCATATCGTTGGCGATTATGCCGCCGAGATCATTCAGGCGGTGGCGATCGCGGTGAAGATGAAGGCGACGAAAGCCGATTTCGACGCCACGCTCGCGCTCCATCCGACCGCTGCGGAAGAGCTCGTGACCATGCGCACGCCGACCGCACGTCATGTGCGGCAGGCGGCGGAGTAGGGCTCGGCCTCTCCGTCATTGCAAGGAGCAATCCAGACTGCATCCGCGGAGAAGTCTGAATTGCTCCGCTAGTGTTGTGTCTCTGATATCTGATTCACTCGGTGTCATTCCGGGGCTCGCGAAGCGAGAACCCGGAATCTCGCGCCACAACCTCTAGATTCCGCGTCCGCTGAAAATCGCGCTCTCGCATCAATGGGGCGACTATCGCGCCACGGCGCAGATCGCGGCAGAGCTCGAACGGGTCGGCCGCTTCCTCGAAAGCCTCGGTCATCGCGTGGATTATGCACTTCCGGCCGTCGATTATCGCGCTGCCTTTGATGCCCAGACGACCTGCTACATCAGCAATATCGGCAATCTGCTTGCCGTTCGCGGTCTGGACAGGCCGCCAGCGGATCTTGTGGAGCCCATGAATATCAGGATTTGGGAAGCCGGTCGGCATACAACATTCGCCGAGCGAGCACGGATGCAGGCGGTCTTCAACACTACGTCCCGCGGCTTCGGTGCATTTTGCGAGGACTGGGACATCATCCTGACGCCGATCACCGCGCTGCCGACACCGAAAGTCGGCACAACCGAATTCCTGACCATCAGCGACAACCCTCGGTCCTCGACTGGTTCAGCAATCTCTGGCGCAACTTCGCCTTCACGCCGCTTGCCAATCTGTGCGGCATCGGCGCGATTTCGCTGCCGCTGGCGACCCACGAAAACGGGCTGCCGCTCGGCATTCAAGCGCAGGCGAAGCAGGCCAATGACGGCTTGCTGCTGCAGCTCGCCGCGTAGATCGAACGGGCCATCGGCGGTCGCTGGAGCGCCGGACAAAAGCCGCCCGTGCATGTGACAAGCGCTTAGTCGCGTTCCATTCAAGGCTCTCTAGCGGGCAGGCTCCACTCCCTAGGACCAGCCCCTGCGCGTGTCGCAATGCGCCCACAAGCGCGATCAAACCGGCCCACACATATTTTTGTCACGCGGAACCGTCATTTTGTGACAGAATTGCTACATTGAAGTGTCAGTTCGATTAAATCCGGAGCGGGCAATGAGTCTGTGGCGGGCGCGGTCAAATCCCCTGGCCTGGTGGTGGGGTTTGTTGACCCTGGTGAGCGGCGCAAATATCGCGTTCTGGTTTCTGCTCTACCGCGAATTCCGCGAGGCCCCGACCGCCAGCCTGGGCCGCACCTCCGACCTCCAGCTCATGCTTCTGCTTTGCGCGGCTTATGTGTTCGGTTGCGCCTTCCGGTCGATTCTGCCGCGTGCGGATGTTCAGCGCATCTGCCTTTTCGATACCTGGCTGTCCAGCGTTCTGGTTGGCCGGTCGGTTGCGACCGTGGCCGAGGTCTGTTTCGCGGGGCAATGGGCGATCATTCTGAGCCAGCTCGGCGGAATGACGGGAGCGGACACCACCTTGAACCTCGCATGGGTGATCGTGCCGCTGATCCTGATCGCGGAGTGCTTCTCATGGTATGCGGTGCTGACCACCAATTATCTTGGCAACGCCATCGAGAATTCGATCTGGGCCGTCACCTTCCTCATTGTGGGAGTCGGTCTTGGTCGGCTGCTGCCTGAGTTCGAGGGGCCGCTTCGCTGGGCCCTCGTGATCGCGATCATCGGCATCGCTGGCTATCTGGCTTTTCTGGTGACGATCGACGTTCCCATGTATCTGAAGCGGTGGAAGGCGGGGCATGTCGAGGGCAGCAAGCTTCTGGGCCTGTTGGAGGGACTTTACGACGCAGCCACGCGGTGGGTCGTCACGCACGATATCGCCTACTGGAAGGACGAGATTGCCTGGATGTCGCTCTATTTCAGCGCTGCGGTCTGGGCGAGCCTAGCGCTTTGCGTGATCTACTCGCTTGACGGTCATCTTCCGCAGTACCGCACCGAGGCTGCGGCGGTGAGCTTTGGCCCGGCGACCGCGCAGGGTCTGGTGACCGTGCGTGCGCCAATCACGTATCTGCAGCAGGCGGCGGAGTAGATTATTCGCCGCGCGAGTTGCGGCGCGTGGGCTCGCGGGCCAGGCCTGCACGGAACAGAAGCGCATGCCGGGAACGGGTTAGGCGTTAGCGCGTACCGATGCGTTGGTGTCGCAGCCAGAAACCGGCAAAATCAGCCACGTCCGCCATCCCCGTTGTGGCCGGTTGTCACCCGGCATGCCCCTGGTCAACGCAATGGGGCGCTCTTCGGTTCGGTGCTCTTCGCGTTCCGTCATTTCGCGGAACCGACCGGTCCGACACCGTGCACAGCCTAACCTCGGCCGATCGTCTCGTAGACGGCGCGCTCGAATTTCTCGAACGCCGCAAGCACGACGGGATCAGCGAACGGCAGGATCTGCGTCATGAACACGCCCGCGACCTTCGCGCTCGGATCGAGCCAGAAATAGGTGTTGTTAAGGCCCGCCCAGGCTAGGCTGCCGGCGCGCCGCGCCCCCGGCACCGCTTCGGTATTGATCAGGAAGCTCAGGCCCCATTTCTTGGGCATGCCGGGCATGAGGTCGACATGGGCGGACAGTTGCGGGTTCTGGCTCGGCAGCGGCTGCACATCGAGCGCACCCATGTGGTTCTCGCCCATCAGCGCCACCGTCTCTGCCTTGAGGATGCGCGCGCCGTCGAGTTCGCCGCCATTCATGAGCGCGCGCAGAAAGCGCAAATAGTCTGATGCGGTCGAGTATAGGCCGCCGCCGCCCGGGAAGAATTCGCGGCGAGCTTCATCTATGGGGGGACTGGCGATCACCTCCAGCGTGCCGTTCTCTTTGCGGCCATGAAGTGCGGTGAGGCGGCCCTCCCATTCGCCGCGCGCGATGTAGCTGGTGTCGCGCATGCCGAGCGGGCCGAGAATGTGCCTCTGCAGATAGGTTTCGAGATCGAGGCCGCTCGCCGCTTCGACCATGCGACCCGCCATCTCGATGTTCACGCCATACTCCCAGCGCTCGCCGGGATCGCGGACGAGCGGCACGGCGAATGCTGCGAGCCTCGCGGTGCGCATCGGAGGAATCTCGCTCTCCTTCATGTAGCGCGCCATGTTCGCGTTCCACATGTCGTAGGCAAAGCCCGCGGTGTGGGTGAGCAGGTTTCGCAAGGTAATTTCCGAACGCGGGGCCCGCAGGATCGGCCCGTTGGCATCAAAGCCAAGAAGGACCTTGGTCTCGCCGAGGAGGGGCAGGATTTCCCGCGCCGGCTGATCCAGCGCGAGCCTGCCTTGCTCGACGAGCTGCATCGCCGCCGCCGCCGTGATCGCCTTGGTCATCGAGGCGATGCGGAAAACGGAGTCCGCCGTCATCGGCTCGGGGCGCTGAATGCTCCTGCGTCCGACCGCACCTTCGAAGATCACCCCGTCAGCGCTCGCGACTGCTGCCGCAACGCCCGCAATCCGCGCGCCCTCGACCGCTGCCTCGAGCGCCTGACGGATCGGTTCGATGCTCCGCATCAGAGTCCTCCCAAACGTGTGAATGCACGTCGGTAACAGCGTGCCCCGTGCGATCGTAGAATCCTTCGGCCCCAAGGTGAACTATCTTTACGGCCAGGCAGGGCTCTAACAAAGAGAAGCCATCATGATGAACAGACGCGTGTTTTCGGCCGCTTTGATCGCGGGTGCGGCAACTTCACTGATCTCCACACGCGGCATGGCCGCCAATACGGCTCCAAGCAAGGCACGCAACATCGTGCTGGTGCACGGACTGTTCGCCGACGGCTCCTGCTGGTCCGAAGTGATTCCGCGCTTGCAGGCGGCGGGACTGAACGTCACCTCCGTGCAGAACCCGCTGACGACGCTGCCTGAAGCCGTGGCCTCCGCCGAGCGCGTGCTCGCGCGCCAGGATGGTCCGACAGTCCTGGTGGGGCACTCCTTTTCCGGCATGATCGTCACCGAAGCCGGTGTGCATCCGAATGTCTCGGCGCTGGTCTACGTGGCGGCGCGCGCGCCGGATGCCGGCGAGGATTACACGGCCCTGGCCAAGACATATCCGACGCCGCCTGCGTCGGCCGGTATCGTTTTCGACGGCGACGAGGGGCGCCTCTCGGAAGAGGCCTTCCTGCACGATTTCGCCGGCGACCTGCCGGAAGCCAGGGCAAAAGTGCTCTATGCGGTCCAGGAGCCGTTCCACAAGGCGCTGCTCACCGGCAAGACCACGCATGCGGCATGGCGATCCAAGCCCAGCTACTACGCCGTTTCAACGGAAGACCGCACGATCAACCCGGACCTCGAGCGCTTCATGGCCAAGCGAATGGGCGCCACGACCATCGAGGTCAAGGCGAGCCACCTTTCGATGATCTCGCACCCCGAGGAAATCACGCGCCTGATCCTCGAAGCCGCCGGACAGCAAGCCTGACCGTTGCATGCAAAGGGAGCAACGCCATGAAACGCTTCGGATCGACTAGGTGGAACGGCAATCTGCGCGAAGGCAAGGGGGCGGTCTCAACCCAGAGCCGCGCGTTGGAAGACTATCCCTATAGTTTCTTTACCCGCTACGGCGACAAGCCGGGCACAAACCCGGAAGAACTGATCGGCGCGGCTCACGCCGCATGTTTCACCATGTCGTTTGTCAGAATGCTCGGCATGGCGAACTTCGTGCCGGAGCAGGTGGAGAGCAAATCGGAAGTTGTGATCGACAAAGATGGAGACGGTTTTTCCATCACCTCGGTTCATCTTACTGTCACCGCGAAGATACCGGGCATTGACCAGGACGCGTTCCAGTCAATTGCGACGAAAGCAAAGGCGTGGTGCCCCGTTTCCAAGCTGATGAAGGTCGAGGTTGGTTTCGACGCCACGCTGGTATCGTAACATTAAAGCAGGCCGGCGATCAGTTTTTGCACATGGGTTCGTCCTCTCCGCAGCGGGGAAGGTGCACCACTCCGCAAGGCGCGATGGATTGGCCCAATCTCATCGCGCTCAGGTCGTCGCAAAACGTATCTTCACCGCCCGCGGCGATCCCCGCCGATCCGCGATCTGTGCTATCGCCCTAGCAGTTCGGGAAAGGGCCGAACACCTTTGCCCGACCCCGGCGCTCAGTCTGCAACCGGCATCGCGCGGGAATGGACTGCCCTCTCATTGTTGCCCGATGACGACGAATCCGACCCGAGCGCCGATCTTTGCTTGAGCTTGCCCCGGGGACAGGAACGAGTCCCCGGCGGCATCGCAGGAACCGAAGCACCAGATTGCTGCGCGGTACAAACGATCTGGCCTGATGTTGAAGTACGGCGCCTCGTTGCCGTAGATGTAAGCGTAGCTGTTGTCCTCGGCCGGGGCGCTCGGAGAGTGGTTGTCGTCGTGAATACCGCTCGTGCTCTCGCTCCATGTCGAGTAGCGGAAATCCTGTTCGACCGTTTGATCACCTCCGGCGAAATCCCAGCTCAGCACGAAAATGCCGAAGCCCGCATCGTTATGGGTCGTCGAGATCCAAGATTCGTCGCGGTAAATGTAATCGTAAGGCGTGTAGGCCCGCACCTGGGCTTGGCCCATTGGGTTCGGCACGAAGTCCACCCACACCGCACCGGCGCTGTCGGCCCATCCTCCTTCGCCGCCGACCCAGTGCAGGAAGCCGAAGCTTCCATCCTGCTTGTTGCCCCAGGCCATTTGCTGCGCATGAGGGGACGGATTTCCGCTCGTGCTCGTCCATTGATCGGCGTAGGGCGGACCCACGACATCGACGATCTGATCTTCGAAGATGAATCCTTCGATCTTTCCGCCGCCGGTGGGCCGCAAGGTCAGCGCTTCGATCAATGGTGATCCGGCGCGAACCACGCTTTGCTCGGCAATGTCGCTTTGGAAAATGTCGAAATCGCCGCCGCGGCGCCCGTCTCCCACAAGCAGTTTCGCGAGACGGTCAGCCATCGGCCTCTCATATTCAGCGCGACGCCGACGAGCGGTCTCCTTCTCCTTGACGAAAGCCGCGAACCTGTCCGTCAACGCCTTATCGGCGGCCCGAGCGAAGCTCCTGAATGTGTCCGCATGGCGTGCCTTGCGCGCGTCGTGCTTTCGCGACAGTTCCTGCAAGTAATCCGTCCGCATGGCCTCATCTCCGTTGGCGAGGCCCCCCTGAGGACAAAGTGTATGCCGGAACGACGGCTGTGGATGTGAGTGATCTCACAGCCGGAGAGATCCAACCACAACGACACTGATTTGCGCGCGTCCTCAAAGCGCCGAAAATCGGCTGCGCGCAAAAACGAATTTCGCAAGCCGCATCAAGCTGATTTGGGTCGTCCAGATGTTTCGCAAAAAATAAATCGCTTTGCGATGACCCCAAATCAGTCGCATCCTCTTCGCGTCCCGCCTCGATGAGGGGCGTACGCGTCGTCACGGACGTTGAGTGCGGGATGCGGTGGACGCGTGAGCGCTGACTGACGAGCGGCACAAGCGCGGACGGCCAAGTCGTGTGGTCCTGGCGCGCCCATGCAGGCGTCAAGTTGGCAAACGATGCTTACGCATCGCGCCGGCGACGGTGGCAATCAAGCTCGGTTCACCGAGGAGAGCACGAAGTAAGCCGTAAACCACTGCACAGGGAAGGCCGGAGTGATTCCGCCTACCTGTGGTTACCACCCGTGTGCGCTTTTGCGCAATTTTTTGCACACGGGGCCATGGGTGCGGCGGGCACCCGGTCTTCCCTGCGCCCTCTGTATTCTCGGAGAGCGTGATGGAGAGCAAAACTCGGGCGCCGATCGCGCCGCGAGAATGGGACCGTGTATCTGATGAGAGCATGCCCCACAACCTTCGCCGTTATCGCCCGCGAAAGCGGGCGATCGGGCGGCGCTTAGCGCCGACCCAGTGGCCGGGCATGACGGCGGAGGAGGGGTACCTCAACTTCCGCGCGCCATTCTCGTTTGGCTGGAGCAAGGGTAGATTCGGCTGTCACAGCAAGGGCTTATCGTGGAATCCGAATTCGATGGTGGCGGCTCCGCAACAGCCCGTATATAAGGCAGCACGCAGAATTGCCGATAAGTTACGGTTTTTGCTCAGGAGTTGATTTGATGTCCGAGCGGTGGACCCCCGATAGCTGGCGTTCCAGGCCCGTGGTGCAGATCCCCGACTATCCCGATGCCAAGGCGTTGGCCGACGTCGAGGCGCAGCTCGCGACGTTTCCGCCGCTGGTTTTCGCCGGCGAGGCACGGAACCTGAAAAAGGCGCTCGCCCGCGTGGCATCAGGCGAAGCCTTCCTGCTCCAGGGCGGCGACTGCGCCGAGAGTTTTGCCGAGCATGGTGCCAACAACATTCGCGACTTCTTCCGCGTCTTTCTCCAGATGGCGGTGGTCTTGACCTATGCCGGCGCGGTGCCGGTGGTGAAACTGGGCCGCATCGCCGGCCAGTTTGCCAAACCGCGCTCCTCGCCGACTGAAAAGGTGAAAGGCGTCGAACTCCCAAGCTACCGCGGCGACATCGTCAACGACATCGCCTTTACCCCTCAAGCCCGCACGCCGGATCCGCAGCGGCAACTCGATGCTTACAGGCAGTCGGCGGCGACGCTGAACCTGCTGCGCGCCTTCGCGACCGGCGGCTTCGCCAATTTGGGCAGCGTTCACCAGTGGATGCTGGGCTTTCTTAAGGATTCACCGCAGTCTCGCCGCTACAAGGAGCTGGCCGATCGCATCTCGGAGGCGCTGAATTTCATGCGCGCCTGCGGTCTCGACCTGGAAAGCCACCCTGAGCTGCGCGCCACCGATTTCTACACCAGCCATGAGGCGCTGCTTCTCGGCTACGAGCAGGCCCTCACCCGCGTCGATTCCACGACCGGCGATTGGTATGCGACCTCGGGCCACTTCATCTGGATCGGCGATCGCACCCGTCAGCTCGACCATGGTCACGTCGAATATTTCCGCGGCATCAAGAATCCGATCGGCCTGAAATGCGGGCCCTCTTTGAAGGCCGACGATCTGCTCAGGCTGATCGACGTGCTCAATCCCGACAACGAGCCGGGCCGGCTGACCCTGGTCGGCCGCTTCGGTGCGGAGAAGGTCGGCGAGCACCTGCCGCAGCTCATCCGTGCGGTGAAGCGGGAGGGTCGCGTCGTGGTGTGGTCGTGCGATCCCATGCACGGCAACACCATCACCTCGACATCAGGTTACAAGACGCGTCCGTTCGACCGCATCCTATCGGAAGTTCGGAGCTTCTTCTCGATCCATGCGGCCGAGGGCACCTATCCCGGCGGCGTGCATCTGGAGATGACCGGCAAGGACGTGACCGAATGCATCGGAGGAGCGCGCGCCATCACCGATGAGGATCTCAACGACCGCTACCACACGGTCTGCGATCCCCGTCTGAACGCCGAACAGTCGATCGACATGGCGTTCCTGATCGCGGAGCTGCTCAAGCAGGAGCGCGTCGGGAAGGTGAAGCCGGTGCCGGCGGTCGCGGGATTTTAGAAATTTGCTGCGGTTCTGGCGGGCGACCATCAATTCCTGGAACGGGCTGATCTTTGCCATCCGCTCCGAGCAGGCGGTTCGCGAGGAGCTGGCAGCGCTGATCCTGGCGCTGCCCGCGGCCTGGCTGGTCGGCGCCACGGTGATGCGTGCCGTCGAACTGGTCGCTACCGTCGTGCTGGTGCTGGTGGTCGAGCTGCTCAACACCGCGATCGAAAAGCTTGCCGATCGGCTGACCATGGATCGCGATCCCAAGATCAAGCATGTCAAGGATATGGGGTCGGCCGCGGTCGGCGTCACGCTGATCATGGCCGGCCTGTTCTGGCTGTTCGCCATCGCCGAACGCCTGGGCCTGATCTGATCTGGCATTTGCCGATGATGCGACTTAAGTGCAGCATAATCCCATGACCGAGCGCACGGACCAGTTCGCGATCACCTTGGCCCAGATCAACCCGATCGTTGGGGATGTCGAGGGCAACGCCGCCAAGGCACGCGCGGCGCGGGCGCACGCAGCCGCCGACGGCGCGGATCTCGTGGTCTTTTCCGAATTGTTCATCGCCGGCTACCCGCCGGAAGACCTGGTGCTGAAGCCTGCCTTCCAGGCAGCCTGCCGCATGGCGATCGAAACGCTGGCGCGGGAAACCGCCGATGGCGGGCCCGCGATGCTGATCGGCACTCCCTGGGTCGAGGAGGGCAAGCTCTATAACGCCTGCGCACTGCTCGATGGCGGGCGTATCGCATCGCTCCGCTTCAAGGCGAATTTGCCGAATTACGGCGTGTTCGACGAAAAACGCGTGTTCGCGCGCGGACCCGCCTCCGGTCCGGTGACCGTCAAGGGTGTTCGCGTCGGCGTTCCCATTTGCGAGGACATCTGGCTGGACGAGTCAGAGGATTACGAGAACGTGGTCGAGTGTCTGGCGGAGACCGGGGCGGAAATTCTGGTGGTGCCGAACGGCTCGCCTTACGCCCGCGACAAGAACGATGTGCGGCTGTCGGTTGCGGTCGCGCGCGTCACCGAGAGCGGGCTGCCGCTGATCTATCTCAACGAGGTCGGCGGCCAGGACGAACTCGTGTTCGATGGCGCCTCCTTTGCGCTGAATGCGGATTTGTCGGTTGCGGCGCAACTTCCGGCCTTCGTCGAAAACATCACGACGCTGCGCTGGATGAGAGGCGACGATGGCTGGCATTGCAGCGGACCGGTGGCGCCGCTGCCCGAGGGCGACAAGGCCGATTATGCCGCCTGCGTGCTTGGCCTGCGCGACTATGTGCGCAAGAACGGCTTTCCCGGCGTGCTGCTCGGCATTTCCGGCGGCATCGATTCCGCGCTGTGCGCGGCGATCGCAGTCGACGCGCTCGGGTCGGAGCAGGTACGCGGCGTCATGTTGCCGTATCGGTTCACCGCGCAAACGTCGTTGGATGATGCCGCAAAGCTCGCGGGGCATCTGGGCATCCACTATGAGGTGCTGCCGATCGGAGCGGCGGTGGAAGGCTTCGAAGCGATCCTGTCGGATATGTTCGCGGGCCTGCCGCGCGACATCACCGAGGAGAACCTGCAAGCGCGCGCCCGTGGCACGCTGTTGATGGCGATCTCCAACAAGACCGGCGCCATGGTGGTGACGACCGGCAACAAATCGGAGATGTCGGTCGGCTACGCCACGCTTTACGGCGATATGAACGGCGGCTTCAATCCGCTCAAGGATATCTACAAGAGCGAGGTATTCCGCCTCGCTGGTCTTCGTAACGCCTGGAAACCGGAAGCAGCATTGGGGCCGTCGGGCCAGGTCATTCCGCCCGACATCATCACGCGTCCGCCGAGCGCGGAGCTGCGCGAAAACCAGACCGACCAGGATTCGTTGCCGCCCTATGATCTCCTGGATGCGATCCTGGAGCGGCTGATCGAGCGCGAGGAGCCGCTGGCCGCGATCGTAGCCGCAGGCTTCGATCGCGAACTGGTGGCGCGGATCGATCGGCTTGTGAACATCGCCGAGTACAAGCGGCGGCAGGCCGCGCCGGGCGTGAAGGTGACCAGCCGGAATTTCGGCCGCGACCGCCGTTATCCTATCACCAACCGCTTTCGCGATTCCGGCCAGCCGCTGCCCGAAGCCGACCAGGCCCTGGCCGCGCGCGGGAGCCGTGCCGCAGTGCAGGCCTTTGACGGATAATCTTGCCGAAGATCCGCTTTAGCGCGCCGGGATAAAGGTCGGTCCCACTGTGCGGATCTTGCCGTTGTCGGTTGCGCCGGAGCTGGTCGCGGACGAATTGGCGGGCCCCTGAGCCGCGGCATCGGAGCTCGCCGGCGGGGTCGTGGTGGGCGTTGCCGCCGTCGCGGGCGCGGCGCCCTTCTTGCTGCTGGCTGGCGAGGCCTTCGTGAGCTGCCGCTGCTGCATCTTCCTGGCGCTTTCTTCGGTAACGATGATGTCGCCCTGCTGTTCGGCCGCGGCCTTGTCGTCGATGCCCTTCAACGCCTCGGCCCAGGTCTGGCCTTGGGCTTTGCAGGAGCAGGTCGGGTTGTATTCGCTGCGGTAGCGGAACGCATTCGGCAGCGCGGTGTAGGGCGCACCATTGATGGAGACGGCCTGGTTGATGTCTTCGCCGGGATTGCGATAGGCGTACAGCGTGGCTTCGGTCGCCGGACACAGCGCCTTGCAGGTCTTCTCGTCGTCAGGGAAGCGCGCCGGCACGGTGGCAAACGAAATCGGGAAATAGCCGCCGTCACAGGTGCGCACGCAGACGGTGCGATAGGTGCCGGATTGCGGCCCCGCATCGATGCCGGGTGGAGGAGGCGGGCTGGCCGGGTTGTTGTTGCCGCCGCCGAACAGATTGTTGAAGAAGTTGCCGGGACCGGTCGCCGCGTTCGCAAACTGCGCATATTGCGGCCCGCAATTGTTCTGCCCGAGCGCGGTCAGCACCGAGCGGCGCTGACTGTCGCGCTCGCCGCCCATGCCGCCGGTCCGCAGCCGCTCCAGATTGCTCGTGATCTGATCCAGATTGGCGCGCATCTGCTGGATCTGGTTGTTGACCGGACCGCATTGCGCCGACTGGCCGGAAAACAGCGAGAAGAATCCCGAGCTGTCGCAGCCCATGTGCCGGGCCTGCGCGGTCATCCGATCGAGCTCGGCCTGCTGGCGCGTGGCCGCATCCTGATAGCGGCGGATCTGGTCGTCCCTGACAGGATCACTGCTGCCACCGCGATCGATCGAGGCAAGCTGGGCTTCCAGGCGCGGGCAGATCGGATTGACGCCGGGCGGGCCGCCTTGCGGCACCGGTTGCGGCGGGATGTTTGGATCCATCTGTTGCGCAAGAGCGATCGAACTCAGCGCAAGGCCACCGAGCAATGCCGCGCAGGCCAGGAGTCCGGGAATCGAGCGTCGGGACATGGATGCGGAGAAGAAATGAGGCATATCAGGCCGTCAGAGGGAATTCGCAGCCTTCAAGCCGCAACGGCCTCCCATAGCCGCTTCCTTCGGCAACGTCACGTCGTTTCCGGGGCACGGATATGGCGCGCAGCGCCGGGAAACGGCTGGCGTCAGCGCTGGCAGGTGATGGCGACGTACTCGTTACAGCCGCCGCGCGGGCATTTTGCGGCTCCTTTCGGCACCGACCCGGTAATCTCGTCAGGGTCGACGCGACGATAGGATGAGGCCTCTGCAAAATCGCGTGATCGGCAATAGGAGAGCGCAGCATGCGCGCCGCATTTCTCGCCCTTCGCCAGGCACTGGTCGACGCCGTAGCCGTCGCCTTCGTTGGCGATGATGAATACGCGGGTTTCGGCTTGCGCAGCTCCGCTGGCTGCAAGCGCCAAGAAGAACAGGCAGGCCGTGAGGGATCGCATGATACACCGATGAGCGAAGGAACCGCCTTCATCCGAATAGATCCGATTCGTTAAGAATGATTAACCATGGCGGCGGGCGGGAGCGGTTTTGGCGTCAAAAAAGGCTTTTTCGCGGCCCTTGACGCCATGGCCCCGCTTGCCCCATGGTGGGTCCATGAACGGTTTCCTCGCCATCATCTGCATTTGCAGCGAGATTATGAGCTAGCGATTCGCTGGCTGAGGCCGTCTTTTCTCACATCGAGATCATTGGACGCCCGGCCGGCAGGGACGGGATCCATGGAATTGCGCCTTTACGACACGTTTTCGCGGGAAAAGCGTCCCTTCGTGCCGCTCGATCCCACCCATGTCCGCATGTATGTCTGCGGACCGACGGTTTATGACTTTGCCCATATCGGCAATGCGCGGCCGGTCATCGTGTTCGACGTGCTGTTCCGCCTTTTGCGCCATCTCTACGGCGAACGGCACGTCACCTATGTCCGCAACATCACTGATGTCGACGACAAGATCAACGACCGTGCCGCGCGTGACTATCCCGGCGTGCCCCTGAACGAGGCGATCCGCAAAGTTACAGAAGTCACGGACAAGCAGTTCCATGAAGATGTCGATGCGCTCGGCGCCCTACGACCGACCGTCGAGCCGCGCGCGACGGAACACATTCCGGAGATGCGCACGCTCATCGAACGGCTGGTGGCGGGCGGCTTCGCCTATGTCGCGGAAGACCACGTCTTGTTCTCGCCGCAGGCGATGAATGCCGCCAATTCGGTGCTGCCGCGCTACGGCTCGCTCGCCAAGCGCTCGCTGGATGAGATGATCGCGGGCGCGCGTGTCGATATCGCGCCTTACAAGCGCGATGCGACCGATTTTGTGCTCTGGAAACCCTCAAAGCCCGGCGAGCCGTCCTGGCCCTCGCCGGCGGGTATCAAGGTCGAGGGCCGCCCCGGCTGGCATATCGAATGCTCTGCGATGTCCTGGAAACATCTCGGTGAGCAGTTCGATATCCATGGCGGCGGCATCGATCTCGTCTTTCCCCATCACGAGAACGAGCTGGCGCAAAGCTGCTGCGCGTTTCACTCCGGCCGCATGGCCAATGTCTGGATGCACAACGGCTTCCTGCAGGTCGAAGGCGAGAAGATGTCGAAGAGCCTCGGCAATTTCGTCACCATTCGCGACCTGTTGGTGGATTGGCCGGGAGAGGTGCTGCGCCTCAACATGCTGAAGACGCATTATCGTTCGCCGATCGACTGGACGTTGAAAGGACTGGAGGAGAGCGAAAAGACACTCGACGATTGGTATGGCGTTGCCGCAGATGTTCCGACCGGATCGCCGGCTGAAAGCGTGCTCGAGGCGCTGGCGGACGATCTCAACACACCGCAGATGATCGCCGCGCTTCATGGCCTGCGGCACAATGCTGGGCGCAATGATGCCGATCGCAGCGCGCTGGCCGCGTCCCTTCGTCTGCTCGGATTTTTGTCCGAGAGCGCGGCACAATGGCAAGGTCGAAAGCACCAGGCGAGCGGGATCGATGCGGCAAAAATCGAGGCTCTGATCGCCGAGCGCACCGCCGCCCGCGCGCGAAAGGACTTTAGGGAGTCCGATCGCATTCGCGACGAACTCGCGGCCGTGGGTGTTGTGCTCAAAGACGGCAAGGATGCCGAAGGCAAGCCGATGACGACGTGGGAGATCGCGCGATGAGTCAGTCTCAGTCAAAACCCGCGCTGCGGCCGTTTCTGCCGGCCGATACGCCCATGCTGGCGGCGATTTTTGTTGCCGCCGTTCAGGAATTGACCGGCGACGACTACAGCGAAGCGCAGCAGGAGGCCTGGGCCGCGGTCGCCGACGACGAGGTGGCATTCGGCAAGAAGCTTGCCGGGGAACTCACGCTGATCGCGACCATGCAAAACTCGCCGGTCGGTTTCGCGTCGCTGAAGGACAATAGCCAAATTGACATGCTCTATGTTCACCCGAGCGTGGCGGGGCAAGGAGTCGGCGCAATCTTGTGCGAGGCGCTGGAGAGACTTGCAGCCGGCCGCGGCACCAAGAGCCTCTCGGTCGACGCCAGCGACAATGCCTTGGATTTTTTCAGAAAGCGCGGCTACGTCGCCCAGCAGCGCAACAGCGTCACCATCAACGGCGAGTGGCTCGCCAACACCACGATGCAAAAGGCGCTCGCGAACGGGCAGGCGGGAGGAGCGCCACAATGAGCCGCGAACGCCTCTATCTCTTCGACACGACGCTGCGCGACGGCGCGCAGACCAATGGTGTCGACTTCACGCTCGCCGACAAGGCGGTCATTGCGCAGATGCTGGACGATCTCGGCCTCGACTATGTCGAGGGCGGTTATCCCGGTGCCAACCCGCTTGACACCGAGTTTTTCGCCGAGAAGCCGAAGCTCGCTCACGCCCGCTTCACGGCTTTCGGTATGACGCGGCGCGCGGGCCGCTCGGTCTCGAACGATCCAGGCCTTGCCGCGCTGCTCGAAGCCAAGGCGGACGCGATTTGCTTTGTCGCGAAGTCGTCGGCCTACCAAGTGCGGGTGGCGCTGGAGACGACGAACGAGGAAAACCTCGCCTCCATCCGCGACAGCGTCACTGCCGCAAGGAAAGCGGGCCGCGAGGTCATGCTCGACTGCGAGCATTTTTTCGACGGCTACAAGGAAAACCCGGAATTCGCCCTGGCCTGCGCGAAGACGGCTTATGATGCCGGTGCGCGCTGGGTGGTGCTTTGCGATACCAATGGCGGCACCATGCCGCATGAGGTCGAGACCATCGTCGGCGAAGTGACCAAGTATATCCCCGGCGATCACGTCGGAATTCACGCCCATAACGACACCGAGCAGGCTGTCGCCAATTCGCTCGCCGCGGTGCGCGCGGGCGCACGGCAGATCCAGGGCACGCTGAACGGGCTGGGCGAGCGCTGCGGCAACGCCAATCTCTGCTCGCTGATCCCGACGCTGAAGCTGAAACGGGAGTTTTCCGATCGCTTCGAAATCGGCGTCTCCGATGCAAAGCTGGCGAACCTAGTGCAGGTGTCGCGCACGCTCGACGACATGCTGAACCGGGCTCCGAACCGCCACGCGCCTTACGTTGGCGAAAGCGCCTTCGTCACCAAGACCGGCATTCATGCCTCTGCCGTGCTGAAAGATCCGCAGACGTACGAGCATGTGCGCCCAGAATCCGTCGGCAACCATCGCAAGGTGCTGGTCTCCGATCAGGCCGGTCGCTCCAACGTGATCGCCGCGCTCGAGCGCGCCGGCATTCCCTTTGACAGGAACGATCCCAAATTGGCCCGCCTGGTCGAGGAGCTGAAGGAGCGCGAGGCGGCGGGCTTCGCCTATGAATCCGCAAACGCGTCCTTCGAACTCCTGGCGCGCCGCACGCTCGGCAAGGTGCCTGGTTATTTCGATGTCGAGCAGTTCGATGTGAATGTCGAGCAGCGCTACAACGCCAACGGCCAGCGCGTGACTGTCGCGCTTGCGGTGGTAAAGGTCGATGTCGCCGGCGAGCGGCTGATTTCGGCGGGAGAAGGCAACGGCCCGGTCAATGCGCTCGATGTCGCGCTGCGCAAGGATCTCGGCAAATACCAGAAATACATCGAAGGGCTGAAGCTCATCGATTACCGCGTGCGTATCCTCAATGGCGGCACCGAAGCCGTGACGCGGGTTCTGATCGAAAGCGAGGATGAAGCGGGCGAGAGCTGGACCACGGTCGGCGTATCGCCGAACATCATCGATGCTTCGTTCCAGGCGCTGATGGATTCGGTGATTTACAAGCTCGTGAAATCCGGAGCGCCGGCGTGAGGCCATTGCAGTCATTCCGGGGCGGCTCGAAGTGCCGAACCCGGAATCTCGAGATTCCGGGTTCGATGCTTCGCATCGCCCCGGAATGACGACGTATATTTCGGCGAGGGCCTCATGATCGACCACATCTCTCTCGGCGTTAGTGATCTCGAACGCGCCGCCCGTTTCTACGAAGCGACGTTAGGCGCGCTCGGGCTGTCGCGCCTGGTGACGCGGCCGGCTACCGTCGGCTTCGGCAAGAGCTATCCGGAGTTCTGGATCAATCTGCGCGCCGGCATGGTCAAGGTGTCGCGTGAGAGTGGCACGCATATCTGCCTGCGCGCCAGGACGTCAGCCGAGGTCGACGCCTTCCACACAGCCGCATTGAATGCGGGAGGGATCTCCGACGGCGCGCCCGGGCTGCGCCCGCATGATCGCGTGAAATACTACGCCGCGTTCGTGCTCGATCCCGACGGCAACCGCATCGAGGCGGTCACGTTTCCGCAGGAATGAGGCTACAGCCGCCGCGCGACTTCCGGTGCCAATTCGGTGGCGCTTTCGGGAATGCGCGCCGCAGCCGCCTTCAGCTTGGGCAGGATGTCCTCGACCCGGTCGGCCTTCAGGATCTCGACGCTGAGGCCGGCGCGGATGAACTGGGTCTCTCGCATATGCGCAACCAGCGCGAACAGCGGCTCCCAGAAGCCGTCGATATTGGCGAGCAGCACGGGCTTCGAATGCCGTCCGAGCTGTTGCCAAGTGAGCTGCTCCACCAGCTCCTCCAGTGTGCCGAGGCCGCCAGGCAGCGCCACGAAGGCATCCGAGCGCTCGAACATTAGCCGTTTGCGTTCGTGCATGTCGGGCGTGACGATCATTTCCTGGACGCGGGTCAGCGCGTTCTCGCGCAGCGTCAGGAAGTCCGGGATGATCCCGGTCACCATGCCGCCATGGTCGAGCACGGCGGTCGCAACGGCTCCCATCATGCCGAGCGAGCCGCCGCCATAGACCAGGCGAACGCCGTTCTCGGCAAACGCCTTGCCGAGCGCCTTGGCTCCTTCGATGTATTTGGGGTTGGTGCCGGGGCCGGAGCCGCAGTAGACACAGACGGTTCTGATTTTGGTCATTTTCAGCATGTCGCACTGCAGCGTAAGAGCGTCAAGGCAGTAGTCAAGCGGGTATTGATTCGGCGGAACGATAAAACCTACCTGGGAATACCGGATCGAGGCGAAAGAATTGCTACGCCAATGGGGTGTACGCAGCCTCCAAACGCTTTATATGAGCTGCACATGAACAAGGCAGTGTGCTTTCCGTTCCCGCAGGCGTCCATTTGATGGCCCAACCCCTTTCGTCCCCGCGCGCCGGCCACGCCCTGCCTGCCAGCCGACAATCCGCCGAACAGGGGACCCTGTTCGGGACCTTGGTTCATCTTTGGCCCTATATCTGGCCGAGCGACCGCTTCGACCTGAAGATGCGGGTGGTCTGGTCGTTTGTGCTGCTCTTGATCGCCAAGCTGGCGACCCTGTCGGTGCCCTTCACCTTCAAATGGGCCACAGATGCGCTGACAGGGAAGGGTACCGCGCCGGTATTTGCCTCCGACTGGCTCGTCTGGTTAATTGCATCGCCGCTGATCATGACCGCGAGCTACGGCGGCGTGCGTATCTTGATGGCGGTGCTGACGCAGTGGCGCGACGGCATCTTCGCGCGGGTGGCGATGCATGCAGTGCGCAAGCTCGCCTATATTACTTTCGTCCACATGCACGAATTGTCGCTGCGCTTCCACCTGGAGCGCAAGACCGGCGGATTGACGCGCGTCCTGGAGCGCGGCCGCAACGGCATCGAGACGATCGTGCGCATGATCATCTTGCAGTTGATCCCGACCATCGTCGAAGTCTCGCTACTGATGGTGGTGCTGCTCTGGCAGTTCGACTGGCGCTACGTGCTCGCCACGCTGTGCATGGTCGTGGTCTACATGTACTACACTTACAAGGCCACCGAGTGGCGGATCAGCATCCGCCGCAAGATGAACGATTCCGATACGGACGCGAACACGAAGGCGATCGACTCGCTATTGAACTACGAGACCGTGAAGTATTTCGGTGCCGAGGCGCGCGAGGCCGCGCGCTACGACCGCTCGATGGAGCGCTACGAAGAGGCGAGCGTCAACACATACACCTCTCTCGCGCTGCTCAATGCGGGGCAGGCGGTGATCTTCACGCTGGGTCTTACGGCGACCATGCTGATGTGCGCCTATGGCGTGCGCAACGGGCGCAATACGGTCGGCGATTTCGTCATGATCAACAGCATGATGATCCAGCTCTACCAGCCCCTGAATTTCATGGGCATGGTCTATCGCGAGATCAAGCAGGCGATCATCGACATCGAGAACATGTTCAGCGTGCTGGCCCGCCCACCGGAGATCAAGGATGACCCGGGCGCCAAGCCGCTGCTCGTCACGGCGGGCGCGGTGCGGTTCGAGGATGTGCGCTTTGCCTATGAACCGGAACGCCTGATCCTGAAAGGACTGAGCTTCGAAGTTCCGGCCGGCAAGACGGTCGCGATCGTCGGACCCTCGGGCGCCGGCAAATCGACGATCTCGCGGCTGCTGTTCCGCCTCTATGACGTTTCCGGCGGCCGCATCCTGATCGACGGCCAGGACATTCGCGACGTCACGCAGACTTCGCTGCGGGCCCAGATCGGCATGGTGCCGCAGGACACCGTGCTGTTCAACGATACGATCCGCTACAATATCCGTTACGGCCGCTGGGATGCGACGGACGCCGAGGTCGAACAGGCCGCGCAGCTCGCGCAAATCGACACGCTGATCCGCATGGCGCCGAATGGTTATGAGACGCAAGTCGGCGAACGCGGGCTGAAGCTGTCCGGCGGCGAGAAGCAGCGGGTCGCGATCGCGCGCACGGTGCTGAAAGCGCCCCCGATCCTGGTGCTGGACGAGGCGACCTCCGCGCTCGACAGCCACACCGAGCACGAGATTCAGGGCGCGCTGGATCGCGTGTCGCGCAACCGCACCTCGCTGGTGATCGCACACCGGCTCTCCACCATCGTCGCCGCCGACGAGATCATCGTGCTCGACGGCGGCCGCATCGTCGAGCGCGGCACTCACGTGGCGCTTTTGGCAAAAGGCGGGCTCTATGCCAGTATGTGGAACAGGCAGCGTGAGGCCGAAGCCGCGCGCGAAAGGTTGGCGCAGATCGACGACGAGAACGATTCGCCTGATCGCACTCCGCCGCCGATCGATGATGCGATCGCGACTGCCGCAGAATAGTTTTTCTTCCACCCAGTGACCAGCAACCAATGTCGATTGCGAATTCCATCCGTGGGCAAATTCCGCCCATTCATCCCGAGGGCTATCCCTTCATCGGCGGCTTTGCGCTGGCGAGTCTGATCCTGTTCTGGCTATGGACGCCATTGGGATGGATCGGCACCTTGCTCACCATCTGGTGCGCGCTGTTCTTCCGCAACCCGCCGCGGGTCACGCCGCTGCGCGATGGGCTGGTGGTGGCGCCCGCCGATGGCCGCGTTTCGATGGTCACTCATGCGCTGCCGCCCGCCGAGCTCGGGCTTGGCGACCGGCCGCTGCCGCGTGTCTCCATCTTCATGAGCGTGTTCAACTGCCACGTTAATCGCAGCCCCGCGGCCGGCCGGATCGAGCGCATCGCCTACCGGCCGGGTGCGTTCATCAATGCCGAGCTCGATAAGGCGAGCGAGGACAATGAGCGCAATTCGCTTGTCATTTCCACGCCTAACGGGCGCATCGGGGTGATTCAGATCGCCGGGCTGGTGGCGCGCCGGATCGTTTGCTTTGTGCGGGAAGGGCAATCGATCGGCGCCGGTGAACGGTTCGGCCTGATCCGCTTCGGCTCTCGGCTCGATGTGTTCCTGCCGGAAGGGACCAAGCCGCTGGTGGCCGAAGGCCAGACCGCGATCGCTGGCGAAACCGTCTTGGCCGATTTCAGGCTTGCCGATCCGGGCCGCAGTTATCGGGCCGATTAACCAATTGGCCCGCCTGCACGTACGTTCTGTCGCAATGGCGCAGGCTCAGCCGGATTGCTATATGAGACAGTGACGCAGGTTTGTTCCCCTCTCTCCGAAGGCGGGGAGAGATAAGCCGCACGCGCAGAGAAACAAAGGATCGCGCCGTCATCCCATGTCCTTCGATCCTACCCAAGCCGAATTGCGCCGCCGCCGGTTTCGCCCGATTCCGGTGCGAATGCTGGTGCCCAACGTCATCACCCTGCTTGCGATCTGCGCGGGTCTGACCGCCATTCGCCTCTCCACGGAAGGGCGGATGGAGCTTGCAGTGGGCGCGATCGTATTTGCCGCGGCGCTTGACGGCATCGACGGCCGTATCGCGCGCCTGATCAAGGGGCAATCCAAATTCGGCGCCGAACTCGACAGCCTTGCGGATTTTGTCAATTTCGGTGTGGCTCCCGGGCTGATCCTCTATTTCTGGCAACTGCATGAACTTCACAATGGCGGCTGGATCGCGGCGATGGTGTTCGCGATCAGCGGCGGTTTGCGGCTCGCGCGCTTCAACGCCAGCATGGACGATCCGAACAAGCCGGCCTTTGCCGCGAACTATTTTACCGGCGTTCCGGCGCCGGCCGGCGCCATCACCGTGCTCTTGCCGATCTACGTCGCCTTTCTCGGCATTGGGCAGCCGCCGGCGGCGCTCACGGCGTTTTATACGCTGCTGGTTGCCTTCCTGATGGTGTCGCGCCTGCCGGTGTTCTCCGGCAAGACGGTGCGGATGCGCGTGCCGCCGGAATTGGTGCTGCCGGTGTTCGTCTCCGTGATCTTCTTCATCGCGCTCTTGATCAGCTATCCCTGGTACATCCTCTCGGCGGGCTCGGTGCTTTATCTCGTCAGCCTGCCGATGGGATGGAAGTCCTATCGCGATCAGGCGCGCGCTTTCGCGGCAGCAGGGGCGGGAAAGGCCCAAGACGTTGGACCGGGCGCTGCGCCGGCGTTTCCGCCCGTGGTCTCTGATCACGACGAGCGGCCCGAACGGCTGCACTGACACGGGCGCGGGCCTTTCTCATCCCGCAATATCTGCCATGACAAGCACCGAGTTGGGTTCGCTCCCATTCTCGGCTATAGGGCGAGCCGAGGGGCGGTGCGCAACGGCCGTCCTCAACCCTGGAGAAGACGCCCGTGAACAAGCCCGTCACCGCCCAGCTGCCCGCATCCGTCCTCGAGGCGCTCGCGCGTTACGACACGCCGACCATCTGCAACGCCATGGAGATCGTGGCGCCGGAGCGGCGGCTGATCGGCTTTACCACCAAGCCGCTGGTCTGCCCGTTTCCCGATCTGCCGCCGATCGTCGGCTACGCCCGCACGGTGACCATCCGCTCTGTGGTGCAGTCCAGCCTGCCGGCTGCCGAGCAGGCCAGGCGCCGCATCGAATATTATGAATATGTCGGCACCGGATTCGGCCCGCGCATCGCCGTGATCCAGGACATCGATGGGCCCGACATAGGCTACGGCGCGTTCTGGGGCGAGGTGCAGAGCAACGTGCATAAGGCGCTCGGGTGCCTCGGTGTCGTCACCGACGGCTCGATCCGCGATGTCCCGGCATGGGCGCCGGGCTTCCAGGCGCTGGCCGGCTCGATCGGCCCCTCGCATGCTTGGGTGCATGCCGAGAGCTTCGGCGGCGAAGTGCGCGTTGCCGGCATGACCGTGCGGTCCGATGACCTGATCCATGCCGACCGCCACGGCGCCATCGTGATCCCGAAGGATCTCGCGGCGCAATTGCCGGCCGCAGCCGAACTCTGCGGCCGTCGCGAGCAGCCGATCCTGGAGATCGCGCGTTCGCCGGACTTCTCGCTGGAGAAGCTGAAGGAGGCGCTTAAGCGCTCGGCGGAGATCCACTAAGCGCAAGATGAGGCCGCCATGGACATGAACGGCAAGACGGTCCTGATCACGGGGTCGACCGACGGGGTCGGCCGCTACGTCGCCAAGCGGCTCGCCGTCGAGGGCGCCAAGGTCCTGGTCCATGGTCGCGACCAGGCGCGCGCCAAGACGCTGATCAAGGAGGTTGTGCGCGACGGCCACGCCGCGCCCAGCTTTTATCCGGCTGATCTGTCGTCGCTGGCGGGCGCACGCCGGCTTGCCGATGCTATCAAAGCCGAACACAAACGGCTCGACGTCTTCGTCAGCAATGCCGGGATTGGTTCGCAGACAGAAGGCGCGGGCCGGCGCGAAAGCGCCGACGGCCACGAGCTGCGCTTTGCCGTCAACTATCTCAGCGGATTTCTGCTTGCTTATCTCCTGTTGCCGCTGCTGAAAGCCGCCGCTCCGTCACGCATCCTCAATGTCGCCTCGCTCGGCCAGCATCCCATCGATTTCGATGACGTGATGATCACGAAGAACTACAGCGGCGCACGCGCCTATGCCCAGAGCAAGCTGGCGCAGATCATGTTCACCATCGATCTCGCCGAGGAGCTGAACGGCTCGGGCGTAACGGTGAACTGCCTGCATCCGGCGACCTATATGGACACCAGCATGGTGCGCGCCGGCGGTATCACGCCGGTGTCCACGGTCGAGGAGGGCGGGGAGGCGATCCTGCATCTCGTCAAGGGCGATGACGTCGCCGACAAGAGCGGACTGTTCTTCAACGGGATGCGGGAGGCGCGAGCCAATCCGCAGGCCTATGATGCGGAAGCGCGAAGACGCCTGCGCGAGCTCAGCCTCGAACTCACGGGGCTGGCGGATTAATCGTAACGCGGTGCGTGCGTGTATTGTCGCGCAACCCAAATACAAATGCGCAGTTCACCGCAAGTGGCCGCGCGCGGTCCCGATCACTCGGCGGCCGCGGCCGGCTGCGTCGTCTCCGACAAGGCGTTGGCAATAGCCTCGTCGACCTGCTCGAGCCAGATGAACTCCAGCCTGTCCCGTGCGCTCTTGGGGATGTCGTCGAAGTCGCGGCGATTGCGCGCCGGCAGCATCACCCGGGTGAGGCCCGCCGCCGCCGCGGCGACGACCTTCTCCTTGATGCCGCCGACCGGCAGCACCAGGCCGCGCAGGGAGATTTCGCCTGTCATCGCAGTGTCGTTTCTCACCGTGCGGTTGGTGAGCAGCGAAACCAGGGCCGTGAACATGGCGACGCCCGCGCTGGGCCCGTCCTTCGGGGTCGCGCCGGCGGGGACGTGAACGTGGATGTCGCTCTTCTCGAACAATGATGGGTCGATGCCGAGTTGGGAGGCGCGGCTTTTCACCAAAGTCAGCGCGGCCTGCACACTCTCGCGCATGACATCGCCGAGCTGGCCGGTGAGGATCAGGCCGCCCCTGCCGGGGACGCGTGTGGCCTCAATGAACAGGATGTCGCCGCCGACCGGTGTCCAGGCAAGTCCGGTGGCGACGCCGGGAATGCTGGTGCGCAGCGCGATCTCGCCCTCGAAGCGTGGGGCGCCGAGAATGGCGGTGAGGTCCTTGGGCGTGATGCTGACCTTCCGAGTGCTTCCTTCCGCGATCTGCACCGCGGCGTAGCGCAGCGCCCGGCCGATCTCGCGCTCCAGCGAGCGTACGCCAGCCTCGCGGGTGTAGCCTTTGATGATCTGCCGCAAGGCATCCGGATCGATCTCGGCCTGGTCGGCCTTCAGCCCGTTCGCCTCGAGCTGGCGGCGCACCAGATAACGCTTGGCGATCTCGAGCTTCTCCTCCTCGGTGTAGCCGGCGAGGCTGATGATCTCCATGCGGTCCAGGAGCGGGCCTGGGATCGTGTCCAGCATGTTGGCGGTTGCGATGAACACGACCCGCGAGAGATCGAACGGCACGCCGAGATAATTGTCGCGGAAGGTCGCGTTCTGCTCGGGATCGAGCACCTCCAGCATTGCCGCCGACGGGTCGCCCTGAATGCCGCGTCCCATCTTGTCGATCTCGTCGAGCATCATGATGCAATTGCGCGCGCCGGCCTTCTTGATCCCTTGAATGATGTTGCCGGGCAGGGCGCCGATATAGGTGCGCCGATGGCCGCGGATTTCCGCTTCATCATGCACGCCACCGAGGCTGACCCGGACGAACGGCCGGCTCATCGCGCGCGCGATCGATTGCCCAAGCGAGGTCTTGCCGACGCCGGGCGGGCCGACGAAGCATAGGATCGGCGCCTTGCCGTGCGGCGCGAGCTTGCGGACCGCCAGATATTCGATGATCCGGGCCTTGATCTTCTCCAGCCCGAAATGATCCTCGTCAAGGATGCGCCGCGCCTCCGCGATATCGATCGGCTTCTCTTCCGGCAGCGCCCATGGCAAGTCGATCAGCCAATCGAGATAGCTGCGCACCATGCCTGCTTCGGCGGCTGCTTCGGGCATGCGCTCGTAGCGACGGAGCTCGTTGCGCGCCTGATTCTCGGCTTCCGGCGGCATCTTGGCCTTGGCGATCGCCTCGGTCAGTTGGGCGACTTCCTGCGCTTTGCCGTCGCCTTCGCCGAGTTGGCGCTGGATGGTCGCCATCTGCTCGCGCAGGATCGCCTCGCGCTGGCGCTCGTCAAAGGCTGCCTTGGTCTTTTGGCCGATCTCATTGGTGATCCGCAGCACTTCGAGCCGCTCGGCGAGATGGGCCGAGACTCGCTCCATTCGCTTGGAGAGATCGACCGTCTCCAGGACCTCCTGCTTGTCCTGCGGCTTGATGTCCATGTAGGACGTCGCCAGGTCAGCCAGCGCACCGGGAGAGGTGGTCGACTGGAAGGCGGCCAACAGCTCGGGCGGCGCCTGCGGCAGCAATTGCACCGCCTCGATGGCCTGTCGCTGCAAGTTTAGAAAGCGTGCCTCGATCTCCGGCGACGTTCCGGTAGGCTCAGGAATTTGCAGAAAACGCGCCACCAGGAATGGCGTGCCGGGTAGAAAATCGAGAATGCGAGCGCGCCGCACGCCCTGGCAGATGACATGATGCGTCTCATCGGGTGCGGTGACGTAGCGCACGATGTTGGCGATCGTGCAGACCCGGTAGAGATCATCGGCGGTCGGATCATCCGTTTCGGGATTTCGTTGCAGCAGAATGCCGATCGGACGCTGCTCGCGCAGCGCCTGTTGAGCCGCGGCAATCGATTTCGGTCGACCAACCGTGATCGGCGCGACCACGCCCGGAAACAGCACGATGTTGCGCACCGGGACAATGATCAGGGCATCGTCCGGAATCCGAACCTGATTGGCATCTTGATCGGCGGCAGGAGTCGCTGGTCCATTTGCGGGAGGCATGACGGTCCCTCAAGATTTCGCAAGGCGGACTGCGATGCAGCCGTTCACCGCGAAGCGGCTCACGGCATACCGCCCCACTGGCAATGCAATGCGCCGCTCAAATTGGCCTTGCGGCAGCTCAAGCCGATGGATCCGGGCATTGCGTAACTCCGCCGGCAGTGTTCGGTGCCCGCTGATCACGAGCACTCCGTCCTGGATGACAGCTTCGACCTGTTCGGGGTCGACGCCGGGCAGAGCCACGAGGATCAGCAACTCCTTGTCGGTCTCCAGCACATCGATCGGCGGTTCCCAGCAGGTCTCCCGCGGGCCGGCCGACTGCAGCACAAAGAACTGCTGGCGTAGCCGCTCGGCACGCGCCAGCGAACCGATGGCTTCCGACAGCATCCAGTTGAGGGGATCCTTGTTTGACATTGGCTGCCTCGCTACCGCCGCTGGCTGGTTTGAAAACTCATCCGGAAACAGCGGGTTGCTAATCCGCCAGGAGATACCGACCCTTATATGGTTAGCAGAACCTCTAAGTCACGCCCATGTATCCCGACTGGGCTCCATTCGCTGCGACCTATGCGCCAGATAGCCATACGCTGCGATCTCGCCTCGGTTTAACCTTTACGCGTCTTTAATGGCGGCCGTTTTAGGGTCTCCAAGCGCGGCTCAAAACGGGCTGCGGGCCGTCCAGGATGGCGGCTGTTCGCGTACGCGTTGGAGTGTCCTATGGATATCATGACAGGCGCAGGCCTGGTAGCCGGCACCATTGTCATCGCAACGTTGATGTTGCTGGGCGGCGACCTCGGCATTTTCGTCAGCGACCACGCGGTCATCATCATCTTCGGCGGCTCGATCTCGGCGACAATGATCCGCTTTCCGCTCGGCGTGATCCTGCACGGCCTGCCGCTTGGCTTGAAGTACGCGTTCACGATGAGCCGGCTCTCGGCCCGCGACCTCGTTGACGAGCTAGCGCGCATCGCGGAGATCGCGCGCAAGCAGGGGCCGGTCGGCCTGGAGAAGGTCGAGACCGACGAGCCGTTCCTCGCCAAAGGCATCCGCTACGTCGCCGACGGTTATGACCTCGAATTCATCCGCGACAATCTCGAGCGCGATCGCGACAATTTTCTGATGCATCTGGACGAGGGCAGCAAGATCTACCGCGCGATCGGCGACTGTGCGCCGGCCTTCGGGATGGTCGGCACGCTCATCGGCATGGTGCAGATGTTTGCCAACATGACCGATCCTTCCAAGCTCGGCCCCTATATGGCGACGGCGCTGCTGGCGACGCTGTACGGCGCGGTGCTCGCAAACCTGATCTGTCTGCCGATCGCCGACAAGCTGCATGGCAAGCTGCTCGACGAAGAAACCAACCGCACCCTGATCATCGACGGCATCCTGATGATCCGCGATTCCAAGAGCCCGGCCTTGGTGCGCGAGATGCTGCTCGCCTATCTGCCGGAGAAACTTCGCCATGAGGAAGGCGAGCCGGTGCCGGCCTAAAGCACCGATCCGAGAGCTTGAGGCGGAGCTGGAGGCATGGCCAAGAAGAAACGCGGCGAAGCGCATGGTGGCGGCCACGGCTGGTTCGTGACCTTTGCCGACCTCATGGGCTTGATGATGAGCTTCTTCGTGATGCTCGTCGCCTTCTCCACCCAGGACGCGGCAAAGCTCAAGATCGTCGCGGGTTCGATGCGTGATGCCTTCGGCGTGCAGACGCAGTCGCGTTATTCGGGCATGATCGAATCCGACGGCCTGCCGACGCGCCCCAAGGCGAAGAACCTCGATCATATCCCGCCGGAGGAGGCTTCCAACAACCCGGCCCCGGAGGATGAGAACAAGCGGGCGGTCGGTGCGAAGACCAAGATCGACCGCGAATTTGCGCTCGCCTCGGCCTCTCTTCGTCAGGCCCTGCAGGACATGCCGGAGCTCACCGAAATCTCCAAACACGTCATGTTCGAGGAAACCAAGCAGGGCCTGAACCTGGAGATCGTGGACCAGGATGGCCGGTCGATGTTCGCCGACGGTTCCAAGGAGCCGTACGAGCGCACCCGGCGGCTGATCGAAAAGCTTGCCATTCCGCTCAAGCAGACGCCGTTGCGCATTTCCATCGTCGGCCACACCGCGGCCGGACTCGTTCCCTCGCGCGGCGACTACGGCCCCTTCGATCTATCGGCCGATCGCGCCAACGCCGTGCGCCAGATCCTGGAGCACGAGGGGCTGCCCGTCTCTCACATTTATTCGGTGGCCGGTAAGGCTGATACCCAGCCGCTCTTTCCTGACGATCCCTCGCTTGCGGCCAACCGTCGCGTCACCATCACGCTGATGCGCGAGGATCCAGCCCTGCCGCCCGATCTGAAGCCGTAACCGCCTTACATTACCAATACTATTTTACCTCTGCCCTTCGGCCTGGAGTCGCGTAAGGACGCACGCGGCGTCGCTCGATTCCGTTACGTCTCTGTCCGCTCTGAGTTCTCGATAGCCTGTTCGGATCAAATCTGCCGTCCAAGGTGTTTCTGCCGGATCATGGCCGTCAGCGTCACATCCACCGAAGCTCATGAAGGTCCGGCCACATCGAGCTTTTGGGCCCTGATGCTAGGGAGCGTCGGCGTCGTATTCGGCGATATCGGCACATCGCCGCTCTACGCTTTCCGCGAGGCCGTCGCCGGTGCAGCTCAAGGGCAGCCGGTAAGCCGTGTCATCGTGCTTGGCGTGCTGTCGCTGATCCTTTGGGCGCTTCTGATTGTCGTGACCGCAAAATATGTGCTGCTGTTGCTGCGGGCCGACAATAACGGAGAAGGCGGCACGCTTTCGCTGATGGCACTCGGGCAGCGCGCGTTGGGAAAACCCAGCCTGTTTCTGCTGTCGCTCGGTGTCATCGGAGCATCGATGTTCATCGGCGATTCCATGATCACGCCGGCCATCTCGGTGCTCTCGGCCGTCGAAGGTCTCAAGCTCGCCGCTCCGGCGCTCGAGCATTACGTGGTGCCGCTGACCGTCTTCATTCTGTTCGTGCTGTTTTCTGTCCAGAGCAGCGGGACTTCGCGCGTCGCCTCCGCCTTCGGCCCGGTCATGATCGCGTGGTTCTTGAGCTTGGCGGCCATAGGCCTCATCCACATCAGCGATGATCCGTCCGTGCTGACCGTGATCAATCCGTTATACGGCATCCGATTTCTGTTGACCCACGGAACCGTTGGGCTGGTCACGTTGGGTGCCGTGTTCCTGGCAGTGACCGGAGGCGAAGCTCTCTATGCCGACCTGGGCCATTTTGGCCGCAGGCCGATTCAATCCGCATGGCTCTATCTCGTGCTGCCCGCGCTTCTCATCAACTATTTCGGGCAGGGCGCGCTTGTCCTTTCCAATCCTGCGGCAGTCGAGAATTCCTTCTACCTCATGGTTCCCGAGATATTGCTGCTGCCACTCATCGTCCTGGCGACCGCCGCGACGGTGATTGCGAGCCAGGCGGTGATTACCGGAGCCTATTCGCTCATGCGCCAAGCGGTGCAACTGGGCCTGTTGCCGCGGTTCGAGGTTCGCTACACGTCCGAGACGCATGCCGGACAGATCTACCTTCCGCGCGTGAACAGGCTGCTTCTGATTGGGGTGATGCTGCTTGTCCTGATGTTTCGGACCTCGAGCGGACTGGCATCCGCATACGGCATTGCTGTTTCCACGACGATGGTCGCGGACGGCATTATGGGGTTCGTGGTGATCTGGCAGTTGTGGAACTGGCGCGCCGCGGTCGCCGGCGCTGTCATCATTCCCTTCGTGACGGTGGATACGACTTTTTTCGCTGCCAATCTCTTGAAGCTGTTCGAGGGCGCCTGGGTGCCGCTATTGTTCGGCAGCACGATGGCCGTGATGATCTGGACTTGGCGCCGCGGCACGGCCATCCTCATCGTCAAGACCCGGCGCATCGAAGTGCCGCTCGACGACCTGATCAAGAGCCTTGAAAAACGGCCACCTCACGTGGTGAAGGGTACCGCAGTGTTTCTCACCAGCGATCCGAATTTCGTCCCGACGGCACTGCTGCACAATCTCAAGCACAACAAAGTCCTGCATGAGCACAATGTGATCCTCACGATCGAGACAGCGCAGACGCCGCGTGTCGATCCCTCCGAGCGTGTCTCGATCGAGACGGTCAGCAGCAAGTTTACAAAGGTGCGCTTGCGCTTCGGCTTTATGGAATCGCCAACGTGCCCAGGGCGCTTGCGATCGCGCGCAAGCTCGGGTGGCAATTCGACATCATGTCGACTTCGTTTTTCGTCTCGCGGCGCGCGTTGAAGGCGTCCAGCCAGTCGGGAATGCCGCGTTGGCAAGATCACCTTTTCATTGCCATGAGCCGGTCGGCCAACGATGCTACCGATTACTTCCAGATTCCGACGGGACGGGTGGTTGAAGTTGGCACCCAAGTCTCCATCTAGGGCAGAGCAGAAGGTATGCATTTTTGCATGGTGTAGCCTGCAAAATCGCCCTAGGCTATGCTCCCAACGCAAGACTATATGCCGGCCGCTTTGCATTGTGCGCAGTGAAGCATTTTTGAGGCACAACATTTCATGACAACCGATGCTGCAGCTCGGGCCCCGGAAACGGTGGCGGTGACCGGGCATGGCGATACCCATTCGACGGCTGGCTTCGCCGCGTTGACGCTGGGTAGCATTGGTGTCGTCTATGGCGACATCGGTACCAGCCCGCTGTACGCGTTGCGCGAGGCGGTCGTTGCCGCGAGCAACGGCGGTACCGCGACCACGCAAGCCGTGATGGGCGTCATCTCGCTCATCCTCTGGGCGTTGATTATCGTGGTGACCCTCAAATACGTGGTGATTCTGCTGCGCGCGGATAACCACGGCGAGGGCGGCACGCTCGCGCTGATGGCGCTGGCGCAGCGCGGGGTCGCCAAGACGGTCGGTACGATCGTCCTGCTCGGTATCATCAGCGGCGCGCTGTTTTACGGCGACGCGGTGATCACGCCAGCGCTGTCGGTCTTGTCGGCGATCGAAGGTATCAAGCTCGTCACCTCGTCGCTCGACCCCTACGTGGTTCCGATCACGGTCGTGATCCTGATGGCGCTGTTTGCCGTACAGTCGCGCGGCACCGCGCGGGTGGCGGCGTTCTTCGGACCGATCATGCTGGTTTGGTTCGCCGTCATCGGAATTGGTGGCATCGTGGCGATCACGCGGTACCCAGAGGTGCTGTACGCGCTCAATCCGCTCTATGCCGTCTCCTTCATGCTGCATCATGGCATGATCGGGTTTGTCACCTTGGGCGCGGTATTCCTCGCGGTGACCGGCGCGGAAGCGCTCTATGCCGACCTCGGCCATTTCGGCAAGCGGCCGATCCAGACCGCCTGGCTGTTCATTGTGCTGCCGTCGCTGGCAGCCAATTATCTGGGACAGGGCGCGCTTGTGATCGTCGATCCCAAGGCGGTCGAGAACCCGTTCTTCCTGATGTTTCCGGATTGGGCGCTGCTGCCGATGGTCGCGCTTGCGACGGTCGCGACCGTGATCGCGAGCCAGGCGGTCATCACGGGGGCCTATTCGCTGACGCGCCAGGCGATTCAACTTGGCCTGTTGCCGCGCTTTGAAATCCGCCACACCTCGGAATCTCAGTCCGGTCAGATCTTCATGCCGCGCGTCAACACGCTTCTGTTCGTGCTGGTGATGCTGCTCGTGCTGATGTTCAAATCATCGAGCGCCCTGGCGTCCGCCTACGGCATCTCGGTGACGGGGACCATGGTGGTCACCGCGATGATGGGCTTTGTGGTGATTTGGCGGGTGTGGCGCTGGTCGATCGTGGCCGCTGCCGCGCTGATCGCGCCGTTCCTGTTCCTGGATCTCACCTTCCTGGCCGCGAATTTGCTCAAGGTGTTTGAAGGCGGGTGGGTGCCGCTTGCGCTCGGCGGCACGGTAATGCTGCTGATGTATACATGGCGCCGCGGCAGCCGGCTGTTGTTCGAGAAGTCGCGCAAGCTGGAATTCCCGCTCGCCGATCTCGTTGCCATGCTGGAAAAGAAGCCCCCGCAGCGCGTACCCGGCACCGCCGTGTTCCTCACCAGCGATCCCGTCAGCGCGCCGACCGCGCTCATGCACAGCTTGAAGCATTATAAGGTGCTGCATGAAAAGAACGTCATTCTCACCATCGAGTCCGCGCAGAGGCCGCGGGTCGACCCGGCCGAACGGGTCCGGCTGGAGCAGATCAGTCCGACCTTCTCGAAGGTAACGCTGCGCTTCGGTTTCATGGAAACGCCCAACGTGCCCAAGGCGCTCGCGATCGCGCGCAAGCTCGGCTGGCAGTTCGACATCATGTCGACCTCGTTCTTCTTGTCTCGCCGCGCGTTGAAACCAGCCGCGCATTCCGGCATGCCGCGCTGGCAGGACCATTTGTTCATCGCGCTGAGCCGCACGGCGAACGACGCCACCGACTACTTTCAGATCCCCAGCGGGCGCGTGGTCGAGGTTGGCACCCAGATCACGATCTAGGTTTCGGTCGTCCCCCTAAGCGCTTGTGGCGCTTGATTTTTGTCCCGTTAGGGGCGAGGTTGCGACGCGCGTGAGGCTCGTTCGCGCGTGGATGAAGTTGTCGGAGGAAGTGCGTGGCGGACCACAGGGTACAGGATTTGACGCCGCAAGAGGTGTCGCAGGGTATGGCGGACGGGCGTTACCTGCTCGTCGACGTCCGTGAGCCCAATGAGGTGGCTGTGGAGGCCTATCCCGGTGGTGTGGTGGTTCCGCTCTCGACCTTCGATCCGCAAGAGATTCCCGATCCGCAGGGCAAGCAGGTGGTTTTCGCCTGTCGTTCCGGCAAACGCTCAGTAACCGCATCGCTTGCGGCGCAGGCCGCCGGGCTTCCTTACGATAAGCATCTGGCCGGCGGAATCCTCGGCTGGAAAGCGGCAGGGCTGCCGACCAAGACCGCCGGCTGAGCCCTGCCATGACGTCCATGAACAAGGTCTTTGCGGATCTTCCCGTCACGATTTTCGAGGCCATGTCGCAGCTTGCGCGCGACAACAACGCCATCAATCTCGGCCAGGGCTTTCCGGACGATCCGGGCCCGGAGGACATCCGCCGCGCCGCTGCTGACGCTGTCGTCAACGGCTATAATCAATACCCGTCGATGATGGGGATCCCGGAGCTGCGTCAGGCGATCGCCAGCCATTACGGGCACTGGCATGGCCTCAAGCTCGATCCGATGACCGAAGTGATGGTCACATCGGGCGGCACCGAGGCGCTGACCTCGGCGATCCTCGCCGTGGTCGAGCCCGGGGATGAGGTCATCGTCTTCCAGCCGGTCTATGATTCCTACCTGCCGATCATTCGCCAGGCCGGCGGCATCCCGCGGCTGCTTAGGCTCGAACCGCCGCATTGGCGGCTCTCGGAGGAGATGCTGCGCGGCGCGTTTAACCGCAAGACCAAGGCGGTGCTGCTCAACAATCCGCTCAACCCGGCCGCCGTGGTCTATCCGCGCGAGGACCTCGAGCTTCTCGCACGCTTCTGCCAGGAGTTCGACACCATCGCGATCTGCGACGAGGTCTGGGAGCACGTCATCTTCGACGGCCGCGAGCACATTCCGCTGATCACGATTCCCGGCATGCGCGACCGCACCATCAAGGTCGGCTCGGCGGGCAAGATCTTCTCGCTCACGGGCTGGAAGATCGGCTTTGTCTGCGCCGCGCCGCCGCTCTTGCGCGTCGCCGCCAAAGTCCACCAGTTTCTCACCTTCACCACCGCGCCCAATCTGCAGGTCGCGGTGGCCTACGGCCTCTCCAAGCCGGACGAATATTTCTTCGACATGCGGAAAGACTTGGCGCGCAGCCGCGACCGGCTCACAGAAGGATTGAAGAGCCTAGGCTTCCCCGTCTTACGCTCGCAAGGCACCTATTTCCTCACCGTCGACCTCTCGCCTCTGGGCCTCAACGAGACCGACGAAGCATTCTGCCGGCGCATCGTCACCGACTACAAGGTGGCGGCTATCCCGGTCTCGGCCTTCTACGAACAGGATGCGGTGACGTCGGTGGTGCGGTTCTGTTTCGCCAAGAAGGACGCAACGCTGGATACCGCGCTGGAGCGTCTTGCGGACGCGGTGCGTCGCCGGAAACATGTGAGCGCATGATGAAAGGCTCGGGCCGGTTTCGTATCAACTGCGCGGTTGCGATTCTCATCGCAGCCGCGTTTGTGTCTCCATCGGCCAAAGCAGAGGAGCGCACGGTCAATTTCTACAATTGGTCGAACTATATGGCGCCGGACGTCCTGGAGAATTTTACCAAGGAGACCGGTATCAAGGTCGTCTACGACACGTTCGACGCCAACGAGACCTTGGAGACGCGGCTGCTTGCGGGCAAGTCGGGTTACGATGTCGTTGTGCCCACCGCCTATTTCCTGCAGCGGCAGATCAAGGCGAATGTGTTCCAGAAGCTCGACAAGTCGAAGCTGCCGAACCTCGCTAATGCGTGGCCCTTCGTGACGCAGCATCTGGCGACTTACGATCCAGGCAATGTCTATGCCGTCAACTACATGTGGGGCACCACCGGCATCGGCTACAATGTCCAGAAGGCGAAGGAGATCCTTGGCCCCGACGGCAACATCGATAGCTGGGACATAGTGTTCAAGCCCGAGAATCTCGCCAAGTTCAGGGATTGCGGCGTGCACATGCTGGACTCGGCGGACGATATTTTTCCCGCTGCGCTCGGTTATCTCGGCCTCGATCCGAACTCGACCAAGCAGGCGGACCTGGAGAAGGCTGCCGAGCTTGTCAGCAAGGTCCGGCCCTATGTCCGCAAGTTTCATTCATCGGAATATTTGAGCGCGCTCGCGACGGGAGAAATCTGCCTGGTCGTGGGCTGGTCGGGCGACATCATGCAGGCGCGCAGCCGCGCCGCGGAATCAAAGAACGGCATCGAGATCGGCTATTCCATCCCGAAAGAGGGCGCGCAGATGTTCTTCGACAACCTCGCGATCCCTGCCGACGCACAACACGTGGCCGAAGCCTATGAGCTGATCAACTATCTCTACCGGCCCGACGTCGCCGCCAAGAATTCGAATTTCCTGTCCTATGCCAACGGCAATCTGGCCAGCCAGAAGCTGATCGATCCGAAGATTTTCGACGACAAGAACATCTATCCGGACGAGGCGACGCTCTCGAAGCTGTTCGTCATTACGGCCCGCGATCCGGCGGCACAGCGGATCATCAACCGGCTGTGGACACGGGTGAAGACAGGGCGGTGAAGCAAGCCGTCATTCCGGGCGATACGGAGCATCGAACCCGGAATCTCGAGGTTCCGGTTTCGCGCTTTCGCGCGCCACGGAATGACTCCGCAAAACAGCTACCGCCATCTCCGGTGCAGCCACAACCACTGCTCTGGATGCTCGCGGATCCAGCCTTCGACCACGGAGGTGACAGCCTGCATCGTGCCCTGGATGTCGATCTGGCCCTTTTCGTCGCGCACCGGTTTGACTTCCTCTGACAGTTCGGCGCGGAAGCGATAGTTGGGCAGGCGGATGATGCGCACGCCGTGGACGGGGCATTCGACCTGCCGCAGCAGACGCGCGAGCGTTGGATTGGCGCGGGTCTTGCGACCGAAAAAGGTGACTTCGACACCGCTGCCAAGATACTGGTCGACCAGCATTGCGACATGCTGGCCGCGCTTGAGCGCTTCGGCCAGTCGTAGCGGCGCATCGCGCCCGGCAGGGATCAGCGTCCCCATTTTTACTTGCCGGATCTCCTGAATGATACGGTCCGCGGAGGCGATGTTGGGCTTGCGGTAGAGGATCGCGGCATCGAGGCCATGAGCCACGGCGGCGAGCGCCGGCAACTCCCAATTGGCGAGGTGGCTTGCGAAGATCAACGCCGGCTTGCCGTCGAGTCTGAGCTGATGGAACAGCGTACGCGTGCCCGGTGCAAGCTCGATGCGGCCGTTTTCGGGGTATTCTTCCTCGAAATCCCAGATGTGATCGAGGTGGGCGAACTCGGCTCCGATCCGCCCGAGGTTGTCCCAGACGCCGGCGAGGATTTCCTCTATCTCCTGTGGCGATTTTTCCGGGAAGGCTGCGGTGAGATTGGCGCGGCCGATGCGCTGCTCGCGCAGCAGAGGCCCGATCAGGCAGGCGATGCGGCCGAAGGCGTCAGCCGTCTTGTCCGGATCGAAATAGCGGGTGGTCCGCAGCAGGGCGACGGTGAGTGCACCGACAACGGCTTCGCCGAGCGGTTTGGCTGCGCGGCCAAGCCCGGCCTTGGTGCGAACGAGCAGTGAAGGCATCAGGTCCGGGTCAGGCCGGTTCGCGCGTCAGGATCAGCGAGGCGTTCTGGCCACCAAAGCCGAAGGAGTTCGACATCACCGCGGTGACCTTCGCGTCGCGCGCCTTGTTCGGCACCACGTCGAAGGGGATGGCCGGGTCCGGAACCTCGTAATTGATCGTCGGCGGGATCCGCTGATGCTCCAGCGTCAGGATCGAGAAGATGGCTTCCACAGCGCCGGCCGCCGAAATGGTGTGGCCGACCATCGACTTGTTGGACGAGATCGGAATCTGTTTGGCGCGCTCGCCGAACACGGTCGAGATGCCGATATACTCCATCTTGTCGTTTTCCGGAGTCGCGGTGCCGTGGGCGTTGATGTGGTCGATCTGTTCGGGCTCCATGCCCGCATCGGCCAGCGCCTTGCGCACGCAGCCGATGATCGGCTTGCCGTCGGGGCTCGAGCGTGTGCGATGGAAGGAATCGGTCAGCTCGCCGCAGCCGGCGATGACGCCGAGGATCTTCGCGCCGCGCGCGGTGGCCGCCTCGTAGCTCTCGAGCACCAGCGCGCCGGCGCCTTCGGCCATGACAAAACCATCACGGTTCTTCGAGAATGGCTTTGAAGCGGCCTGTGGTGGATTGTTCTGGGTGGACAGGGCCGAGAGCAGCGAAAAGCGGATCAGCGCTTCCGGATTGACCGAGCCTTCGGTGGCAACACAGAGCGCAGCATCGGTTTCGCCGCGGCGGATCGCCTCGACGCCAAGCTGAATCGCGGTCGCGCCTGATGCGCAGGCGGTCGAGAGCGAGATCGGCGAGCCCTTGGTGCCAAAGCGTTCCGCGAGGTGATCGGACACCGATCCGAACAGGAAACGGCGATGCCACGGCGTGAATTTTCCGCCGCCGCTGACCCGCAGCATATCGCTGTAGGTGATTTCGCTCTTGCCGATAACGCGTGCGATCTCATCGCGCTGCGGCCATTCGAGTTCGATCGGCGCGTTCGCCAGAAACAGCGGACCGGGAAAATCGCCGGTATTTCCGATTCTGGCCTGGGCGATGGCTTCTTCGGCGGCGAGGTCGGCCAGGCGTTCGGAAAGATCGGTCGATGAAAACGGCTCGACCGGCACGAAATCGACCGTCCCGGCCATCGTCGTCCGCAAGCCGTCGATCGGAAAGCGCGAAATGGTGCGAATGCCGGATTCACCGCCGGTGAGCTTTTTCCAATTGTCGGTTTTGCCCGCGCCCAGCGAGGTCACCACGCCCATGCCGGTGACGACAACGATCGGCCTTCCGAATTTATCGCGTGGTGCTGTCATCGTATCCCCCGCCAGCGCCGTGTGATCGATCTTCTCGGAGAACTGCCACCCAGGTCTCCGAGTCCGCTCTAGCTGATCGCTTCGACCAGGGCCATGCCTTCGCCTCGCCAGTGGCCGGTCCCAACCACTACAATCTGGGTCGGCGGCGTCGACATTTCAATCTCAAAGCCGCTGGAATCGTTAGGTGGAAACAGCGTCCCGCGCGAGATCGACAGCGCCGCCAGTGCAAGCCCGATCGGGAATTGCGCCTCCATCGTGTGGCCAAACGCCGTTCCGGTCGCCCGAATGGCGTGGCCGGAATGCGCGGCGAGGAACGCGCGTTCCTCGGAGGTCGCGGGCTCGGCGCCGGTCGCGCCGGTAATGACGGCGACCTTGTCGCTGGTCACGTTCAGCTTTGACCACAGCGCTTCGAGCGAGTGGGTGATCTGGCCGGGCTCCTTGCGGCGCGCATGATCACCGACGACGCCGGTCAGGCGGGCAAAGGGCCTTGCACCGCGCGCCTGTGCATGCGCCTTGGACTCCAGAACCACGAACGCCCCGGCAGAGCCCAGCGCGAATCCGGGATGCCCCGTGCGTGTCCAGATCGGCGCAAACTGCTCCTTCAGATTAAAGCCGCCGAACTCGTACAGGACGAGCAGGTCCTTGCGTTCGCCGTTCTGCGCGCCGCCGATCAGCGCGATGTCGCTCTGGCCGTCGACGATACGGGCCAGTGCAATGCGCGCTGCATCGACCGCGGCGGTCTCTTCGCCCATGAAGGTCCGCGATGTCCCGGTGACGCCATGGACGATTGCGATGTTGCCGGCGAGCAGGTTGGACAGTTGCGCCAGGAACAGCGTCGGTCGCAAATCGCCCATCAGCCGTTCGTTGAGAAAGTTGGGCGCGACGTTGCCCTTGGCCTGGGCAGTGAGGATGCCCTCATCGACCGCGAGATCGCGCTCGCCGCCGCCGGCAGCCACGATCATGTCCATGCGGGAGAGGATCTCCTTGTTGCCCTTCACGCCCGCGGAGTCCAGCGCTAGCCCAGCGGCATAGGTCCCGATGCGCTGCCAGGCCTCCATCTGCCGTTGATCGCCCTTTTTCGGGATCTGGCTGTCGAAATTGACCGGCGCAAAGGGGTGAACGACATAAGGCGCGAACGTCCTTTCATCGACGTTGACGCGCCGCTCCTGCAAGGCCTGCCAATTGGCATCCAGCCCCTCGCCGAGCGAGGTGGCGAGGCCGATGCCGGTAATCCAGACTTCCGCTGGTCCCGACTTCGCAGAGTTGCTTTCAGTCATGACTGGAGGGCCTGTTGGGGAAAGCCGATCCGCTTAGCCACGGCATCCATGTGCCCGCGCAAATCCGGATTGGGGAAGGGGACGTGGCTGAAGGTGATCGTGGAATTGCACCTGAGTTTGCCGCCGACTTTGATCTTGGCATCCGTGATCGCGTAGCCCGAGCCCTCGTGCACGAGGTTGGCCTCGATCGTAAGCAATTCGCCGGGCGGCACGAAGCCGCGCATCTTGGCTTCCTTGACGGCTGCCAGGAACGGCATGCGCTCGAACTTGAACAGGGCGAGCAGGAGCCAGCCTGAGGTCTGTGCCATCGACTCGATCAGAAGCACGCCGGGCATGATCGGATAGCCCGGGAAGTGCCCCTCGAAGATCGTGCTCTGTTTGGGAACCTGGGCTTCGACCGTGATCGTCTTCTCGTCCAGATTGAGGTCGAGAATGCGATCGATGAGCTGGAAATATTCGAGTTGCATGGCGCCGCGGCTAGGCACCCGCATTCTTGGCGGCGACGAGCTCGTCGATCCGCGCACACAGGTTTTTCAACACAAAATACTGTTCGGTCGTTGCCTTGCCGTCGTTGACTTCCTGGGTCCATTTTTCCAGCGGCAGCTTGATCCCGAACGCCTTGTCGATGGCGAACGCGATGTCGAGAAAATCGAGGCTGTCGATGCCCAGATCGTCGATGGCGTGGCTGTCAGGCGTGATCGTGTCGCGCGGGATGTCGCAGGTTTCGGCGATAATCGTGGCGACCTGATCGAATGTTGAGGACATCACTAAGCCTTTGATATCGTGGAGATAATTTCTGGAACGGCGCGGCGGGCGGGGCGATCCGCGCCTAAAGGGGCCCTGTACTCACCTGCCGACCGGGAGTCGAGAGCCCGTATATCGGAGCGCCGCCGTTAGTTCAATGGAGGCGGAAACGGCCCGATCCGCTGAAATCGGGGGCTGTTTCGGCCCTCGTCGGCCGGCAGGCTCGTCCTAGTTGGGGGAAATGCGGATGCAGTCGTGGCGTCCCATCAGCACGCAATCCTGGGTTTTGCGCAGATCGGCGATGCTCATCGCGAGCCAGATGCCGACCGCGGTCAGCGCCACGGTAAAGGCAAAGGCGGCGATGTTGGCGAGCATGCGATGGCGGAAATCGTCGGGTTGTGGCCGCGGCCGTTCGTAGCGCGACAGGTCCAGCGGCTCGGGCGGGTTGTCCTGATGCCGCGGCTGGACGGCCATGGACTGGTTCCGCAACTGGGGCGAGTGCAGCGCGCTACGCGGCCGGAATGGGAGCACGCGGTGCTCGTCATCTGCTGGGATCGGCCGCTGGGTCTTCACGGCTTCCGGCTCCTAAAATCTAACCAACTATTTAGCACGTGCGCCGCGCCGCTGACAAAAAATGTTGCGAGCGGCACGTCAAATCCAGTGAACCAGCCTTCGAAAGTACCGCGGAACCGGCTGTAGTCGATGCGGACCTGCCCCATCCTCCGTGACGCCAAGGAGATCGACATAGCGATGACCGAGCGGATGGTATGATGCTCGCAAGACTTTCGCGCATGGACCGTTTGCGCCGCAACACATCGTGGCGCGAGGCTACCACCGCCAGCGACGCGTCGGTGGCCTTAAGATCCTCGGCACTCACGCCGTAAAGCGGGCTGTTCTCGCCGAGCGCCCGATGAGCGTCCGGCTCAGGGCAAGCGCAGGGCTCTCATTGCGCAAGAGCGGCAGCTCATCGAAGCGCCGAAACGGCTGGCCCTCGGCGAGGAGACGACATTCTTAAGCATCTATAGCCGCGCGTGGCATTGCCGATGATGCTGTGGCGTTCGTTTGCGAAGCCGATCATCAGGATCGGCATGCCCTCATGATTCGAAATCGCCGGATTCCTGGCGAACAACAGCCGCGCGCTCGCCCGGGGAGGAGGGGAGCGAAGATCAGGCCGGCCATCAATCGAGAGGATGCCGGTAAAGAGTTCGATGGTCGTGATGAATGGCCGGCCCTTAACTGTACGTTCGCTGCGGCCGTTCACCATTATTCGCGTAGCTCTCACAAGTTGCAGGGCCGTCCTGACGTCTTGGCCTTGCGTCAGCCATCATGTCATAATCACTGCATTTTCAAACAAGCAATTTCGCCAGGCAGACACAGAGGTAAAGTCATGCACAGCACGCGCGAACCCAGAGTCCATCCGATCCCTATTCTGTCGCTGCGTCCGACGCAGATGACGGTTGGCATGCGTGAGGTCAAAGAAAAGCGCAAACGCTTCCGCGAGCAGAAATCCGCGAAGAAGCAGCAGGAGATGATCGGCAAGCACATGATCCCGGTGGTGTTCGGGCCGGACGAGCGATACTACGTGGTCGACCATCACCATCTGGCGCGCGCCCTGCACGATGAAGGGATCAAGGATATTCTGGTGACCGTGATCGGCGACTTGAGGATGGTCGAAAAGGACGCCTTCTGGGGCGTGATGGACAACAAGCGATGGGTCTATCCATATGACGCCAAGGGCGAACGGCGGCATTTTAAGGATCTGCCGAAATCGATCGGTGATCTAAAGGACGATCCGTTCCGCAGTCTCGCCGGCGAATTGCGCCGTGCCGGTGGCTTTGCCAAGGATACGACGCCATTCTCCGAATTTTTGTGGGCGGATTTTTTGCGTCGCCACGTGCCGCGCAAGCTTATCGAACAGGATTTTGATCACGCGATGGAAAAGGCGTTGCAAGCCGCGAAGAGCCACGACGCCATCTATTTGCCGGGTTGGTGCGGACCCGCCGGAGACGATTGATCAACGGATGCCGGCGCGCAGAAAACTCTGGATGAAGGCGCGTTGGAAGAGCAGGAAGGCGATCATCAGAGGCGCGGAGGTCATCAGCGCGGCGGCACAGATCACCGACCAATCGATGCCCTGGTCGACGGAGGCGAACACCTGCAACCCGACCGTTAAGGGACGGGTCTCGACCGAATTGGTCACGATCAGCGGCCACAGGAAATTATTCCAGTGATAGCTGACCGAGACCAGGCCATAGGCGACGTAGACGGGCCGTGCGAGCGGCAGATAGAGCCGCCAGATCGTCTGCAGCGTGTTCGCGCCTTCCACGCGCGCGGCATCGTCGAGCTCCTTCGGGATCGACTTGAAGTTCTGTCGCAGCAGGAAAATGCCGAAGGCCGAGGCGACGTAAGGAAGCCCGACACCCGTCAGCGTGTCGATCAGATTGAGATTCTGCAGCGTGCGGTAGTTCTCCAGGATCAGCACGTCGGGCGTGACCATCAACTGCACCAGGATTAGCGCGAACAGGAGCTCGGCGCCGAAGAATTTCCAGCGCGACAGTCCAAAGGCCGCCAGCGTGCAAATCACGAATTGCGCTGCCATGATGCCGAGTACGAGCAGCACCGTGTTGAGGAAATAGCGGGCAAACGGCGCGGCGGTCCAGGCGCGCTCGAAATTCTTCCATGTCAGCGGCGCAAAGAGATCGAAATTGGTCGCGAATGCGGATGGATGAAATGCGGCCCAGATGCCGTAGAGAAGCGGCAAGGCCCAAATGAGCGCGAACAGCCAGACGGTGATCGTCGAGATGAGTTTTGTCAGGCGGCCGGACATGGGCTGAAAATCTCGTCAGCGATAGTGAATTTTGCGGTCGAGCATGAAGAACTGCAGAATCGCGATGATCGCGAGCACCGATAGCAGCACGGTCGAAAGCGCGGCCGCATAGGCCGTGTCCCAGAAGCTGAACGCAACCTGATAAACGTAGAACAGCAAGAGTGTGGTCGCGTTGTTCGGTCCGCCGCCGGTCATCGCGATCACTTGGTCGACCACGCGAAACGCGTTGATCAGGGCATTGATGGCCACAAACAGCGTCGTCGGCATGATAAGCGGCCAGGTGATGCGGCGAAACGTGAGCCAGCGTCTCGCATTCTCCATCCGCGCGGCTTCATAAAGCACCGGCGGGACCTGCTGCAGGGCCGCGAGGAAGAAGATCATAAAGAAGCCGGCCTCCTTCCAGATCGTCACCGCCATCAGCGCGGGCAGGGCGGTTGCGGAGCTGCCGAGCCAATTGACGCTGGCAAACCCGAACAGTCGGCCGATCTGATTGAGTAGGCCATAATCGGGCGTGTAGAAAAACAGCCAGATATTGGCGGCCGCGACCATCGGCAGAATGGTGGGGGTGAAGAAGGCGAGCCGTAGCGCGGCGCGGCCCTTGATCCGACCGTTGACCCAAAGCGCCATCGCCAGCGCCAGCCCAATCGCGATCGGCACGGTGATCAGCGCATAGAGCAGGTTGTTCTTGAGCGCCAGCCAGAAGATCGGGTCGGCCAGCATGGTGCGGTACTGGTCGAGGCCGATAAAGACGGCCGGACGCCGCCCATGCGGGGTCGAAAAGAAGCTGTCGATGATGGTCGAGACCGCGGGCACATGCGTGAACGTCGCCAGCAAGACGACGGCCGGCAACGCCAGGAGCCAGCCTTGCACGTGAATGTTGAGTTGCGGTTTCGTCCGTTCCATCGCTGCATGGCGAGCCGCCCGGTCGAAGAAAGAGGGCGACCGGCCGGCTGCATTTGTTAGTGCTGATAGCTGGCGAGGATGCGGTTGGCTTCCGCCTGCGCCTCGTCGAGCGCCGCTTGCGCCGGCTTGGCGCCGGTCAGGATCGCCTGCAAGGCATCGTTGAGCGCCTTGGTGACGCGCTGGTTCTCATGCGTCGACAGTTCGGCGACAGCATCCTTGAGCTGGTCACGCGCGACCACCGCCGGCGGGAAGTCCGCGGCGTATTTCTTCATCGCCTCGATCTCCCAGGCATCCGGGCGTGTTGCGACATAGCCGGTGGCGATACCCCAGTCGGCCGCGCGCTCCGGCGTTGAGAGGAAGCGGGCGAACTCCAGCGCAGCCGCCACCTTGGCCTTATCGCTGTTCTTGAAGATGTAAATGTTGCCGCCGCCCGTTGGCGAGCCGCCGCGGACCTTCGAGGGCATCGCCGCCACGCCGAAGGCGAATTTGGCATTGTTGCGAACGTTGGTCAGGTTGCCCGTGGTGGTCCACATCATCGCGGTCTTGCCCTCGAAGAAGTCCTTTGGCGTCGTGCCCCAATCGATGATGCCCTTCGGCATGACCTCGTATTTTTGGCTGAGGTCGGCAAAGAATTGCGCCGCCTCGACCACCTTGGGGTCGTTATAGGCGACCTTGGTGCCGGCCTGATTGGCGAGGATGGCGCCGTTCTGAGTCGTCAGCGCCTGAAACAGCCAATAGGGAAATCCGGAGGAGGGAATTTCCAGGCCCCATTGGGTCACCGCGCCGGAGGCATCGTGCTTGGTCAGCTTCTTGCCGAACGCGACCATCTCGTCCCAGGTGGTCGGCGGCTTCTCGGGATCGAGGCCCGCGGCCTTGAACGCGTCCTTGTTCCAGTATTGCACGATGGTGGAGCGCTGGAACGGAATGCCCCAGGTGTGGCCCTCGGCCTGGCTGTTCTCCATGAAGGCGGGATAGAACGACTTGATCCAGGCCTGATCGCCGTCCGATTTGGCGATCGCGTCATACGGCTCGATCAGATCATTATCGATCAGGGTGAACATGTCGGTGGACAAGAGCACCGCGACATCAGGCGCGTTGCCGGCCTTGGCCGCGGTCATCGCCTTGACGATGGAGTCCTGATAGCTGCCGGTGTAGACCGGCTTCACGGTGATATCCGGATGCGCCTTGCTGAATTCGGCGGCATAGCCGTCGACAACCTTGGTGATCGGGCCGCCGACCGCGATCGGATAATAAAACGTGATCTCGGTCGCGGACGCTCCGCCAAGAAAACTGGCCGCCAGTGTTGCAGCAAGTGTAAGCCGGGCAAATCTGTTCATGCGCGAATGCTTCCCTGATTGGAAACGGTGTGTAATTGTGGCGACAGTGATCCGGCGCCGGTTTCGCTGAGACGTCTCCCGCTTGCGGCGTCGAACAGATGACCCGCCGCGGCGTCCCAGACGAGGCCGACTGCGGCGCCAAGGGGTGGGGCGCTATCGCCACGTGTGCGGGCTAGTATCGCGCGCTCTCCGAGCATGCAGGTGACAAGGGCCTCGGCGCCCAGATATTCGACCGCGGTGACAGTTGCATGAAGGCGGCTGCGTCCGCTCACGCTGTCCACGGTCACGTCCTCCGGCCGCAAACCCAGCACACGGCCGCGCCCCGACGCCGTGAGCAACGCAGGTCCCGTCGTCCCAGCNATCACAGCGCCGTGCGGCCCGTCATCGAGGTCGAGGAAATTCATCGGCGCGCCGCCGATGAAGCGGGCGGTGAACAAGGTCGCCGGACGTTCGTAGAGCTCTGCGGGGCGGCCGTTCTGCTCGATGCGGCCGCTGCGCATCAGTATGACGCGGTCGGCCATGCTCATGGCCTCGGTCTGATCGTGCGTCACGTAGATCATGGTGATGCCGAGACGCTGCTGAAGTGCGCGGATCTCGCGGCGCAGATCTTGCCGGAGCTGCGCGTCGAGGTTCGACAGCGGTTCGTCGAGCAGGCAGACCGGCGCCTCGGCGATCAGGGCGCGGCCGAGTGCGACGCGTTGCTGCTGCCCGCCGGACAACTGCGCCGGCTTGCGCTTGAGCAGCGCCTTCAGCTCGAGCAGGCCTGCGATCTTCTCGAGCCGTCGCGCCATCTCCGCCCGTGCAATGCCGCGCACCGAGAGACCGAAAGTGATGTTGTCGGCGACGGTCAAATGTGGAAACAGCGCGTAAGATTGAAACACCATCGCGACGCCGCGCGCGGCGCCGGTCAGGCCGCGGACATCGCGCCCCTCGATTGCAATCGCTCCTCCTGTCGGCTCCTCGAGCCCCGCGATCAGGCGCAGCATGGTCGATTTACCGCAACCCGATGGTCCGAGCAGCACGACGAGTTCGCCCTTGTTGACGGCGAAAGAGACGTCATTGACCGCGAGCGTGTCGCCCCACGCCTTGCTCACCGATCGGACGTCGACGCTGACCATGATTTGAATCCAATAGGCCGACAAACGTCGGCGCTTCCAAATAAAAATGCTGTATGAATGTTATGTGACGCTCGACCTCACTCCTCACAGCGGCGCGGCAAGAGGCAAGAGTATGTTCGCCAACCCCGTCTGCAAAATCTAGCAGAGATCTTTCGACCCCACACTGGAGCTCTGATCCGCTCCGGATCGCCTTGATCCGCCTGCAGCCCTATGCCGCAGGCGACAATGGCCGCGCAAAGCTGAGCTCGTGGCCATCCGGATCGGTCAGGTGAAAGTAGCGTTCGCCCCACCGGGCATCGCACGGCCTGGTCGTGGGCTGGCATCCGGCCGCCAATGCGCGATCGTAAAATGCATCAACGTCGGCCACGTAGAAAATGATGCGCCCCCACCAGGACCACTCCCGCTGCTCAGGCTGGGCAATCAGGTTGAGATAGCCGGAGCCCGCCCGAAAGCTGGTGAATGAAGCGGTTTCGCCGCCGTACCGCATTTCGAAGCCGAGTGAGCGGTAAAATACTACTGCATGCCGCATATCGTGGGTAGCGAGCGTGACTGCGCTGATCCCTTCGATCATCACCGCACCTCCTTCGCGAACTGAAGCGGCCTCACGCCAATAGCGTCGACCGGCCGCCGATCCACGTTTCGACGACCTCAAACCTGCTGTTGAGGGCGACGAGGTCGGCGCGGTAGCCGGGGGCGACGGAGCCAAGCTCCGATGCTAGGCCCAGGAACGTGGCCGGCGTGCGCGAGGCCATGATCAGCGCGTCGGCAATTCCAACGCCGAGCAGTGCGACGGCGTTGCGCACGGCATCGATCATGGTCAGATGGGCGCCGGCGAGCGTGCCTTCGGGACCCGTCAGGCGATCTCGTTCAAGCGTAATCTCCCGGCCTTGCAGCAGGAATCTCCGCTGATGCGTGCCGACCAACGGCATCGCGTCTGTAACCAGCATCAGGCGATCACGTCCCTTGCAGCGGAGCGCGATGCGCAAGCTTGCGGGTTCGACGTGAAGGCCGTCGCAAATGATCCCGGCAAACAGCCTGTCGTCATCGAGCGCGGCGCCGACCACGCCCGGCGCCCGAGCCGTAAGCTGCGACATCGCATTGAACAAGTGGGTGATACCAGTGACCCCATGATCGGCAGCCTGCCTGAGCTGGCTTGCCGCTGCGTCGGTATGCCCTGCCGAAACTCGCAATCCGGCGACGACGAGTTCATCAATCAGCGGCTGCGGCACGCATTCCGGCGCCAGCGTCACAAGCGAGCGACCGCAATTGCCAAATCGCTTCATCGCGGCAAGATCGCGCGGGTCGGGCACCCGAATCTCGGATTCCAGGTGAATGCCCTTGCGTGCCTTGTTGATCGCGGGGCCTTCCAGGTGAAAGCCGAGCACGCCTGGAATCTGCGATGCGCCGGGCGCAATGGCGGCGAGACGCTCCATCACATCAATGCGATCGGTGATCAGCGTCGGCAGACACCCCGTCGTTCCTGCCTTACGGTGCGCTTCGACGATACGGCGTACGCCGGCCGCGGTCGGCTCGTCATTGAGGAGAACGCCGCCGCCACCGTTGACCTGGACATCGATAAATCCCGGCGCCAGGATCGCGTCGGCGGGCAGTGTGATGGCGTCGGGCCGCGCCTGAGTTGCGAATCTGACATCCTCGATTCGTTCGCCGGAGATGGTGACCAGCGCCGGCCCTCGCAGCGCCGCTCCGTCGAAGAGCTGCGGCGTGGCAATCGTGAAGGTTGTGGGAGCACGGGAATGATCCATGATGTTCGTCCGCGCGAAGCCAATGTGCCACAGTTAAATCGCTGCCCATGAACCCTATATCGACTGAACCCGCCAGGTAAGATTTGAACTGAGCTCTGCCGGCGGGTGCCCATGGACCCGGAACCAGGTTCCTGCGTTGGAACGGCATGATGACGAGAGGTGCGCTGTACCTTGGGATTGATGGCGGCGGCAGCCGCTGCCGCGCCCGCATTGAGGATGAAGATGGTGCGGTGTTGGGCGAAGGCGGGTCGGGACCGGCCACGACGCGGCTTGGCATCGATAACGCCTGGCGCTCGATCATGCGTGCGAGCGAAGCCGCAGCCGAGCAGGCGGGATTGCCGCGCGAGGATTTTGCGCGAATGCACGCAGGCATCGGCCTCGCGGGCCTCGGACGTCGCGGGGCCGAAGCGGCCTTGAAGGAGATTGTTCACCCGTTCGCGTCCGTCCGCTTCATCAGTGATGGTGTTGCCGCCTGTCTCGGCGCTCACAGCGGGGCCGACGGCGCCATCGTCGTCGCTGGGACCGGATCGATCGGTGTTGGGCTGATGGGAGGACGCGAGCTCCGCTTCGGCGGCTACGGCTTTCCCATTTCGGACGAAGGCAGCGGCGCCGATATCGGGCTGCAGGCGATCAGGCTCGCGCTCCTCGCTGCCGACGCGCGCGGCGAGCTCTCGCCGCTGCTTGCCGAAGTGCTCGGCGCCTTCGACCACGATCCCAGCCAGGCAGTGGCCTGGTCCGAACAGGCGACTGCGACGGATTATGCAACCTTCGCGCCGATGGTGCTGCGGCATGCCGGCCAGGGCGATCCGATCGGCCGACGCATCGTCGAACGGGCTGCGGACGCCATCGGCGATCTCCTCGACATGTTCTTGCGAAAGGGCATCGAGCGGCTGTCGCTGGTCGGCGGGCTGTCCGAGCCGATCGCGCCCTGGTTGACGCCGGATCTGCGCGACCGCCTCAAACCTCCCGATGGCGACGGTGTTTCCGGCGCGCTGCTGGTGGCGCGGCGGGGCCTGGGCGAGGGGGAGAATGCGCCTGAACGCGCGGCGGCTTCCGGCTGCCCGGTTCCAAATCTCTGACAGGAGCGGATCGCGCATGGCCACAGAAGAAGTCGATCCTCGCTTTGCGGACCTCGACGCCTGGTCACTCGCTTCCGCAATGGACGCGATGTGGGAGGGCCAGCTCGCCGCGGTCGCGGCGATCGGCCACGCGCTGTCCGCCATGACCGCCGCGACACATGCAGCCTACGAAGCGCTGGGGGATCGCGGACGCCTGGTGTATGTCGGCGCCGGCACCTCGGGCCGGGTGGCGGTGCAGGACGGCGCCGAGCTGACGCCAACCTTCGCCTGGCCGCGCGAGCGGCTTCGCTTCATCATCGCCGGCGGAGAGAGTGCATTGGCCACCAGCGTCGAGGGCGCCGAGGACGATGTCGCCGATGCCGTCAAGCAGGTCGATGCGGCAGCGCTCTCGCCGCATGACGTGGTCATTGCCGTTTCGGCCTCGGGCACGACGCCGTTCACGGTGGCAGCGCTGCAGCAGGCCGGCAGCTACCGCGCCGTCACCATCGGCCTTGCCAACAATCCCGGCACGGCGCTGCTTACGTCCGCAAACTATCCGGTCCTGGTCGAGACCGGACGCGAGCTGATCGCCGGCTCGACGCGGATGAAGGCGGGCACTGCGCAAAAGGTCGTGCTCAACCTGATATCCACCGGCATCATGCTGCGCCTGGGCCGCGTCTATCGCGGCATGATGGTCAACATGCCGCCTACCAACGCGAAACTCAAACGTCGCGCCGAGATCATGGTCGCCCGCATCGCCGGTTGCAGTGAGGCGCAGGCGGCGAAAGCGCTCGATCAGGCCGAGGGCGACATCAAGATGGCCGCGCTGGTCGTGCTCGGCTACGACAAGGCGGAAGCCGAAAGCATTCTTGCAGGCCACAAGGGCAATCTTCGGCGTGTGTTTGCCGAGCTCGCCGAGGGCCGCGGCGAGTGATGCGGCGTTCTGGCCGTGCAGGAAAGATGGAGCCCGTGAGCCATGGCTGACGTCGCTTACTCCGCGATGGCGCGCGAGACCTGTGAAAGCGCGGACGTCGTCTCGCGGATCGTGCGCAACCGCGATGGCATTGCCGAGATCGCAAAATGCCTGGACATCGGTACCGCGCCGCTTGCCGTACTATGCGGCCGCGGCAGCTCCGGCCACGCCGGCGTGTTCATGCGCTATCTGATCGAAACGCGGCTGCATTTGCCGGTATCGGCCAGCGCTCCCTCCGTGATCACCGCTTTTCGCAAGCCGCTGACGCTACGCGACGCGTTGTTCATCGTGGTCTCGCAGTCGGGACGCAGCCCCGATCTGGTCGCCGCGACGCAGTCCGCGCGGGCCTCAGGGGCGCGAACGATTGCCATTGTCAATACCGTGCCGTCGCCGGTCGCGGATGCCGCTGAATTCGTCATTCCGATCGAAGCCGGGCCCGAGCATTCCGTCGCCGCCACCAAGACCGTGGTCGGCTCGATGGCCGCAGGGGCTGAACTCGTCTCCGAGCTGGCCGAGGATGCGGCGCTGAGGTCGGCCCTTGGCAGACTACCGGAGCGGCTTTTTCGCGCGGCGACGCTCGATTGGTCCAAGATATCGGATGATCTCGCCCGAGCCTCCGCCGTGTTTGTCGCCTCGCGCGGGCTGGGTCTCGGCTCGGCGCGGGAAATCGCACTCAAGCTCGGAGAGATCCTGCGGCTACCGGCGCTCGGCTTCAGCGCCGCCGAGCTGCAACACGGGCCGCGCGCCGCGGTCTCCACGAAAACGCCTGTTATTCTTATGCGTTTGATGGATGAGACGGCTGCCACAGTGGATCAGGTTGCGGCCGAACTGTCCGAAAGCGGGGCGGCGTTGCATCTGTGCGGTGGCCCCAAGAGCACGCTGCCCTGGCTCGGCGACGATGATCCCGCAACCGACGCCATCACCATGCTCGTTCCGGCCTACCGCTTGATCGAACGCACCGCGCGCGCCTGGGGCTTCGACCCGGATCGTCCGCCGCAGCTTTCAAAAGTGACGGAGACGTTCTGAACGGCTCGGGCGTACTTAGTCTGCAGCCCCGTGAACGGGTTCAACGCGACCGCTCAAATTGTCGGCTTGCGAGACCCTTTCTCCTGGAGGAAGTTGCGCTTTGCTGCCTCCGTCCGGCTCAGTTGCAGACACGGGAGGAATTTCCATGAAACCGATAGGGAGCGTTTTCGCTGCAGCGGCATTTGCGGGCATATTAGCGACGTCAACTCCGGTCGCGAGCGCTGCGGCCGAACCCGGCAACCAAATCACGATCCTCTACGACGCGTTTGGCACCGACGCCACGATGACCAAGGACTGGGGCTTCTCGGCCCTGGTGGAAATCGCCGGAAAGCGCATACTGTTCGACACCGGCGACAACGCCGAAATCTTCGCGGCGAATGTCAACGCGAAAGGCGTCGACCTCACCAAGCTCGACTTTGTCGTTCTTTCGCACCGGCATTCCGACCACATGGCAGGCTTGAGCCATGTCCTGAGCGTCAATCCGACCGTCAAGATCTATGCTCCGAAAGAGGGATTTGGCATCTATGGCTCGTCGCTGCCGTCCAGCTTCTATCGCAAGGACGAGTCACTGCCACCAGATATGCGGTATTACGGCGGCAAGCCGCCGGAGGTCATGAAATTCGGCTCCGCGTGGCCCGACGCTCACTTTGAGCTGATCGATCAGACGACCGAAATCGCGCCCGGCATCACCTTGCTGGCGCTGGTGTCCGATGCGCCCGGGACGAAGGAGCTCAAGGAACTCTCGCTTGCCGTCAACACGTCTGACGGGATGATTCTTGTAGTTGGCTGTTCGCATCCTGGAATCGAGCGGATAGTGGAGGCGGCTGCCGCCATCAACCCGAAAATTCACCTGATCGTGGGCGGCTTCCATTTGGTCGTTGCACCTGACGATGTGATTGCAAAAGTCGTGGACGCACTCAAGGAGCGCTTCAAGGTCGAAACCATTGCGCCAGGTCACTGCACGGGCGAGCCGACCTTCGCGGCCCTGAAGAAGGCCTTTGGCAAGAACTATCTCTACGCCGGGCTCGGTACGTCAATTCCGCTCGGAGCAACTGCGGGCTCTGACGTGAGGCGCGGCGAGGGGCCTGCGCAAGATGACCTCGCCACCTATCGCAAACTTGCCGCTCGCGAAGATCCTTTTGGCATCATGCGGGCGCAACAGGCGCGGTTGGGCGGGAATCTCTGAACGCTATTTCGGCACGCGGCCCATCAAATAGAACTCGTCGTTGGGCCGCATGCCCGTGACGTTTGCCATGCGGTTGGACAGAGCGAAGAAGGCGGCGATCGCCGCGATATCCCAGATATCGTCATCGGAAAAGCCATGGCCGGAGAGCGACGCAAAATCCGTCTCCGACAGCACATGCGCCTCCAGCGCAACCTTCATCGCAAAATCGAGCATCGCCTTCTGGCGCGGCGTGATGTCCGCTTTTCGGTAGTTGACGGCAATCTGATCCGCGATCAGCGGGTTCTTGGCGCGGATGCGCAAGATCGCGCCGTGGGCGATCACGCAATACTGGCATTGGTTGGCGGCGGATGTCGCCACCACGATCATCTCACGCTCGGCCTTGGAGAGCCCGCCTTCCTTGTCCATCAGCGCATCGTGATAGGCAAAGAATGCACGAAACTCGTCGGGCCGGCAGGCAAGCGTCAGGAACACGTTCGGAATGAAGCCGGACTTTTCCTGCACGGCGAGCAGGCGGGTGCGAATGTCCTCCGGCAATTTGTCGATCGGCGGCACGGGAAAGCGTTTTGCGGGCGGCTGGGTCATGGACAGGATTCCGGGTCAGGTCGTGCGAAGGCGTTGCACGAAACCATAATCGATCGCGGCATCGGCGCAACCGGGATCGCTTGCGCCGGCCCTCCGCTCCGGCGGGGTGACCTCCGCGCCTGCGCTTCAATTTTCAACCGGCAGGCCGGCGGCTTTCCACGCCGTCCACGATCCCGGCACATTGGCCACGTGTTCGAAGCCATGTCGCTGCAACAGGCTCGCCGCGATGGAGGCGCGATATCCGGTGCCGCAATAGGTCACGATACATTTGTCGCGAGCAAGCCTGCCGGCTTGCCGCTCCAGATGTGGCACAAAGATGTGCCGCGCGCCCGGCACATGACCGCGCTGCCACTCCTCCTCGCTGCGAACGTCGAGGACGAGCACGTCATCGTCGCGCCGGCGCGCCTCCAGTTCGTGCACGGTCCATTGTGGGGTGCGCGCGAGAGCAAGACCCGCATTTTGCCAGCTCGTCATGCCGTCGTGCAGATAGCCCTCGACCTTGTCAATCCCGATGCGGAAGAGATGAGCCGCCACGGCCTCCAGGTCGCGGACATGCTCGACCACCACCGCAACCCCTGTTTCAGGGTCGAGTACGCGGCCCGCCCAGGTGGGGAATTCCGGTCGCAGCGCCACGTTGAGTGCACCTGGAATGTGGCCGCCCCCGAACGCCAGGATCGAGCGGCAGTCGAGAATCGTTGTTCCTCCTGCCTGCCGCCGCTGCAGCTCCGCCGGTGGCAGCGGCGGGACCGGCGGCACTCCGCCCCGGATCGGCGCGCCCGCCGCATTGAGGTTCTTCAGCCGGGCATAATGAGCCGGCGGCTCCGGCATTCCACTCAAGAGCCAGGTCACGAACTCCGACTGCGAACGATCCTGAAGCGCGGGATTGAACAGACGCTCGTTTCCGATCGTGCTTTGCAGGCGGTCGCCAATGGACTTTCCGCAAGCGGATCCGGCACCGTGGCACGGAAACACCTCGATCCGGTCGCCGAGCGGAAGCAGTTTGCGAAACAGCGAATGGTGGAGATCGGCGGCCAGCTTCTTGTCTGTTCCATGACCCATAAGGTCGGGCCGACCCACGTCCATGTTGAACAGCGTGTCGCCGGTGAAAACACCAAAGGGCTGGTCGCCCTGGTTGCTGTCGAACGCGAGCAGGCTGACATGTTCGGGCGTGTGGCCGGGTGTATGCAGGACGTGCAGGCTTACGCCGCCGAGGCCGATCCGGTCGCCCTCGCGGAGCCGGCGTAGCTTGAACGCGTAATCCCCATCGCCGCCGGCGATGTCCGCGCCCGTGCGGGTGGTCAGCTCATGGGCCCCGGAAACAAAATCAGCGTGGATATGCGTTTCGATGATATGGGCAAGACGCAGCCGCCGGTCCCTCAAGGTCGACAGATACACGTCCACGTCCCGTCGCGGATCGATGACGGCGCCAACACCTGCGGCATTGTCGCCGATGATGTAGGACAGTTGGGCCAATCCGTCGGTTTGAACGCGTTCCAGAACCAATCCCATCCGGGGCCTCCTACCGCAAAACGCGTGGGTGGTCAGGAGGTTCTTCTGTCGCCTGGCAGGAACAAGGCTCGCTGTGAACGTTCACGTTCAGGGGCCGGCGACGGTCACCTTGGTCCTATGCCAGGCGTTATTGACGTATCCCTTGAAGTTCCAGATATCTTCCAGGCGCGCCGGCTGGGTTTGCGCGGCGCTATCCCAGGCGCGGACGACGATTTCATGCTCGCCCGGCGGGAGTTCGAGCTGCGCGTGCCAGATCGTCCAGCTCCAGTGCTGCGAGCTTTTAAGCTCCGCGATCTTCCAGCTTCGTCCATCGTCTCCGGATACTTCCACCCGATCGATCGAACGGCCACCGCTGCTGATGGCGTAGCCGACGACGTTTACATCCCGCGACGCCAGGCGTGAGTGGTCGCTTGGGATGCATATCACGGAATTGACCGGCAACTCCCCCAGCATAAGTCCGGCATGCCAGTCGAGATTCGACTGATCCATGTCGTCGGGGAGCAGCTTGTACGCTTTTTGTTGAAAGAAGTTCGATGACGGCTCCTTCTGAACCGAGATCGTCTGCAGCCACTTGACGCTGCGCGCGCCGATATAGCCGGGGACCACGAGCCTGATCGGGTGGCCATGCTCCCTGGCGAGAGCCGTCCCGTTCATCTCGTACGCGAGCAGCACTTCCCGACTTTTCGCCTTGGATAGCGGAATTGAACCGCCAAAGTTGATACGCTTGCCTTCCTTCTGAACCTCGTCGGCTCCCTCAAACGCGACATGCAGGTCGTCGCCGTTACAGCCTGCCTGCAGCAGAACGTCTGCAAGCCTGGTGCCGCGCCAAACCGCGGTGCCGATCGCGCCCTGTCGCCAGGCCGTTCCCTCCACTTCGTCCACAAAGCTCAGTTCGTCGCGCCGGTTTCCCGCGCATTCGAGCGTTGCGGTGATAACATGCGGTTCGAAGTCGCGGCGGAGGTCTTCAAGCCCCAGTTCCAGCTCCCGTGAGACGAGACCGCAAACCCGAACGCGGTGTTTTGAAGTATCGAGCTCCGGCATCGTCCCATGAGTGCGGACGTAGAATGCTTCCGCGGGTGTCACGAAGGACGAGATCAGGAGATCCAACGGAGGCTCGGCGTTCAGCGGCTCTTGCTTGCGGACGATCAGCCGCGAACCATATGCGATCGGCTTCGGCATGTCCGACACCCCGGCTGCAATGCTCACGACGAGGCAACGTGCGTGGCGGCGCGGGGTTTCAACCCGCTGTCAGACGGAGCACTTCGCCCGGTTGTGGGATCAGCGCAGCGGCTTTTTCAGAAGCGAGAAGCGCTCGGGATCCAGCCCCATCGAGGGCTGCAGCAATGGCGCCTCCGCCGCGGACAGCGAGCGCGCAACGGGGCGTTCCGCGAAACCGGGATCACCGGGCGCGTCGCGATTGGAGGTGGCGCCGCGCCAACGCTCCAGAACCGCGCTGACGAAATGTGTGTCGTGCCCGGCGGCGACCGAGGGCACGGTCGCGATGGTGGCCTCACTGCGCGGCAATTGATGCGGCGGCACCTCCTTGAAGCGCAACCGCGTGGGCAGCGCCACGCCTTCGCCGAAGGCCAGCACCTCGCGGGTGCCGAGCGAGGGCACGAACGACAGCAGATTGGCGGCGGCGTCCGACACCGCCGAGCGCATCAGAGCCTGGTCGCGCTCGTTGGCAAGACGCATCGAAAACAGCGTGTTGCACTGGGAGATGATGGTGGCATCGAGCTCGGCCGGCCGTTGCGTCACCAGCCCCAGATAGACGCCGTATTTGCGTCCCTCCTTGGCGATGCGCGAGATGGCTTTTCGGGTGGGCCCGAACCCGATGTTGCGGTCGGCGGAGGCATAGCGGTGAGCCTCCTCGCAGACGAACAGCATCGGCGAGACCCCGTCGCTCCAGAGGCCGAAGTCGAACGCCATGCGGCAGAGCACCGACACAACGGAGTCTACCACCTCGGCGGGGAAGCCGGCGAGCTGCATCACCGTCATCGGCTTGCCGTTGGCCGGCAGGCGGAAGAGATGGCTGATGACTTCCGCCATGGTGTCGCCGCCGACATTGGCGTTGTCGAACATGAATCCGTAGCGCGGGTCGTTGCGCACGGTTTCGATGCGCGAGATCAGCTTGTGATAGATGATGCGCGAGGAGCGGTTCTCCAGCTTGCCCATCCGCTCGTCGATCAGCGAGATGAGATCGACCAGGCGGTACGGCACCGGCGTGTCGACTGTGTAGCCGACCGCCTTGGGATCGGTGCGCTTCAGGCCCAGCCGGTCGCTGTTCTGATACTGCGTATAGATCGCTTTCGCCTGCGGGATCACTTCCGCGAGGATGTCGAGCTCCTCCGGCACGCCGGGGCGGCCGCCGAACAGCACGTCGACGATCTCCTCGAAATTGAACAGCCAAAACGGCAGCTTCAGATTCCGCGGGTTGAGCACGAGGGAGCGGTTGCCGAAGCAGCGACCATATTCGTTGTGTACGTCGAGCAAGAAGATGCGCAGGTTCGGCCGCGCCAAGAGAATTTCATTGAGCAGCAGCGACACGCCGGTCGACTTGCCGACGCCGGTCGAGCCGAGCACCGCGAAGTGCTTGGAGAGCATCTCCTCGACATCGACGTAGGCGATGACCGAGCGGTCCTGCTGCAGCGTGCCGACGTTGATCTGGTCCGAGCCGGTCGGTGCGTAGATCGTGCGAAGCTCCTGCGCGCTGATCAGTTCGACCGCGTCGCCAATGGTCGGGTAATTGGTCACGCCACGCTGGAACTTCGGCCGGTCGCCAGAAAGAATTTCGCCCAAGAGGTCGACGCCGGCGGTCGCGATATAGGTGTCCGAGACCGGCAGGTCCTCGCAGGAGACGTCGGTGATCATGGCGACGATGGTCGATGAGCCGGACCGGAGGCTGACGAAGCGGCCGACGGTTGCCCGCACTTCACCAAGCGGCATTTGGCTGGCGGTCAATATGCCGACCCGGGCGAAGGAGCCGCGCACCGAAATCACACGTCCAAGAGATGTCACGGCAATCGAACCCGGTATGTCCTTGAGATGAGGTGGGACCACGACTATGCCGGGCTCCGCTGGAGAAACGGTTAAGCCGCCTTAGTAAAATCTCCAGCAATGTTGGTGGTTTATGCTCTCATCCGGCCTATTGGACGAGCCGTTGGCGGCAAAGGGCACGGAAAAACCTGCGAGATTTATTGCTGCGGGCATGCGGGCAGGCGCGTGCCGATTAACCTCGCCTTTACCAATCCTTTCAAACCAGGCCGGTCGGTCCTCCGGCCTGCCGTGGGACAGCGGCCGTGCGATTGATCCGGGCCAATCCACAGCCGGCCCAAAGCGTGCTACGCGCAAGGCGGCGAAGCCGAAGTGCCGGAAGAGTGCTTAAGGCGAGGCCGAGGGAAGCGCAAAGCAGGGGGAGCGGGGCCGGGCATGCCTCATTATCGGAGCGATGTCTTGATTATCGGCGGCGGGATCGCGGGCATCACATGCGCGCTCGACCTGCTCGATGGCGGCAAGACGGTGACGCTGCTCGACCGCGACGAGGAGGGCAGCTTCGGCGGGCTTGCGCGCGAAAGCTTTGGCGGCATGTTCTTCGTCGATTCGCCCGAGCAGCGCCGTCAGGGCATTCGGGATTCCCGCGACCTGGCGCTGCGCGACTGGTGCAGCTTTGCGGAATTTTCGCCTGACGATCACTGGCCGCGCGCCTGGGCCGAGGCATATGTCGAGCGTTGTACCGCTGATGTCTATCGGTGGGTGCGCCGCCATGGCGTGAGCTTCCTGCCCGTCGTCAATTGGGTCGAGCGCGGCGAATTCGCCCCGGGCAATTCGGTGCCGCGCTTTCACATCGCCTGGGGCACCGGCAAGGGCATCGCCGATGCGCTGATCGCGGCCTTGCGGACGCACCCGAACGCCGGCCGGCTCACGCTTTGCTTCAACCACCGCGCCGAGCGGCTCGCCTTGCGGGCCGGCCGTATCCAGGGCGCGGCAGGCATCGACGAGAGGAGCGGCGCGGCGTTCGAGGCCGAGGCCGAACACGTCGTGGTGGCTTCGGGCGGCATCAACGGCGATCTGGAACGAGTGCGCCAGAACTGGAATCGTGATTGGGGCGCGCCGCCGGCCGAGCTCTTGAACGGCTCGCATCGCTTTGCCGACGGGAGGCTGCATGACGCGACGGCGGCGATTGGAGGCGTGCTGACGCATCTGGACAGGATGTGGAACTATGCGGCCGGTGTGCACCATCCGCGGCCCCGCAAGCCCAATCATGGGCTATCGCTGGTGCCGCCCCGCTCGGCGCTATGGCTGAACTGGCGGGGCGAGCGGATCGGCCCGCAGCCGCTCGTGTCCGGTTTCGACACGCGCCGACTGGTAACCGCCATCTGCGGGCAGGAGCGCAAATACTCCTGGCAGCTCTTGAACCGGAAGATTGCACTCAAGGAGCTCGCGATTTCCGGCGCCGAGTTCAACCCGGCGATCCGGGACAAGAACCGGATCGGATTCTTGCGCGACATTCTGTTCGGCAATCATTGGCTGGTGAACGAGATGATCGGTCACTGCCAGGATTTCGTCACCGCGAACTCGCTGCCCGAACTCGTCGGCAAGATGAATGCGCTGCAGGGCGATCAGTCGGTCGAGCTCGGGGCGATCGAGGACGCCGTGCGTCAATATGATGCGACGATCGCGCGCGGCGAGAGCCTGATGAACGACGAACAGCTCCGCCGCATTGCTCATTTGCGCAACTATCGCGGCGACCGCATCCGCCTGTGCAAGTTCCAGCCAATCAATGACGCAAAAGCATTGCCGCTGATCGCGGTTCGTGAATTCATCATCAGCCGCAAGAGCCTCGGCGGCATCCAGACTGATCTGTCGAGCCGGGTGCTTGAAGGCATTGGGCGCCCGATCGAGGGACTGTATGCGATCGGCGAGGCCGCAGGCTTCGGCGGCGGCGGCATGCACGGCCTGCGCGCCCTCGAAGGCACCTTTCTCGGCGGCTGCATTCTCTCAGGCCGCATTGCGGCGGCCGCGATTGATGGCAGAATGTCTTTTCTGAAGGGATGAGGGGACAAGATGAAGAGAACGGGAGCGTGGCTCACGGTTTACGCGCTGGAGCAAATCGGCGCGCGCTTCACCTTCGGCATTCCCGGGGTGCACACCACCGAGCTCTACGACGCACTTAACAACTCCAACCGCATCACGCAGGTGCTGGTCACGCACGAAGGCGGTGCCTCGTTCATGGCGGATGCCATAGGCCGACTCACTGGTTCCGTCGGCGTGCTGACCGTAGTACCGGCCGCGGGGTTGACGCATGCCGCAAGCGGCATCGGCGAAGCCTTCCTCGACGGCGTGCCGATGCTGGTGCTCTCGGGCGGCCCGCGCACCGACACCTCCCATCGCTATCAGTTGCACCAGATGGACACTCACAAATTCATGGGCGGCCTGACCAAGGCGACCTTTCGGGTCACGCGCCATGACGAGGTCGTGCCGACGCTGTTTGAGGCCTACACGATCGCGACCTCCGGCGAGCCGGGCCCGGTGTTCGTGGAATTGCCGGTCAACATTCTTCTGATGACCGAGGACATCGGCGAGCTGCCGCAGTTTCAGCCGCCAAAGCCGCCGGCGATCGAGGCGGGCGCGGAGATCGCGCGGGCGGCGGAATTGCTGCTGGCCGCCAAACATCCCGGCATCTTTGCCGGGTGGGGCGCCCGCGACGCGACGGCCGAGCTGGTTGCATTGGCCGAATGGCTGGAGGCGCCGGTGGCGACGACATTGCAGGGTCTTTCGGTCTTCCCTGGAAACCATCCGCTGCACACGGGCTTTGGTTTCGGTGCGTCGGCTGTACCGGCCGCGCAAAATGCCTTCAAGGGCTGCGATGCCATGGTTGCAATCGGCACCCGTTTTGCCGAGATCGCAACCGGCAGCTATGGCGCTAGCGTGCCGGAGAACCTGATCCATATCGACATCAACCCTGACGTCTTCAACGCCAATTATCCGGCCAAGGTCGCGCTCGCCGGCGATGCATGCGCCGTGTTGAGGCAGCTCTTGGAGGCGCTGCAGGGAAAAGGGGCCGGGCGCGCTCAGGGCGCGCTGCGCGAGCAGATCAGGAAGCACAAGGCCGCCTATCGCGAGAGCTGGTATCGCCACGATGCGAATGGCCTCGTCAATCCCGTGCGCTTCTTTGACGAATTGCGGCGCCAGATGTCCGACGACGGCATTCTCGCCATCGATGACGGCAATCACACCTTTCTCACGGCCGAGCTGATGCCTATCCACGCTCCGAAAAGCGTGATCCTGCCGACCGACTTCAACTGCATGGGCTATGCGGTGCCAGCGGCGATCGGCGCCAAGCTCGCATTCCCTGACCGCTCCGTGCAGGCGATCGTGGGCGATGGCGCGTTCATGATGACCTGCATGGAGATCCTGACTGCCGTCTCCAACGGCCTCGGCATCGTCTATTACGTCTTCAACGACGGCGAGCTCGCGCAGATCGGGCAGGCCCAGGCCATTCCCTATGGGCGCAAGCCCTGCACGACCATCGGCAAGCTGAACATCGAGGGCGTCGCGCTCGCAACCGGCGCGGCCTATGTGCCGATGAACGATAACAACGAAATTGTGGGCGCCATCGCCAAGGCACGGGAAATTGCCAACGCGGGCCGTCCCGTGATTGTTGCAGTCCGCATCGATTATTCCAAGCGCACCGCCTTTACGCTGGGTGCAGTGAAGACCAATTTCGGGCGCTTCCCCCTGAACGAGAAGCTCCGCTTCCTGGCGCGGGCGGCGGTGCGGCACGTGGTGGGTTAGAACGTGATCGCTCGGGACTGAAGCGGAACGTCAATCCCGATCCGTCATCTTGAGGTGCGAGCCGGCGGGTCCGCGCGAAGCGCGGCCCGATGACAGGCTCCACGAGCTGGGATGAACGGCCCCGCTGCAACAGCCGGGCCGTCGCCCTTCGAGGCTGGCTGTCGCGAGCATCTCAGGGTGACGGTCATTGTTGGGAGTTCGTGTCGGGCCGACACAGTCAAGCTCCGGCTAATGACAGAACGATTGTCCATCATCTGGGCCGCCGGCTTAAGGCCGGGGTGGTGAATCGCGATCACATCACGGCGCGAAATTCCACGCCGTGCAGGCGAATGGTCGGTGCCATGCCGAAATGATTGCCGCCGAACACGCGCAGGCGCCGCTCGAGGTCCTCCTTGGTGATGTCGAGCGGGATATCGCAGATCGAGCGGTAGACGCGTCGCGAATATTTGGTGCCGTTCCACTGCAGCTCGGAGACCGGCAACGGCGCGGGATCGCAGGCCAGCCGCTCCGCCAGATTCCAGAACAGCCGCGCCAGGTGCGCATAAGCGAGTCCTTCGAGGCCGAGCACGTCGATGTCCGAAGGGATCGGAAACCGCACCACGTTCAAAATCGGACCCGAGTCCACGCGCTCCGCCATCTCATGCACGGTCACGCCGAATTCGCTGGCTTCTTCGTACAGCGCGAAATGGGCCGGCGCCCATCCGGGATAGCGCGGCGGGCCGGGATGGAAGTTATAGGCGCCAAAGCCGAGACCGTTGAGCACGTGCGCCGGCACGATCACCGTCGTCGCGAAAGCAAGCAGGCGGCTTCGCGCCAGGGTCGCTTCATCGAATTCCGCGAATTGGTCCGGTGTTGCTACGGCATGAATGGTGAGCACGGGATTGTGCTCGCGCAACACGGCCTCCAGCGCCATTTGCTCGGGCGGCTCCGTGACGAGAATGATGCTGTCGAACATCGGCACTCCGGGCGCGCAGAACTCATCTTCGAGTCAAAATGTCGCACGCGGGTGTAAAGATCGCGTCAACCATGGGCCGCAAGACGCGACCAAGCTGTCCCTTTCAAGGCGCCTCGTTTAAAAAAGAGGCTTCAAATTGTGGCGCAAGCCGATCCGCTGTATGGCTCGTTTCTGAAAGCGGCGGTCGCGGTCAGCAGTCTCTTGTTGCCGGCCAGATTTGAGGGATTCCAGCCAAGTCCGGTCACGAACAGCGGCCATTGATAGAACAACCGGACCACCACGATGTCGCAGGCGCCGCCGGGGTTGTATTGCATGTTGCCGCCCTGGAAATTGCCGCTGCTGTCGATCGGATTGTTGATCACGATGCTCGAGAATGAAGGATAGCTTTCGACGTCGATGGAGATGCCACCGCAAGTGAAGAGCGCCGGCACTTGGCTGCAGACGTAGGATGCGAATTGCGATTGTGTGTAGGATGCGGTCTGTGCCTGTCCCGTCTGGATCATCCGCGCTGAATCCTGTGTGATCGTCTCCAGCAACTGCCCTGCAAGAAACATGGTGCCGGCCTCGATGGTCGCAAACAGTAGCGCGAAGAACACCGGAGCGACCAGCGCGAACTCCAGTGCGGCCGATCCTCTGCGGCTGCGCCGAAAGCGGCGCAGTAGCTGGCGATGCGAAACGGCGCATGTGGCGGCTGATGGCATCGGCAATCCTCGGTTTGACGGGCGATCTTGCTCGCGCGAGCCATTGGATTAGCCGAAACTCATTGTCGAAATGTTTCACGTGATAGTTCGAATCCCAAGCATTGGGTTGTCAAAACATTAACCTGACTCATCCTGGCCGCCGGCCCGCGCGTTCAATGACGCTCGTGCACGGCCGCGGCGAATCTGAAACTTAGCGACTAATCCGAAAGAGCGCGTTTACCAGGGATTCTATTTCTGCACCCGCGGCGCAACCGGCCGCTCGCGACTCTCCGATACCATTAATATCCCTTCGACCATTCGTGGCCTATACCGCCCGGACGAAAACCCGACAGAGGTGACCCGCCATGTCCCGAATCCGATCGGCCTTCGTAGAGTTCGCACGCGCGGAGGAGGGCAATCTCGCCGTCATCTTCGCCATCGCGATCCTGCCAATGCTCGTCGCCGTCGGCGCTGCGGTCGACTATTCGCGCGCCTCTCTCGCGCGCACCCAGATGCAGAACGCGCTTGATTCCACCGCGCTGATGCTCGCCAGGGATCTCGCCTCGAACGTCATCACTACTTCCCAGATTCCCACCAAGGGACCAGCCTACTTCTCTGGCCTCTACACCAACAAAGATGCCCAGAACGTCTCGGTTACCGCGAGCTACACGCAAGGCAGCGGCACCACTAAATCGACCGTGCTGGTCACGGCAAAGGCGCAGATCAAGACCGATTTCATGCAGGTCGTCGGGTTTCCGCTAATGAGTTTCGACGCGAGCTCCACCGCTGTCTGGGGCTTCAACCTACTACGCGTCGCGCTGGTCCTCGACAACACCGGCTCGATGAACGACTACAACAAGATCGGCGCGCTCAAGACCGCCGCCAACAACCTCGTCACCCAACTGTCGGGGCTCGCACAGAACAATGGCGACGTCATGATCTCGGTGGTGCCCTTCGAGGTCGAAGTCAACATCGGCAAGTCCTACAAGAGTGCTACCTGGCTGCGGTGGGATCTCTGGGATGCAAACAACACCAATTCTTGGGGCGGGACCTATTGTAGCGGCGGCTCGTGGTTCACCAAGGCCGAGTGCCTTGGCCATGGCTACACCTGGGGCGACACTCAAAGCACTTCCGATACATCGCTGTGGAACGGCTGCGTCAGCGACCGCGACCAGAGCTACGACGTCTCCTCCACGGTGCCGAGTTCAACCGCGACGAACTTCCCCGCGGACCAGGAGCGGTACTGCCCAGTCGCAGCGCTCTTGCCGTTGACCTACAATTGGTCCAGCGTCACCAGCACCATCAACTCGATGACCGCTAACGGCGCCACCAACCAGACCATCGGCTTGCAGTGGGGCTGGCTATCGCTGCTGCAGCAGGCGCCGCTGAACGCGCCTGCCGAAGACCCCACCAAGGTCTATCAGCACGTCATCGTGCTGTTTACGGACGGATTGAACACCGCCGACCGCTGGTACGGCAACGGCTCCAGTACCTCCACTCAGGTCGACACGCGGATGAAAGCCCTGTGCGACGCGATCAAGCAGACCAACACGACGATCTACACCGTCCAGATCGATACCGATGGCGCCGGACAGTCGGCGGTGCTGCCGTACTGCGCGTCATCGGCCGGCAACTTCTATATGCTCACCAACCCGAACCAGATCGCGACGGCATTCGCGGCGATCGGCACCCAGATATCCCAGTTGCGCGTGGCCAAGTAGGCCGCGAACCGCGCGAACGGCGAGGCGCAGCCTGCACAAGTGAGGAGGTTGGCTGCCCGCATCTGTGCATAGCGGATCGCGCTTTTGCTAACTCAATCAAGTTTAGTAGCCGGTTCGTCAATGGTGGACCGCGCCCGAATGCCTCGTCAGGCGCGTAAAATGAACGGCTAGTGTTATGTCTCTGACGGTTCATCCCGTCATTCCGCGGCCCGAGCGGAGCGAAGGAGCGCGGAATCCAAATTACTGTGTAGTTATGTATTCCGGGCTCGTCGTTTCCGCGGCACCCCGGAATGACAGGATGTCGAAGTCACGACCTTACTTCTGAGGGCAGGCTGAGTTCGCGGTCACGTTATATTGGACGCATAGCGACTGGCGCGGGCGCGTGTAACTAGAGTCGGTCAAGGTGACGCCGCTCTTGTTCATGACGTAGCCCACAGCCGGCACGTAGGTGTAGGTGACGCTCGAGTAGATGATGTAGGTATTGGCGACCTGGAGCGAGCTGGGAATGGATACGATCGTTCCAGCGGCGAGGGGCGTCGAGCCGTCACTGTTCTTGGCCCATTGCACGCGGGCCTGTAGCGACGAATTGACCCACAATTCGAGGATGGACTGTTTCACGGCGCTCGGTGAGGGAGGGCACGGGCTTGTCGGCGTAACAAAGGGGGACATAATCGCGCTCGAGGCGCAAAAGAAATTGTTCAGATCAGTATCGTTGAGCGATGACGATTGAGAAGTCAGGTCCGAGATCGCGTGCGCCGTGATCGAGACCTTGCGGTATGCGCTAATGCCGTTGGTGATTTCGACTAGCCCGAAGAACAGCACAAGCATGATCGGAGCGATAACGGCAAATTCTGTCGCGGCGATCCCGCTGCCGTCACGCACCAGACGCGTCACGAGAAGCGACATGCGCTGCCAGCTCTTCGTCTTGCCATTCATCGTAGTTGCCCCGGCTCAACCAAGATCTGGCCGGACTATGCAGCCTCGGGCTTAAGCAAGGTTTAACCCTTGCTCAGACTCTCGGGGTGATCCAGGCGTGAATCGTTTGGCATGGTTCAAGGCCTTTCGCTGGGCAACCCCGCAAAGCAGCGGTTCCGCCTCTTGCGTCGGCATCCGTGCATCCCATGTTCGCTGTGCGGGCTGGTGGTTCGGGAGCGGGCCGATGGAGAGCCGCGTCGATTTCGCAAGCGAGGCGTTTTTTCGTGATCCGGGCGCGGCCATTGCGCGGCTGCGTGCAACCGCCCCGGTGGTTGCGAGCTATTTTCCGATCACGGGCCGGGTCTGGGTCACCACGACCCACGAGGCAACCGCCAAGGTCCTGAAGGATTCGGCGAATTTTACCTTGCGCAAGGACGACGGCGCGGTCGCCGGGCTGCGCTGGTGGATGCCGTCGTCCATCACGGTGCTCGCCAACAACATGCTCACCACCGACGAGCCGGACCATACGCGGCTACGCGGCATCGTGGATGAAGCCTTTCGCCGTCGCGCGGTGCTAGACATGGAGCCGCACATCCGCGCCATTGCCGATCGGCTGGCCGATGGGCTGTTCGCAGACGGCGAGCCGGCGGATGTGGTGGCGCGCTTTGCGCGCATCCTGCCGCTGTCGGTGATTTGCGAGCTGCTCGGCCTGCCGCAAGAAGATCGGCCGCAATTCATTGCCTGGGCCAATGCGCGGTCGCGGCTCACCGGCCCGATCAGCTTCTTTCGTCTGATTTCGGTGGTCAAGAAGATGCGCCGCTATTTCGAGCAGCGGCTGGCATTTGCGCGCGCGCAAGGCGGCGAAGGGCTGATCGCCGAGCTGGTGCGGGTGGAAGGTGAGGGCGGCGGCATCAGCGCCAACGAGCTGGTGTCCATGCTGTTCCTGCTGCTCGTTGCGGGATCGGATACGACCGCGCATCTGATCAGCGGCTCCGTGTTCGAGCTCTTGAAGGATCCGTCGCGGCGGGATTGGCTCGCGGCCGATTGGAGCCGGCTGCATCTCGCCATCGAAGAATTCCTGCGTTTCGTCTCGCCGGTGCAATTCTCCAAGCCGCGCTACGTGCGCCAGGACCTCGAGCTCGAAGGCGTGCGCCTGAAGAAAGGCGACAAGGTCATGGCCATGATCGTCGCCGCGAACCTCGATCCGGCCGCGAACGAACATCCGGAGCAGCTTGACCTGTCGCGCCGGCCGAACCGGCATCTCGCGTTCGGCACTGGGATTCATTTTTGTCTCGGCCATCAGCTTGCGCGCATCGAGGCGCAGGCCGCCCTGCAGGCGCTGTTCACCCGCTGGCCGAAGCTGCGGCTGGCGGCAAAGCCGGCAGACATCCGCTGGCGCCGTCAGCCGGGCCTGCGGGCGATCGCTAAGTTGCCGGTCTCGGCAAGGGCGTGATCAGCGAGAGCATGATCCGGAAAAAGTGTGCAGCGGTTTTCCGTAAAGATCATGCTCAAACAAAAAGCTTAGATCGCGATGACGATTCAAACTTGATCTCATCGCGCTCTAGAAAACAGGCTGCCCCAGCCCTGGATGGCGCGCGGATCGCATCCGGCGAGGCGCAGGCTCTGATAGAGCGTCACAGCCACGGAGTCGTAGACGGGCACGCCGAGCTCGCTCTCCAGCCTGGGCACGATCGGCGCTCCGCGCATATTGGTGCAGACGATGGCGACCGCATCGCATCCCTCCGCTGCCACCGCGCGTGCCATCGCGGCAATCTCCTCAGGGGTCACGGTCGCAAAGGAGAAATTGTCCTGCAAGCCGAGATGCCGCTCCGCCGTGCAGGCAAAACCCGCGGCCGACCAATTGGCCATGATCTTGCTTTGCACGTCGTCCAGATAGGGCGTTACCAGGCCGACGCGCTTGGCGCCGGTTCGCTCAAACACATCGCGGAAAGCAAGGACCGAGGTGCAGGCGGTAATGCCGGTCGCGGCGCGGATGCGCTCGCATAAATGCTCGTCGCGATCAAAGCCGAGCCACGCGGCCGAGGTGCCGTTCCAGGCGATGACATCGACTTTGGCGTGGGCCAGCAGTTCGGCCGCACGGAGCAATTCGGTATCGTCGAACTGCTGCAGCGCCTGATGCGACAGCGCAATTTCGGTGACGCGAAAGCGGGAGAAATGCGCGGTCACGTCCGGAACACCCGCGAGCATCGCCGCCGTCATCGGCTCCAGCACGGTGTTGGACGACGGCGTCAGCATGCCAAGGCGCACGGGAGGGGGCATGGGAGCATCCTATCAGCAATTGTACAGCGTCGAAGCACGATGGTGTTGGGTCGAGCGGACTTCCCCTCTATCACCGTCACCTTGACGGTGCTCGCGAAGCGAGCCTCGAGGGACGACGGCCCAGATGCCGCAGTGGGGCCGTTCATGCTTCGAGGCTCGTGGAGCCTGTCATCGGGCCGCGCTTCGCGCGGACCGGTGGCTCGCGCCTCTGGATGACGGTTTGACACCGCGGCTTTACACGCCCTCACGCCGCTTCCTTGGTGGCGACCTCTTTGATCAGGTTCAGCACGTAGCGCTTCATATCGTTGAATTCCGCTCCCGTCACGTCGCGCGGACGCGGCAAGTCGAACTCGACGAGATCGCGGATGCGCCCGGGCCGTCGCGTCATCACCACGATCTTGTTGCCGAGCACCAGCGCCTCGTCGACGCTGTGAGTCACGAACACGATGGTGCCGCGGTGCCGCTGCCAGATGCCGACCAGCTCTTCCTGCATCTCACTCTTTGTTTGCGCATCGAGCGCAGCGAAGGGCTCGTCCATGAGGATGACCCGCGGATTCATGATCAGCGCACGAGCAATCCCGACCCGCTGGTTCATGCCGCCGGACAATTCGGCCGGGTAGTGCGCCTCAAATCCCTTCAGCCCGACGAGGTCGATGAACGCTTGTGCCCGCTCGCGCCGCTCGGCCTTGCCGACGCCCTTGAGCTTGAGGTGGAAGGCGATGTTTTCCGATACTGTCAGCCATGGCATCAAGGTCGGCTGCTGAAACACCACGCCCCGGTCGGCGCCGGGGGTTTCGACGAACTTGCCATCGACGCTGACGCGACCGCGCGTCGGCTTCTCGAAACCGGCGATGATGTTGAGCAGGGTGGACTTGCCGCAGCCGGAGGGGCCGAGCAGGCAAACGAAGTCATTGCTGGCGATCGAGAGATTGATATCGTCGAGCGCCGCGACGTCCCGGCCGCGCGATTTGTCGTGGAAGGTCTTGCTGATCCCTTCGATGCTGATCTCGGCCATCGCCCTAGCCTCCACGCCCGGCGACGGTCGTCGCCTTCTGCCAGTGCAGCACCGCGTTCATGAGCTGCTTGATCAGGAGATCGGAGGCGAAGCCGAGCACGCCGATCGAGATCATCGCCGCCAGCACGATGTCGTAGCGCAGGAAGTAATAGGAATCCCACAGCACATAACCGAGCCCGCTCTTCACCGCGACCATTTCGGCGGTCACCGTGAGCATCCAGGCCGAGCCGATGGCGATGCGCAAGCCGGCAAAAATGGAGGGCAGCGCGGCCGGCAGCACGATATGCCAGAGCATCTGCCGTTCGGAGGCGCCCATCATCGCCCCGGCCCGGATCAGGTTACGGTCGACGGCCTTTACCCCATGGATGGTGTTCATCAGGATCGGGAAGAACGCGCCGAGGAAGACGAGGAAGATCGCCGGCTTGTCGGCGATGCCGAACCAGATGATCGCCAGCGGAATCCAGGACACCGGCGGGATCGGCCGCAGCATCTGCAAGGTCGGTTCGAGCGTGGCTTCAGCGGTGCGCCACCAGCCGATCGTGGTGCCGAGCGCAATGCCGGCCAGCGCGGCGATGGCAAAGCCGGTGGCCACGCGCCAGGCGGAGGAATAGGCATCATGCAGCCAGTGGGCGGAATAGCTTTGCGTGGTCTGGTCGATGCCAAAGATCCAGTCGGCGAGCGCATGCAGCACGGCGCTTGGCGCCGGCAGCAGCGCTGGCGGCAGAAAGCCCGCACGCGCGAAGGCTTCCCAGCCCGCGAGCAGCAGCGCCGGGACGATGATGCGGTCGAACCGTCGTCCGAGTTTCGGGAGCGCGGCGATACGCCCGGTCAGCTCAATAGCCGAGCTCATTCTTCGACCTCTTCGTCGCGGCTTGGAGGAAGGAATAGTCGGTGGTCTTGTCAATCAGCGCCGTCACATCGGTCGCGACATATTTCAGATCCTTCATCATCTTCGCGATCGCGATCGTCTCCGGCTTGTGGATGGCATAATCCGGGAAGGCATTGTCGAGCGCGGCTTCGGCGATTGTCTTGTCCAGTCCCGTCTGCTTGACGATCACACCGGCCCACACGCTTCTATCGGCCTTGATCTTGTCGACCATGGCGACCACGGCCGCAACCGTTGCCTGAACGTCGGCGCGGCGCGCGGCGATCACGTCGGACCGGGTCACGATGATGTTGGTCAGGTTTCCGGCGGCTTGGTCGTAGGGCAGTACAAAGGAATTGCCCGCGCCGGCCGCGCGGATCTGGGAGGCGAACGGCTCGACCGAGCAGACCATGTCGATCTCACCGCGCCGGAGTGCGGCGATGTGGTCGGAGGGGTTGGGAATGTTGACGAACTGTACGTCCTTGTTGACGTCGATGCCTTGCTTGGCGAACGCCCCGCGCATGTGGATGTCCTGCGCGTTGCCGCGCGATGCCGCGACCTTGAGCGGGGAGCCGGCCGCCTTGCCCTTCTCGATCAGCGCCTTGAAGGCTGCCCAGTCGCCCTTGGGCAGATTGAGTGCCGGCGCGGAGAGGCATTCCGAGCCGCCGTTCACCTCGCCTGAGATGGCGACGACATCAAAACCTTTGTCGAGCGCGGTGACATAGTGGAGATAGGTGACCTGCGCGACGTCGATGCTCTTCGAGACCAGCGCGGTCAGCACATCGTTGCCGGAATTGAAGCCGGTGGCCTCGATGCTCACGCCTTGCGCGAGCCCTGGTGTCAGTGCCATCGGCAGGCAATGCGCGCATTTGGCATAGCCGAGCTTGATCGGCGCGCCGTCCGCCCAGGAGCGCTCAGGCATTGCGCCGAGCAGGCCTGCGACAAGGGCAAAAGCGAAGGCGGCGGAGAGCTTCTTTCGCACGATTAAGAACCTCCAAACGAGCGTGGGTAGAACCGGTGTCGCGTGCGAGCCTCGCAGGAGAAAAATGCACCCGCAAGGATTTTTTGAATGCTGCATACAATTTGTGCCAAGTGACTATGAAACAAACATGTTTTGTCTATAATAAAGGCGAGAAAACCGCGTCTCTTCCTGCAATAGATGAGACTTCGGAGGAATAGGTTTTGGAGCAACAACCGAGGAAACGCGGCCGTCCGCGCAAAAGCAGCATCGATCAAGCATTCGGCCAGAGCTTGCGCTTGCGCCGGGTATCCTTGCACGAGCGCGCCGTCGAGCGGCTGCGCAGACTCATCATTTTCGGCGAGCTCGCACAGGGGACGGAGCTCATTGAGGCCGAGCTGTGCGCGTTGCTCGGACTGTCGCGCACGCCGCTCCGTGAGGCACTGAAGCTGCTCGCGGCCGACGGTCTCGTGGAATTGCGTCAGAACCGCAGCGCCCGCGTCGCGGTGATGAACTCCGAGGAGATCGTCAACCTGTTCGAGGCACTCAGCGGAATCGAGCGCCACGGGGCCGAGCTTGCCGCAGCGCGCATGAGTGCGGCCGAAATCGCGCAGCTCGCCACTATGCAGGAGGAGATGGAGCGCCATTTCGCGGATAACGACATCGATCCCTATTTCAAGCTCAATCAGGCGCTGCATCAGGCGATCATGAGCGGCGCGCGCAATCCGTTGCTCAGCGAGACCCATGCGCGGCTGATCGCGCGTGCCGAATGGGCGCGCTATTCGGCGCTGGGCTCGCGACGGCGCTGGGACGAATCGGTGCAGGAGCATCGCGGGATTCTTGCCGCGCTGGAGGCGCGCGACGCGGAGGCCGCCGGCCGGCTGCTCGCCAAGCACGTCATGAATACCGGCCGGGAGGTGGTGCAGGCGTTGGCCACCGATGCGCGGTCGCGGGCCAACACCGCGGCGGCGTGAGAGGACGCAATATGCGAATCTTGATCTTGAACCCCAATACCACCGAACCCGTCACGGGGCTGCTCACCGCTGCCGCGCGCACGGTGGCATCTCCCGGGACCGAGCTGGTGCCTTTGACGGCGAGCCGCGGGGTTCCCTATCTCGCAACGCGCGCGGAAGCGCAGATCGGCGGCGCCATTGCGATCGAGATGTTGGCCGAACATCACGGCGAAGCGGATGCGGCGATCATCGCGGCGTTCGGCGATCCCGGCCTGTTCGGCGCGCGCGAATTATTCGACATTCCCGTGATCGGCATGTCGGAAGCGGCGATGCTGACCGCGTGCCTGCTCGGTCGGCGCTTTGCCATCATCACCTTCACCGCGGCCTTGACCGGCTGGTACCGCGATTGCGTCGAGATGCACGGGCTAGGTGAGCGCTGCTGCGCCGTGCGTGCCCTTGAGCAGTCGTTTGCCTCGATTGCCGAGGTGCAGGAGGAGAAGGAAGAGCTGCTCGTGGCGCTCGCCAACAAGGCGGTGAACGAGGATGAGGCCGAGGTGGTCATTCTCGGCGGGGCGCCACTTGCGGGACTGGCATCCCGCGTCCGCGAGCGCGTGGCCGTGCCGCTGGTCGATCCCATCGCCGCCGCCGTCAAGCAGGCGGAGGCGCTGGTGACGCTAAGCCCTCGCAAGGCGGTCGCGGGCGCGTTCCGGCGGCCGGCTGCCAAGCCGACACGGGGCCTTCCCGACAAGCTCGCGGCCTGGATCGAGCATCGCGACATCGCCTCCGCCGCCGAATGATCGGCTTATGCTCACAACAGGGTGGATCAGGACATGACATTCGACACCATCATCCGCGGCGGCACTGTGGCGACAGCCTCCGACACCTTCGCTTGCGATGTCGGCATCAGGAACGGGCGCGTCGCCGCGCTAGGCCATGATCTCGGCGATGCCAAAGAGATCATCGATGCCAGCGGTCGCCTGGTGCTGCCCGGCGGCATCGATAGCCACGTGCACATCTCCCAGCCGAGCGGGCCCGGCATCGTCATGGCCGACGATTTCGAAAGCGCGACGCGCGCCGCCGCCTTCGGCGGCAACACCACGGTGCTTCCGTTCTGCTTGCAGGAGCGCGGCCAGAGCCTGCGCCAGGCGGTCAAGGACTATCACGCCAAGGCCGAGGGCAATTGTTATATCGACGTCAGCTTCCATCTCATCATCTCCGATCCCACCGACCAGGTGCTGGGCCAGGAACTCCCTGCGCTGATCAAGGACGGCTACACCTCTTTCAAGGTGTTCATGACCTACGAGGACCTCGCGTTGAGTGATCGGCAGATCCTCGACGTGATGGCAGTTGCGCGCGAAACGCAGGCGCTGATGATGGTGCACGCCGAGAATTTCGACGCCATCCGCTTTTTCACCGATCGGCTCGAGCGGGCAGGGCAGACCGCCCCGCATTTCCACGGCACCTCGCGCCCCATTCCGGTCGAGCGCGAGGCGACGCACCGCGCCATTGCGCTGGCAGAGCTGGTCGATGTGCCTGTGATGATCGTTCACGTCTCCAACCGCGAGGCGATGGAGGAGATCCGTCGCGCCCAGCAGCGTGGCCTGAAAGTGTTCGGCGAGACCTGTCCGCAATATCTTGTTCTCACCGAGAAGGACATGGAAGGCCTCAATATGGAGGGCGCCAAATATGTCTGCAGCCCGCCGCCGCGTGATGCCGCAAGCCAGGCAGCGTGCTGGGAGGGCCTGCAGCAGGGCGTGTTCAGCGTGTTCTCCAGCGATCATTGCCCGTTCCGCTATGACGAAACGGGCAAGCTCGCGCCGAAGGGGCGCACCAGCTTCCGCTGGGTGCCGAACGGCATTCCCGGCATCGAAACGCGGTTGCCGATCCTGTTCTCCGAGGGCGTGGTGAAGGGCCGCATCGATCTCAACCGCTTCGTCGCGCTGTCCTCGACCAACCACGCCAAGACCTACGGCCTCTATCCACGCAAGGGCACCATTGCAGTCGGCGCTGATGCCGACATCGCGATCTGGGATCCCACGCGCGAGGCCACGATCAGTCAGAACGTTCTGCATCACGGCGCCGACTACACGCCCTATGAGGGCCTGCAAGTCACCGGCTGGCCGGTCACGACGCTCGTGCGCGGCGGAATCGTCGTGGCCGACGGCGCGCTGGTGGGCCGCAGGGGCGCCGGACAACATCTCGCCCGCGATGCCTCGCCGTTCGCGAAGCAGTCATAGGATGGCTGGGCCACCGGTCGCGCGAATGCGCGCCCGATGACAGGCTCCGCGAAACCCATCATTCTTCTGCGGTCGCAATGGGTTTTGCTTTCGCTCGATCCATCCTACACGCCAAACCAGCGCCGCGAGGAACCTCCTAGCACGTCCTTCGTTCCGTCTTCGCTTGATGGACGTGGAGTGCCGAAACCATGGCCGATAGGAAGACGGCACGGCGCACGCCGCTGCTCACGCTGACTGTGGTGGTGGTCGCGATCATGGGCATCGCGCTGGTCGCCGGCGGTGCCTGGCTGACGCTCTTGGGGGGCTCCTCTTATTACCTGATCGCCGGCGTTACCCTGCTGCTCACCGCCTGGCTACTGTCCATCCGCCGCGCCGAGGCGCTGTGGCTCTATGCGGCGCTGCTATTGGGAACGATGGCCTGGGCCATTTCCGAGGTCGGTTTCGACTTCTGGTCCCTGGCGCCGCGCGGCGACATTCTCGTCCCGCTCGGGGTCTGGCTGTTGCTGCCGTTCATCACCTCGCATCTCGCGCCCGGCGCTCGTCTCGGCAGACTTGCGCTCGGTGGCGTGCTCGCCTTGGCGCTGGTGGCGCTCGGTCTTTCGCTACGCGCCGACCGCTACGACATCGCCGGCACCTTATCGGCCGAAGCCAATGCTGCCCCGACCAATCCGCCATCAGCGGAGCCCGCGACAGCACAAGCGGACTGGACCGCCTATGGCGGCACCGGCTTCGGCACGCGCTATTCCGACCTCGGCCAGATCACCAAGGACAATGTGAATGATTTGAAGCTCGCCTGGCAGTTCGAGACCGGCGACAAGAAGGGGCCGGACGATCCCGACGAATTCACCAATGAGGCGACCCCGCTGAAAGTCGGCGATCTCCTCTACACCTGCTCGCCGCATCAGATCGTGTTCGCGCTTGATGCGGCCACCGGCAAACTGCGCTGGAAGTTCGATCCGCAAATTGAGCACAACAAGACCTTCCAGCACATGACCTGCCGCGGCGTCGCCTATCACGAGACCAAGCCAGGCGCGGTGACCGCCGACGGCGCACCGGCGCCGAGCGAATGCCCAAAGCGTATTTTTCTGCCGACCAACGATGGCAGGCTGTTTGCCCTGGATGCCGAAACCGGCAAGCCTTGCGACGGCTTTGGCGAGCACGGCCAGATCGATCTGAAAGAGGGCAACGAGATCAAGACGCTCGGCTTCTACGAAGGGACCTCGCCGCCGGTCGTTACTGACAAGATCCTGATCGTGGCAGGCGCCGTGATCGATAATTATTCCGACCGCGTGCCTTCCGGCGCCATCCGCGGCTTCGACATCTATTCCGGCAAGCTGATCTGGGTATTCGATGCCGGTAATCCCGATCCCAACGAGATGCCGTCCGCGACCCACCACTTCGTCCCGGGATCACCGAACTCCTGGACAGTTGCTTCCGTCGACGAAAACCTCGGCCTGGTCTATGAGCCGCTCGGTTCGAGTTCGCCTGATATCTGGGCCGGCAACCGCACGCCGGATAAGGAGCGCTACGACTCGGCGCTGGTGGCGCTCGACATCGCGACTGGAAAACTGCGCTGGTCGTTCCAGAACGTGCATCACGATCTCTGGGACATGGACATGCCCTCGCAGCCGAGCCTGGTCGACCTGCACACCGATCAGGGCGTGACGCCCGCGATCTATATCCCGGCGAAGACCGGAAATATCTTCGTGCTCGATCGCCGCGACGGGCGCCTCTTGGTGCCGGCGCCGGAAAAGCCGGTCCCGCAGGGCGCCGCGCCCGGCGATCACGTCGCACCGACGCAGCCGTTCTCGGACTTGAGCTTCCGCCCGCGCGAGAAGCTCACCGAGGCGCAGATGTGGGGCAGCACGATGTTCGACCAGTTGATGTGCCGCGTCAAATTCAAGCGGCTGCGTTACGAGGGTCCATTCACACCGCCATCGGAGCAGGGGACGCTGGTCTATCCCGGCGATTTCGGCATGTTCGAATGGGGCGGCATTGCGGTCGACCCAAAGCGCGCAATCGCCATCGCCAATCCGCAATCGGTGCCGTTCGTTTCGCGGCTTGTGCCGCGCGGCGAGAACAATCCTGCCGCACCGAATTCCGCGCACCCGCCGGGTACGGAGCTCGGCGTGCAGCCGATGTACGGCACGCCTTATGGCGTCGATCTCGGCGTTTTCCTGTCGCCGCTCGGCATTCCCTGCATGGCGCCGCCTTGGGGCAGCCTCGCGGCGCTCGACTTGAAGACCAACAAGATCGTCTGGCAGCACCGCGTCGGAACCATCCGCGACGAGGCGCCACTGCCGCTGCCGTTCAGGCTCGGCGTGCCCATGCTGGGCGGCCCCATCGTCACCGCGGGCGGCGTGGCGTTTCTCACGGGCACCATGGACGATTACATCCGCGCCTTCGACGTCAATGATGGCAAGCTGTTATGGCAAGACCGGCTCCCGGCCGGCGGCCAATCGACGCCAATGACCTATGAGGTCGGCGGCAAGCAATATGTCGTCACCGTCGACGGCGGCCACGGCTCGTTTGGCACGAAGCTGGGCGATTACGTGCGGGCTTACGCGTTGCCTTGAAGCGCATATAGGATGGATTCAGCGAAAGCGAAACCCATCAAAATGCTGGTGAGAGAAAGGGTGGGTTTCGCGTTGCTCAACCCATCTACGAGCTGACATCACATCACCTTGCGCGGATCGAGCGCATCGCGCAGGCCGTCGCCGATGAAGTTGATGGCGATGACGGTGAGAAAGATTGCACCGCCCGCGAACAGGGCCCAGTGCGGCGCGATGTCGAGATAATCCTTGGCATCGTAGAGCAGGCGGCCCCACGTCGGGATGTCAGGCGGAAAGCCGAGGCCCAGGAACGACAGCGTCGACTCCGCGATGATCGCCGCCGCCACGTCGATGGTGCCGGCGACGATCACCGGTCCCAGCGCATTGGGCAGGATATGCCTGATCACCAGCCTGAGATCGGAGGCACCGAGCGCGCGGGCAGCTTCGACGAACTCCGCCTCGCGCAGGGAGAGGAACTGCGCCCGCACCAGGCGGGCCACTGGCATCCAGCGAAAGGCGCCGATCACCAGCACGATCATGATGAAGACGCCGCCTTCCGGGCCAACCAGGCCCTTGAGGAAATCGCGAAACAGATAGATCACCAGCAATAGCAACGGCAATTGCGGCAGTGACAGGAACAGGTCCGTGATCCACATCAGCGCGGCATCGATCGCGCCGCGCGACATGCCGGCAATGGCGCCGATGATGGTGCCGGCAATCATGGCCACCGCCATCGCGGCAAAACCGACGGCAAGCGAGATCCGTCCGCCGTAGAGCATCCGGGCCAATAGGTCCTGGCCGAGATCGTCGGTGCCGAACGGGTGCTCCCAGGAGGGCGCGCTCAAGCGCGCCGTAAAGTCGATGTCATTGATCGGAATGCGCCAGAGGAATGGCCCGACAATGATCGAGAGCGCGAGCAGTGCCAGGACAACGACGCTGGCCGCCGCGAGGCGATGCCGCCAGAAGCGCCGGAAAGCGTCACGGCCCGGCGAGAAGCGCGGCTCGCGCGTCGCGGCCGGGGCGGTCGCCTCAGCCGTAGGAGATGCGTGGGTCAAGCCAACCATAGATGATATCGGCGAGCAGGTTGAAGACAACGACGAGGCAGGCGAACACGAAAGTGACCGCCATGATGACAGGCGTGTCGTTGGCGAGGATCGCGCTGATCAGGAGCGAACCGATGCCGGGAATGCGGAAGATCTGCTCCGTGACGATGGCGCCACCGAACACACTGGGCATCTGCAGTGCCACCAGCGTCACCACCGGGATCAGCGCATTGCGCAGCACGTGCTTGATGAGGACCTTGGCTTCGCCGATGCCCTTGGCGCGCGCCGCCATGACGTAATCCAGCCTGATCACGTCGAGTACGGCGGATCGTACATAGCGCGTGTAGGAGGCGGCCTGGAACAGCCCAAGCACGGCGATCGGCATGATCGCCTGCTTGAAATACTCCCAATACCAATGCCAGCCGGTGGCAGAAATATCGGCACGATAGACGAAAGGCAGCCAGCCCAGATTGACGGAAAAGATCAGGATCAAAAGCAGGCCGGTGAAGAATGTCGGCAGCGAAAAGCCGATGAAGGCGACGGTATTGGCGAGCTGGTCGAAGATCGAGTAGGGCCGCATCGCCGCATAGACGCCAACCGGCAGCGCCACCGCAAGTGCCAGAAGCTGCGCCGTGCCGACAACGTAGAGCGTCGTGGGAATGCGCTGCAGGACGAGTTGGTCGACATCGACGCGGCTGGCAAAGGAAAAGCCCCAGTCGCCATGCAGCATCGCCGCCAACCAATGGAAGTAGCGGACGAGAATGGGATCATCGATCCCGAATTTCACTCGGAGCGCTTCCCGCACCTCCGGCGGAATGTTCGGATTGCTCGCAAGCTCGCCGAACGGATCGCCCGGGGCGAGTGCGAGCAGCACGAACAGTATGAGACTGATGCCGACCAGGCTGGGAAGCGCGATGACAAGTCGCCTGAGGAGATAGTTTCCCATCACTTCCCCTAGTGAGATTGGATCGAGCTATCGCGGCGGCGCTTTACCTCTCCCCGCCGGGGAAAGGTGGAATGAGTTCGCGGGCGGACCGATCGAGCCAAAATTCATCCGCTTTATGCTTCGCGATACCAATTCGCGATCTGCCAGAGATCATTGTCCCACCCGCTCTCGTGCACCACCATGCCGTTCTTCAGCGCGGTCGGTCGCGGGCGGTTGATTTCCGGCAGGATGTAGTGATCGCCGACGACGAGGTCGTTCATCTTGATGAAGATCGCCGCGCGCTTCACCGGATCAAGTTCGCTCTGGGCCTGACGGAAGAGGTCATCATACTCCTTGTTTTGCCAGCGCGAGATATTGCGGCCCTGCCATTTGTTTTCCTTGGTCGCCACCTCCCAGGAGGTGAATTGATTCATGAAGAACTGCGGGTCGGCCTGCGGCATTGTGGTCTGATACATCTGGGCATCGCAGTAGAAATGCGAGTAGGTGTCGGGATTGGCAGTATCGGAGGAGAAGAACACTGAGGCGACAATCGATTTCAGCTCGACGTCGATGCCGGCCTTCCGGCAAGCCTGCTTGACGATGGCCTGGTTCTTTTGCCGGGGCGAATTGATCGAGGTCTGGAACGCGAATTTGAGCTGCTTGCCGTCCTTGGCGCGAATGCCGTCCGAGCCCTTCTTCCAGCCGGCGGCCTCCAGGATTTGATTGGCCTTCTCGATATTGAACTCGAACTTGGTGTTTTTTGAGCGGAAGCGTTCGGGGTTGTTGAGGAAGTTGGCCGTGGCGATGCCGGCGCGGCCATAGATGAATTTCTGCACCGAGGCGCGATCGATCAGCAGGTTGATGGCTTCGCGCACGGCCGGATCAGAGAACAGCGGATGCCTGGTTTTGATGCTGGCACGCTCGCCGTCCACCTCGACATTCGGATCAGTGACGTTGAGTGCGATATATTCGATGTTGCCGGTGGGAACGATCGAGATCCTGCCCTGGCCGCCGTTTTCCAGTTTCAGCAGGATCTCGTCCTCGACCTGCATGTTCCAGCCATAGTCATATTCGCCGGTCTGCAGCACGGCCCGAGCCGCCGAGACGGCATCGCCGCCGCCCTTGATTTCGACTGTGTCGAAATAGGGCCGGCCCGCCTGGTGGTAGTCGGGATTGCGTTTGCCCGAGACGCTGTCGCCCGGCTTGAAATCGGAGAACAGATAGGGGCCGGTGCCAACCGGCTTCAGATTGGTCGGCGCATCCCGCGATTTGCTCCCCGCATAATCCGCGAACAGATGTTTGGGGATGATCATGCCGTAGGAAGCGACAAAGGCGTCGGCCCAGAACGGAGTCGGCTGCGCGAAAGTCACACGCACCGTATGGTCGTCGACCTTCTCGACCAGCTTGATATCCTTGTAGCTGCCGATGGAGACGGCGGCGGTCTCCGGATTTTTCGCATATTCCCAGTTGAACACGACATCGTCGGCGGTAAAGGGCGCGCCGTCATGCCACTTGACGCCGCGCTTCAGCTTCCAGACGACCGACAGACCGTCCTCGGCTAATCCGTCGTTCTCCTTGCCCGGGATCTCGGCGGCAAGGATCGGCACGAGATTGCCGTCCTTGTCCCACCCGGCCAACGGTTCGTAGAACAGGCGGCATGCTTCCTGGTCCTTGGTTCCCACCGCAAAATGCGGATTGAGCAAGGTCGGCGCCTGCCAGAGCAGCAGCTTGAGCGGACCGCCGCCGCCGGCCTTCGGCGGCTTGTAGGTGATCGACGGCTCGGCCATTGCCACCCCTGATTGGCTCAACATCATGCCGGCCATCGGCGCAGTGAGGCCGAGGGCAACCATGCTGCGCACGAAGGTGCGCCGCGACAGGCGCCCGTCCTTAACCTTCGCGATCAGGTTTCGAAGTTCCCGCTCGTTCATCGGATTGGCTCCACGGTGGTGCTTGATCGTCACATCGTGTCTCCATGCTTGAGCTTGGAGCGGGGCGAAAGTGGATCAGCTTCGACGGGGCCTGTCAAAGCAGAATCCGGGCCAACTCATAGGCCAAAAGCCGAACGCTCTGCCGCGCCGCAACTCGGCCGCGGTCATGGATTTCCGCTCGCGAACAGCGTCGCCTGGTGGCCTTGCCTGACCAACTACTCGGTCAGGTGGGAAACGACACACTCCGTTCCGCCGTCGAGCCGCGGCGGCACGCTCTCGACCAGCGAAGCAATCTGCGCAATTCTCATTCCGTCCTCCGTATGCAACCAGTCTGCGGGTGCTCCGGGGGGCGCTTCTCCGGTTGTCGCCTTTGTGCTGCCGGCCTGGCGGCAGCAGAGCTAAGAACATCAAAGCTCCATACTCGTTCCGGCCGCGTATTTTCCGGGTAGGCGCCGTCTCATCCTTCTTTGCAAGGACGTCCGGGGGCTCTTGAAAGCGCGAGCGCTGCTTCTAAGTTGATGTGCGCGCGCTGGTTTGCAGCCGCGTGCATCGGGCGCCTTTGCAAGGGCTCGGTCGACGGATGCCGGACACGGTGCCGCCGCGCTCGTAACCATGTTGCTCGGAAGGAGAACTTGGTTATGGCCGCCCTTGATCTTGTCCCGCTGTGCCGGTCCTGCAATCCCAACCTAGCGTGCGCGAAGACGCTGGCGGCCTGAGATAGTCCGCTGGCTCTTCATACGTCCGCGGCGTGGCTTTCATAGCGGCCGCGGGCGCCAGCCATAACGCTTTGTACGAGAGAAGGAGAACATGATGGCAATCACTGATCTCATTCCCTGGGGCCGCGGCCGCAACGTGGCCGTACGACGCAACGAAGACTACAACCCGATCCTCACCCTGCATCGGGAGATGAATCGCCTGTTCGACGACGTCTTCCGCGGATTTGATCTCGCACCCTTTGGCGACCGCTTCTTCGATCGCACGATGGGCTGGCCGAGCATCGAGGTCAACGAGAGCGACAAGGACGTGAAGGTCACGGCGGAATTGCCGGGACTGGACGAGAAAGACGTAAAGGTCGAGCTTGCCCACGGCGTGCTTTCGATCAAGGGCGAGAAGAAGACCGAGACGGAGGACAAGGATCGGCTGTTCAGCGAGCGCTATTACGGCCGGTTCGAACGACGCATTCCGGTTGAGGACGTTGACGAGGACAAGATCTCTGCCGCGTTCAAGAACGGCGTGCTGACCGTCACCATGCCGAAGCTGCCGCAGGCGGAATCGAAGGTGAAGCGCATCACCATCAACAAATGACGCTGGCGGGAGCATCTGGTGCTCCCGCGTCACCTGGGCGACCTGGAATGCTGCGCTCATCGGAGCTCGCCTTGAAATCGACGCCTGTCGCAGCTAGGCCCGCCTGCATGAGTTCCAACATCGAGCCCCTGGCCAGAGAAATGGCCGCGCGCATTTGCAGGCGGGAAGGCATGCCCGAACCTGAGATCGGCGCTTGGGTCGATCTGCATTGGCCTTGCGCCGCGGCCATGCTGGAGGCCGGGCTGATGGACGAACGGGGGGAATGGGTGCCTGGTCAAGACCTGGTGCGGGGCTTTGAAGCCTACCGGGAGCGGCTCGAACGCTCGCCCAAACGCTCGGTCGGCTGAGCCTTCGAGGCACGTCAGTTACGGGCGCCGGAGCCTGCCGGGTAGCCTTTAGGCCTATATTTAGGCTCTGAATCTGCTGTGACGCGCAAAAAACCGCGAAAATCCCCGGAAAAAACGCGACAAAGCTGTGTAGAAGGCTCTAGGTTTTTGCCGGTTCGATTATTATCGCATCGGACGAATCAGAGGAGACACAATGGCTACCCAACTGTCCAAATCGCAGCTACTCGAGAGAATCTCGACGGCAACCGAACTTTCCAAGCGCGACGTGAAGAACGTCCTGGATACGCTGACCGATGTCGGTCACAAGGAGCTCAAGAAGAACGGGGTCTTCCTTGTGCCGGGGTTCGCGAAGTTCGTGGTCGTCAAGAAGCCGGCGACCAAGGCGCGCAAAGGCACCAATCCATTTACCGGTGAGGAAATGATGTTTAAGGCCAAGCCCGCCCGCAAGATCGTCCGGGCAAGGCCGGTTAAAGCCGCGAAGGACGCAGTCTAAGATAGGGACGCAGTCTAAAATAAAGGCCCCCGAAATGGGGGCCTTTTGTTTGAGGGCTGGCGCTGCAGCCTGTCGGGTCCTAGTCGGAGATCACCTCCAGCGGATACACGTCGATCGCGGGCTCCTCATAAGGATGCGCTCTTCGGATAGCCTGCAGAACTTCGCGCAGTCTCTCTTCGGTGCAGACGGTCTCGATCCGCTCCTCGTCCACCTCTTCAAGCTTGCCGACTTCGCCAATCGAGGGGTTCGCGCCCGCATTGGGTTTGAAGCGGCCGACCCCTCTGGTGGTGAAGGAGCAGTGGGAGTAGTTGCCGATCTGTCCGGCGCCGGCTTGCGCCATTGCGTCGCGCACCTGCTCTCCGTGCGACGCCGGCACAAACACGACGATCTTGTATTGTCTCATCGGAAGCCGCTCGCATGCGATCGCCCTGCCGGCGGGCCGCCGGCGGCATTCTTCTTGCTTTTGCCCCGGCGATCGATTGGAGGCAAACCACAATGTCCGCAACGGCCGACATAATTATCAAAAATGCGCGTTTGCTGGGCCGCGCCGATGGCGTGGTGGACATTGCGATCTCCGGCGGCGTCATTCTCGCTGTGAATGAGCGACTTGCCGTCGATGCTCCCGCGATCGTCGACGCCGAGGGCCGTCTGGTCACACCGGCCTATGTCAATCCGCATCTGCACCTCTGCAAGGTCTGGACCCTGCCGATGATGTCGGAGGCCGCGCTGGAGGCGTATCAGGGCGCCGGCATGAGCGAGGCGGCAAAGGCGATCGATCTCGCCGCCGCGGTCAAGGCCAAGTACGACACGTCCTGGATCATTCCGAATGCGCGGCGCGCCATGGCGCTGGCAGCGCTCCACGGCAATCTCCATGTCCGCGCCTTTGCCGATGTCGACAGCAAGGCGCGGCTGGAGGGTGTGAAAGCGCTGCTCGCGGTCCGCGACGAATTTCGCGGTATCGTCGACATCCAGGTCGTTGCTTTCGCGCAGGACGGAATCCTGCGCGAGCCGGGCACCGAGGCCTTGATGCGCGAGGCGATGGCGATTGGCGCCGATGTCGTCGGCGGCATCCCCTGGATCGAGACGAGTGAGACCGATCAGCGCAAGCACATCGAATTCTGCTTCGATCTCGCTGCCGAGTTCAATGCGGATATCTCGATGCTGCTCGACGATGTCGGTGATCCTGATATGCGGACCTTGGACATGATGGCGCGAGCGGCGATCCCGCGCGGGTTCGAGGGCCGCGCGCTCGCGCACCATTGTCGTGCGATGGCGCTCTATCCTGCAACCTATTTCGGCGAACTGACCGCGCTGTTGCGGCAGGCACGGGTCTCGATCGTCAGCGATCCCCATACGGGTCCGCTGCATGCCCGGGTCAAGGAATTGCTGAATGCGGGCGTCAATGTCTGCCTCGGCCAGGACGACATCTCGGACGCGTACTATCCGTTCGGCAGAAACAACATGCTGGAGGTCGCCTTCCTGGCCTCGCACCTGCTGTGGATGACCAAACGGCGCGAGATCGAGGCTTTGCACGAGATGATCACGACGCGTGCNGCCAAAGCCATCAACCTCGGGCGATACGGCCTGGAAGCCGGCTGCGAGGCCAATCTGGTGGTCCTCCATCAGTCCGATGTCGCCGACGCGCTTCGCTTCCACGAGCCGCCGCGCCTCGTCGTCAG
>NZ_AWZU01000029.1 GCF_000472385.1 Bradyrhizobium sp. ARR65
CGCCGAGATCCTCTCCGATAACGGGGCCGAGTTCGCCTCCCGCAATAAACCCGAGGAGCACCCCTTCGAAGCCATGCTGATCGAGCTCGGGATCAAGCACCGCTACACCAGGCCCTACCGGCCGCAGACCAATGGCAAGGTCGAGCGGTTCTGGCGAACACTGGACGACGACGTCATCGAAGGCGCAACCTTCGATAACCTCGAGCACTTCGCCAATGAACTGTTCGAGTACCTGATCTACTACAACAATTTCAGACCTCATCAGGCCCTCGGCGGCAAGACCCCAAAGGACTTCGCCGCCGCCCAGACTCAAACCATTCGATCAGCGAATTAGTGAACATGCACAGCAATGACGGGCTTGGTTGAGGGCGCTCGTCCGACTCTGTAACTTGATCGGAGACCGCGTCAGGCCGCCGCCGTCGTCACGCCGCCGTCGACCACGATGGTCTGACCGGTCATGAAGGTGGAGGCGTCGGAGGCGAGATAGGCCACAGCGCCGGCGATCTCGTGCGGCTCGCCGATCCGCCGCAGCGGCGTGGTGGCGCAGCGGTGTTTCAAGCGCTCCTCGTCTTCCCACAGCGCACGCGCGAAATCGGTCTTGACCAGGCCCGGCGCGACGCAGTTGACGCGCACGCCCTTCGGACCCCACTCGCCGGCGAGGCTCCGGCACAGCGCGAAATCGGCGGCTTTGGAAATGCCGTAGGCGCCGATCACGGTCGAACCGCGCATCCCCCCGATCGAGGAGATGATCACCACCGAGCCTTTGCCGCGCGCGGCCATTTGTGGAATCGCGAGCGCGCAGAGCCAGAGGTTGCTCTTGACGTTGGAGCCCATGATCTTGTCGAAGGCTTCGTCAGAGATGTCGAGCAGCGGTCCGTAATACGGGTTCACGGCAGCGTTGCAGACCAGGATGTCGATCTTGCCATAGTGCTTGGTGGCGCCTTCGATCAACGCCTCGACCTCGTTGCGACGGGAGATGTTGCAAGGGATGACATGCGCATCGCCGCCGGCCTTCCTGATGCCATCAGCCACTTCCTGGCACGGCTCGGCCTTGCGGCTGGAGATCACCACTTTGGCGCCGAGCTGCGCCAGCAGTTCGGCGGAGGCGCGGCCGATGCCGCGGCTGGAGCCGGTGATCACGGCAACCTGGCCGGAGAGATCGAATGGGGTGTTGGTCACGGCGTGTGCTCCCTTCCTTCGTTTGCTGTTTTCTCTTCGTCACGGCCGGGCTTGTCCCGGCCATCCGCGTCTTTCATCAGGCCAGCGAAAACGTGGATGGGCGGGACAAGCCCGGGCATGACGGGCATTTTCTTGTTCGTCACTCCGGGGCACGCGGGTGAGCGCGTGAGCCCGGAATCCAGAGATTGCGGCGCGAGATTCCGGGTCCATTCGCGTTCCGCGAATGCCCCGGAATGACGAGCTAAACCAACCCGCCGCTCTCGCTGACGCGGCGCAGGTGATATTCGCTATCGCCAAAAGTGTTTTCGATCATCGTCAGCCGCTTGAAATAGTGGCCGATCTTGGCCTCCATGGTCATGCCGATGCCGCCGTGGAGCTGGATCGATTGCTGGCCGATGAACTTACCCGACTTGCCGATCTGGCACTTCGCGGCCGCGACCGCCTTCGCACGCTCGGCCGCATCGTCGAAGTCGGCCGCCATGGTGGCGAACATCGACATCGAGCGCGCCTGCTCGAGCGCCACGAACATGTCGGCGGCGCGATGCTGCAGAGTCTGGAAGCTGCCGATCGGGACCCCGAACTGCTTGCGGGTCTTCAGATACTCGACCGTTGTCTTCAGCGATTCATCCATGGCGCCGACCGCTTCCGCGCACAGCGCGGTGCGGGCCTCGTCAACCACGCGCTCGATCAGCGGCAGCCCGTTCTCGGGATCGCCGATCACAGCATCAGCGCCGACCTCGACGCCGGTGAAGCTGATGTCGGCGGCGTGCAGGCCGTCCTGGGTCGGATAAGTCTTTTTAGAAATCCCCTTGGCATCTGCGGGGACAAGGAAGACGCCGATGCCGGTCTTGTCGCGCTGCCCTCCTTGCGTGCGCGCGGTGACCACCAGCGTATCCGCGTTCTCGCCATTGGTGACGACGAATTTCTCGCCGTCGATCACGTAAGCCGCGCCCTTCTTCTTCGCCGAGGTGGTGACGTCATGAAGATCATAGCGCGAGTTCTTCTCGAGCTGCGCGAACGCAAAGGTCTTGCTGCCGTCGATGATGGACGGGATGTGCGCGGCCTTCTGCGCGGCCGAGCCGCCGTGGCGCAGGAAGCCGCCGCCGATCACGATGGTGGCGAGATACGGCTCCACCACCAGCGCCTTGCCGAGCGCTTCCATCACGATCATGGTTTCCACCGCGCCGGCGCCGAAGCCGCCGTCGGCTTCCGCAAAGGGCAGGCCGAGCAGGCCCTGCTCGGCGAGGCGGCCCCAGATCGCTCTGCTCCAGCCGCCCTTCTCCTTCATGTATTTCTTGCGCTGCTCGAAATCGTAGGCGTCGGTCAACAGACCGTCGACGCTTTCCTTGAGCAGCCGCTGCTCCTCGGACAAATCGAAATCCATGTGTTCTATGTCCTCATACCCGGTCCAATTTTTCTCTGTCATTCCGGGGCGCTCGCGTACAGCGAGCGAACCCGGAATCTGGAAGTTGCGGCGCGAGATTCCGGGCTCGCATCCAAGTCGGCTGTTGCCGACCTGGACAATCGAAAATTTCCGAACTCGGGTAAACCCGAGTTCGGGCGCGCGCCCCGGAATGAAGCTAAAGCCCCAGCACCGCCTTGGTGATGATGTTGCGCTGGATCTCGTTGGAGCCACCGTAGATCGAGACCTTGCGGTTGTTGAAGTAGCTCGGTGCGATCTGCGCTGTCCAATCCATCGCCTCATTGCTGCTATCAGGATGCTCGTCGTAAGGCGCCGCGAACGGCCCGATCACTTCCATCAGAAGCTCGGTGGTGGTCTGCTGGATTTCCGAGCCCTTGATCTTCAGCACCGACGAGGCCGGATTGGGCTTGCCCTTGCCGTGCTTGCCTTCGTCGGCGACGACGCGGAGCTGTGTCAGCTCCAGCGCTTTCAGCTCGATTTCGCAAGCCGCGAGCTTCTCGCGGAAAGCGGGATCCTCGATCACCGGACGCCCGCCTGACTCGACCTTCGAGGCGAGTTCCTTGATGCGGCGGATGCGTTCCTTGGAGACGCCGACGCGCGCAATGCCGGTGCGCTCGTTGCCGAGCAGGAATTTCGCGTAATCCCAGCCCTTGTTTTCCTCGCCGACCAGGTTCTCGTAAGGCACCTCGACATCGTCGAAGAAGACTTCGTTGACCTCATGGCCGCCGTCGATGGTCTGGATCGGGCGCACCGTGATGCCCTTGCTCTTCATGTCGACCAGGATGAAGGAGATGCCGGTCTGCTTCTTCGCAGCTGGATCGGTGCGGCAGAGGCAGAAGATCATGTCGGCATATTGCGCCAGCGTGGTCCAGGTCTTCTGGCCGTTGATGATCCACTTGTCGCCCTTGCGCTCCGCTTTCGTCTTCAGCGAAGCGAGGTCCGAACCCGAGCCCGGCTCCGAGAAGCCCTGGCACCACCAGTCGTCGACGTTTGCAATGCGCGGCAGATAGTATTTTTTCTGCGCTTCGTTGCCGAAAGTGTAAATGACCGGGCCGACCATGGAGACGCCGAAGGCGAGCGGCGCCGGCGCCGGATACATCTGCAGTTCCTCGTTGAAGATGTAGTGCTGCACCGAGCTCCACCCCGTGCCGCCATATTCCTTCGGCCAGTGGCTGACGCCCCAACCCTTCTTGTTGAGGATGCGCCACCAGACGACCATCTCCTCCTTCGAGACGTGGCGGCCCTCGACCAGCTTGCGCCGCGTCTCCGGCGGCACGTTGTCACGGAAGAATTGCCGCACTTCCTCGCGGAACGCCTGCTCTTCCTTAGTGAATGCGAGATCCATCGGATCCTCCTGTGAACGAATTTAGTTATCGACCACGTCATTCCGGGGCGCTCCGAACTCGGGCCTACCCGAGTTCGGCGATCTTATTGTCCAAGTCGGCAACAGCCGACTTGGATGCGCGAACCCGGAATTTTGCGCCACAATCTCCAGATTCCGGATCAGGCGCTTCCTGTCCGCAACGACGTGCAACCCTTTTTAATGCACCACCTCGAACAGGCCGGCCGCGCCCATGCCGCCGCCGACGCACATGGTGACGACGGCGTATTTCGCCTTGCGGCGGCGGCCTTCGATCAACGCGTGGCCGGTCAGCCGCGCGCCCGACATGCCGTAGGGATGGCCCATTGGTATCGAGCCGCCATTGACGTTGATCTTCTCGGGATCGATGCCGAGCCGGTCGCGGCAATAGATCACCTGCACGGCGAAGGCTTCGTTGAGCTCCCAGAGATCGATGTCATCGACCTTCAGGCCATGACGGCTGAGCAGCCGCGGCACGGCGAAGACCGGGCCGATGCCCATCTCGTCCGGCTCGCAGCCATGGGCGACGAAGCCGCGGAAGATGCCGAGCGGCTTGAGGCCGCGCTTCGCCGCTTGCTTGTCGCTCATGATCACGCAGGCGCTGGCGCCGTCCGAGAGCTGGCTGGCATTGCCGGCGGTGATGGTGAAGCCTTCGCCGCGCACCGGCTTCAAGCCGGCGAGACCTTCCGCCGTGGTGTCGGGCCGCGGGCCCTCGTCCTGCGACAGCGTGACTTCCTTGTAGGAAACCTCGCCGGTCGCCTTGTCGGTCACCGCCATCTTGGTGGTGATCGGCGCCAGCTCGTCCCTGAACTTGCCGGCCTGCTGGGCCGCCGCGACGCGGCGCTGGCTCTCCAGCGAATATTCGTCCTGCCTCTCGCGCGAGATCTCGTAGCGCTTTGCGACCACCTCGGCGGTGTCGATCATCGGCATGTAGACCTCGCCCTTGATCTTCAAGAGCGCCGGGTCCTGGGCATGGAAGGTGTTCATTTTGTCGTTCTGCACCAGGCTGATCGACTCGCCGCCGCCGCCGACCGCGATCTCGACGCCGTCGAACAGGACCGAGCGCGCCGCGAGCGCAATCGCCTGCAGGCCCGACGCGCATTGGCGGTCGATGGTGGTGCCGCCCACCGTCACGGGCAGACCTGCACGCAGCAGCGCCTTGCGCGCGATATTGCCGCCGGTCGCGCCCTGCTGCAGCGCCGCACCCATCACCACGTCCTCGACCTCCGCCGGATCGAGGTTGGCGCGCTTCACCGCCTCGCCGATGGCGTGGCCGAGCAGGGTCGCGCCTTCGGTGACGTTGAGCGCGCCGCGATAGGCCTTGCCGATCGGCGTGCGGGCGGTGGAAACGATGACGGCATCGGTCATGGACGACCTCCTGTTGCGAGTTGCTGTTTTGGTTCTGTTTGGTGTGACGATGGTTGCCGCTTGCGCAATTCGTGGCGCGAGAGTTTTCCGACCGGCGTGCGCGGCAATTCGGCGACGAACTCCACGGCCGCGGGCAATTCGTGCTTGCCGAGCTTGCCGGTCAGGTGCTCGCGCAGCTCCTCCAGCGTGAACGGCTTGGCGCCCTCGCGCAGCTTGATGAAAGCTTTCGCGGCTTCGCCGCGATAGGCATCGGGAATGCCGATGACGATCACTTCCTGCACGCCCGGGTAGGTGTAGATCGCCTGTTCGATCATCTGCGGATAGACGTTGAAGCCACCGGAGATGATCATGTCCTTCTTGCGGTCGACCAGATAGAAATAGCCGTCCGCGTCCATGTAGCCGATGTCGCCGGTGAGAAAGCGATCGCCGACGAAGGATTCCGCGGTTTCTTTCGGCTTGTTCCAGTAGCCCTTGGTGACGTTCGGCCCCTTGATGCGGATCTCGCCGACCTCGCCCGGCGGCAGCACCTTTTTGGGATCGTCGAGCGCAACGACATCGAGCTCGATGCCGGGCAGCATCAAGCCGATCGAGCCGGGCTTCTCGGGACCGACAGGCGGATGGCCGGTACCCGGCGAGCAGGTCTCGGTCATGCCCCAGCCGCTCTTCAGTTTGATGCCGACCTTGCGCTCGAAAACTCTGGCCACCTCGACCGGCAACGGCGCGCCGCCGGAGCCAGCACTGACGAGCGAGGAGAAGTCGCGCCTATCGAGATCGGGCAACGCGGCGATCGCTATCCACATGGTGGGAACGCCCGGGAAATAGGTGGCGCGCTTGATCTCGATGTCGCGCATCACGGCCTCTGCATCGAAACGCTGGTGCAGCGAGATCAGATTGCCGCGGCGGAGCGAGGAGAGCAGCACCACCGTCAGCGCGTAGATGTGGAACAGCGGCAGCACGCAGATGACACGGTCGATCCCCTCGCGCTTTTGCCGCGCCGGCCTGCCCCAGATATCGTAGATCGAGACCGCCGCAGTGAGATTGCCGTGGGTGAGCATCGCGCCCTTGGGCAGGCCGGTGGTGCCACCGGTATATTGCAAGAGCGCAACGTCATCGGGCGAGACCGTCGGCCACTCCTGCGGCGGCGCTGCGCCATCGACGAATTGCTTGAAGGTGACGACGGCGGGATGCTTCGGGATCGGCGCCTGCTTGGTGCCGACCGCGCCCCAATGGTCGTCCTCGCAGACGATCAGGCGGTCGATCAGCCCCTTCTCCAGAAACTTCAGCGCAGTCGGCAACAGCGCCGCGAGGTTGCTGGTGACCAGGACGCGGCTGCCTGAATCTGTAAGCTTGTGCGACAGCGCGATCTCACCGTCGAGCGGCGAGAGATGCGCGACCCGACCGCCTGCCTTGAGCGCGCCGAAGAAATTGATCGGATGGTCGGGCGTGTTGCCGAGGAACAGGGCGATCGAGGCGGCCTTGCCATAACCGGCGCGCAAGTAAGCGGCGGCCGCAACCTCGGCCAACGCTTCAAGCTCGGCGTAAGAGATCGGGCGGTCGCGGAATTCGATCGCCGTGCGCGCGCCATAGTCGCGCGCCGCTTGCGACAGGAGGTCGGGCAACGTGCCTTGCGCGATCGGGTCGTCCCAATGCACGCCTTCAGGGTAAAATTGTTCGCCGGGGTGGGTCATGTTAATTTTCAGACACCCTCATTCCGGGGCGATGCGCTAGCATCGAACTCTGATGCACAATTGCACATCTGAGAACCTCGAGATTCCGGGTTCGGCTCCGCGAGCCGCCCCGGAATGACTGGGTGAGAGCAATGGCCCATCAAGCCGCTTTCGAGCTCGACGCCGTGAGCGAGGCAAAGCCTTTGCCTTCGGCGACGAGACGCTTGAGCAGCGGCGCCGGTTCGAGCGAGGGATCGTTGGTTTCCTTGGCGTAGAAGGCGAGACGATCGGCGATGTGCTTCAACCCGACCTGGTCGGCCCAATACATCGGGCCGCCGCGATAGATCGGCCACCCATAACCATAGAGCCAGACCACGTCGATGTCGCTCGGCCGCGCGGCGATACTCTCTTCCAGGATCTTCGCGCCCTCGTTGATCATCGGATACATCATACGCTCGAGGATTTCCTCGTCGCTGACCGCGCGCCGCTTGCGCCCGAGCCGCGTCAAGGTCTCGTCGATCAGCTTTTCGACGTCCGGATCGGGCAGCGGCGCGCGCGAACCGGCTTCATACTTGTAATAGCCCTTGCCGGTCTTCTGGCCGAAGCGGCCGGCTTCGCACAGCGCATCCGCGATCTCGCTCTTGATGCCGCGGTCTTTACGCGAGCGCCAACCGATATCGAGGCCAGCGAGATCGCCCATCGCGAAGGGGCCCATCGGCATGCCGAATTTCGTAACCACGGCGTCGACCTGCTGCGGCAGCGCGCCTTCGAACAGGAGTTTTTCGGCCTGCTTGCCACGCTGCGCCAGCATGCGGTTGCCGACAAAGCCGTCGCAGACGCCGACCACCGCCGGCACTTTGGCGATCTTGCGCGCGATGGAGACGGCGGTCACCAAGGCATCGGGTGCGGTTTTCGCCGCGCGCACGATTTCGCACAGCTTCATCACATTGGCCGGCGAGAAGAAGTGCATGCCGAGCACGTCCTGCGGACGTTTGGTTTCCTTGGCGATTTCGTCGATGTTCAGGTACGAGGTATTCGATGCGAGCACCGCGCCCGGCTTTGCGAACTTGTCGAGCTGGCCGAAGACTTCTTTCTTCACCGCCATCGTCTCGAACACCGCCTCGATCACGAGGTCGGCGTCCTTGACGTTGTCCAGACCGACCACGCCGTTGATCAACGCCATGCGCTTGGCGGGCGCATCAGCCGGGATGCCGCCGCGGGCAGCGGTGGCTTCCCAGTTCTTCTGCATCACGCCCATGCCGCGCTTGAGCTGCTCCTCGCCGGTCTCGATCAGTGTCACGGGGATGCCGGCATTGGCGAAGGACATCGCGATGCCGCCACCCATGGTGCCGGCGCCGATGATGGCGACCCGCTCCACATTGCGCGGTTTCGTCCCTTCGGGGACACCCGCAATCTTCGCGGCCTCGCGCTCGGCGAAGAAGGCATAGCGCTGCGCCTTGGACTGGTCGCTCGCGACCAGCTTCAGGAAAGCCTCACGCTCCTTCTTCAGCCCTTCGTCAAAGGGCAGATCGATGGCATAGCCGACGGCATCGGCCGCCGCGAAGGGCGCCTCCAGCCCGCGCGCCCGCTTGGTCATCGCGGCGACCGCGTTGGTAAAAATAGAGCGGTCGGCCTTTGCTGCGGCAAGTTTGGAATTGTCGTCGCGCAGCTTGCGCAGCGGCCGTTTCTCGGCGAGCACCTTGCGGGCAAAGGCCTCGCCACCGATGGCGGGCCCCTCGACAATCTCCTCGATCAAGCCGTTCTTCAAGGCCTCCGCGGCGCTGATCGGATCGCCGCCGACGATCATCTTCACCGCGAGCTCAGGCCCCACCGCGCGCGGCAGGCGCTGCGTGCCGCCGGCGCCGGGCAGAAGGCCCAGCTTCACCTCGGGCAGACCGAGCTTGGCTTCCTTGGTCGCGACGCGGAAATGGCAAGCGAGCGCCACCTCGAGCCCGCCGCCGAGGGAGGTGCCGTGAATCGCCGCCACGATCGGCTTCGGCGAATTCTCCATCACCGCGAGCACTTCGTTCAGGCCCGGCGGCTTCGGCGGCTTGCCGAACTCGGTGATGTCGGCGCCGGCGATGAAGGTGCGCCCCGCACAGGTCAGGACGATCGCCTTCACCTCGGGGTCGGCGATCGCGCTGTTCACGCATTCCAGGATGCCGCCGCGCACCGCGGCGCTCAGCGCGTTCACGGGAGGATTGTTGACGGTGATGATGGCGATGACATCTTGACGTTCGAGCTTGACCACTTCGCTCACGCTACGCTCCTTGGCTTATTGTTTGGGGGCTTCTTGTTTGCTGGCTTCTTGTTCGCTTGCGGATTATTGTTCCCGTCAATTTCGCACTGCGGAATTTAATTCCACATCTTGACATCGAGGGTTATTTTGAAGCACGTCGCTTGTCAACGACTCCGCGCAAGTAGCAGCCGTCAATGAAACGTACAGGGAAGAAACCAGCGACCGATCGCAATTTCGTCGTCGCGCTCTCCCGTGGACTCGAAGTCTTGCGCGCATTCCAACCCAATGACGGGCTCCTGGGCAATCAGGAGATCGCGGCCCGTACGAATTTGCCCAAGCCGACGGTTTCCCGGCTGACTTATACCTTGACCAAGCTGGGTTATCTTACGCCGGTTCCGCGGTTTGAAAAGTATCGCCTCGCGCCCGCCGTGATGGCGCTTGGCTATGCGGCGCTGGCCAATCTCGGCGTCGGCCGCCTGTCCGAGCCGTACCGCGAGGAACTGATGCGGCAGACCGGCGGCGCCTGCGCGGTCGGCGGCCGCGACCGCCACAGCATGATCTATTTCGGCCAGAGCCGGAGCGAGCTGACGGTCGGAGTTCAACTTGACGTCGGCTCTCGCATTCCCATTGCAACCACCGCGATGGGGCGCGCCTACATTTGGGCGCTCACGGACGAGGAACGCGCCGCTTTGCTGCGCGAGCTTCGTGAACATTACGGCAGCCGCTGGCCGAAAATGCGGGACGGCATCGAACGTTCCGGCGAAACGGTTGCCAAATACGGCTTCGCGATGTCGGCCGGCGAGTGGCAAGACGACGTGCATGCGGTCGGCGTTGCGCTAAAGTTGAATGACGGAACGGGGCCATATGCGTTTAACTGCGGAGCGCCTGCGTTCCGTTTTACGGAGGAGCGGCTTCGCAACGATATTGGACCACGCCTTGTGGCGATGGTAAGGAACATCGAAGCAGCCCTCGGCGGCATCGCACCGCCGGCAGCGCAATCAAGAAAACAACAAAAACAACAAAACAAAAACGGGAAACCAGGAGGGAAAGTTGTGGCCGAGGAGATCAGGTAGGCTTCATCGTTGTCGCGTGCGAGGACGCTCGTGCGCCCGTCTCGCCCCTGCAAGTCGCACGGGCGAGACGACATGACGCAGGCCCAATTGGCGCAGAGACAGGATCCCCTGCTCGCGGTTCGCGACGTCAGCGTCGTGTTCGGCGGCATTGTCGCATTGAACGGCGTCTCTTTCGACATGCACAAGGGCCAGATCCTCGGCCTGATCGGTCCGAACGGCGCCGGCAAAACCACGCTGTTCAACTGCCTGAGCCGGCTGTATCAGCCAAGCGCCGGCGACATCCTGATGGAAGGCGTGAGCATCCTGAAGCGGCCGCCGCACCGGATCGCCGAGATAGGCATTGGCCGCACCTTCCAGAACGTCGCGCTGTTCGCCAATCTCTCGGTGCTCGACAATGTGCGCGTCGGCACCCACGCCCGCACCTCCAGCGACATCATCAGCGATTCGCTTAGGCCCCCCTGGGTCCGCCGCAGCGAAGCGAGCGTGAACAAGAAGGTCCACGAAATCCTCGGCTATCTCGATCTCGAGGACGTCGCGCACGCCACCGTCTCGGGCCTGCCGTTCGGCACGCAAAAGCGCGTCGAGCTCGCGCGCGCGCTGGCGGCCGATCCGAAAATCCTTCTTCTCGACGAACCCGCAGGCGGCCTCAACCACGAGGAAGTCCATGTGCTGGGCGAGCTGATCCGCCGCATCCGCGACGAGCGCCATGTCACCGTGCTGCTGGTCGAACATCACATGGGGCTCGTGATGTCGATCGCCGACCATGTCGTGGCGCTGAATTTCGGCCGCAAGCTCGCCGAAGGCACGCCGGGAGAGGTGCAGGCCGATCCCGACGTGATCAAGGCCTATCTCGGGAGCAAGGACCAATGACGACGCTGCTCAACGTCAAGGACCTGCGCGCCTATTACGGCCAAGTGCAGGCGCTGCATGGGCTCACCTTCTCGCTCAACGAGGGCAGCCTCACCACCTTGCTCGGGGCCAACGGCGCCGGCAAGACCACGACGCTGCGCGCGATCTGCAACATGGTGCGATCAACCGGCGCGATCGAATTCGACGGCCAGCCGCTCGGCAGCCGCTCGACCGAGAACATCGTGCGGCTCGGGATCGCGCATGTGCCGCAAGGCCGCGGCACCTTCACCGCCATGACCGTCGAGGAGAACCTGCAGCTCGGGGCCATCACCCGCACCGACAAGGCCGGCATCGTCGCCGATATCGAGCGGATGTATGCCTATTTCCCAGTGCTCAAGCAGCGTTACAGCCAGCAGGCCGGCACGCTGTCGGGCGGCGAGCAGCAGATGCTTGCGGTTGCCCGCGCGCTGATGCTGCGGCCGCGCCTGATGCTGCTGGACGAGCCGTCCTTCGGGCTCGCGCCGCTGGTGGTGCGCGATCTCTTCAAGATCCTCGGCAAGATCAACCGCGAGGAGAAGGTCTCGATCCTTGTCGTCGAGCAGAATGCGCAGCTCGCGCTCGAACTCGCCGACCATGCTTACGTGATCGAGACCGGCCGCATCGTCATGTCGGGATCTGCGAAGGAGATCGCGAGCAACGAGGACGTCCGCAAGTCCTATCTGGGCTACTGAGCTGGGGTGAGCTTGATGAGATCGGTGCGCCCACGCATTCGGTACACCTCTCCCCGCAACCGGGGTTTATCCCCGTTGCGGGGAGAGGTGGACCTCCCATGCCGTTACAGCTCAAGCTGAACCCGTTACGCTTTAGGGAGCGCGAGGCCGATGGAGCTTTTCATCAACCAAATCCTGGCCGGCATCTCCACCGGCGCGATCTATGCCTGCATGGCGCTTGCGGTGGTGATGATCTACCAGGCGATCGACCATCTCAATTTCGCGCAAGGCGAAATGGCGATGTTCTCGACTTTCATCTCCTGGCAGCTCATGCAATGGGGCATGCCCTATTGGGCGGCATTTTTCATCACGATTGCGCTGTCCTTCGCCGGGGGCATCGCGATCGAGCGCGTGATGTTCAAGCCGCTGGCAAAAGCGCCGATCCTGACCAACGTCGCGGGTTTCATTGCGCTGTATTCGATCATCAACTCGTCCGCGGGGCTGATCTGGGATTTCACCATCAAGCAATATCCGACTCCGTTCGGCTCGGCGCCTTTCCTCGGCAGCCAGCTCATTTCGACCCACCAGGCCGGCATGATCGGCGTCACCATCCTGCTCCTGATCGGGCTTTACGCCTTCTTCAGGTATACGCGGGTGGGTTTGGCCATGCGCGCGGCAGCCTCGCTGCCGGAGTCGGCGCGGCTGGTCGGCATCAATACATCCTGGATGATCGCCCTCGGCTGGGGCATGGCAGCCGCGATCGGCTCGATCGCGGGGATGATGATCGCGCCCGTGGTCTTCCTTGAGCCCAACATGATGCTGGGCGTCCTGATCTACGGCTTTGCGGCCGCGGTGCTCGGCGGGCTGACGAGCCCGTTCGGCGCCGTGATCGGCGGCTTCCTGGTCGGCATCTTCGAGAACCTCGCCGGCACCTACATTCCCGGCATCGGCAATGAACTGAAACTGCCGATCGCCCTGGCGCTGATCATTTCCGTCCTCGTCGTCAAACCCGCCGGACTGTTCGGCCGGCCCATCGTGAAGCGAGTCTGAGCATGAGCGCTGCTGTCGAGGAAGTCGTAACCGAGGCGCCTGCGGTAGAAGCCGTCCCCAAGCGGGCTATGACGCTCGGCACCGGCACATCGCTGACGGTGCTTGCCCTGCTGGTCGTCGCGCCACTGTTCGTCAAGAACTTCATCATCTTCCAGATGACGATGCTCCTGGTCTATGGGCTCGCGGTGCTGGCGCTCAACATTCTGACCGGCGGCAGCGGCCAGTTCTCGCTGGGCCAGAGCGCGTTCTATGCGATCGGCGCCTATACGTCCGCAATCCTGATGGAGCAGTACAACGTCAATTACGTGCTGACCCTTCCGGTTTCGGGCGCGTTGTGCTTCGCAGCAGGTTTCCTGTTCGGCCAGCCGGCGCTGCGGCTGTCCGGCGTGTATCTTGCGCTCGCGACCTTCGCGCTCGCAACCGCGATGCCGCAGCTCCTGAAGCTGAATTTCCTGGAGCCCTGGACCGGCGGCGTGCAGGGCCTGGTCGTAACCAAGCCTGACGCGCCGTTCGGCCTGCCGATGTCGCAGGACATGTGGCTCTATTATTTCACACTGGTGATCACCATCGCGATCTACATCGCCTCGGTCAATCTGCTGCGCTCGCGCTCGGGCCGCGCCTTCATGGCGATCCGAGACAACGAGATCGCGGCCTCCGCCATGGGCATTGACGTCGCATTGTACAAGACGCTGGCATTCGGCGTTTCCGCCGGGATCACCGGCGTTGCCGGCTCGCTCGGTGCCATCGTGGTGCAGTTCGTCGCGCCCGACAGCTACACCATCACGCTCGCCATCGCGCTGTTCCTCGGCATGGTGGTCGGCGGCGTCGGTTGGCTGCCCGGATCGATCGTGGGCTCGGCCTTCATCATTTTCGTGCCGAACATCGCCGAAAGCATTTCGAAAGGATTGTCCGGTGCGGTGTTCGGCGTGCTCCTGTTCCTCGTCATCTTCGCCGTACCGCACGGCGCAAGGCAGGTTGCGATCGTCTGCCAGCAGGCGCTCGCGAAATACAAGAGGCGGTAGTGAAGCGGAATCGTCCTTGATTGGACTGAATCATCCGCGAGCCGTTTTACCTCGCGCCCCTCTTGCCCGCCGAAGCTTTAGCGGAGGCGGATGGGGGCGAGGGAGAAACGCGTTCTTCGCTCAACAAGGAGAAATGATGCTTTCGCAAAAACTAAGACTAGCCGCGCTTGCGACGGCGGTCGTCTTCTTTACCTCCGGCGCGGCACTCGCCCAAAAGAAATACGATGCCGGTGCCAGCGATACCGAGATCAAGATCGGCAACATCATACCCTATAGCGGCCCTGCCTCCGCCTATGGCGTGATCGGCAAGACCGAAGAGGCCTATTTCAACAAGATCAATGCCGAAGGCGGCATCAACGGCCGCAAAATCAAGTTCATTTCATACGACGACAGCTACAGCCCGCCGAAAGCGGTGGAGCAGGCGCGCAAGCTGGTCGAGAGCGACGAGGTCCTTTTGATTTTCAATTCGCTCGGCACGCCCTCGAACTCGGCGATCCAGAAATATTTGAATGCCAAGAAAGTACCGCAGCTCTTCGTCGCCACCGGCGCCAGCAAGTGGAACGACCCCAAGAATTTCCCCTGGACCATGGGCTGGCAGCCCTCCTACCAGAGCGAGGCGCATATCTATGCGAAATATCTGCTCAAGGAGAAGCCCGAGGGCAAGATCGGCGTGCTCTATCAGAACGATGATTTCGGTAAGGACTATCTGAACGGATTGAAAGACGGCCTCGCGGACAAGAGCTCCATGATCGTCGCCGAGGAAGGCTACGAGACCTCGGAGCCTTCGATCGATAACCATATCGTCAGGCTGAAAGCTTCCGGCGCCGATGTCTTCATCTCCGTCACCACGCCCAAATTTGCGGCGCAGGCGATCAAAAGGCTCGCCGAGATCGACTGGCACCCCCTGCACATCGTCTCCAACGTGTCGGCCTCCGTCGGCGGCGTGCTCAAGCCGGCGGGCTTCGAGAACTCCCAAGGCATCCTGTCATCGGCCTACGCCAAGGACGGCTCCGATCCGCAGTGGGACAACGATCCCGGCATGAAGAAATTCTATGCTTTCCTGGAGAAATACTATCCGGAGGGCGACAGGCTGAACGCCTCGACGGTGTACGGTTACGGCGTGGCGCAGACGCTGGTGCAAGTGCTCAAGCAGTGCGGCGACGAGCTGACCCGCGAGAACGTGATGAAGCAGGCGGCAAGCTTGAATGATTTCGAGCCCGACACGCTCCTGCCCGGCATCAAGATCAACACGTCGCCGACCGATTTCGCTCCGATCAAGCAGCTACAGATGATGCGCTTCAAGGGCGAGAAGTGGGAGCTGTTCGGCCCCATCATGAGCGGCCAGCTCAACGAGCAAAGCAGTTTCCAGTGATACCTTTGAGTGTGGGAATCCCGCAGCTCGCCCGTTAGACTAAATGACGCCCCCCGTGATGCTCTCGCGGGGGGCTTTATATTGCTGGTGCCTCGCAACGGGTGTTGAATGCAGGCCGGAGCGTCAGGAGGACGCGCCCAACAAACGTGGGAAGCGTCGACGCCCGCACCCGAGACGAGCGGACGCGAGCAGACCCTCCCAATAATCACAAGGAGACGCATTCACCGACCAAGGAGAACGTCATGCCTGCATTCGAATGGCGATGGGCGGCCTTTTCGGCCGCAGTCGCGATAGCCGTTGCGATGTCCCCCGGAGCGCTGGCGCAAAGCAAATACGACACCGGCGCGAGCGATACCGAAATCAAGATCGGTAACATCATGCCCTATAGCGGCCCGGCCTCGGCCTACGGCGTGATCGGAAGGACGGAAGCGGCCTACTTCAACAAGATCAATGCGGAAGGCGGCATCAACGGACGAAAGATCAATTTCATCTCCTATGACGACGGCTACAGCCCGCCGAAGACCGTCGAGCAGGCACGCAAGCTGGTCGAGAGCGACGAGGTGCTCCTGATCTTCAACTCGCTCGGCACGCCGCCGAACTCGGCGATCCAGAAATACATGAACGCGAAGAAAGTGCCGCAGCTCTTCGTCGCCACCGGCGCAACCAAGTGGAACGACCCGAAGGATTTCCCCTGGACCATGGGCTGGCAGCCGAACTACCAGAGCGAGTCGCGCATCTACGCGAAATACATGCTGAAGAACCATCCGAGCGGCAAGATCGCCGTGCTGTACCAGAACGACGACTACGGGAAGGATTACCTGAAAGGATTGAAGGACGGGCTCGGCGCCAAGGCCAGCTCGATGATCGTGGCCGAGGAAAGTTATGAGACCACCGAGCCGACGATCGATTCTCACATCGTCACGCTGAAGGCGAGCGGCGCCGATATCTTCTTCAACGTCACCACCCCGAAATTCGCCGCACAGGCGATCAGGAAAGTCGCCGAGATCGGCTGGAAGCCGGTGCACTTCCTCAATAACGTCTCGGTTTCGATCGGCAGCGTGATGAAGCCGGCCGGCTTCGAGAATGATCAGGGCATCATCTCCTCGGCTTATCTAAAGGATCCCACCGATCCGCAGTGGAAGGACGACGCGGGGATGAAGGAATGGAATGCATTCCTGGACAAGTACTTCCCTGATGCCAACCGCAGCGACATCAACGTGGTCTACGGCTACACCGTGGCCCAGGGCCTGGTGCATGTGCTGAAGGCCTGCGGCAACGATCTCACCCGCGCCAATGTCATGAAACAGGCGGCGAACATCCGGGATCTCGAGCTCGGCATGTTCCTGCCCGGGGTCAAGGTCAACACGTCGCCGACGGACTTTGCGCCGATTTCACAATTGCAGCTCGAGCGCTTCAAGGGCGATAGCTGGGAGCGCTTCGGCGACGTCATCTCGTCCGACGTCGGCGGTTAGCGCCGAGCGCCCCGTCGCGAACTTGACCGCTAAGACGGCAGCCCCTGCGGCTCTTTCGCAGGGGCTTTCCGTTTGACGGTTTTCGCAAAATGGTATCGACTACGGCGGATCAGAAAAGAGCTCCCGGTCAAGAGAGCCGCGACACGATCGACATTTTTCAAAAAAGGGAGAGAACGTAATGCCTGTTATCGCCACAAGGCTGGCCGTAGCATCGACCGCCCTTGTCCTGTTCGCCGCTTCGATTGCAGCCGCGCCGGCGGCGGATAAGAAATATGACACCGGCGCCACCGACACTGAAATCAAGATCGGCAACATCATGCCCTATAGCGGCCCGGCGTCCGCCTACGGCCAGATCGGCAAGACCGAGGCCGCCTACTTCAGGAAGATCAATGCCGAAGGCGGCATCAACGGGCGCAAGATCAACTTCATCTCCTATGACGACGGCTACAGCCCGCCGAAGACCGTCGAGCAGGCGCGCAAGCTGGTCGAAAGCGACGAGGTGCTGTTCATCTTCAATTCGCTCGGCACGCCGCCGAACTCCGCGATCCACAAATACATGAATGCGAAGAAGGTGCCGCAGCTCTTCGTCGCCACCGGCGCGACCAAGTGGAACGACCCGCAAAACTTCCCCTGGACCATGGGCTGGCAGCCCAACTACCAGAGCGAGTCGCGCATCTACGCGAAATACCTTTTGAAGGAGAAGCCCGACGCCAAGATCGCGGTGCTCTACCAGAACGACGATTACGGCAAGGACTATCTGAAAGGCTTGAAGGACGGGCTTGGCGCCAAGGCCGCCTCGATGATCATTGCGGAAGAAAGCTATGAGACCACCGAGCCGACCATCGATAGCCACATCGTCAAGCTGAAGTCGACCGGCGCCGACGTGTTCGTCGACATCACCACACCCAAATTCGCGGCGCAAGCGATCAGGAAGGCGCACGAAATCGACTGGAATGCGCTGCACATCCTCAATAACGTCTCGGCCTCGGTCGGCAGCGTGATGAAGCCGGCCGGCTTTGAGAACGCGCAAGGCATCATTTCCGCGGCCTATCTGAAGGACGTCTCCGACCCGCAATGGAAGGACGACGCCGGGATGAAGCAATTCCTCGACTTCATGGCCAAGGATTTCCCCGAGGGCGACAAGCTCGCCAACGAACCAGTGGTCGGCTACAGCGTCGCGCAGACATTGGTGCAGGTGCTCAAGCAATGCGGTGACGACCTTACCCGCGAGAACGTGATGAAGCAGGCGGCAAACCTGAAAAACTTCCGCGTCGAGATGCTGCTGCCCGGCATCACCATCAACACATCCCCGAGCGATTTCGCCCCGATCAGCCAGCTTCAGCTGCAGCGTTTCAAGGGCGAGAAGTGGGAGCTGTTCGGCGACGTCATCTCCGGCGACGTCGGCGGCTAGAGCATGATCAGGAAAAGTGTGTAGCGGTTTTCCGAAAAGATCATGCTCAATCAAAGAGCCAAAGCGCGATGACAATTCAACCCAATCTCACCGCGCTTTAGCGTCGCCGCGACGCTTGCAGTTTGCCCCCGCAGGCCTGGAGCGCGATACATCATCGTGCTCTGGGTTTTTTGGACCATGATCTCTTCGGAAAACCGGTGCCCACTCTTCCGGATCATGCTCTTGCGGGGGTTTTCTTTTGAGCGGAGAAGAGGGATAAACAATAGCAATGTTCTCCTCCCGATCGTTCCGAAAGCAATGACCGACCGACGCCCTCTCCTGCGCGCAATCTTCGACGCGGCGGTGGCCGCTGCCCACCCCGACGTCGTGCTGGCGCCGCATCTGTCGCCGCCGCCGTCCGGCCGCGTGATATGCCTTGCCGCGGGCAAAGGCGCCGCCGCCATGGCGGCCTCCGCCGAGCGGCACTATCTCGACGGGTTCAAGCTTGATCCGGCGCGGCTTTCCGGCATTGCCACCACGCGGCACGGCCACGGCGTGCCGACGCGGCGCATCAAAGTGATCGAGGCCGGCCACCCGATGCCGGACGAAGCAGGCATGAGAGCCGCGGAGGAGACGCTGCAGTTGGCCGAAACCGCGCAAGCGGACGATCTCCTGCTGGTGCTGCTGTCGGGCGGCGGCTCCGCCAACTGGATCGCTCCGGCCGACGGCATCAGCTTTGGGCAAAAGCAGCAGTTGACGCGGGCACTGCTGCGCTCCGGCGCGCCGATCGGCGAGATCAACACGGTCCGTAAGCATCTGTCGCGCATCAAAGGCGGGCGGCTGGCGCGCGCCGGCCGGCACGCTGCCGAGATCGTGACGCTTGCGATCTCCGACGTGCCGCGCGACGATCCGTCCGCGATCGCCTCCGGCCCGACGGTGCCCGATCCAACCACGCTTGCGGATGCGCGCGCCATCATCGCCAAATATGGCCTGGAGATGGATGAGGCGATCCGCCGCGCGCTGGATGATCCGCGCAACGAGAGTTGCAAGGCGAGCGATCCCGCCTTTGCCCGCGCACGCTACGAATTGATCGCCAAACCGAAGGCTTCGCTCGATGCGGCGATCGCCCGCGCGCGAGCGGCCGGCTATGAGATCGTCGATCTCGGCGCCGATCTGGAAGGCGAAGCACGCGAGGTCGCCGCCGACCATGCCCGCCTGGCGCTCAAGGCGCGCAGCGAGGGCCGCCGCATCGCGATCCTCTCCGGCGGCGAGCTCACGGTGACCGTGCGCGGCAATGGCCATGGCGGTCCCAACCAGGAATACGCGCTGGCCCTGGCGGATCTCGTGAAGGATACGCCGGACGTTGCCGCGCTCGCCGGCGATACCGACGGTGCCGACGGCGGCGGCGGCAGCGCGAGCGATCCCGCGGGCGCGATCATCGATGCGAGCACCTTCGCCAAGATGAAATCGCTCGGGCTCGATCCGCGCAGCTATCTCGACAACAACGATGCGACCGCGTTCTTCGCGGCGACCGGCGATCTCCTGCAGACCGGCCCGACGCTGACCAACGTCAACGACATCAGGGTGATCTTGGTCGGGTAAGGGCACGTCATTCCGGGGCGCCTCGAAGAGGCGAACCCGGAATCCGGAGATTCCGGGTTCGGTCCTTCCGCCCCGGAATGACGGCAAAAAGAGCAAGGATGCTACTTCCCCGCGACATGCTGCAGCAGCGCCAGCAAGCCCTTGAGCAACGCGGTGGGTGATGGCGGGCAGCCGGGAATGTGCAGATCGACCGGCACCACATCGGACACGCCGCCGAGACAGGCGTAACTGCCCCTGAAAATGCCGCCATCGGCCGCGCAGCCACCGACAGCCACGACCCATTTGGGATCGGGCGTGGCGTTATAGGCGCGAAGCAGCGCCTCGCGCATGTTTTTTGTCACCGGCCCCGTCACCATCAAGACGTCGGCGTGGCGGGGCGAGGCAACAAAGCGCAGGCCGAAACGCTCGAGGTCGTAAAAGGCGTTGCTGAGCGCGTGAATTTCCAGCTCGCAAGCATTGCAGGAGCCGGCGTCGACCGCGCGGATCGACAGCGAACGTCCGAGCCGCGCCTGCGCCGCTTTGTCGACGTTCTTCGCCAGCTCAGCGAGCGCCGCTTCATCCGGCGCGGGCGGCGCTTCGGTGAGCGGGCCGTGCGTGAGGCTTTCGAGCAAGGTCTTTCGCATCGCATACGCCTTACAAATCGACCCCGGAATAGGAGCAGTTGAAGGATTTGTTGCAGAGCGGGAAGTCGGCGATGATGTTCTTCTCGATCGCAGCCTCCAGCAGCGGCCACTGGAACCAGGAGGCGTCGCGCAAATGGCAGCGCAGGATGCGGTTCTCGCCGTCGAGCCGCAGCCAGACCAACACGTCGCCGCGGAATGCCTCGACCAGGGCCATGCCCTCGCGCACCTCGCCGCTCGCCTTGAGCTCTGTCCCGATCTCACCGCGCGGCAGGCGATCGAGGATCTGATCGATCAGCGCAAGGCTCTGTTCGACTTCGCGGATGCGGATCCAGACCCGCGCATTGACGTCGCCGGCCCTCAGCACCGGTACTTCAAACGACAATTGATCATAGGGCGCGTAAGCGAAGTTTCGCCGCGCATCGAAGGCGCGGCCCGCCGCGCGACCGACATAGCCGCCGGCCCCGAACCGGCGGGCGTAGTCGGGTTTGACAATGCCTGTTGTGACGGTGCGGTCCTGCAGCGAGGCGGTGTTGTCATAGAGCTCGACCAGGCGCGGGAACACTTTGCGGATTTCGGCAAGCAGCGCCCGCACCTGCTCCAGGTCGCCGGAGGCGATGTCGCGCGCAACACCGCCCGGCACGATCATATCCATCATCAATCTGTGGCCGAAGCAGGCGTCGGCGGCGCGCAAGACGCGCTCACGCAGGATGCCGGTCTGGGCCAGCATCAGCGCGAAGGAGGCATCGTTGCAGATCCCGCCGATATCGCCGATATGATTGGCGAGCCGCTCCAGCTCAGCCATCAGCGCCCGCAAATAAGTCGCACGCGGCGGTGCCTCGATGCCGAGCGCTGCTTCGACGGCGCGTGCAAACGCAAAAGAATAAGCGACCGTGCTGTCGCCGGAGGTGCGGCCTGCGAGCTTTGCTGCCGCCTCCAGCGAGGCGTCCTGCATCAGCTTTTCAATGCCTTTGTGCACAAAGCCGAACCGCTGCTCCACCCGCACCACGTGCTCGCCATTCGCCGAGAAGCGGAAATGGCCGGGCTCGATGATCCCGGCATGAATCGGGCCGACGGCGACCTGGTGCAGCGCCTCGCCTTCGGCCGGCAGGAATGGATAGGGAGCCTTCTCGCCCGCGGCCGTGTTGCTGCCGAGCGGCGCGTGCACGCCCCACACGCCGTGATCGAGCCACGGCCGCGTATCGCCGGCGCCGACCGCCTCCAGTCCGAAGAGATCGCAAATGCTGCGTTCGAGCCGCAGCGCCGGCGGATGGGAGGCACTGACGCCAGGGAATTTTCCCGATGCGCATTGCAGGGTGATGACCGCGGCATCGCTCGCCCCGCCGAGCAGCGCCATGTGCACGGCGGTCGCCTCGCCCCACAGGCCGAGCAGCGTGAGCTCCCCGCCAGCGAGAAGCTCGATCGCCTTCAGCCACCCCTCCTCGCCGACGGCGGCGCGTGGCCAGGGCCGATGCGGGGACGAAGTGGAGTGATGTGGGATGCCGTCGAGCAGAGCCATTGAGCTTACCCCAACAGTCGCGCGACGTTCTGAAAGCCGTTCACCAGGGCCGGCGGCAAATAGACGCCGGCCATACAGACCAGCGCCAGATGGGTGAACATCGGCACGTAAGAGGCTTCGGCCGGCTTCGTCGCACCCTTCGGCTCGCCGAACATCACGGCATTGATGCGCAAGAACAGGCCGCCCAGCGCGATCAGGATGCCGAGCACCAGGATGGCTGCGAGGTAAGGCGCGCGAGCGAAGGTCGAGCTCACGACCAGGAACTCGCTCATGAAGATGCCGAGCGGCGGCAGGCCGACGATGGCGACGACGCCGAGCATCAATCCCCAGCCGAGCACCGGGTTGGTGACGGTGAGCCCGCCGATATCGGCGATCTTCTGCGTTCCCTTGACCTGCGCGACATGGCCGACGGCAAAGAAGATCGCCGACTTGGTCAGCGAATGCATGGTCATGTGCAACAGACCTGCGAAATTCGCGAGCGGCCCGCCCATGCCGAAGGCGAACACGATGATGCCCATGTGCTCGATGGAGGAATAGGCGAACATGCGCTTGATGTCGCGCCGGCGGTAGAGCATCAGGCTCGCGAAGATCACGGAGATCAGGCCCATCACCACCATCAGCGGGCCCGGCGCGATGGTGCCGACGGAAACCGCGAGGATCATCTTGAAGCGGAGCAGCGCGTAGAGCGCAACGTTGAGCAGAAGGCCGGACAGCACCGCCGAGATCGGCGTTGGTCCCTCGGCATGGGCGTCGGGCAGCCAGGCATGCAGCGGCGCCAGGCCCACCTTGGTGCCGTAGCCGAGCAGCAGAAACACGAAGGCGACATTGAGCAGCGCAGGATCGAATTCGGCGGCGCGCTTCACCAGCACCGTCCACACCATCGCGTCCAGTCCCTCCCCGATCACAGGCCGCGCGGCCATGTAGACCAGGATGGTGCCGAACAGCGCGAGCGCGATGCCGACGCTGCCGAGAATGAAATACTTCCAGGCCGCCTCCAGCGCCTCATGGGTGCGGTAGATGCCGACCATCAGCACCGTGGTCAGCGTCGCAACTTCGACCGCGACCCACATCAGGCCGATATTGTTGGCGACCAGCGCAAGGTTCATCGCGAACATCAGCGTCTGGTACATCGCGTGATAGAAGCGCACGAAGGCGGGCGTCAGCCGCCCGATCGCGATTTCATGGCTGATATAGCTCGCGCTGAACACGCTCGTGGTGAAGCCGACGAAGGTGTTGAGCACGATGAACACCTTGTTGAGGTCGTCGACCAGAAGATACTGGCCGGACACCGGCTCGACCACGAACAGCGACAAGGCGGTCAGGAAGGTGAACACCGCCGCCACTACGTTGATTGCTGCGCTCAGCCGGTAATCGGGCATCAGCGCGAGGATTGCGGCCGACACTGCGGGGATGAGCAGGATGGCGGCGAGCGCGTCGACAGTCATCGGCGTTCTCCCCGGAAACGGTCCAACGCCTGGATATCGACGCTGTCGAAGCGCTCGCGAATGCGGAACAGGAAGATGCCGATGACGATGAAGGCGATCAGCACCGAGAAGGCGACGCTGATCTCCACCACCAGCGGCATGCCCTTGGCGCCGGTCGCCGCCAGCACCAGACCGTTTTCCAGCGACATGAAGCCAACCACCTGGCTCACCGCATTGCGGCGGGTCACCATGATCAGGAGCCCGAGCAGCACCACCGAGAGCGCAAAGGCAAGATCCTCCCGCGCCAGCGCATCAGCACCGGGCGTGACGCGCAGCATCACCACCATCGACAGCGCCACCAGGCCGATGCCGGCCATCATGGTCAGCCCGACACCCACGGCGGTCTCGATCTCGCGGTGAATGCCGAGGCGGACGATGATCCGGTGCAGGGCGACCGGAATGATGGTGGCCTTGAAGACCAGCGCGATGAAAGCGGTGACATAGAGATGCGGCGCGTCCTGGATAAAGGCCTGCCAGGCGACCGACAGCGCCAGGACCAGCGCATGCAGCGCATAGACGTTGAGGAGCGCGGTGAGCCGGTCCTGGTAGAGCATCATGAAGCTTGCCAGCACCAGCGTGCCCGCGAGCAGATGAGCGACGTCGAATTCAAGGCCGTGCATGGCTCACAGGCTCCCCGAAACGAAGCGCAGCAGCGTTGCCAGCAGCGCCAGCATCAGCGCCGCGCCCAAGAACTCCGGTATCCGGAACACCCGCATCTTGGCGATCGCGGTCTCAAAGACCGCGAGCGCGACGCCGCAGGCCGAAAGCTTGACGATGTAGGTGAGCGCGCCGAACGCCAGCGACCGCACGCCGGCCTCCGGCGCGGCGGCGCCCCATGGCATGAAGATGCAGGCGATCATCGAAATGTAGAGCAACAGTTTCAGTTGCGAGGAGAGATCGATCAGCGCGAGATGCCGCCCCGAATATTCCAGCACCATCGCCTCATGCACCATGGTGAGTTCGAGGTGCGTCGCCGGATTGTCGACGGGAATTCGCCCGTTCTCGGCGATGGCCACGATCGTCAGCGCGACCAGCGCAAGACCAAGCGATACGCGCAGGCCCACCGCGCTCGAGCCCATGAATTCGGCGATGGTCGAGAGCTGGGTCGAGCCCGCGATCATTGCCACCGAAAACACCATGATCAGGATCGCGGGCTCGGCGAGCGAAGCGATCATCACCTCGCGGCTGGAGCCGATGCCGCCGAAGGCGGTGCCGACGTCGAGGCCAGCGAGCGCAAGGAAGAAGCGCGCGCTGCCGAGCAGCGCAATGATGGCGATGAGGTCGGCCGACCAGGAGAACAACAATCCGCTGCCGAAGGTCGGCACCAGCGAGGCCGCGACCCAGGTGCCGGCGAAGATGATGTAGGGGATGACGCGGAACAGCCAGGAGGCGTTTTCCGCCAGCACCACGTCCTTACGCATCAGGCGGATCAGGTCGCGATAGGGCTGCAACAGCGGCGGACCTTGCCGGCGTAACAGTCGCGCCTTGATCTTGCGGACGAAGCCGGTGAGCAGCGGCGCGAGCATGAGCACGAGCAGCATCTGCGCACCCTGCGAGATGAGATCGTTGATCATGCTCATATCGCGAGCACCAGCAGCAGCACGATCAGCGCCACGAATACCAGCGCGAGATAGCGGCGGATGGTCAGGAATTGCAGGACGTTGATGCGCTCGGTCGCAAAGCCGATGGCCTTTGCGATCGGGGCATAGAGCGCATCCCAGATCAGATCATGCATGTCGACCACGAGTCGCGCCGGCGCGGCCGAGCCCGGCGGCGGCATCTCACCGATCTCGCGCGCGGCAAAGATGGTGGTGCCGAACACGCGACGGATCGGCTGCGAGAAGCTGGATGCGGTGTATTGGATCGCAGGGCTGGAATCGGGGAAACCGCAGTCCCAGGCCGGTGCGCGGCGGAGGCGATCGGAAGCGAGGCGATGAATTGCGATCGAGGCGATCGAGCCGGAGAGCAGCACGAAGGCGAACAGCAGGAGACCGTTATAGGAGCTGCGGCTTTCCGCGATCGGCACGATGGTCAGCCATTCGAGGCCAGCCTGGTGCGGCATGCTGTTGCCGACCATTGCGGTCGCGACCGGTCCCAGCGCATCGATGAAGAGGCCTGGGAAAATGCCGGCCACGAGGCAGAACGCGGCCAATGCGAACAGGGCGGCCAGCGAGAAGCGATCGACCTCCTGCGCGCCGCCGGCCGCCTCTCCGCGCGCGCGGCCGAGAAAGCTGATGCCGTAGAGCTTCACGAAACAGGCGGCCGCAAGCGCCGCGGCCAGCGCCAGCAGCCCACCGACGGCGGGAATGATCAGCTTCAGCCCCCAGGATGGCAATTGTGGGCTAAGCAAGATCGCCTGGAATGTCAGCCATTCCGAGACAAAGCCGTTGAAGGGCGGCAGCGCCGAGATCGCGACGCAGCCGATCAGCATCGCGACCGCCGTTTGCGGCATGCGGTGGATCAGCCCGCCCAGTCTTTCCATATCCCGCTCGCCGGTGGCGTTGAGCACGCACCCGGCACCGAAGAAGAGCAGGCTTTTGAAGGCCGCATGGTTGAGCACATGGAGCAGTGCTGCGGTGAAGGCGAGCGCCGCGACCCAGGCCATGCCTTCGGCCTTGAAGGCGAGCGCGAGGCCGAGCCCGACGAAAACGATGCCGATATTCTCGATCGTCGAGTAGGCCAGCACGCGCTTGATGTCGCGCTGCATCAGCGCATAAAGCACGCCGAGCGTGGCGGATGGACCGCCGATCGCCAGGACGAGCATGCTCCACCACCATTCCGGCTGACCGAGCAGGTCGAACACGACGCGAACAAAGCCGTAGATGGCGACCTTGGTCATGACGCCGCTCATCAGCGCGGAGACATGGCTCGGTGCTGCGGGATGTGCGAGCGGCAGCCAGGCATGCAGCGGCACCAGACCGGCCTTCGATCCGGCTCCCAGCAACGCCAGCAACAGGACCGCAGTCGAGAGCATCGGCGTCAGATGCGTGGCGCGGATGGTGGCGAAATCATAACTGCCGCTGCCGCCTGCGAGCACGCCGAAGGCGAGCAGCAGCGTCAGCGTGCCGAAGCTTGCCATCAGCAGATAGACATAGCCGGCGCGGACATTCTCGCTCTCGCGATGATGGGCAACCACCAGCGCCCAAGAGGCGAGCGACATGAACTCCCAGGCGACCAGGAAGCTGAAGGCGTCATCCGCCAGCACAACGGCGTTCATGGCGGCGAGATAGGCCGGATAAAACGGCAGCACGCGCCCCGGCGAATGCTCGTGCCGGCCGTAGCCCAGCGCGAACAGGCTCGCTGCCGCGCCGCCAAAATTGATCGCGGAGAGAAAGAAGGCGGCAAGCGGATCGATGCGGAAATGCGCCCCTAACCAGGGCAATCCAACGGGCAGCGTAGTGCTCAGCGTCGGATGCGCCGGATCGAGCAGAACCGAAAGCGCGATGACGCAGAGCGCAAGGGTCGCAACCAAGCTTGCGCCATAAACCACGGCCGAGCCGCGCGCATGCGTGGCGAGCACAATTCCCGCTGGCGCCAGCGCCAGCAACACCGCGACGCAAGTCAGCGCCGCGGCGATCATGGCCGCGTCCGGGTGTCGATGGCCGCGCGCGCGTTCATGCCAAGTCGCCCGCTCCGGCTTTTGGCGCCGGTGATATCAGCCTGACGCCGCGGCCGCCGCCCTGGCTCGCGGCCCCCTCGCCGATCAGCTCGATTCCGGCTGCGGCCAGTGCCTCGACCAGCTTCATCAGCGAATCGACATTGCCGCGGATCACCCCTTCGGAAGCTTCCATGCGCTGGATGGTCGGCAGCGACAGGCCGCAGCGTTGCGCCAGCTCGCGCTGATCAATCCCAAGAAGCGCGCGGGCGGCGCGCAACTGCGCGGCGGTGATCACGGGACTCACCCCTCTGCCGAATTCTGAGAGAATCCAGTTACTATACCTCCAAATTGATGTGTCAAGCATCAATTAGAAGGTTTACGGCATCACCGTATTCGGACGGACCGATCCCGTCATTCCGGGCGCTCGCGACAGCGAGCGAACTGCGGAATCCAGAAGTTGTGGGCGCGAGATTTGCGGGTTCGATGCAATCGCATCGCCCGGAATGACGGGCCCACCTAGAATTCGTTGACGATCTTGGTCAGCATCGCGAGCAGCGCGGCGCGGTTGGTGGGGCCGAGGAGCTCGTTGAGCCGCGCCTCATGCTTGTTGGCGACGAGCCTTTTTGCCCGGACCAGCATGTTGCGGCCCCTCTCCGTCAAGAGCAGGATGTGCGAGCGGCGGTCGTTGGTCGAGCGCACCCGCTCGCACAGCCCGCGGCTTTCCAAGCCGTCGAGCATCGAGACGAAATTCGGCCGCAGGATCCCAAGCGTATTGGCAATCTCGGTCTGGTTACGGCCGGGATTCTTCTCCAGCAGGAGCAACACGGAAAATTGCGCAGGCGTGAGCTGCAGGGGGGCCATGCAGCGCAGAAAATCCTCGAAGATTTTGAGCTGCGCGCGTTTCAGCGTATAGCCGAGCAGCTCGGAAAGCTCGCCAAGCTGGAGCGCTGTGGTCTCGGCCGGCTCAACCGGCTCCTTGCGGGCTCTTGCGGCCTCGGCGACAGCAGTCTTGGAAACGGTCATCGCCCCATGCTCGCGATCACGACAGGTTGGAAACAGCAAGGCCGGCCGGCAGCCTTGAGATTATATTTGATAATTGTTATTCAACATATCAAATATCGGTACGGCTTTTCAACTGCCGCGACGAGCCGGCCTTGCTTTGCAATCAGGCCGGACATCAGGGGGAGCGTCCGCACTTGAACTCCACGATCATGCTGTTCCTGGTGCAGGACGGCATCACCAATGGCGCGATCTACGCCCTCTTGGGGCTGGCACTTGTGCTGGTGTTCGCCGTAACGCGCGTGATCCTGATCCCACAGGGCGAGTTCGTCACCTATGGCGCGCTGACCTATGCCTCGCTGAGCGCCGGCCAGATGCCGGGCACGGCGAAGCTGGCGCTCGTGATGGGTATTGCCGCCTTTGCCTTCGATCTGTTCGCCGCGCGACGGCTCCTCCGCTGGCAAAAGCTTGCGCGCGCCTTCGCGGTCAATGTCGTTTTGCCGGGCGCGGTGCTGGCGCTGACGTCGTGGCTGGCCGGTCGGCATTCGCCGGTTCTGGTCAATGTTGGCGCTTCGCTTGTCATCGTGGCGCTGATCGGCGTCTTCCTCTATCGCCTCGCCTTCCAGCCGCTCGCGCACACCTCGGTGCTGGTGCTGCTGATCGCCTCCGTGGGCTGTCATCTCGCCATGCAAGGTTTGGGGCTGTTGTTCTTCGGCGCCGAAGGACAGCGCGGACCTGCGCTTGCCGATGCGGCCGCAACATTGGGCCCGCTGCGTTTCACCGGACAGAGCATCGCGGTCTACGGGCTCACCGTCGCCTTCATCGTCGCGCTCTGGCTGTTCTTCGGCTTGACCGTTTATGGCAAGGCGCTGCGCGCCACCGCCGTGAACCGGCTCGGCGCGCGGCTGGTCGGGATCAGGACCTCGCTGTCGGGACAGATCGCCTTCCTGCTCGCGTCCGTCATCGGCGCGTTGTCGGGCATCCTGATCGTGCCGATCACGACGCTCTATTACGACACCGGATTTTTGATCGGCCTCAAAGGCTTCATTGCCGCGATCATCGGCGGCCTCGTCAGCTATCCGCTGACCGCCATGGCCGCGCTCCTGGTCGGCGTCGTCGAGGCCTTCTCCTCCTTCTATGCCAGCAACTTCAAGGAAGTCATCGTCTTTACGCTCTTGATCCCGGTGCTGCTGCTGCGCTCGCTCGCCGCGCCCGCGGTCGAGGAAGAGGGGGACTGAAGCGATGCGCGAGCGCTGGCCCGTCCTCGTTTTCGCGGCCCTGATGGCGGCGATTCCCTTTGTGCCTGATGTTCCGCCGTTCTGGATCGTGCTGCTCGACAATATCGGCCTCTCCGCGCTGGTGGCGATGGGACTCGTGCTGCTGACCGGCGTCGGCGGCCTTACCTCCTTCGGCCAGGCGGCGTTCGTCGGTTTCGGTGCCTACACCACGGCGGTACTGACCACGGCCTATGGCGTCTCGCCCTGGCTCGCGTTGCCGGCTTCGCTTGCGGTGAGCGGCATCGCCGCGATCCTGCTCGGTCTCGTCACCGTGCGGCTATCAGGCCATTATCTGCCGCTCGGCACCATCGCCTGGGGACTCGGGCTGTTCTATCTGTTCAGCAAGCTGGAATTCCTCGGCCGCAATGACGGCATTTCGGCGATCCCGCCGTTGTCGATCGGTGCGCTGAAGATGCTTGATCCCGGCACGATCTATTACGCGATCTGGATCGCGGTATTCGTCTCGGCGCTGCTCACCTTGAATCTGTTGGACTCCCGCACCGGTCGCGCCATCCGGGCGCTCCGGCGCGGCCACATCGCAGCGGAAGCCTTTGGCGTGCAGACGCCGCGCGCCAAGCTTCTCGTCTTCATCCATGCCGCGGTGCTGGCGGGACTCTCGGGCTGGCTCTACGCGCATTTCCAGCGCGCGGTGAATCCGACGCCCTTCGGCGCGCAGGCCGGCATCGAATATCTGTTCATCGCGGTGGTCGGCGGCGCCGGCTACGTCTGGGGCGGCGTGCTCGGCGCAGCGATCGTGGTGGTGCTCAAGGAGGTGCTGCAGAGCTATCTGCCGCTTCTGTTGCACGGCGAAGGCCAGCTCGAGATCATCGTATTCGGTATCCTGCTGGTGGCGCTGTTGCAGCTCGCGCCGACCGGCGTATGGGCGCTCGTGATGTCCTGGCTCCCGGTCAAGGCCGCCCGCAAGCGCCCGGACGTCTCGCTCAAGCTCAGCCCTCGCGAGCGGGCGCCGCACGAGGGCGGCGTGCTGCTGCAGCTCGAGAAGGCGCGCAAGCAGTTCGGCGGCGTGGTGGCGGTGAACGACGTGTCCTTTGCCGTGCGGCCGCGCGAGATCGTCGCGCTGATCGGCCCGAACGGCGCTGGCAAGAGCACGACGTTCAACCTGATCACCGGCGTGCTCACGGCGACCAGCGGCTCGATCTCCGTGCTCGGCAAAAGGCTGCGCAATCCGCCCCCACAGGAGGTGGTCAAGCTCGGCGTCGCCCGCACCTTCCAGCATGTGAAGCTGGTGCCGGACATGAGCGTGCTGGAGAATGTCGCGATCGGCGCGCATTTGCGCGGCCATGCCGGCCCGCTCGCCAGCATGTTCCGCCTCGACCGCACGGATGAAGCAAAGCTGTTCGCGGAAGCCGCGCGCCAGATCGAGCGCGTCGGTCTTGCCGAGCAGATCGACCAACCGGCCGGCTCGCTCTCGCTCGGCCAGCAGCGCATTGTCGAGATCGCCCGCGCGCTTTGCGCCGATCCGTTGCTGCTGCTGTTGGACGAGCCGGCCGCGGGCCTGCGGCACATGGAAAAGCAGCGGCTCGCTGCGCTGCTGCGGCAATTGCGCGACGGCGGCATGTCGGTGCTGCTGGTCGAGCACGATATGGGATTTGTGATGGATTTGGCCGATCGCGTGGTCGTGCTCGATTTCGGCACCAAGATCGCGGAAGGAACGCCGGACGCCATCAAGACGAATCCGGAAGTGATTAGGGCCTATCTTGGAGCCGCCGCATGAGCGCGCTGCTGACGATTGCTGATGCCCATGTCGCCTATGGCAAGGTCGAGGCGGTACGTTCGGTATCGCTCGAGGTTGCCGCGAACGAGATCGTCACCATCATCGGCGCCAACGGCGCCGGCAAGACCACGCTGCTCAACGCGATCATGGGCGTGCTGCCCCTCAAGGGCCGCATCGGCTTTCTGGGTGCGGACCTGACACAGCTCGAGATCGAGGACCGTGTCGGCTTAGGGCTAAGCCTCGTGCCGGAACATCGCGAGCTGTTCTGGAGCATGAGCGTCGAGGACAATCTCCTGCTCGGCGCCTTTCGCGGCACATCGGCTGGTTCGGCTAGTGCGTTCGAACGAGTCTACACGCTGTTTCCGCGCCTGAAGGAGCGGCGCAAGCAGCTCGCAGGCACGCTGTCCGGCGGCGAGCAGCAGATGCTGGCCATGGGCCGCGCGCTGATGGGCGCGCCCAAACTGTTGATGCTGGATGAGCCGAGCCTGGGGCTCGCTCCGATCATCGTCGCCGATATTTTCCGCACCGTCTCCGAACTGCGCAGCGCCGGCGTCTCCGTGCTGCTCGTCGAGCAGAACGCGCAGGCTGCGCTGAAGATCGCCGACCGCGCCTATGTGATGGAGCTCGGCGAGTTCGTGCTGCAGGGAAGCGCGGCCGAGATCGAGCGTCACGAAGGCGTCGCCGCCAGCTATCTCGGCTTCCAGCACGCGGGCGAGAGCGGAATCTGAACATTCAACTCACGCGGAACCTCCCGCAAGTGTGAAGCAAGCGCGTGACTTGGCAGCTTTGCTTTCGCACCCGCGCAAACTATCCTCAAACGGGGCCGTTGGGGATGTCGCATGTCGCACAAGCTTGCGGTCCTTGGTTTCGTGCTGGCTCTGGTCGGAGCGTCGACCGCATCCGGAGCGCGGGCTGAACCTGATTTCAGCGGCGTGTGGCTCCCGGACATAAGGGATCAGAAGCGCCAGGAGACGGCGAACATGCCGCCCTGGAAGCCGGAGATTCTAAGCCAGGTTCAACATTTGATTGCCGAGGAAAAGGCCGGGCGCCCGTTTCTGGTGCTGAGCCACTGTCTGCCGCACGGCATGCCGAGTTGGATGCTGATCACGCATAATGCGTTCGAGTGGCTCACAACCCCAGGTCGCATCACCCTGCTCGGCGAGGTCGATGGCAACCGGATGCGGCGGATCTACACGGATGGCCGCCAGCATCCCGAGGATCCCGATCCGACATTGCACGGCCATTCGATCGGCCATTGGGAGGGCGATACGCTGATGGTCGACACCACCGCGATCATGCCGCAAGCCTATATCGCGATCAGCGAAGCGGTCGGCATTCCCAACAATGGCGACATGCATGTCGTCGAACACATTCATCTCACCGAGCCGAACGTGATGCATGATGATCTCGAGATCACCGCGCCGAAAGTCCTCACCACGACCTGGAAAACGACACGAATTTTCCGCCGCTACCCCGATCGCCATTATGAAATCATCGAGGGCGAGTGCGAGCAGGGCGACCTGATCCCAGGCAAGGACGAGCACGGCAACGACATATTCATCTTCAACCCGCAAAGCGCGTACGGAACGGTTCGCACGGACAAATAGGGAATGATCGAGATGCCGGTGAAGGCTTTTTCTCTTGCCGCTGCACTGATGCTGGGCTTTCCGACCCTCGCGGCGGCGCACCATTCGGGTGCCGCCTATGACCAGGAACATCAGCAGACCACGCAGGGCACGGTCAAGCAGGTCAACTGGACCAACCCTCACATCACTTTTGTCGTCGAGACCGACGCCAAGGACGGCAAGCAGGCCGAGACCTGGGTTTTCGAGGTCTCAAGCCCCGGCGTGTTGACGCGCTCCGGCTGGACCAAGCGCTCGCTGCAGGTCGGCGATCACGCGACCTTCCAATACGCTCCGCTTCGTGACGGCAAGCCTGGCGGGCTGTTGCGAAAGGTGACGCTGCAAAGTGGCCAGGAACTGACTTACACGCTGACGCCTGAGATGGAGAAGTAGTCCGGCGATGGAGGCCGCTCTGACTGCATTTTCCAAATGGCTGTCGGCGACGTCGCTCAGCCATGCCATCCAGACAGCGGGCTGGATCATTCCAACGCTGCAGACCATACACATTCTCTGCGTCGCCATCGTGTTCTCATCCGCGGTGCTGGTTGATTTGCGGCTGTTCCAGCTGTTTGAGCGCGACGAGCCGCTGCGCGAGGTGGCGCGGCGCTTTCTGCCGGCGATCTGGCCCGTGCTGCTCGTCTTGCTCGCGACCGGAGGCCTGCTGATCATCGGCGAGCCGCGCCGCTCGCTGGTCAATCCAACCTTTTACCTCAAAATGACCCTGCTGCTTGTCGCGATCCTGCTGACGGCAGGCCTGCAGAGATCGATCGCTTCCGCACCAGTCGCTTGGGAGAAGGATCGAAGCCGCCGGATGGCGGGCAAGGCTCTCGCAACGGTATCGATCCTGGTCTGGTGCGGCATCCTGTTCGCCGGGCGCTGGATCGCCTACACGCAGGCCGGTTGATGTCGCAGTTTCAGGATATCATTGCCTATTTCGAGGACAGCGGGCTGGCGGAAAGCATTCGCGAAAACGATACGCTGTTTCCATCCATCGAGTCCGTCCACGTGATCGCGATCTGCCTCGTTGTCGGCTCGATCCTCGTGCTGGACCTGCGCCTGCTCGGGCTCGCCTCCATTCATCGGCCCGTGAGCCGGCTCGCGGGTGCCATCCTCCCGGTAACTTGGAGTGCATTCGCGATCGCGGCGACCTCCGGCTTTTTGCTGTTCATCTCCAACGCGACCAAATATCTGGAGAACGGCTATTTCGTCGCCAAGATCTGTCTGATCTGTGCCGCCGGCGTGAATATGCTGATCTTCCACGGCATCAGCGCGAGGGATCTGTCGCAGTGGGAGAAGGAGCCGCGACCGCCGCTGCGGGCGCGCCTTGCAGGCGCGGTCTCGATCCTGCTCTGGATCGCGGTCGTGGCTTGCGGGCGCTGGATCGGATTCACCATGCAGGTGCTTTGAGATGGGCAGGCTCCGCCTTTCTCGCGGCGTGATTGTTGCAGTCGCCATGACAGGCTTGGCCGCATCGCCATCAATGTCGGAGGATGTGGCGGCGATGCCGCCCTTCCAGCCCCATGTCGACATGAAGACGTTCATGGAGCACGTGCTCAGTCCGGCCGCGGCGATCATCTGGAGCACCAACGGCACGATCATCGACGAGAAAGGCGAGCATGACCTTTCGCCGAAAACAGATGACGACTGGGAGAAGATCGTCAGCGGCGCGGCAACGCTGGCGGAAGCAACGAACGCGCTGATGATCCCGCAGCGGGCGCTGGATGCGCAATGGAACGACTACGTCAACAAGCTCGCGGCCGCCGCGGACAAAGCCTATCGCGCCGCGGAGGCGCACGATCTGAAATCCATCTCCGAAGTCAGCGATCAACTCGACAGCATCTGCGCCGCCTGCCACCGTCATTACGGGCTGGAGTAGATTGCGGCCACGGCGCAGTGCTTATTATGGCGCGGCGCTTATTATTGCGCCCTCTCTCCTTGTGAGAGGCAGTTCCGCAGGAGCATACGCCGATCAAATTGCAGAGCCAGGCGGGCACCTTGGGCTCGCCTCCCCTCGATTCGCTCAGCTCGGCGACTGCTCTACAACATGACCAGCTCCCAGTTAGTACCGTCACCCTGAGGTGTGAGCCACCGGGTCCGCGCGAAGCGCGGCCCGATGACAGGCTCCACGAGCCTCGAAGGGCGACGGCCCGGCCCTCGCAGCAGGCCGTTCATCGTTCGAGGCTCGCTACCGCAAGCACCTCAGGATGACGGTTCGAGGCTGGTGCTCGCTTGGATCAAAGGGCCTATCTATTGGATCACCCGCTGTCGCGGGCGATGACGGTGGTGCTTGCGGCAGTCACGCTCACTCCGCCAGGACGTATTTGCCGTTTTTCACCGTGAGCAGAATGCGCGAGCGGTCGTCCAGGCCGTAGCGGTCGGTTTCGGTGAAATTATAGACGCCCTGGCTCGCCGGAATTTCCCGCTCGGTCAGCAGCGCCTTTCGGATCGCCTCGCGGAATTCGCTCGTGCCGGGTTGTGCCGTTTTCAGCGCGGTCGGGACGACACGCTCCAGAACCAGGAACGCATCATAGGAATGGCCGGCGAACTGGCTGCGCGGGCCGTATTTGGCTTCATAGGCCTTGTCCAGCGCCAGGCCCGGCTTCTTGGTGAGCGCGCTGTCGGGCTGATCCTCCGGATCCATCACTGGCCCCGAAACCATGATCACGCCCTCGGCGGCCTTGCCCGCGATGCGGATGAAATCCATGCTGGCGGCGCCGTGGGTCTGATAGATCAGGCCCTTGTAGCCGCGGTCCCGCAGCTCGGTCTGCGGCAACGCCGCAGCGGTGCCGGAGGCGCCGACCAGGATGGCATCGGGATTGGCGGCGACAAGCTTCAACACCTGGCCGGTGACCGATGTGTCGGGACGCGCGAAGCGCTCATCATCGACCAGCGTCATGCCCATCGGGATGGCCTGTTTCTTGAAATCGTTCAGCCAGAGATCGCCGTAGGAATCGGAATAGCCGATATAGCCGACGGTCTTGATGCCATGCTTCTTCATGTGGTCGTACAGCGCCTTGCCGACGATCGGAATCGGCTGCGGCATCGTCACCGACCACTTCGCCCGTTCCGGCGTGATCGGGAATGGCGCGAGCCCGATATGCGGAATGCCGGCCTCGTTGGCGACGTTGGACACCGCGATTGTCGGTGGCGTCGTGGAAGAGCCCATAATGATGTCGGCCTTGGACTCCGTGACAAAGCGCCGCGCATTCGTTGTGGCGTTGGTCGGGTCGCCGCCGTCGTCGAGCACGATCACTTTCAAGGGATGGCCTGCGATCTCCTTCGCCACGAAGTCGAGCGCGTTGCGCTCGGGGATGCCGAGCGCCGCCGCCGGCCCCGTCGTGGAAATGCTGATGCCGATGGTGATCTCATTGGTCTGCGCGCCCGCCGGCGCGCCCGGCAACGCAAGGCTGAGCGCCAGCGCCGCGGCAGACAAAAGGGCTTTCCTCATTCGTTCCTCCCTGCAATGTTCGCTTGTTCCAGAGCAGAACTTGCCCTGCAGTTCAACCCTCTCTTTAGGTGTGCATCAGCCCTGCATGAATTTCTCGACGATCTCGCTCGGCACCGGCACCGATTTCAGCTTGTCAGGATCATCGGGATCGCGGCCGACCAGCACGCGGGTCTCGAAGGCCTCGATCGCAAGCGCCTCGCCCTTGTAGACCTTGTGAGTGACCTCGAAACTCGACCGCTTGAAACTCTCGATCCGGCTCTCGATCGTGATCCAGTCGCCGTAGGTGGAAGGGATGTAGAATTTCGCCTGCGTGTCGACCATGGGAATGCCGACCAGCCCGTAGCGCTTGACGAGGTCCTGCTTGGAAAAACCCGCCGCCTCGAACATGATCGAGGTGGAATCGTCGAACATCGCGAAATAACGCGGATAGTAGACGATGTTGGCGGGATCGCAGTCGCCCCACTGTATCTGGACATCGCGCCGGTGCACGAACATCGTGTTTACCTAGCTGTTATGCCGCCAAGGCGGCGGTTCACCTCTCCCCGCGGGGAGAGGTGAGAGCGAGTTCGAGTTCGTGGCGGCGATCGTGTCATATCACTTCGGTGCCATGCGCAGCGCGCCGTCGAGGCGCACCACCTCGCCGTTGAGATAGGGGTTGTCGATGATGTGCAGCGCGAGCGAGGCGAACTCCTCGGCCTGGCCGAGCCGGTGCGGGAACGGGATCGCGGTCGCAAGCGAATCCTGCGCCTCCTGCGGCAGGTTCGACAGCAGCGGCGTCAGGAACAGGCCCGGCGCGATGGTCATGACGCGGATGCCGAACTGCGCGAGCTCGCGCGCGATCGGCAAGGTCATCGCGACGATCCCGCCCTTGGAGGCCGAATAGGCCGCCTGCCCGATCTGGCCGTCATAGGCGGCGACGGAGGCGGTGTTGATGACGACGCCACGTTCGCCGCTTGCCAGCGACTCGAGCTTGGACATCGCTGCTGTCGCCACGCGCAGCATATTGAAAGAGCCGATCAGATTGATCTTGATCACCTTCTCGAAATCAGGCAGCGGCATCGCTCCGTCGCGGCCGACGACGCGTTTAGCAACACCGATGCCGGCGCAGTTCACCAGCACGCGCGCCGGGCCATGCGCCTTTTCGGCCTGCGCGATCGCAGCCTCGGCTGCAGCCGAATCCGACACGTCGCAAACGATCGCCGTGCCGTTGATCTCGGCTGCGACGCTTTCCGCCAGCTTGGCATTGAGGTCGCAGACCGCGACCTTCGCGCCCTGGGCGGCGAGCTTCCGCGCGGTGGCGGCGCCCAGCCCCGATGCGCCTCCGGTAACGATGGCGGCCTGGTCCTTCAACAACATGATGGTCTCCTTAATTGGCTCTACGGCGCGATGAGATTAGGCTTAGCTGCGGGCGATGGCGAAGGTCTACCTCTCCCAGAGGGAGAGGTCGGATCGCAACGATGCTTCGCATCGCTCCCCATCGGGGCGAGGTAGTGCGAATCCACAGATGGCCTGCTTCAACCAACACTCATCTTCCCTATCTCAGCGTGATCACATAATCCGCCGGCGTCGGCGCATAAAGCTGTTCGATCAACTCCTTGCGATGCTCCAGCACCGCGCGCTGGTTGATCGAGCCCTTGTCGGTGACCTCGCCGCGGTCGATCGATAGCGGCGCATCCAGCAGGATCGCACGGGTGATCCGCGTCGAGGAGCCCGTCGCGCTCGACAGAAACTTTTCAAACCGCTCGCGGAAGGCCGCCCGCACCAGCGGATCGGCGGCGGTGGCCTTGAGATCGTCGAAAGGCAGCGTCGCGTTGATCAGCCGGCAGCCATCGAGGTCGAGCACGACGATCGCCGCGATCTCGTCGCGGTTGATGCCGGCGATTACGACGTCGCGCACCAGCGGCGCGCAGGCCGCGATGAAGCGAGCGCGCAACGGACCGACACTGACCCAGGTTCCGCTCGCGAGCTTGAAATCCTCGGCAATCCGGCCGTCGAAATCGAAGCCGGCATGCAGATCACTGGGATCGGCGGGCTTGAGCGCATCGCCGAGCTTGTAAAAGCCTTCCTCGTCGAAGGCAGCCTTGCTCACGTCGGGCTGACGCCAATAGCCCGGCGTGACATTCGGCCCCTTCGCGCGCACCTCGAGCTTGCCGTTGCTCGGCACGAGCTTGGCCTCGTTGCCCGCCACCGGCAGCCCGACGTGGCCGGAGCGGCTGGTGCGCGGATTGGCCGCCATGAAGTACGGCGCGGTTTCGGTCGCCCCGAGCCCGGTCAGCATCGGCACACGATGGCCGGTCGCCTGCACGGAAAGCTCATCAAGGCTGTTCCAGACATAGGGCGAGAGCGCCGCGCCCGAGAAGAACATTGCATGCAGGCGGCTGAAGAATTTTTCGCGCAGTGCGGCATCGTCGCGGAAGTAAGGCAGCAGCGACTCGTAGCCTTTGGGCACGTTGAAATAGACCGTCGGCGCGATCTCACGCAGATTGCGCACCGTCTCTGCAATGCCTTCAGGCGTCGGCTTGCCCGCATCGAGATATATCGAGCCGCCATTATAGAGCGTGAGGCCGACATTGTGATTGCCGCCAAACGTGTGATTCCAAGGCAGCCAATCGATGATGACGGGCGGCTCGTCCTTGAGGAAAGCCATCGTCTCGCGCAGCATGACCTGGTTGGCGCAGATCATGCGCTGAGTGTTGATGACCGCCTTGGGATTGCCTGTAGACCCCGAGGTCAGCAGGAATTTTGCGATCGTGTCGGGGCCGATCTTGTCATGGGCTGCATCAAGGTTCGGATGCAAGGGCGTCGCCATCAGGTCCTTAAGCAGCGTCACGTCGCGGCCCGGCACGGCGCCGTAAGCCGCCGCGATCTCGGTGCCGAGCGACACGTTGGCGAGAAGTGCATCGGCGAACTTGTCGGCGTCATCGGTAAAGACGAGGCCCGGCGTCAACAGCTTCATCACATGCGCGAGCTTGCTGTAGTCCTTCGAGACCAGCGAATAGGCCGGCGACACCGGGCAGAATGGAATCCCTGCATAAAGCGCGCCGAAGGCGACCAGCGCGTGATCGATCGAATTGCCGGAAAGGATGACGACCGGCTTTTCGGCCGACAGTCCCCGCTTCAGCAGGCTCGAGGCGATATGCCGGCTGCAGACGAGCAGTTCGGCATAGGTGAGCTGCCGCCAGCCGCCGCTGCGCTCGCGCTCCGCCATGAAGACGCGGTCCGGCGCGACGCTTGCCCAATAATGCAGGCGGTCGGTGATGCGGGCCGGATAGTCGTCGAGGGTGCGGGTCGGGCGCAGATAGATGGTGCCGTCGGATTTTCGCTCGATCGAGACGGCCGGATCGCGGAACGAGATCGCGCGCAGTGGATGATGGGCGGCAGCGTGGCCGGTTTCGCCGGCTGGCGTTGACACGATCATGTTCGGCTGCGCGCTCATGTCGACCCCGGTTTCACCTTTGCGGTTCTGTGCTCGAGAAAGGCGCGGATGCGGCGCTTTGCTTCCTTGTCACTCTGCGCCACCGTCGCCATCAGCGACTCCATCAGAAGCCCGGTCTGCGGATTGGCCTCCGCAATCATCGGCAGCGCCTGCAGCACGGCGAAATTGGTCAGCGGCGCATTCGAGGCGATACGCTCGGCAAGCTCCATGGCTTTGGCCAGCGCGCCACCGGCCTCGACGAGATATTGGGCAAAGCCATAGGCCGAGCCTTCGGTTGCCGAATAGACCCGCCCCGTGAGCATCATGTCCATCATCCGCGGCACGCCGATCAGCCGCGGCAGCCGGACCGAGCCGCCGCCCCCGACGAAAATGCCGCGCTGGCCCTCCGGCAGTGCGAAATAAGCCGATGGCTCGGCGACGCGGATATGCGCAGCGCAGGCAAGCTCCAGTCCGCCGCCGATCACAGCGCCCTTCAGCGCTGCGATCACGGGCACGCGGCTATATTGAATGCGGTCGAAGACGCGATGCCACATCTGCGAATGGCGCAGGCCCTCGGTGGCGTCGTGCTCGGTCAGTTCGGACAGATCAAGGCCGGAGGAAAAATGATCGCCGACGCCGTGAATGACCACCGCGCCGATATCGTCGGGCAGCTTCGCAAAGCACTCGCCGATGCTAAGGATGATGCCGTCATTGAGCGCATTGCGCTTGGCCGGACGGTTGAGCCCGACGGTCAGCACCGCGCCGCTTTTCTCGATTTTCAACAGCGCGGCATGTTCCGCGTCGGCGGCAGAGGCGTTTCCCATCGGCTTGTTGTGTCCTGTTCGGAATAGTTATGTTGTATAACGATTTTGGGGGGAGTCAACAGGGCCCTTGCTGCCGCCGTCATTGCGAGGAGCAAAGCGACGACCCGCCGTCGCCTATGGCGAGGCTAGGAGTCCCGCCGAAGCGCCTTTGCGCGTAGGCGGAAGCAATTCAGCCTGTTTCCGCGGCAAAACCCTGGATCGTTTCGCTCGCAATGACGAGGATGTGGTTTCGGCCTGAGGTCACAACACCATGTGCACGTCGATCACCACGCGCGTGGCGTGGCGGGCGACGGAGGCGACGAAGAGGTGCTCCATCAGCCAGCGATATCTGTCGCTGCCGGTCTCGAACTTCGGCGACGTCCGGCAATAGATCAGTTTCGGATCGACTGGGTCGCCGCGCTTCAGCTTCTGCAGAAGATCCAGGGGTCCAAAGCGGATCCCTTTGTTCTCGACATAGATCACCGTGCCGTCATCGCTCTCAAGCGCATATTTCGCCTCCAGCTCGATCAGCTCGTTGGGGCGGATGATCTGGAAATCCGCGCCGAACGGAAGAACCTTGCCATTGATCTCGCCCCGCACCTCGCCGCCGATAATCGGGATAACGCGGCGAACGCCATGGCCGATGTCGCCGGCGCTGACCACCTCGCCGATCAACGCGGTGATGGTGAAGACGTATTTGGTTTCGAGCACCGGCATGGACAGCCAACTCTCACCGAGGTTCGCTGGCGCGAGCACCTCGGGATGACGGAGAGAGGCGCCCGCCGCTTCAGTTAAGCACACCTACCCCGCCATGCGCTGGGGCAGCCAGGTCGCGAGCAGCGGGAAAGTAATCAGGATCACCAGTCGTATCAAGTCGGTCGCCACGAACGGCAACACGCCTTTGAAGATGGTGGAGAAGGAGACGTCCTTCACCACGCTCTTGATCACGAACACGTTCATGCCCACGGGCGGATGGATCAGGCCAAGCTCGACCGTCATCACGATGATGACGCCGAACCAGATCGGATCGAAGCCAAGATGCGAAACCACCGGGAAAATGATCGGCACGGTGAGGATGATCATCGCCATCGCGTCCATCAGGCAGCCGAGCACCAGATACATCAGCATGATGACCGCGAGCACGCCGTAGCTGCCGAGCCCGAGCGAGGTCAGGAACTCCGTGACTTTTTGCGGCGTCTGCGTGACCGTTAGGAAATAGCCGAAGATCAGCGCGCCGATCAGGACGGTGAAAACCGCCGCCGCGGTGCGCGTCGCCTGCAGGAGCGAGGCCAGAATCTTCTCCTTGTCGAGGCGGCCGGTGAAGACACCGATCAGGAACGCGCCGGTCGCGCCGACGCCGCCGGCTTCGGTGGGCGTGAAGCGCGGCAGGAAGGGAAGTCCATAGAGCCCGCCGATCACGAAGATGAACAGCAACACCGGCGCCCAAATATCCTTCAGGCCGATGAATCGCTCGCGCCAGGCGAGCGGCTTGCCCTGGGGCAGAAAGCCGGGCGCCAGATAGCCGATCAGCGCGATCGTGATCATGTACATGGTCATCGCGAGCAGGCCGGGGATGATGCCGGCGATGAACAATTTGCCGATATCCTGCTCGGTTATGATGCCATAGACCGCGAGCACCGTGGACGGCGGCAGCATCGCGCCCAAAGTGCCGCCCGCCGCGATCACGCCGGTGGCAAAGGATTGCGGATAGCCGAACCGCCGCATCTCCGGATAGGCGACCGCGGAGAATGTCGCGGCAGTGGCAACTGAAGAACCGGAGATCGCGGCGAAGCCGCCGCAGGCGGCCACCGTCGCGATCCCCAACCCGCCGCGCAGGTGACCGACAAAGCCATTGGCGGCGCGGAACAGTTCGCGGCTCATGCCGGATTGACTCACGAAGGTTCCCATCAACAGAAACATCGGGATGACACCGAAGGTGTAGTCGGTCACCGTCCGCATCGAGGTCTGGCCGACCAGTTTCAGCGCCTGGGTGCCGCCGACGAGATAGGAAAAGCCGGATACGCCGACGAGTCCCATCGCCATGCCGACCGGCACGCGCAAGAGCATCAGCGCGAACAGCGCCACGAACCCGATGACCGCAACGGCGTCGGTACTCAGCAAAGCAATCACTCCGTGGCCTTGATTTGGGGATCGTGCATGTCTTCGGGATGGAAGATCAGCCGGTAGGTGCGGATCGCGATCAGGAGCACTGCGGAGATGTCGCCGATCCAGGCTACGGCAAAAAACGGCCAGACCGGCATGTGCAGGTCGAAGGTCAGCACGTGGTCATTATAGGTGCCGCGCACCTTGTCGAACAAAGTCCAGGTCTGCACTGTGACGACGAAGAGCAGCACCAGCGTTGCGAACACGTCGATCATGCGCTGATAACGCGGGCCGACATTGGCCCAGACCAGATCGACGGTGATGTGCGTCCCGCGGTAGGAGGTCGCGGCGATGCCCCAGAAGATCAGGATTCCGAGCAGCATCCGCCCGATGTCGAAGGAATCGGGAATGGCATAGTTGAGCGTGTTGCGCAGCAGCACCGAGACGAAAATGTCGAGCGCGACGATGCCAACGAAGCCCGCCGCGATCCATTCGATCGTGTCGATAAAGCGATCCATCGTCGCGCGGTTCATGTCGCTTCCTTAAAGTGACTTGAGCTTGGGTTGAGTTGCCGCGCTCCCTTCACCTCTCCCGGAGGGAGAGGGGTGATCCGAGTCCGCGGCTCGCGCCGATTCATCCAAGCTCATCTCACGCTAGAGGCCAGAGCCGAATTATTGCGCCAAGGCGTTATACTTCGCGAGCGAGGCCTTCAGCTCGTCCAGCGCCTTGTCCGGATCGACGCCGGTCTTCCTGACGCCATCGGCCCAGGTCTTCACCAGCGGCTCGGCCGCCTTCTTCCACAGCGCGGTCTGCTCGGGAGTCAGCTTATAAACGTCCTGCCCCGACTCGGCCCTGATCTTGTCGACACCGGCGTCCTCGAACTTGCCCCAGGGCTCGCCGACGCGCCCCGCGGCCTCGGTATTGCAATTGTCGTCGATCGCCTTCTTCTGGCGATCCGACATCTGGTTATACTTGTCCTTGTTCATCACGAAGACGAAGGTCGTGACATAGAGCGGCGCATCCATGTGATACTTGGTCACCTTGTCGACGCCGAACAGCAGCAGCGAACCCGCCGGGAAGGTGACCCCGTCGGCCACGCCGCGCTCGATGATGTCGCGGACTTCCGGCGCCGAGGACTGCACATTGGTGCCGCCGAGCTGGGTGACGAAATTGGCGATGGTCGCATCCGCCGGGCGAATCTTCATGCCCTTGACGTCCTCGGGCACCACCACCTTCTTGGTGCGGGTGTGGAAAGCCGAGGGTGTGTGGACGAAGGCGAGGCAATATTTCACGTCCTTCATCTCGCTCTCCGCATATTTGCGGTACCAGGCATCCAGCCCTTCCGAGCCGCCCTTGGCGTTCGCGATCAGGAACGGAAGCTCGCCGGCGCCGATAATCGGAAAGCGGCCGGGCTGGTAGCCGGGATTGACATAGGTAATGTCGGCGATGCCGTCGCGCGCCATGTCGTAATGGTCGAAGGCCTTGCCGAGCTGCTGGGCGGGGAACACCTGGGACTTGATGGTGCCGCCGGACTCCTTCTCGACCGCCGCGGCCCAGTCCTCCAGCGATTTCTGCAGCGGATGCGATGCCGGCACCCAATGCGAGATTCTCAAATTGAAGGTTTGCTCCGCCCCGAACGCAGGCGTCACGCCAACCGCCAGCAGCAACGCCAACCATGCCTTCCTCATCGGCTCTCTCTCCCTTTAGTCAGGCTTTACGCTTTGTCGCGCTGCGCCCTCTGCAAGCCGGGCTTCCACGGCCCTTTGCAGATATTGTTATATGATATAATTATCATTGCAAGGCGGCGGCTTTCGCCCCGAGCCCGGCTCGTTTGAAGCCTATAACATCGGAGGAAACAAGTATTGCGGACAAAAGTCGCAATCATTGGCGCGGGGCCGGCGGGATTGTTGCTTGGGCAACTCCTCCGCACCTATGGCATCGACAATATCATCCTGGAGAGACAATCGGCGGAGTATGTGCTCGGCCGCATTCGCGCAGGCCTGCTGGAACAAGGCACGGTCAGGCTGCTGGACGAGGTCGGCGCGGGCGAGCGGGCCCATCGCGAAGGCCTGGTCCATGACGGGATCGAGCTTGCCTTCGGCGGCGCCCGTCATCGGATCGATATGAAAGCATTGACCGGCAGGACCGTGATGATCTACGGCCAGACGGAGGTGACGCTGGATCTGATGAATGCGCGCAAAGCGGCGGGACTGACGACCGTCTATCAGGCGGCGAATGTCACGCCGCTCGATTTTGATACCGACCACCCGCGCGTCACCTATGTGAAGGACGGCGTCACCCGCGAAATCAGTTGCGATTTCATCGCCGGCTGCGACGGTTTCCACGGTATCAGCCGCGCCAGCGTCAAGCCAACAGCGATCGAAGAGTTCGAGCGCGTCTATCCGTTCGGCTGGCTCGGCATCCTCTCCGAGACCCCGCCGGTCTCGCATGAGCTGATCTACAACAATCATGAGCGCGGGTTCGCGTTGTGCACGATGCGTTCGATGCACCGCAGCCGCTATTACCTGCAATGTTCGTTGGACGATCACATCGACCACTGGCCCGACGACCGCTTCTGGGACGAATTGAAGCGGCGGCTCGACCAGCGAGCGGCCGACACGATCGTCACCGGTCCCTCGATCGAAAAGAGCATCGCGCCGCTGCGCAGCTTTGTCGCCGAGCCGATGCGGTTCGGGCGCATGTTCCTGGCCGGCGACGCCGCCCATATCGTGCCGCCGACCGGCGCCAAGGGTCTGAACCTCGCCGCCAGCGACGCGCACTACCTGGCCATAGCGTTGCGCGAGTACTACGACGAGAAATCATCCGCCGGCATCGACAATTATTCCGCCACCGCGCTGGCGCGCGTCTGGAAGGCGGTGCGGTTCTCCTGGTGGATGACCTCGATGCTGCACAAATTTCCCGACACCGGCACTTTCGGCGCACGTATTCAGCTCGCGGAACTGGATTACGTCTGCACCTCCAAAGCGGCGATGACGTCGCTGGCGGAGAACTATGTGGGGCTGCCGTTCTAGTATTGCGTAATTTGCGCCCGTCATTCCGGGACGATGCGAAGCATCGAACTATGGTGCGCATTGCGAACCTGGGAATCTCGAGATTCCGGGTCTGGTCCTTCGGACCATCCCGGAATGACGCAAGATTCGTTGCGCGCTCCCTTCAAGCACCTCGCAAACCCCGTTTAAAACTTTGTAGGCGGTGAAAACGTCACACCTTTCGCGTTCAATGGCGCCAGGTATTGCCAACACGCGAGCCGCCCATGACCGAAACGATCCCTGCGGGCTTTGAACCGCACTTCCGTAAGAGCCCGTTCACCGATCCCTGGGAGCCGCTCTATTCCAAGCGCACGGAGAAAGCTGTTGCACTTGGGCTGCGGCTCGCAACACCTCACACCAATTCCCGCGGGCTGATCCATGGCGGGCTGATCGCATCGCTTGCCGACAATGCGATGGGCTATAGCTGCGCCCAGGCGACGGGCTGGACGGTGAGGCTGGTGACGATCAATCTCTCCGTGGACTTCGTCGGCTCCGCCCAAATCGGCCAATGGCTCGCGGTCGAGTGCGAGGTCATCAGGACCGGCAACACCCTCTGCTTCGCGCAAAGCCTGATCAAGGCGGACGATGTGGTGATCGCGCGGGCGAACGGGACGTTTCGCGTGGTGCCGAAGAAGGGGTGATGAGGATACTGTCGTTCCGGGGCGATCCGAAGGATCGAACCCGGAACCTCGGGATTCTCAGGTGCGCGAGTTGCGCACCGTAGTTCGGTGCTCTCGCACCGCCCCGGAACCACGACGCAGTGTCACCCAAACCGCCAATCAGCTGTCTCGACCACGAGATCGATAAAGGCGCGCACCTTCGCCGACAACAATCGTGAGGTCGGATAGACGATATGGATCGGCAATGCCGGCCGCTCGAACTTTTGCAGCACGATCCTGAGCCGGCCGCGCTTCACCGCGTCGGCGGCCTGATAGGCCAGCACGCGCGTCAGGCCGCCGCCGGCTTCGGCATGCTGGATCGCGGCATCGGCGTTGTTGGTGGAAAAGCGCGGGATCACGGTCACCTGCAGCTCGCTTTCCTCCTTGCCGAAACGCCATTCCGCCGTCGCGGCCAGCGCGCCGAACTGGATGATCTGGTGCGAGGCGAGCGCCTCCGGCGTCTTCGGCTCGCCATGCGCCTTCAGATAAGCGGGCGAGGCCACTACGATGCGCCGCATGTCGCCGACATGGCGCGCCACCAGCGAGGAGTCCGGCAGATGCCCGATCCGCACCGCGAGGTCGACGCCGTCCTCGACCAGGTTGACCATGCGGTCCTCCAGCCGCAACTCGCCTGACACTTCGCCATAGCGCTTCAGGTACGCCGACATCACCGGGCTGACATGCAGCCGGCCGAAGCCGACCGGCGCCGAGACCACAAGCCGGCCGGTCGGGCGGGTGCGCTCGCCTTCGGCCGCGAGCTCGGCTTCCTCGATATCGGCGAGGATGCGCCTGGCACGCTCGAGATAGCGCGCGCCGGCATCGGTCAGCGACACCTGGCGCGTGGTCCGCTGCAACAGCCGCACGCCGAGCCGTTCTTCGAGCGCGGCGATGAGCCGCGTCACCGCCGGCGGCGACAGGCCGAGCTTGCGGGCGGCGGGCGCAAAGCCGTGGGCGTCCGCCACCGTCACAAAGGCCTGCATGGCTTCGATCCGGTCCATGGATATTATTGCATATCCTGCAACGATGAAGTGTCAATCGGCCTGATTGTTTTAGCCGGCAAAAGATCCATCTTGGGCGGCAAAACCGGGCCGCAAGCCCGCGGGAGACGTTTCCGATGTCAGAGACCCATGTCTATCCGAGCGACGTTGCCTTCACGCCGGCGGTCAAATCGATCCAGGCCCGCAAGGGCTCGCGCGAGCATTATGCGCTGATGGAGCAGCGCGGCTGGCGCACCGAAATCGACCAGAACCTCGCGGCGTTCCTGGGCGAGGCCAACAGCTTTTATCTGGCCACCGCCTCGGCCTGCGGCCAGCCCTACATCCAGCACCGCGGCGGCCCTCCGGGTTTCTTGAAGGTGCTGGACAGGCACACCCTGGCCTTCGCCGACTACGCAGGAAATCGCCAGTACATCACGCAAGGCAATCTCTCGGAAAACCCGAAGGCGTATATCTTCGTGATGGATTACGCGCATCGCCGGCGCGTGAAGATCTGGGGCGAAGCCCGCGTCGTCGACGACGATGCCGCGCTGACGCAATCCCTGATGCCGAAAGGCTATCGCGCGAGGCCTGAGCAGGTGATCCTGTTCACGGTCGCGGCCTGGGACACCAACTGCCCGCAGCACATCCCGCAAAAATTCGATGCCGCCGATGTTGCCGCAGCGCTCGCCGCGCGCGATGCAAGGATTGCGGAATTGGAAGCGGAAGTGGCGGCGTTGAAGGGGGTGACGGCGTCGCAATAGTATTTGAGAATTGCTCTCGCCGCGGGCTCAGTCCACTTCGCCCCGCTTGCGGAGAGAGGTCGGATCGCACCGCAAGATGCGATCCCGGTGATGGGGAGTCACCGCGAGTTCAGTGCGTGGAGACAGCCCCTCTCCCCGCGAAGTGCGGGGAGAGGGAGAAGAGAGTCACGCCGCCTCGCGCTCGGCCTTCCACGCGAATTCCGGATAATATTGGCCCATCATCCGATCGACATAGGCGGCGAGATTGGCAAACTGCTCCGCCCGCTCCCGCAAACGCGATGAGAAGAACGGCGTCAGGATTCCGGCCAGCGCGCCGAAGGCGGTGGCGTCGGTGCCGCAGGGTTTCGCGCCCATCAGATAGGGCTTGTCGCCGAGCTGCACCGAGAGCGCGAACAGCGAGCGCACCGCGAGCTCGACATCATCGTCCGGCGCGTGGCGGCCGAGGCCGCTCAACAGATAGTTCTCGGCGACGCGGAACTGCGCGTCCTCGCGCAGCTTCTCGCGGGCGTGTTCCGGCGCGCCATCGAAGAAATGCGCCGGCCCCTTGGCGAAATTCTCCGGATCGACCCAGCGCGCGCCGACCAGCGCCCAGTAAACATGATGCTCGATCATCCGCTCGAAGGCCCAGGCCTGCGCGCGCTGCGCCCGGTCGAGGCCCTCGTCGAAATCAAAGCCGTATTTGCGCTCGATATGGGCGCGGATGAAGGTAGAATCGGCGATCGCCTGCCCCTCGTCCTCGATGAAGGGGAGCTGCCCCTTGGGCGAGGCCGGCGGCATCGCCCGTTCCTTGCGATAGGCGAGGCCAGCCATTTTGAGCTGGACCTCGGTCTTGGTCACAAAGGGGCTGATTTCCGGCAGGCCGAAACCGGTGCCAAAGCCAAACAGGGTGATCATGCGCGAGCTCCCGATGTCGTGATGGCGGTAAGCCCTAGCGCCGTCCTGCTGCCACCATGGTGTCAGCAGCCGTCAGGGACCTGGCGAATTGGGCTCCCTGAAGCGCGCGGCGGGCGATATTTTCGACCCAGGCGTTCGCGGCCGCACTGAGCGCAGCCGACAGCAGGCCGATCAGCGCGAGGCGAAGGTCACCGGAGGCGACATTGAGAGTGACCAGGCGTTCGAATGCCAAACAACCCAGTCTCGTCTGCAGCGACTGCCAACAGCCGCCGACATCCAGGTTATAGAGAGTGGTCATGGACAAGATCCCTTCATTTGAAGCGTTGTCCCGTTATAGAAAACCCCTGCTGCCAACATCCTGTCAGCAGCAGCAAGTCCTCGTTTTCACACGAGAAATTCCATGAGACGCGCCGACCGGCTGTTTCAGATCATTCAGGTCTTGCGAAGGTCGCGCAATCCGCTGACGGCGGATGCGATCGCGGCCGAACTGGAGACCTCCAAGCGCACGATCTATCGCGACATCGCAACGCTGATCGGCCAGCGCGTGCCGATCCGCGGCGAGGCCGGCATGGGCTACATCCTGGAAAAAGGCTTCGACCTGCCGCCCCTGATGCTGACACCGGACGAGATCGAGGCGGCGGTGCTCGGCGCGCAATGGGTGGCCAACAATGCCGATGCGGTGCTGGCGCGCGCGGCCGAGGACCTGATGGCCAAGATCGCCGACACGGTGCCGGAGCGGCTGCGCCCCTTCGTGCTCGAGCCCGCCAGCCGCGCCCGCGCCAATTGGCGGAAAGAGCCCGATCGCATCGACATGGCGCGGACGCGCAGCCAGATTCACGAAGGCAAGAAGATCGCGCTGCACTATCGCGACGAGCAGGGCCGCGATAGCGAGCGCACGATCTGGCCGATCGCGATCGGCTATCACGAGGCGGTGCGCATCCTCGCGGCCTGGTGCGAGCTCAGACGCGATTTTCGCAGCTTCCGCACCGACCGCGTGATCGATGCGCAATATCTCGACGAGAAATACCCCGAAAGGCGCGATGCGCTGCGTGCCAAATGGCGGCGCAGCCTGGTGTGGGAGCATCCGAAGGATGTCTGATAGCTTGGACTGCACTTCCGCTGCGACGGACAACCCGTGCGTCACCTGCGGCGCCTGCTGCGCCTATTCGGAAAACTGGCCGCGTTTCTCGACCGAGGATGACGCCGCGCTCGAGCTCATTCCCGAGCAATTGGTGAATGCGCGCGGATCCGGCATGGCCTGCGAGAACGACCGCTGCGCGGCGCTCACGGGCCGCATCGGCGTCGCCACCTCCTGCGCGATCTACGCGATCCGCCCCGACGTGTGCCGCACCTGCATGCCGGGCGACCCTGAATGCACCATGGCGCGACGGAAGCACGGGCTGCCGGCGCTTTGATCGTGTTGCAGTCACCGTCATTGCGAGCGAAGCGAAGCAATCCAGAGCCATGCGCGACGTTTTGGATTCTTCGTCGCTGCGCTCCTCGCAATGACGTAGTCCTTGTCGTATGTCGGGGTTATGGGCGCTGGCTTTCGCCAGGGCGACGAGCGTGAGATCAGGCCGTCACCGCCTCACCGACATCATCCTCCTCATCGCTGAGCGGCGAGAAGGTGGCGAGTGGTTTGGTCGAGAGCGTGATCGGCTTGCGACCGGTTGAGGGCTTTGTGCGGCCGGCGGATGCGCGCGATTGGGCGTAGAGGACCGAACCGACACGGCCGCCCAACTGGGCCAGTTCGCGCTCGCTGCAGCTTGCGGCAATCGCGAGCGCCAGCGAATGCAGATGGCTCCTGCGGTAGCAGAACAGCGCGAGTTGCGCCCGCACGTCGGACGAGACGCTTTCGACGAGCCTGGCGAGCCCATGCTCGCTCGCGCGGTACATCTCGCCGAGCAGCTCTTCCCGCACCGGGCAGCGCTCATTGTCGTAGGCGTCGCGGCTGGAAAACATCGCAGATCCTCTTGATACTGAGGATGCAATGCAATCTGCTAACGAAAGGTTAACCAGGCGCGCCGGTAGTTTCACGGATGCCTTGATCGGGAGCCACGAATCGGAATGAGCGCGGCTTCCGCGCAGTCGTGATCATGATGAACATGCCCTCTGAACTCGGCAGAGTCGGCCCTGGCTGAAATAGCCCCTCAATTCGCCGCCATGAAAATCGACAGCGCGAAACCAGTGAGGTGATGCAGCGCCTGGTCGACGCCGATCACGGTCCAGAACCACGGATGCTCCGGCGTCAGGCCGAAGCGCGACGAGACCAGGCCCTTGATGCGATCGATGATGATGTGGATGGCGAAATCGATGAAGGCCACGAACCAGAAGCGCGGCGCCACGATCAGGATCAGCGCTAATGCAACCGCAAGATGTACCAGGCAATGGGCCAGAAGCGGCAGCGCCCAGCCGGTCTTCTGGTCCTTGCCGTGGGCCATCCATCCGGTCTGCAGCACGAAATCGGCGATGATGTGCTTCACGGTGAGCAGCAGCATCCAGCCGATCAGCGCGCCCAAAGGAACCGACGACGAAAGAGATGGAAGCGACAAGCTGACGTCCCTTGACTAGCAAGCTTGGCACGCGGGAAATGGAGGCGTTCAGCGCAACTTGTTCTCAAACCCGGCCAATAAGCCCCTATGGCCTTTTATGGCATCTCCGCAGGCAGATTGCACCTGTCGGGAACCTGAAAAACGGCAGGTGTGGCCGAACGGTGCCATCCCACCGCCGACCTTGCGAGCGGCTGGAAACAAAGGTGAATTCGCGCTGGTTTTTGCAATCGCCACGACGGTGGGCACCTTGCCGCCAACCCTGAATTGCCGCGCCTTTTTAAGGCTTTGGTATTTCGGCGGACAGCCGGCGGCTATTCAGCCGCGCAAAATCGGGCCAACGTGCCGCCGCGCTCAGCGCTGCACGAGCGGGGCCGTGCATCCTTCGAGGCTCCCTTGCGCGAACGCCCTCTGGCGACAAAACGGCAAAGCCGTTTGCGCCGGGATGACGGGTCACAGCGCGTCGGTCAGCTCGCCCAATTCTCGCGGAATTCGCCGAACAGCGTCATGCCGCCGCAGGCGTAGATGGTCTGCCCGGTGATGTAGCTCGCCTCACTAGAGGCGAGAAATGCAAACACGGCGGCGATCTCTTCGGCCCTGCCGACACGCCCGAGTGGAATGTGCCCCTCGACCACTGCGCGCTTGGCGGGATCGCCCGTCCACGCCGCATTGATCGGCGTGTCGATCGCGCCGGGGCCGACGGCATTGACGCGAATGCCGCGGCCGGCAAATTCGAGCGCCAGTGTCCGCGTCAGACCGGCCATCGCCGCCTTGCTGATCGAATAGGCGAGATAGCCGGGCTTGGGGATGATCTGGTGGACGCTGGAGCAGTTGATGATGTTGCCGCCCCCGCCGCGCGCGACGAAGTGCGCAAGCGCATGCCTCGCGCAGAGCACGGCCCCGTTCAGGTTCACCTCGAGAATGCGACGATAGGTCTCGACATCCAGCGCCTCGCTCGGCGACTCCTTCTGGAAGCCCGCATTGTTGACCAGGCAATCCAGCCGCGGCCAGCGTGCGAGCACCGCCTCGAACATCCGCGCGATCTCAGCTTCGCTACCGATATCCGCCTCGATAACGAAATGGTCCCGCTTGCCATGCCCCCGCTCGCGCGACGCCGCCTCCACGCGCGCCAGCGCATCCTCAGCGACCGCCCGCGATCCGATGAAATTGATGGCAACGTTGGCACCTTCCTGAGCGAAGCGAACAGCGACCGCGCGTCCGATGCCTTGAGGGGCGCCAGTTACGAGCGCGTATTGATCGATGAGGCGGGATGAAAATTGAGGTGAACGTTCGGATTGCTGCATGCACTGCTCCGGGATGCCTGCCCACACAGGGTCATCGGCGATCCCGCGGAAAGGCGCAAGAGCGCGGTTGGCAGAAGTTGCGGTGAGTGTTTGCGGCCCTGCGGACCGCGCACGGTTCTGTTGGGATTAGACGTATTTCAGCTACGGGCGCGTTGGCGGCTGGCGTGCGCTTCTTCCATGTGCAACCGAACTTTCGCAGCAATCCTGATCCTCGGCGAGACTACGGCGCAAACCGCATGAGCGGTCCTCGTCTCTCTACCCAGGCATTCGTCATTCCGGGGCGCGCGCCAGCGCGGACCCGGAATCTCGAAGTTATGGAGCTACATTCTTACCCGGTTCGTCGCTATGCGTGGGACGATCAGCGCGGTCCCGCAATCGGTCTGCGCGACGGCTGGATTACGTTCAAGCTCGGCCACGAGTACGTGCGCGACAAGGGTGACGAGCGGCGGTGTTATCCAATACGGCACGCGGGGATAGTGTCGCGCAAGAGAATATCGCAGTGATTAAGGCGGCAAGGAGTGCGTCGGGTCTCATGACCCCGCACACGCGGCTCAGGCTTGGGCGCTCCCAAGGGGAGGACCGAGCGCTTCGGCAAACGCTTGTAAGACAAGCACAAATCAGCTTCGCTGCCTCGGTAATACTACCATCCGCTGCTTCTACTCAGCAGCCCGAAGAAGGTGCCTGCAGATCAGCTAAAGAGGGCGGCCAAATCTGCTTTCAAGCCGCGACGCTTTCTCGCGCAACTCGGAAGCTTTTTCGCGCGCCTGTTTCGCTTTGTCCGGATGGCCAGCCGCGTCGAACTGGTCAGCGCCGCGCTCGTATCTTTCGGCGTAATGCGCGAACTCACGAATCAGGTGCCAAACGTTGTGCCGAAACCAGTGCCGCTGATGAGCCATGGAGCGCACCAGCGGAATGACTTGTTGGAGGTTCAGAAAACCGCCTTTTCGAGGACTCGGCGGGGGCTTCGTTGATAACGCCTTCGAGACGCGCTCTAAAGTTGCTTTGGCGGTGCCTCTGGCTTCGGTCCGGCGACGCGCAACCGCTTGCACCAAGCGGTGCGTCGTGATTGCCGGAACCCCATCCTCATATGGATCATGTTTTATGAGTGACAGTTCGGCGAGCACCGATATGGCCTGCTCCCGATTGGGCAAGGCTTCCAGAAAATAAATAGGAACGCGCATTGGCGCGCAATAGCCGAGAAACGCCATGACCTCTTCTGCGGCAGGGCAGCGCGCCTCGGCCTCAGCGAGAGCGAGGTCGAAAGTCGCCGCGACGCTCCGGGGGTATAGTACGTCACGCGGCGCGCTCGCCATGAGGGTCGCTGCCTTCTTCGCATATTCTCCAAAACTTACCTGAGCACGTTTGCAATAAGCGGCTGCATGATCGAGGGCGAGCGGCAGGTATCCCAAGGCCTCCGCGAGTATTCTCGCGCCTGCTACATCCTGCCATCCTGCGCGGCTCTGAAGGAACGACACCGCTTCTTCAGGCGATAGTGCAGTAAGCGCCACTTCATCGGCCAGCCCGATCCAGTCAAAAAAACGCGACGTGATTAACACCCGGGCGCCTGCAGAAGGGAGAAACTTGGCAATTTCGTTTGGACTCACCGCGTTATCATACACCAGCAGCCAATTTGCGCGCTGTTCGGCGAGGCGGTGGAGCACTGCTTTCGCCATGTCCTCTGGATTAGCCGCGTTCGAGGCATCACAACCAAGAGCGACCCCGAGGTCCTTGAGAGCAGCACAGAGTCCCTCGCGCGTCTCAGCCGGACACCAGCAAACGCCCGCGTACAAGCTGCGGTAGCGGTATGCGTACTCAACGGCCAGCGAGGTTTTACCCACGCCTCCCATGCCCTGCACCGCGACGCGCTGAACAGCTTGGGTGACGACGGCGGGCTTATTGTGGATCAGGATTGCATCAAGCCGAGAAAGTTGGTCCTCACGTCCAGTAAAACTCGGAATACGCGGGGGCACACCGATGAATGGTCGCGGCGGAGGTGGGGTTGCCGTCGCTTGGCGCTCGGCGGCGGCAATGATGCGACGCCTACGCTCATCAGCGTCCTCAATCCCCACAAGGTCTTGGTAAATCACATCTGCTAGAAGACCGTCTGGCGAGACATCCTCGCAGCGGAGAATGATCGTGTGCCGCTCATCCGGCTGTCTCAGCCTTTGCGCCTCGAAACTGGTGAACTCCTTGCGGGTGTAAGCGGACTTTTCGTAGTCACTCGTAAAGAGGATGATAAGGTCGCGCGAGGTTTTCACACCCTCGTGCATCCTCTCAATCACGCTGTCACTTAGCTGAAAATCGTAGTCTTGGACAATGACCCTGTAACCCTTCTCGCGCAAAACGTCGGCGACCTCCTGGGCGATTCGACCCACGGACCCACGACGGCTCAGGAAGAAATCGTACTCGTATTGGCGACCATACCCTGTCGTCATCAAAGTTGTTCCGGTTCGCTATGTTCCGCGGTGTTCGTGCGTATCAAATAGGTCGGCCGCTGTGGGTGTCGTAGGCATACACGTCCCTACAACCAGGACGGCAACTTTCACGAGTTATCCCCAGCACCACATCTAAAGGGACGTCCGTGAAAGCTATGCAAAACGGAATCGGAGGGATTCCAATATGCAGGTTGTCCAAACCCCAATTTGGACGTTTGGCTTTCGTGACTCGGGATCGAAGCCTCACCAAACGCGAACGGCAGCCCGGGCACCCTCGCCCTCTTGACTCCCCCCAGCTCCTCCTCTATGTTCTCGTTTTGTTCCAACCCGTTATCGAGGGACGTATCGCGATCGTCACGGACGTGGGGTGGAATGCGGTGGACGCGGGACTGTGCCGATGGACGAGCGGTGCACTCGCGGACGGCGAAGTCGTGTGGTCCTGGCGCGCCCATGCAAGGCGCCAAGTTGGCGACGCTGCCTCGCGCATCGCGCCAATGACGGTGGCAAACAAGCTTGGTTCACCGGGGAGAGCCCGTATAAGCCGTAAAGCCATCGCGCAGGGAAGGCCGGCGTGATTGCCGCGCTCACCTGTGGTCAACGCGCGCTCGCGCAACCTTTTTTTGCGCGGGGGCCGTGGGTGTGCTGCGGGCACCCGGTCTTCCCTGCGCCCTCGATCTTCCGAGGGACGCGTCTCGACGCATCCACCCGGGCGCGATTGTGCCGCGGGAATGTGGAAGTGTGTCTTTCTCGACGTCATTGCGAGGAGCAACGCGACGAAGCAATCCAGAATCACGGGCTGGGCTCTGGATTGCTTCGCTTACGCTCGCAATGACGGGACGGCTACTGAAAATGAATCTGGATGGCGAAGCGAAGGTCCTCACCCCTTGCTCGTCAGGCCCGGGCTTGCCCCGCCTGCGGGGCCGAAGCCCCTTCGGCGAGGCGAAGGCCCGGCCATGACGAGTGGAGAGCCCTCACTCCGCCGCATTCGCCTCGGCGGCATCGGCCAATGCGCGGGCGCGGATCTCGGCGATGGCGCGCTTCAAGGAGGCCTGGCGCGGATCGGGCATCGCGGCGGCGCGCGCCTCTCCGATCGCGCCGGCGAGATCGGAGAGCGGCAGGGTGCCGTCGAAGGTCGGTTTGACGAGTCCGTCGATGATCGCGTGCCAATCGGCAAGGCCGTGGCGGTAGGCATCGCCGAAACCCTGCACCATGGTCGCGGTCTGCACGATAGCGAATGCCGCGCTCGGCTGCTTGACCAAAGCGCGGCTGATCATATGCAGCCAGCGCTCCACCCAGACCCGCTCCTGCTCGTATCGCGCCGAGAACAGCCGCCAGCGCCGCAAGCCCGCTTCGAGCTTCAGGCGGCGAATGCCCCAGCGGCTCCTGGTCGAAAACGGGATCGCGACGCGCCTGTGCAGCCAGCCAAGCTCGCCGAGCACCATCCAAACCGGATCGGCCGCCAACTGGGGCAGCGCGCCGATCAGCTCGTCGAAACGAAATCGGAGGATGTCGGTGGACGGCGGCGCCCCGTTCTCGAACTCGGCAAGCTTGAGCTGCGCGATGCGGATCGCATCCTGGTAGCTCATGCGCATCGCCATGAGTCGCGCGATCTCGCGAAACAGCGCGGCATCGACGCCGGGCCGGCCCATGAAGCGGCGCAGGCGCTCGACATAAAGCTGGGCGTAAGCGGCGCTCTGGTAATCGGTCAAGAGATGGATGCCCTCGCTCACGACGCATGCGGCACCCTCCGGCAGGCCCTCTGGCAGGCAGGGCGGCGTGCCGTCTTCCTCGCCGATGAAGTCGGCGAGCAGATAGCGCAGCGAAGAGAGGATGCCGGTCACCTGTTGCGCCCCGCCTCAAGCGGTCTCGGCCGCGACGGTCGGCGGCGTCTGCTGCGCCAGCCGCTCCTCGAGCTTGCCGATGTTCTCGAACAGGCGCGCGCTGGCGAGCTTCAACAGATAGAAGCCGAACGCCGGGTTCTGCACGTAGAGCTGCTCCACCTGGTCGTAGCTGACGGAAAGGACGAGGCCGTCCTCGATGCATTCCAGGGTCTGGGTGCGCACATTGGAGGGCGAGAGCATCCCGAACTCGCCGACGATGGCGCCGACCGGCAGCTCGATGCCGGACTCGACCAGGCGATAGCGGCCGCTGACGATGTAATACATGCTGTCGGCCTTCTCGTCCTTGTAGAACAGCACCTCGTCCGCCCTGCATTTGCGCTCGGTCATGAACGGCTTGAGCCATTCCATCGAGAGATCGCTGCTGACGGATTTTTTGACGTCGCGCACCAGCTGCAGCATCTGGTGCAGCCGATAGACGTTGAGCGGCAGCAGCACCGAATGCAGCACCAGGGTCGGGTAGTTGTGGATCGGGATCGCGGTGGCGATCAGCACGATGTTGGTAAGGATCGCGAAGACGCGGAGCGGGATCATGGTCCGCATCGAGAGCGTGGCCACTACGAAGATCGAGGCAAAGAAACTGCCGGCAGCGCCTGCGTGTTCGGCAAGATGTGAGGTATCCATCGGGCCAACCAGACTTTAAGAAATGAAGGGTTCAGCGGATCCAAAATTCCATATAGTGTCCGTCACCCTGGTTGATATACGGCCAAAAAGCGAAGTTTTCTCCGCGATTTGGGCCGTTTTCGGGGAATATTTCGCAGGTAGCGGTTTTTCCGCCCGCGCTCGCCGCATCGCTTTTCTGAGGTCGAAGCGCGCGCTGCGGACGGGGAGCGGATTTCCGGCTGCCGCAAGCCTCGTTGACGGCCCTGTCCCGTCCGGGCACCTTGTCGTCCCCGGCCAAGTCGCGGCCGGATCGCATTTTTTCTCTGATAGCGGGCAGCGCCGTCGAATGTCCAAGCCAGAAGCTTTTCCGGGTCTGGCAGAATTTGTGACCGCCACCGCCGGCCGGAACATGACCAAGGCGGCCTATGCAGCCGTCACGATTGGCATTCTCATGGTCGTGCTGCTCACCATCGATGAGGCCTACGCCGCGGCGCGGCATTGGATCGAAGGCGTGCTGTGGGGGTGCCTCGCGTTTTTTGCCTTCGAATGGCTGGTGCGGATTCGCCGCGCCGCGAGCACCGGCGGCGGCACGCGATATCTGCTGTCCGGCCGGGGACTCGTGGACGCCGTCTGCGCGATCGCCGTGCCCATCGCGTTGCTGTGTGGTGCCGGCGACAGGACGGCATGGCTGTTCGCGGTGCTGTGGATCGTCAAGGTTTTTCCGGGCGTTCCCGGTTTGCGGCAATTGCGCCGGGTGCTGGTGCTGGAATCCGGTCCGCTGCTCAGTGTGCTGGTGCTGTTTCTGATGGTGCTGTTTCTGGGCTCGGCCGCGGTCTACGCCCTCGAGCGCGAGGCGCAGCCGGCGGTGTTCGGCAATTTGCCCTCGGCGCTGTGGTGGGCGGTGGTGACGCTGACCACCACGGGCTATGGCGACGCGGTGCCGATCACCCCACTCGGCCGGCTGGTCGCGGGCGTGGTGATGATCTGCGGGCTTGGCGTGTTCGGCCTGTGGACCGGTATCCTCGCGACCGGCTTTGCCGCCGAGACCCGGCGCGACAATTTCTTGAGGACATGGGAATCGGTGACCAAGGTGCCGTTCTTCGCCAATCTCGGCCCCGCGGCGATCGCCGACGTCACGCATATGCTGCGCACGCTCGACCTGCCGCCGCGCGTCGTGATCATCCGCAAGGGCCAGCGCGGCGATTGCATGTATTTCATCGCCTCGGGCGAAGTGGAGGTCGACCTGCCCGGCAAGAAAGTGCGGCTCGGCGAAGGTGCGTTCTTCGGCGAGATGGCCCTGCTCGGCAACAACCTGCGCTCCGCGAATATCACCACCACGCGCTTGTCAAAGCTCCTGGTGCTAGACCTTGTCGACTTCCGCCTGTTAGTGGCGCGTCATCCCGATCTCGCTCAGACCATCGATGCCGAGGCCAAGCGGCGCGCGCTGGAGAATCAATGACCCGACTTCAACCTGCCGCAGACAGCGAAGCGGCGAGCCCGCCCCTTCTCGAGCGCGATGGCACGCGCGCCACCATCCGCCTCAACCGCCCCCGGCACCTGAACCGGCTGCAGCCGGAGGATCTCGATGCACTCTTGAAGCTGTTCGATGCGATCGAGGCGGATCCTGCCATACGCGTGGTCGTCCTGACCGGCACCGGCCGTGCCTTCAGCGCCGGCTACGATCTCGGCTCGATCGCCGAACGCACGGCGACCGCGCAGGAGCAGACGGCGGGATCGGCGTTCGAGGTCGTCGTCGACCGCCTGGAGGATTTAGGCCTGCCGACCATCTGCCGCCTCAATGGCGGCGTCTATGGCGGCGCGACCGACCTCGCGCTGGCCTGCGACTTCCGCATCGGCGTCGACACCTGCGAGATGTTCATGCCGGCGGCCCGATTAGGGCTGCACTACTACAAGAGCGGCATCAAGCGCTACGTGTCCCGGCTCGGCGTCGATAATGCCAAGAAACTGTTCCTGACGGCACAGAAGATCGATGCCGCCGAGATGCTGCGGATCGGCTATCTCACCGCGCTGGCGTCAGCCGAAGCGCTGGACGAGGAAGTCGACCGGCTCGCGGCCGCACTCGCCGCCAATGCGCCGATCGCCATGCGCGGCATGAAGCGGACCATCAACGAGTTCGCGCGCGCCAGCCTGGACGAGGCCGCCGCCGACAAGCGCCATCGCGACAGCATGCATGGCGAGGAGATCAAGGAAGGCGTCAAGGCCTTCGCCGAAAAACGTCCGCCGCGATTCTGACGGGCATCATCCCGCGCAGTTTTCCGGAGGCGATTGGACCTGGATCAACGACGCCGCTCAATCCTCGGCGATTGATGATCACGCTACTGCGATTTTGTTCCCGAGCGGCCTGTTTGCGATTGACTAAAGGTTGTTCAATATTAACCTGCTCGTTGCGCGGGAGGCATTGAGTGCAAAACGGGGAATCGGACTGGAGATGGCGCGCTCCGGCCTTTGTCGACGCAATCGCAGGCTTGGTGAAAAGCCCGCGCGTTACTCTGCAATTCGAAGAAATGCCGGGAAGCGCCTTCCGGTCGGATCGGACCAAGCGATTCGCCACTGACCTGCTCGCCATCAACCTGGCGGAGGATTGCCGAGGTCAGTCGGCGGGCTCGACCGGGGACTTCCGTTCTTCTTCGAGCAGCCGCTCGGCAAACGCAATCAGCTCCTCACGGTGCCGCATGCTGCGCAACGCAAGAAAGCTCCTCATAAGCCGAAGGCCGAAAGCCGTCGTTTCATCGGCCTTCAATGCGGCGGGCTTGGGCGGCATCTGCATGCGACTCGCTGCTATTCCGGGTTTATAGCCGTGACCGAACCTGCACTCGACAAGATCATTGCCCAGCTACAATTGTGCATCGTGGATGCGAGGGCCTTGCAACTCAAGATGTTGGAACGGCTTTTGTCAATAGCATTGCTGGAAGCCTATGAAACTCGGGAGAAATCCGCCAACGGACGCGACGACGGGCCCATCTAGGCCGATGCGGGCGCGGCAACGTGAAGGCGCACAACGCCGGTCCGGTTCATCAATATGAATGACGCGTGTCCTAAGTTAATGGCAGCGCCTAGTCGTCGAAGAACCTGACCGCATCGGCGATCTCGGCACGCGTGGTGCGATAGCTGTTGGCCTTGTGCGCCAGATCCGGATAGCCGAACGAAATCCCGCAGACGACGTGGCGGTCATCGGCAAGGCCGAAATGGGCGCGGACCACGTCGGAATGAAACGCCAGCGCCGCCTGTGGAATGGTGGCGACCCCGAGCGCCTGTGCCGCCAGCATGAAGCTCGTGACGTAGCCGCCGCAGTCGATCGCGCCATAGACGCCGAGCGCCTCGTCGCTGTGGACGATGGCGACATGGGGCGCGCCGAAGAAATTGAAGTTCTCCAGCGACTGCCTGGCGTAGCCCGCCTTGTCGCCGCGCGCGATGCCGAGCGAATTGTAGAGTTGGAAGCCGCTCTCGCGCCGGCGCTCCAGATAGACGCCGCGATATTCGCGCGGAAACGGAAAGTCGCCGGCAGTGGGCTTGCCGCTCGAGGCCGCCGCATACATCACCTCGCGGAATTTCTGCGTGGCCGCGCCCGAGGTGATCTCCAGCCGCCAGGGTTGGCTGTTGCACCAGGATGCCGTCCTTTGTGCGGCAGCAAGGATACGCTCGATGGTCGGACCCGGCACGGGTTTGGACAGAAAGGCGCGGCAGGAGAAGCGCGCGGCGAGCAGCTCCTCCAGAATCTCGATCGGCTGTTGTTGCGCCTTGTCGGCTGCGATGGAAGTCATGAGCAACTCTCTCCGGTATCATTCCGGGGTCGCGCATTCGCGCGCCCGGAATGAGGGGTGTCAACCACGTCCCTTGGTCGGAATCTTGTTGAACGGCACATCCTTGTCGACGCGAATATCCCCTGGCAATCCGAGCACCCGCTCGGCGATGATGTTGCGGAGGATTTCGTCGGTGCCCCCGGCGATGCGCATCGAGGGCGACGACAACAGCATCTGCTGGAACTGGCCGGCCGCCTCCGCCACGTCCGGATCGTTGAGAACGCCGGCCGCGCCCTGCAGGTCCATCGCGTAAGCGGCGATGTCCTGCAGCATCGAGCCCGCCACCAGCTTGCCGATGGAATTTTCCGGTCCCGGACGCTCGCCCTTCGACAGCGCCGAGACCGCGCGGTAGCTGGTGTATTTCAGGCCGCTGTTCCTCACAGCCCAATTCGCAAGCCTCTCACGCGTGGCGCGATCGTCGATGGCGGGGCCATCCTCAGTCATCAGGCTGTTGCAGAAGGCGAAGATTTCCGAGAAACCGGTGGTGAGCCGCGCGCCGATCGACATGCGCTCGTTCATCAAGGTCGTCAACGACACGTTCCAGCCGTCGCCGACTGCGCCCAGCCGCTGCGAATCAGGAATGCGCAGGTCGGTGAAGAACACCTCGTTGAACTCCTGCAGGCCATTGGCCTGCTTGATCGGCTTCACCTCGACGCCGGAGCTCTTCATGCTGATATAGAACATCGTGAGCCCCTTGTGCTTGGGCACGGTGGGATCGGTGCGGGTGATCAGGATGCCGTAATCGGAATAATGCGCGCCCGACGTCCAGATCTTCTGGCCGTTGATGATCCACTCACCGCCGCGTTTCTCCGCGCGGGTGCGCAGGCCCGCGACATCGGAGCCGCCCGCGGGCTCGGAAAAGAGCTGGCACCAGATTTCCTCGCCTGACGCGATCTTCGGCAAATAGCGCCGCTTGTCGGCCTCTGACCCATAGGCCATCACGGTCGGCCCGCACATGCCTTCGCCAATCTGGAAGGGCTGGGTCAGCTTGCCGTAGAGGCCCTCTTCCTGCTGCCAGATCACGCGCTCGACCGGCGAGGCGCCGCGACCGCCATATTCCTTCGGCCATTGCAGGCAGGCCCATCCCGCATCCGCCTTCTTCTTCTGCCAGCGCTTTGCCACCTCGACGATGTCGTGGTTCTTGAGCTTGATCCGCCCCAGCGAGGATTGCGAAAGCTCGGCTTCCAGCTCTTTCGGCGCATTGGCATCGATCCATTGGCGCGCTTGCGCACGAAAAGCGGCTTCCTGCGGGGTGTCATCGAAGTTCATGGTGTCTCTCTCCTCGTCATTCCGGGGCGCGGCGAAATCGCGAACCCGGAATCTCGATCCCAAACTTCTGGATTCCGGCTTCGCGCTTTCGCGCGCCCGGAATGACGTCGTAATCTCTAGCTCCGCCCCTTCGTCGGTATCTGGTTGAACGGCACATCCTTGTCGACACGGATGTCGCCGGGCAGGCCCAGCACGCGCTCGGCGATGATGTTGCGCATGATCTCGTCGGTGCCGCCTTCGACACGCGTGCCCGGCGCGCGCAGCAGCATCGCTTGAAACTTGCCGGCGAGTTCCGCCTCCGGTCCGTTCAACACACCCGCCGCGCCCTGCAGATCGAGCGCAAACATCGCAACCTCCTGGATCATCGAGCCCGCCACGAGCTTGCCGATGGAATTTTCCGGCCCCGGCCGCTCGCCGCGGGAGAGCGCGGAGATGGCGCGGAAGCTGGTATATTTCAGCCCGCTCGCCTTCACAGCCCAATTCGCCAGTTTCGAGCGCACATTGCGGTCGTCGATGGCGAGGCCGTCCTCGAGCACCAGATTGCTGCAGAACTCGAACAGTTCCGGAAAGCCGGTAGCGACGCCGGCGCCGATCGACATGCGCTCGTTCATCAAGGTGGTCAGCGCGACATTCCAGCCGTCATTGACAGCGCCTAGACGCTGGGCATCCGGAATGCGAACGTCGGTGAAATAGACCTCGTTGAAATCAGATTGTCCGCTCGCCTGCTTGATCGGCCGCACCTCAATGCCCGGGCTCTTCATGTCCAGGAAGAACATGGTGAGCCCCTTGTGTTTTGGCGCGGCAGGGTCAGTCCGTGTCAGCAGAATGCCGTAGTCGGAATAATGCGCGCCCGACGTCCAGATCTTCTGGCCGTTGACGATCCATTCGTCACCGCTTTTCTCCGCACGGCTGCGCAGGCCCGCGACGTCCGAGCCTGCGGAAGGCTCGGAGAACAACTGGCACCAGATCTTCTCGCCAGAGGCCAGCGGCGGCAGATAGCGCCGCTTCTGCTCTTCACTGGCGAAGGCCATCATGGTCGGCCCGCACATGCCGTGCCCGATGATAAACATCGCGGAGAGCCTGCCGTAAGGCCCTTCTTCCTGCTGCCAGATCACCCGCTCGATCGGAGAGGCGCCGCGGCCGCCACATTCCCTGGGCCAATGCAGGCAAGCCCAGCCGGCTTCGGCCTTCTTCCTCTGCCAGGCCTTGGCGACCTCGAGCACGTTGGCGCCGGTGAGCTGGGTGCGGCCGAGCGAGGATCTGCGCAGCTCGTCTTCATATTGCTTGGGCGCATTGGCCGCGATCCAGGCGCGCGCTTCGGCACGGAAGGCGGCTTCGTGCGGAGTGTCGTCGAAATTCATGACGAATCCTCTCTCCTGTCATTCCGGGGTACGCGAAGCGCGAACCCGGAATCTCGATCCAAACCTCTAGATTCCGGGCTCGCATCTTCGATGCTCCCCGGAATGACGTCCTTGCAACTCAAGCCGCATTTCGCTTGCGCATGCGGTCGATCAGCGCGTCTTCCCAATAAGAGAGGCTGCCCAGGCCAAGTGCCGTCGCGTTGGCACGGCGGTAGAACATGTGGCAGTCGAACTCCCAGGTGAAACCCATGCCGCCGTGGACCTGGATGTTGTTCTTGGCGCAGTGCTGGAACGCCTGGGTCGCGCTGATGCGCGCCGCGGCGGCGGCTTCCGGCAATTCCGACGAATTGGTCGAAAGCGCCCAGGCGCCGTAGTAGGAATTCGAGCGCGCCAGCGTTGCCGACACATACATGTCTGCGAGCATGTGCTTGACCGCCTGGAACGAGCCGATCGGCCGGCCGAAGGCGATGCGGTCGAGCGCATAGTCGCGGCCCATTTCCAAGGCGCGATCGGCGCCGCCGACCTGCTCGAAGGCCATCAACACCGCGGCGCGGTCGAGCAGTTGCGTGAGAATGCTCCAGCCTTCACTGGCGCGGCCGAGCGGCTCGGCCCTGCAATTCTTCAAGGTGATCTCGGCCTGGCCGCGGGTGGGATCGATGTTGGAGAGCGACTTGACCTCGACGCCCTCGCCCTTCAGCTCCGTCAGAAAGAGCGAGATATCGGTGTCACGTCCGCTCACCCCCGTGCGGGCGGCAACAATCGCAAAATCGGCGATCGCGCCATCGGGCACAGGCATTTTCACGCCGCTCAACGTACCGCCCGATGCGGCTAGCCTGATTGCCCGTGGTGACGGATTGCCCTTGCCTTCGAACAGCGCGAGCGTGCCGATCGCTTCACCTGAAGCGATCTTCGGCAACCATTTCTGCTTCTGCGCCTCGCTGCCCGCGAGCAGCAGCGCTTCCGCGGCAAGATAGACGGTCGAAGAGAATGGCACCGGCGCGAGCGAGCGCCCCATCTCTTCAGCGATCACGCAGAGTTCGAGATGGCCGGCACCGGCACCGCCATAGTTTTCCGGAATCGCGACCCCGAGAAAGCCCATCTCGGCGAGGCCCTGCCACAGTTCGCGATCGTAGGGCGCCTTGCCATCGAGCACGGCACGCACCGCTTTCGGCGGACATCTCTCAGCGAGGAATTTTCGTGCTTCGTCACGGAGTTGCTTTTGCTCGTCGGAGAAATCGAAATTCATGGGGCGTTACTCGCGTTGGTGTGCGTGAATTGGCTCCGTCATTCCGCGGCGCCTCGAAGCGGCGCTAACCTCGGAGGCTTCTTTTTCGTCGTCCCCGCGAAAGCCGGGATCCATGCTGCGGAACTTCTCTGCGAAGCGATCGGTGTCAATTGATCTTCGCAACAATGGCGCCCGATGGTTATGGGTCCCGGCTTTCGCCGGGACGACAATAACTAGCGCGGCGCCATAATAACTAGCGCGGCGCCATGCGGATCGCGCCGTCGAGACGGATGGTCTCACCATTGAGCATCGCGTTCTCGACGATGTGCACGGCGAGGGCGCCATATTCGGACGCGTCGCCCAGCCGCGCCGGATGCGGCACCTGCGCACCCAGGCTCTTGCGCGCCTCTTCGCTCAAACCCATCAGAAGGGGCGTGAAGAACAGGCCCGGCGCGATGGTGTTGACACGGATCTTGTGCTGGGCGAGGTCGCGCGCAGCAGGGAGCGTGAGGCCGACCACGCCGCCCTTGGATGCAGAATAGGCGATCTGGCCGATCTGGCCTTCGAAGGCCGCGACGCTGGCGGTGTTGATGATGACACCGCGCTCTTCGCCGACCGGCTCGGCCGGCACGAGCCGCTCCGCGAACAGCCGCAGGCAGTTGAAGGTTCCGATCAGATTGACATGAATGACGCGGGTGAACTTCGCGAGCGGGTACACGCCGTCCTTGCCGACGATGCGTTGCGAGCCGCCGATGCCGGCACAATTGACCAGCACGCGCGCGACGCCATGTGCGACCTCCGCTTTGGCCAGCGCCGCCTTGACCTGTTCTTCGTCGGTGACGTCGGCGTGCAGCGCGACGCCCTTCACCTCGGCTGCGATCTTTTCCGCATTCTCACTGCTCTGATCGAGCACGCCGATCTTCGCGCCTTTGGCGGCTATGGCGCGCGCGGTAGCGGCCCCCAGGCCCGAACCACCGCCGGTGATGACAACGGCAACGTCTTTCAACTGCATTTTGATTTTCTCCTTGGGCGTTTCCTGAGCTTGTTTGGATAATAGCGAGTAGCAAATGGGGATGGCGCCACGCCGACGTTCCCGGCCACAACCTCGCTATTCGCTACTCCCTATTCGCTTCTTCCAATTCACGCTGCGTCTCCTTGCGTTCCAGCATGCCGCCGCAGATCAGTGCTTCCATATGCTTGATGTAATTGCGGCAAACCTCGTCCGTGACCGGGCCGACGCCAATGGCGCGAGACATCGCGTGGCGACCGAAGAACAGGTGGTCGCAGGCGCCGATCAGGCTGGTGTAGAACAGCACCGGGTCGACGTCGCGAAACTCGCCCGCGGCGATGCCTTCTGCGAGCAGGCGGCGATGAAAGTCCAATAGTGGCGCCACGAAGAACTTCGAAACTGCATCGGCCGACTCCGCGCTGCTTTCATGCAGCAGGTAATGGATCAGCCGGTTCATATAGGGGAAGCGGTGATAGGCGCGGATGATGCCGGCGATGTGCAGCTTTAGCTTCGCCGTCGGCGTGATCGGCTGGGCCAGCAGATATTCGAGATTGTCCATTTCGGTCGCGGCATCGCGCGCGAGCAGCGCTAGAAGCAGCCCGTCCTTGTTGCCGAAGTGATATTTCACCAGCGCAGCATTGACCCCGGACTTCTGCGCGATGTCGCTCAAGGATACGTCGATCGAGGCGCGTTCGATCATCAACTCGCTCGCCGCTACGAGTAACTTGTCGGCGGTGGTATTTCTGCCGCTCTGGAGCCTGTTGGGGGCGCTGGTACTCAAGGGCGATCAGATCCTTCACGGAGGGCCTGGCCCGCAGATAAGCTGAAGCCGCGGCCCATCTCAAGAGTTAATTGAACGATTGACTAAACTGCCTTCCGCCTCTTAAATCCGCGCCGTCGTCCAGACCAAGCGAAAAACAAGATCTAGGGAGATTAAAGAGATGGCCGAGGCTTATATCGTCGCCGCCGCGCGCACTGCCGGCGGCCGCAAGGGGGGACGTCTCGCGGGCTGGCACCCGGCCGATCTCGCCGCCACCGTCCTGGATGCGCTGGTGGAGCGGTCGGGTGCCGCTCCCGAGCAGATCGAGGACGTCATCATGGGCTGCGTGATGCAGACCGGCGAGCAGTCCAACAACGTCGCGCGCAACGCGGTTCTGGCCTCAAAACTCCCCGAGAGCGTGCCCGGCACCTCGATCGACCGGCAATGCGGCTCATCCCAACAGGCACTGCACTTCGCGGCCCAGACGGTGATGTCGGGCGCCATGGACGTCGTAATCGCCGCGGGCGTGGAATCGATGACGAGGGTGCCCATGGGACTCGCTTCCGCGCTGCCGGCGAAGAACGGCTTCGGCCACTACAAAAGCCCGAACATCGAGAAGCGCTATCCCAACATCATGTTCAGCCAGTTCACCGGCGCGGAGATGATGGCGGAAAAATACGGGCTCTCGAAGGACGAGCTCGACGAATATTCCTATCGAAGCCATCAGCGCGCAATCGCGGCAACACAAGCCGGCCGCTTCAATGACGAGATCGTCCCGGTCGAAATCACGCGCGCCGACGGCACGACCGATACCCACCATATCGACGAAGGCATCCGCTTCGATGTGAGCCTTGAAGGCATCAAGGGCGTCAAGTTGATCGCGGAGAATGGCAAGCTGACCGCAGCCTCCGCCAGCCAGATCTGCGACGGCGCCTCCGGCGTTGTGGTGGTCAACGAGCGCGGCTTGAAGTCGCTTGGCGCCAAGCCGCTCGCGCGTATTCATCACATGACAATGATGGGCGGCGATCCCGTGATCATGCTGGACGCGCCGCTGCACGCGACCGAACGCGCGCTGAAAAAAACGGGCATGAAGATCGACGACATCGGCCTGTTCGAGGTCAACGAAGCCTTCGCCTCCGTGCCGACCGCCTGGCTGAAGACGACAGGGGCGGATCCTGAACGGCTCAACGTCAACGGCGGCGCGATCGCGCTCGGCCACCCGCTCGGCTCGTCCGGCACCAAGCTGATGACGACGCTGGTGAATGCGCTAAAGCAACGCAACAAGCGCTATGGCCTGCAGACCATGTGCGAAGGCGGCGGCATGGCCAACGTGACGATCATCGAGCGGCTGTAACAAGCGTCTACACGAATGCTGTCGTCCCGGCCTTGAGCCCATAACCACAGGCAGATGCTGTTGCATCGCATAGGCCTCCGTCATTGCGAGCCAACGGGTCCGCGCGTAGCGCGGCCCGATGACAGGCTCCGCGAAGCAATCCAGAGTCTCGAATTGTGCGCTGGATTGCTTCGTCCGCTCCGCTCCTCGAATGACGAGTTGCTCTAAGGTGCCACGAACTCAAGCCCAGGGGTTATGGTCCTGGCTTCCCCCCGGATGACAGCCTCCATTTGGTCAGGATATTCGATCCAACCGGTAATCCCGATGACCCATCCCTCCATCCACGCGCGCACCCATCCGGACAAGATTGCCTACCAGATGGCAGGAACGGGCAAGGCGATCACCTATCGCGAGCTTGACGAGTTGTCGAACCAGGGTGCGCATCTGTTTCGCGCATTGGGACTGAAGGCGGGCGACCACATCGCCTTCCTGATGGAGAACCGGCTCGCCTTCATGGAGATCTGCTGGGCCGCACAACGGGCGGGGCTCTATTACACCGCGATCAGCCGCTATCTCACGCACGACGAGATCGACTACATCGTGAAGGATTGCGGCGCCAAGGTCGTGATCACCTCGCCGAAATGCGCTGAGCAGGTGAAAAGCCTCATCACGGGCGCACCCGGCGAGCCGTTGTTCTTCATGCTGGACGTGCCGCAGGCCGGTTTTCGTTCCTGGGACAAGGAAGCGATCGCGCAGCCGGTGACGCCGATCACCGACGAAATCGCCGGCTACGACATGCTCTATTCGTCCGGCACCACCGGCCGGCCCAAGGGCATCAAAAAACAGTTCGAGGGCAAACCGATTGATTCGCCGAACCCGTTCCTGCTGACGCTTTGCGCGAACATGTGCGGGATGGGATCAGAGACCGTCTATCTTTCGCCGGCGCCGCTCTATCACGCGGCGCCGCTTCGCTTCAACATGATGGTGACCGTGCTCGGCGGCACCTCCATCATCATGGAGTCCTTCGATGCGGAAGGCTTTTTGCGCCTGGTCGAGAAGTACAGGATCACGCATTCGCAGTTGGTACCGACCATGTTCGTGCGCATGCTCAAGCTGCCGGAAGCGGTACGCAAGCAGCACGACTTGTCGTCGCTCAGGAGCGCGATCCATGCCGCGGCCCCCTGTCCAATCGACGTGAAGGCCAGGATGATCGAATGGTGGGGGCCAATCCTGGTCGAGTACTACGCGGGCTCCGAAGGCAATGGTGTCACGGTCTGCAATTCGCAGCAATGGCTCGAGCATCGCGGCAGTGTCGGCCGCGCCGTGGTCGGTAAGGTCAAGATTCTGGGCGAGGACGATGAGGAGCTGCCGATCGGCGAGATCGGCACCATTTATTTTGCCGATGCACCTAGCTTCTCCTATCACAACGATTCCGAGAAGACGAAACGCGCCTACAACTCGAAGGGCTGGTCGACGCTGGGCGACGTCGGCTATCTGGATCAAGACGGCTATCTCTATTTGACCGACCGTAAGTCCTATATGATCATTTCCGGCGGGGTGAACATCTATCCGCAGGAGACCGAGGATGTGCTGATCACGCATCCCGAGGTCGCCGATGTCGCGGTGTTCGGCGTGCCGAATGAAGAAATGGGCGAAGAGGTCAAGGCGGTGGTGCAGCCGAACGACATGGCGCGTGCGAACAAGGCATTCGAGGCCGAGCTGATCCAGTTTTGCAAACAGCATCTTTCCCCGATCAAATGCCCGCGCAGCATCGACTTCGAAGCCGAGCTGCCGCGCACGCCGACAGGGAAATTGGTGAAGCGCCACTTGCGCGACCGCTATTGGCCGAAGACTTCGGTGCGGATTTAGGCGCCAAAACCAAACAAGAGCCGTCATGCCCGGCCTTGTGCCGAACATCCACGTCTTAGAAAATGGCGGCGGAAAAAGCACGTGGATGGCCGGGACGAGCCTGGCCATGACGAGGAAACAACCATGGCCATCTCTCTTCCTTCGATCCTGCTTCCGCCTGGCATCCGCTCCCGCTATGTCGAGGGCATCAATGGCCTGACCATGCATGTGCTGGAGGCCGGCTTCGAGACACGCGGCCGCCCGTGCGTGTTGCTACTGCACGGCTTCCCCGAACTTGCCTTTTCCTGGCGCAAGGTGATGCCGGCACTTGCGCAAGCCGGCTATCATGTGATCGCACCGGACCAGCGCGGTTATGGCCGCACCACCGGGTGGAGTGCGGAGTATGACGGCGATCTCGCGCCATTTCGGCTAACCAATCTGGTCCGTGATGCGCTGGGCCTGGTGTCGGCGTACGGCTATCGCAGCGTCGATGCCGTGATCGGACACGATTTCGGCAGTCCGGTCGCGGCGTGGTGTGCATTGCTGCGACCAGATGTATTCCGCTCGGTGGTGATGATGAGCGCGCCGTTCGCAGGTGCGCCGAAATTGCCCTTCGACACCGCGGACAGGCCTGCGTTGCCGCCGGCGGAAGACCCCGTGCATCGCGAACTCGCGCGTCTGCCGCGGCCGCGCAAGCATTATCAATGGTACTATTCAACGCGCGAGGCGAATGCCGACATGACGCAGGCGCCGCAGGGCCTGCACGATTTCCTGCGCGCCTACTATCACCACAAGAGCGCGGACTGGAAACACAACCAGCCCTCGCCGCTCAAGTCCTGGTCTGCGGAAGAGCTCGCGAAGCTGCCGACCTATTATGTGATGGATGTTGACAAGACGATGCCTGAGACGGTTGCGGAGGAAATGCCGTCTTCAACGGAGATCGCCGCAAATAAGTGGCTGCCGGACAGCGAGCTTGCCTTCTACACAAGCGAGTATGCGCGCACTGGATTCCAGGGCGGCTTGCAATGGTATCGCTGCGGCACGTCGGGCGCATTTGATGCGGAGTTGCAGCTATGGTCGGGCAAGACCATCGACGTGCCTTCCTGCTTCATTGCGGGCAAGCAGGATTGGGGCATCTATCAGCGCGCCGGCGCATTCGAGACGATGCAATCGAGCGCGTGCACAGCGATGATCGGTTGTCATCTGGTGGATGGCGCGGGCCACTGGGTGCAGCAGGAGCAGCCCGCGGAGATCAATCGGCTTCTGCTCCAATTCCTGAAGCAGGCGGCTGCAAGACAAGTCCGCTAGCTTCATCAGCCGTTCAGAATCAAAACTCTATCGTCGGCGAACGCGGGATTGCTGGGGGAACGATCGTTTGATGCTTGCGTTGCGATCCCGGGCAATGCGCATTTGGAGGAGATGTATGGAGAAGAGAATCGCTGGACTATTGGGAGCGGTCGCTGCGCTCGGCACGCTGGGTGCCGCGCAGGCCTCGCCCGCGCCGGCACCGAACCCATCGGACGCGCTGAAAGCCAATTCCTACGCCGACTTGTTAGAGCCGATCCCGAACGCCGCCAAAATATTGCAGGCGCTGGATGAACAGGCGCCTCCCAAGCCGAACGAAGGCTCGACCGACGCCAACGTCAAGGTGGCGCAGTGGTATCACCATCACCACCATCATCACCACCACCACCATCACTACGGCTATCGGGGCTATGACTATGACTACGGCCCCCGCGTCTATGTGGTGCCGCCCCGCCGCTGGTATCACCACCACCACCATCATCACCATCACCACCATCATCACTGGTATTACGATCGCTACTGATCGCCTTGTGACCTTGTGATGGCGTGACGAGTCGCCGGGTTCTCTATGGAGAGCCCGGTAATTGTTTTAGGTCTGTCGCGCCTTCTCTTTCGCGGCGCGATGAAGATGCCGGTAGGTGCCGTCAAACACGGTATCGGTCGACGATGTCCACTCGGTGCCCTTACCCAAGGTCGGCCGGTTGGCATAGATGCGGCGCGACTGCAGTTCGCGCTCGGCGGCTTCGTCACGCCCCATCGGCTCGAGTTCGAACGGCGCTTCTTCGGGGATGACGATGATCTGCATGAACGGCTCGCCTGGCCGGAAAATATGCGTGCCGCCCTCCGGGGGTGCCTTGAACACGCAAAAGAACACCATCGGCCACCAATTGCGAATCAGCGCCGGGACGGCGATCGGCACGGTGCCGGTCGCATCCGCATAGAAGCGCGGATGCGGCTCGGTCCTGATCGCGAACCCCGGTGGCACTTTCAGATCGAGCAGAAGCTGGTAGGTGTAGAACGTATCGCCGAAGTTGCGGAAAGGCGGCCATTGCAAGGTGCTGTCCGGCGGCGGCTCGCCCCAATCACCTTCCAGGATCAAATGGCCGTCTTTGGTCGAGACATGCAGCTCAAAGTCGTATGGATAAAACAGCTCGATTCCGTACTGAGCGCCTTCCGAAAACGGCACGCAATGCCATACCTGTTCGCGTGACCCGTCGGCGCGCGGTTCGCGCTTGCCGGCCCAACCGGGAATTTCGAGCTTGGTTCGCCGCGGCGCGAGCCGCGGATCGTTGAGACGATATTTGACCTTTTCCATACTTCCCCCGTGGTTGACCAATGCTCGGCTAACGGAAACCGACAGCTCGTGCGAACGGTTCCCACGACAGGCGCCACGGCACAAGGCTCGCTGGCGTAGTCGTGAATTGCGGCCGATTTGACCGCGCGCAAACGAGCCTCTATAGATCGTTTAGAACCGTTCTAAATTATGTCCTGGACGCTTTCTGATGAAGAATTTCGCGGATCTAACCGAGCGCGAGGTGCTGGCGGTGGCGATCTCCGCGGAGGAGGAAGACAGCCGCATCTACATGACCTTCGCCGAAGACCTGAAGGACCGCTACCCTGATTCGGCAAAGCTGTTCGAGGAGATGGCCGAAGAAGAACGCGGCCATCGCCACATGCTGCTCGAGCTTTATGAGCAGCGCTTCGGCCCGCATCTGCCGCCGATCCGCAGGGAGGACGTGAAGGGCTTCCTGCGCCGTCGCCCGGTGTGGCTCACCAAGAACCTGCCGCTCGAGACCATCCGCAAAGAGGCGGAGACCATGGAGTTCGAGGCCGAGCGGTTTTACACCAAGGCTGCCGAACAGGCGCAGGACGTTGCCGTGCGGCGGCTGCTTGGTGACCTTGCCGAGGCGGAAAAGGGTCACGAAAAGGTCGCGACACGACTCACCCACGAGATTCTGAGCCCCGACGTGCGCGCCGCCGAAGACCGCACACGCCGGCGCGTCTTCGTCCTGCAATATGTCCAGCCCGGACTCGCCGGCCTGATGGACGGCTCGGTCTCGACACTGGCTCCCCTGTTCGCGGCCGCCTTTGCCACGCATCACAACTGGCAGACCTTTGTGGTGGGCCTTGCCGCCTCGATTGGCGCGGGCATCAGCATGGGCTTTGCGGAAGCCCTGTCCGACGATGGTTCACTGACCGGACGCGGCTCGCCCTGGCTGCGCGGCCTCACCTGCGGATTCATGACGACGCTCGGCGGCCTCGGTCACACCCTTCCCTATCTGGTGCCGGACGCCTGGCCCAACGCCTTCTGGATCGCGACCGCGATCGCCTCCGTGGTGGTATTCTTCGAACTATGGGCGATTGCCTTTATCCGCGCACGCTACATGGATACGCCATTCCTGCAGGCGGTATTCCAGATCGTGCTGGGCGGCGTCATCGTACTCGGGGTCGGCATTCTGATCGGGGCCGCCTAGGCGGGCTGGGCGATGGAGAAACGTGTTTTCGACCTCATGCGGCGTTCCGGCTTCGCCGCGGCTGGAGCCGCCGCGATCGTGCCCTTCATCATCATGCCTGCGAAGGCAACCGACGAAATCCAGGTCTACAACGCATCCATTGCCGAGGTCGGCCAGTTCACGATCCAGCAGCACCTCAACTACATCCCGGGCGGACTGACCAATCCACCGTTTCCGGGCGGCCTCGTGTCCAACCACAGCCTCAACGGCACGCCGGAATTCGCCTATGGCGTGACCGACTGGTGGGAGGTCGGGCTCTATCTGCCCTTCTCGATTGCGCACGAGCAATTTTACTCGGATGCGTTCAAGGTCAGGATGCTGTTCGTCACCCCGCATGCCGATCAACGCAATTTCTTCTACGGTGTGAATTTCGAGTTGAGCAACGAGACGCCGCCTTTCGCGCAGACCCGGTGGGCCCTGGAAATCCGTCCCATCATCGGCGTCCGCAACAGCGAATATGAATTCATCGTCAATCCGATTGTCGATGTCGGCTTCGGAAAATACGGCGAGGCCGATTTCGCGCCGGCCGTCCGCGTCGCGCGAAAGCTGGGAGATGATCTCTACGCCGGCTTCGAATATTACGCCGACTTCGGAAGGATCGGGGCCTTCCCCAAGCTCGCCGACCAGCAACACACGCTGTTTGCGGTCACCGATTTCAAGTTCGGGGTCTTTGATGTGGACCTTGGCATCGGCTACGGCCTAACTCCCCAATCCGACCGCTGGGTAGTGAAGACCATTATCGGCTACGCCTTTCCGGTCCCCGGAAAATCCGACGCGACCGAGCACGCTACGGTCGGCCCTGTCAATCCGATGTCGCATTCGACACAGCGGACCTGGTAATCCTCCCGTCACGAGCTCTGAGATATAGTCGATCCATGATCCCTCGCCTGCATTACGGCACCACCGCCAAAATCTTTCATTGGCTGATCGTTGCGCTGCTTGTCGTGCAATACCCGATCGGCTGGCTGATGCCTGACATTCACCGCGGCCAGCAGCCCGGCGTCGGCATGATCCTTCACATCTCGTTCGGCATCTCGATTCTCATTCTCATCGTGCTGCGCTTGGCTTGGCGGTTGACCCATCCTGTTGCGCCCGAGAGCACGCTGCCACCCTGGCAGCGCCTGAGCTCGGAGCTGGTGCATTGGATGCTCTACTTCCTGGTGCTGGCGACGACGTTGACGGGCTGGCTGTTCGCATCGTTCCGCGGCTGGTCGGTCTCCTATTTCTATTTGTTTCCGCTGCCGATGCTCGCTTCCGACAATGCGGCGGCAGGCAAAGCCATCGACGGCCTGCATCAGGCCGCGGAGTGGACACTGCTCGTTCTCATCGGATTTCACGTGGTCGCGGCGTTCGCGCATATGTTTATCTATCGCGATCGCATCATGCAGCGCATGCTGCCCGGCTAGTCTTCTCTAGCAATTCGGGTCAAGCCACACCTTGCGGGCGCCGCACATTCTGATCATCATTCGATCATCTCGGAAGGATCAGAAGGGGAAAACGCTTTGGCCAAATCGCAATGGAGCTTCAAGACCGCGACCGAACTGTCGGCCGCGCTCGCGGCACGTCAGATCTCCGCGGTCGAACTCACCGAAGACGCGATCGCGCGGATCGAGCGTCACGACGGCAGGATCAACGCCATCTGCGTGCGCGATTTCGAACGCGCCCTGCAGGCGGCGCGCGCTGCGGACGCGAGCCTTGCGCGCGGCGAGAAGAAGCCGCTGCTCGGTATCCCCCTCACAGTCAAGGAGTCCTTCAATGTTGCCGGGCTTCCCACGACCTGGGGGTTCGTCCCGCAGAAGGACTTTAGGCCGACGCAGGACGCGCTGGCGATCACGCGCATCAAGGACGCCGGCGGCGTAATCATCGGCAAGACCAACGTTCCCGTGGGTTTGGGAGACTGGCAGAGCTACAACGATATCTACGGCACCACCAATAACCCTTACGACCTCGGTCGAACCCCCGGCGGCTCCTCGGGCGGATCATCGGCGGCGCTTGCGGCGGGCTATGGCCCGCTCTCGATCGGCTCGGATATTGGCGGCTCGCTGCGCGTGCCGGCGTTTCACTGCGGCGTCTATGCGCACAAGCCGACCTTTGGCCTGGTCGCTACGCGCGGCCACACGCCGCCGCAGGTGCCGCCAATGCCGCTTGATCGCGACATGTCGGTGCTCGGCCCGATGGCCCGCAGCGCGGCCGATCTTTCCCTCCTGCTCGACGTGATCGCAGGCCCCGACCCGCTGGAAGCTGGCGTCGGCTATAAGCTGGCGCTGCCGCCGCCGCGTCACAGCAGGCTCGCCGATTTCCGCGTGCTGGTCATCGACGGCCATCCCATGCTGCCGCCGAACAAGGAGATCCGCGAGAGCATTGAGAAGCTCGCGGGCAAGCTTGCAAAGGCCGGCGCGAGCATTGCGCGGCAAAGTCCACTGCTGCCCGATTTCGTGGAATCGTCGCGTCTCTACATGCGAATGCTGATGGCCTTTCTCGCCTCGTTCTGGCCAGCCGAACAATATGAGGCCGCCAAAGCGGCTGCTGTACAGCTCAAGCCCGATGACACCAGCCTCCCCGCCGAACGGCTGCGCGGTATAGCAGTGAGCCATCGGGACTGGGTGCTGGACGAGGGCGCCCGCGGCCGGCTGCGCGCGCAGTGGCGCGAGCTGTTCAAGAATTTTGACGCCGTGATCTGTCCAATTATGCCGACGCAGGCCTATCCGCACGATCACTCGCCGGAGCAGGAGAAGCGCCGTGTCAACATCGATGGCAGGGATTACGTCTATCCTGATCAATTGTCCTGGCCCGGCATTGCGACGCTGCCCGGCCTTCCCGCCACCGCGATTCCGACCGGCTTCGCCTCGGACGGCCTGCCGATCGGCGTGCAGATCCTGGGCCCCTGGCTCGAGGATCGCACGCCGATCAAATTGGCCGAGCTGATGGAGCGCGAGTTCGGCGGCTTCGTGCCGCCGCCGATGTTTAATGATTGATGATTAGCTCGCCGTCATTCCGGGGCAGCCGGCAGGGCTGAACCCGGAATGATGTTATGCTGCCAGCAATTCGCCAATCTCGGCCATGCCAGCCGGGCGCTCGCCAAGCAGGAGACCTGCGATCGCACTTTCCGTGGCATTGTTCGTCAGCCGGAACGGGTCGCCGGAGGACAGGCGATGATCGAGCACCAGCCGCGACAATAACAGCCGTCGTGCATCCCCGCGCATATCGTTGATGCGCGCCCCCTCCCACGCCAGCGCGACCGCACTTGCGACATGATAAAGCAGGCTGGTCGCGCGCCGCGCCTCGGCCTCGTTGTCGGCGCACGCGGCGACCTCGCGGGCAAAACCGACTGCGCGGTCGACGAGATAACGCAGGCGGTCGCGCCAAGCCTGCGGCACTGCCACAGCTTCGCCGAGCCGGGCGTGCAGGTCGGCTGACAGCGCGGATTCCGCGCCGTGGCGGCCGACTGCGCGCTTCAGCGCATCGAGCGCAACGATATTGCCGGTGCCCTCCCAGATCGAGCCGAGATGCGCGTCGCGCAAGAGCCGCGCGGTGGCGAACTCTTCGATGTAACCGATGCCACCGCGCATCTCCAACGCATCGCCGCACACCTTTCGCGCATCGCGCGTGGCGCGGAATTTCAGCGTTGGGGTCAGAATGCGCAACAATGCCGCGGCATCCTGTCTGCCCGCTTCGGCGCGATCGAGTGCATCCGCGGTGAGAAAACTCATCGACAGCGCCTGCTCGGTGGCAAGCATGATCTTCATCAACTGCCGCCGTCCCAGCGGCAGGTCGATGATGCGGCTGCCGAACACAACACGGTTTTTGGCAACCGTCATGGCGTCGTGACAGGCGCGCCGCATTAGCGCGGTCGACTTGACGCCGTTGGAAAGGCGTGAAGAGTTGACCATCTCCGCCATCTGCACAAAACCGCGATCGAGGCGGCCGACCGCATAGGCAATTGCGCCCTCCAGCTTGATCTCGCCCGAGGCCATCGAACGCGTCCCGAGCTTGTCCTTCAGCCGGACGATCCGGTAGTGATTCTGCGAACCATCGTCGAGGAAGCGCGGCATCAGGAACAGCCCGACGCCGCGTGTCCCAGCGGGCGCGCCTTGCGGCCGCGCCAACAGCATCACCACTTTAGCATCGGCATTGGAGCAGAACCATTTCTCACCATGGAGGCGCCAATGGTCGCCTTCCTGGACGGCGGTGGTGGTCAGCGTGCCGACGTCGGAGCCGCCTTCTTTTTCGGTCATGAACTGGCCGCCCTGGGTGAGTTTGCTCATATCGGTCTGGACCAGGCCGTCGAGATATTTGGCCTTCAGCTCCTCGCTGCCGAAATTTGCCAGCAGCTTTGCGCAACCATCGGTGACGTTGATCGGGCAGCCGAGACCGAACTCGGCCTGATTGAACAGGAACGTGAAGGCATGTTTGGCGACCACCGGATATTTGTCGGGCCAGCCCAAAATTCCCTTGCGGATCGACATGGCGTGAATGCCGAACTCGCCGAAGGCGACGCGCTCCAGTTCGCGATAGGCTGGATGATATTCGATCGATTGCACGTCCCGCCCGAACTTGTCGCGCTGATGCAGCACCGGAACGTGGCGATCGGCAAGCCGGGCGCAGTCGTCGAGATGGCCGCCGGCGAGATCGCCCAACCTGTCGAGATGCGGCTCGATGTGACGGAACAACGGATCCGGCAGATGAATGCGCAAGAGATCGGCGAGCGCGGGATCGGCCCGGTAGAAATTCATGCCCGTGGTATCAGGCGCCAGCAATTCGGAGCGGTCCGCGCGGGCGGTGGTTTCGTCTTTGATAGGCTGATGCATTTTGTGAAGACTCGTGTTGGTTTCCGTCCCGTTTGCCAGCTTTGGATGATATACGTCATGCTCCGCAGGAGACGGCTGATGGGCCGCCGCCAGGAAGACGTCATGCCATGGCGGATCTCTTGCATATGCCGGAGCGAGGATGTCGCCCTCTTCCGCCAAGGTTCGCCGCCATTCTCGCCATAAAGCCATCCCGCATCAATCGGGATTTTGCGCAAGATCGACGCGCGCGGTTGCCGCGCTGCTTTGCGCGCCTAGATAAGGATTCCCACCAACCTTGCTAAGGACGGCGCCATGGATATTCCGTCGTACAAAATCGCACTTATTGTTGGCGCCGGCGAAGGCTTGAGCGCCTCGCTCGCCCGCCTGTTCGCCCGCGAAAACATCCAGGTCGCGCTCGCCGCGCGGAAAATCGAGAAGCTCGGCGCGCTCTGTCACGAGACCGGCGCACGAGCCTACGCGTGCAATGCGGCAGAAGCCGACGATGTCGAACGGCTGTTCGGCCTTGTCGAGCGCGAATTCGGCGCGCCCGATCTCGTCGTCTACAACGCCAGCGCGCGGGCGCGCGGCACCTTTGTCGATCTGGTGCCGGCCGACGTCGCCCAATCCATCATGATCAGCGCCTTCGGCGGCTTCCTCGTGGCGCAGCAAGCGGCAAAAAGGATGCTGCCCAGCAGGCACGGCGCGATCCTGTTCACCGGCGCTTCCGCCAGCGTCAAGGGCTATGCACAGTCGGCGCCGTTTGCGATGGGCAAGTTCGGCCTGCGCGGTCTCGCCCAGTCGCTGGCACGCGAATTGTCCCCGCAGGGCATTCATGTCGCGCATTTCGTCATCGACGGCGGCATCCGCAGCGCGGCGCGCACGGAAGCCTCCGACCGCCCGGATTCGATGCTCGATCCCGACGCCATTGCGCTCAGCTACTGGAATGTACTGCGCCAGCCGCGTAGCGCCTGGACCTGGGAAATGGAATTGCGGCCCTGGGTTGAGAAGTTTTGATGAACACATTCCGGGGCGCCCGAAGGGCGAGCCCGGAATCTCGAGATTCCGGGTTCGGTGCCGACGCACCGCCCCGGAGTGACGGGGCCAAAGGGGGAACACCATGACAACCGAAACCAGCATCGACACCGGCACCGACGAACTCCTTTGCACGATCCGCGACCGCGTCGCGCTCATCACGCTCAACCGCCCGGACGCGCGCAATGCGCTGTCGGACAACCTGACGCCGGCGCTGCGGAGCATGATCAAGGCTTGCGGCGACAATCCAGATGTCGGCGCGCTCTTGATCACCGGCGCCGGCCAGGCGTTCTGCGCCGGCGGTAACGTCAAAGGCATGGGCGCCCATCGCGATCAGAAAAAGCGCGAAATGTCGTTTGATGCCAAGGTCGCCGATCTGCAGGAGCGGCAGCGGCTGTTGACCGGTGCGCTGGTCGCTGTTCGCAAGCCGACGATCGCGTCGCTGCCCGGGCCTGCGGTCGGCGCCGGGCTCGCGCTTGCCATGGCCTGCGACATCCGCATCGCCGCGCAATCGGCGTTCATTTCCACCGGCTATGCGCGCATCGCGCTGTCAGGCGATTACGGCATCGCCTGGCTGTTGACGCGGCTGGTCGGCACGGCGCGGGCGCGCGAATTGATGTTCACTTCGGAGCGGGTTGATGCCGTGCGCTGCGAGGCGATCGGGCTCGTCAACCGCGTGGTGCCGGACGTGCAATTGGAGGATGAAGCATTCGCGCTCGCCAAGTCGCTGGCCGAGGGGCCGGCGCTGGCACTGCATTATATGAAGGACAATCTGGACGAGGCGCTGTCGCTGGATTTCAACGCCGCCCGCAACCGCGAGGCCGAGAGGCTGATCATGCTCACTACCACCGACGATCACCGCGAGGCGGTGCAGGCGTTCATCGAGAAGCGCAAGCCGGTGTTCAGGGGAAGCTGAGCAGATTTCCAAAATCAACCCTCGCGCCGGCGAAGACCGACAGCCAGGAAACGATCGAGCATCGCATTGACCTGATCCGCAACCTCGATCGTATTGAAATGGCCGGCGAGCATTGTCTTTGCTATGACCAGTTGTGGGCAGATCTTCTGCAGGCGGTCGAGGTCGCGCGCCATGTTCACCAGTGGGACATCAGCGGAAATATAGGCCATGGGAATCTTGCAGGCCTCCGCGGCTGGGACCGGATCATAGTCCAGTGCAAAATTCTTGATCGTCGAATAGGCGACGTGCTGCGCCGTCTTCTCGCAAGGCGGCAATATATAGGTCTCGTAGATCATCTTGCGTCGCGCCGGATCATCGAAATCGCAACCGATCTCCCATGCGTTCGCCCTCGAAACGGTCAGATAGTTGGGCCCGCCGATGCCTTCCAGCAGCGCTCGGACTTCGGGAGCTTCGCGCAAGCTCGGAGGCGACATGATGATCGAGTCGATCATCACCACGCCCGAAGCCAGATCCGGATAGCGGCCGCACAGTTCGAGCGCGATCGCGCCGCCCAGGCTGTGGCCTATCACGAGGGGCTTATGCAGTTGCAGTTGGCCGCATTGCCAGGCGATATCGTCCGCGAAACCTCTGATGGTGTAGTCTTGTTCCGGCGCGTCGCTGGCGCCGTGGCCGCGCAGATTGACGGCGACCACGCGACGGCTTGCCGCGAAATGGGCGATCTGGGGCGTGAAGATGCCGTGGTCGCCGGTCCAGCCGTTGATCAGGAGCAGCGGAGGATATTGTGCGGCTGCAGGTCCGGCCTCGAAATGCGCCAGTCGCACGCCGTCGCGGCTCAACAGAACAGGCTCTAAAGTACAAGAAATCACGATCTTTCCTCCTGGATCTCATAACTCATGCGACTGGGGCGAAGCGTTTGGCGGGCCTGACGACGCCGATATAGGCGGCCATCGCGAGCAGACAGAACGTGAGCATCACCACCGCCATCGAAAGCACCGAGTGACCGTCAAAAAGCGCAGCGACCAACGCGCTGGACGACGCGGCGCCGATCATCTGCACGAAGGCCATCACGGCGCTGATCGATCCCGCGATTTCCGGCATCGGCTGCAGTGCACCATTCATGGCATGGGGCGAGATCAGCCCGAACGACAGCGCGACACCGACCATCACGAGCACCACGAGGACGGCCGACTTGCCGCCTGCGATCGACATGACAAGCAGGGAGGTTGCCAGGATGGTCGAGACTGCGAGGCCGATCGCAATCAATTGCGCGGGCGACAGTCCCCATCGGTCGAGTATCCTGTTGACGCGGGTGCCGGCCATCACCGACAGCGAACTTGATCCGAAGATCAGGCCGTATTGATACGGGCTGAGCCCCAGCGCATTGATGAAGAACAGTGACGAGCCGGTGATGTAGGCGAACACCGCTCCCGCAGCCGCGGCGTTGCAAAGGATATATCCCACGCAAACAGGTTGCCGCAAAATGCGAAGATAATCCCGGGCGACGGCCGCCGGGCTCAGCCGGACGTCTGGATCGATCCTCGCGCTCTCGCTGAAGCCGCGTAGCGCCGCAAGTAGCAGCAGGCCGCCCGCAATCGGCACGACGTAGATAGCCCGCCAGCCGCTCAGCACAAGCAGCGCTGCGCCCACGGTGGGAGCAATCATCGGAACGATGTTGATCGCCAGCACCACGTTGGCCATCTTTTCGGCCGCGACCTCGCCGTCAAAGAGATCGCTGATAATGGCAACCGCGGCAATCCCGGGAGCCGAAGCGCCGGCTCCCTGGAGCGCACGAAAGAATAGAAGCTGCGGGAGTGAACGAGAAAAGATGCAGCCCAAGCTCGCGATGACGACGAGTACGCTGCCAAACACTGCGATCGGCTTGCGGCCGAAGCGATCCGATATCGGCCCATAGATCAGGAGCGCCGCGCCCAGGCTCACGAGATAAACGCTCATCGCCAAGCCGACCTCGGCCGGTGTCGCGCCGAGATCGGCTCCCGTCGCCGAGAGGCTCGGCAGGATCATGTCGATGCCGAACGTCGGCAACGAAGCCAAAAGTCCAAGCAGGAGGGTGAAGGCAAACGAATTGGGTTGGATGCGCAAGGCGAGATTTCTCTATTGAGGTCGGCGTCAAAGCTCACGCCATGCCGCCGTAGGGGCAGAGGCTTTGCAGGGTCGGCGAACGGTGACGGCCCCAATGCATCGGCCGGTCGCCGGCCTCGCTCTTCGTCAGGCCGCGCCTCGACGCGGCCGCTTCACGGGCTGATGGCCGGCCGCGTGGCCGACGGCCGCGATGGCCTCCATCTCCTCGACCAGGCCGGATCCTTCGATGTCAGCCTTGATCGCCTCGCCAATCTTGCGGGCCGCCAGTTTGAATTGCGGCTCGGTGATCAGCCGGTTGATTGTGGCCGCGATTTCCGCCTCGGAAGCCATCGGGGGCAGGCGAAGCCCGGCCCCTCTCGCCTCGACTCGCGCGGCGTTGGCCGACTGGTCCCGCCCCATCGGCAAGATAAGCTGCGGCAACGCATTGATCAGCGAGCGGGTGACGGTCCCGTGGCCGCCCTGCGATATCACCAGCGAAACCTCCTTCATGACCGAGTCATGCGGGGCGCCGCGCAGCAGATGCACGTTCGTCGAAGCGCGAAGCTCGGCCACGTCCAGGTTCGGACCGGTCGTGACCACCGCATCGATCTCCATCGTTCCGACCGCGTCGATGATACGTTGGACTAGATCACGCTGGCCTTGCGCGCCTGTGCTGCTGGCGATCAGCGCGCGAGGACGATCCGCCTGCGCCGACCATGGCGCCTGCCACGACTTGGACAAGTTCGGCATATCGAGCAGCGGCCCGATATAGCGGAAATTATCCGGAAGAGAATCGGCCTGGAAGTCGAACGCCCGACTGGTCGCGAGCAGAAGCCGGTCGGCCCGATCGAACAGATCCATGACGTCCGCGAGAACGGGAAGGCCGAGCTCGGCGCGGGCTCCGTTCAGAATGGGAAGAGACACATTCATCATAGCGGCAAGAGCGGCACTGGCGGCTTCGACTTCGGCGCGCTCCTTCGGTGTTTTCGGCTGGCCCAATCCGCTGGTCGCCGGCGGCATTCCCGGCAGGGGCTTGATGCTGACATGAGGCGAAAGAAGCGCGAAGGGCACACCGGATGCTTCTGCCCCAAGTGCAGCGCCAAAGAGGATGTCGAGCACGAGAACAGCATCCGTCGGCACCCGTTCGATCTCATCGCGGATATCGGCGGCGTAAGCCGAGCAAGGCTCAAATACAGCCCTGTGCACCCAATCCTGCATATCAGAGACATCGGTTGGGTCGGCCGCTTCGCCGATCGGAGCCCGGCGCCATGTTACGAACTCGAACTCGGCGGCCTCGACTTCGGCGCGCATAACCGGATCGGCCATCACACGAACGTGGTGGCCACGCCGGCGCAACCGCCGGCCTGCGGTCAGCAACGGACTGAGATTGCCCAATGTACCCCACGACGCCAGGAGAAAACGGTAGGACATCCGAGAAGCTTTCTGTCACGGTCGCGAACTCACGGACGCAATCCGTCCTCGGCGACCAACACAGGCTTGCGGACGGATGCGCCGGCGCGCGCGTATTCGCGCGAGCCACGCGAAGGATTGCGCCGCGGCGGCTACCGAACGATGTCGTTTCAGAATGGAATGGTTACAGCCGTAAGCATCGGCGAGAGGATTGTGGCGCGACGCGAGATTTCGCTGCTAGGTGTGCCTTCACGTCACGGACTCGTGAGTCGAAGCCGCTTCTATTCAAGCGTTCGTGCGAATGCGCTGGGGCGCGGCCAGCAGTTCAACGGCCAGAGATTGCCATTCTGGCTTCTCGTGTCGTCGCCGCGATCCGCCAACTCGCGCAGGGAATGTCCTTCGGCGCGAGGTCGATCTGTTTTTCGAAGCGCACCAGCTTCCAATCCTCGGGGTGACGGGCGAACGAAAAACCTGATTTGCGCGCCAGCGCAATCATGGCGTCATTGGAGCGCAGCGTGTCGCCGAACACGCTGGCCGCACCGAAGGCGGCCGCACGGCACTCCAGATTCTTCATGAGCACGGCGCCGATGCCGTGGCCCTGCCAGTGATCATCGATCGACATGCCGAACTCGAAACTGCCGGTCTCGGCGTGATACGCGTAGCGCGCTTCACCGATGATTGTCGCAAATCCATCGATCTCTACGGTCGCCACGACCGTGAAGCCGTCGTCGCGGCCGACATGGGTGAAACGATCAAGCAGTGTTTTCGGCAGTTCGCTCATCGCGCCGAGAAAGCGGTTGTAGCGGGAGCGGGCCGAGAGCGCGCGATAATAGTTCTGCAATTCCTCCGCATCGCCCGGCTCGACGAAGCGCACAGTTACCGTCTCGCCGCTGCGCGTGCGCAGACTATCGGAGTGCTGCCAGAGCTCCTTGAGCCGAAGCGTCGCCATCGCCAACTCCGTTGTCCGAAAAGGCCGTGGGCCGGTGTTCCCTTGAGGCAACGCCGGCCCGGCTGCTGCTCAAGCCCGCCAGAACGGCTTCTCGGCCTCATGCGCGATGTCGCTCCGGGAGACGCCGACATCGTGCAACTCGCGGTCGGTCCAGCGTGCAAGCTCCTGGCGGGTGCGGTAGCGCTGCCGCCAGAGATGGAAGGTGTCGCTCAAGCTGGCCCAAAACCCCGCAACATGATGATTTCTCATCACTTCCTGAGTGATGGTAGACATGTTTAGCTCCTAAAGCTAAGCTCTCAGCAGCGAATATCTGCGCTATTCGGCCGTTCGGCAAACGACACTTTGTACCCGGTTGGATGAGATAAATTCATGTATCGGAGCTTTTCCGGATGACGGCCAGACTGCCATCGCTCAACGGTTTGCGGGCCTTCGAAGCAGCCGCCCGGCACTTGAGCTTCACGCAGGCCGCCGCCGAACTGAACGTGACGCAAACCGCGATCAGTCACCAGATCCGGCGGCTGGAGGAGGAACTCGGCCTTCGCCTGTTCATCCGCAAGAACCGCGCGCTCGCGCTCACACCGAAAGCGAAGGATTATCTTCCTGGCGTGCGCGCCGCCTTCAACGATCTGCGGCTCGCGACCGACCGCCTGCTGCGCAAGGACAACGATAGCGTCCTGACGATTTCGACGCTGGCGTCGTTCGCGGCGAAATGGCTGTTGCCGCGCCTATCGACTTTCCAGGAGGCGCATCCCAGCATCGACGTGCGCATCACCACCTCCAACAGCCTGGTCGATTTCAGGAGCGGCGATGTCGATGCTGCGATCCGCTATGGACGCGGGCACTGGCCTGGCGTGCGCGCGCGATGGTTGACGGCGGACGAACTGTTTCCGGTGTGCAGCCCGGCCCTGCTCAAGGGCGATAAGCCGCTGCGCTGTCCGCAGGACCTGGCGTACTACACGCTCCTGCACACCAGCGGCGGCTATGACGACGACTGGCGGCTATGGCTGACGGCGGCAGGTCTGCCGGCAGATATTTCCAAGCAGCGCGGCATCAGCTTCGACTTGATCTTCATGACCGTGCAGGCCGCAATCGATGGAATCGGCGTCGCCATGGGCCGGACCACCTATGTGCAGGACGACATCGCCAAGGGCCGCCTGGTCGTCCCGTTCAAGATCGCGCTGCCTGCTGATGCCGGCTTCTATCTGGTGTCGCCCGAGGCAGCCGATGATCCGCCCAAGCTTCGCGTGTTCCGCGACTGGCTCCTCGCTGCAGTGCAAAACAAATCCTGAAATCTGTGCTTCCGCGTGGCCATCGCCGAAAATATAAGGCGGTCTCCAGTTGGTCGGCAGCGCGCGTCATGGCAGATTGCCGGCTGGGGTAGTTGGGGCTGGCGTGAGGTTTTCTCCGCAACCGGCCATTTCAGACGGAGAGGAACCTCACGATGTCACAAGCGTCCACCGCGCAGGTACCAACGATCAAGTCGCGCATTGGCGCGATCCTGCGGGCCACCAGCGGCAACTTCCTCGAGCAGTTCGATTTCTTTCTGTTCGGCTTTTACGCCAGCGCAATCGCGAAAGCGTTCTTCCCTTCCACCAACGAAACCGCTTCGCTGCTCAACACCTTCGGCGTGTTCTGGCTCGGCGCTCTGATGCGTCCCATCGGCGCGATCGTGCTCGGCGCTTACATTGACAAGATTGGCCGGCGGCAGGGCTTGATTGTCACGCTCTCGATCATGGCCATCGGTACGGTGGTGATCGCATTCTGTCCGAGCTATGCGACGATCGGTATCGCCGCACCCGTCATCGTGCTGCTCGGACGACTGCTCCAGGGCTTTTCCGCCGGCGTCGAGCTCGGCGGCGTCTCGGTCTATCTCGCCGAGATCTCCACGCCCGGCAACCGCGGCTTTTACACCTCGTTCCAGTCCTCCAGCCAGCAGGTCGCGATCTTTGTGGCTGCGATCTTGGGCTACGTACTTAGTGAAGCCGTGCCTGGCGATACGGTTATGGGCTTCCTCGGAGGCGACGGAGTTGCCAAATGGCGTATCCCCTTCTTCGTCGGCTGCCTGATCATTCCCGTGATCTTCTTCCTGCGGCGGACGCTTGAGGAAACGCCGGAGTTTCTGGCGATGAAGAAACATCCCACCGCAAGCGAGGTCTTCGCATCAGCGGTCGCAAACTGGCGCATCGTCATCCTGGGCATGATGATCGCAATCCTCACCACGACGACCTTCTATTTTGTCACCGTCTATACCCCGACCTTCGGCAGGAACGTGCTGAAACTGTCCACGGCCGATGCTCTGCTGGTGACGCTTCTGGTCGCGGTGACCAACTTTATCTGGAATCCGGTCGGCGGCGCCGTGTCCGACCGCGTCGGCCGCAAGCCGGTGCTCCTCACCATTGCCGGCCTCTCACTGGTGACAGCCTATCCCGCACTGCACTGGTTGGTGAGCGCGCCGACTTTCGGCAAGATGCTGGCAGTGGAGATGATGTTCTCGTTCTACTTCGGCACCTATAGCGGAACCATGCTGGGCTGCTTGGTCGAGATCGTTCCGAAGCATGTCCGCACCACCTGCTTCTCGCTGGCCTTCGCGCTCGCAGCCGCTTTGTTCGGCACCTTTACACCCTTCGCCTCGACCTGGCTGATCGATCGGACCGGCGATAAGGCATCGCCCGGCTTCTGGCTGATGTTCGCGGCCGTGCTCGGCATCATCGCCGCCCTCACCGTGTACCGGGGCGGCCGCCAAGCCGTCGAGAGCCGCGAGGTCGTCGCGGCCTGAGCGGCCCGACAGACGTTGAGCGCAAGTCAGAGCATTGGATTAGCAGTTCCGCCTTGAAGCCCGCCACCTGCGTCGGCGGCTAGAGACGGACCTGCGCAATCCGCCATTTCCTGACATTACGCTCGCGAAGCTCTCTGGCCGTTTCGCGTAGAGACCCCTTGAGCTCCCGCCCGGGGGCCGTGTAGAACGCTGCTATAATAATAGAATATCGTTCTATTCTGCGGAACGCGCGCGAAGAGGGCCCGATCGCTCTCTTCAAATCCGTAACCAGGGAGGATCGAGGATGGAGCCTGCTGACCGACCGGAGAAAGACGAGCGGACCGCGTCCTCAGCCGATCAAGGCGTGATCGCGACGTTCAGATCCCTTCCCGACCTTCTCGCGCGCGACGAGGCACTCGTCNCGCGCGGGCGATGGCTCGACGTCGATTGTCTGCTCGGACCGACGGCGCATCCGTTCCACGTCGCGATCCGCGCCGGGCGGATCGTGGAGATGACGCCGGCACCCCTGCTGATGCGATCCTGGCGTTTCTCCTACCGCGCCAGCACCCAGGCGCTTGCGGCCCATTGGCAAGCGGTGCCGCGTCCCGGCTGGCACGACCTTTTGGCGCTGACCAAGCGCGGCGAGGCAGTGCTGGAGGGCGATCTCTATCCGTTCATGACGCATCTGCAGTTCTTCAAGGACCTGCTGGCCCTGCCGCGCCGCGAACGCATCGGAGGCGCCGCATGAACGGCTTTATCGAGCCGATCGTCGGCCGCTATGTGCATGTCGAGATCGACGGCGAGATCAACCGCATCTATTTCGAGGAGAACGGCACAGGCATCCCGCTGGTCTGCCTGCACACCGCCGGCTCCGATAACAGGCAGTGGCGGCACCTGCTGAGCGACGCGGAGTTCACGAAGCATTTTCGCATCATCGCCTTCGACCTGCCCTGGCACGGCAAGTCGAACCCGCCCGACAGTCAGTATGACAGCGAATACAGGCTGACGACGGCAAGCTATACCGCGACCATCCGCGCCTTCTGCCGCGCGCTGGCGCTGGAGAAGCCGGTGGTGATCGGCTGCTCGATCGGCGGCCGCATCGTCCTCAACCTTGCGATCGATCATGCAAGCGAATTCCGCGCGCTGATCGGCCTCGAGGCTGCCGACTTCCAGCAGCCCTGGTACGACACCGCCTGGCTGAACCGACCTGACGTGCACGGCGGCGAGGTCTGCGCCGCCTTGGTCTCGGGCCTGGTCGCGCCGCAATCACCTGAGGCATCGCGCGACGAAACGCTGTGGGCCTACAAGCAGGGCGGGCCCGGCATCTTCAAGGGCGACCTCTACTTCTACCGAGTCGATGGCGACCTGCGCGGCCGCATGGGCAGCATCGATGTCCGCGCCTGCCCGCTTTATCTCCTGACCGGCGAATATGATTTCTCCTGCACCGTGGAGGACACGATGCGGACGGCCGCGAGCATTCCGGGCGCGAAGGCGATTGCCATGGAGCAACTCGGTCATTTTCCGATGAGCGAGAATCCCGCTCAGTTCCGTCGCTACATCGCACCGGTGCTTAATGACATTCGTGACAGAGAAAAGGTTTAACGGGAGGCTGAGTTCATGAAATTGCGTTTGGTTGCGGCAGCTTTGTTTGCGGTGCAGGCAAGTGCCACCTGGGCAGCCGATGACGTCATCAAGATCGGCGTGCTCAACGACCAGTCGGGCGTATTCGCCGACAATGGCGGCCGCGGTTCGGTGGCGGCGGCGCGGCTGGCGGCGGAGGATTTCGGCAACGAGATTCTCGGCAGGAAGATCGAGATCATTTCCGCCGACCATCAGAACAAGCCGGATATTGCAGCCGCCACGACCCGCAAATGGTTCGACAACGAAGGCGTCGACGTCATCGCCGACGGCGCGGCCTCCTCGGCCGGCTTTGCGATTCTCGAAGTCGCGCGGCAGAAGAACAAGATTTTCATCATCAGCGGCCCGGGCTCATCCGACTTCACCGGCAAGGCCTGTTCGCCGACGAGCTTTCATTTCAACTATGACACCTATGCCTTGGCGAAACTGACCAGCGATGCCATTACGCGCGCCGGCGGCAAGACCTGGTATTTCATCACTGCGGATTACGCCTTCGGCCACGCCCTGCAACGCGACGCCACCAAGTTCATCGAGGCGGCCGGCGGCCAGGTGATCGGCTCGGCCGCGCATCCGCTGGGCACAGCCGATTTCGCCTCCTTCCTGCTGCAGGCGCAGGGGTCCAAGGCAAACGTCGTCGGGCTGGCGACCTCCGGCGCCGACGTGCAGACCGCGATCAAACAGGCCGGCGAGTTCGGCATCGTCGACAGCGGACAGAGCCTCGCCGGCCTGCTGGTCTTTATCACCGACGTCGATGCGCTCGGCCTGAAGGTGACGCAGGGACTGCAGGTCACGACCTCCTTCTATTGGGATCTCAACGATGAGACCCGCGCATGGTCCAAGCGCTATGCCGCGCAGATGAACGGCAAGGTCGCCAGCATGGTGCAGGCCGGCGTCTACAGCGGCGTTCATCATTATCTCGCGGCGGTGAAGGCGGCGGGCACGACGGATCCGACAATCGTCGCGGCCAAGATGCATGAGATGAAGGTGAACGATATGTACAACAAGGACGTCGCCATCCGTGCCGATGGACGCGTGCTGCACACGATGTATCTCGTTCAGGTGAAGAAGCCCGACGAGTCGAAATACAAATACGACTACTACAAGATCGTGAAGTCTGCGCCGGGCGAAGAGGTGTTCCGTCCGCTCGGTGAAGGCGGCTGTCCGCTCGTCAAGTAAGAACGCTTATCCATCCGCGCGGCGGCTGCGCTGCCGGCGAAGGAAATCAAGGGAGAATATCAGCATGTCCGCTGCGATCGGATTCATCGGGCTCGGGGTCATGGGCGAACCGATCTGCCGCAATCTTCTGCGCAAGAGCGGCCGGCCGGTCGTGGCGTTCGACCTCGCACCGGAACCGCTGGCCCGGCTTGCCGCAGAAGGTGCGAGGATCGCAAACTCCGTCGCCGAGGTCGTTGCTGGCAGCGAGGTCGTTTTCCTCTGCCTGCCGAGCGCCAAGCACGTCTCGTCTGCCTTCGAGGGCGAGGCCGGCATCCTGCATGCGGTGCAAGGCGCGCAAATGATCATCGACCTCGGCACATCGGAGGTCGGCCTTACCCGCGACTTCGCGCGCCGGCTCGCGGAGAAGAGCGCGGCGTGGATCGACGCGCCGATCGCGCGCACCCGCCAGGCGGCACAGGATGGCACGCTGAGCGTCATGGTCGGCGCTTCGCCGGAGCACTTTGCCAAGGTCGAGCCGCTGATCCGCCATTTTGCCACCGACATCACGCTGTGCGGCGGCACCGGCGCCGGACAGGTAACGAAGATCCTCAACAACATGGTGCTGTTCGAGACGGTCAACGCGCTTGCGGAGGCGGTCGCGATCGCAAGGCACAGCGGCGTTGAACCGAAGCTGCTGCTAGAGACCCTTTCCAAGGGATCGGCCGACAGTTTCGCGCTGCGCAACCATGGCCTGAAGGCGATCGTCCCGGGCGAGTTTCCGTTGCGGGCGTTTTCAACCGAGTATGCCCTGAAGGATCTCGGTTACGCTCTCGACCTTGCGGCGCAAGCCGGCCTGCAGACGCGGGGTGCGGCCCTCGTCCGCACCGTCTTTACCGAGGCCATCGACAAGGGACTGGGCGATGCGTACTTTCCGGTCATCGCCAAGCTCATTGATCCGCACGAATCCCCCAAATAGGAGACCACATGCCTTCGCCCGGAGTCGCCGCCGTCGATCGTGCATTGACGATTCTGGCGGCGTTCGAAGGCGAGCCGACGCCACTCTCTCTGGCCGACCTCGCGCGACGCACCGGCCTGTACAAGAGCACGCTGTTGCGGCTGATGACCTCGCTGCAGGAATTCGGCTACCTCGTCCAGCTCGCGGACGGCCGCTATCATCTGGGACCGACCCCCTTCCGCTTAGGCGCGGTCTATCAGCGCGTCAACAACCTGCACGATCAGGTGATGCCTGTGCTGCGACAGCTCGTTGCTGCCGGCACGGAGAGCGCGTCGTTCCACGTCAGACACGATGCCAAGCAGCGGCTCTGCGTCTTTCGCGTCGATTCCCAGCATTCGACGCTGGACCGCGTCGAAGCCGGAATGCTGCTGCCGCTCGATCGCGGTGCCGCTGGCAAGGTCATCCTGGCGTTCGACGGCGAAATGGGCGACACATTCGGTGAGATCCGCAAGAATTGCATAGCGACCTCGTTCGGAGAACGCGATCCCGATTGCGCAGGGCTTGCCTGCCCGGTATTTGGACCGAACGGCAAGCTCGCTGGAGCCCTGTCGCTCTCCGGGCCCAAGCCCCGTTTCACCAAGGAAAATATCAGGGCTATGTCCTCCCTGCTGCTGACGGCGGCCACGCGACTGACACGATCACTTGGCGGCTCTAGCGAGCTGTTGGAGAAGATGTCGACTTCAGCGCCGGTCGAGGGCCACTCTCGAGAGATGTCTCGGCGAGTAGGGAAGTGAATGAGTGAAGCGCTGTGGAACGTGCGATGAATAGGACGGATGCCGGAGCGGCCGCGCTGTTGAGCCGACCTCACGACGTCTTGGTGATCGGCGGCGGCAACGCGGCGCTTTGCGCCGCGATCAGCGCGCGACGGCAGGGCGCCTCGGTTCTGGTGCTGGAGGGCGCGCCGAAATTCTACCGCGGCGGCAATACCCGCCACACCCGCAACATGCGCTGCGCCCACGACACGGCGACAGAGATATTGACCGGGCCGTACACCGAGCAGGAGTTCTGGGAGGACCTGCTGCGCGTCACCGGCGGCGAGACCGACGAAGAGCTCGCGCGCTACATGATCGCCGAATCCAAGGACATCCTGAACTGGATCGTCCAACAGGGCGTGCGCTGGCAGCCCTCGCTCGGCGGCACGCTCAGTCTCGGCCGCACCAACTCCTTTTTTCTCGGCGGCGGCCGCGCCATGCTCAACGCGCTGTATCGGACCGCAGAAGAGCTCGGCGTCGACATTCTCTACGACGCCGAGGTCGTCGACATCGAGATCGAGAACGGCATGTTTCTCTCGGCAACCGTGAGGCAGGGCCGCGGAACAGTGAGCGTGCGCGCCGGCGCGCTGGTCGCCGCGGCCGGCGGTTTCGAGGCCAATATCGAGTGGCTGAAGCAATATTGGGGCGAGGCCGCCGACAATTTCTTGATCCGCGGAACGCCCTATAACCGCGGCTCGATCCTGAAAATGCTGCTGGACAATGGCGTGCAGGAGGTGGGCGATCCCACCCAATGCCATGCGGTCGCGATCGACGCGCGCGCGCCGCGCTTCGACGGCGGCATCATCACGCGGCTGGACTGCGTGGTGTTCGGCATCGTGGTCAACCGCGATGCGCAGCGTTTTTACGACGAAGGCGAGGACATCTGGCCCAAGCGCTACGCGATCTGGGGACGGCTGGTGGCAGGCCAGCCGGGACAGATCGCCTACATCATTTTCGACTCGACCGTGCTCACCAGCTTCATGCCGTCGCTGTTTCCGCCGATCCAGGCGAACTCGATCGCCGAACTCGCCGCCAAGCTCGAGCTCGATGCCGGCGCACTCGACAAGACGGTTTCCGATTTCAATGCGGCGGTCAGGCCCGGCACCTTCGACCATACCATTCTCGACGATTGCCGGACCGAAGGCATCACGCCACCGAAGACGCATTGGGCGCGCAAGATCGCGACACCGCCTTATTACGCCTATCCGGTGCGGCCGGGCATCACCTTTACCTATCTCGGCACCCGCGTGAACAAACAGGCGCGCATGCTGATGAAGGACGGCAAGCCTTCGGCCAACATGTTCGCCGCCGGCGAGATCATGGCCGGCAATGTGCTTGGGCGCGGCTACGCCGCCGGCATCGGCATGACCATTGGCAGCGTGTTCGGACGTATCGCGGGACGGGAAGCAGCGAAGCATGCACGGAACTAAGATACTCGACGAAGCCGACCGGCTGATGACGGTCTGCAACTCCTGCCGCTATTGCGAGGGGCTGTGCGCGGTGTTTCCGGCGATGGAAATGCGGCGCGCCCTTTCTGACGGCGACCTGAACTATCTCGCCAATCTCTGCCACGCCTGCGGCGCCTGCTATGTCGACTGCCAGTTCTCGCCGCCGCATGAGTTCAATGTCAATGTGCCGAAGACGCTGGCGATCGCGCGCGCGGAGTCCTATGCCGCCTATGCCTGGCCGCGGGCGTTTTCCGGGCTGTTCTCGCGCAATGGCCTTGCCATCAGCATTATCGCTGCGCTCAGCGTCGCCGCCTTCATTTTCGGTTTCGCCGCTGTCAGCGACAGGCAGGTGCTTTACGGCATCCATACCGGGCCGGGCGCGTTCTATGCGCTGATGCCGCATAATGCGATGGTCGCGCTGTTCGGCATCGTTTTTCTCTACGCGATCCTGGCGCTTGCGATGAGCCTGCGCGCTTTCTGGCGCGACGTCAGCGAGCCCGTCGGCGCGCGCGCCGATGCGCCCTCACTCTGGCAGGCGGTGCGGGATGCTGGTGAGTTGCGCTATCTCGACGGCGGCGGCGTCGGCTGCTTCAACGAGAACGATCAACCGACCGACCGGCGCAGGGTCTATCATCACTTCACTTTCTACGGCTTCCTGCTGTGCTTCGCCGCGACCTGCGTCGCGACGCTCTACCATTATCTGCTCGGGCGCGAGGCGCCGTATGCCTGGTGGGATCTGCCGGTCTTGCTCGGCACGCTCGGCGGCATCGGGCTGGTGATCGGGCCGATTGGCCTGCTCGTGTCGAAGCGACGGCGCGACCCGGTGCTGGTCGATGAGGCGCGTTACGGCATGGATGCCGCATTCACCGCGATGCTGTTCCTGACCGGCCTGTCCGGACTCGCGCTGCTCTTCTGGCGCGAGACAGCCGCGATGGGACCACTGCTGGCGCTGCATCTCGGCTTCGTATTCGCGCTGTTCATCACCCTTCCCTACGGCAAGTTCGTGCACGGCCTCTATCGCTTCGCTGCCCTGGTGCGTTACGCGCGCGAGCGGAAGATGATGGGGAGCGGAAGCGCTGAGGAATAGGCGTCCAGCTTCTCGATTCAATCGTCAAATACCTTCTCCGTCATCATTCCGGGGCGATCCCACCCGGTCCGTGCGAAGCGCGGCCGGATGACAGGCTCCGCATCGAACGATGCAATTGCGCACCTGAGATTCTCGAGATTCCGGGTTCGCCTCTTCGAGGCGCCCCGGAATGACGGCAGCAAAACAGGTTTCAGCATCCTCGCGGCGCTTTTCGCGTCCGAGCTTTGCGTCACCATCGCCCTCTTCGGAAACAGAGGGCGCAGGGAAGGCCGGGTGGCCGCTGCACCCGGGGCCTCCGCGCAAAGAAATTGCGCGAAGCGCGCGTTGACCACAGGTACAGGCGGATTCACTCCGGCCTTCCCTGCGCAGTGGTTTACGGCTTACTCCGCGCTCTCCTCGGTGAGCCAGACTTTGTTGTCACCGTCACCCGCGCGATGCGAGACGCATCGTCGCGAGTTTAGCGCCAGCCTTGGGGCGCCAGGACCACGCGGCTTCGCCG
>NZ_AWZU01000030.1 GCF_000472385.1 Bradyrhizobium sp. ARR65
CAGAGGGCGCAGGGAAGACCGGGTGCCCGCCGGCACCCGTGGGCCCTCGCGCGAAAAAGTACGCGCAAGAGCGCGAAGACCACAGGTGTAGGCGGAGAACACTCCGGCCTTCCCTGCGCAGTGGTTTACGGCTTACTTCGAGCTCTCCCCGGTAAACCAGACTTTGTTGTCACCGTCACCCGCGCGATGCGAATGCATCGTCGCGACCTTAGCGCCAGCCTCGGGGCGCCAGGACCACACGACTTCGCCGTCCGCGCCGATGCCGCTCGTCTCTCGGCACGGTCGCGTCCACCGCATCCCGCCTCGCGTGTCGTGACGATCGCGATACGCCCCTCTTGCCGAGGCGGGATGCTCGCACGATACACGGAATCTGATTTCTGAAAAACAGAAATATTTTTGAGCGTGCAGATTGACAGACTTTTGGCGCGCGCGCATGTCGGGCAAATCAATTGCTGCGATCGTTGCAAGTGATCGCCGGCATCGGCTCGCAGGCGAACCAGATGAGGCGAGCCCACGTGCGGTAAAACTGCGGTCTTCCATCACCGGCGCTGTCGCCGTAAGCTATCACGGTGTCCCGGCCGCGTTCGGAAACGCGCAAATCGGGGGCGACCAGAAAGCGAGACCAGGTGACTTCTGAGTGGCAGTATCAGGTCAGATTTGATGCGAACGACTCCGCGACGGCGGAATCGCTGCGCCGAAAGCGCCGTGATGCGGCGGTGGCGCCGTTACTCGATGCGCTCGCCAAGCATCGCGCTGCGCCAAAATGCCAATTCGATGCCTTTGCCGACTATGTCGCCGCAGCAGAAGAGCAAGGCACCGAAAACTATCCGCTTTATCAATGGACAAAGGTAACGATCGAGAATCCGGCAAAGAAGGAAAAATATCTGAAGTCCTTCACGGTCTATGTGGACGACCAAGAGGTCTATGCCAAGGAGATCGCCGACGCGCTGGAGGCTGACTTGCAACCGTTCGCGACCAGCGGACTGATCACGCGCATCTCCAAATACGATACCAATCCAGCCAACAATCCCCAGCCGCCGCAGTGGCCTCGCCAGCAGCGATAACCGTCCATGCGTTCGACTCGACCATTTTGGCGTCAGGGTCGAAGCCGACTATCAATGCTTTGTTGACGCGGGCCATCTTCGGCGGCGGCGCCACTTTGCCAGGGCACGCTGCCGTGTCCAGATTTGCGCCGGCTCTCACAGCAATGCCACCGCAAGCTCTATTCGGTGCTCTCGTCGGGTGCAGATGGAACGCCGCGCCGAAGGTCCATTCTGTCGTGGAGGATGCGCAGGATTTCGATCGTTCTGTTTGACGCTGCCCGATACAGCAGGAAGTGGCTTCCGCGGCGCTCCCGTCTCGCAACGTTCAGCGTGCGAAGGCCTACCATGATCTCGTCCCGAGCCATGGAACCTGCGACATCGGGACCGTCAGCGAGTTCGCCAATCGCCTGAATGAGCGTATCCCGATAGACGCGCGATTGTCGCGCACCAAAATTCTCCGTGGTCCATTTGAGAATGTTGGCAAAGTCGACTTCTGCGGCAGCGCCGAGACGAACGCGCCATCTACGCTCGGCCATCAGGGCGCTATTCGGTTGCTCGGGAGATGACCTTCTCCGAGAGGTCATTCAAATAGGCTTGCAGTTCCTCGATATTGTCGAATTCCTTGAACTCTCCTTGATCCAACGCCCCGATACCGACGCGCGCCGCCGCTCGCAACGCTTTCAGCTTACCCGCATCCTCCGCCTCGCGTTGCTCCACGAGCCGCAACCCATCACGCAGCACTTCGCTGGCGTTCTGGTAGCGGCCGGACTTGACGAGGCTCTCAAGGAGTTCTTCTTGGCGCTCCGTCAGCACGACATTTCTGGTGGGCATTGGCATCCTCTCAGATCACCCGAAAGCAGGGCGTCCCTATGGCATAATATGCCATAACCGTTTCACAGCCTCAACCCGCGCCGCGTGCCCTAGGCAAAACGCTGCGAGTGATCGTCGTCCCGATCGCGGTTTCGACGTCGTCATAGCGTCAAGGCGAACGAATAGTGCTCGCCTCATCGGCGGTGGGGCATCAGCGCGGCGACGAAGGATCGTCCCGCTCGGCAAATGCCCCGCCAGCGATCACGCCGCCCGGATATTGCTCAGGAACTTTCCGGTCTCACCCTTGAGCCGATCGGATTGGGCGGTAAGCTGTCCCGCGGCATTCAGCACGAGGTTCGCCGCCGCGTCGACCTGACCGGATGCTTCGCGGACATTCACGATCGTTTGCATGACATCCTGTGTGCCCTGCCCCGCCTGCTGCACGCTCCGCGCGATTTCCTGGGTTGCGGTGCCTTGCTGCTCGACGGCCGCGGCGATCGAGCCGGCGATCTCGTTCATCTGCCCGATTGTCGTACCGATCTCGCGGATAGCATCGACGGTCGAGCCGGTTGCCTCGCGGATGGCCTGGATCTGGCTTGCGATTTCGTCTGTGGCCTTGGCCGTCTGCGACGAGAGCGCCTTGACCTCGTTGGCGACGACGGCAAAGCCCTTGCCCGCTTCGCCCGCGCGCGCGGCTTCGATCGTCGCGTTGAGGGCCAGCAGATTGGTCTGTCCGGCGATGCTCTGGATCAGGGCCATCACCTCGCCGATCTTGTGCGTGGACTGCACCAGATTCTCGACCATGGATTCCGTTCGCGTTGCTTGCTCGACGGCGTTCTGCGCGATCGACGTCGATTGGGTGACTTGGCGGGCGATCTCCTTGATCGAGGAGGACAGCTCCTCCGCGGAGGCGGCAACGGTCTGGACGTTCGAGGCGGTCTGCTCCGCGGCCGCCGCGACCTTCACGCTTTGGCCCGTCGTCCCCTCGGCGATCTTGGACATCGATGATGCCGAGTTCTGCAGCTCGCCGGCAGCGGCGGCCGTCGCCTCGATGACGGCGCCAATGCTGCGTTCGAACTCGTCCGCGATACGGACCAGGATGGCCCGCCGATCCTCGACGGCGCGGGCTTTCAGCTCTTCCTGCTCGTTGCGCAGCCGCGTGGTCTCGACAAGGTGATCCTTGAAGACCTGGAGGCTTCGTGCCATCCGGCCGACCTCGTTCTTCAGATCGACGAACGGAACATCGACATCGAGCTTGCCTTTAGTGAGACCATCCATCACCTCGCAGGTCCGTGCGAGCGGAACGACGATCCCGCGGCCGAGCCAGAATGCGGTAAATCCGGCGATCATAAGCCCACACAGCGCGATGATCGCAGCCCAGATCGACCGATGCAGGACGACGGCGTCGATGTCGTCGACATAGGCCCCGGCCTGAAGTGCAAGAAGCTTGTCGCCCATGGTGAAGGCGCCGACATAGGAGAGCTTCTGCAGTTCGGCGCCGCCGCCGGAGCGGGGCGCGAAATATTCGACATAACCGCCGCCGGCGCGCGCGGTCTGCACGATATCCTGGATCAGCAGCTTGCCGTGGCTGTCCTTGAAATCCCAACGGTTGACGTTGATGTATTTGGGATTGCTGTGCACATAAGTGACCCCGGCGTCCGAGCTTGTCGCGCCATAGACACCGACATAATCAGCATATTGGCCCCAGCGCATGGCGCCAATCGACGCGAAGGCACTCTGACGCGCCCGGTCGGGATCGAGCCGACCGGCCTTTACTTCGCCATCGTAGAAAGCGAGCACCTTGACCGCAGCCTCCACCATGTTGCGGATCGTGGTTCGCCGCTCATCGAGAACTGTGTCACGCAGCTCCATGATCTGCATGACCGAAATGGCGAAAAAGGCGACCGAAAGCACGGCAATGATCGTCGCCAGGCGCTGATAAATCGTGAGATGGCGCATCCGTTAGCCCCCTGCAAGTAGCTCACGGATAGCAACGCAACCTTAATTGATTGTTATCGATCTTAATCGATTGTTATCGATGCGCGCCGCATCGCCCGTTGGCACTCAGGGCCGTATCGCAGCCATCACCTGCACGGACACGCCGGTAGCGCCGATGGCGGCATCCGCACCGCTATCCGAATCTTGAAGACGCCGGACTGCGTCTCGCCGCCTTTGGCTCCCTCGATACGCCTCCAATGGTTTCCAGGTCCCGCCACAGACTTGCAGCGCGGTCCCTGCCCAGTGCATTCACGAACTGTTTGTTGACCCGGTCCATGACCGCGTCCAGTGGCGCCTCCAACTGCGCGCCCTTGTTGGTCAAATAGACCCGGCTCATCCGCCGGTCACCGCCAGGATCGGCCCGGCGCTCCAGCCAGCCACCCGCCTCCATCCTGTCGATCAGCCCGGTCACGGTAGCGCTGTCGAGCACGAGACGCGCGCACAGCTCCGCGCCGTTCAGCCCATCGCGCTCCCACAACACTTTCAGGATCGCGAACTGCACGGGCGTAACGCCGTAGGGCGCCAAGGCTTCACGCGATGCCTTGGTTACCTGCTGCTGCGCCTTGCCGATCAGAAAGCTGAGGCAGTCCTCAAGCCGCTCCACGATCCCCTCCTGCGTCCTGGTCCATCGCCAGCGCGAGCGAAATGGCTCGCACGCAACTCATATGGCTTGCATACAAGCAATTTAACTTGCATACTAGCTACTCGTATAGAAGGGAACGTTGACATGGAGGCGCGTGCGTGACAACCGAAATGGAAGAACCGGCCGTCGAGCCAATGCGCTGCGTCGCGGTAATCGACCATGCGCTTCCGATCGGTCACGCCGCCAACGCCGCCGCCGTGCTGGCCCTGACGATGGGCAAGCGACAACCGCACCTTGCCGGCGAACCGCTGGTCGACGCGTCGGGCGACGCTCACCCGGGCCTGATTCCGATCGGCATCCCTGTGCTGGGCGCTCCGGCGGATGAACTTGCCGCCGTACGCGGCAAGGCCATCGCCGCAGGTCTCGAGGTCGTGGATTTTCCCGCTCAGGGACAGCAGACGACCGACTATGCCGAGTTCCAGCGCCTGGTGAGCGAGACCAGTCCCGAGGCGCTTCGCTATCTCGGCATCATGATCTACGGCACGAAGAAGAAGGTCTCCCGCCTCGTAGGTCGCTACAGTCTGCTACGGTCTCAAGCCCGCGCCGATGAGTGCCGGCCGCAGTCAAGGCCTGACCGAATGGATGCCGAGGCGCAATGACAATGATCAGGCTTAAATCGTCGCGCTCCGGACGTTCTGGGCATGAGAGGCGAGCTTCCTGCCTCAACACGACGGTTATTTTATCCTTGCCTCGGCCGCAATCAGCTCTTTGCCCTCCGCGGTCCTGATCGTCAGCCGCACGTGGTCGCCGCCGCCGGCGGGAAGAGCTGCGGAAATGCGATTTCCGTTTCTCGGATCCGCTGTCACACCGTCGTCGAACAGGACCGTATCGCCGCGCCTGAGCGTCACATGCAACGGTGTGGCCGGCTCCATGCTGAAGAACTGAACGTTCACGGCGGAGCCGTCGGCCGAGAGATCGACCAGGATGTGCCCGTTCGCATCCGTCACGTTGCTCATGCCGACCGTCGGGCTGTAGGTTTCCGGGATGTCCACTTCGCCTCGTGCCGGAAAACTGGCATTGTGGAAAAACTGGTCCGACACGCCCGCCCACAATTCGACGTAAGGCCGCTGCTCGCTCGGATCCTTGCGCGGGTCGGTTTTGTTTGTGAACGATGGAAATCCCCACGTCCACATCTTCAAGCCGCGCGTGATCCTGTTGTCGGCGACGCGGATGATACCCTCTTCGTTGTCGTGGTTGATCACGCCCCAGAAATTCCTGCCCTCCATGTCGGGCGCCGCGTAGGCGATGCCCATTGTCGGCCAATTTTTGAAATAGCGCAGTTTATCGAAGCTATAGCTTCCGATGCCCGCCGGCGTGTCGCCGTGGGAGAGATTGGCCGACCACGCTGGCGTGCTGTAGGCCCTGATCGGCGCGATGATTTCGGCACCGCCGGTCGTCTGGGGATTGGCCGGATCCGATCCTGGCGCCAGCGTCGTACACGTCCAATATTCGTATTGGAGAGCCCGGGGTTGCGGATTTTTCAGCACCATGCGCGCATCGAGCGCGGCGCGATCGGCTTTCAGCGTGACGTAGTAGGTCGCCTCCAAGCCTGTCGAATGCCTGAACTTGCCCGGCGCCGCCGAATAGTCGAAATCGTCTTTCAGCGACATCGACACCGTGACTTCATCGGCGTCTTCCTTCACCACCTTGTAATCCCACGGCTTCAGCCAGGTCTTGCCGTGCTCGGGATCAGGGAAGGTTGGGAAAATGCCGCCATACACCATCAACCAGTCGTAATAAAAATTGCCGGCCTTGATCCCGTAGGGCACGCCGACTTGTGTGCGATAGAGTTCTTCGTGGCCGGTCGGCTTGTAAATGATCGAGAGAATGCGCCCGCCAAATTCGGGCACCAGCGTGACCTTCAGATAGCGGTTCTCGAGCACGTGGGTCTTGAAGGTGCGATCGACAATGGTCTTCTTGTCGAGCGAGCCGCTGATAAATCCGTTCTCCGCATCGGTTGCATACTTGACGGTGCTCCATGTCACCGTCGAGTCGCGGAGAGACACTCTGTCGGACTCCGGCGAGGCCGCATGCGCGGCGGCATGAAACGCGCAAAGCGCCAACAGGCCGGCAAGCTTGAAACGGGCACGGATACGCAAGCGAGCAAGAATCGCCATGTCCGTCGCCTTGGAATGAGCGGCGCGCCGGTGGGCACGGCGCTCGCGCGCCTCTGCCCACCTCACGCCTGCGCTACTTTGCCGGCTCCAGCACCGAGACGTAGTTCGCTACCGCAGCGCCGCCCATGTTGAAGATGCCGCCCAACTGCGCATTCTTGAGCTGCATGCCCTCGGGCGCCTCGCCGACAAGCTGCATCGCAGTCATCACATGCATGGAGACTCCGGTGGCGCCGATCGGATGGCCCTTGGCCTTCAGCCCGCCGGACGGATTGACCGGCAGCTTGCCGTCCTTCTGCGTCCAGCCTTCCAGAATCGCGCGTGCGCCCTGCCCGCGCGGTGTTAGCCCCATCGCCTCGTACTCGATCAGCTCGGCGACGGTGAAGCAGTCATGCGTCTCGACGAAGGAGAGATCGGAGAGCTTAAGGCCGCCCTTCTCCAGCGCGCGCTGCCAGGCCACGGTGCAGCCTTCGAACTGCAGGATGTGGCGCCTCGACATCGGCAGGAAATCCTGCGCATGCGCTGTGGCGCGGAAGTTGACCGCCTTGCCCATGGTCTTTGCCGTCTCGGAATCCGTCAGCACCAGCGCAGCGGCACCGTCGGAGACCAGTGAACAGTCGGTGCGCTTCAGGGGGCCAGCGACATAAGGATTCTTCTCGCTTTCGGAGCGGCAGAACTCGAAGCCAAAGTCCTTGCGCATCTGCGCGAACGGGTTGGCGACCCCGTTCCTATGGTTCTTCGCGGCGATCATCGCCAGCGCATCCGACTGGTCGCCATATTTCTGGAAATAACCTTGCGCGATCTTGCCGAACACACCTGCGAAGCCGCCGACCGTGTCGCCGTCTTCCGGCAAGTACGAGGCCTTCAACAGGTTGCGGCCGATCTCGGCCGAGGGCGTGCGCGTCATCTGCTCGACGCCGACCACGAGAACAAATTTCGCCTGCCCGGCGGCGATGGCGCGGACGCCCTGGTGCACCGCCGCCGACCCCGTGGCGCAGGCGTTCTCCACCCGGGTCGCCGGCTTGAAGCGAAGCTGCGGGTCGGCCTGCAGCACCAGCGAAGCGGTAAAATCCTGCGGCGAGAAGCCGGCGTTGAAGTGCCCGAGCATGATCTCGTCGACATCGGCGGCGGAAATGCCGGCATCGGCCAGCGCCTCGTTGGCAACGCGGACGACGAGGCTTTCAACGGTTTCGGTGTCGAATTTGCCGAATGGCGTATGCGCCCATCCGACGATGCTGGCGGTCATGGCTTTCTCCCTGGCTGTTCGGCCAGGGTTTTAGCCCATCAGGCCGAAGAGTTCACGCGGCTTTCAGCGAGCGCATCGTCTGCTCGCAGATGGCCGTTATGCGCGCCCAGTTGCCGGCCCTGACATCCGCCGCCGGACACAGCCAGGAACCGCCCGCCGCGATCACGTTGGCCTCGGCGAGCCACTGCGCCACATTGGCTTCGCCAATGCCGCCGGTTGGGCAGAACCGGACATTCGGGAAGGGCCCGGCGAGGGCGCGCAGCGCCTTGATGCCGCCGGCCTGCTCGGCCGGGAAGAACTTTGTCACCTCAAAGCCGTGGGCCAGCGCCTGCATCAGCTCGGATGCCGTCGCGATGCCCGGCGCGAACGGCAGGTCATGGCTGGCGGCCGCCTGCAACAGCTCCGGCGTCAATCCCGGGCTGATGCCGAATTTGGCGCCGAGCGCCGCAGCGCGCGCGAGGTCGCCTCCGTTCAAAATCGTGCCGATGCCGACGACGGCTTCCGGCACCTCCGCGATAATCGCCTTGGCGGCCTCCGCCGCGACCTTGGTACGCAAGGTCACTTCCAGCGTTCGCACGCCGCCTGCGACCAGCGCTTTTGCCAGGGGCACAGCGTCCTCGACCCGCTCGATCGTGAGCACGGGGATGACGCGCGCAGCCTCGAACACCGCCGTCAGCTTCTGTTGTTTTGCAGCCATGGTCATGGGGATACCTTGCGAGATGATGCCGGGCCGAACGCGGCAGTGTCCGGCATGGCGATACGCGGAATGATCGCGCCGGGATGACAGACCACGACGCCGGCCAGACGATGACCCGCGCGAGCGGCCTCGAGCGGCTCGGCGCCCGCAAGCCGCGCGGCGATATAGGCCGCCGCAAAACTGTCGCCCGCCGCCGTCGTGTCCACGACGGCTCCGCTGACGGGCTCCGCTTGCAGCGCCTGCGAAACGCCGCCGGAGCGCACGATGCTGGCGGGCTCGGCCAGCTTCAGCACGGTCTCGGGGCTGCTGATGCGCGCCATCAAAGTTTCGGCGTTCTCTCCGGGATAGAGGGGCAAGAGATCCTCCGTCGAGGCCAGCGTCATGCTCGCGATATCGAATGCTTCGCGAAAGACGCGGCGCGCAACGTCGAGATCTGGCCAGCCGTGGGCGCGGAAATTGGTATCGAAGGCGATGCCGGCGCCATTTCGGCGCGCCGATGCCAGCGCAGCCAGCAGCCGCGCCCGTCCGCTTTCGCTGTAAATCGAAAGCGTGATCGCCGAGAGATAGACGAGATCGTAACTGCCAAGCGATCCCAGAAGCTCGTTGGTATTGGGCAGATCGAGCAGGCTGCGCGCGGCGGAGCTTTCGCGCCAGTGGAAGAACCGCCGCTCGCCCTTCTCGTCGGTTTCGATCAAATAGAGGCCCGGCAACTTGCCGGGCAACCGCGCGACCTGGCCGGTTCCGACGCCCTCCGCCGACCAGCCTGCGATCATCTCGTCGCTCAAGGGGTCATCGCCGAGCGCGGTGATGTAGTCGACGGCAATGCCGAGACGGGCGAGGTAGACGGCGGTGTTCAAGGTGTCGCCGCCAAACCCGCGCGAATACAAGCCCCCTTCCGCCTGCTTCAGCTCGACCATGCACTCGCCGATGCAGGCGACCTTGGCCAAGGCCGATCCGACTGTCCGGGTCGGCTCAAGCGACGAAGTTGCCGCCAAGCTCGTCCTCGATGTGAATGCGAATAATGTCGTCGAAGTTCTTTTCCGCAGTGGTAAAACCGAGCGCGCGCGCCCGTTTGGCTTCGAAATTGCGCGGCCAGCCGTCGACAATGCCCATGATGAAGGGATCGGGTACGCGCTTGATCCGCGCGGCGACCTTCTCGCCGGCCACGCGTTTCAACGCGGCGATCTGTTCGCCGACGGTGGCGGAATGACCGGGCATGGTGAGATTGCGGCGCGGGCCGACGGCAGCGAGATCCATGGTGCCCGCATGCAGCAGGAAGCCCACAGCCGAGCGCGGCGTCGCATGCCAATGGCGGACATCCTCGGAGACCGGCAGGATCGCCTCCTTACCCGCCAAGGGCTCGCGCAGGATGTTGGAGAAGAAGCCGGAGGCCGCCTTGTTGGGCAGGCCGGGGCGGATGCAGATGGTCGGCAGGCGGATGCCGATGCCATCAAAAAAGCCGCGGCGCGAGTAGTCCGCTAGCAAGAGCTCGCCGATGGCCTTCTGCGTGCCGTAGCTCAGGAGCGGCGTGTGGAAAAACTCATCGCCGATCGCCTCCGGGAACGGCGCGCCATAGACCGCGATCGACGAGGTGAATACCACCCGCGGCTTGTAGCCGCCGCCCGCGAGCCTGATCGCATCAAAGAGCATGCGCGTGCCGTCGAGATTGATGCGATAGCCCTTCTCGAAATCGAGCTCGGCTTCGCCCGAGACGATCGCTGCGAGATGGAAAATCACATCGGGCCGGCTCTCGATCAGCTTCTCCGCGGCGCCCGGAACCGCGAAATCGCCGGCGACAGCCTCGACCGGAAAGCCGGCCTTATCGGGTTTGGCCGGCGCGACGACGTCATGCAGCGTCAGGCGGGTAATGTCGCTGTTGCCGAGCCGGCCCTCGCGCAGCAGGCGCTCCACCAATTTGCGGCCGACCATGCCGGCGGCGCCCAGAACCAGAATATGCAACAGCCAACTCCTTCTTGTTCTTTTCGTTCTTGTTCTTCGTTACTCGGGCTCGCGCCTATTCGTTCCTATTCTTTCACGGCTCCCGTCATCGCCGACACATAATGTTCGACGAAGAACGCATAGAGGATGACGAGCGGCAGCGAGCCAACCAGCGCACCCGCCATCAGCGAGCCCCATTTATAGACGTCGCCATCGACGAACTCGTTCACGATCGCGACCGGAACGGTCTTGTTCGGCGTCGACTGCAGGAACGTCAGCGCGTAGATAAACTCATTCCAGCACAACGTGAAGGAAAAGATGAAGGCCGAGATCAGGCCGGGAATGGCCAGCGGCACCACGATCTTGACCAGGATCTGCCAGCGCGACGCGCCGTCGATCAGCGCACATTCTTCAAGCTCATAGGGAATGGTCTTGAAGTATCCCATCAACAGCCAGGTCGAGAACGGAATGAGCAGCGTGGGGTAGACCAGGATGAGCGACAGCGGCGAGTCGAACAGACCATAGGCCTGGATGACCGAGGCCAGCGGGATGAACAGAATGGAGGGCGGCACCAGATAGGCGAAGAAGATCAGCACGCCGACCGTCTCCGCGCCCTTAAAGCGCAGGCGCACGATCGCATAGGCCGCGAGCACGCTGGCGACGATCGAAAGCGTCGTTGCGCCGATCGCCACATACATCGTATTCCACAGCCAGCGCGGATACTGGGTTTCGAACAGCAGCCTGTAGATGTGCTTGAACGTCGGATGGACAACCCAGAACGGGTTGTACGTGTTCATGTCGATCAACTGTTCGTCCGGCTTGATCGCGGTCAACGCCATCCAGTAGAACGGAAACAGCAGTATGAACAGGATGATGCCGAGCGGCAAATAGAGCGTCACCAGCCGCCGCGGCAGCGACTCAAGATAGCTCATGCCTTCGCTCTCGTCGCTCTGGACGATGGCGGGCGCTTTGGATTGCAAGGCTGAATCAGTCATTGTTCGATCCTTGCTGCCATTTCCGGCGCTGCATGCCGAACCAGGAAATCGCGATTGCCGCCAAGAGGAACGGGATCATGGCGGTCGCGATCGCGGCACCCTCGCCGAGCCTGCCGCTGATGATGCCGCGCTGGTAGCTCAACGTCGCCATGAGATGCGTGGCATTGACGGGGCCGCCGCGGGTCAGCGCCCAGATCAACTGGAAATCGGTGAAGGTGAACAGCACCGAGAACGTCATGACGACCGCGATGATCGGGGTCAGCAGCGGATAGGTGATGTAGCGGAATCGCTGCCAGTTGCTCGCGCCGTCGAGCGTTGCCGCCTCATAGAGTGAGGGCGACACCGTCTGCAGGCCCGCCAGCAGCGTGATGGCAACGAAGGGAACGCCGCGCCAGATGTTGGCGAAGATCACGCTGGCACGCGCCCAATTGCCGTCGCCGAGGAAGTTGATGTTGTGCTCGATGATGCCGAGCCTGATCAGCGACCACGAGATGATCGAAAACTGCGCGTCGTAGATCCACCAGAACGCGATCGCCGACAGCACGGTCGGCACGATGAACGGGATCAGCACGATCGAACGGATCAGCGCCTTGAACGGCATGTGCCGATTCAGCAGCAGCGCGAGATAGAGCCCGACTGCGAATTTGATGGCGCTGGCGATCAACGTATACAGCAGCGTGTTGAACACCGAGAGCCAGAAGATGGAATCATCCCACAGCCATTGATAATTCTCGGCGCCGATGAAGATTCCCGGGCGACCGATGCGCTCGTCGGTAAAACTCATCCAGATGCCGAGCCCGAGCGGATAGGCAAGGAACAGGACAAGGAATGCCGCCGCCGGCAGCATGAACCACATCCCCAGCCAGTTGCGGTTGACCCGCAGCCGCGACCAGAGCGAAGGCGCATCCGCGCGGGGTGCCTCTACGGTAACAGATGTTTGAAGGGTACTCATGCCACCCTGTTTCCAGCCGCTGGACGCATTCACCTGTGCAGGGAGCGTCGGTCGATTCTCAAGCAAAAGCAGGCCGGCGCGACATGCCGCGCCGGCCCTCTCGTCTTATCTGAAGATGCGCTTGGCCGAACGCTCCGCCGTCATCATCGCGGTCTTGAGATCCTCGCGACCGGTGCAGTAGTTCGCGAACATGTCGACCACCACGAAGTCGGCGATCGCGGCCGCGGCATCCTCGCCCATCTTGCCAATGCCCGCAGGCGTGTTCGCGGTCGCCGCCACATCCCGATAGGGCGTGTTCTTGGGATCGGAGGTCCAGATCGGATTGCTGTTGTAGCCGGTCAGGAACGGCGACAGATAACCCTGCGCGGCCTGGACCCATGGATTGAACTGATCCGGCTCCAGCATGAAGGCCGTGAACGCCTTGCAGGTTTGCGGGAACTTGGAGAAGTTGAACACCAGGATCGGGAAGCCCAGATGCAATTCCCGCGTCTTGCCATCGACGCCCGCGGGCAGATGCGCGTGGTTGATGTCGGCCGCCATCTGCGGATTTTCGGTCTTCGCCGTGACGTAGATCGAAATGCCGTTGACGGTCAGATAGAGCTGACCGGCCAGGAAGGCCTTGTTGTTGGAGCTGTCGTTCCAGGACGCCGTTCCCGGCACGAAATTCTCGTACAGGCCCTTCACATATTCCAGCGCCTTGGCGGTCTCCGGCGAATTGATGACGACCTTGTTGTCCTTGTCGATCAGATTGCCGCCATGGGCCCACAGCGCCCAGTGCAGCCAGCCGTTGGCGTCGCCCGAGGCGTGACCCAGCGCCATGCCCGCCGGCGTGCCATTCTTGTTCATGCCCTTGATGAGATCAGCAAAGCCGGCGAGGTCCTTGGGAAACTCCTTGTGGCCGGCCTTTTCGGCGGCCGACATGCGATAGTTGACGAGGCCTCCGGTCGCGGCGACCGGAATGCCGATCCATTTTCCGTTGTACTTGCCGTAGGCCTCGCCGGACGGCGCCCAACCGCCGCACTTCTTGCCGAGGTAATCGGCGACGTCGCTCATGTCGACGCACTTGGCCGGGAACAGGAACGGCAGGGAGTAAAGGCCCCAGACCATGTCGAGGCCCTGGCCTGTGTTGGCCGCGACCGACGCCTTGGGCTGAATGTCATCGTAGGATTCGTTGGAGACATTAATGGTGACGTTGTTGGCCTTCTGGAAGGCGTCGACGATCTTCATGAACGCCACATCCTCGGCCTCGACGAAGCGCTTCCAGCGCAACAGATTCACTTTTGCGCCCGCTTCCGGCTTCCACTGCGAGGTCTCCGCCCAGGCCTTGGCATAGCCGAGCAATTCATCGCCCGACATGGTGGCCGCCGCGGCCAACAGGCTGGCGCCGCCCTTGAACAGCGAACGTCGGCTCGTCGAAAAATCAGTCATAGTAAGTGCTCTCCCTGCTTTCGTAATTTTGTTTGATTGTTGTTATGGGCCTGCGCGGGTGCCGTTAAATACGCCGTCCGTTCTCCTTGTCGAACAGATGCGCGGCCGAGGCGCGCGGCCTTAGGCGAATCTTCTCGCCCGGGCTGACGTCATGGCGATCGCGGAACACCGCGATGATGTCCTGCGTGCCGATGCGCGCCACGATCTGCGTCTCGGAGCCGGTCGGCTCGACCACGACAACCTCGGCCTCGATGCCGTCGCTCGCCAGTTCCAGATGTTCGGGCCGGACACCATAGACGACCGGCCGGCCCTCCGAAGCCGTCGGCGCGCTCGCGAGCGGCAATTTGCTGCCGTTGTCGGTTTCGACATAGGCCTGCCCGTTGGACCTCAGATGTCCGTTCAAAAAATTCATTGCGGGCGAGCCGATGAAGCCGGCGACGAATTGATTGGCGGGCTTGTCATAGAGTTCAAGCGGTGCGCCCATTTGCTCGACGATCCCGTCATGCATCACCACGATCTTGTCGGCCATGGTCATGGCCTCGATCTGGTCATGGGTGACGTAGACGGTCGTGGTCTTCAGCCGCTGGTGCAGTTCCTTGATCTCGGTGCGCATCGCCACCCGCAGCTTGGCATCGAGATTGGACAGCGGCTCGTCGAACAGGAACACCTGGGGATCGCGCACGATGGCGCGGCCCATCGCGACACGCTGGCGCTGGCCGCCGGAGAGCTGCCGGGGATAGCGGTCGAGCAGCGGGGTCAGAGCCAGAATCTCGGCCGCGCGCTTCACACCCTTCTTGATTTCGTCCGATCTGGCGCCCCGCAGCTTCAGGGAGAAGCCCATATTGTCGGCGACCGTCATATGCGGATAGAGCGCATAGTTCTGGAACACCATGGCGATGTCCCGCTCCTTCGGCTGGACATTGTTGACGACCCGCTCGCCGATCGAAATCGTTCCGGAGGTGATGTTTTCCAGCCCGGCGAGCATGCGCAGCAGGGTCGACTTGCCGCAACCGGAGGGACCCACCAGGACGACGAATTGCCCGTCCTCGATCGGAATCGTCACGCCGTGCAGGACTTCAAACCCGCCGAACGACTTCCGCACGTCGCGAATGTGCACCGACGACATTAAGCTTACTCCCTCCGTTTCCCGACCACGTGCGACACTCGTCGCTGCCGCGCTGCTCTTGTTGTGGCTTCGCTCGCAGCGAAGCTTATCCGATCGATATTGTCGGTTGTTTGTGCAGTCTTGGCAATTTCTTTGCTTAGCCTTCGCGTGGTAGCGCTGTCAATATTGGCTTGTTTGGCAAGGCGCCTATGGTATGAGCGCCTAATGGGACGAAAACGCACCAAACCCGGCAAGATCCGGCTCGCGGAGGTCGCCCGACTGGCGGGTGTCAGTCCGATCACCGCATCGCGTTTCTTCAGGACTCCCGAAGCCTTGTCTGTTGCCAAGCGAGTTCGCGTGGAAAGCGCGGCCAAGGAACTCGGCTACGTCCCCAACCTCGCCGCTCGCGCGCTCGCCTCGCAGCGGACCGAAGTGATCGGCGTGCTGATCCCTTCGCTGACCAACAATGTTTTCGCCGATGTCCTGCGCGGCATCTATGATGCACTGGACGGGAGCCGCTATAGCATTCAGCTTGCCAACACCCGCTATAGCATCCTGCAGGAGGAAAAGCTTCTTCGCCTGTTTCTGGCGCAAAAGCCGGCCGGCCTGATCGTGACCGGGATCGATCAGACCGCAGAATCCAGGTCGATCATGGAATCGGCGGATTGCCCGATCGTTCAGATCATGGAGATCGGCTCCAACCCGATCGACATGATGATCGGCTTCTCGCATTATGAAGCTGGCCGAGCAGCGATTTCGCATCTTCTCGCACAGGGATTTGGCCGCATTGGCTTTCTCGGCGCGCGCATGGACCCACGGGTGCAACGGCGCTTCGAAGGCTACCAGGCTACGTTGAAGCAGGCTGCCCTGCTCGATCCACGCCTTGTCGTCACCACGACCTTGCCGAGTTCAGTGAAAATCGGCGGCGCGCTCCTGGCCGATCTGCTGTCGAAAGCCCCCGATGTCGACGCGGTCTTCTGCGCCAATGACGACGTTGCCTTGGGTGTCTTGTTCGAGTGCCAGCGGCGCAGAATCGCGGTTCCCGACCAATTGGCGATTGTCGGATTCAACGATCTCGAGTTCATGGAGGCGACGGTCCCTACTCTCACGAGCGTGCGGACCAATCGCTACGAAATGGGCCGGGATGCCGCCGTGATGCTTGTCGAGAGCATCGAAGGCCGGCGCCCGCAGGAACCAATCGTCGATCTCGGCTTCAAGGTGATGGAGCGTCAAAGCTCATGGCCGCGAGGCTCATGAGGCATTGTTTTGCGAAAACATCTGGCCTTGACGTCCGAACGATCGAAATGGACAAAATGGTAGCGCTAGCATCGACTTTGGACTAGTGTCGTGACAAATGCCCGCAGCCGCTTGCCGCAAGTTTGTGGCTCGCGTCATTTTGAAGCATGTTAGGAGCCAACGGGCTCCCAAGAGAGCCTGCGAGCGCATTCACATTGCAGGGAGGACCAAATGACAAGAAACGATACAAACGGGCACGGGACTGCCAGCAAGGGCAAGCAGCGCAAGCTCCGTTCCCGCGAATGGTTCGACAACCCTCATAATCCCGGCATGACCGCGCTCTATCTCGAGCGCTATCTGAACTACGGGCTGACCCGAAAAGAGCTGCAGTCGGGCAAGCCCATCATCGGCATCGCCCAGACCGGCAATGACCTGTCCCCCTGCAACCGGCATCATCTCGAACTGGCCCATCGTGTCAGGGAAGGAATCCGCGAGGCCGGCGGGATCGCCATGGAATTCCCGACCCATCCGATCCAGGAGACCGGGAAGCGTCCCACCGCGGCGCTCGACCGCAACCTCGCCTATCTCGGCCTCGTCGAAGTGCTGTTCGGCTATCCGCTCGACGGAGTGGTGCTGACCACCGGCTGCGACAAGACAACGCCCGCCTGCATGATGGCGGCGGCCACGGTCAATCTGCCGGCGATCGTGCTCTCGGGCGGCCCGATGCTCAACGGCTGGCATGAGGGCGAGCGGACCGGATCCGGTACCGTGGTCTGGAAATCCCGCGAACGGCTCGCCGCCGGCGAGATCGACTATGAAGAGTTCATGGAGATCGTCGCCTCCTCCGCACCCTCGGTCGGCCATTGCAACACCATGGGCACCGCCTCGACCATGAACTCGCTGGCGGAGGCGCTCGGCATGTCCCTGCCCGGCTGCGCCGCGATCCCCGCGCCCTATCGCGAGCGCGGCCAGATCGCCTATGAGACGGGCAAGCGCATCGTCGAGATGGTCTGGGAGGATTTGAAGCCCTCGGACATTCTTACGCGGAAAGCGTTTGAAAATTGCATCGTGGTCAACTCCGCAATCGGCGGCTCGACCAATGCGCCGATCCACATCAATGCGCTGGCGCGCCATGTCGGCGTGGAGCTGTCGATCGACGACTGGCAGAAGATCGGCCATGACGTGCCGCTTTTGGTCAACATGCAGCCGGCCGGCTTCTATCTCGGCGAGGAGTTTCACCGCGCCGGCGGCGTGCCGGCCGTGGTGCGCGAATTGATACAGCACAAACGCATCCATGAGGACGCCGTCACGGTCAACGGCCGCAGCATGGGCGACAATTGCCGCGACGCGCCCAAGCCTGACAGCGACGTGATCTGGAGCTACGACAAGCCACTGGTGAAGGACGCCGGATTCCTGGTGCTGCGCGGCAATCTGTTCGATTCCGCGATCATGAAGACCAGCGTAATTTCGAAGGAATTCCGCGAGCGCTATCTGAGCAATCCGAAGGACCCGAACGCCTTCGAAGGCCGCGCCATCGTGTTCGACGGTCCCGAGGACTATCACGCGCGGATCGAGGACCCAGCGCTCAACATCGACGAGCACTGCATCCTGTTCATTCGCGGCGCAGGGCCGATCGGCTATCCCGGCGGTGCGGAGGTCGTGAACATGCAGCCCCCGGCCGCGCTGATCAAACGCGGCATCCTGGCACTTCCTTGCGTCGGCGACGGCCGGCAATCGGGCACGTCGGGCTCGCCTTCGATCCTCAACGCCAGTCCGGAAGCCGCCGCCAACGGAGGCCTCGCGATCCTGAAGACCGGCGACAAGGTGCGCATCGATCTCAACAAGGGCAGCGCCAATATCCTGATCTCGGAGGACGAGTTGGAGCACCGCCGCGCCGAGCTGAAGGCCAAGGGCGGCTATCCGCATCCTGCCGACCAGACGCCCTGGCAGGAGCTCTACCGCAAGACCGTGGGCCAGCACGCCACCGGTGCCTGCATGGAGCTCGCCACGCGCTATCACGACATTGCCAACAAGGTCGGCGTGGCGCGGGATAATCACTAGGCACCGCCATCGTTGCGAGGAGCGTCAGCGACGAAGCAGCGACGTCATTCCGGGATGGTGCGAAACACCAGACCCGGAATCTCGAGATTCCGGGTTCGATGCTTCGCATCGCCCCGGAATGACGCTGTCCCAACTCGCTACTCATCACTGATTAACGAAAATCGAAATTCAGGAGACCCCCATGTCAGACCGCCTCAAGGGCAAACGCGCATTCGTGACCGCGGCGGCGGCCGGCATCGGTCGCGCCTGCGCCATCGCCTTTGCGCGCGAGGGCGCCACGGTGTTCGCGACCGATGTCAATGAGCAAGGCTTGGGCACGCTCAAGAACGATGGCATTGCCGAAGTGTTACGGCTTGACGTGCGCGACAGCGCGGCCGTCGCCGCGGCCGCCAAGCGCGTCGGCAAAGTCGATATTCTCCTGAACGCCGCTGGCTTCGTGCATCACGGCACGGTGCTCGACTGCTCGGACGAGGATTGGGATTTCTCGTTCGACCTCAACGTCAAGTCGATGCACCGGACTATCAGAGCATTCCTGCCGGCCATGCTGGAGGGCGGCGGTGGCGCCATCGTCAACATTTCCTCAGCCGCCGGCGTCTTCAAGGCCGCGCCAAATCGCTACGTTTATGGTGCAACCAAGGCCGCGGTGGCGGCGCTGACCCGTTCGGTCGCTGCCGACTTCGTCGGTAAAGGCATTCGCTGCAACTGCATCTGCCCGGGCACGATCGAGACGCCGTCCATGCTGCAGCGTGCGGCAGCGGCGGGCCCCGGCGGACGCGAGATGTTCGTCGCGCGCCAGCCGATGGGCCGGCTGGGCACGGCGGAAGAGATCGCCGCGCTCGCGGTCTATCTCGCCAGCGACGAGAGCGCTTTCACCACGGGCGTTGCCCATGTCATCGACGGCGGCTGGACGCTGTAGACAATTTCTCCGTCATTCCGGGGCACGTGAAGCATGAACCCCGAATGACGGAATGAAACAACTCAGAGGACCCTTACCATGAACAAGATCGATCTCAATGGACGCTGCGCTGTCGTCACCGGCGGCGCGCAGGGTTTTGGACGCGCTATCGTCGAGCGCTTTGCCGCCTCCGGCGCCAAGGTCGCGATCTGGGACCATGATCAGGCGCTCGCGGAAAAAACCGCGAAGGAGATCGGCAGCGCCGTCACCGCGCTGAAGGTTGATGTCACCGATCCCAGCGCGGTCGAAACCTCCCGCGACGCCACGCTGAAAGCCTTCGGCAAGATCGATATTCTCGTCAACAATGCCGGCATTGCCGGCGTCAACAAGACGGTGTGGGAGACTGACCTCGAGGAATGGCGCAAGGTCCTGCGCATCAACCTCGACGGCCCCTTCATCTGCTGCAAGGCAATCGTGCCGGCGATGCTCAAGCAGAATTACGGCCGCATCGTCAACATCGCGTCCATTGCCGGCAAGGAAGGCAACCCGAACGCCGCGCATTATTCGGCGTCCAAGGCCGGCCTGATCGCTTTGACAAAATCGCTCGGCAAGGAGCTCGCGCAGCAGAATATCATGGTCAACGCGGTGACGCCGGCCGCGGCGAAGACCGCGATCTTCGACCAGCTCACTCAGCAGCACATCGATTTCATGCTCTCGAAGATTCCGAAAGGCCGGTTCGTGCTGGTCGAGGAAGTCGCGGCGATGGTCGCCTGGCTGTCGTCCGAGGATTGCGCCTTCTCCACCGGCGCGGTGTTCGATATCTCAGGCGGCCGGGCGACGTATTAGTCAGGGCTCGCTCGACATCAATCCATCCGCCGGCTGGGCGCGGCGCCGAGTCTCGGTCGTCGCGATCCAGATGCCGCCGAAGACCGCGACGATGCCGACGATCAGATTCCAGTGCAGCGGCTCGTGAAGCAGCGCCGCTCCAACCGCTGACGCCGCGATCGGATTGACGCAGACCGAGATCGCAACGCGCGTCGGGGTCGTCCGCTGCAGCGCGAACGCCCAGAGATAGAAGGTGAGCGCAGCCCCGAAGGCGCCGAGATAGCCAGCGGCGAACCATTGCGGCGCGCCGAATGTCGCGACAGGACCGAAGCTGCCCCGCAACCAAGAGACGATGATGAGGCATGCCGCGCCAATGCCCATGGACGTCGCCGTGAAGGACATGGGGCCAGAACGGCGGATGAGCGGCTTGGACCAGATGCTGTAGAGCGCCATGCAGAGCGCGGCAGCGACCATCAGAAGATCACCGCGCCAGGCCCCATTCGGCGCGCTGGAGAGCCCCGAGAGCAGCGCCAGCGCGACGCCCACCATCGCGACCAGGACCCCGATCGACTTGCGGGCCGTCAAGGCTTCGCTGCCGAGCGACGCACCGACAACCATGGTCAGAAGCGGAAGCGTCGATAACGCCAGGGCGCCACGTGCTGCGGTCGTGAAAATCAGGGACGCATTGAACAGGATCGGGAACAGGGCGAAGTACAGCACACCCAGTCCCGCCGTGCCGATCCAGTCCCGGCGTGCGGGCCAGCGGTCGCCTTTGAGAGCCGCGAGCGGCAGCAGAAGCAGAAAACCGATGCCGAAGCGGAAGGAGCCGATGGCGAGAGGATCGATCGCATTGACCAGGTACCGCGTGGCTCCGATCGAGGTTCCCCCCAAGCTGCTGGATAGGACCGCGGCCAGAACGCCCCAGGTTTCCCCCATATCATCGACCCTCCTTCTTCGACCTTCGTGCTTCTCGATTGCCGACGAGGATAGGAAGGCGCTACTAATCAAGGAATGGAATTTCTTTGATCCAACACATCACGCTTGCTGATGAACCTTCCTGTCCTTGATCCGGATCTCCTGAAGGCCTTTGTCGCCGTCGCCGATCACCGCTCGTTCACGCGCGCGGCAACCAGTCTCAACCGCACCCAGTCCGCAGTGAGCATGCAGATCAAGCGTCTTGAGGATCGGCTCGGGGTGGAACTGTTTCAACGGACCAAGGCGAATGTCGATTTGACACCCGCCGGCGAAGGTCTGCTCGGCTATGCCCGACGCATCCTGCTGCTGAACGACGAAGCCGTCGGCCGACTGCGTGAGCACAAGGTCGAAGGCGTCGTCCGGCTCGGCGTGATGGACGATTACGGCACCTTCATCGTGCCGCCCTTGCTGGCAAGCTTCATTGCCAGCTATCCGCTCATTCATGTCGAGATGGAGACCGGGCTGACGGCCTCGATGCCGGGCCGACTCGGAGAGGCCTACGACCTCGTCATTGCCATGCACCCGGCAGGACGCGGCGAAGGCGAGTTCCTCCGGCGCGAGCAGGCCGTCTGGGCGGCCAGCGCCTCTCACTCCATCGAGGAGCAGGATCCGCTGCCCGTCGCGCTCTATCCCCAAGGCTGCCTGTTCCGGAAATGGGCCATCGACGCACTCGATGCCGCCAAGCGCCGCTGGCGCCTCGCCTTCGTCAGCCACAGCCTCGCGGCCGTGGAGGCGATCGCGGCGCAAAACCTGGCCGTGACCGTGGTGAAAGCGGGGACTTTTCCGCCACGGCTTCGCGCGCTGTCTGATCGCGATGGCATGCCGCCCCTGCCCGCCGCCGACATCTGCCTGCATCGCGCCGCCAATCTGTCGCGCGCCGGCATCCTTTTGGCGGATCACCTGCGGACGGCCATCCGAAACGAGGTGCCCTTGCAACGAGCCCGTGCTAGCGCTGTCGCATCGGCCGAACCGAACGAGATCGTCGCGTGCCCCTGAACGCTACCGCCTACGAGTTCTCCACCTGGATCCTGCCGCTGGTGTTTGCCATCACCTTTCACGAGGCGGCGCACGGCTTCGTCGCGCACGCCTTTGGCGACAGCACGGCCTGGGATCTCGGGCGGGTCAGCTTCAATCCGCTGCGCCACATCGATCCGTTTGGGACGCTGCTGCTGCCGGCGCTGTTGCTATTGTCGCATTCACCGTTCCTGTTCGGTTACGCCAAGCCGGTTCCCGTCAACTTCCGCAAGCTCCGCGCGCCGAGGCTCGGCATGATCCTGGTGGCGCTGGCCGGACCCGGCACCAATATCTTGCTCGCGCTCGCCGCGGCCGCCGCCTTTCACCTGCTCCCGATCGTTCCCGCGAATGCAGCATTGTGGGTCGCGGCCAATCTGAAAAACGCCGTTCTCATCAATGTGGTGCTGGCGGTCTTCAACATGATGCCGATTCCGCCGCTCGACGGCGGGCGCGTCGCGGTCGGGATATTACCGCGGCCGCTGGCGGTGCCGCTCTCCCGCCTGGAGCCGTTTGGCATGTTGATTCTGATAGGAATTTTGATCCTGCTGCCCTTGGCAGGTTCGCAGTTCGGTCTAAATCTTAATGTTATTTCAGCAGGGCTGAGGACGGTGACCGATTTTTTGATCCGCCTCATACTCATTTTAACCGGTAATTAGTAGCCCATCATAAGGACTGGCGAGAGAAAGCCGAGGGCACCTTGGTCAAAGCTGCAGATATGATGATCGCGCGCCGCGCCGACACCAGGGCCCGCGCCGATTTCGCGACCTGGAAAATGATCGCCAAACTCAATGGTGCCTCCTCCCTTCCCGCCGACGCCCAGAATTTTCTCGCAAGCTACAAGGCCCTGCTCAAGGACATGGGCGAGGCGGATGCAACCGAAGCCACTATCCGCCAGATGTACGCGACGTATTATAAAGAGATGGGCGGGGCCGGCACGCCGCCGGAGGTCCGCCCGGCTCCGACCGCACCGGTGGCCGACAATGTCACGGCCTTCAGACGGCCGGCGGCGCGATCGAAACCGTCCAGCTTTCGCGCAAGTTTCGGCTTCGGCGGGCAAGGTCAACAGCAGCGGCTTCCGGTGGCGCTGATCTTCACTTGCCTCGTCATCGTCTATGTCGGGATCAGGTATTTCTGGCGTTAGGGCCAAGTTCCGCGACTGACACTCCGCAGTTTCGCCTCGGCGGACGATTGCCGCTCATTTGGCGGCTTTGAAGTCCACCGGCAAACTGAAAGAGAATTGATCGTCGGTGAGGCCCGCGGGCGGCGGAGGTACCGGATCGGAACGGCGGACCATCGCAATCGCCGCCGCGTCGTAAGCGGCATCTCCCGACGATTCCGCGACATCGACCGAGACCACGTTGCCTCGACGGTTCAGCACAAGATTCAAACGCACCTTCGCGGCCTTGTTCTTGCCGGCGGGGAACCGCTTGTGCAGTTCAAAGTAGGCGCTGATCTTCCGGCCCCAATTGGCGGTGAGCCTCAGCTTGTCCTTGCCAATGCCGACATTGGGCGCCTTCGCCTTCTCCGACTCGACGGCGCTGTCCTCGAGCGACTTTCGCGAGCTCTCTTCCGAGTTCTCCGATGCCTGGCTGGCCTGGGTCTGCACCGCCGCGACCTTGGCCTCATCCTCTTTGGGCTTCTTCGAATCGTTCGTGGTTACGACGCGATCCGCATCGCTCGTCTCGTCCGGAACATCCTTTGGCAGATCCGTCTCCTTGACCTCGGTCTTCTGCTCCGCCACCTCAGGCGAGGCTTGCGAAGCGGAGGAGTCCGGTCCGGCCGGGAGATCGTCGTCGGGGACCTTTGGCGAGGCCATTTCGAAGCCGATCTCAACCGCATTCGCGCCAAGGCCGTCGTCGTCGCTCTCGATGCTACGATGCGACAACGCGAACGCTGCTCCGCCGAGATGAAGCGCCAGCGAGGCGACGCCGGCGCAAATCCACAAGCGCCGCGACGACGTGCGTCTGCTGTCGAGATCACCCATCCTGATGCCGTCCTCGCGATTACGGCTTTGCAACCGCGGCCGGCGGCGACTGCCCGGATGCCGCCGGCACACCCTCGAGCGCCACCAGCTTGATCTTCGCGTAACCGCCCGCACGAAGGATTTCCAGCACGTCCATCATCTCGCCATAGGGCACGGCGCGGTCCGCGCGCACGAAAATGAAACGGTCCTTACTGGCGTCGGCCATTGCATCGAGCGAGCGCACCAGGTCGGGGCGTTTGACAGGCGTCTCCCCGATCGCCAGCGACAGATCGGGCTTGATGCTGACATAGGTCGGCTTGTCGGGCTTCTTCTCAGGTGTCGCCGTCGATGTCGGAAGATTGATCGGCAGATCGACCGTCGCGAGCGGCGCCGCCACCATGAAGATGATCAGCAACACCAGCATGACGTCGATGAATGGCGTGACGTTGATATCGTGGGCTTCCGAAAACTCCTCGTCGTCGTCCAAGCCGCCTTCCGCGATCGAAGCGCCCATCGCTTAAGCTCCCCCGCTCACTCCGCCGCCCGCGCCAGCACACCACGATGACCGCGATCGAGATCGCGCGACAAGAGGCGCGCGGCGGCGCCGGAAGCACGTGCGACCAGCTCGAGATAGGTCTTGGTCACGCGCGCGAAATGATTGTAGATGAGGACGGCCGGGATCGCCGCCGCAAGGCCGATGGCGGTCGCGAGCAGCGCTTCCGCGATGCCCGGCGCGACCACCGCAAGATTGGTCGTCTGCGCTTTTGAGATCCCGATAAAACTGTTCATGATGCCCCACACGGTGCCGAACAGTCCGACGAAGGGCGAGGTCGAGCCGATCGAAGCCAAGAGGCCCATGCCCAGCCGGATGCGACGCGCCTCCGCGCGCGAAATCTCCGCAAAGCTCGATGCGGCGCGCTCCTTGATGCCGCCGTCATTGGCGATTCCCGCCGACAACCGCGCCTCCTGCATCGCTGCGTCAAGAAGCTGTGACAGCACGACATCGCTCCCCCCGAGCGCGAACTGCGCCTCGGCCAGCGACCTCGCCCCGCGAATTTTCCCGAGCGCCGCGGTTAACTTGCGCCGGATCACCGACAGCTCGATCGTCTTGCCGATGAAGATCGTCCAGGTCATCAGCGAGGCGAAGGCGAGCCCGCTCATCACGATCTTGACCAGGATATCGGCGGACAGGAACATCGACCATGGCGACAGCTCGTGCAGCGACGGCTTCAGCGCCTTTGCCGCGCTATCCGCGTCGGCTGTATCTGCGCCCGCCGCGCTGGCAGAAGCCGCCACCGGCGCCGCGCTTGCCGGAACTGCAGGTGCTTGCGTTGGATTTTCTCGTTGCGCCAGCGGCTGGCTCACAGCGGGTGCCTGCTGCTGCGCCTGGGCGGACTGCTGCGCCAACACAACCCCTGCCTGCGATAGGATCGCGAGGGCGGTAACCCAATTAAGAATTGTTCTAAACATTGCCGCACCATCTCCGACCAGCGAGGCCTGTGGTTAAGCCGCTTGGGCGGCACGGTTCAAGACCCGGCGACAGGTTTGAGAGCGAATCTAAGTTGAAAGCCGGTTAGCATTCTCTTCCGCGGCGATGTTGCGCGGCTGAAAACGGCTAGGCGAGGAGCCAGCAGCGCTTCGGCGAGCCCGGGAATCGCCACGGCCCGTCTCCTTGCGCTCCGGGTGATCTTCCATCGCATCACAGCCTTGCAGATCTCGATTGCTGCGAACAGCACCGCCGCTCAATTCGCTGGGCAACGCGCAAAATGCCGCAGGATCATCCAAGCAATCCGATGAAAATATCGGGCCCGATGTAATTTGTTCGTCACATCGAGGATGAGGCTGCAGCATCTTGCGCCAGCTCAAATGCCGCCCTCGCCAGGCGTGCTATCCGTGATTCAGTTGGGCGCCGTGATCTCAGCCCCGATTGCCATTCTGATCCGGAAGGATATCCTCCGTGCCGACGGCAATCGGAGGGCCGCGCGCTCCGAAGTGGGGTGATGAAAAAGTTTCTAACGCAGCTAAGGGACGGTCCGACCCGCGTCGTCGTGGCCTGGGCGGTTGCCTTTGGCTTGTTGCTTCAGACTCTCCTGCCCGTGCTCGCGCTCCATGCAAGGGCACAAGCGTTGGCGGATCCCGATTTTGGGATCATCTGCAGCGGGAGTGGCGGTGATCATTCGGATCAGGTCGGTGGTCCGAAGCCGCTCGACGATACGCATCCAAACGATTGCTGCTCGGTTTGCGCGCTGATTCACGCGAGCCATCTTGCCGTCCCACCTCCAGCGGCGGCGCACGTCTTCCCTTGGACGGCGCAAGCGCAACCGATCCAAATACCTCGGGATGATCGGGGCGCTGTCGCGACGGCCTCTGTCCCCTACAGCTCCCGCGCACCGCCGCGAGCGTCCTGACACCCTTTCTCTAGCAGCCTGTCAGACCGTTTCCTGTCCAGGATTGAATCCTCGGCGGTTCAATTCGCATGCGCGGAGCACAATTGTGTTCGAAATTCCCAAGCCTAACTCTACACCCGTCCAAATATTGTCCGACTTCAAGCGATCCGCCGCGCCGCGCGCATTCACTGCGCGCACGGCCCTCGCGGCCCTCGCCTCGGCTATGTCGCTGAGCTCGACGCTCGTACAGGCCCAGGCCGAGGCGTCGCAGCCCCTTCCCGGAATCGTGGTGCAGAAGCCAAAGCGGAAGCCACATCTCGTGCAGCCCGCCACAGCCGCACGTGCGACTCCGGCGGAGGCGACGGTCGCATCGACGCCACGGACGCCGGATTTGGCGACGCCCGCCAACACCGCAACGCTGTCGGGCGAGGCCATATCAGACCGCGAGCTCGCGACCAGCGACAGCGCCGCGCTGGTGAATGATATTCCCGGCGGTGCCGTCTGGGGAGCGGGCGGGGTTTCCAGCCTTCCGGCCCTCAACGGCATGGGTGCCGATCGCGTTCAGGTCGCGATCAACAGCATGCTGATCAGTCCCGCTTGCCCCAACGAAATGAATCCGCCGCTCTCCTTCGTCAATCCGTCGATGATTGCCAGCATGCGCGCCTATCTTGGCGTCGCGCCGGTCAGCGCGGGCGGCGACTACACGGGCGGCAAGATCATCGTCGAAACCGCGCCGCCGAAGTTCCCGCTGGAATCCCAGGGCTGGGTCAGCAGTGCCATGCTGTCGGGCTTCTTTCGCAGCAACAACAACAGCTATGGAGTCGATGCCTCCGCCTCGATCGCCAATCACGACACCAGCATCAGTTATACCGGTGGTTGGGTCCGTGCCGGCGACTATCACGCGGCCGACGGCACCACGGTCAAGTCGACACTATACGAAACGCAGAATCACACGTTGACCATTTCCAAGCAGACGTTCGGCAACCTGTTCTCCGTACAGGTCGGCGGCCAATTCATCCCCTATCAGGGCTACGTCAACCAATACATGGACATGGTCTATAACCGCGGCCTGTTCGTGAACGGACGCTATGAGGGCGCATTCGACTGGGGAACGGTGGAAGCAAGCGCTTTCGCACACCAGATCCGGCACACCATGGGTTTCATCGCGCCGGACAAGGTCGGCCAGATGCCGATGGATACAAAGGGATCGGACGCCGGCTATTCGTTTAAGGCGACCGTCGCTGCCTCTGCCCGGGATGTGGTCCGCTTCGGCAACGAACTGTACCACAATCAGCTCAGGGACTGGTGGGATCCGGTCGCGGGATCGATGATGATGAGCCCCAACGCTTTCGTCAGCCTCAATGACGGCACACGCAACCGACTCGGGACGTTCGCCGAATGGGACCACAAGTGGAGCCGCGAATGGACCACCCTGATCGGCCTGCGCAACGACGTCGTTTGGATGAACACCGGCAATGTGCAGGGTTATAACATGATGTATGCCGCCGATGCCGCGGCATTCAACGCGCTTGACCACGCGCGGACGGATGTCAATCTCGACGGCTCCGCGCTCGTCCGATACGAGCCGGATCAGCTCAGCGTGTTCGAACTCGGCTTCGCCCGCAAAACCCGTTCCCCGAATCTGTACGAGCGCTACGCCTGGTCCACCAACATGATGGCCATGAACATGATCGGCTGGTTCGGCGACGGCAATGGCTATGTCGGCAACATCGATCTCAAGCCGGAGAAGGCCCACACCGCGAGCATCACCGCCGGCTGGCACGATGCCGCGCAGAAGGATTGGGACATCAAGATCACGCCGTACTACACCTATGTTCAGGACTATATCGATGTCGATCGTTGTTTCACCGCGGCGACGTCGATGTCCTGCGGCGCCATGAATCTCACCGAGCGGAACGACTTCGTATACCTGCGCTTCGCCAACCACGACGCGACGCTCTATGGCGTCAATCTCTCGGGTAAGGTCGCACTGTGGGATAATGAAAGCTACGGCCGGGGCGTCTTTCGCGCGGCGCTTAGCTATACTCGCGGCCAACGCACCGACGGCATCGACCTCTATCATGTCATGCCTGTCAATGCGAAGTTGGGGCTCGACCACACGCTGGGTAACTGGACCAACAGTGTGGAACTGCAACTGGTGGGACCGAAGGACTTCGTCAGTCTGGTTCGCAATGAACTGACCACGCCATCCTACGCGCTGGTCAACGTCCGCACCGGCTATCAATGGCAGCAGGTCCGTATCGATCTCGGCATCGACAACCTCTTCAATGAATACTACGTCCTGCCGCTCGGCGGCGCCGACCTCACCGATTACAAGGGCGCAGCGGGGACGCTCTATGGCTTCAACGTGCCCGGACCGGGCCGCTCCTTCAACGGGCGCCTGACCGTGCAGTTCTGATCCAACGCATCGCCGCGCAAGCTGCGGCCGGAATGGAGCTTCTGGTGAATGCCTGAGCCTCACCGACCGCAGTCGCAACGGTCTTCGGCAAAGACCAGCTTGGCTTCTAAAGCATCAAGCTGCAGAGCCGGTCGAGCGCCCTCAACCGGGCCCGCCATTGCGAGGAGCGAAGGCGACCAGACTGCATCCGCGGAGAAAATCTGGATTGCTTGGCTTGCGCTCGCAATGACGTCGGAAGTTGGGCGCGCGTCCCGTCGATTCGCCCGGATCGGCGACTGCTCTAAACCTCGGCCCAGTAGCGGATGAGGTTGTGATAGATGCCGGTCAGCTTGACCGTTTCGGGGTCATCGCGCCCCAGCCGCTCCGCCAGCGCCTGAATCGCGGTGTCGAGGTCGAAGATCATGCTGCGCGCATGAGCGTCGCGGATCATGCTCTGCAGCCAAAAGAAGGACGCAACGCGCGCGCCCCGCGTGACCGGCGTTACCATGTGCAGGCTCGAAGCCGGATAAAGCACGAGATCGCCGGCGGGCAGCTTGACTTCGTGAGAGCCGTAGAGGTCCTCGATCACGAGTTCGCCGCCATCATATTCCTCCGGTTCGGACAGGAACAGCGTCACCGACAGATCGGTGCGAATGCGAAGGCCCGTCAGGCGGTCGCCGCGAACGGCATTGTCGACGTGAATACCGAAACGATGACCAGCCGCCGCGGTGTAGCGATTGAACAGCGGCGGAAAGATATGTTGAGGCACCGCGGCTGAAAGGAAACGCGGATTGGCCGTCAGTGCCGAAATGATGCGGTTGCCGAGCTTGCGTGCCGCCTCGCCGTCCGGCGGCAATTGCTCGTTGCGCTTGACCAGCGCCGACTGCGCGCCCGCTGTGGAGCGGCCGTCCTCCCAAGCCGAGGCGTCCATGATGCGGCGGAAATCCGCCACATCCTGCTTGCTCAAAACGTTGGGAACACAGATCAGCATGAGCGTCGTCAGTATCTTGCCGAGACGACCAGATAGGCGGCGCGGCCGGGCGCTTCGAGCACGAACGGCGCCGCGCTCTGGTAGAAGGCGTCGTAATAGCGCTTGTCGAAGATGTTGTTGACGAACAGCTTGACCGTCCAGTGCTTATCGATCTTGGCTTCCGCGAACGCGTCGAAGCGCCAATAGCTCGGCAGCGACGTCCCCTGGTTGGCGGCGAGCAATGTGCCGCCATACATCTTCGAGCGGTAAACCGCCTGGCCGCCGATCTCCCACATGTCATCCAACTGATATTTGGAGAGCATGCTGAAGGATTGATGCGCAACGTTGGCCAGCGGCAAGCCCACATTCGTCGTGTAGAGCGTGGTGTTGGCCGGCGGCACCAGCGACTTCGTCACTTCCGATTGCATCAAGACCAGGCCGCCAAAAACGCTCCATTTGTCCGTGATCTTGCCGCCGACTTCGAGATCGATGCCCCTGATGCGATAGGCGGCGCCGGCGGTTATGCAGGACACCGTGCCAATTGTACCGGTCGGATAGGGACAGGCCGCCGTAGCGGTGGCGGGAGACGTGATGTTTCGCGATTCGCGCGCGTTTTCCTTCTCTGTCTGGAACAGCGCACCGGTGACCAACAGATGCCGGTCGAACAATTCCCATTTGTTGCCGATTTCAATCGCCGTGTTCTTTTCAGGCCCAAAAATCTGGTTGGAGGCGCCGTTGAGGACCGGTGCCAGTCCCCCGTAGGTCGAACTGGTCCCGTCGAACTCGGCTCCGACCGGATTGGACGACGTCGCATAGGCGACATAGACGCTGGTAATCGGCAGCGGCTTCAGCGTGAGACCCAGATTGAAATTGGGCAGACCGAAATCGGCGGATTGTGAGCCGAAGACGTTGGCGACGCCGTTCACCGTGCCGTAGCCTGATGTCGCGATGCTGTAGTCGTCGTAGCGGATACCGCCATTCAAAATGACGAAATCATTGTAGTTGGCGGAATCGAGCAGGTAGACGCTCTTGGTGTCGATGTTGACCTTGGTCGGGAATCCCGTCAGCGTCGGCGTTCCACCAAACGGCAGCAGGGTATATTGCGGATAGAACACGCTGACGCCGGTGAGCGAACCCGAGCCGCTGAAGCCACCGGGCAGCGCCTCCGAGCTCAGGCCGGCATATTTGTCGATGCTGGAGGTTTCGCGGGAGACTTCCACGCCTCCGAGCGCGGTGTGATGCCAGCCATCGGTGTTGAACTTGTAAGTCGCCTCGGTCTGGTTGGCGAGCACTTCGGTCGGCTGATAGCGGCTTTGGGGATTGGCGCTCAGCGTCGATGCGGACAGCGGATTTGTGAGAACCGGCGATTCCGGGATGGTCCCGATATAATTTAAGGTCGACCGCGACGCCCTCACCTTGTCGCTGATGGTGAGATCGGGAGTGATCTGCAGCTCGGTGTTGACTGTCCCGATGTCCTGACGGACCTGGAAGAAGTCGCGGTTCGCAAAACCGTAGAAATTGTTGCGATTGACACCGAAATCCGGGAATGGTCCACCGGCGGTGCTCGCCGTGCTCGGCCGGTAGTAAGGCACGCCGAAATCGGGCAAGCCGTGGATGTCGGTGTGGATGTAATCGGCGGTGATCTTGACGGCGTCAACGGGCGTCCATTTCGCCGCGATAAAGCCGCCGCTGCGGTCGTCGGTGACGTAGCTCCGGCCGGCGATGCCTGCGTCCTGAAACAACCCGCCGGCGCGAACCGCAAAGGTCGGGCTGATCACCTGGTTGATGTCGAGCACGACCCGTTTGGTCTTATCCGTGCCGAACGTCGTGTCCATGTTGTAGAAGCTGTTTTCGGTGTTCGCCTGCTTGGTCACGATGTTGATCGCGCCGCCCGCGGTACCGCGGCCAGCGAAGGAGGAAGCGGGTCCGCGCAGGATCTCGACCTGTTCGGTGAAGAAGTTTTCCCGGACGCTCACCCCGGAATCGCGCACCCCGTCGATGAAGATGTCGTTTCTCGCGTCAAAACCGCGGATGAAGAAGCGGTCGCCGAAAGCATTGCCGCCCTCGCCCGTGCCAAGCGTGACGCCCGCCGTGCTCAGCACGGCCTGCTTGAGATTGGTGGCGTTCTTGTCTTCGAGCACTTCCCTGCTGAGCACGGTCACCGTCTTCGGCGTGTTCAACAGCGGCTCGGGGAATTTGCCCGACGCCTGCAGATGATCGACCTTGTAAGGTGCAGCCGGATCCGCATAGGGATCGCGATCCGGCGGCAAACCGCCGGCATTGGGGAACGGCACCGCCGCCACGCGCTGTTGCTGCTGTCGCGCCGCGCGGCGGAGCGCATTGCGGGCGCGAACCTGCTCCTGCGTCGGCTTTGAGGCGGTAGGCCGCGGATGCGCGACCGGTGCATCGACCGTCACCGGCGGCAGATTTGATTGCTGCGCCTCGGCTCCGGACACTGACGCCACCGCGATCAGCCCTGCGACCGCGGAGACTTTCTTCCCGGAATTACCGTCGAAATTTTCGCTCACCATGCCGACCGTTGCCAATGAACGCAACGATCGCGGTGTGACCGCCTGCCCCATATTCACGCGCCCCGCGACTTTAGTGTTCAATGGCGCGCAACAAGCGTGCGCGCCGGGGCCTTGGTATCGAGCGAGAATTTCGTGGTCAACGCGATCGGGACGCGAAGACGTTTGAAAAGGTCCAGATCAAAACGATTCTAATTTGTAGTTTGAAATCGTTCTAAAAGAGGTTTGTAAGCGTTCTAAAGAGCGCTCAACGCGAACGCATTAGTCACTGCTCGGCGGCTTCATCAGCGAGAACAGCTCGTCGACCGTTTGCTGCGCGATGAGCCTCACGCGATCGGCATTGTTCGTGCCGGCGATATTGACGCCTTTCACCACCGCTTTGATCTCGTCGCGAAAATCGGTGAGGAACCGCAAGGGATCGCGCGAATCATTGGCCACGCGCGCGATCAGCCCCGTGATCAGGATCTGGCACGCGATCATCTTTCCGTTCAACTCGTCCATCCACAGCTCCACGCATTCGTGCGTCGCGTGGTATGACCGACGCGCCGCCGGCTTACAACGGGAGCGCCGCACATTTGAATTCGTTCTAAATTGAGGAGCAGCGCTGCGCCGGCACCGCGCCCAAAGCCAGGGCGAAACTCTCCGCGTTCGAGCTATTCCAAGCGATCGACCCGGCGGAGCGCGGGGAAAAGCCTCATCCAAATCAGCGCCACCGCGATCGTACCGATGCCGCCGAGCAGAGCTGCAGGTACAACCCCCAAGAGGGACGCGGCGATGCCGCTTTCAAACTCGCCGAGTTGGTTCGAGGCATTGATGAACAAGAAATTCACCGCGCCGACCCGCCCGCGCATGGCGTCCGGTGTCATGAGCTGAACCATCGAAACACGAATGACGACGCTGACGGTGTCCGCGGCACCCATCGCTGCCAGCGCAGCGATCGAGACCGGCAGATTGCGGGAGAGCGCAAACAGAATGGTCGCAGCGCCAAAGGCCAGCACGGCTTTGAACATCAGCAATCCTACCCTGCGGGAAAAGGAATGGCGCGCCAGCACCGCCGTCATCGCAAGCGCCTCTACCGCGGGCGCGGCCCTCATGACGCCAAGTGCCCACGGGCCGGCCTGCAGAATGTCGCGGGCATAGATCGGCAGCAGCGCCGTTGCACCGCCGAGCAGCACGGCAAACAGATCGAGTGAGATGGTGCCGAGAATGACCGGATTGGACCATACGAACCCGAATCCCGCAAACAGCTCAGCAAATGTCGGCGACTCCGCCTTCGCGGCGGATCGTTCCATTCGAATTGCGCCACCGCATAGGGCTGCTCCAAGCCAGAACAGTGCCATCACGGCAAACGGCGCGGCCGGCGCGACCGCGTAGGCAGCGCCGCCGATCGCGGGGCCGGCGATCGTTCCCATCTGCATGGCGCCAGTGGCGAGCGCTGTCGCCCTTTGCAGCATTCCGTTCGGCGCAACGCCCGGCAACAGCGCGGAGAGCGCCGGACTCTCGAATGCGGTGGCCACGCCGAACACCGCCAGGACCGTGAAGATCTCGGGCGTCGTCAACGATCCGGCCATGCTCCGCCACGCAAGGTAGACTGCGCCAGCGCCTTGCACATACTGACAGAGCTGAATGACCCGGCGGCGATCATAGCGATCGGCAGCATGCCCCGCGACGAAAACCAGCAGCGCGCTCGGAATAAATTGAACAAGTCCCGAGAGTCCCAGGTAGAATGCACTTCCCGTCAGTTCGTAGACCTTCCAGCCGACGGCTACGGTTGCGATCTGGCAGGAGAATTCGGAAAAGCTGCGGGAACAGAGATAGAGCAGCAACGGCGGATGTCGCGTCAGGGTCGCGGCTCCGCTCTGCGCGAGCGATTGATCGGAAGCCATGGCCTCAAAACTTTCGGCTGGGAAAGGCGGAACGTGTTCGGCGCGTGATGAGGGCTGCCTGAGCCGCCACTTTTACGCGCGGGGCGTTACAACCGAGCACGCCGCGACGAGGCCGCAGGCAGCGGACCTTAAGTCCTTCAAGGTTGAAATCATCGAAACGATAGAGGTCGCGACAATGGAAAACACCGGCGGTACAGCCGCCGACCCACTGCCGCGGCGGCAGCTTGCGAACTGCAATCATCTTCTCTCTTTGGGATTTTGACGGGTCGGTCACGTGATTAAAAAAGGGCGCATCGCTTCCGACCTCGTCGGTTGATGCGTTGCTTCACGTGAGACGCTTACGGCTGATGACAGCGCATTGTTTGTAGCCGCGCGTTTTCGCTCCCGCAAGCGCTGCCAGAACAAGCCGATTTATAATCGCTCAAAAATGCAGAGGCGCGTTTTGCGCGAACGGCGCGCGTGTCCGCGCACCCCGCTACTTCGCCGCGACGTGCCCCGACGGATCAGACAACGTCTTGATGCGCTCCTTGATGTCGCGCAGCGCGGTTAGGCTGGTTTCGATCGCTTCAGTGGAGACGGTGTCGAGAACATCGGTGGCGATGGCATCGCGCAGGCTGTCGAGATCATCGACGAGCTGACGGCCTTGTGGAGTCAGAAACAGGCGATTGGCGCGCCGATCCTTGGGATCATGACGTCGTTCGAGCAGGCCATGTTCGACCAGCCGATCGAGCAGACGCACAAGCGAGATCGGCTGCAGCTCGAGCACATCGGCGAGATCGACTTGCGACAATCCCTCCTGTTCGCGCAGTCGAAACAGCACGATCCATTGCGCACGGGTGGTGCCCTTTGCCTTGGCGCGGTGATCGATATAGTTGCGCAGGAGTCTCGAGCTTTCGACGAGCTGTGAAATGAGCTTCCGTTTCAGGTCGAGCGACATGACTCCGGCGTTCCCTCGAAGATTGCCAATTGTTTAGGATTCTCAAGCCATAGTGTGTTTACACATAAAGTGCACGCATACTATATCTGGTCTCGCTGGGAACGGTTTTGAAGACCCATTATTCTTATCCTTTCAGCCCATGAGCCGACATGAAGAAGTCGCGGACGATCTGGTGGATGTTACTGCTGGTGGTGATCGGCGGTGCCGGCTATCTGGGCTGGCAGCACTATCAAGCCTCTGAAGCAGCGAAAAGCGCACAGCAGGCGGCCGCTGCACGACCCAAGGCAGTTCCCGTCAGCACGGCACCGGCCGAAAAGGCCGATTTTCCAGTCTATTTGACCGGGCTCGGCACGGTTCAGGGCTTTAATACCGTGCAGGTGCGCACCCGCGTCGACGGGCAAATCGACAAGGTCGGTTTCCAGGAAGGGCAGTTGGTCAAGCAGGGCGACCTGCTCGCCGAGATCGATCCGCGCCCGTTCCAGGCGGCGCTTGACCAGGCAAAGGCCAAAAAGGCGCAGGATGAGGCGAATCTCGCCAATGCCAATCTGGACCTGCAGCGCTACACCAAGCTCGGCGAGTTTGCGACGCGCCAGCAGACCGACACCCAGCGCTCGACCGTTGCCCAGCTCACCGCGCAGATCGCGGCCGACGACGCTGCCATCGCCAACGCCCAGACCCAACTCGATTACACCCAGATCAAGGCGCCGATTTCAGGCGTGGTCGGCCTGCGCCAGGTCGATATCGGCAATATCGTCAATGCCGCGACCCAAACCGGTATCGTGAGCATCGCACAGGTCGAGCCGATCGCAGTCATCTTCACCGCGCCCGAAGACCAGCTTCCTTACATCAGCGAGGCTCAGGCGGTCAGTCCGCTGAAGGTGATCGCGATCACCACTGATGGCAAGAAGGTGCTGGCGGAGGGCAAGCTCGCGGTCATCAACAATCAGGTCGATACGACCAGCGGGACTATCCGGCTGAAAGCGGTGTTCGACAACAAGAACCATGCGCTGTGGCCCGGCCAATCGGTCTCCACGCGCCTTCTGGTGAAGACATTGAAGGATGCCACCGTGGTCCCGGACGACGCCATCCAGCACTCAACCAACGGGCTCTATGCCTATACGGTAGGCAAGGACAACAAAGCCGAATTGCACAAGGTCAAGGTCAGCTATTCCATCGACGGCCGCACGGTCGTTGATGAGGGCCTGACGCCGGGAGACCAGGTGATCACCGGCGGCCAGTTCAAGGTCCAGCCAGGCACGCTTGTCTCCACCGCGGTGGCGAGCACCGATGCGGCGCAAGGCAAGGTTCGGCAGGAATGAACGGCGGCGGAATTTCGGCACCCTTCATTCGCTACCCCATCGGCACCTCGCTGTTGATGGCGGGGATCCTGTTCGTCGGCCTGGTGGCCTACCCGTTGCTGCCGGTCGCCCCATTGCCTCAGGTTGACTTCCCGACCATTCAGATCACCGCGACCTTGCCGGGCGCCAGCCCCGAGACCATGGCAACCTCGGTGGCGCAGCCCCTGGAGCGGCAGTTCGCGCAGATTCCCGGCATCGCCCAGATGACCTCGACGAGCTATCTGGGCACCGCGGCCGTCACCATTCAGTTCGATCTCAACCGCAACATCGACGGCGCTGCCAATGACGTTCAAGGCGCCATCAACGCGGCGAGCGGCCAATTGCCGAAGAACCTCCCCTCGCCGCCGACCTACCGCAAGGTCAACCCGGCGGACTCGCCGATCCTCTTGTTGTCGGCAACGTCGGACACCCTGCCGCTGACGACCGTCAGCGACGCCGTCGACGCCCAGCTCGCGCAGCAGATCAGCCAGATATCCGGCGTGGCGCAGGTCATCATCGGCGGGCAGCAGAAACCATCGATCCGCGTGCAGGTCGATCCGGCCAAGCTGGTCGCCAAAGGCCTCTCGCTCGAGGACGTCCGCAGCCAGATCGCGCTGACGACGGTCGATAGCCCCAAGGGCAATATCGACGGGACCAAGCGGGCGTACACCATCTACGCCAACGACCAGTTGCTCGATTCCAAGGACTGGAACGACGTCATCGTCGCCTATCGCAATGGCGGCCCCTTGCGCATCCGCGACATCGGCCGGGCGGTGACCGGACCTGAAGACGCCAAGCAGGCGGCCTGGGCCAACGGCAAGCGTGGCGTGTTCCTCGTCATCTACAAGCAGCCGGGCGCCAATGTCATTGAGACCGTCGATAAGATCAAATCGCTCTTGCCTCGGCTGGTCGCCGCGATTCCGCCCTCGATCAAGATCGAACTGATTAGCGATCGCACTCAGACCATCCGCGCTGCGGTCGAGGACGTTCAGTTCACCCTGGCGCTCACCGTCGCGCTGGTCGTAATGGTGATTTTCATTTTCCTGCGCAGTTTCTGGGCGACCGTGATTCCGGCAATCACAGTGCCGCTCGCGCTGTTAGGCGCTTGTTCCCTGATGTGGGTGTTCGGCTACACGCTGGATAATTTGTCGCTGATGGCGCTGACGATTGCGGTCGGCTTCGTCGTGGACGATGCCATCGTGATGCTGGAGAACATATCGCGCTACATCGAGGAGGGCGAAAGTCCGCTGGCCGCCGCCTATAAGGGCGCGGGCGAAATCGGCTTCACCATCGTGTCGATCAGTATCTCGCTGGTTGCGGTGCTGATCCCGCTCCTGCTGATGGGCGGTATCATCGGTCGCCTGTTCCGCGAATTCGCGGTCACGCTGGCCATGACCATTTTCGTGTCCATGGTCGTGTCGCTGACGCTGACGCCGATGATGGCATCGCGCTTCCTGCGCGCCCATGGCGAGGTCAAGCACGGCCGGTTCTATCAATGGAGCGAGGCGGCGTTCGACGCCCTGCTGCACGCCTATGAGGGCGGGCTCGACCTCGCCATGCGCTGGCGGCGAACCACGCTGGTGATCTTCTTCGCAACCCTTGGGCTGTCGGTCTACCTATTCATGATCATTCCCAAGGGCTTCTTTCCGCAACAGGATAACGGCCTGATCACCGCGACCTCGGAGGCCGCGCAGGACATTTCCTTCCAGGACATGGTGAAGCAACAGGAAATCCTCGGCAAGATTGTGCAGGAGGACCCGGCTGTCGCCACGGTTGCGATGGCGATCGGCGGCAGCGGCCGCGCCGGCAATAACGGCAACCTGTTCATCACCTTGAAACCGCGCGACCAGCGCGACGCCTCGGCGCAGCAGATCATTGCCCGCCTCCGTCCCAAGCTCGAGAAGGTCGTCGGCGCCCGACTTTATATGCAGGCGGCGCAGGATGTCCGTCTCGGCGGCCGGCCGACGCGCACCCAATTCGAATTCACGCTGCAGGATGCCAATCTCGACGAGCTCAACGAATGGGCGCCGAAGATTCTGGCGAAGATGCAGACCTTGCCCGAGCTGCGCGATGTCGCCACCGACCAGCAGACGCAGGGCACCACGCTGACGCTCAAGATCAACCGCGACACCGCCTCACGCTACGGCATCACCCCGCAGCTCATTGATGACACGCTCTACGACGCCTTCGGACAGCGCCAGGTCACGCAATATTTCACCCAGCTCAACAGCTATCACGTGATCCTGGAGATCCTGCCGGAATTGCAGGGCAGGATCGACTCGCTGGACAAGATCTACGTCCGCTCGCCGAGCACGGGCGATCAGGTGCCGCTCTCGGCGTTTGCGAGCTGGACCAACGCGCCGGTGCGGCCGCTCTCGATCAGCCACCAGGGCCAGTTCCCGGCAATCACCATCAGCTTCAATCTCGCCCAGGGCGTGGCGCTCGGGCAGGCGACCGAGGCCGTGCAGAAGGCCATGACCGATCTCGGCGCGCCGGCGACACTCAACTCAAGCTTCCAGGGCACCGCGCAGGCGTTCCAACAATCGCTCGGCACCGTGCCGCTGTTGATTTTGGCTGCGCTGGTCGTGGTCTATCTGATCCTAGGTATTCTCTATGAGAGCTACATCCATCCGATCACGATTCTATCCACCCTGCCCTCGGCCGGCGTGGGCGCGCTCGCGATTCTGATGGCGTTCGGCTACGACTTCAGCCTGATCGCGCTGATCGGCATCATTCTCCTGATCGGTATCGTGAAGAAGAACGGCATCATGATGGTCGACTTCGCGATTGCCGCCGAGCGCGACGAGCATATGACCTCCGAGCAGTCGATCCGGCAGGCGGCGCTGCTGCGGTTTCGTCCCATCATGATGACGACCATGGCGGCGCTGCTCGGCGGCGTGCCGCTGATGCTCGGCACCGGGACCGGCTCGGAGATCCGCCAGCCGCTCGGCTATGCGATGGTCGGCGGTTTGCTCGTCAGCCAGGCGCTGACGCTTTTCACGACACCGGTGATCTACCTCTATCTCGACAAGCTCTCCAACGCCTTCGCCAATTGGGGCCGCTCGGACGTGGACGGCGAGCGCGTCGACGAGCATCGCGCGGTCAAACAGGCGGCGGAGTGAAGTCCGCCGCGGTGGTGGACGAAACAGGACGGGTGATGTCTCCCATCGCCGGTTACACCGTCCCCAGATAGGCCCGTTGCACCTGCGGATCTTGCGCCAGGGCCGCCGCGGTGCCGGATAGCACGCTCTTGCCGACCTGCAGCACGGTGGCAAATTCGGACACCTCAAGGGCGAGCTCGATGGATTGCTCAGCCAAGAGGATGGTCAGGCCCTCCCGGTGCAGCCGGCCAAAGGTTTCGTACATCGATTCCACGACGGCCGGGGCGAGCCCGAGCGAGGGTTCATCCAGCATCAGGAGTTTCGGGTCGCTCATGAGCGCGCGCCCGACCGCAAGCATCTGCCGCTCGCCGCCCGACATGGTACCAGCGCGCTGATTGCGGCGCTCCTTCAATTTCGGAAAGATCCCGTAGACGCGCTCGAGCAGCGCGGCCCTGCGCGCCTTATCGCCCAGCGACGTCGCGCCCAGCAGGAGATTGTTCTCGACGCTCTGCTGCACGAACAGCCGCCATCCCTCCGGCGACAACGCCAGCCCCTTGCGCACGATCGCAAACGCGCTTTGGCCGCCGATCTCCTCGCCGCGAAATGTAATCGAACCGGAATGCACGGGGATCAGGCCGGCGATCGCGTTCAAGGTGGTGGTCTTGCCGCCGCCGTTGGAGCCGAGCAGCGCAACTACGCTGCCCTTGGGCACTTCGAGGGACACGTCGGAAACCCCGATCAGATCTCCATAGCGAACCTCCAGATGCTCGATCTTGAGCAGAGCTGCCCTCATGTCACGGGCCCGCCCATCAGTTCGACCGGCGTGTGGCCGGCGGCCGCCTTGGCGGCGCGGGTGCCGAGATAGGCCGCGATCACGTCCGGATTGCTGGTCACCTCGCGGGGTGACCCGCGCGCGATCTCGCGGCCCTGGTGAAACACCATGACCCGGCTCGCCAGCGCCATGATCACTTCCATGATGTGTTCGACGATCACGAGGGTGACGCCGGAGCGGTGGATGTCGCGCACCAGATCGATTGCGAGCTGCACCTCCCGCTGGGTCAATCCGGCCATCGCCTCGTCGAGCAGCAACACTTTTGGCTCGGTTGCCAGCGCGCGGGCGATTTCCAAACGCTTGCGGCCGGGCGTGCCGAGCGACCGCGCCTGGGACTCGGCGAGCCTGATCATGCCGACGCGATCGAGCACGGCGCGCGCTTTCTTCTCGGCTTCCGCGCGATGCGGGGCCCGCAGAAAGGCCCCGATCATCACATTCTCCAGCACCGTCATGCCCTCGAACGTCTGCGGCACCTGGAAGGTGCGGGCGAGCCCCAACTGCGCGCGCGCTTCAGGCGAAAGGCCGGTGATGTCGCGTCCTTCGAACAGCACCCTGCCTGAGGTCGCCGCCAGATCACCGGTCAGGCAGTTGAAGAAAGTGGACTTGCCGGCGCCGTTGGGTCCGATCAGACCCAGGATATCGCCCTGCTCCAATGTGAGGCTCGCCGCATCGACCGCCCTGAAGGTACCAAAGGCTTTGGTGAGACCGTGTGCCTCAAGGAGCATGGCTTGCTCCTGCCTGCAACGCCTTTTGCTTGCCCGGAGCCCTGCCGCGCCGCTCCAGCTCGCGCTTGACCAGCGTGAGAATGCCGCCGGGCTGAAAGCGCGCAATCAGTACGATGATCGCGCCATAGACCACAAAGGTCAGCCCTGCGCCCTGCCCGCCCAGCAGGCTGTTGGAGATCTCTTCCAGTGGCACCAGGATCGCGGCCCCGACCAGCGGTCCGAACAGCAGGCCAGCGCCGCCCAGCGCCGCCATGATCAGGATCTTCACGGAAATCAGAATGCCAAGGCCCGACTCCGGGTCGACGAAGCCGAACATCATGGCATAGAGCGCGCCGGCGACGCTGGTGAGCCCCGCGCTCAGCATGAAGGCATAGAGCTTGGTGCGGCTGGTCGGCGCCCCGAGCGAGCGCGCGGCACGTTCGGAATCCCTGATCGCGCGCAAGTAAAATCCCATCCGGCTGTTCGCCATCCACCAAGTAATGAGAAGCGTCACCGCGAGCACGACGAGGAAAAGATAATAGTACGGCAGTGCGGAGATAAAGGAGAGATCAAAGACGTTGCGCGGCACGGTCGGGCCGCTCAGGCCGACTGCCGCGCCGAGATAATCGGTGTTGGTGACGACCAGCCGCACCAGTTCGGCGACCGCAATCGTCGCCATGCTGAAATAATGCCCGGACAGCCGCAGCGTCGGCACGCCGACGATGGCGGCAATGCCGGCCGCCAGCACGATCCCGGCGGGAATGCCGACCAGCGGCGACAGGCCGAAATGCGCATAGGCGCCCATCGCCGCATAGGCGCCGCAGCCGAAGAAGACCGCGTGCCCAACCGATACCTGGCCGGCGTAGCCACCGATGACGTTCCAGCTCGAAGCGGCAATGGCATAGAGCAAGACCAGCGCGCCGAGCCGCTGCAGGAACGGCGTCGAAAACACCAGCGGATAGGCTACTATCAGCGCCAACAGCAGCGCGGGCCAAAGAAAACGGCGCATCACGTCTTGCCCATCAGCCCCTGCGGCCGGAACCACAGGAAGGAAAGGAACAGCACGTAGACGACGATGTCCTTGTAGACATCGCCGATGAGATAGGCGGAGAGTGACTCGATGACGCCGATCAAAAGTCCAGCGATGAGCGCGCCGGGCACGCTGCCGAAGCCGCCGAGCGAAACCGTGACGAAGGCGACGATGCCCAGCGTCTCCCCGACCGTGGGCACGATATAGAAGAAGGTCGCGATCAGCGCGCCGGCGAGCCCCGTGGCGCCCGCCGCAATCGCCCAGGCAATCGCCTGCATGGTGTCGGGCCGGATCCCCATGAGTTGCGCCGCGGTGGCGTCTTCGGCTACCGCGAGCATCTTCGAGCCCAGCGATGTGCGCGTCAGCAAGAGGTGCAAGCCGAGCGTCACGAAAAGCGCGACCACACCGGCGAGCAGCCGTGAGGCCTCGATGCGCAGGCCCAGGAAGGCAAAGGTGCCGCCCACGATATCCTGCGGCAGCGAGAGAAAATTCGCGCCGAACCACCAGAACACTGAATAGCGCAACAGCAGCGCGAGCCCGAACGTGCCGAGGATCTGCGCCAGCATCGGCCCCTTCATGATGTCGCGGATCAGGGCGAAATAGACCACGACCCCGAGCAGCGCCAACAGCAGGGTCGCGAACGGCACGCCGGCGAGCGGGCCGACACCGAACAGCGTGAACACCACGAACGCCGCATACATACCGAGCATGACGAAATCGCCATGGGCGAAGTTGACGATGTTCATCATGCCCCAGACCAGGGTGAGCCCCGAGGAAAACAGCGCATAGACCGCGCCCAACAGGAGCCCGCCGACGATTACCTGGACAAGAATAAAGGACATCTGGCCGCGCGCCATTGCGTGGAAGCGATTGCCGCCTGGTTCAAACAGCGAGGGCGGGACATCTCAGTCCCTCCTCGAACCAATCACCAGCCTTTGTAAGGCAGGACCGGCGCCTTCGCGGCATTGGCCTTCGGCCACACCGGGACGTAATTTTCGCCGTCCTGCAGCTGAATGATCACGGCGGAGGCGAGGATGTTCTGGCCCTTCTCGTCGAACTTCACGCCCTTATAGCCCATCATCAACTGGTTCGGCTTGAGATCCGTGGCCCGCAGCGCCGCCTGGATTTTGGCCGGATCGGTCGAGCCGGCCCGGTCGATCGCGTCCACCAGCACAAAAAAGCCCTGCATCTCGCGGCCCGCGGTGTCATCCATCTCGTCGCCGCTCTTCTTCCTGTACATGTCCGCGATGATTGCCGTCGGTGAGCCTGGAGGTCCGACGCTCCAGGAGGAGCGATTGAGGACGCCTTGCGAAATCTTGCCGACAGATTTGATGAAGGACGGGTCGGAATAGCCGGAATCATCGCAGAGCAGCATCGGGGGCTTGTAGTCCTGGGCCTGCATAGTCTTGGCAAACAGGATCGCATCCGACGTGTAGCTGATCATAATGACGACGTCGGGCTTCTTTTCCTTGAGCTGCAACACCTGGCTCTGCAGGTCTGTCGCGTTTGAAACATAGGCGATATCGAGAGGATTCAGGCCCTTTTCCTTGAAGCCTGCGGCGATGGTGTTCGCGACCGAAGTGCCGTATTCGGTGTTGTCATGGACCAGCGCGATGCTGTCCGCCTTGATGCCCTGCGCCTTCATGTCGGCCAGAAAGTCATAGTAGACCTTCACGATATCGGTCGCAATCGGCGTCGTTCGGAAGAACCATTTGAAGCCGCGCTCGGTGAGATTGGCCGCGACCGACTCCCCATTGACGAAGGGGATCCCGTATTTCTCGGCAATGGCGCTGGCCGTCAGCGTGATGCCGGATTGATACGCGCCGGTCAGCGCGACCACTTTTTCCTCGGTAATCAGCCGCAGCGCCTGGTTCTGCCCGGTAGCGGGGCTGCCCTGATTGTCGGCGAAGATGACCTGGACCTTGGCGCCGCCGAGGCCGGCAAGACCGGCATTCTTGGCGAGCGGCAAATCGCCAAGCTCGGGATGCGCGTTGTTGATGATATCCTCAGCGACTTCGAGCGCGGCTTTGGCATGAACGCCGGCGCTGGCGGCGTTACCGGTCATCGGAAAGATCGCGCCGATCTTGATGACCTTGTCCTCGGCCAACGCCCGACCCGTCAGCCCAATCGCGATCGCGGCGGCGCAGACGAGCCCGAGGAGCTGTTTGAATTGCATCCGATGGCCTCCCGAAACGTGGTCCCAATATCAATTTTTTAGAGGGCGAGACGCGCGTGCAGCACAGCCCTTCTTTTCTTGCAGCATTACATGCGCCATAGGCCCCGGCAAGCTGATGCATCGGGCACAATGCGTTTGTGGCGCTAGATCGTTAGTCGATAGCGCGTGCGCCTTGCCGACAGGTAGAAGCATGCTCGCACGGCGGACGTCTCACATCGTGAAAGCCTTGCGCGCACGAAGTCCTCCCCGGAAGGGACTCGATCGAAAGCGCCTGGCCACCAATCGCTCGCCCCAATGTCCCGCGCCGCCGCGCGGTTTCGGCGCCCGGCGCATAAGGGGCTGGACGTTCGCCGAGCACGAACCGACGGCGGCATCAAGCCGACCACAAGCCTGGAGGTCTGGGATGCGGAGGGGGCAGATATGCTGGCTGGGGAACCTGGATTCGAACCAAGACAAACAGAGTCAGAGTCTGTTGTGCTACCGTTACACCATTCCCCACCGAAGATGCTGATATTGCAGCACTATTTTCGGTAATTTTGCAAGGCCGGCCAGGAGTTTTGCAAATCGGCCAGCCCGACGGGGTCCATATAGCGTCGTCGGCGTTCGCGGTCTAGTCCTCCTTGTTGACAAGGCGCAGCCGCTTCCGGCCGTCCTGAGCCTCCGGCGGGGTCTGTCGCTGCCATCACGAGTACAAACCCGTAGCAGATGGTCATCTGCATAGGCGATCCAGGAAAAAGGAGCTGGGAGCGGCGTGCAGGTCAGGCGGCCGCGACTTCGTGGCCGGCCATCACCTCCAGCGCTCTCAAAATGGCCGAATGATCCCACGCTTTGCCGCCAAGGGCGGTACAGGCATTGAATAGCTGCTGGGCTGCGGCGGTACCCGGCAGGGACAGCCCGAGCGCTCGCGCGCCTTCCAACGCGAGATTGAGATCCTTCTGATGCAGCTCAATGCGAAAACCCGGATCAAAATTCCGCTTCAGCATGCGCTCGCCGTGCACTTCGAGGATCCGGGACGACGCAAAGCCGCCCATCAGCGCTTGCCGCACCAGCGCGGGATCGGCGCCGGCCTTGGAAGCAAACAGCAAGGCCTCGCTCACCGCCTCGATGGTTAGCGCCACGATGATCTGGTTCGCAACCTTGGTGGTTTGGCCATCGCCGTTGCCGCCGACCAGCGTGACATTCTTGCCCATCTTGTCGAACACGGGCTTCATCATGTTGAACGCGCGCTCCTTGCCACCGACCATGATGGTGAGGCTTGCAGCCTTGGCGCCGACCTCGCCGCCCGAGACCGGCGCGTCGAGATAATCGGCCCCGAGCGCTTCGATCCGCCGCGCGAACTCCTTGGTCGCAAGCGGCGAGATCGAACTCATGTCGGTAACGATCATCCCCTTCGAAAGCCCTTCCGCGACGCCGCCTTTCGCGAACAACACCGCCTCCACATGCGGCGTGTCCGGCACCATGATGATCACGGCATCGGACTCCTGCGCCACCTGCTTGGCGGAGTCGCACACGACGCCGCCGGCCGATATCAGCTCCGGCGCGACAGGCGCGACGTCGTGCAGCAACAGGCGATGCCCTGCCGCCAACAGATGCTGCGCCATCGGGCGCCCCATGGTGCCCAGGCCAATGAAGCCAATGTTTTTCATCCTGGTCGATCCTGTGAGCCGATATTAGGTCTCGAACGTATGCGCGGCATGCCAGCCGAGGCTTTCGAGCGTGGTGGTGCGCGGCTTGTATTCGCATCCGATCCAGCCGCGATAACCGATCGCATCGAGATGCCTGAACAGATAGGAGTAGTTGATCTCGCCGGTGCCGGGCTCGTTCCGGCCGGGATTGTCGGCGAGCTGCACATGGGCGATGCGATCGAGATGCTTCTGCAGCGTCCGCGCGAGATCGCCCTCCATGATCTGCATGTGGTAGATATCATATTGGATGAACAGATTGGGCGAGCGCACTTGCGAGATTAGTTGCACCGCCTGCTCCGTTCGGTTCAGGAAGAACCCGGGAATATCGATCGTGTTGATCGGCTCGATCAGGAGCTTGATCCCCTGCCGGGCCAGCGCAGCCGCTGCAAAGCGCAGATTGCCGACCAGCACCTCGTTCAGCAGAGTTGAATCGGCGTCGGGCGGCGCGATTCCGACCAGGCAGTTGAGCTGACGGCAGTCCAGCGCCTTGGCGTATTCGATCGCGCGAGCGACGCCGTCGCGAAATTCCTCGGTCCGATCGGGCAGGATCGCGATGCCGCGCTCGCCGGCGGCCCAGTTGCCTGCAGGCAGATTGTGCAGCACCTGCATCAGACCGTAGCGCGCGAGCTGTTCCGCAAGCAGCGCCTTGTCGTGGTCATAGGGAAACAGATACTCGACAGCGGCGAAGCCGGCGGTCTTGGCGGCCGCAAAGCGGTCGACAAACGGCAGCTCGTTGAAAAGCATGGTCAGGTTGGCGGCAAATTGCGGCACGGTTCCACGTCCTTTCGCGTTCGAATTGCGCTTGAACAGATGGCATCAGGCCGGCAGCAGCGTGCCGGACTTCGGCGCGCTCGGCACGTCGTCGAGCGGAAGATCCAGCACCTCCTCGAACTCGACGATGTTGTCGATCTCGGTACCCATCGCGATGTTGGTGACGCGTTCGAGAATGAATTCGACCACCACGGGCACGCGATGTCTGGTCATCAGCTCGCGCGCGGTTGCAAATGCCGTCTGCGCATCGTTGGGATCGGTGACGCGGATCGCCTTGCAGCCCAAACCCTCGGCCACTGCGACGTGATCGACGCCATAGACGCCGATCTCCGGCGCGTTGATGTTCTCGAACGACAGTTGGACATGGTAGTCCATATCGAAGCCGCGCTGGGCCTGCCGGATCAGCCCGAGGTAGGAATTATTCACGACGACGTGGATATAGGGCAGATTGAACTGCGCCCCGACCGCAAGCTCCTCAATCAGGAACTGGAAATCATAGTCGCCTGACAACGCGACGATCTCGCGATCGGGATCGGCGGCACGCACCCCGAGTGCGGCCGGCAGCGTCCACCCGAGCGGCCCCGCCTGCCCCGCATTGATCCAGTTGCGCGGTCGATAGACGCTCAGGAATTGCGCACCGGCGATCTGCGACAATCCGATCACCGTCACATAACAGGTGTCGCGGCCGAAGGCCTTGGTCATTTCCTCGTACACGCGCTGCGGCTTGATTGGGATATTGTCGAAGTGGCTCTTGCGCAGCATCGAGCGCTTGCGGTCGCGACAGGCGGCAGGCCAAGCCTGACGGTCGCGCAGCCGCCCCGATTTGCGCCACTCCGCGGCAACGCTCGCAAACAATTCCAGTGCGGCTTTTGCATCCGACACAATGCCGAGATCGGGATTGAAGACGCGCCCGATCTGGGTCGGCTCAATATCGACATGGACGAATTTGCGCCCCTTTGTGTAGGTCTCGATCGAGCCGGTGTGCCTGTTGGCCCAGCGATTGCCGATGCCGAGCACAAAATCGGACTCGAGCATGGTGGCGTTGGCATAACGATGGCTGGTCTGCAAGCCGACCATTCCCGCCATGAGCGGGTGATCGTCGGGAATGACGCCCCAGCCCATCAGCGTCGGCACCACGGGAACGTTCACCGTCTCTGCGAAGGCGACCAGAAGATCTGATGCGTCCGCGTTGATCACGCCGCCGCCTGCGACGATCAATGGGCGCTCGGCGGCATTGAGCATCTCGAGCGCCTTCTCGATCTGCCTGCGGGTCGCTGTGGGCTTATAGACCGGCAACGACGAATAGGTCTCGTCGTCGAATTCGATCTCGGCAAGCTGCACATCGAGAGGCAGGTCGATCAGCACGGGCCCCGGCCGTCCCGAGCGCATGAGGTGAAAGGCCTGGCTGAACACGCGCGGCACCAGCGCCGGCTCACGGACCGTGACCGCCCATTTCGTCACCGGCTTTGCGATTGCCTCGATGTCGACGGCCTGGAAGTCTTCCTTGTAGAGCCGCGCCCGCGGCGCCTGTCCGGTGATGCAGAGGATCGGAATCGAATCCGCAATCGCCGAATAGAGACCGGTGATCATGTCGGTACCAGCGGGCCCCGATGTGCCGATGCACACTCCGATATTGCCCGCGTTGGCGCGCGTGTAGCCTTCGGCCATGTGGGAGGCACCCTCGACGTGACGCGCCAGGATGTGGCGGATCGAACCCCGCCGCTTCAGCGCCGAGTAAAGCGGGTTGATCGCGGCCCCGGGGACACCGAACGCGCAAGTGATCCCCTCTCGTTCGAGAATGCGCACCGCTGCATCCACCGCTCGCATTTTCATCTGATGACCCCGCTTCGTTACGAGTTGGCGTGAGCAGGATCATCAAGCCGGGGAGCATCGATCTCAATGCAATCGATTGAATTTTCCGCGCTATGGCAGCGCGTGCGATTTTCCGCGCGTCTTCAAATGATTAGCCACGGCAAAACCTTGGAAATCGCGCCAGATGGGAAGGAGCAAGGTTCACGCCCGTTCCACCCGCGTGCGGCCGCTCCCGCGCAGCTCGGCCGTCAATTCGGCTGCGACCTCGCGCACGATTGCGCCGATTTCCGGCAAGCGCTCATCCGTCAGCCGATCCGCCATACCCGATACCGAGATTGCTGCAAACGGCTCGCCGCAATCATTGAAGACGACCGCAGCCACGCAGCGCAGGCCGAGCCGAGCCTCTTCATCATCCACTGCATAGCCCTGGCGCCGCACGGCCTCCAATTCCTTGAACAACTCACCAGGTCGCACGATCGACTTTTCCGTCAGGCGCGGCATGCCCTGGCGGCGGATGATGGCGTTGACGTCGGCATCGGAATAAGTGGCGAGCACCGCCTTACCGAGTCCCGAAGCGATCATTGCGACGCGTCCACCAACCTTGGTCAGCGAACGCATGATCTCCCGACTCTCAATGCGGGACACGACGATGATGGATTCATCGTCGACAACGGCAAGATTGGCCGTTTCCCTGGTCTGGTCACGCAGCTTGCGCAAATATGGTAGCGCCTGGGCGGCAAAATTCCGGCGGCGCACGAAAGTTGAACCGACCACGAAGCTCTGCGCGCCAATGTGCCATTTGGATTCCTCGCGGTCGAACTGCACGAACCGGCGGTTCTCGAGCGTCGTCAGCAAGCGATGAACAGTCGAGGGCGACAAGCCCGTGCGGATCGCAAGATCGGTGAGCCGATAACCTTCGTCGTCCTCGGCAAGCGTTTCCATGATTTGCAGTGCGCGATCGACGGATTGAACGCCGCCGTCTCGCGCGTCCTGATCCAACTGGGCGCGAATGCCGGGATCGGATGGCTTGCGCCGGACCAGATCTCTTTTCATGACGAGGTGCCTTCTGGATTCGCGGTTCGGATCTCGTTGCACATGCACGGAAAAGCGCGCCAGTTGTGGTATTTGGCATGCCAAAAGGCCACGCTGTCAAGGCCACCGGTCACCCAAATAGGTCAGCAACAGTGCCACTTTTCGTCGGAATCTGCCGCTAGTTTTCGTTTGACTCCTGGAATAATGTATACCACGCTTGTCTCGTGACACTCATTCTCAATCCGGGAGGACGCTGCCATGTACGTTGGAGACATCCTGCGCAACAAAAGCCCGCACGCGGTGGCGATCGGTTCGAACGAGACCGTCGGCATTGCGGCGGGCCTGATGCGCGCCAGCAACGTCGGCGCACTTGTCGTCAGGAATGCTTCGTACGCAGTGGTCGGGATATTCTGCGAGCGCGATATCGTCTCGGCGATCGCCGAGCGCGGCGCGACCGGTCTTGCCATGAAGCTTCGCCAATTCGTCTCGCCGCGGCCGCTGGTGTCCTGCAGTTCGCAGGACACGCTCGCTTATGTCGAGCATCTCATGACCCGCCACCAAATCCGGTACGTCCCCGTCATCGACAATGGGCGACTTGTCGGCGTCGTCAGCCTGCGGGACATCGCCTTTGCCTACGATGAAGCTGCCGCCGGTGCGGTGCAGGCGGCCTAAGAATTCTATTCGGTCATTACTACGCAAATCGGTTCGAGCCGGCGCGGCTCGTGCTGTGTCTTCACTCTGCTCGCGAGGGTTTCATGAGGATCTGCATCTACGGCGCCGGCGCGATCGGCGGTTATCTCGGTGTCGAATTCATGCGCGCTGGCGCCGATGTCAGCCTGGTCGCGCGCGGTGCCCATCTCGCCGCGATGCGGCAGAACGGGTTGAAGCTCCTGATCGGTGGTGAGGAGCGCGTGGTGCATCCGCGCTGCACCGACGATCCTGCCGAACTTGGCGAGCAGGATTTCGTCATCATCTGCCTCAAGGCGCATTCGATCACCGGCGTCATCGAGCGGATGCAGCCCCTGCTCGGCCCGCGGACGCGCATCGTCACGGCCGTCAACGGGATTCCCTATTGGTATTTCTACAAGCATGGGGGTCGGCACGAAGGCTCAACGCTGGAGAGCATCGATCCCGGCGGCCGGCAGTGGCGCGAGCTTGGCCCCGAACGCGCCATCGGCTGCGTGGTCTATCCTGCGACCGAGATCGAAGCGCCCGGCGTGATCCGTCACGTCTATGGCAACAATTTTCCGCTCGGCGAGCCTTCGGGCGAAATCACGCCCGACATCAAGAGGCTTTCCGATCTGTTCACGGCGGCGGGCATGAAGGCGCCGGTCCTCGAACGCATCCGCGACGAGATCTGGCTCAAGCTGTGGGGCAATGTCTGTTTCAACCCGATCAGCGCGCTGACCCACGCGACGCTTGACGTGATATGCACGGATGTCGGCACGCGCGCGCTCTCCAAGGCGATCATGCTGGAGGCCCAGGCAATTGCGGAAAGTCTTGGCGTCAAGTTTCGTGTCGATGTCGAACGCCGCATCGAAGGCGCCCGCAAGGTCGGCGCGCACAAGACATCGATGCTGCAGGATCTCGAGCGCGGACGCCCGGTCGAGATCGATCCGCTCATCACTGTGGTCCAGGAGATGGGTCGGGTGACCGGGATTGCAACGCCCGCGATTGATGCGGTGCTGGCGCTTGTCGCCCAGCGCTGCCGCCTCGCGGGTCTTTACGACGGCGCAGGCGGTCTTAGTGAAGCACGATCACTAGCGGTGGCGTGATCCCGATGGCCGAGATTACACGCTGGGTTCGCTTCCGCCACCAGGCCGAGATCGGCTTGGGACAGCTCACCTCGTCGGGCATCTCCGTGCACGCCGGTGATATGTTCAGCGACGCGCGCCCGACTGGACAGACGCTGGCGCTGCACGATGTCGAGTTGCTCGCCCCGACGCAGCCGACCAAGATCGTCGCGCTCTGGAACAATTTTCACGCTCTGGCGGCCAAGCTGAAATCGCCCGAGCCGCCCGAGCCACTGTATCTGTTGAAAGCACCGACCAGCGTCACTGCACCCGGCGCCGTCATCAGGCGCCCATCGACCTACGAGGGCAAGACGACCTACGAAGGCGAACTCGGTATCGTCATCCGCAGGACCTGCACCGCTGTCGCTCCTGAGGAGGCGGAGGCCTTCATCTTCGGCTACACCTGCACCAACGACATCACTGCAGCCGATATCCTCAATCGCGATCCGACCTTCGCCCAATGGGCACGGGCCAAAGGCTTCGATGGATATGGTCCCTTTGGCCCCGTGATTGCCTCGGGCCTCGATCCCGCAAGTCTGGTGGTACGCACCATCCTCAACGGTGTGGAGCGCCAGAATTACCCGATCGCAGATATGATTTTCAGCGCGCAAGAACTGGTCAGCAAGATCTCGCACGACATGACGCTCCTGCCGGGCGACCTCATCTGTTGCGGAACATCGATCGGCGTCGGCGTGATGAAGGAAGCCATCAATACAGTCACCGTCGCGATCGATGGCATTGGCGAGCTGACCAACGAATTTCGCCTGTAAGCGGTGGGCGGCAAATCAAGCGAAATTAACAGCAAATCGAACAAGAAGCCTCTGCTTTGGAAGGACGTCGCCGCATCGGCTGTCAGCATAACTCACCTGATTAGATTCATGGGCCTGCTCCTCACTTTCCGAGCTCGGCCTCAAAGGCGGTCCGTTGAGCTGGCGTCAGACGAAGGCCATGCTTCGTTCGTCGATCGAGAAAATCAGCAGCCCGCGTTGCCCATTCCGTTTGCCGGAGATAGGCGGCTTCACGCTCATAGAAATTTCCTCCGAAGTGACGCCCGAGATCCGCACAGCTACGGGCCGGCCCCAGAAGCTCGCGTGCGCGCGTACCGTATAGTCGCGCATAGTGCAGTACCACTGACCACGGAAGGCCGGGATAGTCGCGCGCCAGATCCGCGGCAAAATCCGCGAACGTTCCGGAAATGTCGCCGCCGGGAAGCGGCTTTTTGGCCGTCCATGCTGACGGCAGGTTCGGAAACCATGCCGCCAGACGCTGCAGGGCATGTTCCGCCAGTTTGCGATAGGTCGTGATCTTGCCACCGAAGATCGACAGCAGCGGCGGAGTCCCGGGGACGCCATCGACCTCGAAAACATAATCTCTGGTCACCGCGGACGGATTCTTCGCATTGTCGTCGTAAAGTGGGCGAATGCCCGAAAACGCATGGACAATGTCGCGCATATCGGGAGCATTGCGAAAGTAGCGCCGCAGCACCCGCAGGAGATACGCGACCTCGGCCTCGTCGACCGCCACGTCCTCGGGAGTCCCATTATAGGGAATATCCGTGGTGCCGATCAGGGCGAAATCATCTTCGTATGGATTGACGAAAATGACGCGCCGGTCATCATTCTGCAGCAGGTAGGCATGCGCACCGCTCCAGAATTTCGGCACCACGAGGTGACTGCCTTTCACCAGCCGGATGCTGTGGGTCGAATTCACGCCCGCCACGCCCTGAACGACCTCCTGAACCCAGGGCCCCGCCGCGTTGACCAAAGCGCGCGCGGAGACGACCTCTGCGTTGCCCTGCTCGTCTTGCATCTCGAGCCGCCAAAGGCCTTCTGCCCTGTATGCGCGGACCGCGCGGGTTCGCGGCAGCACGCGAGCGCCGTTCTGCGCCGCATCGAGTAGATTGAGGATGACGAGCCGCGCATCGTCGACCCAGCAATCCGAATATTCGAAGCCGCGACGGAACTCCGGCCGCAGTGCCTTGCCTTCGGGCGCATCCGCAAGATCGAGGCTCCGGCTCGCCTGTAGCTGCTTGCGGCCGCCGAGATGATCATAAAGGAACAGGCCGGCCCGGATCAGCCACGCGGGACGCTGCTCCGGCGAATGCGGCAGCACGAAACGCAGCGGCCAAATGATGTGAGGCGCGGAGGCGAGCAGGACCTCCCGCTCGATCAACGCCTCGCGAACCAGACGAAATTCGTAGTATTCGAGATAGCGCAAGCCGCCGTGCACGAGCTTGCCCGAACGCGACGACGTCCCTTCGGCAAAATCATCCTTCTCGCAGAGCAGGACCTTGAGGCCACGCCCCGCGGCATCGCGCGCGATGCCGGCACCATTAATTCCGCCGCCGATCACGGCGATGTCGACCAGACCATGGTCCCTTCCGGCGACCGGCGCAGTCCCCGTCATCGTTTGCCGCTAACTCTCTTCTCAGTCGGCTGCGGCGCCGCCTTCGCCGTTGCAGGCGCGTTTGACACAGGCCTCGACTGCGCGGTCTGGAGACCGTAGGTCGCAAATCCCTTGGCCGTGTCGGCAATCTCTTCACCGCTGAGGATGACGGGCCCGAGCGCAAGAGAGAGGTAATACTGGCGCGCGATCGTCTCCAGCTCGACGGCGAGCCACATCGCTTTATCCAGATTGGCGCCGACTGCGATCATGCCGTGGTTGGCCAGCAGACAGCCGTTGCGGCCCTCGAGCGCCGCGAGTGCGAACTCGGACAATTCCTTGGTGCCGTAGCGCGCGTAGCCGGCGCAGCGAATGTCGTTGCCGCCGAAAGCCGCCATCATGTAGTGGCAGGCCGGGATCGACTTGCGCGCGATTGCCAGCACGGTCGCATAGGTGGAATGGGTGTGGACGACGCTTCCCACATCCGGGCGCGCTCGCATGATGTCGAGGTGGAATCGCCATTCGGTCGACGGCTGCAACGGCCCCGTCCACTCGCCATAAGCGCCCTCAAGCGGCATTGACGCAATCATCTCCGGCTTCATCGCATCGTACGGCGTGGCCGAGGGCGTAATCAGCATCCTGTCTTCATAGCGCGCGGAGATATTGCCAGATGTCCCCTGGTTGAGACCGGAGGCGTTCATCCATCGACACTTGGCGATGATCGCCTCACGCAATTCTCGTTCCTCGCGGGTCATGTCCTGCAACCTTTCATGTTCAGCACGGATTGAGCGGCGGTTCGCCAGCCAGAAAGCGGCGAACCTCCTCGGCCGCCTGCTCGGCGGCAACAGTGACGGTGCGCACGGAGGCGCCGGCGATGTGCGGCGTCAGCGTGACGTTGGGCAGCCGCAACAGCGGCCAATCGGGGGGCACAGGTTCGACGGCGAAGGTGTCGAGCATCGCCCCGCCGAGTTGTCTGGAGGCAAGCGCGTCGTACAGCGCCTCGTAATCGACCAGTGGACCGCGCGCAGTGTTGATGAGGAATGCGCCCCTCTTCACGCGGCCTAGAGCCTCGCGGCCGATGAATCCGGTGGTCTCGGCTGTGACCCGCGCATGCAGGCTGATCACGTCGGCGCGTGCCAGAAGCTCGTGCAATCCCACGTGCTCGACGCTGTCGTTGCGGTCCTGGGCGCTCAGCTGGACGTAGGGATCGGCCACCAGCAGCTTGCAGCCGAACACTTTCAGGAGCTTGACGACGCGGCTGCCGATGGCGCCGTAGCCGACGACCCCGACAGTCATCTCGTTGAGCTCTCGCCCGGTCCGATCGGCGCGATAGAGATCGCCGCGCCACTCGCCTGCCCGCAGCGCTTCATGGCCGCTGCGAATAAGGCGGGTCTCGGCAAGAATGGCGCCGACGGTGAACTCCGCCACGGCGCTCGCGTTGCGGCCGGGGGTGTTGACGACCAGGATGTTGTGATCGCGTGCGGCCTGCAAATCGATATTGACAGGGCCGCCGCGCGACACAGCAATGAATTTGAGTTTGGGCAGCCGTTCAAGCATCGACCGCGAGATCGGCGCCAGATGCGTAACAAGCAGCGCGGCATCGCCGATGAAGCCCGCGACCTCTTCCGGATCCCCCATGAACTCCTTCAACCCGTGGAGGGAGGAACCAGCATAGCCATGCTCCATTGGCTGGTCCGGCCAAGGCTGCTCCAGCGTGCGGATGTCGACGCCGTTGCCGCACGCGGACGCGATCCGCTCGGCAAACACCGACGGCAGCATGAAGCGGTCGCCGACAATGGCGATGGACCTAGACATGTGCACCTCCCGCCCGCAACGCGGCGAGCTGCTTCCAGACCGGCCGCGACGCCAATCTCGCCTCGAGATAGGCCGGGAACAGCCGGTCGTAACGCGCGGCCAATCCCCCATCCGGCTGCTGCGCCTCCTTGAGATGTGGCCGTACCCAATCCTCCGCGCAGCTCGTCATATCCGGATAGCTGCCGGTTGCGACAGCGGCGATCATCGCCGCGCCTGCCGCACCCGCCTCAGCGCGGCTGCAGACGCGAATGTTGCAATCAAGCGCGGCGGCGAGGATCGTGCAAAGCGCGCGGCTGCGCGCGGCGCCACCGGTGATCCGCACATCGCAGGGCAGACCGCCCATTGCGGCGTAACAATCGCGTGCGGCAAACGCGAGCCCTTCCATCACGGCGCGCATCAGGTCCCAATAACGGTGGTGCGAGCGCAGGCCGAAAAACTGCGCGCAGGCTTCGTGAGCGACGAACGGGCCACGTTCGCCAGCATCGGAGATGAATGGGTGAAACAGCACCTCGCCCGGCTTCACCTGAAGCACGTGTTCGTCGATGCGGTGGATGAGATCGGCGCGCGAGCGCGTGACGCCTTCAGCAGCGAGCACATCAAGCGCAAGATCCAATAGCCAATCGATGTTCAGTGTTGCCGCCATGTTGGATTGCATTTGGGCATAATGTCCGGGTACCGGGAATGGCATGGTGTAGCCGGTCGCCTCGGCGTTCAGCGTCACGGCACCTGCGTCGGGGACGAGGCGCATGTGCATGCCAGTCGAGCCGATGATGGTGCAGCCGACATCAGGCGCGGGATCATAGAGGCCGGCACCGAGCGCGTTACAGATCACGTCGACATAGCCGAGCGACACCGGAATGCCCTCGGGCAAACCGGCCTCCAGCGCCGCAGCCCGGCTGAGCGGATGGGTTACCGATACCCCGTCGACCACTTCCGGAAAAAGGCCGACGAGATCGGAGATGCCCAGCAACCGCGCCGTCTCGACATCAAAGCGGCGCTTGCGGAAATCTCCGCACGTGAACGTCGCCTCCGACGGGTCGGTCGCCCGCTGTCCCGTCAGCAGAAAATAGAGCCAATCCTTGCAGTGGAACGCGGTGGCGGCGCGCGCGAGGACTTCCGGCGCATGCGCCTGCATCCAGGCCAGTTGCGGTCCCTGCTGGCAGGCGTTGAGCCCAGAACCCGTTCGCTGGTACAGAGCCGCATTGCGCTCGCTGTGCCGTATCTCCTCGACCAGAACCGCTGCGCGCGAATCCAGCCACAGCAGCGCCGGCCCAACCGGCCGCCCCTCCTCGTCGATCAACCAGGTGCCGTCCCCCTGTCCGGTAACAGCGATCGCTGCTATCCGCGACGCAAGCTCGGGTACCGCGCCGGCCAATCCACGTAGCGCCGCGACTGCATCGCGCCAGGTCCGCGCCATGTCCTGCTCGACCCGACCGCCAGCGGAGGCATTGTAGCTGTTCGGCAACGAGAGATTGCCAAGCTGCCGACCGGCGCGCGTAAACGCTACGGTCTTGATCAACGAGGTGCCGGCATCGATACCGACGATCACATCGCGACGCTGCGCAGCTGCCATAGTCAGGAGACCTCCGCGTGGCGAATGCAGGTGCCATCGGCTCCAAAAATGTGGATGTGACGCGGATCAAGCCCGAACTGGATGTTGTCTCCGGGCCGCGCTGCGACCCGGCTCGGTGTCACCGCGATCAAGAGCTTGCCGCCACATTCGACCGCGACATGCGACTGGTCGCCGAGCCACTGATTGGAAAGGATGCGCACGCGCACCTCTCCGGTCCCGACAGCAATCTTCTGCGGCCGGATGCCGATCCGCACGCTCGCGGTCTCCTCAAGCGTCTTCTGCACCACACGGTCGAGCGCGTCGCCTCGAATTTCGAAGGCCACCTCGCGGCTCATCGACAGACGGAAGCCGCCGTCGCAGCGGCTCACATCCGTTTCCAGCAAATTCATCGGCGGCTCGCCGATAAAGCTCGCGACAAACAGATTCGCAGGCTGGTTCTTCAGCTCGCGCTCGCTTGCGAATTGCTGCAATACGCCATCCTCCATGACCGCGATGCGATCGGCAAGCGCACTCGCCTCAGTCTGATCATGGGTGACGAAGATCGCCGTCATACCGCGCTCGGCGAGCAAATTCTTGATCCGTCCCCGCAGCACGGCGCGAAGCTGCGGTTCGAGCTGTCCCATCGGTTCGTCGAGCAAATAGAGGTCGGCATCGCGCACGAGCGCGCGGGCGAGCGACACGCGCTGCTGCTGCCCTCCGGAAATCGCGCGCGGAAAGCTCTCCAGGATGCCCTCGATCTCGACCAGCCGCGCCACCGCCTCCACCCGTCGCGACATCTCGCTACGCGCGATCTGTTGCGACTTCAGCGCGAAAGCGATGTTTTCCCGCACCGTTAGCGGCGGATACAGCGAATAGCCCTCGAAAGCCATCGCAACCTTCCGCCGGGCCGGCGCCAGATGATCGATGCGCCGCCCCTGCAATGCGATCGTGCCCGAAGTAACGCTTTCGAATCCCGCGATCATACGCAAGGTCGAGGTTTTTCCGCATCCCGACGAGCCCAAGAGAGCGACAATCTCACCCTTGCCGACTTCCATGTCGAGCGAGCGAACGGCATGAACCGGCGGCTTGCCGCGGCTGCGGTAGGTCTTGTCGATGTGTCGAAGCTCCAGCATGCCCATGACCTTCCGCTCCCCTCAAGCAGCCTGCCGATGATGCGGCAGGCCGACGCGAAGACCGGTTGCCCGATCGAACAGCAATGCCGCCTCCGGCAGAAAGCGGACAAAGACGGCGTCGTCTGCAGCCCCATGCGGCGCATCGGGCGGCAGCGCTACGAACCATTCCGTCCCATCCGCAAGCCGGAGCAGCAACACCGACTTTTCGTGCATCGGCGTGATCGCGAGAATGCGCGCCGGAATGGCATCCTCGCTCGCCGTGCGCGAGAGGGCCAGATCCTCCGGCCGCACGCCCAGCCAGCATGGCCGATCCGTGGCCGTGCCCCCGTTCGCGCCCAGCCGCACCTTTGCGCCGGCAACCGCGGCGACCAGGGCCCCGTGCTCGTTACATGGCGTGACCTCGGCAAGATTGATGCTGGGATCCCCGAACAGGCGCGCCACCGCGACCGAGGCCGGCCGGGAATAGATCTCCTCAGGCGCAGCAATTTGCTCCACGTGACCGTCCATGAGCACGGCGATACGATCGGCGATCGCCATCGCCTCGCGATAGTCCTGCGTGACATAGAGGACTGAGGCCGCGCCCCGCCGCAAGAGGTTTGGCAGCTCGAGTCGCATTTCGTAGCGCAGCTTGGCGTCAACGTTGCGCAGCGGATCATCCAGCAGAAGCACCTCCGGATTGCCGATCAGTGCGCGCGCAAGCGCGGTGCGCTGCTTCTGTCCGTTCGACAGCTCGCGCGGCAGATGCCCAAGCACATGCTCAATCTTCAGCAGCCGGCTGATCGCATCGATCCGCGTGGCAGCCTCCTTAGCCGTCTTCGCCCGCAAGCCGCTTGCAATGTTGTCGCGCGCGCTCATGTGCGGAAACAGCGCAAAGTTCTGGAATGCCATGCCGACCCCACGCCGCTCGGGTGCAGCGCCGACGATCGAGCGGCCACCGACAAGGATGTCGCCCTCGTCCGGCTCGAACATGCCGGCAATCATGCGAAGCAGCACTGTCTTGCCGCCACCTGACGGACCGAATACCGCGACGATCTCGCCGGGCTCAACGGTGAGCGACACGCCGTCGGCAGAGCTTGCGCCGCCAAACGTTTTGCGAACCTGCTTGAGTTCCAGTCGCGCCATGATGTCAGCCCTTCACCGCGCCGAGCGACAGGCCTTCGACCAGATAGCGCTGCGCATAGAGCGCGAGCAGCAAGGTCGGCATGACAGACAGCACGATCGCCGCGGCGATCTGGCCGTATTGGATGCCGGACGCCGTCACGAAAGCAAGCGCACCCACCGTCACCGGCTGCTTGTCCGCAGAGGCAAGGATCAGGGCGAAGACGAAATTGTTCCAACAGAAGATGAAGGACAACAGTGCTGCGGCAGCAATGCCGGGGCCGGCCAGCGGCACTGCGATATGCGTGAACGCTTCGCGCCAGGAATGCCCTGCGAGCCGGTAGGCGTGCTCGATGTCAGGGCTGATATCTTCAAAATAGCCGCGGACGATCCACAGGATCAGCGGCAGCGCGATCAGCTGATAGACCCAGACGATCCCGACATACGTGTCGTTCAAACCGAGCTCCTGGTAATAGAGCGAAAGCGGCAACAGCACGAGCAACGGCGGCGCAAAGCGGAACGACAGCAGCGTGAACGCGATGGTCTCGCCCAATTTGAATTTGTAGCGGGCAAACGCATAGGCCGCCGGCACGCCGAGCACCAGCGCCAGCACCACCGCCAGGCTGGAGAGCACAAAGCTGTTCCACAGATTGTGCATAAAGGAGATCTCGAGATTGCCCGCCGCGGTCCGCAGCTGGCCCGAGATCAGCGCCTCGTAATTGGCAAGCGTCGGCTCGAACAAGATGCGGGGCGGAATCCGCAGGATCTGCTCGTTGGTCTGAAAGGACATCAACAAGATCCAGACGATCGGAAACATGAAAAATACGAGGATGAGCGCCAGCGCGACGCCCCGGAAGATACGGCCTGCAAGACTGCCATGGTCCATCGTCGCATTCCTCGACGTCATGCCTGGCGGTGGGCGCGCGCACGCAGCCGCAACCAGTGTTTGATGAAGATGTTGGACAGGATGTTCGTGATGAGCCAAAGGATCATCAACAATGCGGCCGAACGGCCGACGTTGGTGTATTGGAAGAACTCCAGATAGGACTGCACCTGAAACACCATCAAGCGGTCCCCGGGGCCGCCTTGCGTCATGGCGTAGATGATGTCGAACTGCTGGATCGAGTCGAGCAGGCGGAACAACGAGGCCGTGATGATGTACGGGGCCAGCATCGGCAGAGTGATCCGGAAGAACACGAAGCTCGCAGGCACGCCATCGAGCGCGGCCGCCTCGAACGGCTGGCGCGGCAATGACCGCAGTCCTGCCAGCAGCAGGATCATGATGAACGGTGTGTAGACCCAGATGTCGACCAGCACGACCGTAAACAGCGCGGTCGAGGGATCCGACGCCCATTTGAAATCGGTGATACCGAACAGGCCGACCAGATAGGACAGGATGCCGAATCCCGGATTGGTCATGAGCTTCCACATCAAGGCAGCAATTGCCGGCGCGGTCATCAGCGGCAGCAGCAGTATGATGGAAACGGCATTGTGGAAGCGGGTCGGCCGTCGCAGCAGAAGTGCGATGGCAAGCCCGAGCAAAAGTTCGAGTGCAACGGTGAGCGCGGTATAGACGAGCGAGATGCGAAGCGTATTCCAGAAGGCGGGGTCGGACAGAAAATCGATGTAATTGTCGAGGCCGACGAAGCCCCGCAAATACGGCAGGTTCAGCCGGTAGCGCTGCAGCGAGTAGACCGCGGCGGTCACGAACGGGACCAGAATCGCCACGCAGACCAGCAAGGCGGGCAGGCTCAGCACATAGGGCAGAATACGGCCCCGCGGCTTCGCGGTGCGTCCGGTCAATACGTTCGTCTGAAGAAGCTGGAGCATGCTCATGGTAACAACCGATCGAAGCTTAGCTGTCGCGACGCCGGCCCGGACGCTGCTGTTATCCGGGCCGACGGCCTGTCATGGTGCGGAGGAACCCGCACCACGGGCTGCATCACCCGAGGCCGGCTTGCTTCAGCTGACGGTTGATGCTTTCGGCGAGTTTGTCGAGCCCTTCGTCGACGCTGACTTCCTTCGCGACCATCTTTTGCAGCGATGCGGCCCATTCGGTGGTCAGATCGAAGAACAGAGGTTGAGCCGTGAAATAGATCTTCGCGCCCGGTGAAGAGATATCGTATTGCTCGAGATAGCCGGGATAGGACTTGGCGATCCTGTCGCGGAAATCACTGTCCTTCCACACGGAGGTGCGCACCGGGTTGACGAAGTCCATCTTGCGTGCGCCGAACAGATCGTGCTCGGTCGATGCGGCCCATTGCATGAAGAGCCAGGCCGCGTCCTTCTGCTTGGAGAAACTCGACATTGCGAGCGACCAGATCCAGACATTGGGCGTCGGCGCTTTCGCCGCCGGATTGGCCGCAAATGGCGCGTAACCCAAATGTCCCCTCTCCTTGTTCTCGCCGCCGTTCATGAAATAGCCGAGGATGTCGGCATCGAAAATCATGCCGGAGGCGCCGGCGCCGAGATCGGTGCCGACCTGGTACCAGGTGTAGGTCGACCAGTTCTTGGGGCCGGACTGCTGAATCATCCTGACCCACTTTTCATGGAAGTCTTTCGATGCCTTGGTATTCATGGCGGCTTTCAGCTTGCCGCCCTCCATCACAAAATCCCTCTGGCCGAAATTCGAATAGGCCGACAGGAAACCGGGATGGATCGTGGCCCAGGAGCGCGAGCCGCGGACGCCGATCCCGTAAGGCCCGCCTGCATCCTTGGTGATCTTGGCCGCGACCTCGATCATGTCATCCATGTTCTTCGGCGGCTTCACGCCGACCTTGTCGAAGATGGCGCGATTGTAGGTCACGTTGTTGAGCTCAAAGCCCCACGGAATACACCACTGCTTGGCATTGCCCGAACCCAGCTCGGAACCAGCTTTACCGTCCCATGCCGTCGACGCGCGCAGGTTCGGCAGCACATCCTCCCAATTGAAAGCCGGATTGGTCTTTGCGGGGTCCTTGATGTAGTGATTGAGATCCTCGATCCAGCCGGCCGGACCGTAGGTCCAGGTCATGTACGCCCCGGTCATGAAGGCATCGTACTGGTCCGACTTCGAGGACAGAGCGGCCGTCACCTTGTCGAAATAGACGTCTTCGGGGAAGATGTCATAGGTGACGTTCATCCCGGTCAGGGTCTTGAACGCATCGAGGTCTGCAATCATCGCATCGACATAGGGATGCTTGTTCAAGAGCAGCTTGATGCTCTTGCCGCTGTAGACCTTCCAATTGAAATCCGCAGCCATCGCCTGCGAGACCGCGGAGACGAATGCGGCCTTTGCGGCGGCACCCGCAATACCTAGCTTGGCCGCGCCATCGAGCAGATCGCGGCGGCTGATGCGTTTGGCGGTGTAGGATTCGAACAGATTCTTTTCACGATCGTACATTCAGTCCTCCCTGCTTATGCGTCTACCTGCCCTTCCGGCTTCTTGCTCTGCCGGATGTCGTCTCCGGCTTTTGCGCAACGAGCGCCTGCGCGGTCGCTTCGTCGATAATAAGTCCGTGCAGCATGCTGCTACGCAGCACGGCACGCAGTGCTGTCACCTTGGCCAGCCCGCCGGCAATCGCGACAATGCGATGCTTCTTCAGATCGGCCGCGCTCATCGAAGTGGCGCGAGCCGACAGGTCGATGTCCAGCATGCGGCCGTCCTCGCTGAAGAAATGCCCAAGCAGGTCGGCGCAGGCGCCTACCCGCTTCAAATCGACCACCTCGTCGGGCTTGATCATGCCGCTCGACACCAGAAAGCCGTCGCGGCTGATCTGACCGATCCCGACGAACAGCAGCGAGGCCTTGCGCGCCAGCGCGAACACTTCGGCGATGCCGTATTGCTGCATGAGGACTGCGCGGTCGGCGACCGAATTCGCAAACACCGGAACCGGCAGCAGATAGGCTTCGGCGCCGGTCCGCTCGGCCAGCCGATGGATCACATCGAATGGATTGGCAGCAAACTTTCGCGTCAATCCGCCGAGCAGCGAGACGAATTGCACGTCGCGCGCCGGCGTCTGCGGCAACTGCTCCACCACGGCAGCGAGCGTGCGGCCGTGGCCGACGCCGATAACCTTGTCCTCGCCGCGCTCGAGGATCTGGCGCAGAAAGCTCGCGCCCTCGAGCGCCAGGGCCTTCAGCGGCAGCTCACCCTCGCCGAGATCAGGCGCAACGCGGCAGAAGGCCAGGCCATAGCGCTGCGCCAGCGTATTCTCCAGAGCGACGCATTCAGCCACCGGACCTTCGACGAAGACGCGGATCATGCCTTCGCGGCTTGCGCGCGCGATCAAGCGGTGCGCCTTGGTGCTCTGAATATTCAGCCGGTCCGCGACTTCCGACTGCGTCAGCCCGGCCGCGAAATAGAGCCAGGCCGCCCGCGTCGCAAGCGACGCTTCGCCATCGATCATCGGCAGCCTGTCGGAAGGTGCAGCCATGCTCGAAAAAGCCCGCTTGCAAATTTCTTCACCTGCTGCAAAAAATTGCAGAGGCAGTCGGGGTCGTCAAGCCCTTCTTCATGCTGCAGCGCAATTGTGCCGCAAGCTCTTGATTGGCGTCCGGTGACGTCGGAGCGGTGGCAATCCATGCGAGGCTCGTGGCGCGCGCCAGTTCGGCGCTGCGTTCTGGTCCGCCATGACCCCTCTTCTCAACCTCGGATGACTAGACGATACCGCCGCCACCGGCCGCAACGGCGGGGCGCTCGGAGGCGACCTTGCGGCGATAGCCGCTGGCGCGATAGGCAGCGACGGGATCGATGGCACCGCCCGTATTCAGGCGCGCCATTGCCAAGATCGGCTCGACGTCGGTGCGGTAAGCGGACTTCAATGTCTGCGTCGCCATCAGCGCGTCATTGGCCTCCTGGTACGCTTCAAGGGCATTCCGGTCGACCAAGAGCGCTTGCGCGTAGGCCCGCTGCACCTCGATTGCCGACAACATCAGGCTCTCGATCGGATCCGTGACGTTATGGCTCTGGTCGAGCATATGCGCCGGATCGAAGCCCTTTTTCTTGGACTGTTCCGCATCGACCAGTTCGTTGAAGACAAGGAACAGCCGGTAAGGATCGATCGAGCCTGCGTCCAGGTCGTCGTCGCCGTACTTCGAATCGTTGAAATGGAAACCGCCCAGCTTGCCGAACTGAACCAGGCGCGAAACAATCATTTCGATGTTGACGTTCGGCGCGTGATGACCAAGATCGACGAGGCAGTAGGCCTTATCGCCGAGCTCCTTCGCGATGATGTAGTTCGTCCCCCAATCTTGCACGACCGTCGAATAAAAAGCCGGTTCGTACATTTTGTGTTCGGTGAAGAGACGCCAATCGTCGGGCAACGCCGCGTAGACGGTCCGGACCGAGTCAAGATAGCGCTCGAACGCTCTTGCGAAATTCACCTGGCCCGGGAAATTCGAGCCGTCCCCGATCCAGATGGTCAGCGCCTTGGAGCCGAGCGTCCTGCCGATTTCGATGCATTCAAGATTGTGCTCGACCGCCTGCCGGCGCGTACCGGGATCGGCATGGGAGAGCGATCCGAACTTGTAGGAATGCTTCTGATCCTTCGCGTCGGAGAAGGTGTTCGAGTTCATCGCGTCGAACCCAAGGCCGTGACGCGATGCCGCCTGTTTCAAGCGCTTCGGATCGGCCTTGTCCCAGGGGATGTGTAACGACACCCTTGGCGTGGCGCGGGTCAATTGCTGAATGACAGCGCAATCCTCGATCTTGTCGAAGATATCGCGCGGCTCGCCGTCGCCGGGAAAACGGGCGAAGCGCGTTCCCCCCGTTCCGACGCCCCAGGACGGGATCGCCACGCCGAAGGCTTCGAGCTTCTTCAAAATGGCGTCGATATCGATGGCGCGGCGGTGTAGCTGCTCGCCGAGCGCCGCATAGTCCGTCCGCAGCGCCTTCTCGCGCTCCGCATTGCCTGCGGCAACAATATCGTCAGCGATGACATTTTCCATGCCAGCCTCCGGTATACTTCACCAAGTGAAAGCCGGGAGAAAATAGTCCGGTGCCGCGCCATGTCGTCGAAACAGCTCGGCCTTTTCAGCACGGGACAGTGTGTCGAGAATGCCGGTGCCGACAAGCACCGTTGGCAGGCCAGCCCTTCGCCCGCCGGCGATGTCATGCTCGATGCTATCGCCGACACAGGCCGTGCGGATGGCGGGCGGGTGGCCGAGCATCTCTACGGCGATTTGGTAGATCTCCGGAAACGGCTTGCCGATCCTCATCACGGGAGCCCCCATCTCGGCATAGACCTCTGCAATCCGTCCCGCGCCGAAGCGCGGCCCGACCTCCGTCAGCATGATCTTGTCGGGATTTGTGCATATGCACGTCACGTTGCGCGCAGCCGCTGGTTCCAGCAGCCGGCGGTAGTGATCCATATCGAAACGATCCCCCATGCTGCCGGACAGGAGCACGATATCGGCATCCGCCCCCGAATCCACGATTTCGAGCGGCAATCCCTCCACCGCAGAACGATCGCCTCCACGCGCCAAGAGGAGGCATTTCAGCGGCTCCGCCCCGCCCCGCTCCCTTAGCAGCCTGTCGAGCCGTTTCCAGGCAACCTCTCCCGACGACAGGAAATAATCCCAGCTGCCGATCTGGAAGCCGAGCCGCAGCAGCCGCTGCTCGTTGGGAGCGGACCGGCGTCCGGAATTCGACAGAACCAGGATCGTTTTGCCGGCCCGCTTCAGCATGACGAGCGCGTCAACCGCGCCGGGATAAGGCCGCATGCCGTCATGCAGCACACCGAATTGGTCCACGATAAAGCAGTCGAACAGGTCGACAAGGTCCTGAATGCCCCGAGATGAGCGGGTATTATGCATCAGACAATCCCGGCCTCGCGCGCGCCCGCAAGCGCGAGCCGGGCGGCACCGGCCGCGGCCTCTCCCGAGGCTGCGGCCAGGAATGGCACGCCCAGCAGGCGCCGACGAATGCTTGTCCAATGCGGATTGGCCGAGCCGCCGCCGACGCTGCGCACGGATTTGAGCTTTGGCGCACCAAACTCCTCGAGGCGTTGATAACCGAGCTGCTCGATCGCGGCGATGCCTTCGAGCAGGCCCTTGAGAAATTCGCCCTCTTCTGCGGGACGCGGCTCAAGGCGTGGCGGCAGCGATGGATCCATGATCGGAAATCGCTCGCCTGGCGACAGCAGAGGATAGTAGTCGAGGCCGCTCGGCCGAGACGGATCGATGGTTGCCGACAGGCGCCGCAGACTGTCCGGATCGAAGAAATGCGCCAACACTTTGCCCCCTGTGTTGGAAGCTCCGCCCGCGAGCCACATGCCGAGGATGTGGTGGCTATAGATGCCAAACTCGGGCGCGAAGATCGGTGCGCTCGAGAGCAGCTTGAGGGTGAGTGACGAGCCAAGCGCGCTGACGCCGTCGCCAGGCTCGCTTGCACCTGTCGCCAGAAAGGACGCGCAGCCATCCGTCGTACCGGCGACGATGCGAACGTCCGATGGCAGCCGGAACTGGTCGGCCGCCGCGGCCTGGATGTTTCCGATCACGGCGCCGGGCGCAAGCACCCTGGGAAGAAATTCCGGCTTCAGCCCCGTGCCGGCAATCCACCCCGGCCAGCGGCCAGCGACCGGATCGTAGCCGGACTTCAGCGCATTGTTTTCGTCCGTCACATCGAAACGGCCCGACAACCTTCCGGCAATCCAGTCCGCCTGATGCAAGAGCTTGGCAACGCCGGGCACGAGCTGAAAAAACAGCATCTTCGCCAAGCCGGATGTGGGGCCATGTGCTGCGCTCTCCGGCGGCATCAGCGGTGCGATGCGAGCCAGCAGGCCGGCATCCGCGACCTTATCGTTGTACATCAGCGGCGCAGCCAGCGGCCGGCCCGTCGAGTCGACGGGAAGCACCGTGCCGGACGTGCCGTCGACGGCCATGGCGCGAACCTCGCTGTTGTCGATCGCCTCCATGCAGCCGCGAATGCTGCGCGCGACAGCCGCCCACCAGATGTCCGGATCGAGATGATTGTCGCCAAAGTCGGACAAGGAGGAAGTCGACTGGGCGACTATCCTGCTCGTCGCATCCATGGCAACAGCGCGCGCGCCCGACGAGCCGATGTCGATGCCGATGACAACCGCTGACATCAGGAGACATCCCGGATCGCTGATGACGCTATGGCGTCCAGGTTCTGCCGATACTTTTCCGCATCCCAGTCGGTCAGCTCGAGATTCTCCTCGCTGGTCAGATAGCGGAGAGGCGCACCTTCGGGCACGCGTGCAGTGACGTCGGCGAGGCACCTTGCCATCGCATCCGCGCCCGCTGTCGCATCCCGGCGCATCAGCACCCCCTTGCCGGGAAAGAGAATCTCCACCGGCGCCATCCCGAGACGAGCGACGACATCGTCCGCTGTCTCGCCGGCCGTTGCGGCAACGGACCCCATGCCCAGAAAAATAACGTGATCGGGATAAAGGCTTCCTCCGATCGCAATCGCTGTGCTGCCCGTATCCATCGCGACGGCATGTGCGGCGGCATCTGCCGGAAGCCGGTAGTTGTTGCCTGCCAGCTTCGACAGTGCCCCCTCATCACCGGCGGGCGCCGGGCGTGCGTCCTGCTTCAGCAACTGCTTCACCTGCGACAGCAGAGCCGCGGCATCGGCGACCGTCTCCGCCCCAATGACCAGCCCGTGATTGCCGAGGATGATGACATCGGGGCGATCGCGACGGTGTTCGGCGATACCGAGCGCCAGAGGTAGTCCCGGCCGTCGATATGGCACATAAGCCCAGTTCGATCCGCACAGCCTGTCTTGCAGGATCGGCATCGCATCCTCGCGAACAGCCAAGGCGATGGTGTCGACGCAATGGACATGCGCGACAACGCGGTGCGGCATCAGAGCGTGAACCGTGGTCTCGATGGATGGACGCAGGCCGGATGGATTTTGGTCGGTGAGGACGAAGAGCTGGGCCTGTTCGGCCTCCGGTTGCGCGTTCGCAACGGCGTCGAGCAGTGGCGCCATCTGCACCGGGACCATGATGTCCCGCTCCCGCGCATGCGCGAGCCAGGTGCCCGACGCCTTGATCCAGAGCGTATCGCCTTCCTTGAGCGAGGTATTGCCGCCGGCGGCCTGGGTCAGCAGCAGGTCGGCGCCGATGCGCGCGGAAAAGTCGCGCAACGCCTGGAGTTCCGCACGCAAATCTGAAGGCTTCATGGATTGAGTCATCGATATGTCATACGCCGCTTCGGCGGCCATCTACGGCACTTGCGGGAGGAGACGCATGTCGCGTCTCCTCCGTTTCGATCAGAAATCGAAGTTGTTGATGTTGTCCTTGGTGAAGACAGTCGGCGAACCGAGCAGCACTTCCGAACCATTGATAACCTTGAGCTCGCCCAGCCTGCCGGCCTTCACCGATGTCGCGCCTGGCTGCAGCGTGCCGTCCGCAACGGCGCGCAGAACATAGGCCGCAGCGTAGCCGAGATCGACCGGGTTCCACAGCACCACCGACTTCACGCAGCCGGACGAAACATAGGGTTTCATCGCGTTCGGGGTCGCCAGGCCGACGACGGCGACCTGACCGCACTTCTTCGCTTGCGTCACCGCATCGGCGGCGGCGGGCGTCGCGACGGATGTCATGCCGAAGATGCCCTTCAATTCATCGCCATACTTGTTGATGAGCGTGTTGGACTGGTTGAAGGACAAAATGTTGTCTTCCTGTGCCTCAACTGTTTCCAGCCACTTCATCTTGGGGTGGCATTTCTTCTGATAGGCGGCCATCTCGGCGATCCAGCGCGCCTGGTTCGGCGTGGTGAAGGTCGAGGTCACGATGGCGAAAGCCCCCTCCTCGCCGATCTCGGCGGCCATCGAATCCACCATCGTCTTGGCGATGCCGTTGAACTCGGCCTGGTTGACGAACCACTGACGTGCGCCCGGCTCGGAGTTGGCGTCATAGCCGACGACGTTGATGCCCGCCTGCAGTGCCTTCTTAAGCACGGGCGAGATCGCCACCGGATCGTTCGCAGCGAAAAGGATGCCGTCGACACCGCTGGTGATGTAGTTGTCGATCAGCGTGATCTGGTCGTCTATGTTTGCCTTGCTCGGACCGTCGGTCTTGGCCTTCATCGTGCCCATTTCCTTGGCCGCGTCCGCGATACCCTTGGATGTCGCGTTGAAGTATCCGATCCCGACCAGCTTTGGCACGTCGACGACATTGAGCGTCTTGCCCTTGCGGTCGGGAGCTTTGCTCGGCTGGCCACCATCATATGGCTTCGGCGCGGCCTTCGCCGGTGTCGCATCGCAGGCTAGCGGATTGGTCGGCAGGTCGTCGCCGCCGGTCCAGGGCGAAGCAGCATGACCAAGGCCGGTCGACAACGATAGCGCGAGCAGCGCGGACAGAAGTGTTCTACCCATTTTTTTCCTCCAGTGTTGTCCGGTCACTTCATGCGGCAATGAGCGACGACGTTCTCCGAGCTATCGAGGGCCGCTTCTCTCGAAAAGGTTGCTGGCCAGGATCGCCAGGATCAGGACTGCGCCGATCAGCATGATTGTGCCGTCGCCTTTGACTCCGGCAAGCAACAGACCATTCTTGAGCGCCTGGATCAGGCAGAGCCCGATAACCGTACCAAGAACGGTACCTCGCCCGCCGAAGATCGACGTGCCGCCAAGGACGACTGCCGTGATGGCGTCGAGTTCGATGCCGGTGCCCATGTCAGAGCGGGTTGTCGAGACACGTGAAACGAAAATCACGGCTGCCACCGCGGCGGTGAAACCTGATGCGGTGTAGAGGGCGAGCTTGGTCCCCTCGACGGAAAGACCGGAAAACCGTGCTGTAACCTCGTTGGAGCCGATGACATACACGGTTCGACCATAGCGCGTGTAGGCAAGGAGGATGGAAGCCGTAACCGCGGCCAGGAGCAGGATCCAGAGCTGCGTCGGCACGCCTAACACGGATCCTTGACCCAGCACGTAAAACCACTCCGGATAGCCGCGCACCGAACGTGCCTGACTGATGCCTTCCGCCAGGCCGCGATAGAGCGCCAGCGTGGCCAGCGTGGCGATCAGCGGCGGCACCTTGAAGCGTGTGATAATGATCCCGTTGACCAGGCCGGCGATGGTGCCGACGGCGATTGCCGCGACGGCGGTCACAGATAAAGGCAAGCCGACGTTCTGCCAGAACACGCCCGTCAGGATCGCTGAAAGGCCGAGGATCGAGCCGACCGAAAGGTCGATGCCGCCCGTCGCGATGACAAAGGTCATGGCGATCGCAATCAGACCCGTCTCGGTCATCAGGCGGCCCTGGTTCAGCAGATTCTGCACCGTTAAGAACTTGTCCGACTGTAGCGACAGGACAACCAACACCAGCGCCAACAGCAGTGCCAGCAGGGTTTCGTGGCGGATGAAGGATCGAAGCGTCATCATCCCTCTCAAGTGCTGCGCTGGCGGCGCAGCATGTCCGCCAGCACGGTCGCCAGGATCAGCAGGCCGATGACCGCGCGGAACCAATAGGCCGAGACATTGGTGAAGATCAGCGCCGATCCGATCGCCGCGAAGAGGATCGCCGCCAGCGTGGAGCCGACGACCGTTCCGCTACCTCCCAGGATCGAGGCGCCTCCGATGACCGCTGCCGTGATGATGGTCAGTTCCAGGTTTGGCGGCACGGTGGACTGGATCACCTGAAGCTGTGTGGCGAAGAGGATCGTCGCTAGCCCTGCAAAGAACCCGTGGATGATGAAAACCGCCACGGTGCGCCGCTCGGCCGGGATGCCGCTGGCAACCGCGGCCTCGGGATTCCCGCCGAGCGCATAGAGCGATCGTCCAAAGGCGAAATAACGCATCCAGGCCGCGGCAGCGAGCGTCAGTACCACCATTGCTATCAGCGGCACGGGAACGCCAAGAAGCCTCTTCTGCGCGATCAGAAAATCAGGCGGCAGGTTGGATATCCAGGTCCCGCCAGTGACGCTGATAAGGCCGCCGCGCAGGATGGACAATGCCCCGAGTGTCACCACGATCGAGGGGATTTTGGCGTAGGCGACGAGCACGCCGATGACCGCGTTGATGGCCATGCCGACCAGCACCGGGAGGAACCACGCCACCCAGATCGGATAGCCGGCGACCGCGAGCGTGCCCGAAATCGTCGCCAACACGCCGATCAGTGCACCCACGGAAACGTCGATGTTGCCCGTGATGATGACCATCGACATGCCGATCGCAGCCACCGCGATATAGGCGTTTCCAGCGAAGATCGAGGTCAGGTTGTTGGCACTGACGAAGCGCGGGTTGATCATCGTGACAACGACGAAGAGAGTGATGATCGCAGCGAACACCACGACCTCCTGTCCATAGTCCGACATCAGGCGTTTCAGGACGCCAGAGCGCCGATTCCGCTGCAAACGGGCTGACGACAGCTCGACCCCTGTCACGGCCATCACGCAGCCTCCGCCGATCTTGGCGCGGTCATCGCGGCCCCGACGCGCTCGGGCGTCGCCTCGGCGCGGTCGAGCACATCCGTGATCCTTCCGTCGCTCATCACCAGCACCCGGTCGCTCATGCCGAGCACTTCAGGCAGTTCGCTAGAGATCATCAGAATGGCCACGCCCTGCTTCACGAGCTCGCCCATGACCAAATGGATCTCCGACTTCGCCCCGACGTCGACGCCGCGGGTCGGCTCATCCAGAATGAGGATGCGCGGGTTCGTCTGCAGCCATTTGGCAATCACGACTTTCTGCTGGTTGCCGCCGGAAAGCTGCGCAACGGGCTGGTCGATATTCCGGCAGCGAATGCCGAGGCGTTTGACTGCGGCCATGGCACGCGAGGCCTCTTCGCGCGCCCTGAGGAACATGCCGCTCGACACCTTCTCGAGCGTCGCCATGGTCACGTTTTTGCGAATCGTCATGGGCTTGACCAGTCCCTGCAGACCACGGTCTTCGGGCACATAGGCGATCCCGAGATCGCGCGCCTGCAACGGCGATCTGATCGACACCGGCCTGCCGTCGAGCAAAATCTCCCCGGACGTCGCGGGCGTCATGCCGAAGAGCGTCAGCGCCAGCTCTGTTCGACCTGAACCGACAAGACCGGCTACGCCAAGAACCTCACCTTTGCGCAGTCCAAAGGATATGTCGCGGACATGCCGGCCGTGATTGAGGTTCTTCACCTCCAGCACCGTTTCGCCGATCGGGACATCCAGCTTGGGGAACAGACTCTCGATCGAGCGTCCGACCATGAGCGCGACGAGCCCGGCTTCGTCGACGTCGCCGACATCCCTGGTCGCCACGAAGGCACCGTCGCGCAGCACCGTGACGCGGTCGGCCAGCGCAAAGATCTCGGACATGCGGTGGCTGACATAGATGATGCCAACACCGCGGGCGCGCAACTGGCGTACGATATCCATGAGCCGGCGCACGTCGGCCTCGACCAGCGAGGCCGTCGGCTCGTCCATGATCAGCACGCGCGCGTTCTTCGACAGCGCCTTGGCGATCTCCACGCGCTGGCGCTGGGCGACCGAAAGCGACAGCACCTTGTCATCGACGTCGAGATCGTGAGTGTCAAGCGAATCGAGCAGTTCACGTGTGCGCGAACGCACCTCAGCCCAATCGATGATGCCCATCGACGTGCGCGGGTAGTTGCCGAGAAACACGTTCTCGGCGACCGAGAGCTCGGGAAAAAGCAGCAGCTCCTGATAGACAGTCGCGATGCCCGCGGCCGTGGCATCGCGGGGCGAAGCGAACTTCACGTTCTTTCCGTCAATGATGATCGTGCCGGTATCGGGCGTGTAGAGGCCTGACAGAATCTTGATCAGCGTCGACTTGCCCGCGCCGTTCTCGCCGAGCAGCGCATGCACCTCGCCCGGACGCACGTCGAAACTGACGTCCTTGAGCACCCTCACGCCGGCGAAGGCCTTGGAGATGCCGCTCAACGTCACAAAGGCGGGCGTGTCAGCCATTCCGCTTACTCCAGTCCTGCCGCGTGGCGCGCCCTTGCCCGCGCCGCGCTCGCGAGATCACGCCACCGATCGCGATACACCTCAAGCCCGGCGATGCCGCTCGCGGCGACAGGCACGGTCTCGTCCTTGAACGGAAACGAGCCTCGCGCCTTGAAGGCGAGCGCAGCAGCGCCCGTGGCGGATCCCTCGCTCATGGTGCTGCGTACGACCGCCTGCGTGGAGCGGAGCTGCGCCAGCATGGAAGTGTAGAGCTCGATCTTCGCCAACCCGCCATCGACCACCACCTTGTTGGTCGAGCGGATCAGGTCGAGCGACAAGTCCGTCATCATCACGACATAGAGCGCGGCAACCGCGGCGCGCTCCTCGCCCGCGACCTCGCCGCCCACGATCTCGCCCTTGACCTCCGGGAACGGACCGCCGGCAGCCCATGACGGCAACGCGAACACGCCGCGCGCCATCACCGCCTGAACTGCGGCTTGGCCGATCGGCTTGCTCCAGCCGCCGCTGATCAGGTCGTATTCACGGCCGCCCATGAAGCGCAACGATGGCGCCGGCTCGCCGTTGACGGTCACATTGGAGAGCATGTCGCGCTCCTCGTCGAGCGCGCCCAGCGGACAATCGAGATTGATGATGATGACCCATGTTCCGGTCGAGACGATCGTAAAATGCTCGAGCCCGGTCATGCGGTAGTAGGCGAGCGCCGAATTGGAGTCATGCACTCCATTGTGCACGTCGATAGTTGTCTCCGATCCGTCATTGAGGCGCACGGTCGCCTGGCCAACGATAGTGCCAGAGGGGACGATCGCAGGGAACTTGGACCGCCATCCGAGACGATCGACGAGAGAGCTGTAGTCGCGCTTCAGCGGCGCCCAGAGCTGGTTATGCGCGCCGAGATAGGAATATTCAGAGAGATGCCGGCCTGTGAACCGCCAGATCCAGTATTGCGGATAGCACAGGATCGACTCGGTCTCGGCGAAGGCCTGCGGCTCCTCCTCCTCGAGCCAGAAGATGTGGCGTGCGATACAAAACCCCAACGGCAGATGCGGCGTGTAGGTTTCGGAAAAGTCGGGCAGGATCGGAGCGATTTTTGCGGCAACCGCGTCGGGAATCTCCTGCTCGTAATCGAGAATTGGATGCAGCAACCTGTCCTGCCCCTGCACAAGTGCAAAGGTGCAGCCATGAGCTGAGATCATAAGCCCGGTGACCCCGTGCTTGGACACCACATCCGTCAATTCGCGGTGCATCCAGCGGAAGAAATGCTGCTCGTCCAGCACCGCCCTCCCTTTGTAGGAGCCCCAAACCGGCTTGGCGCGCCGCTCATCCAGAACCGCGCCATCCGGCGCAAAGACAAACAGCTTGGAGTTCGTCTTCCCGAGATCGAAAACAGCGAGCGGACCGTGTTGCGATACAGGTCTGGTCACGGCCTGTGTTCCGCTTTGACGAGCTCGCTCTTCCGGCGCGCCGTCTCCATGCCGACCTCGATGAAACGCCGGGCATGCCTGGCAAGGTCCCTGTTGTCAGACCAGAGATTGCGCCAGATCGCCGTCCTCCGCGACAGGTTCTGATCGACGATTTCCGAGGAGAAGGATTCGAAGGTGATGTCCTTCGAATAGCCGATGTCAATGAGGGCGTCGAACACGGACGGCCAGTCGATGCTGCCGGTACCGAGATAGCCGCGATGGCTTTCGCCAATGTGGAAATAGCCGATCTTGTCCCCGGCATGCCGTATCGCGAGCGCCACATCGGCCTCCTCGATATTCATGTGGAAGGTGTCAAGATGCAGGAAGATGTTGTCCGACCCCGAGGTCTCAATATAGGCGAGGCCCTGGGCCGCCGTGTTGAGCAGGTTACATTCGAAGCGGTTGACAGTCTCCACATTCAGCGAGACGCCGGCCCGCTTGGCCCTCTCCGCGACTTCTGCCAGCGTATGTGCGCTGCGATTCCATCCGTCCGCCGTAGGCATGTCGGTTTGCAGGCCGTGGCTTGTCTGCAGGATGCCGGCGAGCGTCCTTCCGCCGACATCTCGGGTCAGCGCGACCATGCGATCGAGAATGCCAACACCGCGCGCGACAACGTCCTTGTCGGCACTGGAAATATCGCCGTCAGCCGGCAGCCCGATGCTGGTCGCGACGCCGAGCCCGAGCGAGGCGATCCGCTTGGCGAGCCGATCGACGTCGACACTGGCCGGATCGAGATATGAGAATTCGATCAGGTCGAAACCTGCCTCTTTGGTGCTCTCCAGCGTGCGGTCCAACGCAGCTTGATCCGAGCTGGCCGACCAGACAAAGGAATGGATGCCCACATGTGCCATGGCGCTGCTCCCCATTGAGATCAGAACGCCCGGCCGCCGTGGCGCGGCCGGGCCCGTTGAGGCGAGTTAGCGGGCTGCAGTCCAGCCTTTGTAGTCCTTGAGGTTTTCGGCCGTAATCAGCTTCGGATCGAGCAGAACGGTCGACTCGGCCGGCTTCTTGCCGGCAAGAACCTCCGCCGCCATGTTGAGCGACTGTCCGGCCATGACATACGGATCCTGCGAGGCCGAGGCCTTGATCAGCGACTTGCCGCTGGCGAACTCCTTCTCGATGTCGGGCGCGCCATCGACCGCCGTGATGATGAACTCCTTGCGGTTGAGCTGGCGAGCGGCAAGCTGCGCGCCGATCGCCGTCGGATCGTTGATGGCGAAGACCGCATCGATCTTGTCGAAACGGGTCAGCAGGGCCTGAAAGACCTTTAAGCCGCCGTCACGCGAGCCTTCCGCATTCTGATCGTCCGACAGGATCTTGATGTCGGGATACTTGGAGAGCAGCTTCTTGCAGCCCTGCACGCGGTCGAGGATGGACGACGAGGCCGGGCCGTTGAGGATGATATAGTTGCCCTTGCCGCCCGTCCGCTCGACCAGATACTGGCAGGCCTCCTCGCCCGCCTTGACATTGTTGGTCATCACCGTGACGTCGGCGCCCGGCGCCGAGACGTCGAATGCAGCGACGACAATGCCGGCCGCCTGCGCCTTCTTGACCGCCGGCGCAATGGCCTTCGCGTCGACGGCGTTCAGCATGATCACGTCGACGCCGGCGGCGATGAAGTTGTCGACCTGTGAGACTTGCTTGTTGAGGTCATAGTCCGCGGACACGGACGTGACCTGGACCTTCGGGTTGATCTTCTTGGCGGCGTCCTCGATGCCCTTGATGGTGGCGACGAAGAACGGATTGCCGAGCAGGCCAACCGAGATGCCAACCTTGTTGAGTTCCTTGGCGGATGCCGGAGCAAACGCGATCGACGCCAGGGCGGTGGCGCAGAGCAGTCTGGTGATGCACTTCATTCATTTCCTCCCATGGTGCCGCACCTGTCGCGGTGCGTTGTGTAAAACCTGACCAGTGCTGATCGCTTCGCAAGTCCGTACAGAGCTCGCCACGAATGCAACGAAGTTGCAAAGCAGGCATTAGCCGGCGCATTGAGGTCGATCATGTCCGCGCTCCCGCCTGGAGGCGATAGCGGTCGAGGGCGACCGCAACGATGATGACCAATCCTTTGATAATGTACTGCCAGATGTCGGAGATACCGGCGAGGATGAGTCCGTTGGACAGCACAGCAATGATCAGACCGCCGACAAGCGTGCCCCAGATCGAGCCGACGCCGCCGACAAAGCTGGTGCCGCCGAGAATCACGGCCGCGATGGCGTCGAGTTCATAGGACTGGCCGAGCTGAAGTCCGTTTGCGGCATAGAGTCGGGCCGCCGACAACGCGCCACCGAGACCTGCCAGCAGGCCGGAGACACCGTAGACGAAGAGCAGAACCAACGGCACCTTAATGCCGGTGAGCCGCGCGGCCTCCGCGTTGCCGCCGACCGCATAGATCCAGGTTCCGAGCACCGTGCGCGTGAGCACGAGCCAGGAGATGATGACGACCGAGAGCGCGATGATGACGAGCCAGGGGATCTCGAGGAAAGTTCCGTTGCCCAGGAAGTCGAAAGGCAAGGAGGAATTGAAGACGGTTGTGTCGTTGCCGAGCAAGCGCGCAATGCCGCGCACGGCCGTCAGCGAGCCCAAGGTGACGATAAAGGGTGGCAACTTGACATAAGCGACGAGGACCCCGTTGACGAGACCAAAGCAGAGGCCGACCAGAATGGCAGCCGGCACGCCGAGCATGCCGATGTCGGGCATCAGCGAGACGATGACGGCGACCATGGCCGAGGCCGCCAGTACGGAGCCGACCGACAGATCGATTCCGCCGGTGAGGATGACAAAAGTCATGCCGGCCGCCAGCACGATGTTGATCGACGACTGCTGCATGACGATCAATAGGTTGGTATCCGTCATGAAGCGCGGATTGATGAGCTGAAAGCCGACGGCCAGCAGCACCAGGATCGGCAGCATGCCCAAGGCGGCAAAAGCCGTCTGGAAACGCGCCTGACGCAGACTCGCTATCGGAGCGGTCGATGTCGTCGCTCTATCACTCATGTTGCCGATGCTCCGGTCGCAAGCTCCATGATCGCTTCTTGACTGATCGGCTTGCATTCGCGGGCAGCCACCTCGCCGACGATTGCGCCGTCGCGCATCACCAGCGCCCGGTCAGCGACGCCGACGACTTCGGGCAGTTCGCTGGAGATCATCAGGATCGCGATGCCGCTCTTGGCGAGGTCGTCGATGATGCGGTAGATCTCGGACTTGGCGCCGACATCAACGCCGCGCGTCGGTTCGTCCAAGATGACGATCTTCGGTTTCGTCTCCAACAGGCGGGCGAGAAGCACCTTCTGCTGGTTGCCGCCGGACAGCGATCCGACATTCACCTTGGTCGACTTGGTACGGATGGACAGATTTGACACCGCCTGCGCGGCGCGCCTGTCTCCCACCGCATAATTGCGCCAACCGAACCGGTTCGCATCGCGCGACAGCACACCCATGTTGACATTGTCTGCGACCGACATGTCGAGAAAGAGGCCGAGCTCCTTGCGGTCTTCGGTCAGATAAGTGATCCCCGCGTTCAGTGCGGCTGCGGGTGAGGAAATGTCGATCGGCTTGCCGTCGAGTTCCAACGAACCCGCCGTCTTGCGATCAGCGCCGAAGATTAGCCGCGCCAGCTCCGTGCGGCCCGAGCCAACAAGCCCCGAAAGCGCGAGAACCTCGCCTTCATGCAAATCGAAGGAACAGTCCCGCACCAGCACGCCGTCGGACATGCCACGGACCGTCAGGGCGACCGGACGGCGCGCGCCGGGCGGGCGATGCTCCTTTTTGTAGAAAGCCGAGAGGTCGCGCCCGACCATCATCGACACCAACGCCGAGGCGCTGAGCTCGCTGCGCTCCAATGTGCCGACATAACCGCCGTCGCGGAGCACGCTGACGCGGTCGGCGAGCTCGTACACCTCGTCCATGCGGTGACTGATGTAGATGATGGCGATGCCTTGCGCCTTCAGGCCGACAACGACCTCGAACAGCCGGTCGGTTTCGCGCGATGTGAGGGATGTCGTCGGCTCGTCCAGCACGATGATCCGCGCATCGGTCGACAACGCGCGCGCAATCTCGACGAGCTGGCGCTCGCCGAGCGACAGCCGCGCCACCTTGGTGCGCGGCGAAAAGGAAACGCCCAAGCGCTCGAGGATCGCCTCGGCGCGGGCCACCATCTTGCCAGCGTCCACAATGCCGAAACGCCGGGGCTCGTTGCCTAGGAAAATGTTCTGCGCGACGGTGAGGTTGGGCGCCAGCGACAGTTCCTGATAGATCACGGCGACGCCATTCGCCCGCGCCCTGATCGGATCTCCTGTTACCACCGGCTTTCCGTCAATGAGGATCTCACCGCCCGGATCGGGCCGGCAGGCCCCCGACAGCACTTTCATCAAGGTCGATTTGCCAGCACCGTTCTCTCCCATCAGCGCATGCAGCTCGCCGGGAAATACGGTCAGGGAAACGCTCTTGAGCGCCTGCACCGGGCCGAACGTCTTGCTGATATCGCGCATGTCCAGCATGGGTGTCGGCTTGGCGCTGAGCATGTCAGGCGTCCTGTCCTGTCGCCCGCGCGATGCGCACGTTGACCCCGGCGTTCTCCAGCATGCGGGCGGCGGCGTCGCTCAGCGCCTCATCCGTAATCACCGTGCCGACGCGTGACAGCGGCAGCGAGACATTGCGCGCATGGATCGAGAATTTCCGGCTGTCGGCCAGCACGATGATCTGGTCGGCGTTCTGACTGAGCTCGATGATCGAACGCACCATCAGCGGGTGCGATTCCAGAAGGCCCTCGGCGGCAATGCCCTGGGCGCCGACGAAATATTTCGACGCATAGAACTGCGGCGGATGATGCGGCGAATAAATCACCCTCGGCTCACGGTGCAGATCGCCCCCGGCAACTGTCAGGCTGCAGCGCCCGTGGTCGCCAAGATAGCCGGCCAGCGGCATGGAATTGGTGAACAGCCGGATGTTACGGTCAGCGAGCTTCACGCCGAGGTGGAAACAGGTCGAGCCGCCATTGACGATCACCGCTTCGCCGTCTTGCACCATGGTGGCCGCGAGTTCGGCGATCTGCCTTTTGGCTTCCACCGCCAGGTCGCGGTTCTCGTCGTAAGGACGCGCAAAGGCCGTGCCCGCTTTCGATGCCACGTCGAGTGCCGAAACACCGCCGTAGACCTTACGCGCGCTGCCTAGCTCGTCGATCTTGTCGATATCGCGCCGGACAGTCGCTGCCGAAACGCCAAGGCGCTCCTGCAATTCGCGCACCGACGCGAACGGGCGATCGCGCAGCAGTTCTACGATCAGCCGCTGACGGACCAAATCGTTCAATGATTTCCTCCCGGCGCGCTTCAGCGCCTTGATCTAACTTACGCACGATAGAGCAGAGCGCAAGCACATTTTGATCGAACGCGATCATGTGCGGTGCAAGATGGTCATATTACATCTTTTTATGATTGACTTTTATCGTTGGCGACCGTGAATGGATCGCGCCCCACCGTCGGTGCCGCATAGGAGAATTCCATGTCAGACGCACACGCTGCAGCCCGGCTCGCGAACCTTTGGGACGACGCCAAGGCGACAGGGATGAGCGAACCCGAGCGGCTGGTATATCGCTCCAACATCCTCGGCTCCGACAAACGCGTCACCAACTATGGCGGCGGCAACACCTCGTCCAAGATCTGGCAGACAGATCCGCTGACCGGCGAGCAGGTCGAGGTCCTTTGGGTGAAAGGCTCCGGCGGCGACAGCGCCACGATCAAGCTCAACGGGTTCGCCACCCTTTACATGGACAAGCTGCGCGCGCTGAAGCGCCTCTACCGCGGGCCGGCGCACGAAGACGAGATGGTCGGCTACCTGCCGCACTGCACTTTCAATCTCAATCCTCGAGCGGCTTCCATCGATACGCCTTTGCACGCCCTCGTGCCAAAGCCCTTCGTCGACCACATGCATCCCGACGCGATCATCGCGATCGCGGCGGCGAAGGACTCGAGGATACTCACGCAGAAGATCTTCGGCGACCGGATCGGCTGGCTGCCATGGAGACGGCCAGGCTTCGAGCTTGGCCTCTGGCTCGAAAAATTCTGCCAAGAGAACCCCGAAGCCAACGGCGTCGTGCTCGAAAGTCACGGGCTGTTCACCTGGGGCGACACGCCAAAGCAATGCTACGAGACGACCATCGCGACGATCAACAGAGCGATCCAATGGCTCGAGGCTGAAACCAAGAGTAAGTCGGTCTTCGGTGGAGCTGCGGTCAAATCGCTGCCCACCGAGCAGCGGCGGGCCATTGCCGCCAGATTGATGCCGAAGATTCGCGGGTTGATTTCGGCCGGAAGCTACAAGCTCGGCCATTTTGACGATTCCCCACCTGTGCTGGAGTTCGTCAACTCGAACGATCTGCGGCCGCTGGCGGCCCTCGGCACATCGTGTCCCGATCATTTCCTGCGCACAAAGATTCGGCCGCTGGTGATCGAGTTCGACCCTGCCAAGCCTGATGTCGACGCCGTGCTTGCCCGCCTGTCCGGTGTGATCGATGCCTATCGCGCGGACTATCGGGCTTATTACGACCGCAGCAAACGCTCGGCATCGCCAGCCATGCGCGACCCGAACCCTGTGGTCTATCTGATGCCCGGCGTAGGCATGTTCACCTTCGCCGCCGACAAGACGACGGCACGCGTTTCCGGCGAGTTCTACGTGAATGCGATCAATGTCATGCGCGGTGCCTCGGCCGTTTCGTCCTATGTCGGCCTGCCCGAGCAGGAAGCCTTCGACATCGAATACTGGTCGCTCGAGGAAGCGAAGCTGCAGCGCATGCCGAAGCCGAAATCGCTGGCAGGACGCATCGCGCTCGTCACCGGCGGCGCCGGCGGCATCGGCAGCGCGGCCGCTACGCGGCTGCTGCGTGAAGGCGCATGCGTCGTCATCGCCGATATCGACGCGGCCTCGCTCGCAAAGACCAATGAGGAGCTCGGCGCCGCCTTCGGCAGGGACTGTGTGCGGCCGGTGAAGCTCGACGTCACAGAGGAAAGCGACGTCGCCGCCGCCTTCGTCGACTGCGCGGTTGAGTTCGGCGGCATCGACATCCTGGTTTCCAATGCCGGCATCTCGTCGTCCGCCTCGATCGTGGATACCCAGCTTTCCACGTGGAACCGCAATCTCGATATCCTGGCGAAAGGCTACTTTCTCGTCTCGCGCGAGGCGTTCCGCTATTTCATGCAACAGCAACTCGGCGGCAATATCGTCTTCATTGCATCGAAGAACGGGCTTGCCGCCTCACCCAATGCCGCCGCCTACTGTACGGCGAAGGCGGCCGAGATCCACCTCGCCCGCTGCCTTGCGCTCGAAGGTGCGGAGCATCAGATCCGGGTGAACACGGTGAACCCCGATGCGGTGCTGCGCGGCTCCAAGATATGGACCGGCGAATGGCGAGAGCAGCGTGCTGCGGCCTATTCGATGCACCCGGACGAGCTGGAAGAACACTATCGCAAACGTTCGATGCTAAAGCGCTCGGTGTTTCCAGAGGATGTCGCGGAAGCCGTATATTTCCTAGCCTCGGACTCGTCGGCTAAATCGACCGGCAACATCATCAACGTCGACGCCGGAAACGCCCAGAGTTTTACGCGCTGATCGGTCACCCGCCGGCGCACGACGCCTGCGGGCAAGCGCCGGACCGGATCGGCTTGCCTTTTGCCTTGAGCGGACAGGCACATCACTGCGTTGCTGCGTTTCGCTCAAAGCGCTTGTTCTCGGCGATGAACCAACGGGCCGTCCATACCCCGCCAGCACGCGATCAGCCCCGGTGATGGATTGCCCGCTGCCGGGTGGCGCGCGCTGCGCAACTCACTCCGGGTCCATGGAGACGACCACGAGCCCGTCAACCTGGATCAGAAAAGCCATCGTCGGCTCGTCCGAGGCCGGGGCTAAATGAATGGCTCGTTCGAATGCGGCGATCTCATCGCGGCCCGCCGGCCGGGGCGCCAGGGTGGACGTGGCGGTGCAGATCGGAAGGCCCACTGAGGTCAGGGCGCAAAGATCGGCTCTGAGATCCGCATCACGCGAAATCTCGGCCGCCTCGTCGACGCTAGCGGCCTCGAAGGCCAGCGTCGGCCTGCCGTCCACCTCGAGGACAAAAATCTGCCGTTGGTTGCCCAAGAACTCACTCACCAATCAAATTGAACGTCAGCCGGTCGACTATGTCTTCCGGAGCGTAACGAACGTAGGAAATGATCAGCGCTTCTTCATATAGCGGGTAGTTTTGGCGATGAATACGGTAATTGGACGGTAAAATTCTCCGCCCGAAAAAGGCTGCGACGGCGACATCGGGGGTAAGCCTTCCGTTTGTACGGCAGGCGGTTTCAATTCAGCTCGAACGACAAGCTCGACGCTTTCACGGCCGCGGCAAATAGACAAGCACGCATCGGTTTCGGTTACTCTCAGGCCGTTGCCGCCACTGGCGTTACCTCGAGCTGACGATCGGCTCTCAGCGCAACCTGCGTGGCGAAGCGCCGGCACTCCCGATCGAGCGTCTGCTGGAGCCAGGCTATGTCCGAACCTGAGGGAATGCAGAGGCGGAAATTCCTGATCTGCAGGGGAGCAAGCGTGAGCGCACGGAGCCGTCCATCGGCCGTTTCCAGATCCGCGAAATACATCAGCACCAGATCGTCGCGGTAGCGCTCGTACCCGCCGATGCCTTCGTAGTCGTTGAGAAAGTCGCCGCACCCATACAGAATGAGGCGATCGCGATAGATCTCGATGGCGCGCGGATGATGCGACGAATGACCGTGAACGACTGATACGCCGGCCTTGTCGATCAGCGCGCGCGCGAAGATCCTCTGCTCATGGGAAACGTGGTAGCCCCAATTGGATCCCCAATGGATCGAAACCACGACGAGGTCGCCCGGCTTTCTGATTGCCGCGATCTGGCCGGCAATCTCCGATGCGCTCGCCTCGGACAGATCACCGAGCACGTTGACGCCGGCGGCGTGGTCCGTGGCGGCCCAGTCATAGGGGACGCCGCTCGAGGGCGATCCGAATGAAAAGATCAGCAGTCGCGTCTCGGCGAGCTCGAGCACCGCAGGCGAGCCGGCTTCCCGCGCATTGTGGCCCGCGCCCGCTGTGCTGATCTCGAGCCCTTCCAATGTCGCAAGTGTCTCATTCAGGCCGCCGGGTCCCCAATCGAGCACATGATTGTTGGCCAATACGCAGCAATCGATCTTCGCGGTTGAAAGACATTCCGCATTCTCGGGGCTCATGCGGTAGTTGATCCCCTTCTCGGCGCGATCGTCGCTCCGCGTTACGGCCGTTTCGAGGTTGATGATCCGCGCATCGGGCTGCATGCGCTCGAATTCGCCCAGCGCCGCGCCCCAGACGTAGGACGGGCCGTTGCGCCGCGGGATGGGCCCGCTCGCGCGCTCCGCCAGCAGCACATAGGCCTCCGCGGAGCGCAGATAATCCTCGTCAATTTCCGGGCTGCAGGGATGTGCCAGCACCTGGTCGATGCCGCGGCCGCACATGACGTCTCCGCACAGGAAGAGCCGTACAGTATGTGATCGGTCTATCATCGATTTTGATCCGATTGCACGATACCATACGAGAGCTACTGCTGGCCTACTGCGGCGAGCTGCAACTGGAAGAACTCGTCAAGTCCGAGCCGATATCTCCTGCAGCCACATGGAGAAAACCATGAAGCTCGTTTCAAGCGCCTTCGCCGACGGTGCGGCAATTCCACGACGCTTTACCTGCGACGGCGAGAACCTCTCGCCGCCCCTGCAATGGTCCGGCGCGCCCGAGGGCACGCACAGCTTTGTCCTGCTTTGCGATGATCCGGACGCGCCCGGCGGCACATGGCATCACTGGGCGATTTACGACATGGCCCCGACCGTCGCCCAACTCGCGGAAGGCGCCGCACAGAAGACGAACATGAAGCAGGCGGTGAACGACTTTCGCAAAACGGGCTATGGCGGGCCGTGTCCGCCTCGCGGCCATGGCCCCCATCACTATCATTTCAGGCTGCTTGCCCTTTCGGCCGACCATCTGCGGCTCGAGGGCAATGCGTCCTGCCGCGACGCCGAGCGCGAGGCCCGCAAGTCCACACTCGCGGAAGCCATTCTCGTCGGCTGGTATGAACGATAGGCGAACCCGCGCCGGAGCCGGGTGCTCACCGCAGGACGCGGAATTGCGCCGCCTTTGGCAGAAACCTGTTTGCGACCGCCAGACTGGCGGACTCGGCTGTTTCCAGCGCGATTTTTTGCGCAAGCATCACATCGCCTGCCACCAGATAGCCTGAGGGCACGAAGCACCAGCCCATCCTCGGACGGCCGATCTCATCGAGCTCGTAGACGTTGGTCATCGTCCCCTCATAGATCCGGTACTTTCTTCCGCTGTCGGAACCGATGACGTCGAAATAGCCTTTGGCTTCGAACTGCGCGCGCTGCGCCGGCGAGAGCCAGTCTCGCAGCAAACGCAGCCCGCGCGCTTCGCGCGTATTTTCCGCTCGGAACTTGCGGTAGAGCGCCCGCAGACAATCGAAACGTGAGCGTTCCGTCGTTGCGGCTCGACGAAACAAGGACATGGTCCGGCGGAGACGTTTAGCCGCCGACCAGCCGCGGGAAGAATAAGGTTTCTTCTGCGGCCGGATCAAACGACCTGATGCGCGTGACCTCGCCCGGGCCGGTTCGGACCGCGGCGGTAAACCCGCGCCCTGTCAATTCTTTAAAGCGTGCCTCCGCCTTCGCCAGCGCCTCGAAGTCCTTTGCATCGAAGTGATGACGAGTGTCGCCGCTGTGGTCCATCACGATGTGCGTCGCCATGACCAATCTCCTCGCGAATGGTTCGATTTCCGCGTTCGAAGCAGGCAATGCTTTTTGCCCTGTTGCTGTTCCAATTTCCGCTCCATCAACGTAGCAGAAATGGCCAACGGGCTAAAATCGCAAACACGACGCCGGATGAGTGGCTGATCGATGGCCCTCAGGCGTCGCCCCCAGTTGGCCCGGGCCATTATAGGCGATTGACTGGCCGGTCCCAAGTCTTGCGACGCGCAAATGACCGCAATGTGAGGGGCCATGGCGGGCCCGGCCCTTCCGAGCTTGCGGAGTTTTCACGTTTCGTACCCGATCTCGCAGAAACGATGAAATTTTGCGCGCGTTGACCGCAAAGCCGAAGCAATTGCGGCTGTTCAACTCCATAACCAGCGAGGATCACATGAGAAAGATCGCCATTGCGCTGCTCGCATCTACCGCGACTGGCACGCCCGCGATCGCTGCATCGAATAACCAGCAGCAGCCACAAACGAAACAGATGCAACCGCAAACTCAGGGCCAAGTGCAGCCGCAAAATAACGCGCAGCAAAATGCGCAGAGCCAGGGGAACAGCAATCAGCAGCAGGCGCAAAACGATCAGATCTCGCCGCACAACCTGTCCCGCGGCGAAATCCGGCAGGTGCAGCAGGCGCTCGACAAGAACGGCTTCAGTGCGGGCCCGACGGACGGCCGCTGGGGACGCGAAACCGAGAACGCCGCCAAGCAATTCCAGCAGAGCAAGCAGATCCAAGCGAATGGCCAGCTTGATCAACAAACCGTCGCCGATCTCGGATTGGATGTGTCGCGCTTCTCGCAGTCGCAGGGCGGTCGGAAGTAGCCCGGACAGCCGGGGCGCCCAGGCGCGTCTCCGTAACCCTATAATTTTCCATTCCGATTCACCCGCGCGGAGCTCTCCGGCCCCGTCCAAGTGGGCGACGGCGCACGGGTTCGTGTCCGCTTGACGCAGCAGCGGCGGAACGTTCCGCGCATGACCGCCTTATTACACGAGCCGCACCATCCTCAAGCTGCGGCCCTGCTTCGAACATAACTCGTCTTGAGTGGAACATCGGTACTTCAGCAGTTCAAGCGTCCGATGATGAACAAAGCGATTGTCCGGCTAGTCGATCTATGCGCGCGCCATCGGCGGATTGTCATCGTCGCCGGAATAGTTGTGCTGCTCGGAACAACGATCTTTGACCTCGCGCGTTTCTCCATCAACACTGACATCGAGGCATTGATCGCGCCAAACCTGCCCTGGCACCAACGTCAGACGCAGCTCACGCAGGCCTTTCCGCAGAGGGGGATCTCGGCGGTGGTCACGGCGCCGACCGCCGAAAATGCGGACCTCGCCGCCGATCAACTGGCGCAGGCCCTTGCCAAGAATCCTGACCTGTTTCGTCAGGTCGCGCGACCGGACAGCGGCGATTTCTTCGAGCGCAACGGGTTGCTGTTCGGCTCGCTGTCCGATGTGAAACGCACCGCCGAGGGGTTGAGCCATGCGCAGCCTTTCGTGGCGGTGGTTGCCGCCGATCCCAGCCTGCGCGGCGTCATGGACGTGCTCTCCTCCGCAGCACAAGGCGTCCAGGCCGGCAGACTGAAACTGGAGCAACTGGCGTGGCCGCTTTCGCTCGCCAAGAACACATTGAACGACGTGCTCGCGGGCAGGCCGGCTTTCTTTTCCTGGCAGGAGCTCCTGCAGGGTCACGCCCTGCCCGTCCATCAGCGTCGACATTTTGTCGAGATCGCGCCCAAACTCGATTTTGCCGCTCTGCAGCCGGGCCGCGCCGCAGCCGAGGGCATCCACCAGGCCGCTGCCGATCTCAAGCTGAAGGAGAATCTTGGCGCCACAGTGAGCCTCACCGGCCAGGTGCCGATGAACGACGATCAGTTCTCCGTGATCCGCAACAGTGCGTTGCGCGACACCCTGACCGCCGTGCTCGGGGTCTTGATCGTGCTGTGGCTCGCTTTGCGTTCCTTCAAGCTGATCGCTTCGGTGTTCTTCAGCCTGATCGTCGGGCTGGCGGCAACCGCCGCACTCGGCCTTGCGATGGTCGGCTCCTTCAACCTGATCTCGATCGCATTCTTTGTGCTGTTCGTCGGTCTGGGCGTCGACTTCGGGATTCAATTCAGCGTACGCTATCGCACGGAAAGGTACGAGCTTGGCAACCTGCGGCAAGCGCTGTGCAGCGCGGCGCACAAAGCCGGAAAGCCGCTTGCGCTCGCCGCCGCAGCGACCGCGGTCGGCTTCTTCGCCTTTCTGCCGACGAGCTATCGCGGCCTTTCGGAGTTGGGATTGATCGCCGGATGCGGCATGCTGATTGCTTTTATCTGCAGCATTACGCTGGTGCCGGCGATGCTGATGGCGCTCAATCCGCCGGGCGAAGCCGCTCCCGTCGGCTTTACAAGCCTTGCCCCCGCTGATGATTTCCTGCAGCGCCACCGCATCGCCGTGATAGCGGCGACCTTTCTCGTCGTGCTGGCGGGCATCCCGCTGTTGTTCCATCTTCAGTTCGACTTCAACCCGGTCAACCTGCAGAATCCGGACTCGCCATCCGTCGTGACTTACCGGCAATTGCAATCCGAGCCGCAGACCAGCGGCAATGACGCCGAGGTCCTGGCGCCGTCGCTCGCGCAAGCCGACACGATTGCCAAGCGGCTCGCAGCGGTTCCCGAAGTCTCGCAAGCGTTGACGCTCGACAGCTTCATTCCGGCCGACCAAGACCAGAAGATCGCAGCCTTGCGCACAGCCGCGCAGGCGCTCGGCCCGGCCTTGAATCCACGGGGACGAAAGCCCGCACCGAGTGATCAGGATAATGTCGCGGCGATCCGCGGTGCTGCGGAGGCGCTCTCCAAGGCAGCCGCCGGCGCCACCGGCCAGCCAGCCGAGGACGCGCGCGAAGTCGCCACCCTGCTCAACCGCCTCGCCGAGGACGCGCGCGAAGTCGCCACCCTGCTCAACCGCCTCGCCGAGGCAAATGCGGATGTCCGCCGGAAGGCCGAGACCGCGATCATTCCGTCCTTGAATTACGATCTGGACCGGCTCCGTAAGAGCCTCTCTCCGCAAATGATCACGATCCAGAGTCTGCCGCAGGATCTGGTCCGTGGATGGCTTTTGCCCGACGGGCGCGCCCGCGTCGAGGCGTTGCCGAAGGGCGATCCGAACGACATCAATGTGCTGCGGAAATTCGCCTCCGCCGTTCTGCAGACCGAACCGTCGGCGGCGGGAGCTGCGGTGAGCTATTACGAATCGGGGCGAACGGTCACCACGGCGTTCATCGAGGCGGGGATCCTGGCGCTGGTCGCGATCACGATCCTGCTGATCATTGCCTTGCGGCACATCACCGACGTCCTGCTCACGCTCGTCCCGCTGGTTCTCGCCGGCGCAGTGACATTGCAAATTTCCGTCCTGTGGGGCCTGCCGCTCAATTTCGCGAATATCGTCGCGCTGCCGCTGCTGCTCGGCGTCGGCGTCGCCTTCAAGATCTACTACATCATGGCCTGGCGCGCAGGCAAAACCGGACTGTTGCAATCGACGCTGACGCGCGCCGTGGTGTTCAGCGCCATGACCAATGCGGTCGCGTTCGGCAGCATGTGGGTGTCGAGCTATCCGGGCATGTCGAGCATGGGCAAAATGATGGCGCTCGCGCTGGTGTGCACCATGGCGGCGGCGGTTCTCTTCCAGCCGGTGCTGATGGGGCGGCCGCGCCAGATCCAGCCTCTCCCCGAGGCGCCTCCTCTGTCCGAAGCCGCTGAATAGGTGCTTCCGGGCGCGTGCGCGCCATCTGGCCGCCGCGCCGCGCCGCCTTCGCGCGAATATTTTTAGTTCGAGGGCAGGATCTGCAAAAAGCAAAGAAACGCGCGTTGCGCGCGCTCCGCGCATAAAGTTCTCCTATCCGGCGCAGCCCTGGTGGAAAATTCGAAACAGCGGCTGGAAAATCGTAGGGGCCGCCGGGCCTTCCTGAACGCAACGAACGGGCGAGAGCGCTGGCGCAGAACGTTTCTCCGTGCTTGAAGCCTCTTCGATGCAGCTTGGCTTGATGGAGCCTAGCGACGCGCCCCGAGAGAGATTCGTAGGAATTGCTTCAAGGAACTACTATATTACCCCGCTATCGAGATCGCCGGAGGCCTGTGGCCGCGATTCTGCAGCCGGGCTATAGGGCCAGGCGCCGAGGATCAGTCAGCCGGCTCGATCCGATCAATGCGGAGCGCCCCTTGAGCGAGAGATGCAATTTGCACGAGCTGGACAAACTCGCACGCTTGTTTGGCTTGATCACCGTGAGCGCCGGCAAGGTCATCATGAAGGCTTGGGCCAATATCGACCGCCCCGATTACAAGGCGGACGGCTCGCCTGTTACGGCCGCCGATCTCGAGGCCGACGAGGTCATCCGTCATTGCCTCGAGCAGAACCTGCCCAACCTGCCCGTGGTCACTGAAGAGACCTGCACAAGCGGCCAACAGACCAGTGCCGAGCGGTTTGTCCTGGTCGACCCGCTCGACGGGACCAAGGAGTTCATCCAAGGCAGGTCCGAGTTCACGGTCAATATCGCGCTGATCGAGCGTGGAACGCCCGTTGCGGGCGCGGTCTACGCGCCGGCCCTGCATCAGCTCTATATCGGCGGCGCCGAAGCCTACAAGCTCGACACGAGGCTGGACGCGAACAGCGTCACCTTCAGCAAAATGCATCCTATTTGCGTCCGCAACGCGCCGCCTGAGGGATGGCGGGCCGTCGTCAGCCGCTCGCATCTCGACGCCCAGACCAAGGAATGGATCGCGCAACACCCGATCGCCGATCTGCGGCCCTCCGGTTCGTCGCTCAAATTCTGTGTCATCGCCGAAGGCGAAGCCGACGTTTATCCTCGCATGGGCCCGACCATGGAATGGGATACGGCGGCGGGCCACGCTGTTCTGCTGGCCGCCGGCGGCTGCGTCACGGATCTCGCCGGCCATCCGATGACCTACGGCAAGCCGGGTTACCGGAATGGCAATTTCATCGCGTGGGGGGCAGCCCCGGAAACTTCGATATGAACGCTACGGCTCAAACTGATTTTCAATCCATGGTCAAACCGGCAAACCGTACGCTGCCGCGGCATTTGCGGCGCCTGGAAGCGGAGTCGATCGAGATCATGCGCGAGGTGGCGGCCGAGTTCAAAAAGCCGGTGATGCTCTATTCCATCGGCAAGGATTCCAGCGTGATGCTGCATCTTGCGGTGAAGGCGTTCTATCCGGCCAAACTGCCCTTCCCGCTCCTCCATGTCGATACGACCTGGAAGTTTCGCGAGATGATCACCTTCCGTGACCAGACCGCCAAGCGGCTCGGGGTCGATCTCATCGTGCACATCAACAAGGAAGGGATTGAGCGCGGCATCAATCCGATCACATCGGGGTCTTCCCTGCACACGCAGGTCATGAAGACGGATGCGCTCAAGCAGGCGCTCGACCTCTACGGCTTCGATGCGGCGTTCGGCGGCGCACGCCGCGACGAGGAGAAAAGCCGCGCCAAGGAGCGCATTTTTTCCTTCCGCTCGCCTGGACACATCTGGGATCCGCGCAACCAAAGGCCGGAGCTTTGGAATCTGTTCAACACCCGGATCAGGCAGGGCGAAACCATGCGCGTGTTTGCGCTGTCGAATTGGACGGAGCTCGATGTCTGGGAATACATCATGCTGGAGAAAATCCCGGTCGTCCCGCTCTATTTCGCGAAACAGCGTCCCGTGGTGCGCCGAAACGGCACGTTGATCATGGTCGATGATGAGCGCCTTCCACTCGAACCGGGCGAGACGCCCGAACCGAGGATGATCCGTTTCCGGACGCTCGGCTGCTACCCGCTCAGCGGCGCTATCGATTCCGAGGCTGCGACTATCGAGGAGATCGTCGCGGAGATGCAGGTCGCGAAAGTCTCGGAACGCCAGGGACGGCTGATCGACAGCGATGAAGCGGCCTCGATGGAGAAAAAGAAGCGGGAAGGCTACTTCTGATGGATACGGCCACCATGCAGGGGCTGGGCGCGCCCGAAAGCAAGGATCAGCTACGTTTCATCACCTGCGGCTCGGTCGACGACGGCAAGTCGACACTGATCGGCCGGCTGCTGCATGACAGCAAGATGATCTATGAGGATCAGCTCCAGGCGTTGGCGCGCGACAGCACAAAGCACGGGACGACCGGCAGCGACATCGATTTTGCCCTCCTGGTCGACGGGCTCGAGGCGGAGCGCGAGCAAGGCATCACCATCGACGTGGCGTACCGCTTTTTCACCACGCCACGGCGCTCCTTCATGGTGGCGGACACGCCGGGCCATGAGCAATACACCCGCAACATGGCCACCGGCGCTTCCAATGCGCAACTCGCGATCATCCTGATCGATGCCCGCAAGGGCGTGCTGGTCCAGACCAAGCGCCACTCCTTCATCTGCTCGCTGCTCGGCATCCGCCACGTCGTGCTGGCGGTGAACAAGATCGACCTGGTCGACTACCGCAAGGAGGTGTTCGACCGCATCGTCGGCGACTACGTGGCTTTCGCCTCCACGCTGGGCTTCACCTCGATCGTGCCCGTTCCGATCTCCGCGCGATATGGCGACAACATCATCGACCGGTCCGGCAACACGGAATGGTATCACGGCCCATGTCTGCTGGATTATCTCGAGCGCGTCGATATCCAGTCCGAGGTGGGCGGCCTGCCGTTCCGTTTTCCGGTGCAATGGGTGAACCGCCCCAACCTGGACTTCCGCGGTTACGCCGGCACTGTCGCCTCCGGCAACGTTGCGCTGGGCGACGACATCGTGGTGGCAGCCTCGGGCCGGACCTCGCGGGTCAAACGGATCGTGACCTATGATGGCGATGTCGCGAGCGCGGAGGCTGGCGACGCAGTGACGATCACGCTGGAAGACGAGATCGACATCAGCCGGGGCGATATGCTGGCGAGGCCCACGGAGCGCCCGGAGGTGGCCGATCAATTCGCGGCCCATGTCATCTGGATGGATCAGGAGGCCCTCGTTCCCGGCCGGTCATACGCGCTCCGGGTCGGCACCCAGTTGATCCCAACCGGCGGCATCACCGCGATCAAATACAAGATCGACGTCAACACCAGGGAACATCTGGCAGCCCGAACCCTGGGCCTCAACGAAATCGGCTTCTGCAACATCGCCACCGCCCTGCCCGCCAGCTTCGATGCCTATGAGGCGAACCGGCGCACCGGATCGTTCATCATCATCGACCGCTACACCAACCGCACGGTCGGCGCGGGAATGATCGCATTTCCCTTGCGGCGCGCCACGAACATCGCTTGGCAACCGCTCACGGTCGGCAAACAGGAGCGCGCCGCGCTGAAGCACCAAAAGCCGTGCATCATCTGGTTCACCGGGCTCTCGGGCGCCGGCAAGTCGACCATTGCCAACATGGTTGACCAGAAGCTGTTCGCACGATCGCATCACACGATGCTGCTGGACGGCGACAACGTCAGGCACGGGCTCAATCGGGACCTCGGCTTTACGGAAGCCGATCGCGTCGAGAACATTCGCCGCGTCGGCGAGGTGGCAAAGTTGATGGTCGACAGCGGCCTGATCGTGATCTGCTCGTTCATCTCCCCCTACAAGGCTGAACGCGACATGGTGCGCAACCTGGTCGGCGACGGCGAGTTCATCGAGGTCTTCGTGGATACGCCAATCGAGGAGTGCGTGCGGCGCGATCCCAAGGGGCTCTATTCGAAGGCAAAGTCCGGCAAGATCAAGAACTTCACCGGCATCGACGCACCCTATGAACCGCCGCTGGCGGCGGAGGTTTATCTCCAAACCGTCGGAGACTCGCCAGAACGCCTCGCCGAGAAGGTGATCGACAGTCTGACCACGCGCGGGATCATCGGTTAAGACGGGATCCGCGGAGAAGCGTCTGGATTGTTTCGCTTGCGGCCGCAATGACCGACGGATGTTGTACGCGCGCGTTGTCTCGAGTCGCCCAGTTCGGCGACGGGTGTGGATTTATTCCGTGGGGCTCGCGCCGACTTTTAGAGGATGCATCTGCGGATCAGACATCGCGTCCATATCCGACGCCGTGATCGGTCGATCGACAGCAAAGAGATAGCAGCCTGCCGAGACAACCCCAATCAGCGCGCCGACGACGAGCGCCGGCACGAAGGATCCCGTCTTCTGCGCGATCAGCCCCGTGACGGTAGGCGCCAGCGCACCTCCGAGATAGCCGCCGAAATTTTGCACAGCCCCGATCGAAGCCGTGCAGTTGGTCGGGACCGCGACCGAACTCAAAGCCCAGGCGCAGGTGCTCGTGACGTAGACCAGAAACAGGGAAAGCGAGATGAACGCGATCGCCAGCGCATTGCTACTGACATAGGCTGCGGCGACGGTGCAGGCGGCAGTTCCGAGCAGAGCGATGGCGGCCGGATAGCTGCGGCTCTTGAGCGGCGCGACACCCCGGCGCACCAACATGTCGGCGATGTATCCGCCGAACACGCCACCGATGACTCCGCAGGCAAATGGAACGGCCGCCGCCCATCCGGTGTATTTGACGCTCATGTGGCGTTCGATCTCGAGATAGCCGGGCAGCCAGGCGGTGTAGATCCAGGTCAAATAGATGCAACCGAAATAGCCGAAGACCATGCCCCAGGTCGTGCGGAAGCGGAACAGCAGCTTCCACTCGCGAAACGTCACCTTCGTTCGCTGGCCGGGCGGATCGCCTTGCGTCCGGTACCTGTTTTCTTGCTGGGTCAGCGCAAGTTCGTGGGGATTGCGGTAAAGCGAATACCACACGGCCGCGACGATCAAGCCGGCGACGCCCATGATCACGAACATCGCCCGCCAGCCGAATGTCAGCATCAGGAATGTCAGCAACGGTACGGCTATGGCCGTGCCGAGCGACGACGCACAGTTGAAAACGCCGGTAGCGAGGCCACGATCACGCTGATTGAACCAATCGCGGACGACCCGCGCACCGGTCGGGAATTGCGGTGCCTCGCCGAGGCCGAGCAGAACGCGGGCTCCGAAGAATTGACCAAAGCTCTGCACAAGACCGCCGAGGAGCTGGGCCAGGGACCACAGGCTCAGACCTAACGTCAACAGGATTCGCGGGCCCAGCCTGTCGACCATGGCGCCGGTGGGCAACTGCGCGAAGGCGTAGGCCCAAAGGAAGGCGGAGAGCAGGTAACCCATATCCGCAATGGATAACCCGAGCTCCTCCCGGATCAGCGGGTTGGCAACGGCCAAAGTTGCCCGGTCGATGTAATTGACCACGCCTGCCACGACCAGCATGGTCAGCGCGACACGCTGGATCAACTTGAGACGCGGTGTCGCCTGCTCTATCCCGGACATCATTTCCTCGCTTGTTGTTTGGCGCGACACTAGTCAGCGCCTTGGTATCGATCCAGAGCGCCGCTTGCGGGATCTGTATGCGGTCTCGACATGCGCCGGCGACTTGACACGCACGCTCGGGCGGTTTGTTTGCGGAAGAGTTGCTGTGAGGTGGCGGCGTCACGGGAGCGAAACCGTGAGCGTTTGCCGCCAGCACAAGGATCCTGGAACCGGAAATTGCGTCTCTGCGTGCCGGCCCTCTTGCTCAACCATATTTGGAGCTGAAACGCCCGGCTAACCGACGCGTCCGGCGGGGGTGACCGCGAGCCCCGCGACATAAGTTGCCGCTTGCACTGGGCCACGCATTGTCCGAAAAGGCCGGCTCAGCCCATCGGGCCACGGCCACCGGTAGGACTTCAGATCGGGAAGGCGCGACGTCCTCTTCACCCGCAATCTCGCGGGCGATATAGGGTCCAACGAGCCGTGGACTAATCCGGTCCTTCGATCAAAGCCCGAGGCCGATTTCCCGGTGCGGAGCTTCGAAAGATTGCTGGACTTTCAACGAATTGTGCGGGATTTTTGATGGCTAAAAAACGGGCACTCATAACCGGAATCACCGGTCAGG
>NZ_AWZU01000031.1 GCF_000472385.1 Bradyrhizobium sp. ARR65
GCTTGTTGCCACCGTCGCCGGCGCGAGCATTAAGCATCGTCGCCAACTTGGCGCCTGCATGGGCGCGCCAGGACCACACGACTTCGCCGTCCGCAACAAGTGCTGCTCGTCCATCAACACCATCACGTCCACCGCACCCTGCCCCACGTTTCGTGACGATCGGCCGTAACGCCCCTCTTGCCGGGACAGGGTGCGCGAGACGATGGCGGTGATTTGCCCGACGGTGCAAGCCGACGGCCTGCGGCAGATTAACGCGACGGGCGAATCGGCGCGTTACACATTGGCGACGTCGTCACGTTGCTTTCCCCGCACGAGGCTCGCTGGATCACCGGTGAGACCGTCCGCGGTGAGCGCTTTCAGCGCATCCCGGAATGACGTGGACGACGTCGAGAGCCAAACCCAACGAAGATAATTGAAGGTCGTCGAGCATGATGTTTCAGTGACTCTTGTTCAGAGGTTCCTGACCGCCCCGCGCAGAATCACTCGCAGCGTCGTTGCCCGGGGCCACGGGGGCCTGAGTGGTTTGCTCGCTTTGCCGGGGAGGGGCGCTGCCTGTCGTCGCGCCTTTCTGTGTTCCCATGTTGGTGCCGTAGAGGGACCAGACCATCCACACGATCGCGAAACATACAATGACGACCGGGATGATAAGCGCGTAGGGAACATTTTTTCTTAACCCGAAATCCGGCCTCGCCGCGTTGGCTTCGGCCACCTCTTCGACGTGGCGGACGGCTTGCGTGTTCCGGTCGAGCCGCTCCCGCTCATTGCGCCGCAGCCAGCCGGCGCGCATAGCTGCATACGCAAGAGCCAGCCCGAGAACAATGATCCCCGCTGCCCAGCCCGCCAAAAGCCAGAACGAATACGCGTTCGGAGTCCCGCCGACCATGGATGTGAACTCCTTCGGTGCTTTGCTGCACATTCAGTGCGACTAGTCCAATGATCGGTCGTCCCGCCGGTTCCAAGACTCGATGATTTCGCGGCCCATTTCCGAACGACGCGATCAGCTTGCACCGCTTTCAGCAAAGCTCTCTGTGCACGCGCGGCCTTTGCCACCGAAATGATCTTCAAGCGAAGCGGCGAATGGGAGCGCTGAAACTGATTTGAGGCTCGTCACTGCGTGACATCTGGTCTGACATTTTTGACGTCAGCAAATTCATTCCCTTACCTTCGCCTAACCATCGGAAGTTCCTGTTCGATGGAGACACGTATCGACCTGTGCGGTTCAATCCGGCAGATCAGCGAAGCTGCTGCCTTTGAAATTGTCATCTCGGGGTGACGATGGATGCCTATCATTTCAGCGGTCACAACATCTTGCACCGCCGCATTTGCGTCGTGAAGAGCAACGAAGATGTGGTATGGTTGAATAATTCAGCCGCTTCAATCGACGGTTTCCGATTGCGAGGAGCGTCCGATGATCGATTTGACAGGCTACAAGCTGACATTCGATGACGAGTTCAACGCGAGAAGCATCTCGCTGACGGGGGCCGGCACCACCTGGGCTGATACGCGCGCGGAATGGCGCGGTGATGCGTTTTCTGACGTCGGCTTCGGCACGAGCTCGTTTGTCGATCCCGGCTCGGGCTATGATCCGTTCTCCGTCTCGCAGGGCGCGCTTACGATCACCGCCGTGCCTGATCGAACGCCGTATGGAGTCCCCGGAGCCTGGGAGTCCGGCCTGATTACCACGCAAGGAAATTTTTCCCAGACATACGGTTACTTCGAGATCCGTGCGGATTTCTCGAGCCTGCCCGGCGGTTGGGATGCGTTCTGGCTGCTGCCTGATCATCCGATCCCTGATCCGACCCAGACCGGGCATTGGCAGGAGCTGGATGTCGCCGAACGTTATGGCATTTCCGATTCAACCGTCTACAGCGGCATCCACACCACCGACCCGGGGCCGAACCAGGACTGGCAAGATCTGCTCCAGGTCACGAGCCAGATGCAGAATCCCGCCGGCTATCACACCTATGGCATGAACTGGCAGCCGGATCAGGTCAGTTTCTACATCGACGGCCAGTTCATCGGGTCGCACCCGACGCCGAGCGACATGCACGGCCCCATGTACATGATCGCGGACCTGGCCACGCAGGCAGCCGCCGGCATCGCAGACGTGCCGATCAGCTCGCACATCGACTACATCAGGGTTTTCTCTTCCGATCCGTCCGCAACCGCCGTTGCGCAAGGCACGGTCTCGTCGCCGGACGGACATGATCCCGGCCTGTACGGCGCCACGACGGCTTCGCAGGTCTCACAGGATCCACCACCACCGCCGCCGGCAGGATCGACCGTGATTGGCAGCGGACCGGACCAATTGGTGTTGAAGATCAGCGAAGACGCTTATCTTGGTGACGCCATGTACACCGTCTCGGTCGATGGCGTTCAGATCGGCGACACGCTCACCGCGCACGCCTCTCACGCCGCGGGCCAGGACGAGCTTGTTACGGTCGAAGGCGATTGGGCGCCCGGTAGCCATAGCGTGCTCGTTCACTTTCTCAATGATCGCTGGGACGGCACGCCGCAGACCGATCGCAACCTGTATGTCGACGGCGCGACCTACAACGGAGCTGTCGTCCCGGGAGGCGCGATCGGAAGCGCGGTCGGGCAGACCTTCACCTTCCAGGACACGTCGACGGGGACGACGGCAGCGACTGGAACGACAACAACGTCAACGTCGGCCACATCGGGCCAGACTTCCGGGTCTCAGACCTCATCGACGCAGTCGCCACCGGCGGGCTCGACCGTGATCGGCAGCGGACCGGACCAGTTGGTGCTGAAGATCAGCGAAGACGCCTATGTCGGCGATGCGATGTACACCGTCTCGGTCGATGGCGTTCAGGTCGGAGACACGCTTACCGCGCACGCCTCTCACGCCGCGGGCCAGGACGAGCTCGTCACCGTGGATGGCAATTGGGCCCCCGGCGATCACAGCGTGCTCGTTCACTTCCTCAACGATCGTTGGGACGGCACGCCGCAAGCCGATCGCAACCTCTATGTCGACGGGGCGACCTACAACGGAGCGGTGGTCCCCGGAGGCGCGATCGGAAGCGCGCTCGGGCAGACCTTCACCTTCCACGATTTGGCGTGACATCGGGGCGGCTGCTGCGGCTCAATGCAGTCGCTTGATTGAGGCCAACTATCCTCGGGGTGGTCGCCTTCGCTTCACCGCATGCCGGCGCGGCGTCCGCGCTACCCGCAGCCGCAACCGGCTTGCCGCTTCGCGGCGCGGCTTTGCGCTTGCATGGGGAGCCCGAGCGAGCTCCATCAGCATGCGGAGCGCTTCCACCACGCTGCGCTGGCGCACGGCGGTGCGGCCGATGCCGCCGAAGCGCATTTCGCGATGGATGATGCGGCCGTCGCGGGCAGCGGCGGCGAAATGCACGAGGCCCACCGGCTTGCCGGGAACGGCGCCACCGGGGCCGGCAATGCCGGTGATCGCTACCGCAAGATCGACGCCGGCGCGTTCCAGCGCCCCGATCGCCATTTGGGTTGCGGTCTCCTTGCTGACCGCCCCGAAGGTTGCGAGCGTCGAGGCGTTGACCCCGAGCATCGCGCGCTTGGCTTCATTGGAATAGGTGACAAAGCCGCGGTCCACCACGTCGGACGAGCCGGGAATGTCGGTCAGCGCGCCGGCGACGAGGCCGCCGGTGCAGGACTCGGCGGTCGCAATGGTGAGCTTGCGCATCCGGCACAGATCAAGCAGCGAACGGGCGAGGGGCCGAGCGTCGCTGCCGGTCATTGTCAAGCACTCCAGGGCAGGCGGATGGTGGCGCTCGCGGTGGCGGCGATGCCTTCCTCGCGGCCGGTGAAGCCGAGCTTTTCGGATGTGGTCGCCTTCACGGCCACCCGCGAGATGTCCACCCCCGAAATCTCGGCAATCCGCGCCCGCATCGTGTCGCGCAAGGGTCCGATCTTCGGCCGCTCGCAGATCAGCGTCACCTCGAGATTGGCGATGCGGCCGCCGCGTGCGGTGACGCGGTCCACTGCATATTTCAGGAAGCGATCGGAGGAGGCGCCTTTCCACTTGGCATCGGAAGGCGGGAAGTGGGAGCCGATGTCGCCGTCCGCGAGCGCGCCCAGAATCGCATCGACCAGCGCATGCAGGCCGACGTCGCCGTCGGAATGCGCAAGAAAGCCCTTGGTGTGGGGCACGCGCACGCCGCAGATCATGACATGATCGCCCGCGCCGAAGGCGTGCACGTCATAGCCGGTGCCCGTCCTGATGTCGCCGAGAGACGCGGCCAGGCGCGCTTCCTCGCGCACAAAGTCTTCGGGAGTGGTGAGCTTCATATTGGCAACATCGCCTTCAAAGGTTGCAACCGTCAATCCCGCCCACTCGGCGAGCGCCGCATCATCTGTGAAATCATCGCGTCCCTCCTGCGCCGCGCGGCGGTGCGCCTCCAAAATGACGTCGTAACGAAACGCCTGTGGCGTTTGCGCGATCCGGAGCTGCGCGCGGGCAGGGGTGTCGGCGACATTGCCGCCGGCGTCGACCAGCTTGATGGTGTCGGCTACCGGAATGGTCGGAATCGCAGCGCCGGTCCGGTGTGCGGCCTCGATTGCGCGCGAGATCAGCGCCTGCGAGACAAAGGGGCGCGCCGCATCGTGGATCAACACGATATCGGGCTTTTGCTCGGCCAGCGCCTCGAGCCCGGCACGCACGGATGCCTGCCGCGTCGTGCCGCCATGCGCCGGTTCTCGATGACGCAGACCCTCGGTCGCCGCATTAAACATCGCGGTGTCGTCGGGGTTGAGCACGGGCTGCACGGCATCGATCTGCGGATGCGTGCAGAACGGCTGCATGGCGCGAAAAATTACGGTTTGCCCGGCGATGACGCGATATTGTTTCGGTCCGCCGCTGCCGGCGCGTAAGCCTCGCCCGGCTGCGACAAGGACGGCTGCCGTTCGTTCAGAATTTGCCATGCGACTCAAATATCGGTGATGCGTTGGAGAGGGTTTCGCGCGAAGCGCGGCCCAGGCGGGGCAGCCCATAACACGGGTTGGCCGAAAAGGTGAGAGATTCAGCTTCTCGTCGGCGGTATGAGCAGGGCAGATATTGCTGCAGTGCACTTGCCAGACTGCAAGAATTGTCTAAAGTGTAGGCATAAAGCTTGACTGCACAAGAATTGTGCGCAAAATTGGATCGACAGCAGCCGCGATGATGCGGCTGCGCCCCGAAAGACGAGACATCCGTGAACGGCCCGGACGATCTACGTTCCAAGTCGCTGAGAATAGGCGATATTCAGCTCGCCAACCGGGTCCTACTCGCCCCGATGTCAGGCATTACCGACGCCCCTTTCCGGCGCCTGGCGGCAAGGCTGGGGGCCGGCCTGGTCGTCTCCGAAATGACCGCCAGTGACGATTTGGCTCAGGGCCGCGCCATCTCCAGGTTGCGCTGCGAGGCGGCCGGAATCGGACCCCATGTGGTGCAGCTTGCAGGCTGCGAAGCCCGTTGGATGGCCGAGGGGGTTCGAATCGCCGAACAGGCCGGCGCCGACATCATTGACATCAATATGGGCTGTCCCGCCCGCCACGTGACCGGCGGACAGTCCGGATCGGCGCTGATGCGCGATCTCGACCATGCGACCAGCCTGATCGAAGCGACCGTCGCGGCCGCAACTGTCCCGGTGACGCTGAAGATGCGGCTCGGCTGGGATGATCGCACGCGCAATGCCCCCGAACTGGCGCGCCGGGCTGAGGCCGCCGGCGTGAGGATGGTCACGGTGCACGGCCGCACCCGCGCGCAATTCTACAAGGGCAGTGCCGACTGGGCCGCCGTACGCGCCGTGCGCGAGGCTATTTCCATTCCGCTGGTCGTCAATGGCGACATCACCTCATTCGAGACCGCGGTCACCGCGCTCGACGAATCGGGCGCGGATGCCGTTATGATCGGTCGCGGCGCGCAAGGCGCTCCTTGGGTGCCCGGGCAGATCGCGCGGCGGCTCGCGACCGGGATCGTCGAGGAGACGCCGAGCCTGCCGCAGCAGCTTGCTGACCTGCGCGCGCTCTATGATGAAGTCTGCAGCCATTACGGCTTGCGTGTCGGCCTGCGCCACGCGCGCAAACATCTGTCCTGGGCCCTCGACATTGCGGCCGCTTGCGCGCAGGCGCCCGCCGAGACGCTCAAGGGCTGGCGCGAGCGGATTCTGACGTCGGACGATCCGCGCCGCGTGCATCAGGCCCTCACCGAAGCGTTCGACGACTTTGCATGGAGTGCCGCTGCATGACGACGACAGCCGCAGAACATCGCAAGGCACTGCTATCCGACAGCGATGCGATCCTGAACGCGCTGCCCAATCCGGTGCTGCTGATCGGGCCGGACGGCAAGATCATCGACGCCAATAACGCCGCCGAGGCCTTCTTCGATCTCTCGACGCAGTTCCTGCAGCGCCAGTCGCTGAAGGAGCTGGTGCCGTTTGGCAGTCCCTTGCTGTCCTTGATCGACCAGGTGCGGTCGGGCAATTCGCCGGTCAATGAATACAAGGTCGATCTCGGCACGCCGCGCAACGGCGGCGATCGCCAGGTGGACCTGCACGTCGCGCCGCTCACAGAGCGGCCGGGCCATATCGTGGTAATGCTGCAGGAGCGCACCATCGCCGACAAGATGGACCGCCAGCTCACCCATCGCAGTGCCGCGCGCTCGGTGATCGCGCTGGCCGCCATGCTCGCGCATGAGATCAAGAACCCGCTCTCCGGTATCCGTGGCGCGGCGCAACTCCTGGAGCAGCAGGCCTCGTCCGAGGACCGCATGCTGACGCGGCTGATCTGCGATGAGGCCGACCGTATCGTGACGCTCGTCGACCGCATGGAAGTGTTCGGCGACGACCGTCCGGTGGCGCGCGGCCCCGTCAACATCCATTCCGTGCTCGATCACGTGAAGCGGCTGGCGCAATCGGGATTTGCCCGCAACGTCCGCTTTGTCGAGGATTACGATCCCTCGTTGCCGCCCGTGCTCGCCAATCAGGACCAGTTGATCCAGGTGTTCCTGAACCTGGTGAAGAACGCGGCTGAAGCGGTGGTCGATCTCGGGACCGATGCCGAAATCCAGCTTACCACCGCGTTCCGGCCGGGCGTGCGGCTCTCGGTTCCTGGCAAGAAATCGCGTGTCTCCTTGCCGTTAGAATTTTGTGTCAAAGACAATGGTCCCGGCGTGCCGGAGGACCTGTTGCCCAATCTGTTCGATCCGTTCGTGACGACGAAGCAGACCGGCAGCGGCCTCGGTCTCGCGCTGGTCGCGAAGATCGTCGGCGACCACGGCGGCATCATCGAATGCGAGTCGCAGCCGCGCAAGACCATCTTCCGGGTGCTGATGCCCATGTACAACAGCGCCAAACAGCAACCAGAGCAAAGCCATCGCGATGACGTTCCGGGGACGCCGTTGCATGCCTCACAGGACCGATGAGGACTAACAATGCCTGCAGGAAGCATTCTTGTCGCCGATGACGACACCGCCATCCGGACGGTTCTCAATCAGGCTCTCTCGCGCGCCGGCTATGAAGTCCGGCTCACCGGGAACGCCGCCACCTTGTGGCGCTGGGTCAGCCAGGGCGAGGGCGACCTCGTCATCACCGACGTGGTGATGCCGGACGAAAACGCGTTCGACCTCTTGCCGCGCATCAAGAAGATGCGACCGAACCTCCCGGTCATCGTGATGAGCGCGCAGAACACTTTCATGACCGCGATCCGCGCGTCCGAGCGCGGCGCATATGAATACCTGCCAAAGCCCTTCGATCTGAAGGAGCTTATCGCGATCGTGGGCCGCGCGCTCGCCGAGCCGAAGGAGCGCACGCCGAGCCAGCCCGACGAGCAGGAATTCGAATCGATCCCGCTGGTCGGCCGCTCGCCGGCGATGCAGGAAATCTACCGCGTGCTGGCGCGATTGATGCAGACCGATCTTACCGTGATGATTTCGGGCGAGTCCGGCACCGGCAAGGAGCTGGTGGCGCGCGCGCTGCACGACTACGGCAAGCGGCGCAATGGGCCGTTCGTTGCGGTCAACATGGCGGCGATCCCGCGCGATCTCATCGAATCGGAACTGTTCGGCCATGAGCGCGGCGCGTTCACCGGCGCCAACACCCGCGCCTCGGGCCGCTTCGAACAGGCCGAAGGGGGCACGCTGTTTCTGGACGAGATCGGCGACATGCCGATGGAGGCGCAGACCCGGCTATTGCGCGTGCTGCAGCAAGGCGAATACACCACCGTCGGCGGCCGTACCCCGATCAAGACCGACGTGCGCATTGTCGCCGCCTCGAACAAGGATTTGCGCATCCTGATCCAGCAGGGCCTGTTTCGCGAAGACCTGTTCTTCCGCCTCAACGTGGTGCCGCTGCGGCTGCCGCCGCTGCGCGAGCGCATCGAGGATTTGCCGGACCTCGTGCGGCACTTCTTCGCCCTTGCCGAGAAGGACGGCTTGCCGCCGAAGAAGCTGGACGCGCTGGCGCTGGAGCGGCTCAAGCAGCATCGCTGGCCGGGAAATGTGCGTGAATTGGAAAATCTCGCCCGGCGGCTCGCGGCGCTCTATCCGCAGGACGTCATCACCGCCTCGGTCATCGACGGCGAGCTGGCGCCTCCGGCGGTGACCGCCGGCGCCGCCGTCCAGCACGGCATCGACAATCTCGGTGGCGCCGTGGAGGCATATTTGTCGTCGCACTTCCAAGGCTTCCCGAACGGCGTGCCGCCGCCGGGCCTCTATCACCGCATCCTCAAGGAGATCGAGGTTCCGCTGCTCACCGCAGCGCTGGCGGCAACCCGCGGAAATCAGATCCGGGCGGCCGACCTGCTCGGGCTCAACCGCAACACGCTGCGGAAAAAAATCCGCGACCTCGACATCCAGGTCTATCGCAGCGGCAATTGACGCTATGGAACCCCGCCTGCTGGAGGATCTAGCAGGCGGGGCCGCTTCGAGCTTGGGAGACCGAAGCTGCGCCTCTGAGAACGGCGCGCGGTCATCCTGCAATGCGAAGCTTACACGTCGCTTACAACATGGGCCTATCCACGACTTCGGCGCGAAGAGGCCGGACGCAACTTACGATAGGAACGGTAAGGGGGTCGGAGCGTTCATCATCAAACCCGACCCGAGGAGCCAGTCAGATGCATCGCATTCTGTTCGCCGGCATGTCTGCTGTTGCCTTGCTTGTCGTTGCCGCCTCGCTCTCGCCGGCATCCGCCGCGGGACGTTACTGCCTGCAGGGGAGAACCTGGGGCTATCCAGGCAATTGTCAATTCGCCACCTATCGCGAGTGCATGGCGAGTGCAGCCGGCACCAATGCGACCTGTGGCATCAACCCGCGCTATGCTTTCGCACGCCAGCGTCGCGGCTACCGGTAACGGGCCGCTTCCGTTCGCATTTGCACGCCATCCGGACGCACGGGGAACTTCGTAAGTCCCGGTGCGTTGGTTCGGCTGAACAACCCAACCGAGTTGCGTGCGAATGCGATCGCGGGTCCGCCAAACGCTTACACAAAGGCTGAGAGTGGCGCTGCCGATTGGGTCGGCTTCGGCTCGCTCGGGTCCGGAGCCGGAGTCTCGGCCCCGAACCCGGTAGGCCGCTCGTGAGCAGCAAGCGTCCAGACACTCTTTCCCCAGAACAGGCAGCGCGGCAGGACCGACAGCGGCGAGCTGCCGAGGAGGGTGCGCAAGCCATGAAAGAGGTCGCCGAGAAAGCAATAGCGGTGCGGGCAAATATGGCGCGGCTTCGTGAACTCAGGCTCGCCAAGGAAGCCGCCGACAACCGGACCAGGACCGCCAAGGCAAGCCGCAAAACCTAGTCCACGCAGCCAGTTCGGCCCGGACCACGTGCCGGTTTAGTGAACCAGCTCACAAAAAATACCCGCGACATCATGTAGGTGAATGTCGTCTGACTCCGATCACCTCATGATCGGAAGAAGGAGAGCAATTGAGCCCGAGAATGGAGCACGAGATGTCGCCCCTGGAACGGCAGGCCGCAGACGCTCTGCGTCGCGCGCGCCGGCTCCCGATCGGCCCGGATCGAAACGATTTGCGGCAGCTTGCAATGGGTCTTCTGTGGCTCCACCGGCACGGCATGGATGCGCTGGTGGAACGCCGCTCCGTCATACGCGAGGGCCGCTCCCTCGATACATCCGAGCCCGCATAGGTTTGCCGCGACATTTCGAAAGGTTTGGTTCGCTTGTGGATGAATATTTCGATGGCAGACGCGCCGCGGAATTGTCGCAATTCGGCAACATTGTGATATGAATGCATCAGTTCGCATCCCGCGAATGTGACCCGCTTCAGCACCACACCTTGCCGGAATGATCAGCGCAGAGGCCGCACCAGCACCGTTCGATCCATCGCTTGCTGAGCCGAAGCGGTCGTCCCTGCGGCGCTGGCTGGCGCCGTTTGCGGTCGGCATCGCGCTCCTGTCGGCGTTCCTGACCTTCATCGTCCTGACAGGGCTCACCCGGATCCCACCGACCCCGCCGGTGGTGAAGTCGTTCTACCTGATTAACGTCGCCACCATTCTGCTCCTGGTGGGGATCATTCTCCGCGAAGTCTGGCAGATGGTGCTGGCGCGGCGCCGTGGCCGGGCCGCGGCGCGCCTGCACATCCAGGTCGTCGGGCTTTTCTCGGTAATCGCCGTGTTGCCGGCGGTGCTGGTGGCGATCATCGCCAACGTCACCATCGACCGCGGCCTCGACCGGCTGTTTTCGGGGCCGACGCGGGAAGTCATTCAGAACTCGCTGACCATTGCCCGCGCCTATGTGCAGGAACATGCCCAGCTCATTCGCGGCGACATTCTGGGAATGGCCGTCGACATCAGCCATGCAAGGCCGTTGTACGATCAGGATCGCGGCTCATTTCTGCAATTGCTGACGGCGAGTGCCGTCGCCCGCAATCTGCCGGGCGCCATGATCATGGACAAGGACGCCAAGCCGTTGGTCACGGCGGATACCGGCTCTCAGCTACCCTATTCGCCGCCGTCACCCGACTTCCTGAAAAATGTCAATGAGGACGAGCCCGAAATCGCGGTGCTGCCCGATTCGAATTCGGTCGCGGCAGTGATCCGGTTGCGGGCTTTTACCGACACGTTCCTTTATGTCGAGCGCGTGCTCGACCCGCGCGTGGTGGCGCAACTCAAGCAGACCGAGGCCAGCGTCGCCGGCTATTCCGAAATGGAATCGCAACGGCTCGGCATTCAGGTCGCCTTCGCGCTGATGTTTGCCGTGATCGCGCTGACCATCCTGATGGCTTCGGTCCTGATCGGGCTGAATTTCGCCAACTGGCTGGTAGCCCCGATCCGGCGCCTGATGAACGCGGCCAATATGGTCTCCACCGGCGATCTGCATGTGCAGGTGCCGGTTATGAAGTCGGAAGGCGATCTCGCCCAGTTGGGTGAGACCTTCAACAAGATGACGCAGGAGCTGCGCACCCAGCGCGACGAACTCGTCAACGCGAGCGAGCTGATCGACAGCCGGCGCCGTTTCATCGAGGGCGTGCTGTCGTCGGCCAGCGCCGGCATCATCGGCGTCGATGCGTCCGGCAGCATCGGCATTCTCAACCGTTCCGCGGAAAAGCTGATCGGCCATGCCGAATCCGAGACGCTGGACCATCCGCTCTCCGATGTGCTGCCCGAACTCGATGAATTGATGAAGACCGCGCGCGAGGGCAACCAGCGCCTCGTCCAGGGGCAGGTGACGCTCCTGCGCGACGGCAGCGAGCGCAATCTCTCGGTTCGCATCAGCGCAGAGAAGAGCAGCCAATCCTCGCGGGACAGCTACATCATCACGCTCGACGACATCACCGAGCTGGTCTCGGCGCAGCGCACCTCGGCCTGGGGCGATGTGGCGCGCCGCATCGCCCACGAGATCAAGAATCCGTTGACGCCGATACAGCTCTCTGCCGAACGCATCCGCCGCAAATTCGGCAAGGTCATCACCGACGACAAGGCGGTGTTCGACCAATGCACCGAAACCATCGTGCGCCAGGTCGACGATATCAGGCGGATGGTCGATGAGTTCTCACGTTTCGCGCGCATGCCCAAGCCGGTGATCGAGGGCGAGGACGTGGCCGACACCGTGCGGCAGGCCGTGTTCCTGATGAAGGTGGGGCACCCCGATATCGATATCGAAACCGACATCAAGGAAGATCCGCTGCGCGCGCAGTTCGATCGGCGGCTGATCTCCCAGGCGCTGACCAACATCATCAAGAACGCGACCGAAGCCATCGAGGCGGTGGCGCCGGACGAATTGGGCAAGGGCCGTATCGACGTCGTCGCCCAGCGCGAGAAGGACGAGATCATCATCGACGTCATCGACAACGGGATCGGACTGCCCAAAGTGGCGCGCCAGCGCCTGCTCGAACCCTATGTGACGACGCGCGCCAAGGGCACGGGCCTTGGGCTTGCCATCGTCGGGCGCGTGCTCGAGGACCATGGTGGGCGCATCGAACTCAAGGATGCATCCGATTTCCGGCCCGGCCAGCGCGGCGCGTGGATGCGCCTGCGTTTTGCGGTCTCGGGACATGCATCGAAAATCGAGGTGAAGGGGCAGGGTACGGACAACAATCCGACGATGAGCGAAACGAAACCGACGGACGAAACAAAACAGCCGGCATCCGAAACCAACAACTCGGCTGAAGCGACCAACAGTGACACAAAAACCGAAGCCGCAACAGGCAACTGACGAGAGGCAGGGTGGGACCGATGGCAAGTGATATTTTGATCGTCGACGACGAGGCCGATATTCGTGAACTGGTTGCGGGCATTCTCGACGATGAGGGATTTTCGACCCGCACCGCGCGCGACAGCGATACGGCGCTCGCCGAGATCGCCAACCGCCGCCCGCACCTGGTGTTTCTCGACATCTGGCTGCAAGGCTCCAAGCTCGACGGCCTGCAGCTCCTGGAGCAGATCAAGCGCGATCATCCCGATCTGCCTGTCGTCATGATCTCCGGTCACGGCAACATCGAAACCGCCGTCGCCGCGATCAAGCGCGGCGCCTATGACTTCATCGAGAAGCCGTTCAAATCGGATCGGCTCATCCTCGTGGCGACGCGCGCGCTGGAGACGTCGCGACTGAAACGGGAAGTGCGGGAATTGAAACAGCTTGCGCCGACCGCGAGCATTCTGACCGGACGCTCGCCGTCCATGAACCAGCTCCGGCAGACGATCGAGCGCGCGGCGAAGGCCAACAGCCGCATCCTGATCGTCGGCCCCGCCGGTTCGGGGAAGGAACTGGTGGCGCGTACGCTGCATGCTGCTTCCAATCGCGCCGATGGACCGTTCGTGGTGATCAATGCCGCGGCCATCACGCCGGAGCGGATGGAAGTCGAACTGTTCGGCATCGAGCAGTCCAACGGCGAGCAGCCGCGCAAAACCGGCGCGCTGGAGGAGGCGCATGGCGGCACCCTGTTCATCGACGAAATCGGCGACATGCCGCGGGAGACCCAGAACAAGATCCTGCGGGTACTGGTCGACCAGACTTTCCAGCGCCAGGGCGGCACCACAAAAGTCCATGTCGACGTCCGCATCATTTCCTCGACCGCGCGCAACCTCGAAGAGGAAATCGCCGCCGGCCACTTCCGCGAGGACCTCTATCATCGGCTCTCGGTGGTGCCGATCCGGGTGCCGCCGCTGTCGGAGCGGCGGGAGGACATCCCCGAACTGATCGACTATTTCATGGACCAGATCTCGGCCACCACCGGCCTGCCGAAGCGGCAGATCGGCCAGGACGCGATGGCGGTGCTGCAGTCGCATGTCTGGCCGGGCAATGTCCGCCAGTTGCGCAACAACGTCGAGCGCGTCATGATTCTGGCCGCCGGCGGGCCGGAAACCATCATTACCGCTGATATGCTGCCGCAGGACGTCGGCTCCATGGTCCCGGCGATGCCGACCAGCAACAATGGCGAGCACATCATGGGCCTGCCCTTGCGCGAGGCGCGCGAGGTGTTCGAGCGGGATTATTTGATCGCCCAGATCAGCCGCTTCTCCGGCAATATCTCGCGGACCGCGGAATTTGTCGGTATGGAGCGATCGGCGCTGCACCGGAAGCTGAAGGCGCTCGGGGTCGGCTGAGAGGCGGAAATCCCAAAAAGCGGTGCAGTTTCATGCATTTGCTTGGGAAAATTCGCCTTTCTTCGAAAGTTTTGCAAAGAAATCTACGATTTAGCCCTCCCACTGCCGTCTCAAGCGGCTTGCCTAAAAACCGGACCTGCCCTCTAATCGGCTCGCCGCACCCCCAGAGGGGGACTCAAGGGGTGGGGCAGCCGGGGAATGCCCCATCAGAGGGCGGCAACCGGTTCAATAAAAAGAAGCACATAGCGGGATAAAAACAATGGCGGCAGACCGCGCACAAAATCTACAAGACACCTTCCTCAATCACGTTCGTAAAACCAAAACGCCACTGACGATCTTTCTGGTCAATGGGGTGAAGCTGCAGGGCATTGTCACTTGGTTCGACAACTTCTGCTTGCTGTTGCGGCGCGATGGACACTCGCAGCTTGTGTACAAGCACGCGATCTCGACCATCATGCCGGGTGCACCCATCCAGTTGTTCGAAGGCGGCGAGGATGCGTCGGCTTGAGAGTGATCTGATTGGAGCCCCGAGAGCGAGAACGGGGAGCTGACCGTCCGCGGTCGGCGGGACAGAAATCAACCGGGCGGGTGATCGTCATCGGCCCGTATATACGGATGCGCCGCGGCGGAGTCGAAGCGCAAACGGACGAACGTGCCTCGCGCGATTTCGAGGCCCGGCTCGATGAAGCCAAGGGCCTCGCTCGCGCCATCGATCTCGAGGTCGTCGATGCCCTGATCGCGCCGATCAGCGAAATCAGGCCGGCGACCTATCTCGGCAAGGGCAAGGTCGAGGAAATCACAGGCCTTGTCAGCGCGCGAGATGCGGAGCTCGTGGTGATGGATTGCGCGCTCTCGCCAATCCAGCAGCGCAATCTGGAGAAGGCCTGGAACACCAAGGTGCTCGACCGCACCGGGCTGATCCTGGAAATCTTCGGCCGCCGCGCCAAGACCAGGGAGGGCGCGCTGCAGGTCGAGCTCGCCCATCTGAACTATCAGCGTAGCCGCCTGGTGCGGTCCTGGACGCACCTGGAACGCCAGCGCGGCGGCTTTGGCTTCATGGGCGGCCCGGGCGAAACGCAGATCGAAGCGGACCGACGGCTGATCGGCGAGCGCATCACGCGTCTCGAGAATGAATTGAAGAAGGTTCAGGCGACGCGACGGCTGCATCGCGCAGGACGCAAACGCGTGCCCTATCGCGTGATCGCGCTGGTCGGCTACACCAATGCCGGCAAATCGACGCTGTTCAACCGGCTGACCCGCGCCGACGTGCAGGCCGCCGACATGCTGTTCGCAACGCTCGATCCGACGCTGCGCGCGATCCATCTGCCGCATGGCGGCAAGGCGATGCTGTCGGACACCGTCGGCTTCATCTCCAACCTGCCGACCCAGCTCGTCGCGGCGTTCCGCGCCACGCTGGAAGAGGTGCTGGAAGCCGACGTCATCCTGCATGTTCGCGACATCTCCCATGAAGATGCGGAGGCACAGCAGCGCGATGTCGACGCCGTGCTGCGCCAGCTCGGCATCGATCCCGACCCCGGGCGTATTCTTGAAGTCTGGAACAAGATCGACCGCTTCAGCCCGGAGGAGCGCGAGAAGCTCGCCAATATCGCCGCGCGCCGTCCGCCGGAGCATCCGTGCCTGTTGGTGTCAGCGCAAACCGGGGAGGGCATCGACGCGCTGCTGGCTGCGATTGAAGATCGGCTCGCGGCTGCACGCGTCACGCTGGATCTGTCGATCGATGCGTCTGACGGCGCCGGCATCTCCTGGCTGCACCGCAATTCGGAAGTGCTCAATAAGGAGCTCCACGACGGCCGTTTCGATATGACCGTGCGCGTGGACCCGAGCAAGCGCGACATTGTGGTGTCGCGGTTTGATGCAGAGCCGCATGGGATGTAGCTGTCGCTCCTGAGAAAGTATGCGACGGCAGGGGCCCACAACTTTATCGCCATCACCCTGAGGAGCGCGCATCGCGCGCGTCTCGAAGCGCGACGGCCCGTCTCTCACAGCGGGGGCCGTTCATCCTTCGAGGCTCGCTATCGCGAGCACCTGAGGACGACGGTTCAACTTGGGCGTTCGCTTTGCTCGGCCGGCTGGGACGACGGAGAGCTTTCGTTGCGCTTCGCCTCGTTCCACAGCGCATCCATCTCATCGAGTGAAGCTTCCTCCAGCGTTAGCCCGCGTGCCTCCAGCGCGCGCTCGATATAGGCAAAGCGGCGCTCGAATTTGGCGTTGGAGGCGCGTAGCGCCATGTCGGGGTCGGCGCCGACATGGCGGGCGAGATTGACCAGCGCGAACAGGAGATCGCCGGTCTCGCTTTCGAGCTCGGCCTTGTCGTTGCGCTCCAACGCAGCCTCGATCTCGTCGGCCTCTTCGCGGATCTTCTTCAACACCGCGCGCGGATCGTTCCAGTCAAAACCGACGGTCGATGCCTTGCGCTGTAATGCCATCGCACGGCTCAGCGCCGGCTGGCCGGCCTTGACGCCTGACAGCACCGATTTGTGGGTGTGTTCTTCCGCGGGACGGCGCGCGGCACGCTCGGCCTTTTCTTCCGCCTTGATGCGGTCCCAGTTGCCCTTGACGTCGGCCGGCGTCAGTTCCCCGTTCTCGTCACCGAAGACATGCGGGTGCCGGCGGATCATCTTTCTTGTGATGGCTTCCACGACATCGCCAAAAGCAAAGGCGTGCTGCTCTTCGGCCATGCGGGCATGGAACACGACCTGCAGCAGGAGATCGCCGAGCTCCTCGCGCAGATCGTCGAGGTCGCCACGCGCAATCGCGTCGGCGACCTCATAGGCTTCTTCGATGGTGTAGGGGGCGATCGTCGTAAAATTCTGCACGAGGTCCCAGGGGCAGCCCGTCACCGGCGTGCGCAGCCTCGCCATGATCTCGAGCAGGACGGCGATATCGCGGGAAGGAGTCATGGCGATTGGAGTTCCCTAACAGAAAGGCTGGCTTCTCTATGCCGCAAGATGCGGCGCGGTCCCAGTCTCAAACAGCGCTGATTTCCACTTGTTCGCCGGAAATGCTATGGGCCGCGTATGAGTGATCAATTCCCATCAGAAACAGCGCTGGTGCTGTTTTCCGGAGGGCAGGATTCGACCACCTGTCTCGCCTGGGCGCTGTCGCGCTTTGCGCGCGTCGAAACGCTCGGCTTTGCCTATGGACAGCGCCACGCCATCGAGTTGTCCTGCCGCGATCGGTTGCTGGACGGCATCAGGGCCTCGCGCGACGATTGGGCCGCCAAGCTCGGCGATAGCCATACGCTGGAAATTCCGACCCTGGCCGCGATTTCCGAGACGGCGCTGACGCGCGAGGTGGCGATCGAAATGGGAGCGGACGGCCTGCCCAACACGTTCGTGCCCGGCCGCAATTTGATCTTCCTGACTTTTGCGGCGGCGCTCGCCTATCGGCGCGGCATTTCGCACATCGTCGGCGGCATGTGCGAGACCGACTATTCCGGCTATCCCGATTGCCGCGACGAGACCATCCGTGCTCTCGGCACCGCGCTCAATCTCGGCATGGCCAGGCATTTTGAGCTGCACACGCCGCTGATGTGGCTGGACAAGGCGGGGACCTGGCGGCTCGCGCACGCGCTCGGGGGCGCGGCGCTGGTCGACCTGATCCGCGAGCACTCCCACACCTGCTATCTCGGCGAGCGCGGCGCACACCACGATTGGGGTTATGGCTGCGGCGAATGCCCGGCCTGCGAGCTGCGGGCGAAGGGCTGGCGGGAGTATGTGGCGGGCGCTCAGCTCTGACTCTCATTCCGGGGCGATGCCACCCGGTCCGCGCGAAGCGCGGCCGGCTGAAAGGCTCCGCATCGAACCCGGAATCTCGAGGTTCCGGTTCGTCGCTGGCGCGACGCCCCGGAACGACGGCGATGGAGCCTACCCAAAATCCTCCGGCTTGAGCTCGATCGGCTTGCCGTGCGGGGTGCGGTCGGCGGCATGGTCCCAGGCGTCGCGGTAGCGGTCCAGCGTGTCCATTGAAGCCACGCCCTTTTGCGCAACCAGCTTTTCCAGCGTGGCCAGCCAGTGCCGGTAATAGGTCTCGCCAGTGTCGGGATCACCGGCCGCCTGCGCGCGCTTGATTTCGTCGGCGAGTGCCGCGGCCCATTCCGTCCAGGTGAAGACGCCGCGCTGATTCAGCGTCAGCGCTATCGCAAAGGCATGGGCTTCCCAGGGTTCGCGGAAGACCGGGCCGCCCTCGTCGCGAGGAATGCCGGGGATTTCCGCGGTCGCGCGCGCCGCCGCGTCCATCAGACGGGCTCCAGATAGGGCTCGAAGGCGTCGATCGAGACTTTCACGGTGGGATCGCTGTCGCGCCCCCAAAGCTCACGCCCGTCGAACACGACAGTGTAAAGCCATTGCGGGTTTTCGCCCGATTCCGTGGCAGCCGAATCCGGAAACACATGACAGCCATGGTCGCGCTCGACCACGCCGACATGACCGCGCACATAACGCGGGAGTCTCGTATGCGTCACGGGGTGCATGTTCCTGGCGCGCACCTTGTCGCCTGGCTTGAACTTGGCCGCGGCCTGCGGCGTGCGCCCGAACTGGCCGCGCGTCATGATGCGCTCGACATCGCCACGCGTGAACTGACCGCGCTTGAGCGGCTTTGCTGATTGCACCGCATGGCCCGCCGCCATGTCGGTGTCGGAGACGAAGCCCTTGTCGATCAGCATGTTCTCCAGCCCGAGCAGCCATTTCTGGTAATATGAGCTGGCGAGATAGACATGCGGCGGCAATGTCTCGCGATAGTAGCGCGAGGTGTCGATGTTGTAGGCGCCGGCGGCGCCCATCGCGCGCACCATCGCCATCACGCGCGCTTCCCAGTCGGCATGAAACATCGGCTCGTTCGGTTCGATCTCGACCTTGCCGAACCCGTCCATGCCGCCCATATCGTGCACGCCGTTCATGATGCCGCTCCCGGCGCTTTCGGAAAGCCCGTGCCGATCATGGAGTCGCGGGTCACGAGTTCGGCGAGTTGCTGCTCGCTGAAACCTTCAGTGCCGGCGGGCCGCATCGGCAGCACCAGGAAGCGGGTCTCGGCGGTCGAATCCCACACCCGGATCTCCGTGTCCTTCGGCAGCGTGACGCCAAAATCGGCGAGCACGCCACGCGGGTCTTTGACCGCGCGCGAGCGATAGGGCGAGGATTTGTACCAGACCGGCGGCAGGCCCAACAATTCCCAGGGATAACAGGAGCACAGCGTACACACGACCATGTTGTGACGGGCCGACGTATTCTCCACCACCACGAGATGGTCGCCGACGCGGCTGACATGGCCGAGCGTGCCCACCGCCTTCGTGCCGTCTTCCAGCAACGCCTTCTTGAAGGCGGGATCCGTCCAGGCCTTGGCAACGACGCGTGCCCCGTTGTGCGGGCCGATCTTGGTCTCATAGGCCTGGATGATCGCATCGAGCGCGCCGGACTCGACATAGCCTTTCTCGGTCAGGATGGTTTCGAGTGCGCGCACGCGCAGCTCGGTTTCGGACAGCTCCGAGCGGTCGTGATCGTGGTGATGGTCTTGAGGGCTCATGGCGCAAAAATAGGCTCAAGATGCCATCCCTGTCGAGGTCTATCGGCGCCGTGAGCTGGCCTGCTTTGTCGAATCCTAAAATGCAGTCCGTGCGACGGCTGGCGCGAAACTTGCAATTCATTTTCGCGTTTGCCGGCGTGTCCTCAATCACTTTTGAGGCGGCGCGTCACGGCAATCACCGATTTGTGGTCAGAGAAGCGGACGTATTACGGCGGAAACGGACTGCTTGGACATTCAACTCTCGCTTATGATCCCTAGATGGGGTCTTCGGCCGGCGAGTGCGGTGTAGGCGGCCGCGGTAACAACGCCGCCAGCTCGTCGGCGCGGCGGGGGCGCTTCTTAGCGAGCTGCCAACAACAAGCAAGGGAACGCAACAGGCGGGGCGGCGGAGAAATCGCGCGCAACGGCCGGTCGTGGGCGCTCTTACGTCATGGGGCTTCGCGCTCCCTGGCGAGTGCCGATCCCGCTTTTGCGCGGGCGCGGCGGCTGCCGCCAGTTGAGGCTGTTACGAGAATTGCGCCCGCCCAGCCGTGCCCACGGCGAGGTGCGGGCGGGGAGTGCCAATGGGTATTGTTCGTTTCGCGCTCAGGTATCCGCACACGTTCTACGTGGTCGCCGCCCTGATCCTGTTTCTGGGCATCGTCAGCGTGCGCGAAATGCCCACCGACATCTTTCCGGAAATCAATATTCCCGTGGTGACGGTGATCTGGAGCTACACGGGCTTGAGCACGCCCGAGATGGAGCAGCGCGTCACCACCTACAGCCAGTATTCGATCTCCTCGAATGTCAACGGCATCAGGAATATCGAGGCGCAGACGCTGGCCGGGCTGTCGGTGCAAAAGATCTACTTCCAGCCGGACGTCAATCTCGACCTTGCGATCTCGCAGATCGTCTCCGCCACCAACTCCATCCGCGCGCTGATGCCGCCCGGTATTCAGCCGCCGATCGTGGTGCAGTTCAATGCCTCGAGCGTGCCGGTGCTGCAGATCAGCCTAAGCTCGGATTCGCTGAGTGAGCAGCAGCTCTATGACTACGGCATCTACCGGATCCGCCAGCAGCTCGCGCCGATCCCTGGCATCACGCTGCCGACGCCGGCGGGCGGCAAGTACCGGCAGATCATGGTCGACATCGATCCGAACAAGCTGGTGGCGAAGGGCCTGACTCCGCTCGACGTGGTGAACGCCGTCAATGCGCAGAACCTGACGCTGCCGGCGGGCACCGCCAAGTTCGGTAACACGCAGTATGTCGTCCGCACCAATGCAACACCGCCCTCGATCGACGACCTCAACAATATTCCGATCAAGGTGGTGAACGGGGCCACCGTCTTCGTCAAAGACGTCGGCCAGATTCATGACGGCTGGCTGGTGCAGCAGAACGTGGTGCGCGAGAACGGGCGGCGCTCTGTGCTGCTCTCCATCATCAAGAACGGCAATGCCTCGACCGTCAGCGTGGTCAATGCGGTGCATAAGGCCCTGCAGACGGCTCGCGCGGCCGCGCCGCCGGGCATGCAGATCAACGAGCTGTTCGATCAATCCGTGTTCGTGAAGGAGTCGGTCACGGGCGTGCTGCGCGAGGGCGCGATCGCCGCGGGCCTGACCGCGCTGATGATCCTGTTGTTCCTGGGCTCATGGCGATCGACGGTTGTCGTCATGGTGTCGATCCCGCTGTCGATCCTGGCTTCGCTGATCGTCCTGTATTTCCTCGGCGAGACGCTGAATACGATGACGCTGGGCGGCCTTGCGCTCGCGGTCGGTATCCTCGTCGACGATTCCACTGTCACCATCGAGAACACGCACCGCCTGCTCACCGAGGAGGGCCAGCCGCTGCCGCAAGCCACCCTGCATGGCGCGGCCGGGATCGCGGTGCCGACGCTGGTCTCGACGCTCGCGATCTCCTGCGTGTTCACCTCGGTCGTCTTCCTGGAGGGGCCCGCCAAATACCTGTTCACGCCGCTCGGCCTTGCCGTGGTGTTCGCGATGCTGGCCTCTTACGGGCTGTCGCGGACGCTGACGCCGATCATCATCGGCCTGTTACTCAAGGGTGAGCATCACGGCCCCGCCGATCAGGCGACGCGCAATCCGTTCGCGCGCTTTCATGCAGCGTTCGAGCGCAATTTTGAGAGGTTGCGTCACGCTTATTCGCGCTCCCTCATCGAGCTGCTCAACCACCGTTTCATCTTGCCCATCGGCATGGTGGCAGTGCTGGCGCTCGGTGCGGTGCTGTATCCGATGGTCGGCCGGGACTTCTTCCCGGCGATTGACGGCGGGCAGATCCAGTTGCACGTCCGCGCCCCCGCGGGCACCCGGATCGAGACCACGGAACGGACTTTCCAGGACATTGAGAACAAGATCCGCGAGATCATCCCGGACAGCGAGCGCGAACTGGTGGTGGACAATATCGGCCTGCCGGCGCGCGCCTATAACCTCGCTTTCAGCGACGGCTCGACCATCGGCGTGAACGACGGTGTGATCCTGGTTTCGCTGAAGGAGGGCCACCGGCCCACCGCCGAATATGTGCGCAAGCTGCGCGAGGTCCTGCCGGCCGCGTTCCCGGAAGACACATTCTACTTCCAGGCAGCCGATATCGTGACGCAGATCCTCAATTTCGGTCTGCCGGCGCAGATCGACGTGCGCACCGTGGGCTATGACCGCGGCAACAATCTGCGCATAGCGAAGAAATTGCGCCAACGGATCGCCGCGATCCAGGGCGTCGCGGACGCGCATCTGCAGCAGGAAGTGGACGCGCCCGCCTTCTTTGCCGACATCGACCGCTCGCGCGCGGCGCAACTCGGGCTGAACGCGAACACGATCGCGACCAATGTCAACGTCAGCTTGAGCTCGTCGGAGCAGGTGACGCCGAATTTCTGGACCGATCCCGCGTCGGGCATTCCTTATTACCTCGCCGTGCAGACACCGGAGAGCAAGATCAGTTCGTTGAACGATCTCGCCAACACGCCGGTCTCGACGTCGCTGGCGTCAGCTCTGACCGACACGCCGATCCCGGGCCTGCTCAGCAATGTCGCGACCTTCAAGCGCACGACCGTCCCGACCAATGCCAACCAGGCCAATATCCAGCCGGTCTACGAGGTCTATGCCAGCACGCAGGGCCGCGATCTCGGCAGCGTGGCCAGCGAGATCAGCAAGATCGTCGCCGACCTGCAGAAGGAGCTCAAACCCGGCAACACCATTCAGGTGATCGGGCAGATCCAGAGCATGAACGGCGCCTTCATCGACCTCGGCATCGGGCTGCTATTTGCCGCCGTGTTCGTCTATTTCTTGATGGTGGTGAATTACCAGAATTTTGGCGATCCCTTCGTCGTCATCCTGGCGCTCCCGGCCACGCTGTGCGGCATTCTGACCATGCTGTTCGTCACCGGTACCACGATGAACGTGCCGTCGCTGATGGGCGCGATCATGGCCGTCGGCGTTGCCTCCGCAAATTCCATCCTGCTCGTGACATTCGCGCGCGAGCAGCAGCTCGCAGGCAAGACCGCCTTCGAGGCTGCCATCGAAGCCGGTCACACCAGGATCAGGCCGGTGCTGATGACGGCGGCGGCGATGATCGTCGGCATGATCCCGATGGCGATCGGCGCGCCCGGCGAAGAGCAGAATGCGGCGCTGGCGCGCGCGGTCATCGGCGGGCTCCTGTTCGCGACGCCGACGACGCTGTTGGTCGTGCCCTACCTGTTCGCCATGCTGCGCAAGGGCAACGACGGCAAGACACATCACGGGGTATTCGACGAGGTGCTGGAATGAACTTCAACGGGCCTTTCAACGCGGAAGTGGCGACGGAGACCGATCGGCAAACCGAGATGCCGGCCCCGCTTGCGCACAAGCGCAAGCGGCGAGGGCGCTTGATCCTGCTCGGCGTGGTGCTCGTCTTTGCAGGGGCGCTGACATCCGGCGCCTGGAACCATCTGTCGCAATACCGTCAGACCGCAGCCGCTGCGGAACAGCAACGCGATCTGGTCCCGCAGGTTCGCGTCGCCGCCGTGCAGCCGAGCGAGGAGACCCAGACCGTCACCCTGCCTGCGACGACCTCGGCCTTTGCCAGCGCCAACATTTTCGCGCGCGCCTCCGGCTATATTGGTCGGCGCGAGGTCGATATCGGTGATCGCGTCAAGACGGGGCAATTGCTGGCGGAGATCGTGGCACCCGAGCTCGATCACCAGATCGCGCAGGCCGAAGCGACGCTCGCCCAGCTCAAATCGGCGTTGCAGCAGGCCGAAGCCAACCGGAAGCTAGCGGAGGTAACGTGGGACCGTGATCGGCCGCTGGTCGAGAAGGGCTGGGTAACCGCTCAGCAGGGCACGATCGATCAGCAAACGCTGAAGGCACAGGAGGCCGCCGTCCTGGTCGCGCAGTCCAATGTCGCCGCCGAAGAAGCGCAGCTTCAGGTGTTGCATCAGCAGAAGGACTATCAGCGCGTAGTGGCACCCTTCGACGGCGTCATCACGCAACGCAATATCGACGTGGGTAGCCTGGTGCAGGCCGATGCGACCTCGGGCACTTTCATGTTCAACATCATGCAGGGCAACGTCATCCGCACCCAGATCTTCGTGCCGCAGGACCAGGCGTTCGGGCTCAAGCCCGGTATCGATGCCGTGGTGCACGTACCAGAGATCCCGGATCGCACCTTTCCAGGCAAGGTGACGCGCATCGCGGACGCCCTCCAGCCGGGCTCGCGGACCCTGCTGACGGAGATCGATATCCCGAATCCAGACGGGGCGCTCACGCCCGGTATCTACTGCACTATCGACCTGCACATCCCGCGCAAGACGCCGAGCTTCAGAGTGTCGGCCGATGCCGTGATTTTCAACGCGGGCGGCATGCAGGTCGCCGTGGTCGAAAACGGCGTCGTGCATCTACGCAAGATCAACGTGGTGCGCGACTTGGGGCGGGAGGTCGAGGTCAACAGCGGCGTCAAGCGCGGCGACCAGGTCATCCTCAATCCGGCCGTCGATCTCGCCGAGGGCGCGAAGGTGCACATGCGCACGCCCGCGGCAGTGTCGTGAGGGCGGGCGGGCTGGATCAGGTGACGACCTGCGTCACCAGTCGGAAGATGATCCATCCCGCCACCACCAGCAATATGCCGATGAGCAAGAGCTTCTCTTGCCAGGTCACGCCGCGACGGATTTCGTCGGCCTCATGGTGCGCCGCAGCCTTGCGCGCGGCGGCAGCGCTGATGTGAGACAATGGCTGCTCCGCGCCTTGCATCCTAAACGTCCACAGATCTCGCCCTTGCGTAGCTCGCAAGCTCCTTGCTGGGAGCGCCGCTATTGTGGCCGCTTGCGGCGCAATTTCCATTGATGCGGATCAATTGGGTGGCCGGCCGCAATCCGCCGGCAACTTGACCTTCGTCAATTCCAACCCGGCGCCTACATCTACCTTGGCGAAGATGAAGATAATGGATCGCCTGGAGCGAAGGAATGAGCAAGTTAAAGATTCCGCATAATGCATTCGTATTCGTCGGGGACGGTCGCAAGGCCTTGTTCCTGCGCAACGAGGGCGATGAGAAGTTCCCCAATCTGAAGACCGAAAACGTGTTTGCCAACGAAAACCCGCCGACCCATGAGCAGGGCAACGAGGAACCTGGACGGGTGAGTAAAGCCCTGGAGTCGGGTCAGCGCAGCGCGGTCGAGCCGGTCGATTGGCATCAGATCGAAGAGCATCGCTTTACACGGAAGGTGGCGGCGGCGATGGAGCAGGTGGTGCGGACGAGGAAGGTCCCGGCGCTGGTCGTGGTGGCACCGCCGAAGACCTTGGCCGACCTGCGCAATGCTTTCCACGAGGACATCAAGTCGCGTGTGATCGCCGAGATCAACAAGGACCTCACCAAACACCCGATTGGCGAGATCGAATCGCACCTGACCAGTGCCGCCTGAGAAATTCTCGCGGCAGTGCAGCGCACGACGAGAGCGCGGGGCTCACAACCGAGCACGCGCTCCTTGTCTATTCATGTGCGTCTGCAGGCGAGGCTGCCCCTCCGCGACATAACCAAGAGATGAAGGCTGAGCAGAAGGCCCGCTTCGCGCGGGCCTTTTCACAGGTGTGGTCGGCTTGGTCGCACTTTTGCCGCTTGTCGGGCGGCCGGTTACCAACGCAACTATTTTCCTGAAAACCTGAAATCCGGCAGTAGCACGACCGCTGCAATGTCGCTCCCATCGCACAATGGGAGAAGGTCGATGATATCAACCCCACTCGACGCTTTGATGGCGCAGGCGCAAGCCCGACCCAGGAGCGCAGCTTTCGTCTTTCACGAGGAGGCCTGGACCTACGAGCGGATCCTCCGCGAATCCGAAACGGTTGCGCGCGGAATGGCGGCACGCGGCGTCAGGCCGGGCGATCGCGTGGTGCTTCACATGGTGAACCGGCCGGAATTTGTTATTGCCTATTATGCCTGTTTTCACTTGGGAGCGATCGCGGCGCCGCTCGGACCCGCACTCAAATTCGCCGAACTCGCACCGCTCTTGCAGCGGTTGAGGCCTGCACTCTACATTGGCGAGACGCAAACTTACGACAACGTCGCTGCTGCCGATGAGGTTATCCTGCGGCGGGACAAGCGCTTCATTGTCGGCGCAACCCCGGCAGACGATGACGGCCTGCCATGGGAAAGTCTGTTCGACGGCGCCAGCAACGATCGTCCGCCGGCTTCCTGTGCTGTGGACGAAGCCGCGGTGCTTATCTCCACGTCTGGAACCACCGGCGAACCCAAATTCGTCGTTCATACGCCGACAACGCTCGGCGCTTCCGTGGACCAGCTCATCACGAACTGGGAAATCGCCGGGGATGACGTCGTCACCATGCCGCTGCCGCTGGCGCACATGGGCGGGCTGATCAGCCTCCTGTGCTACGTACAGCTCGGCGCCGTCTTCGTGCTGCTGGAGAGTTTCGACGCCGACGAGGTTCTGGATACGATCGAGCGCCACCAGTGCACATGGCACCTCGGCTTTCCCGCGCAGTACGCAGCCTTGCTCGATCGCCAACGCGCGCAGCCGCGCAGCCTGGAACGATTGCGGTGCTGCCTGACGGTGGGCGATGCCTGCCCGGTCGAACTGCAGGAGCAGGTCACGTCCGAGTTCGGCGCGGCGCTTTACAATGTCTGGGCCGCGACGGAAGCCGTAGGCAATCTGAGTTTCGGTCTCAGGCCTGGCTGCGTGACGCGGATAGGGCAGAACACGCAGATCCGGCTGGTTGACGAGCATGGCGAGGACGTCGCCGACGGCAAGGTTGGCGAGCTTCTGCTGCACGGCGCAAATCTGTTCGCCGGCTACTGGAACGATCGGCAGGCGACGGCGGAGAGCATGAGGGGCGGCTGGTATCATACCGGGGATCTGATGCAGCGCGGCGCGAACGGTGAGCTGCTGTTCGTGGGCCGCAAGAAGGACATCATCATTCGCGGCGGCACCAATATCTCGCCGGTCGAAGTCGAGCAGGCGCTTGTCGTTTCTCATCCTGCCGTGGAGGAAGCGGCCGTGGTGGGGTACCGAACCCCATGCTCGGTGAACGCATCATGGGTTTCATCAAACTTGCAGATGGAGCGGGAGAGGCGGTCGTTTCAGACATCCTCGGCAAACTCGCGACGCGGGTCGCGGCGTACAAGGTTCCCGAGCGTCTCATCGTGCTCGACCAATTGCCGCGCAATGCGCTCAGCAAGATCGATCGGAAGGCGCTGCAGATGATGGCGGTGAATGCCGACAAGACCCGTCCGCCTTCGGCCATGTCTCCGGAAGTGAAGCGCCTGAATGGGTATCCATCCCGGCGCGCGGCGCTGCCCCGGTAGAGCCCTCCACCATCACATCGAACAACGCGGACGCCGATAGCGTCCGCGGCCCGAAAGATGCGTCAAGCGCCTGGATATCCGACCATGCACAAACTGATCCGAAGCATCGCCTTGGCAGCGTTACTCAGCAGCCGCACAGCATTAGGCGAGACCGTTGGCCTTGCAAAATCGTCCGTGATCGAGGTGCCTTCACCGCAGATGCAAATGGCCCGACGCGCGCCAATTGGCCATCGCCAGCCGCAGGCGAAAGACGTTCCGTCCGAAAACCCCAGCGATCTCGAACGCGTCAGCGAAGAGGACCGTGACGTCGATCGCAAGCTCATGATCTGTCGGGGCTGCTGAGCCCGACCAGCAAGGCAGCTACAAATGACCGATCTGACAGAAAAGGCGCTGCGCCGGTTAGGCGAACGTCTGCCCGGCCGCGTATCGCGGCCCGGCCATGGCCGCTACCGGACGGCTACGGCGCTCTGGGCGAAGCCGACCGGCGCCATGCCGCAAGCCGTCGTCCATTGCCGCACCGCGGTGGACGTCCAAGCGGCGATCGACACCGCTCGGCGCGCCGGACTCCCTCTGTCCGTTCGCGGCGGCGGTCACGACTGGGCGGGGAGGGCGCTGTGCGACGGACTGGTCCTCGACCTCGCCGACATGCGCGATGTCATCATCAGTCCAGATCGGCGCAGCGCGTTGGCCGGGGGAGGCGCCCGGATCGCTGACGTGCTCGTGGCGACGGATCGTCTGGGCCTCGTCGCTGCCACAGGCTCCTGCAGCGGCGTGGGAATGGCCGGCCTCACCTTGGGCGGCGGTTATGGAACGCTGATCGGCCGGTTCGGGCTCGCCCTCGACAATCTAATTGCCGCCGACGTCGTTCTCGCCGACGGCAGCGCGGTCACCGCGGATGCCCTCCGTGAGAGGGAGTTGTTCTGGGCGCTGTGCGGCGGCGGCGGCAATTTCGGCGTGGTGACGGCCTTGCGGTTTCGCGTGCATGAACTGCCCAGTATTACCTCCGGCATGCTGATCTTTCCATTCGCGGAGGCCAAGTCCGTTTTGCAACGCTATGCAGACATCCTGCCTTCGCTGCCGGCGGAATTCACGCTGGAGCTTGGTCTCCTGGCCGGACCTGATGGCATGCCGGTGATCTTCCTCTTGCCGACGTGGTGCGGCGCGCCTGGGAAGGGCGATGCCTTGATCGCGCGGCTGCTTGAGTTCGGGACGGCTCTCGACAGCACCGTTGCTCGTCGGCGCTACGGCGAATTGGTGGCAAGCCTTGATCGGCACATCTCCTATGGGCAGCGGGTTTTCATGGAGAGCTGTTGGCTGGCCGAGTTCAACGACGCGGGCGTCGATGCGCTGGTCGAGGCCATGGCGAATGCCGCTTCTCCCGGATGCGCCATTCTTACCCATCAATTCAAGGGAGCCGCGACCGAGGTGCCTCTTGGCGCCACGGCTTTCGGACTTCGTCGCAATCATCTGCTTGTCGAGCTTCTTGCATCTTACCCGGATCGATCTGATCCCACCGAGGACGAACGTCATCGGCAATGGCTGCGATCCGCCACCCAGGCGTTCGCTGCTCACGCACTTCCCGGCGCGTACCCGAATTTCCTTCCACATGGCGATGTCACGCGGGCCACCCTGGCCTTCGGCTCGAATGCGGATCGATTGATCGCGGCGAAACGGAAGTACGACCCCGACAACCTGTTCCGCTCCGCGATTCCATTGCCGCGTTCCGCGGCAATCAAAGCGGCCGACTGAAAGCCGCATGCTCACGTCTTCGTGCGCGGGAGGGACGTAACAACAGACCCTTGGGGGCGAACTGAGGGACATGACCGCGAATGGAAGCCGCCGCCGCTTCATCATGCTGAAGACGACAAGGATGAGCATGTCCGAATCAAAAGCCCTCAACACCAACAGCTTCGCCGCCATCACCCGCCTGAGCTTTGCCGTCGTCGACTTTCTCGTCTCATCCTCGGTTGCGCGCTGGGCGCCGATTCCGCTGCGCTTGATGGTCGGCTACGGCTTCGCCGAGCATGGCTTTGCGAAACTCTTGCGCGGTGCCGACAATTTCACGGGGCTCTTGCACGCGCTCGGACTTCCGCTGCCGCACCTCCTTGCCTGGCTCACGATCATAACCGAGATCGCCGGAGGGATCTGCATCGGCATCGGTGCGCTCGTTCCGCTCGTCAGCATTCCGATGGCCATCGTGCTGCTGGTGGCGATCTTCACGGTGCACCTGCCGTACGGCTTCTCGTCCATCAAGCTTCAAGCGATTACGCCGGAGGGAGCGCATTTCGGCCAGCCCGGCTACGAAACCGACTTGCTCTATTTGGCCTGTATTCTTGCGCTTGTCCTCGGCGGCAGCGGACCGTTCGCCGTCGACAATTGGTTGTACCGACGCATCGATGCCGCACGTCACGCCACGCGATCCGCCGCTCCCCACATGGGTAGCTGATGTCGAGAGCTAACCGGGCTATTCGGCGGGNGCGAGCCGTTGGAGCTTGCGTGTTGCATTGATCTCGCGCATCCGGACACGGGCGCGGCGCTTGCGCCACCAGATCACGACTCCGGTCACTGCCAGCGCCGCAACCACCAATCCCATCATCGAGATCAGGATGCGGCCGGGAAGTCCGAGGATGCGGCCGGAGTGAAGGGGAAACTGCGCCTGCACGAAGATGTCCGCGGCGGTGCCAACCCACGGCAGCCTTTCACCGATCGGGCGTCCGTCCTCGCTATCATAATAGAGCTGCGCCGGGCCGACGCCGCCGGCACCATGATCGTCGCCGGGGAAGAAGAACGCCGCGGCATACACGCCGTGGGCCGGCCCGTAATTGATCGAGCCGACCGGCGTCATCCATCCGCGACTCCTGCCGTCTGCTGCGGCACGCGTCGCGATGTCCGCAAAGCCGACCTTCGGCTCGATCGGATCGTCAAGATGGCGATACGGCCGCAGCTCATATGGCGTTGGAGTGTAGTTCGACACCATCTTCATCAGTGGCGAGAACACCTCGAAATAGAGATTGAGTGAGAACGCCGTAAAGGCGATCACAAACAGCGGCACCCATGTCCAGAGGCTGAAGGCACGGTGAATGTCGAAGTTGATCCGGTAAGCGCTGCCTGAGGTCTTGATCTTCCAGGACGGCGCCCAGCGCGCCCAGAAGCCACGGCCGAGCTCGCGTTCGACTGCAGGCGCTCGCGCTGCACTGGCGCGTCGGCGGGCGGGCACTGTCAGATAGAAGCCGACGAAGCAATCGACGGTCCAGATGATGGCGATGATGCCAAGGATGCGCATGCCCCAGCGGTCGCTGCCCCAGAATTCCGGAATGTGCATCGTGTAGTGGAGCTTGTAGAGGAACGAGACGAAGTTCTCCTTTGTCACCGGCCACACCGCGCCCCAATAACGCCGCCCGAGTTCTGCGCCCGTGTTGGGATCCAGAAAGATCTGGTTGTAGTCGAGGATGTAGCGTTTGCCGGTTGCAGGATCGACCCTCGGCAGCACGAAGAACCACAGCGATTGGCCTTTTTCCGGGGTCATGAATATGTGGACGACCCGTGCGCGCGGGTCGCGCTGCTCGATGAGCCTGGCAAGATCGACCGACGGAATCGCAGGACCGATGCTGCTCACCTCGAACAGATGCTTGTTCAGGATCTCGTCGATCTCGTGGTCCCATGAGATGATCGCGCCGGTGATGCCGGAAAAGAACAGGAAGCCGGCGGTGAGCAGGCCCGCCCAGCGATGCAGTCGCCCGAAGATCGATCTCATGACATTCCGCCCCCGTCGTTGTGTGTCTCACTAGCGTGGGCGCCGCTCGTCGATCGACCTGCGGCGTCGAATTGTCGCGCTTGGAGATGTTCTAAAATCACCAGCGATAGGTCAGCCTGGCGACTGCCTTGCGGCCTTCGGCGTAGAAGCAACCCGACAGGCTGTAGCAGGCGGCGACATAACGCGTATCGGCGATGTTGGTGACGTTCAGCGCCAGGCGATAATTGTCCTTGCTGTAGGCGATCAGCGCGTCTGCCACCGTGGAGGCGCCAACCCTGAAGGTGTTCGCGTCGTCGCCCCAGGTCGCGCCGACATAGCGGATGCCGCCGCCGAACTGCACACCGGCCAGCGGCCCGCCCTGCAGCGTGTAGTCGCTCCACAGCGAGAAGCGATTGAGCGGCACCGTGCTCGGCGTCTTGCCGACATTCACTGGATCCTGCGTGATTACTGCATCGACGTAGGCATAGGCGGCACGCAGATTCCAGCCGTCGGCTAGCGACGCCGTCCCTTCGAGCTCAATGCCGCGCGATCTCACCTGGCCGGTCTGTTCGGCGGTGTAGAGGGGAGGCGGGTAGGTGACGACGTTGTCGCGCGTCAGGTCGAATGCGGCCAGCGTGAACAACGCGTTGAGTCCGACCGGCTGGTATTTGACGCCGACCTCGTATTGAACGCCGGTCTCCGGCTTCAGCAACTGGCCGGCGGCATCTGCCGCGAGCACCGGCAGGAACGATTCGGAATAGCTGAAATAGGGCGCAACGCCGTTGTCGAAGTTATACATCACGGCGGCGCGGCCGGTGAAGGCGGAGGCATCGGTCGAGGCTGTGGTGTTGGCAAGGCCGCTGTCGACCGTCGTCGTCACGAAATCCTGGCGGCCGCCGAACTGGAACGACACCCGGCCGATCTTGATCTGGTCCTGAGCGTAGAGCCCGACCTGCGATTGCTTGACGCCGGTATTGTCTGTGAGGCCGCCGATCGTCCAGTCGTTGCTGTAGACCGGAGCGAACACGTTGATATCGGGGCTCGAGGTCGTGACCGCGTAGGCAGTGTCGCGGAAAGATGTGTTGCGGTAGTCGAGGCCGACCAGCGTCGTATGGCCGAGAAGGCCGGTAGTGAACTTGCCCTGGAGCTGGTTGTCGACCGCGAATGAATTGATAGTCGAGTTGCTCGTGCTGCCGACGCGCGCCAGCAGGCCTGCGGCCTCGTCTGCATAGCCAGCGCCGTAAAACACCTTCTCCTCGTTGTGCTGCCAGGCATAGCGCAGGTTCTGCCGGAAGGTGATGGCGTCGTTGAAGTCGTGCGAGAGCTGATAGCCGGCCGTGGCGATCTCGGTGTTGAATGCATCGAAATCAGGAACGCCCGCGAAGAAGGAGGTCGGGATGATGCGGCCGCTATTGGGCCACACCGTGCCCGAGGCCGGCAGATACTGCAGACCCCAGCCCGCTCTGTCCCTTTGATAGTTGGCCAGAAACGTGATGGTGGTGTCGTCGTTCGGCCTCACGGTGACGGCGGGTGCTATGAAGACGCGGTTGTCCTTGGTGAAGTCGACCTGGGTTTCGCCGTCGCGGACAAGCCCGGTCAGGCGCCACAGCACCGTGCCTTCCTTGTTGGCGGCGCCGCCGATGTCGAACTGGCCCTGGTAGCGGTTGAAGCTGCCGCCCGACACGGATATCTCGCCGAATTGCTGCGCTGTCGGCAGCTTGCTCACATAGTTGAGGATGCCGCCGGTGCCGCTGCCGCCATACATGGCCGAGGAGGGCCCCTTCAGCACTTCGAGCCGCTCGGCGCCGTAGGGATCGAGGCCGTTGAAATGAACGTAGTTGGAGGAGGGCACGCGCAGGCCATCAAGATAAAGGCCGGGCATGGTCATATCGAAACCGCGGATCTGCAGGCCGCCGAAGCGCGTGTCTGATCCGCCATTGACGTCGCCGCTGACGCCTGCGGTGTAGCGCAGTGCGGCGCCGATCGACTCGGCGCCCTGGTTCCTGACCTGGTCGGTGGTGATGACGGAGATCGACTGCGGGGTCTCGATGATCGGCGTATCGGTCTTGGTCGCGGTGCCGCTGCGGGTCGCGAGGAAGCCATGGACCGGACCATTGGCGCGCTCACCAGCACCGGCACCCGATGCGGTTGCGGCCGGCGCAGCTTGGGGCGAACGTACGGCGCGGCTGGTGCGTGCCGCTCGCGCGGCTGCAGCGCGACGGGATGACTGGACTAAATGGGAACGCGTGCGCTGCTGCGGAGCATCCACAGTGACGGGGGGAAGTGACGACTGCGCTTGCGCGGTGCCACCGGGCAGCGAGAGTTCAAGTGCGCCGACCGCTCCGAGGCAGATCACTTGCATGCAGATCAGTTGTAGGGGGTGCAGCCGAGTGTTGAACCGCGAGTGAGATGCAGTTGCTGTCACGCTGTGATGCTCCGAGATGTGCCGGCTTCGCCGGTATGATTTTTGGTAGCCCGCTCTATCGCAGGCGTCTTCGGAGCACGATGGGGGACGGTCTGGAATTGCTCCAGGTTTGCGCGGCTTGAGTGTAGATGTTGCTGTGATCGCTAGAATTAGCAGCGCTCGCTGCGACAATCTGTCCCGCGACGGCTTTGGTAATAACGTCCAGCACACCGCGTCGCGTCTGAGCGATAGCGAATCCGAGCGTCAGGAGTTGTCATGCAGTTCGCTGGCATGGCTTACAGGCGATCAGGAGTATCGTGTCATCCGAGGTGGTTCTTGGCACAAAGAGAGCGAACTGATCGGAACGGCGGTACGCATCCAACGTCACCGCCATGTTCGGTTTGATACCCTCGGCTTTCGAGTAGCTCATCACGATGACTCCCCACGCTCTAAATCAAGATAGGCAAGGGATCATCGAACACGCGATGTCAGAAGATGTGGCGCCTGCAAGCAGACTGGATGAGCGCAAAAGAGACGATGACCTTCGATGAATGGCGTCTCCGTGTGAGAGAACGACAGCGCAATCTATAGTCGTCGTGATGCCGGCGAAGTAAGGAGAAGGATCGCCTCGGGGCCAGAATGAATCCCTCGCGTTGCCGGATTTGAGTCGCATTGCGACCTAGGTCCCGGTCAAAGGTCGCGCCCGGGCGGGGCGCAACACCGGGGGGTGTGCCATGTCCGGTCATTTGCGATTTGGGTTCGTCGCCTTTCTTTTCCTCGCCGCGGGTCTGTCGACGTCGCCTGCATCGTCGAATCCATTCGCCAACCTGTTCTCCCCCGATACCGCTACTCCGGAAGCCACTGCACCCGCTCGCGCCGAAGAGGAGTGCTTGCCGCAACCCGGCAAGTCGACGGCGGACGGCCAGCACTGGGTCTATCGTTTCGACGGCCAACGCAAATGCTGGTTCCAGGCAGCCGAAGGGACCGTGACGAAGAAGCCGGTTCATCGTCACGCCGCGAAAAACGCTGCCCCTCGCAAGGAGAACGAGGCCACGTCGCGCAAGCAGAAAGTGGTCGTGGATGCGCGTGCGGAGCTGCTGCACTCCGCGCCAGCGGAACCGCCCCAGCCGGCGGCGGCCGCGCCCGAGCTCGAGGTGGTCGATGCGGCTCCCGTCCATGTTACCGGAGCCGCGGCGCTCGTGCCTCCGGCACCGGTCATCGCCAAGCCCGCCAACGACCAGCTCACGCCGGACCATCTCACGCCCCGCCAAGTCGACGTGGAAAAGCTTCTGGTGGCCGCGCCGGCCGCCAGCGACGCGGTTGGCGCCTCAGTGCCTCCGGCAGCAGCCCCGGTTGCCCTTTCCATGACCGAAGCGGGCGACCAGGGGCGAGGGTGGACGACAACCTGGCTCGGCGCGCTGCTACTGGCGCTCGGGTTCGTCTCCCTCTTGAGCTCAAGCCGGACTCTTCGGCGAGTGCTTGGCATCTGACCGGTCGGACGACTTCTCGATCCGAGGACGAGGCGATCCGAGGACGGAGGCCGCGCGCGGCCTTTCATCTTGGGTCAGAATAGGTCCGCGTTTCGGCCGAGCTTTCCAATCGCGAGCATGGCTGGCGCAGGAATCGCGTCTGAGTCAACGGTGGTGAGCGCTACAACAAGCCATCTGCTCACCGTTCGCTGTACCAACGATTCGCATAAGGTATATTATGGAATATATTTATATTGAATAAGATCAGGCATTTACGGCTAAATCCTGGTGCATCCAATCAATATGGGCTGATGGCGGCCGGTTTGGCTGACATCCGCTGGGCGTTACGCGGTCACTTCTCAGAAAGCCGATATTGCCGGTCCGCCACGCACGCTGCAATAAGCGCTCGTCACGGGATCAAGGCTGACCCCAACCCACCCGCTGCGCCGCAGTTCGTATTGCGGCCCACAACAACAAGAAGCTTCAGGGAGAATGAGATGAGCTTTTCACGACGCGCACTGTTGAAGGCTTCCGCTGCCTCGGCGGTCCTGGGCGGCCTTGGAGCCCCGATGGTGGCGCGGGCTCAGGCGGCCGAGTTCTCGTACAAATACGCCAATAACCTGCCGGACTCTCATCCGATGAACACGCGCGCCAAGGAAATGGCCGCGGCGATCAAGGCCGAGACCAACGGGCGCTTTGAGCTCCAGATCTTTCCCAACAACCAGCTCGGCTCCGATACCGATATGTTGAGCCAGGTCCGCTCCGGCGGCATCGAGTTCTTCACATTATCGGGCCTGATCCTGTCGACGCTCGTGCCGGCGGCCTCGATCAACGGCATCGGCTTTGCGTTCCCGGACTACGATACGGTCTGGAAGGCCATGGATGGCGACCTCGGCGCTCATGTGCGCGGCGAGATCAACAAGGCCGGCCTCGAGGTCATGGACAAGATCTGGGACAACGGCTTCAGGCAGACCACGTCCTCGACCAGGCCGATCAATGGTCCGGACGACTTCAAGGGCTTCAAGATCCGCGTTCCGGTCTCGCCGCTCTGGACCTCGATGTTCAAGGCCTTCGACGCGGCGCCCGCTTCGATCAACTTTAGCGAAGTCTATTCAGCGCTGCAGACCAGGGTGGTCGAGGGCCAGGAAAATCCCCTGGCGATCATCTCGACCGCCAAGCTCTACGAGGTGCAGAAATACTGCTCGCTGACCAATCATATGTGGGATGGTTTCTGGTTCCTGGCCAACCGCCGCGCCTGGCAGGCCGTGCCGGCCGACATGCGTGCGATCGTCGCCAAGCACATCAATGCGGCGGCAGTGAACGAGCGTGCCGATGTCGCCAAGCTGAATGCAAATCTACAACAGGAGCTGGCGGCCAAGGGCCTCGTCTTCAATCAGCCGGCCACGGCACCATTCCGCGATAAGCTTAAGTCCGCGGGCTTCTATGCCGAGTGGAAGGGCAAATATGGCGAGCAGGCCTGGGCGCTCCTGGAAAAGGCGGTCGGCAGGCTGTCGTAATGGGTGCCGCCATGGCCCGGGTCCAAATCACGGAAGTCGACATCACGGAAGCTGCGGTCGGTGAGGTGACCTTGAAATCGCCTCGCCGCCCTTCCCTTGTGGCGTCGATCGAACGGGGGCTGGGGCTGATGGTCGAGATCCCGGCAGCGATCCTGGTGGTTGCCGAGATCGTCATCCTGTTTGCCGGCGTGGTGTCGCGGTACGCATTGCGGCAGCCTCTGATCTGGTCGGACGAACTGGCGTCGATCCTGTTCCTGTGGCTGGCCATGCTGGGCGCGGCAGTCGCGTTCCGCCGTTCCGAACACATGCGGATGACCGCTATCGTGGGCAGCGCCAGTCCGCCTGTACGGGCCTATCTCGACGTGGTCGCGACCTGCGCGGTGCTGGCCTTCCTGCTCCTGATCGTCTGGCCGGCCTACGAATACGCTTACGACGAAAGCTTCATCACGACGCCTGCGCTGCAGATCCCCAATATCTGGCGCGCGCTGGCGCTGCCGATCGGTAGTTGCCTGATGGCGCTGTTTGCACTGTTGCGGCTGGCGCGGGCCGGCAACGTCAAGTTGGTGCTGGCGGCGGCGATTTCCGTGGCCGCCTTGATCGGGCTGTTCTGGCTGGCCCAGCCGTGGCTGCGGCCGCTCGGCAATCTCAACCTGGTGATCTTCTTCGTCGGCGTTGCCGGCTTTTGCGTGTTCGCTGGCGTACCGATCGCATTCGGCTTTGGGCTTGCCGTGTTCGGCTATCTCGCGCTGACCACGCACACGCCGCTCTCTGTGCTGGTTGGGCGGATGGATGAGGGCATGAGCCATTTGATCCTGCTCTCGGTGCCGCTGTTCGTCTTCCTTGGACTTCTGATCGAGATGACGGGCATGGCGCGGGCCATGGTCGCGTTCCTGGCGAACGTCCTCGGCCATGTCCGTGGCGGTCTGCACTATGTGCTGGTCGGCGCGATGTACCTGGTGTCGGGCATTTCCGGCTCGAAGGCCGCCGACATGGCCGCTGTCGCACCGGTGCTGTTTCCCGAGATGAAGCAGCGCGGCGCAAAGCCCGGCGATCTCGTCGCTCTGCTCGCCGCGACCGGCGCGCAGACCGAAACCATCCCGCCGAGTCTGGTGCTGATCACCATCGGCTCGGTCACGGGCGTGTCGATCTCGGCGCTCTTTACCGGTGGTCTCTTGCCCGCCGTAGTGTTGGCGGTCACGCTGTCGGCGCTGGTGTGGTGGCGCTATCGCAGGGAGGATTTGAGCCACGTCCGCCGGGCCGGCTTCGGCGAGGTGGTCCGCTCCCTGATCATTGCCCTGCCCGCGCTTGCGCTGCCCTTCGTGATCCGCGCCGCGGTCGTGGAAGGGGTGGCAACGGCGACCGAAGTCTCCACCATCGGCATTGTCTACGGCTTTGTCGTCGGCCTCCTGGTCTACCGCCGCTTCGACTGGCGACGGCTGATGCCGATGCTGATCGAGACGGCCTCGCTCTCCGGCGCCATCCTGCTGATCATCGGCACCGCGACCGGCATGGCCTGGGGGCTGACGCAATCCGGATTTTCCCGCGCGCTCGCCGCCGCCATGACCGGCCTGCCCGGCGGCGGCGCGTCCTTTATCGCGGTGTCGATCGTGGCCTTCACCATTCTCGGCAGCGTGCTGGAGGGTATTCCGGCCGTCGTGCTGTTCGGCCCACTTCTGTTCCCGATCGCGCGGACTGTCGGCGTCCACGAGGTGCACTATGCCATGATCATCATCCTGGCCATGGGCATCGGATTGTTCGCCCCGCCCTTCGGCGTGGGGTATTATGCGGCCTGTGCGATCGGGCGAGTTGATCCGGCGCAAGGCATCCGGCCGATCTGGGGTTATTTGCTCGCGCTCCTGGTCGGACTTATCATCGTCGCCGTATTTCCATGGATCTCGATCGGGTTCCTGTAAGTTTTTTTATAAACGGGAGGTGGCCGATGGATGGGAAAGTGAACCAATACGATATCGGTCTGGACAAGAACGCCGCCAATTACGTGCCGCTGACGCCGTTAAGCTTTCTTGCGCGCAGCGCCGCCGTCTATCCCAACCACACCAGCACGGTCTATGAAGGCCGCCGCTTCACCTGGGCCGAGACTTACGCGCGCTGCCGGCGCTTTGCCTCCTATCTCGCTGCGCACGGCATCGGTGGCGGCGATACCGTGGCGGCGATGCTGCCCAACGTGCCCGCAATGAACGAAGCGCATTTCGCCGTGCCGATGACGGGCGCTGTGCTGAACACGCTGAACATTCGCCTGGATGCCCCCTCGATCGCATTCCAGCTCGATCACGGCGGCGCCAGGATCATCCTGGTCGACCCGGAATTCGCGGACGTGATCAGCGAGGCGCTGAAGCTGATGAGCGGACCGAAGCCGCTCGTGATCGACGTCGATGATTCGTCCTTCGCGGGCGGCAAGCGCATCGGCGAAATCGAATATGAGGCCGCGGTCGCGCAAGGCGACGCCAGCTTCGCCCCGCGCTATCCCGACGACGAGTGGAACGCGATCGCCCTGAGCTACACGTCGGGCACGACCGGCAATCCCAAGGGCGTCGTGACGCATCATCGCGGCGCGTATCTGAACGCTGTGAGCAACATCCTCGCAGGTGGGCTCGGCCAGCATCCGGTCTATCTCTGGACGCTGCCGATGTTTCACTGTAATGGCTGGTGCTTCCCTTGGACAGTTGCCGCCGCCGCCGGCGTCAATGTTTGTCTCCGCAGGGTCGAGCCGACAAAAATCTTCGAGCTGATCAAGACGCACGGCGTCACCCACATGTGCGGTGCGCCGATCGTGTACAACACGCTGATCAACGCCCCCGACGCGCCCAAGGGCACAGCCGCGCGGCGCGTAACCGGCCTGATCGCGGGTGCGGCACCGCCGGTCGCGGTGCTCGAGGGCGCCGAGAGCATCGGCATCAAGCTCACCCACGTCTATGGCCTCACCGAGGTCTATGGTCCCGCCTCCGTCTGCGCCGAGCAGCCAGGCTGGGATGAGCTGCCGGCCGCCGAGCGCGCGCAGATGAAGCGGCGGCAGGGCGTGTCCTATCCGCTGGAGGAAGCCGTTACCGTGCTTGATCCCGAGACCATGTGCGAGGTGCCGCGCGACGGGCAGAGCATCGGCGAGGTCATGTTCCGCGGCAACATCGTCATGAAGGGCTACCTGAAGAACGAGAAGGCGACTAGGGAAGCCTTTGCAGGGGGCTGGTTTCATACCGGCGATCTCGGCGTGCTCGACGAGCACGGCTATGTCATCATCAAGGACCGCTCCAAGGACATCATCATCTCCGGCGGCGAGAATGTTTCGTCCGTCGAGGTCGAGGATATTCTCTACAAACATCCCGCCGTCCTGTTCGCCGCCGTGGTGGCAAAACCCGATCCGAAATGGGGCGAGGTGCCCTGTGCCTTCGTCGAATTGAAGGAAGGCGCCAACGCCACCGAAGCCGAGATCATCGCCTATTGCCGCAGCCAAATGTCGGGCTTCAAGACGCCGAAGATGGTGGTGTTCGGGCCGATCCCGAAGACCTCGACAGGCAAGATCCAGAAATTCCTGCTGCGCAACCAGATGCAGTCGGCGAAGGCGATTTCGGCATAACTTGCTCTTTTCACCCCGCCCCGCTTGCGGGGAGAAGTCGAATCGCATCGCAAGACGCGATCCGAGTGAAGGGGGACTCTCCAAGAGCTCAGCTCGTGGTGACTCCCCTCACCCCGCCCTCTCCCTGCAAGCGGGGCGAGGGAGACCAGGCCCACGCCTTCCTATCATCTCACCTCCAACCGCATTCCGTCGTAGGCTGGCACCACGTTCTCCGGCAGCTTGTGCCGCAGTACCTCGTAGTCGAGGTCGGAATGCAGGTTGGTGATCACCGCGCGGCGCGGCTTGAAGCGATCGATCCAGGATAGAGCGTCATCGAGGCTGAAATGGCTGGGATGGGGCGTATAGCGCAGCGCGTCGACGATCCAGAGATCGAGATCTTCCAGGAGTGGCCAGCTCTCCGGCGGGATGTCGTTGAGATCAGGCGAATAGGCAGCGTTGCCAATGCGGTAGCCGAGCGCTGGGATGTTGCCGTGCTGCACCTGGAAGGCCGACATGGTCACCGTGCCGCCCTTGCCTTCGATCTTGCGGCTTTCATTGGCTTCGATCCCATGGCGCTCCAGGATCGGCGGATAGTCGCTGCCCTCCGGCGAAATGAAGCAGTAGGAGAACCGCGCCATGATGTCCTTGGCGGTGGATTGATTGAAATAGGTCGGAATGCGCCGGCGCTGGTGGATCACCACCGAGCGGAGATCGTCGATCCCATGCGTCTGATCGGCATGCTCATGCGTCAGGAATACCGCGTCGAGGTGATCGACATTGGCATCGATCAATTGCTCGCGCAAATCGGGCGAGGTGTCGATCACGATGCGCGTGACGCCCTGCCCGGTGACCCGTTCGACCAGAAGCGAGCAGCGGCGCCGGCGGTTTTTCGGATTGTTCGGATCGCAACGGCCCCAACCGAGCGCCGGGCGCGGAACGCCGGCCGACGAGCCGCAGCCGAGAATTGTGAGTGTGAGCGTCATGCTGTCTGCGGCGCCGGCACTTTCGAGAACAGGCGGAAGAAATTCTCACTGGTCTGGCGCGAAATCTCTTCGAGCGACACGCCGCGCACCTCCGCCAGCACCTTGGCGACCTCAACGACATAGGCCGGCTCGTTGCGCTTGCCGCGGAATTTGCCGGGCGCGAGATAAGGAGAATCGGTTTCGACCATGATGCGGTCGGCGGGCAGTTCAGCGGCCAGCTCGCGCAAATTCTCGGACTTCTTGAACGTCAGAATGCCCGTGAATGAGATCGAAAGGCCCAATTCGATTGCCTTCATCGCAAGGTCCCGCCCACCAGTGTAGCAATGCAGCACGGCGCGAAAAGGTCCCTTAGCGACTTCCTCTTCCAGGACGCGGCGGCAATCCTCATCGGCCTCGCGGGTGTGAATGACGAGCGGCAAACCGGTCAGGCGCGCGGCTGCGATATGGGCGCGAAAGCCGCGCGCCTGCGCGTCCGGCGAGCCATTGTCATAGAAGTAGTCGAGCCCAGCCTCACCCAGCGCCACGACTTTCGGATGGCGGGTCAGTTCGGCCAGCTCATCAGGGGAAATGCCATCCTCTTCATCTGCGTGATGCGGATGGGTGCCAACTGAGCAATAGACATTGGGAAAGCGCTCGGCGATCGCGATGAGCGCCGCCAACTGCCGCACCCGTGTCGAGATCGTGACCATGCGGCCGATCCCGGCCTCGGCTGCGCGCGCCACGATCCCGTCGAGGTCGCCGGCGAAATCTGGAAAATCGAGGTGGCAATGACTGTCGACAAGCATGAAGAAACCGCCTTAAGCCGCTGTAGGCTCAATATAACGCGGGAATACCGCCTGCGGTGCCGGCAACTTCGTGCCAGGTGCGATCCGCGTTGTCCCGCCGAGCATCGCGAAATTGCGCTCGCTCTCGGGGATACCGAGGCTGTCGAGCAGTTTTGCAGCGGCCGCCGGCATCACCGGCTGGGTCAATATGGCGATCTGCCGGACCACTTCCGCCGTCACGTAGAGCACGGTGCGCTGGCGCACGGGATCCGTCTTCGCGAGCGCCCATGGTGCCTCGCCCGCGAAATAGCGGTTGGCTTCGGCAACCACTGACCACACGGTGTTCAGCCATTGATGGATCTGCTGGGTCGCCATCGCGCTGCGTGACGCCGCAATCATCGCATCGGCCTCGGCGAGGATCGACTTGTCGCTGTCGCTGAACGCGCCGGGCTCGGGCAACACGCCGCCGAGTTGCTTCGCGATCATCGACAGCGAGCGCTGCGCCAGATTGCCGAGGTCGTTGGCGAGATCGGCATTGATCCGCGCGACGATGGCCTCGTGGTTGTAATTGCCGTCCTGGCCGAACGGCACCTCGCGCAGGAAGAAATAGCGGATCTGATCGACGCCATACTGGTCGGCAAGATTGAAGGGGTCGACGACATTGCCGACCGACTTCGACATCTTCTCGCCTCTGTTGAACAGGAAGCCATGCGCGTAGACCCGCTTCTGCACGGTAATGCCCGCCGACATCAGAAACGCCGGCCAATAGACCGCGTGAAAGCGGATGATGTCCTTGCCGATGACATGCACATCAGCCGGCCAATAGCGCCAGTTCGGATCGCCCTCATCGGGGAAACCGACACCGGTGATGTAATTGGTGAGTGCATCGACCCAGACATACATCACGTGCTTGGGATCGTCGGGCACCTTAACGCCCCAGTCGAACGTGGTGCGCGAAATCGAGAGATCGCGCAGGCCGCTCTTCACGAAGCTGATCACCTCGTTCTTGCGCGCGTCGGGGCCGACGAAATCCGGCTGCGATTCGTACAGCGCAAGCAGCTTGTCCTGATAGGCCGACAGACGAAAGAAATAGCTCTCCTCCTCGACCCATTCGACCGGCGTGCCCTGCGGGCCGAGGCGCACCCCATCCTCGCTGAGCCTCGTCTCCTCCTCGGCGTAATAGGCCTCATCGCGCACCGAGTACCAGCCGGAATAGCTGTCGAGATAGATGTCGCCACTCTTGGCCATCCGCCGCCAGATCTCCTGGCTGGAGCGATGGTGCTGCTCTTCCGTGGTGCGGATGAAGCGGTCGAAGGAAACATTGAGACGCTCGTCCATGTCCTTGAACCGCCCCGCATTCCTGGTGGCGAGCTCGTGTGGCAGCATGCCTTCGTTCTGCGCGGTCTGAATCATCTTCAGCCCGTGCTCGTCGGTGCCGGTCAGGAAGAACACATCCTTGCCGTCGAGCCGCTGGAAGCGTGCCAGCGCGTCCGTCGCAATCGCCTCATAGGCGTGGCCGATATGCGGGGTGCCGTTGGGATAGGCGATGGCGGTCGTGATGTAGAAGCGGTTGCCGCGCGAGGTTGCCTGCGGCGTCTCGACGGTTGCAGCTTTTGGCGTGGTGGCACGCGCCGGCTTGGCAACGGCCGATTTGGCGGCCTTTGTTCCTCGTGCGGCCGTGCTCTCAGCCGCCGCCTTTGGAGCTTTCTTCACGCTCCTTTTCGCGGTCTTTGACGCGGATCCGGTCTTTGCAGCCGTCTTGGCGACCTTCCCCGCCTTCTTGACGCCGCGCTTCGCCTTTTTGGCAGCGCCCGTTGCTTTCTTGACACCGCGCTTGGCTTTGGCGCGTTTCTTCGTCGCCACTGCGGCGGACTTGCGCGCGCGCTTCTTGCCCGCTCTCTTCGCGGCTTTCTTGGTCGTCTTCTTGGCAATTGTCTTACGCGCTGCCACCGCAAATGTCCTTGGTTTGAGCTCAACAGAATGTCGGGATTGAAGCGCGCGGGCTTGCGAAATCCCCTACCGCGTCGCTTCCGCAAGCATGCCGAACACCGAGAAAACCAGCGGTTTTCGTTCAAGATTGTAGTCCTGGGTGTCGCGCGCGGCGCGGGCGATCTTTTCCCATACCTCCGCCAGCCGTGCAAGGCGGGGCAGGTTCGCATTCGCGTCAAGGCCAGGCGCACGCATGCGCTCGGCCACCCAATGCTCGATGCTGTCGACGAAGGCCGCGAGCGCCACGCGGTCGCTGGTGCCGAGGGCGTCACCGAGCGCGTGCAGCTCGCGCGGATCGACGCTTGGCAAAGCGGCGAGCAGCGCTGCTGTGCGCTGCTGCAACTTCAGGCTGTTGCCCCCCAGCAGCGTGAGCGCTCGCGCCACGCTGCCTTCCGAGGCAGCGGCTGCTTCGGGCAAGCCGGGCTCATCGGCCGCGAGCCCCGCGGCCTGTGCCGCGGCGCTGATCACGTCGGCCTGCGACAGCGGCCGCAACGAAAGCTTGCGGCAGCGTGACTGGATGGTCGCCAGCACCCGGCGCGGCGCATGGCTGATCAGGAGAAACAGCGATTGCTGCGGCGGCTCCTCGAGAATCTTGAGCAAGGCGTTCGCCGCGTTGGGGTTGAGCTCGTCGACGGTGTCGACGATGCAGACCCGCCAGCCTTCGACGGCCGCCGTCGAGCCGAAGAAGGCGATCGTCTCGCGCGTTTCGTCGACGGTGATGACCGTGCGCATCACGCCTTTGTCGTTCAGCGTGCGCTCCAGCGTCAAAAGACTGCCGTGCGCGCCCGCGGCGACCTGCCGGGCTATCGGCTCGTTCCGGTCGACCTGGAGCGTCTCGGCATCCTGCACCTCGGCAGCGAGCGGATCGCGATGGCTCAGCACGAAGCGCGCCATGCGATAGGCGAGCGTCGCCTTGCCGATGCCCTGTGGCCCCCCGAGCAGCCAGGCATGCGGAATCCGTCTGCTGCGATAGGCGGAAAGCAGCGCCGCTTCGGCGTCGCGATGCCCGAACAACACGGACGTCTCGCGCGGATGCGGCACGACAGTCTCGACTTCCGCCTGGCGAGCACTCATGCGGGCGCGGCCACGTTGGCGGGGTTGACGAAGAAGCGCCCGCCCACGGCGCCCCAGACACGGGCTGCAACCGTGTTCACATCGGCATCGGCGTCGATCAGTACGCAGCGCTCCGGTTCACTTGCGGCGATTTCGCGATAGGCCTCGCGAAGCTCTTGATGGAATTTGAGGTCCTCTGACTCAAAGCGGTCCGGCGCCTCGCTGCCGCGACGGGAGGCGGCGCGCTTCAAACCGACCTCGACCGGCAGGTCGAGGATGATAGTCAGATCGGGCTTGAGGTCCCCAATGGTCACCCGCTGCATGGCGTTGAGCACGGCCGGCGCGACATGACCGAGCTTGACCTGATAGGCCCATGTCGAATCATAGAAGCGATCGCAGAGCACCCAAGCGCCCTGGGTCAGCGCCGGCAAGATCACCGCGCGCACGTGGTCGTCGCGTGCGGCCGCAAACAACAGGGTCTCCGCGTCTGGACCGAGCAGCTTGCCCACTCCTGACAGAACAAGATGGCGGATGATTTCCGCGCCCGGCGAGCCGCCAGGCTCCCGGGTCAGCACGACGCGCAGCCTGGCCGCTTCAAGATGCTCGGCCAACTTCTTGATTTGGGTGGATTTTCCGGCGCCCTCGCCTCCCTCGAATGTGATGAAGCGCCCGCGCCCGGGGGCTCGTCTGGTCGCGTCCTCCGCCATGTCAGAGCTTCTCGACACCGGCGCGGAACATGCCGATCACAAGCTCGCTCGCGCCATCGATCGCGCGGCGCATGGTAGATCCTGTCCCGATCGATTCAGCGGCGTAGACGGGCTGCTCCACGGCGATATTGGGGCCACGCCAGACCTTGATGACGCCGACAGGCTGCCCCGCCTGGATGGGCGCGCGCACCGGGCCATTATAGACGAGGCGCGCGATCAGTTTCTCGTTGCCGTTCTTCTGCACCATCACCTTGATCGGCTCGGGACTCGTGAGCGGGACCGAGCGGCTGTCGCCGCCGAACACGCGCGCATAGCCGAGCGGCTGCTGTGCGGCGAACAGGTTGCGCCATTCGAAATTGCGGAACCCCCATTCCAGCATCTTCTTGGCCTCGTTGGCGCGATCTTCAGAGTCCTCCAGGCCGTTGACCACGACGATCAAGCGAACCCCGTTCTGGACCGCAGACCCGACCATGCCGTAGCCGCCTTCCTTGGTGTACCCGGTCTTCAGGCCGTCAGCGCCCTCCAAAGAGTTGAGCAGCGGGTTGCGGTTGAGTTGCCGGATCTTGTTCCAGGTGAACTCCTTCTCGCCGAACAATTTGTAGAATTCGGGGTAGGTCAGGATGATATGGCGCGCCAACATGGCGAGCTCGCGCGCCGTCATCTTGTTGCCGGGGTCCGGCAGGCCGTTGGCGTTGGCGAATGTCGATTTGATGAGGCCGAGTTCGCGCGCGCGCTTGGTCATGAAGTCGCTCGCAAATGTGCGCTCGTTGCCGGCCATGCCCTCGGCCAGCGCGATGCAGGCGTCATTGCCGCTCTGGATGATGGCGCCATGCAGAAGATCGTCCACCGATACCTTGCTGTGGATGGCCGCAAACATCGTCGAGGTGCCCGAGGGCGCACCGCCGTGGCGCCAGGCATATTCGCTGATCGGATATTCATCGGTCAGCTTGACCTTGCCCTCCTGGATGGCGTGGAACACCACTTCCGCGGTCATCAGCTTCATCATGCTGGAGGGCGCGCGCAACTCATCCGCGTTCTTCTCGAACAGCACGCTGCCCGTGGTGGCTTCGATCAGGATTGCGGTCGGGGCATCGCCTTCAAAGCCGCCCTCTTCCTTCTTGGCCCCCTGCACGCTCTGATTGGCGGCGAGCAGCGCGCCGCCCCAGGCAACCGATGCTGCGATCGCGCCAGCGATCAGGCCGCGCAGCAGCCGTCCGGTCGTAACCTTACCCAGGCTGAACGGGAACATCAGGCGCGCCTTTAACGAAGTCCTTGAACAAGGCCTTCTAACAGTTGGAAGTCACGCAAACAACACGGCTTTTTGGCGCCGCCGGCGATTGTCGGTGAAATCGAAGGAACCTATCGTGAGCATTCCACATTCAAAAACAAACGGGAAACGCAATGCCTTCCTCACGCGCCATCGCCGTCAACGGCATTGAGCTGTACTTGCTCGAGGCGGGCCAGGGCCCGCTTGTCTTGCTCTGTCACGGCTGGCCGGAATTGTCCTACTCCTGGCGCCACCAGATTGCCGCGCTGGCGCGGGCCGGCTTTCATGTCGTGGCACCCGATATGCGAGGCTTCGGCAACAGCAGCGCGCCTGCCGATGTCGGCGCCTACAGCATCTTTCATACCGTTGGGGACATGGTTGCGCTCACCGCAGCGCTTGGCGAAAGCAAGGCTGCCATCGTCGGCCATGATTGGGGCGCGCCCGTCGCCTGGCACGCCGCGCTGTTCCGCCCCGATCTCTTCACCGCGGTAGCCGGGATGAGCGTGCCGCCACCCTTCCGCGGCCGCGGCCGGCCGCTCGACACCTTGCGCGAGAACGGCATCAGCAACTTCTATTGGCAATATTTTCAGACGCCCGGCATTGCCGAGGCCGAGTTCGAGCGCGATGTCGCGCGCAGCATGCGAGCTCTGCTCGGGAGCGGCTTTTCCGATGCGTCGGCTTCGCTCTTCATCGATGCGGCAAAAGGCTTTCTCGGCGAGGTCTCCGCCGACCGTCCGCTGCCGCACTGGCTGAGCGAGGCCGATCTCGCATTCTTCGTCGGCACCTATCAGCGGACTGGCTTTCGTGGCGGGCTAAATTGGTACCGCAACATCGATCGCAACTGGGAACTGACCGCGCCCTGGCAGGACGCGCAGATCCGCCAGCCCTCACTGTTCATCGCAGGCGCCCAGGATTCGGTGGTGACCGGGCTGATCGGCGCCAAACGCATCAACGAGCTCGAGCGGGTGCTGCCGAACCTGAAAGGAAGGCTCATCATCGATGGGGCCGGCCACTGGATCCAGCAGGAGCGGCCGGAACAGGTCAACGCGGCCCTGATCGCGTTCCTGAAGGACAATGCGGTCTAGCTGACGCGTTCAGTACAGGCCGCGTCCGGCCAGCACTTCGCTCGGGCCATGCGAATCCACCGGCGCATAGGCCGAGGCCGGACTGACCGGCTCGGTATAACGCGCGTCTGCCTCATAGGAGACTGCGCGCGGGTTTTCGAGGGGCCGGCCGCTCGAGCGTGCGCGGCTTGCGGCCGACATCTCGGAGGTCGCGTTGATCGAGGCGTAATCGGCCGAGGTGTTGCCGAGGCTGTAGGGCCGGTCCTGCGGCATCGGCACCTCGCCGTGGACCGGGCGGCCGTAGGACGGACCTTCCGGAACGAATGACCGGGCGGAAGCAACGCGCACGAGCGATGGCGCTGGCGCCGGCGCGCCGGTGCGCAAAGTCGCCATCAACACCCGATCGTCTGAACCCTCCAGCGGCGCCCGGCCGACATATTCGACCCGCACCCGGGCGGTGCCGTTGCCCTTGAAGCCGAGCAGATCGGCCGCCTTGTGCGAGACGTCGATCAGGCGGTTGGCGGCATAGGGGCCACGGTCGTTGACGCGCACGATCAGCGACTTGCCGTTGGCGAGATTGGTGACCCGCGCGTAGCACGGCATCGGCAATGTCGGATGCGCCGCGCTCAGCGAATCCATGTCGAAGACCTCGCCGTTGGCAGTCAGCCGGCCGTGAAAGTCGTCGCCATACCAGGAGGCCAGCCCCTCCGCGCGATAATTGACATCTTCCTGGGGCACATAGATGCGACCGGCCACCACATAGGGCTTGCCTACGCGGTAGGTGCCGCCGCCCTTCGGCACCGGCTCGCCGGGCTCGACAACGCGCGGACTCGAAGAGACGCCGTATTTGGGATCGATGCGGCTCGCGAACTTGTTGGACGAGGCGCAGTTGGCGAGCACCAGGCAGAGAGTTACGGCAACAGCGACGCGCGCCACGCCGACCACGCGATCTGTTTGTCGAATCCCCATCTGCCCCAAATTACCATTCAGCCGGCCCGCCGCCTATTGCACAGACTGCGGCCGGCTCACTTTACGTTTCGGTGCACCACCCCTCGCACCGGGAGCGGACGATATCGCAACCGGAACAAGGCGGAAATGGGGAGACCGTTGTCGTGGTGAATCAATGGTTGTCCGCGCAGATCGTTGATCTGCGGGCTTGAACCGCACTCTCCTTGCTCCCTTTTGAGACACCTGTTGCGGGAAATCCCCACCTGAACGGGAATATCGGCAGCGCCCGAGGAATCTTTTTGACTGTGCAGGGTGGCACTGTGTTTTCTGCTGCGCGGGGCCGGAAGGATGCTTGCAATGTTCGAAACTGTGACTGCGGTAATGGGCTTGGTTGGTGTCGGGATTTTCCTGGCTCACGCTTTTGAGGGTGTGCTTTGGGCCTGATGGCCTGAAGCAGCCGCCTACGGCGCACTGCCGCAAATTCGACTCGTTCGGAACGCTTGATCGATTCGAACGAGCTTGGGGATCGGAGGGTGTACATGCGCAATCATGACCTTGTCTCCGACAGCTTTCTAGCACTGACCGCTGCCGGTCTTGCACTGCTGTGCTCGAGCCTGATCGCGTTCGCCTTTACTTGACCGCGCCGTTGTGTGGCGCGAGCGTGAAGCATGAAATGACTCGGCGGCTTTGCCGTCGCTGCGGGCCCTGCCGCCTTTAGGCTGAACAAGCCGGGGTTGCTTCTGATCTGGCCGTTGCGCTTGATGCCGGTCGGAAATGCGTCTTTCCCACTGAGGCAGCTTCCCGTTAGCCGCGCATTCTCGAGCGAGAGAGCTCGCAAAGCCGTGAACTGACTTCACCGCTGACCTCGCGACGAAGTTTTCGCTTCTCCGACGAAATCATTTTTCCACGCGTGCGAAGACGCGCCGAAACCAAGCGGCGCCATCATGGCTCTATTGATCAACAATGGAGTCGATCATGTGGACGGTCCTCAGCCTGATCTACCGGCACTATTGCCGTATCAGCCTCATCAAGATGCGGAAGCTTCATTTCGGCGCAGCCGGCTGAAGTGCGACCCGCTACGCTTTGCGCATGCGGTGCGGAAATTGAATGGGGGAAATCCATGCTTGCCGAAAAATTCTTTTTGATGCTTGAGACGCTCATTAGAAGCCACGCCTATGCCGACGGCGGCCCGCGCGTCGTGAGCACTTCGCCGCACGTGCCGGTAAAACCACCGGAGGGCAAGCAGGCCTGAGCCGACGCTTGCAGCCGGCGGTGGAAAGCGACCGATCTGCGCCTTCTTGCGGATGAGTGTGACCGTTCTGTCCATGGGCATCATCGGCTCGAGGCTGCGCACGCCGGCCGACGCGAACGCGCCGCGCCTTGCGCACGCCGGCAGCTTCCCAGCCGATGCTCCGGCGCGCGGGATTGTTTATCCTCGCGAGGCCCCCACCTCTTCTTCCAACGGCAACGCCTGCTTGCGCCCGATCACGGAGGCAACATGAGGAACCTTTTCATCGCCGCCCTATTCGCCGCCACCATCCCCGGAATGAGCGCCGCCAAGGCCGCAGATGGATGCGGCGCGGGCTGCTATGCAGCCCCCAGAGGAGGCTGCGTCGTCAATGGCTGGAGCATCGCCGCCACGGGAGGCGTGTCCAATGAATGCCCCGTATGGACGAGGCCTCGCCGCCCCTGCCCTTACGGTTATAGCTGGAAATTCGGGGCCTGCTTCATGAGCAGGTAAGGGATCAATCGCGGCGCGCGAGGGTCAGCCCAGGGCGGCGGACTCCAGCGCGGCCCAAGCTGCGGCGGCTTCACGGTGGTTCAGATCGGCACTCCCTGCTGGACGATCGCCACACAGAATCACCTGCGCGGAGAGACCAGGCTGATCTCGCTTCTTTGAGGCTCCGAATGATCGAAATGCTGCAAGCGCCAGCCGGCCCCGAACTCGCTGCAAGCCTAAGCGTCACGTCAGGCCCGCTGCGGGCCTGACCGCATTCTGTTCCCATCCATCCTTGAAATTCCCCCCGCCAAATGCTTGATGTCGCAGCATTGGAAGGGTGGCCGAGTGGTTTAAGGCACCGGTCTTGAAAACCGGCGTGCCCGCAAGGGTACCGTGGGTTCGAATCCCACCCCTTCCGCCAAACTCGCAAAATCCCTCATGAGCCAGTGTAGCCGTTAGCGGTTGCCGCCAGCGGCTGCGTCCTCGCGCCGCGGCAAGACAGTCCAGTCCCCCAGACTAGTCAACAGGCCACGCCATGCGCCTTCGCAACGTCTCGGGAATGGCGGCCAGTGAATGGGCCTTTTGCTCCTCGGTGAAGACGCTTCGCCACTCCGCAACTTCGCCCTTTCTGAAATGGTGCGCCTCGCTGCGAAACCGCGACAGGTCGCCCAGCTCCGGGTTGGAGATATCGAAAAAGCTTAGGAGCCGGCGAAAAAATGCTGCCTGGTCATCGATCATCTCCTCGTAGGTCGACACCAGAACGCGATCGGCATTCCTATCCGCATACTCGAGCCACGAGGCAGTCCAATGGACGATGTGAGGCAAGAAATGAGTTATCTGCCAGTCCAGCCGGCCGCTGAAGTCCAGAGCAAGGTAGTCCTCGCCTGGGATTGGCGCGACATAATCGAGCATGCTCCTTTGATTGAGTGCAACGAACTTATCCAGGTGATGCGTCCAACTTAATGTCACAGAGCGCGGATCGCGCAAATGGACCACCCATTTGGGGACGAATTTTTCCAGAATGGCAAGATTGTTCGGTCTGCAATCGGCGTGCTGCTGAGCCGCGAATCCTCCTTCGCTGAACTTGCGGGCCTGATCGAGAAGCAGAGAGTCGTTTGGGACGTATCCGGTGCCCAGGACAAGATGCTCGCACCCAGCGAGCTCCTGCAACGCAGTCAGAATGAAAACACTCCCGGACTTCGGAATAGTGTTCACAAAGATCTTCGCGTGATTTTTCCTCGGCGAATTTGTTTCCGAATGTTTCTGCAACGAGTGGCGTACCGGGCGCAGCATTCGACCCATCTGCTGAAAGGACGATGAAAATCGCAACTGCAGCCCCCGTCGGCAACATTGATTCGTTGCGCGCGAACCTGGGCCCAACAAGGCGATGTGACAAGTGAAGGATAGTTTAGATAGCTGAACGCGGCAGCATGCGTGAATGAAGCACGCCTGGTGCTCGCCCGCGCCATCAGGGCGAGAGAAGCCACGGGACGCGAGGCCGGTGCTTGAGCGCCCATCATGAGTCTGGCTCTCCTCGCATTCAGCGTTCGTCTTTCGCGTGAAGCGCGAGACAGCTGGCGCCAGCATGACTGCAAAATCTGGAGTGGCCGTCACTTGAACCCGACCCTGCGGTTTTCGCCGCCGATCATCATTGGCCGAAGCTATCCGCAAATTGTCGGCGCTTCGCAGGCATCCTGTTGATCAGCCCCGCCCTACGCCAAACGCCACTTTCGCGCGCCGGCCGAACGGCGGCTGCTGCGCAAACGCCGGATCACGCCAACGTGCTCGGAACCAATCCGGGATCGGTTGGGTTCACTGCGCATGGGCGGTAAACGGCAAGAAGGCAAACTGCATGGGTCGGAAGCTTACCCCCCGCCAGGCGATCGCGAGGTCCTACGCCGGCTGGGACTACGCCATGGCAGACCGGCTGATCGCCTGGCTCGATCGTTGCGGCTATGAGATCGTCGCGAAGAACGCGGATCACAAGGAGCCGAGCCTCGTTCCCGACGAATCGGCTTCGCCGGCGTCGCCGGAGTTCGAACGCAGCCACTGAAACAGACGCCCGCGAGGAGACCGCCGCCGCGGGCTTCGCCTCGGACGGTGACCGAATTGACGCCTCAAGGCTTCTGGGGCAATCCGGCATCGGGGACAAGCAATCCGGCGTAGCATGGCCATTTCCGATTATCTCAAGGCGATCCGCGCCAAGGTCGGGCACGACCTCGTTGCGCTCACGGCAGTTGCCGCTGTGATCTTCGACGATCAAGGTCGCCTGCTGTTGGGCCAAGATTCTGAAATGGGATTTTGGACGCTTCCCGGCGGCGCCATCGATCCGCACGAACAGCCTGCGGACGCGGCTCTGCGCGAATGTTTTGAAGAGACCGGGCTCTTTGCCGAGCTGCAAGGCATCATCGGGGTGTTCGGCGGCCCGGAATTCCTCATTCGCTATCCCAATGGCGATCTCGCGTACTACACCTGTATCGCGTTTCGCGCGACAGTCGTGGGCGGCAAGCATCAACCGGGCGATGGTGAGATGTCCGCCTTGCGCTATTTCAGCAAATCCGAATGTGAGGGTCTGATGCTCTCCTCCGCCAGCCGGCTGATTGCGCGGGAGGCATTTGCCGGCGCACCGCAACCCTATTTTCGACCGCCGACGTGGACTCCGGGCGCACCGAAAGCATAAGCGGCGATTTCCGGCGCGCCGATGCGAGCAGTGCGGATCGGGCCCATCGCACGCAGATCAAGGCTCGATCTCGTCCGTAGTCTCCCGGTCTAGGACCGCTCTGCATTACCCGTTAGAGACGTCGCCATCGGCGCACGTGATGGGCGGGGGGAAGTTGCGAGGCCCGGACTCCTAGGCACACCGGGCCTCGCACTTATTGCAGCGAAGCGAACCATCTTCGCGGGCCAACAAACCGCCAGCCCCAACAAAGACCCTTCAGACCTACTCCGTCTTGCGTTGGAACCGGCAAGTTGGCGGCCGCTGGCGCGAACTGCCCACCACATGGTGCCCCTGCCCACCCGGCTAGTTCCACAAGCGGCCACGAGCTCCCAGATTGAGGTGAAACCCCATGGGAGGCATCCATGACCGATCCGAACGCCACCAGCCTTGCCGCCATCTCCTCATCCCTCGCCGATATCGTCGCGCGCACAGCGCCGGCGGTAGTTTCCGTCCATTCCCATCGATTGCGCGCCTCCGGCTTTGTCTGGAAACCCGGCCTTGTCGTGACGGCGGACGAGGCTTTGGCAGAGGACGGCGAGATCTCCGTCAAGCTCGCCGACAGCGCGGAGCGCCCCGCGCGCATCGCGGGCCGCGATCACACCACCGACGTCGCGCTGCTGCGTGTCGATACGGGTAGCACCCCGCCCGCCACATTGTCCGCGACCGTGCCGGCGCTCGGCTCGCTCGCCCTGGTCGTTGCCGCCGAGCGCGGTGCGCCCACCGCATCCCTCGCCATGGTGTCATTGGTCGGGGAACGCTGGCGCAGCCTGCGCGGCGGCGAGATCGATGCGAGGCTCGAACTCGACGTCCACCTGCGCCACAGCCACCAGGGCGGCCTTGCCGTCGATGCCTCCGGTCAAGCGGTCGGCATGGCGGTGCAGGGACCAAGGCGCGTGCTCGTCATCCCCGCGGCGACCATCGAACGCGTCGCGGCCAGGCTCGAGAGCCATGGCCGCATTGCGCGTGGCTATCTCGGCCTTGGCCTACAGCCGGTCAGGCTCGATGAGGGCGTTGGCGCCATGGTCATGAACGTCGATAAGCAGGGCCCGGCGGCGGCTGCCGGCATCCGGCAAGGCGACGTCATTGTCGGTCTAAACGACGAAAAACTCACCGGCGTCCGCGCGCTTGCGCGTGCGCTCGGTCCTGATAGCGTCGGCTCCGTGGTCGACGTTTCGGTCCGCCGCGCCGGCGAGCCCGTACACTTCAAGCTGACCATCGGTGAGAGGCCGGAGGCGTGAGCGAACCGGAGCCCATCGTGCTCGCTGTCGAGATCGACGATCCGGTGCTTGCCGACCGTCTCGCCTCGTTGCTTGGCGGTGTCGCAGGCCTGCGGCTGGCAACTCCGGGAGAGACGGCGAACGTCGCGGTCGTCTTGCGTGATCTGCCCAAGACTGCCGAGCCCGCCGAGATCGAACTGACGCCGAGAGAGCTCGACGTGCTCGCGTTGCTCGCGGAAGGCGCGTCCAACAAGGCGATTGCACGCCAGCTCGGGATATCGGTTCACACCGCCAAATTCCACGTCGGCTCGATCCTCGACAAGCTCGACGCGACCGGTCGCACCGATGCGGTCACCCACGCGGCACGGCGCGGGGTCATCAATCTCTAGCGGGGATGATCTCCGCGCAGACGCTTCGCAGCGTCACCTCGTGGCGGTCTCCGCGGCCGGGAGCGCCGCGTCGAGCTGATAGGCCGAGATGCGGTCGACCTGGAATTCGACCGTAGGCGGCGATTGGGCATCGACAAATCCCACCCCGCCAAACACCTTGGATCCCATTGCCAGGTTCACGAGCATGTACATCGGATCCTCGAAGGTGCCCGGCGCTTTGATCTCCGACACCGGCTTGCGGTCGATGAAATAGACCAGCCGGTCGCGCTCCCACAGCACACCATAGTCGTGAAAGTCGACCCAAGCATTGGCGACGGAAAAATCGAAGCCGCAACGTTCGACAAAGCCGGTGGCCGGATTTCGCCATTGCGTGGTCATCACCACGGCACCCGGCTGTTGTCCCCGTCCCTCAATGACGTCGATTTCCGGCGGCCAGCCGCCATTGTTGGCAAGCAACCAGAAGGCCGGCCATACGCCGACGCCCACCGGGACCTTCGCGCGAATTTCGAAATAGCCATACTTCTGGGAGAAGGATTGTTGGGTGGTCAGGAGGCCTGACACATATTCGCTGTTGAAGAGCACCTCTTTCAATTCGGGAGGCGTTCGCCGGGCCACGATCGAAAGGACTCCGGCCTCGACCTTGAAGGGATCGAGGCCGAGGGGCGCTGTGCCGCGGCCTTCGTAGCCGGGATCGACATAGATCTGCTGCTCGCCATTATATTTCGTCTTGCGCCGCAGCTCCGATCCATCACCACCAGCATAGAAGGACTCCGGCATCACGACGGGCCCAGCGTAGTGCGGCACCCATCGTCCGCTTCGAAGCGGATGCTCATCGAAATCGTCCTGGAAGGTTCTTCGCAACGACACTGTCTGTGGTATCGGCGAACCGGACGGCTCGATGCGGGCACATCGTTCGCCGGGCGCGTCGTCCGGGATCTGCAGCAGGAGTTTTGGTGAGGCACCCGTGCTGGTGTCCTCTGCGAAGGCCGGCGACATCAACGCAAAACAGGCGCCCAGGATCAGCGCTCCCAGCATCGGGGTTGCCACGCTTTTGGATATCGACGCGCTCCTCACGTCTTTCCTCCAAATTGTGTCTTCGGCTGCACGGGCACGCTGACCTTCCGATCACAGTGAAGCTAAATGGCGGCCATGGCGTGAAAAAGTGCCCACCATTCAAAGAACCGTGTGGGCGGCGTTATCACCGCAGCCGACCCGTCATAGGGTACTGGCATCGCCGCGCCCCGCCTGTCAGGCCGAACGATTCCGGCGTCGATCGGAAATTGTGAACCTGTTCACAGCGCATTCCGCCATTTACCCCTTCAATGCGCCGCCCGTTGCTCTGGAATCCATGATGACAAAGAAAATCGATCTGTTGACGGCTTCGGTCGCCCTTGGTGTTGCGAGCTACGCGGCGATCATCCTGGACTGCCTGGCGCACGACCAATTCGGGTTGTCTGATCGGCAAATTTGCCGATCGGCGGTCGCAGCCGCCTTTCTGATCGCCCTCGTCCTCGGCGCAGCCTCCTTCAGCAAGGAAGCGGGCAAAGCCAAGAGCTCCGACCCGAGGCGCTAGCCAAGGGTCCTCGAATTGAGGTTTAACATAGCAGCGGATCGCGTACTTGTTTTGATCGGTTTGCGGATTCGCCCGATTTTTTTATTTGAAATGCCAATTTGCAGGAGACGATTTTGAAGGCTTTCTTCCGATCTGCACTGTTCACATGGATCTTGGCGTCACCCGCGCTGGCGGAAAAGCTGGTCGATCCCAGTACCGTTGCGCCGGAATATCGAGAGGCGGCGGTCAAGCGCCGTGCCGAGCAGATCAAGCAACTTGAATGCGCCAAGAAGGCCGACATCGCAAAAGTGGTGCCACGCGAACGGACCGCGTTCCTGCTCCACTGCCTCGAGGCGGAAGCGACTCAATAGATCCGATCAGGGCTTGGGTGACCGCCATTCGACGATGCAGCCGCGGCGGACTCCACAAGATTCGCCGGCTGCAAACCTGCTCGCGCAGCAACCGCTGGCATAATGGGTGCCATTGCGGCAACAGGCAGGGAACGCGCCCGCCACAGCGTGTTGACGAGCAGGAAATAGACCGCCGAGGTCCACAGGGACTGCCAATTCCGAAAGCCCTCGTTGAAGACGATATAGATCGCAGCGAGGGCAAGCAGGCTTGCGAACACTTCCTCCGCGATCGGTCGCGCAGACGACATCGAACGGTTCGCCAGCGTCACTGTCCAGAATGGCACAACGGCCATGGTCAGACTCGCGAAGGGGAAATCGCGCCACCGCGCGTCGAACACGAGGCTGAGCGCCGTCTCCACCGCGAGCAGCGTGACCGCCATCAACGCGAATCCCAAAATCTGCTTCGGCAATGCAAGCGGTGCGCCCTCGCCTCTGCCGATCAGCTCCCGAAATGTCGGCATCGCCCGCTTCGACGTGATCGCGTTCGAACACAGGATTGGCGCGGCGATGCCTACGCTCAGCAGCGAGCCCTGCAGGAGCCAGCCGCCGACCCCGTAGCTTTGGTAGAGAAAGTCTTCGGCCGCGAGGCCCAGCAAAATCCCGCCCAAGGTCGCCGATATCGCGACGCCAACCCACGATGCCAGGCGGGGCAAGGACGGCCGCCGCCTGAGCGCGAGCAAGGCGGAGCCAAATGTGCAAAGCCCGAATAAGAGGCCGCCCGCAAGCTGAAGGTGCCAGAGCGGATGATCGCTGACCGTCGCCCCAGCCGGATATTTCAGCTCGCGAGTCCACCCGTCAAACACGCCCCAGGCGCCCCCGACCGTGCCCTCCCACTGCCGCTTCCACGGCTCGTCATAGGCCTCGAATAGATTGACACGGAAATTCTCCCGCCGCGCACGCTCGACAAGCTCGGCAACAAAGCGCGCCTGGTTGATGCGTGATGGCAGCGCACCCTCGCGCATGCGCCCCCTGCTCGGCCACCCCGCCTCTCCGATCAGGATCTCTTTGCCCGGAAACTCAAGCGCGATTCGCTTGCGAATCTCATCCACATGAGCGGCCGCCTGCTCGGCGCGGACAGGAAAGTCCTCCCAATAGGGCAGGATATGGATGGTGATGAAATCGACGTCGTCGGCGACCGCGCGATAGCGCTCCCAGAACTCCCACACGTCGGCATAGGTCACGGGGATCTTCACGCGCGACTTGGCCAAACGGATGGTTTGCCGAAGATCCGACGCAATCATCTCGCCTCGCAAGAGCACCTCGCTGCCGACGATCATCGCGGTGATCACGCCGGGATATTTCTCGACCAGCGATACCGCTTGGTCGATCAGCAGCGCGTTCTTGGCACGGTCTCGCCCGATCCAAACGCCCAGAATGACCTTCAGCCCGACCTTGGAGGCAAGTTCAGGCACCTTGTCCAGGCCGTTGTCGATCGAATAGGTGCGAACACATCGCGTGACCTTGGAAAGTTCGGCCAAATCAGCGGCGATCTGCTCCGGGCTGATGACGAGGTCCTGCATAAACGGCGTTTGCTCGCCGCGAAACGGCGCGTAGGACACACAATCCAGCTTGATCGCCGGATCGACCGGCGCAGACGCCAATGTCACTGGCCTCCCCAACCACCACCAAGCCGCGGCGATCAGGCCCAGGGATATGACAAGAAGCGCCAGCGGCGCACGAACGGCAATGGGTGGCGTCCTCGGCAAGGCGTGTCGATCAGGTTGGAGTGATTAGCGGTTTAGGTGGGAATTCGATAGCTGCTATATTGACCTGCCTCAAGGGCTGGCTACGACAGATTAGCCTTGCTCGCATGCAAATTTGTCCTGGCCTGAACCATGCTGCTCAACAGATTTTCCCGGCGCCATTTTGCCAAGCTGGCGGGCTGGTCGGCCGCTCTCGGGCTGACGAGATCTTCCATCAAGTCCGCCCGGGCGGAGCGGGCCGGAGCGCCGGCACGCGCTGGCGTCGAAGAGCGCTTTCCCCACGACTTCGTATGGGGGACTGCGACATCCGCCTATCAAGTGGAAGGAGCCGTCAACGAAGACGGACGAGGTCTATCGATTTGGGATCGCTTCGCTCACACCCCGGGAAAAATCGCCGATCATAGCAATGCCGATGTCGCCAATGATCATTACCATCGATACAAGCAAGACGTGCAATTGATGAAGGCGCTGGGAGCCAAGGCGTATCGCTTCTCGGTCGCGTGGCCTCGCATTTTTCCCGAAGGATCGGGCGCGCCGAACCCAAAGGGCCTCGATTTCTACAACCGTCTTGTCGACGAATTGCTGGCGAACGACATCGCGCCATTTGCCACCTTGTATCATTGGGATTTACCCCAAGCGCTTCAGGATCGTTTCGGCGGATGGCAATCCCGCGAGACCTCAAAGGCATTTGCCGATTATGCGGCCTATGTTGCCGAACGCCTGAGCGATCGCGTGAAGCACATTTTCACGATCAATGAATGTTCGAGGTTCGTGCATTTCGGCTATGGCCTGGGCGTCGATGCGCCCGGTTTGAAACTATCCGCACGTGAACTGAACCAGGTTCGCCACCATGTCGCACTTGGACACGGACTAGCAGTGCAGGCCATCCGCGCTCATGGAAAAGCCGGAACCAAGGTTGGACCGGCCGAGAATATTTTGACCTGCATACCTGCCATCGCAACGCCCGACAACGTACGCGCCGCGGAAGCGGCGACTCGCGAACTCAACGCCGGTTACATCACGGTGATACTGGAGGGACAATATACGCAGCGCTTCCTGGCGGAAGCCGGAGGTGCCGCTCCGATCCACACCACCGAGGATCTGCGCGTCATTTCATCCCCCATCGATTTCATCGGGCTGAACATCTATAAGCCCGACCAATATGTCGTCGCAAGCGAGGGGCAGGATGGCTTTAGCCTGGTGCCATTTCCCGCATCGTTTCCGCACATGTACTCCTCGTGGCTGAGGATCGGACCTGAAGCGATGTATTGGACGCCGCGTCACGTGGCGAAGCTATGGGGCGTGCGATCGATCTACATCACCGAAAATGGAACGTCCGCCGTCGACGAACCCGATGCGAACGGCAATGTCGTCGATGTCGATCGGATCATGTATCTGCGCGGCTATCTGAGCGAGCTGCGACGCGCGACCGCGGAAGGAATACCCGTGTCCGGGTACTTTCTCTGGAGTCTGATGGACAACTTTGAATGGATCGACGGCTTTCAAACGCGCTTCGGACTTTACCAGGTCGATTTCGCGAGCCAGCGTCGGACGCCAAAGCTGAGCGCTTCATTTTTTCGTGAGACGATCAGACAGAACCGTGTCGTTTGACCGCGCAGGATCATGATCTGACGGCGATCGTGACGCCGGCCATCCTGATTGTATATCTGGTCTAACGAAAACAACGGTTGATATCCTTAACACAGACTATTGTGCCGCCGTCCGCCTTGCGAAACATTACCCGCACACGTGCATGTTGGGGCGTAACATGCGTAAGCAGGATGGCGGTTACGACTATCATCGCTATCGGCAGTTGCTAGCCGAGGCGGATGACGAGAAAAAGCGGCTGGCCTTGATCGAGCTGTTGATCCAGGAGCGGGCCAAGGATCGGCTCGCGGCCGAACGCGCTTCCGATCACGCCGCGACAACTGCGATGACTATCGCAAGGGTGCTCGGCACATCCGCGCCTCGTGACAAGAGCTACTCCAGCACGTCGCTTAAGCTGGCGCCGTTGCGATTGGTTAGGAATCCGCGGCAAGCCGACAGTCGGTGATCGATCCCTTAAAGCTCTCTCGCTTTTTGTGCTGCTTGGTTCTGGCCGTTTCACCTGGCGTGATTATCGCGGGTTTCGATTTGAACGTCGGATAGGACAGGCCCGTGGCCGATTGTCAGATCACTCGTTTCGCGGTAGCGAGATGGCTGCATGTGACGCGGGTGCCTTGGGACAAAACCAAAGATCCGCTGTTCGGAGCAAGCCATTGCCGACCCATTCTCGCCTCGCCGCTCTTGGTCTATTTGTGCTGAGCGCGATGTTCGTGCTGCCTGAGGCTCGCGCCGACAAGGCGCAGACGCTGACGCTGTTGGCGAAGTCGCAGCCGCTGCCTGACATGGCCCTCGGTCGCGAAAAGGCGCCTGTCACCATCATCGAATACTCATCGCTGACCTGTCCGCATTGTGCAGCCTTTGCGGAGAACGTCCTTCCCATGCTGCAGGCGAAATATATCGACACGGGCAAGGTTCGCTTCGTGTCGCGGGAGTTCCCGCTGGAGATCAAGGCTGTGGCCGCCTCGATGCTTGCGCGCTGCATCGCCGGCGACAATGCGCAGCGCTATTTCGACGCTCTCACGATGCTGTTCAAGCAGCAGGACGCGGTCGTGGCACACACCACCGATACGCTGAAATCCATCGGCGGCCATTTCGGCATGAGCGAGCAGGACGTCGACAGCTGCGAGAAGAACCAGGAAATGCTCGACAAGATCGCGGCCGGCCAGAAATTCGCCTTTGACCAGCTCAAGGTTAGCGCGACGCCTACCTTCTTCATCAACGGCGAAATGGTGAAAGGCGCGATGTCGTTCGAGGAATTGGACAAGCGGCTCAACAAGCTCTTGAAGCGCTGATGTCGCGTGGTGTTGCCCGCCGGTTTGGGGCGATACCGATCACTTTGCAGTCATAGGCCGGCGTGGCGTTGGCCACACCAGCGCGGCGCGTTGATGCGACGTTGCGCCAAACCAGCTTTGAATCCCGGCACTTGCCGTGCACATCGCGTCGACATTTGCGCCTACTCTCCCGCGCCGCAATAGCCATGAGCCGAACGCGGTTCCGGCCTTGCCGCTTGTCGCAATCGCAGGGTAGCCTTCGCATGAAGGCGAAAAGCGCAGGCGCAACGCACGCCTCCTAAAAATGAACATGCGCCATTGGGGAAACGCCATGTTCGATATACTCGATCGACGCACGAGTCTGTCCCGAAATCAGATCAAGATTCTCATCGCCGCCATCATCGGTGATGCCCTGGAGTTCTTCGATTATTTCCTGATCGGCTTCGTGCTCGCCTTTCTGATCGGGCCATGGAAGCTCACCTTCGGCCAATCCGCGACCGTGCTCATGAGTTCGGGAATCGGCGCGATCATCGGCGCCTACGCCTGGGGCTGGCTCGCCGACCGCATCGGCCGCCGATTGGTTTTCATTGGCACCGTCATCAATTTCTCGGTTGCCACGGGGCTGCTTTATTTCACGCCCGACAACGGCTGGATCTATCTGGCGATCATGCGCTTTTTCGTCGGCACCGGCGTCGGCGGCCTTTATTGCGTCGACCTGCCCTTGGTCCAGGAATTCATGCCCTCCTCCAAGCGCGGCTGGGTTGGCGGGCTCGTCACTTGCGTCATTCCACTTGGCGTTGGTATCGGAGCGATCCTCGGCGCCTTCATTGGCACCGATCAATGGCGGCTGCTCTTTGCCATCGGCGTGCTGCCGGCTTTGCTGGTGCTCCTGGTCCGTATCTGGGTTCCCGAGAGTCCACGCTGGCTCTGCCGGCAGGGTCGATATGCGGAGGCGCGCAAGTCGCTCGCCTGGGCGCTGCAGGTCGAGCCGTCTTCCTTGCCAATGCCGACCGCGGCCGATGCCGGACCGGTCGTTGTCAGCAACTGGTTCGATCTCTTCAAATATCCGCGGAGCCTGATCGTGTCCTGGCTTGGCAATGCCGGGGCCCAGACCGGGGTCTACGGCCTCACACTGTGGGCGCCATCGCTGTTCGTGGTGCTCTTGAAGGTGACCCCGCAGGAGGCCGCCCGGATGATGATCCTGCTGAGCGTGTTCGGCTTCATCGGCCGGCTGTCCTTCTCGTTCTTTTCGGAACTCATGGGACGGCGCAACGCCGGCGGCCTGCTCGGTTTCGGCGCGGGGTTCCTGACCATTTTGGCGGGCTACAATTATGATGCGACCATCATGGGTGTTTCGGCGTTCTGGCTGATCCTGGCTGTGACCTTCTTCTTCGCGGACGGCGGCTTTGCCATCGTCGGCCCCTATGCCGCGGAAGTCTGGCCGTCGCACTTGCGTACCTCCGGCATGGGCTCCGCCTACGGCTTTGGCGGCATCGGCAAGATCATCGGCCCGGTCGGACTCGCCCTGATCGTCGGCTCCAACAATTACCTCAAGCCGGACGTGCCGCTGCCGCAGATCCCAACGGCCTTCGTCTATCTCGGCTGCTGGTTCCTGATGGCCGGCGCCGTCTATTACTTCGTGGGCATCGAGACCAAGGGCAAGTCGATCGAGCAGATCGACCAGGAACTGAACGCCGCAGCCGATTTGCCCGCGGTGCAGGTCCGGCAGGCCTGAGGGGTTCAGCCATGCCTGCCGTAACCACAGCCAACCTTGCGGGCGATCCAGGCGTGATAGCCGGCGCGCAAGCCCTCCGCGAGGCGGTTGCAACCGCGGCCGACGAAATCGAACGGGAGCGGCGATTGCCGCCTCCCCTGCTCGACAAGCTGCATGAAGCCGGGCTTTTCCGCTTGCTGCTACCGCGCTCATGCAACGGGATCGAGACCGATCCCGTTACCTTCTTCCACGTGATGGAGACTATCGCGCAGGCGGACGCCTCGACGGCCTGGTGCCTCAGCCAGGCCGGCGGCTGCGCGATGTCGGCGGCCTATCTCGACCTGCCGGTGGCGCAGGCGATCTTCGGCGATGACCCCCGTGCGGTGCTTGCCTGGGGACCGGGTCCCAAGGTGAAGGCGATCGAATGCGAGGGCGGCTACCGCGTAACGGGCGTCTGGGCCTTTGCCTCGGGCGGCCGCCATGCGACCTGGCTGGGCGCGCACTGTCCGATCTTCAACACGGACGGCTCGCCAAAACGCGACGAGAACGGCGTTCAGCTCGAGCGCACCATGCTGGTGAGGAGCGAGGACGTGATCTGGACCGATATCTGGAGCACGGTCGGCCTCCGGGGCACGGCCAGTGATCAATTCGCTCTGAACGACTTCTTCGTCCGCGCCGACCATTCGATCACCCGGGAATTCGATCGCGAATGCCGGGAGAGCGGTCCGCTCTACCGCATGGGCTCCGGCACCTGCTACCAGGTCGGCTTTGCCGGCGTCGCCTGCGGCATTGCCCGCGGCGCGCTCGACTGCTTCATCGATTTGGCGCGCAACAAGGTGCCGCGCGGCTTCAAGAGCCCGTTGCGCGACAATGCCGTGGTGCAATCAGGCCTGGCCCAGGCCGAAGTGGGGCTCCGCGCCGCCCGCGGCTTTGTGCTGCAATCGATGGCTGAGATCTGGAAGCAGCTTCAGGCCGGCGCAATGATCACGGTGGAACAGCGCATCGTCGTGCGGATGGCAGCAACGCACGCCATCGTGAAAGCGCGCGAGGCGGTCGACTTCGCCTATCATACTGCTGGCGCCACGGCGATCTTCGAGAACCACCCGTTGGAGCGGCGCTTCCGCGACATGCATACCGTGACGCAGCAATTGCAGGGGCGAATGAGCCATTTCGAGACCGTCGGTGCGTGGATGCTTGGCGCCGACGCCGACCTCACCTTCGTCTAGGGAGAACAAAGGCATGCCGCTTGGCAGACTGCAGCACTTCACCATCGAGCCGCAGGACCTCGAGCGCAGCAAGGATTTCTATGTCGACGTGCTCGGCCTCGAAATCGGCGACCGTCCGCCGCTCGATTTCCCGGGCTATTGGCTCTACTCCGGCGGGGTCGCCACCGTGCACCTGATGGGCACCCGCAAGCCGCGGGAGGGGATTGTCGTGCGCGGCACCGAGAAGAAGTACGAGGACACCGGCCGCTTCGACCACATCGCCTTTGCCGCCACCGACGTCGAGGCCATGCGTGATCGCCTGCGCTCAAAGGGCGTGACGTTTCGGGAGAGTGTCGTGCCGCGTACCGGTGATACCCAGTTCTTTCTCTATGATCCCGATGGCGTCGGAGTTGAGCTGAATTTCCCTGGGGCTTAAGCCCTGAGCAAGAGCGCCTGCGGTATCATTCGGCCGCCGGGTGCGGCGCGAATGCAACGCGCGGCGCTCACGTAATGTCGATCCCGACAAAGGTCACGCCGCAGCCATCAGTCGGGCGCGAAACGGTCGGCTTTTCTTCATCATTGCATTGAGGATTTGAAGAGCCGCGCCGCTGCGGCAGGATAGCCGGGTGCCGGGCCTTTAACCTACCCCAGGGCGCGCGTGCCCGGCTATTCGCAAGCGTGGGGCGCGTCGAAACGAGAGCGCGTCGTCCGGCGACGCGCCACGCGCCGCCTCCCTTCTAAAGCGGGATGGGGTTAGGTTGAATCGATTTAGGATTCCCAAATCAGCGTGTTTCTGATTCACCATGCTGGCTGGATAGGAGGCCAGCATGGATGGGCAAGCCTTATTCTCTGGATCTGCGTAAGCGAGTCGTGTCCGCGATCGAGGGCGGGATGTCCCGCAATCGGGCCGCCAAGCAGTTTGGGGTGGCGATCAGCACGGCCATCGGCTGGATGCAGCGTGTCGACGAGACCGGCAGCGTCGAGCCTGGCCAGATGGGCGGCCACAAGCCGAAGGCGGTTTCGGGAGACCATGCGGTCTGGCTGTCCCAACGGATCAAGGACGGCGATTTCACGATACGCGGTCTCGTTGCCGAGCTTGCCGGCCGCGGCCTGAAGGTCGACTACCACTCGGTATGGGACTTCGTGCATGCCGAGAAGCTCAGCTTCAAAAAAAAGCGTGGCGGCTGGCGAACGCGATCGACCCGAGGTCGCGCGGCGGCGAGCCCAGTGGACAAAGTATCAAAGTCGCGTCGATGCTGAGCGGCTGGTCTTCATCGACGAGACCTGGACCCGGACCGATATGGCGCCCTTGCGGGGATGGGCGCCGCGCGGGAGCAGACTTCACGCCAAGGTTCCCCACGGCCGCTGGAAGACCATGACTTTCCTGGCGGCCCTGCGCCACGACCGGATCGATGCACCATGGTTCATCGAAGGGCCGATCGATGGCGTGAGCTTCCGCACTTACGTCGAGAAGGTCCTCCTGCCGACCCTTCAGCCCGGCGATATCGTCATCTTGGACAACCTCGGCAGCCACAGGAGCAAAGCAGTTCGCCAGCTCATCCGCTCGGTCGGCGCCAAGCTCTTCTTCCTGCCAAAATACTCGCCCGACCTGAATCCGATCGAACAAGTCTTTGCCAAGCTTAAGCACCTGGTCCGCAAAGCTGCCGCGCGAACCGTCGAGGCCGTCTGCACCGCAATCGGCCATGCACTCGATGCCTTCACCTCCGAGGAATGTGCCAACTACCTCAAAAATTCAGGTTATCGAACTTAATGCCATCACGCTTTAGAGCCGTGATGAGATCAGGTTGAATCGTCATCGCGCTCTAAGCTTTTGTTTGAGCGTGACCTTTTAGAAGACCGCTGCACGCTTTCCGGACCATGCTCTAGCTAGTCCAGTCCGCGCTCGTGGCTGAGGCGGACCATCTCCTCGACGAAGATCTGCTTCTGCTTGTCGTCGAGGCTCGCATAGAGCGGCTCGGCGGCGTCGGCCACGTTGCGCTGATCGGAGGCACGGTCGACCAGAAACTGCGCCTCATTGCGCATCTGTTCGATGATGTCATCAGGCGGATCGCGCTTGGCGCGGGCGATGCGCAAATTGAGACGGTCGGCGCCATTGTGACCGAGATAGTGCATTGCACTCGCAAAGGGTCCCCAATTCTTCTCCTGGTCCGCCGTCAGGTTCAGTTCCTTCTTGATCCGATCGATGAGCACGTCGTTGTTGGCGACGATCTGGTCGGCCGACAGTTGCGGCTCGCCCTCCTGCGTCAGCACCGTGATGGGCCTGTTATTATTGCTGTTATTGCTTGGTGGTGCGCTCGGAGCTTTGGCCGTCTTGGTGGCCTTCGGCGTCTTTGCCGCGTTGCTCTGCCTGTCCTTGTCTTTGTCGTTCTTGTCATTGGCAGCGGGCGCGGTAGCCTGCTGCCCGTTATTCCCGGTAAACACGCCCGTAACGCCGGTGACGACGCCGACAACCCCGCCGATCGCGCCACCCAAGACGCCGCCGACAGGACCTGCAGCCTTGTTGCCCTCCCGCGCGCCCTGTTCCACGCCCTTGACCAGCCCCTGCGCGTCACCCTGTCGCGGCGCGCCTACCAGGGCAATGGCGGCGGCCCCAAGCGTGATGCACAGCCTCAAACGCGCACGCAGCTTCGACGTCCTGCTGATCATTTGCCAGGCTCCATGAGGGATCGGAATCGAAAATCGTTGGGTTTAACGAGCGGCGGGACTCCCCATCCCACGGCTCGATTCTTACGTTTCCGCAGTGTCTAAGTCCACCGCGTGCGACGCTTTGCAGCGATCGAGAAAAACCGTGACCGGCGAGGCCATTACAGACGGAGCGGTGCATGCTCGGCTGGCGATCGCGGCAATGACAAAGCGAGATTGCCGTGTCATTGCGCAACGCGCACGCAGAGCAAAGCGGAGAGATCGAGACTGCGCATTATGTGCGACGCAATATTCGACGCCGCGTCATCGCAAACACGTGCGTTAACTTTCGGAAGGCAGGCGCATCGGACGCAACGTTAGTTCTAGAGAACTCCGTCACCGGATTTCTCGACAGAAGCTTTCAATTCTGCTCTGATCGCTGACAATGAAATCTCCGCGAAGCCTGACTGGGCCGCGACGCAAAAACAGAAAACGAGATTTCTCATCACATAAGATGGCTCACCAGGAGGAACGCCATGTCAGGGAGAAGGCTCACACGCCGTGAATTCGTAGCCAGTACTGCCGTCACATCCGCCGCGCTCGTCGCCGCGCCTTACGTTCGTTCGGCGCACGCAGCCGGCAAACTCTCGATCGGTTTCTGGGATCACTGGGTTCCCGGCGCCAACAAGGCCTCCACTGAACTCTGCAATGAATGGGCAGCCAAAGAGAAAGTCGACCTTCAGATCGACTACATCACGAGCCAGGGCAACAAGAACCTGGTGACCATTGCCGCCGAAGCGCAGGCGAAGTCCGGCCACGATATTTTCCAAATGCCGACCTGGTGGTGTCATTCCAATTCCGACCTGATGGAACCCGTGAACGACATCATGGAGCCCATCATCAAGCAGAACGGGGAAGTCAATGGCACCGTGAAGTATCTCGGCAATCTCGACGGCAAGTGGATGGGAGTGCCTGCTTGCGTCGGCAGCCAGATTAAGGGCCCCTGCTCCCGCATCGACCTGATGAAGAAATATGCCGGGATCGACGTGCAGGAGATGTATCCGGCCGGCAGCCCGCCCAAGGCCGACAATTGGAACACCGATACCTTCCTCAAGGCGGCCGAAGCCTGCCACAAGGCCGGTTACCCCTTCGGCATCGGACTCGGCGAAACCTCCGACTCCGTCGACACTGCCGGCGCGTTCTTCCAGGCTTTTGGCGCGGAACTCGTCAACGCCAAGGGCGATCTGACCGTGAAAACCGATAACGTCCGGCAAGCGCTCGAATTCTATAAGAAGTTGGTCCCTTTCCTGCCGCCCGATGTCGCGGCCTGGGACGACGCCTCGAACAACAAATGGCTCGTCGCCGGCAAGGGCGCGATGATCATGAACCCGCCGAGCGCCTGGGCGGTGGCGAAACGCGATGCGCCGCAAGTGGCGGAGCAATTGTGGACACATGGCTTCCCCGTCGGGCCCAAAGGCCGCTTTGCGCCATTCCTGCCCTTCTTCTGGTCAATCTGGACCTTCTCGAAGAACAAGGAAGCGGCCAAGAGCTTGCTCGTCCACCTGTCCAAGCCATCTTCCATCGAGAAGATGGTCGACGCGAGCGGCGGCTACGATCTGCCGGCCTTTGAGAATCTGACCACACTGAAGGTGTGGGCGGAGGCGGAGCCGCCGAAGGGCACGCTGTACCACTACCCGAACCCGTATCACCATCAGGTACTCTCCATCGCAGCTTCGCCGGCGCCGCCCAAGGTCGCCCAACAGATCTACTTCCAGGCGACGCAGACCAAGATGTGCCTGCGTTACGCGCACGGCGAGAAGATGGAGGACACGCTCGCCTGGGCGGAAGGCGAGTGCGAGGGCTTCCTGCGAAGCTGACGCATCGATCTGCGCCATGGCGATCCGGCCAGTTGCGGGTTGCCCTGGTGCATCGATCCTCGCCTGAGCCGGAAGCAGACCACGGCGGAACGGTTTGCCGGTGAAAGTCCCTGCAAGGAACACGCACCATGGCTGATGTCGCCTTTCAACAGAACAGGATCGCCCGCGCAACGAGCACCCGCCGGGGCTCAAGCCTACGCTACGCGCTCAAGCGAAAGTCCACCGCCGCGTTCCTGATGACGCTGCCGCTCATTCTGCTGATCGCGATCCTCGTGGTCTATCCGGCGTTCTACTCGCTGCATCTGGCGACATTGAACAAGTCGATGCAGAAGTTCGTCGGCCTCGGCAATTTCCAGTTTCTGTTCAGGCGCGAGACGTTCTGGCTGGTCGTCAAGCAATCCTGCATCTTTGCCATCACGGCCGTGATCTTCAAGGCGCTGATCGGCTTCATCGTCGCGCATTTCGTCCACAACATCCCGGCCAAAGGTCAGCGCAAATGGCGCGGCATGCTCTTGGTACCCTGGGTGATCCCGCCCGCAATGAGCACGCTGGCCTGGCTTTGGTTGTTTGATCCTTCCTACAGCGCGTTCAACTACACGCTCTCGCTGTTCGGCATCGGCCCAATTCCTTGGCTTGGCGAAGCCGGCTGGGCGCGCTTCTCGGTGATCCTCGTCAATATCTGGTACGGCGCCCCCTTCTTCATGATCATGTACCTGGCGGCGCTGAAGTCGGTGCCGGATCAGCTCTATGAGGCCGCCGCGATCGACGGCGCCAATTGGTGGCAACGGATCTGGTACGTGACGCTGCCGATGATGCGCAACATCATCGCGATCACGACGCTGTTCTCGCTGATCGTCACCTTCGCCAATTTCGACATCGTCAGAATCCTGACCAATGGCGGCCCGTTGGATCGCACGCACCTGTTTGCGACCTGGGCGTTCCGGGTCGGCATCGAGGGCAGCGACATTCCGCTCGGCGCCAGCGTCTCGCTGTTCATGTTCCCGATCCTGGCGATCGCTGCGATCTTCATCCTGCGCGACATCTCCAAACGTGGGAACGAAGCCTGATGAGCACGCTCGCAATCGATAAATCCGGACCGACCCGCAAGGTGAAATACGGCAGCATGCGCCGGAGCCGCGCCTGGGCGTTGCGCTGGTCGTATTTCTTCCTCATCGTGTTCGCGATCTTCTCGCTCACGCCGCCGTTCTACATGCTGATCACGTCGCTCAAGAGCAGCGCCGAGATCTCCGCGGCGACCAATCCCTGGTGGGTGTTTCATCCGACGCTCAGCAACTACATCGAGTTGCTGGGATCGAACCAGTACATACGCTTCTTCCTCAATTCGGCGATGGTGTCGGTCGTCGTCGTGATCATCACCATGCTGATCAGCATACCCGCGGCCTTCGCTCTGGCGCGCATGAAGTTCTGGGGCTCGGCGATGCTGGCGACGGGCGTTTTCCTGACCTACCTGATCCCGGACTCGCTGCTGTTTCTTCCGCTGTTCAAGATGTTCTCGTTCTTCAGCGATTGGACGGGAATCCCACTCGTCAACCATTGGTACGTGCTGCTGCTGGTCTATCCGACGCTGACGGTGCCGTTCTGCACCTGGATCATGATCGGCTATTTCGCGTCGATCCCGAAGGAGCTGGACGAGGCCGCCATCATCGACGGTGCCTCCTGGCTGCAGACGCTGACGCGCATCTTCATTCCGGTGGCGCTGCCGGGACTCATCGCCGCCACCATCTTCGCCTTCACGGTGTCCTGGGCGCAGTTCCTCTATCCGCTGGTCTTTACGACTTCGACTGATCAACTCGTGCTGCCGGTCGGCATCGTCACCACGCTGATCAAGGGTGACGTGTTCAACTGGGGTCAGATCATGACCGGCGCGCTGCTTGGCGCGGCACCGCCGCTGATCATCTACGCCTTCCTGATGGATTATTACATTGCCGGCCTCACCGCCGGCGCGACGAAGGGTTGAAGCCGATGGCCGAAGTGAATCTGCGCAAAGTGGTGAAACGCTACGAGGACGTCGAAGCCGTGCGCGGCATCGACCTCGACATCGCCGATGAGGAGTTCGTCGTGCTGGTCGGCCCGTCCGGCTGCGGCAAGTCGACCACCTTGCGGATGATCGCGGGGCTCGAGGACATCACCGACGGCGACATCATGATCGGCGGCGACGTCGTGAATGACGTTCCGCCGAAAGATCGTGACATCGCGATGGTGTTCCAGAATTACGCACTCTACCCGCATATGACGGTCGAGGAGAACATGTCCTTCGGGCTGCGGCTGAAGCACTACCCCAAGTCCGAGATCAAGGCCCGCGTCACCGAAGCCGCCCGCCTGCTCGACATCACCGACCTCATCGACCGCAAGCCGAAACAACTATCCGGCGGCCAGCGCCAGCGTGTCGCCATGGGGCGCGCCATCGTGCGCAATCCCAAGGTCTTTCTGTTCGACGAGCCGCTTTCCAATCTCGACGCCAAGCTCAGGGTGCAAATGCGCATCGAGATCAAGAAGGTGCACCAGAAGGTGCGCACCACCACGGTTTACGTGACCCACGACCAGGTCGAGGCGATGACGCTGGCCGATCGCGTGGTAGTCATGAACAAGGGCCGGATCGAGCAGATGGGCACGCCGAACGAGCTCTATCACAACCCGGCCACGCGGTTCGTAGCCGGCTTTATCGGTTCGCCCGCGATGAATTTCGTGCCGTGCCGGCTCGAGGAGCTTGACGGCAAGCTCAATGTCCGCCTCACCGACCGCCTCGCCTTCCCGGTGCCGGGCCAGCGCGCCGTACGTTACCACAATATTCCGCGCAACGAGCCGCTGTTGATGGGCATCCGGCCCGAGCACATCACCGAGGCGCGGCCGCACGACGAGCCGGGTGTCGAAGCTTTCGACACGGTCCTCGATGTGACCGAGCCGATGGGGATGGAGACGCTGGTCTACTTCACCCTCGAAGGCGCTCAGATCTGCGGACGCGTCAACCCTAACTGGGGCGCGCGCGACGGTGCGCCGATGCGATTGGCTGTGGACCTCAACAACATGCACCTGCTAAACGAGGCGAGTGGCGTCGTCCTGGGGCGACCGTAGACACTCTCCTAAGGGCAGGAAATGACAGCAAACAAGAAGAAGATCCTCGTCACGGAATCCATGTCGGCGACGGGGCGAGCACTCCTCAATGCGCGTGACGACATCGATCTCGTCGAATTCCCCAACATGATTTCGGCCCCGGATTTCGAGGCCCTCTTGCGTGCGCAGGCGCCGGTGCACGGAGTTGCGCTCGGAGCGACCAGGTTCGGCGAGCCCGAACTCGAAGCATCCGGCGACATGAAGGTCGTGACCCGCATCGGGGTCGGCTACGACGCGGTGGACGTGCCGGCGCTGAGCCGCCGCAAGGTCCCGCTGATGGTGGCGGGCACGGCGAACTCCCCCTCGGTAGCCGAATGTGCACTGTTCATGATGCTGACGCTCGCCAAGCGAGCCGTTGAAATGGACACGATGGTCAAGAACGGCACCTGGCCTGAGCGGCTTGGTAAATTGCCTTACGACCTCTTCGGCAAGACCTTGCTGATCGTTGGTTTCGGGCGCATTGGCACCCGCACCGCCAAGCGCTGTCAGGCCATGGAGATGCAGGTCCTGGTCTACGATCCATACAAGAGCCCCGCTGATATCAAGGCGGCCGGCTGCGAAGCGGTCCCCGAGCTCAATGCGGCATTGCCGCGCGCGGATTTCGTCAGCATTCATTGTCCGAAGACGCCGGAAACGGTCGGGCTGTTCAACGCGGCGCGGCTTCGGCTGATGAAACCAACCGCCTACCTCATCAACACCGCGCGCGGTGGCATTGTCGACGAGAAGGCGCTTTACGATGCGCTGGCATCAGGCAAGCTCGCCGGCGCCGGCCTTGACGTCTTCGAGCAGGAGCCGCCGCCGGTCAGCAATCCGCTGTTCGGTCTGCCCAACGTCATCACGGCGCCGCATGTCGCGGGCGTTACCCGCGAAGCTGTCGACCGCATGAGCGAGCAGACCGCGCGCAACATCCTGAGCGCGCTTGACGGCGATCCGATCCGGCAGAACGTGATCAATCAGGACGTGCTCGGCTGATTTCGGCAGCAGCAGGCGCGCTGTCCGGGTACGCCCGCTGTGCGCCCAGTTTCAATGGGTTGTCCAATGGCTTTCAAGGAATATGGCAGCTACGACGCGGTCGGTCTGGCCGATCTTGTTCGCAAAAAGGAGGTGACGCCTCGAGAGCTGCTCGACGAAGCCATCGCGCGAACTGAAAAAGTCGATCGGCAGATCAATGCCGTCGTGGTCAAGCATTACGACTATGCCGAACGACAGATCGACAAGGGACTTCCTGAAGGCCCCTTCGCGGGCGTTCCTTTCCTGCTGAAGGACCTCGATCTGTTGGAGGGCACGCGCACGACATTCGGCGCCAGTCTCTACAAGGACGAGGTCGCCGATCATTCGAGCACGCTGGCGCGGCGCTGCCTGAAGGCGGGGCTGACGATCTTCGGCAAGAGTTCGAGCCCCGAGTTCGGCTTGATGCCGACCACCGAACCTCGCCTGCATGGCCCAACCCGCAATCCCTGGAATCTCGCACATTCGGCAGGCGGCTCCTCCGGCGGCGCCGCGGCGTCGGTCGCCGCGCGCATCCTGCCTGTGGCCCACGCCAGCGACGGAGGCGGCTCGATCCGCATCCCCGCCTCGGCCTGTGGCGTGTTCGGGCTGAAGCCGACCCGCGCGCGCAATCCGGTTGGGCCGGATCGCGGCCAGGGCTGGGCCGGCTTTTCCTGCGGGCACGTCGTCAGCATCAGCGTGCGCGACAGCGCGGCCATGCTGGACGCGCTGTGCGGGCCGGAGCCGACGAGCCCCTATCACGCGCCGGCGCCGGAGCGGCCGTTCGTCGAAGAAGTCAGGCGCCACCCCGGCCGCCTGCGCATCGCCTTTACGGCCAAGTCGCCCTATGGCGAGGCGATCGATCCCGAGATATCGGCGGCCGTGCGCGACACCGCATTGCTATTGGAGAAGCTTGGTCACCATGTCGAGGAGCGCGCGCCCGTGCTGCCGCTCGATCCCGCGGAGGTGATGGCAACCATCGTCGGCGCCAACACCGCCCTGAGCGTGCGGCTGGCGGAAAAGCGCTTCGGGCGCCCCATGACGGCGGAGGATTTCGAGATCCTGACGCTTGTCATGGCACACAATGCGCAAAGCACCAGTGCGACCGATTACGCCGCGGCGGAGCTCGGCGCGTTCCGGATCTCGCGCGCGCTCGCCGAATTCTTCACAAGCTGCGACGTCTTCCTGAGCCCAACCTTGTGCACGCCGCCGCTGCGTCTCGGCGAGCTCAATGCGATGGCGCAGGACCTGTCCCATATCGGGCCAACCCTGCGGCGTTACATGCCGGGCACCTCGATGTTCAACATGTCGGGCCAGCCTGCCATGTCGGTGCCACTTGCCTGGCATAGTGCCGGGTTGCCCGTCGGCATGATGTTCGCCGCGCGCTTCGGCGATGAAGCGATGCTGCTGCGCCTCGCCGCGCAGCTCGAGCAGGAGCGGCCGTGGCGCGCGAAACTGCCGCCGATTTGCACCTAAATAGCCCAAACTCGGCCTTATTCGGGGGCAAGCCTAACCGAACCTGCGCGCCGGCCATGGCACGGGTGGGCCGGATGCCGTGTTTCGGAGGACGGAACATTGACCCAGAGCGATCCAACGGATGAGGCGCTCGCCACCATTGCGAGCATCCTTGAGTACCCGCAGACCCCTCGTGGATCAGAACAGCCCACGACTGCATCGCCCCCTATCGCGCCGGTCGGCGCCGATGGCTACACCAAGATCGGTCCCGGCCCGATGGCCGCGATCCGTTTCAAATGGAGCGTGCGCCGCGGCGAAAACGACGAGTACTATGTCGACGAGATGATCGGAGAGAATTCCGCCCCGATTGTGCTCGGCCCGATGAGCGCGGAAGCGGCGATCAAGATGGTCGACGAACGCGAGAGCGAGGCGCGGGCCCGGTTTGAGCAGATCCGACGTGAGATGATTGCTCGCAGTCCTACAGCCGAGGCTGCGGAGGACGTGCGGCGGCAGGGCGAGGTTTAGCCTCTTGCCTTTCCCATATCGGGCGTGTTTGCGAATGCCGAGGACTTGCCCATAGGACAATCGACTCGGCGTTTCCTTTCGCGAATGAGAGCCCGATGCAACGCATCCTGTCCTGCCTCGCTGCAGTGTTCGTGCTTCTGGCGAGCGCGGCGCAGGCCCAAGAGTCTCGCCAAGAGCCCCGTCAGGAGATCTCCCGCCTCGACGAGATCATCAAGCGCGGAACGCTTCGCGTCGGCATGACCGGGGATTATCTGCCCTTCAGCGCGTTCGATAGCGCAAGCGGCAAGTTCCGTGGCTTTGACGTCGATATGGCGGAAGCCCTGGGCAAAGCGCTTGGGGTCAAGGTCGACTATGTCAAAACAGCCTGGCCGCAGCTCACCAAGGATTTCGAGGCCGACAATTTCGATGTCGCGATGGGTGGCGTCTCGATCACGCTGGACCGGCAGAAGAAAGGCTTCTTCTCAACGCCTGTCATGCGCGAGGGCAAAACGCCGATCGCGCGCTGCGCCGATGCTGACAAATTCCAGACGCTGGAAACGATCGATCAGCCGGGAGTCCGCGTGATCGTCAATCCCGGCGGTACCAACGAGCGCTTTGCGCGCGCCCACATCAAGAATGCCGACATCAAGGTTTACGGCGACAATGTCACGATCTTCGACGAGATCGCCAAGGGCGATGCCGATCTGATGATGACGGACGCCTCCGAAACCCGCTATCAGCAGAAGCTGCATCCCGGGGTGCTCTGTGCTATACATCCCGACAAACCGTTCGACTTTGCCGAGAAGGCTTATTGGCTGCAGCGCGACGAGACTCTGAAAGCCTTTGTCGACCAGTGGCTGCATATCGCGATGGAGGACGGCAGCTTCAAGAAGATTTATGCAGCCTGGTTCGAGTGAGGTCAGGAACCGTCCGCGCTCTCCGGACATTGATCGGCCGTCCGGACCGGGTGCGCGGGGCGCATTGAACCTGAGTCGCTAGCCCACGACTCATGTTCTGAAGTGATCTGGATCGCGCTTTGGGCGCACGCCCATGCGTAGGACCCGTGCGAGGGACAAAGCCCGCTCAGGAGGTCACGATGACAAGGCTGTTGGCTCTTGCCGCATTCCTGTTCGCGAGCAGCGCCGCCCAGGCCCAATACACGTTCCATTATGGCGGGCACACCATCCATATCGATCCGGACCGCGGCATTGTCTCGATCCCTGGCATTTACGACAACACCGGTCGCAAGGCCAAACGCATCCGCAATCATGATCGGGCGTCCGCGCGCAAGCAACAACAGCCTCCGCAGGAGGCCAAGGTCGAGCCGCAGCCGCAGACACCAGCCGCGCCGCCTGGTGAGGCCGCTGCCACACCAGCGCCCGCGCAAACGGCGGTGACGCCGTCTCCAGCCGCTCCGACGACGGACAGCCCGCCACCGGCGGAGCCCGAGCCGACGACAATGGCGAATAGCACGCCGGCGGATGCAGCCATGTCGCCTCCGCCTGCTTCTCACACGGCAGCACCAGTCGCACAACAGGATGCCGCAGCAAAGCCCGCCGCTGCTGCTGCGCCGAACTCGCAGCCGGCCCCTGTGCCCGCAGCGCTGCGCGATCCCAATTCGCCGCTTGGGGTGTGGTTGACGGAAGAGAAGGAAGGCAAGGTCCGCATCGAGCAGTGCGGCGCCAATCTCTGCGGCTATTCGGTGGACGCAAAGACCAACCAGAATGGCGAGCAGGTTCTCATCAACATGAAACCGGGCAAGGACCTGAAATGGAGTGGCCGGATTCTTGATCCCAACACGGGCAGCACCTACGACTCAACCATCGCCTTGAAGGGACCCGACACTCTTCGCGTCCAGGGCTGCGCCTTTGGCGGCATGTTCTGCGGGGGCCAGACCTGGACGCGCGTCAATTGAGGCGCCCCGCCCCACGCTTCTCGTACGCGCTGCGGCTTTGATCTTAGCGGGCGGTCCGAGATCAGCCATGGCGCCGTCATTCATGAAGCCGACGCGGGTGGAGCACGCTCTGCCGTTATTTCCCGGAACGGCACGACATCGCCGTGGTGCCGGGCACCTGTTTCGGCCTTGCGCCGTTTTTCCGCCTGTCCTACGCCGCTTCCGAACAAAACTTGCGCGAGGCCATCGCCCGCATCGCTAATGCTTGCAAGGAGCTGTCATGAGCCAATCGAACCCAGCCAAGAATAACTTGCGCACCGGCGGCCAGATCCTGGTCGATCAGCTCGTCGCGCAAGGGGTCGAGCGGGTCACCTGCGTTCCCGGCGAAAGCTACCTCGCCGCGTTGGACGCGCTGCATGACAGCAAGATCGACGTCATGATCTGCCGCGCCGAGGGCGGCGCAGCCATGATGGCTGAGGCCTACGGCAAGCTCACGGGGCGCCCCGGCATCTGCTTCGTCACCCGCGGTCCCGGCGCAAGCAATGCCTGCCACGGTGTGCACATCGCGATGCAGGACTCCACGCCGATGATCCTCTTCATCGGCCAGGTCGATACCGGTATGCGCGAGCGGGAGGCGTTCCAGGAGGTCGACTACAAAGCCATGTTCGGCAGCATGGCGAAATGGGTGGTCGAGATCGACCGCCCCGATCGCATTCCGGAATTGGTGGCGCGCGCCTTCCGCATCGCCATGCAGGGCCGTCGCGGCCCCGTGGTGATCGCGCTGCCGGAAAACATGCTGACCGAAAAAGCCGCAGTGAGCGACGCACCGCGCGTCGAGCCCGCGATGAGCTGGCCCGCGCCATCCGATATCGAGCGCCTCGGCGCTTTGCTCGCGCAAGCGAAGGCGCCGATCGCCATTCTCGGCGGGTCGGGTTGGGACGAAACGGCAATTAAGAGTATTGCGCGCTTCGCCGAGCGCTTCGAACTCCCGGTCGCAACCTCGTTTCGCCGCGCGTCGCTGTTTGACGCCGATCATCCCACCTACGCCGGCGACCTCGGCATCGGACCCGATCCGCGCCTCAAAGCGCGCATCACCGGCGCCGATCTGATCCTGCTGATCGGCGGCCGGCTGTCGGAAATGCCGTCCTCCTCCTATACGTTGCTCGACATTCCCTCCCCCGCTCAGCAGCTCGTTCACGTGCATCCGGGCGCGGAAGAACTCGGCCGGGTCTATCAGCCGACGCTTGCGATAGAGGCCAGCCCGACCGCCTTCGCTCAGGCCGTCGAGACGTTGAAGCCTCGCGCCGCTGTCGCCTGGACCGGCAAGGCGGCCAAGGCGCACGCCGAGTACCTCGACTGGACCGACAAGCCCCGCGAACTACCGGGCCCCTTCCAATATGGCGAAGTCGTCGTGTGGCTGCGGGACCGCCTGCCGAAGGACGCGATCGTCTGCAACGGCGCCGGCAATTATGCCGGCTGGCTGCATCGCCATCATCGGTTCCACACCTTCGCCGCGCAGCTCGCGCCGACCTCCGGCTCCATGGGCTATGGTGTGCCGGCCGCCGTGCTGGCGAAGCGGCAATATCCCGATCGTGTCGTCGTGGCCTTTGCCGGCGATGGCTGCTTCCTGATGAACGGCCAGGAGTTCGCCACCGCCGTCCAATATGGCGCGGCGATCATCGTCGTCATCATCGACAACGGCCAATACGGCACAATTCGCATGCATCAGGAGCGCGACTATCCAGGCCGCGTGATCGGAACGCAGCTCCAAAACCCCGATTTCGCGCTCTATGCCAGAGCCTTCGGCGGCCACGGCGAGCGGGTCGAGCGAACCGAGGATTTTGCGCCCGCGTTCGAGCGTGCGCTCGCCTCCGGCAAGCCCTCGATCCTGCATTGCTTGCTCGATCCGCGCGCGATCTCCGTGGGCAAGGACTTTGTACCCAGCAAGGCTTAAGCCATGACAGAGACCAGCGCGCGCCACGTTGCCATCATTGGAGCCGGCGCTGTCGGCGTGATCAGCGCCATCGAGGCGCTGCGCGACGGCCGCCGCGTAACGCTGATCGATCCGGGCGAACCCGGCGGGACGCAGGCGGCAAGCTATGGCAATGCCGGCTGGCTGTCGTCGCATTCGGTGATCCCGCCGGCGGAGCCTGGCGTCTGGAAGAAGGTGCCGAAATATCTGATGGATCCGCTGGGGCCGCTGGCAATCCGCTGGTCCTATTTGCCGAAAGCCCTGCCCTGGCTGATCCGCTATCTCTTGTCAGGCTGGACCGAGGCGAAGGTCGAGGCGACGGCTCGCGCGCTGCGACCGCTGCTCAAGGATGCGCCCGCCCTCCACAAGACGTTGGCGGAGGAAGCTGGCGTTCCCGATCTGATCGAGCGCAATGGCGTGCTGCACATTTTTCCCTCGCGCGCACCGTTCGATGCCGATCTCGGCTGGCGCATCCGCAAGCGCATCGGCATCGAGTGGCTTGAGCTCTCGGCCGATGAAATGCGCCAGCGCGAGCCAGATCTTCATCCCCGCTACACCTTTGGTGTCCTGGTCGAGGAGGCCGGGCGCTGCCGCAACCCCGGCAATTACGTTGCCGCACTTGCCGGGCTGGCGCTGTCGCGCGGTGCGCAACGCGTGGCTGCGAAGGCAACGGCGCTCAAACTTCAGAACGGAAGACTCGTCAGCGTCGTCACCGACCGCGGCGAAATCGCCTGCGATGCCGCCGTGGTTGCCGCAGGCGCGCGGTCCAAGGCGCTTGCGGCCTCCGTCGGCGATAACCTGCCGCTTGAGACCGAGCGCGGCTATCACGTTGTCGTCGAAGATCCAGGCACGGGACCGCGCACCTCCATGATGGCGTCCGATGCAAAAATGGTGGTGAACTGGACCGACCAGGGGCTGCGCGCCGCGGGCACGGTCGAGATCGCAGGTCTCGATGCCCCACCGAACTGGAAGCGCGCCGATATTCTTCGCGACAATCTCTTCGGCATTTTCCCGAAACTGGCCAAGGACATTCCGGCGTCCCGCATCAAGATCTGGTTCGGGCATCGGCCGAGCATGCCGGATGGCCGCCCCTGCATTGGCTATGCGAGGGCCTCGAAGGACATCGTCTATGCGTTCGGCCACGGCCATGTCGGCCTGGTCGGCTCGGCACGCACCGGCCGCCTGGTCGCGCAACTGCTCGGGCATCGCGAGCCCGAAATTCCGCTCGGGCCTTTTTCGCCTGACCGCTTTCTCTGAAGTCCGCTCGCGCGACAACGAGGTATGGCCGACAACGCCAACGGCGCCTTATCCGCCGACCGAGTCCTATTTCATGACTCGTTCTGGCCCGAGGCGCGACTCACGCGCGCCCGGTTCATGGGTGCGATTTACGATGAGCACACCGGGATTCTGCGCGGCTCCAAACCGGAGAAAGCCTGCACGGCGATCCGGCCGCCAGCGGCGCAAAGGATAGGACCACCTACAGTCCTATCCAACAGCCGCGTTATATTCGGCGTCGGTGACGTGCTCCATCCAGGTCACGTGATTGCCGTCCAGAGATTCATGCATCGCGACGTGAACCATGCCCGTGGTCGGAGCGGCGCCATGCCAGTGCTTCTCGCCCGGCGGAATCCAGACGACATCGCCGGCTTTGATTTCGCGGATCGGGCCGCCCTTGGCCTGGATCCGCCCGACACCCTGGATCACATAAAGCGTTTGCCCCAAGGGATGGGTGTGCCACGCCGTGCGCGCGCCGGGCTCAAACGCGACGCGGGCGGAGGCAACACGTGCCGGCGCCTGCGGGGTGATGATCGGGTCCTGCCATACCGTGCCCGTAAAGCTTTCGGCCGATGCGCGGCGGGTCGGGCGCGATCCGGCGAGATAGATGTCCACCATGCTGTCTCTCCCTATGTCTGCTCACTTGTGGGGTGGGCAAAAGCGCGGCAACGCCGTGCCCACCGATCTTTATCAGTCGTATGATGGTGGGCACGCTTCAAGTGCGCTTTGAAGTGCGCTTTGCCCACCCTACAACACTCTGCGCCCTACTTCTTCGACGCCGCGTAGCGCGCCTTGGTCTCGGCATTCATGGGATAAAGGCCAGGCAGCGATGCGCCATTGTTCACCTCGTTGACAATCCAGCCTTCCATGCGTTCCTGCTCCGGTCCTTCCGCGAGCACATGGTCCAGGAAAGCCTGCGGGATCAGGACCGCGCCATCCTGGTCGGCCACCACGATGTCATTCGGGAATACCGCAACACCGCCGCAGCCGATCGGCTCGCCCCAGCCGACAAAGGTCAAGCCTGCGACCGAGGGCGGCGCCGCATAGCCATTGCACCACACCGGCAGGTTCGTACCCATCACGCCTTCGAGATCGCGCACCACGCCATCGGTAATCAGCGCCGTGACGCCGCGCTTGACCATGCGCGCACACAAAATGTCGCCAAAGATGCCGGCATCGGAGATGCCCATGGCATCGACCACGGCGATGCAGCCCTCGGGCATGGCCTCGATCGCGGTGCGGGTGGAAATCGGCGACGACCAGGACTCCGGCGTCGCCAGATCCTCACGCGCCGGCACGAAGCGGAGCGTGAAGGCCGCGCCGACCAGCCGCTTCTGCCCCGGATGCAACGGACGCGCGCCGCGCATCCAGACGTTTCGCAACCCCTTTTTCAGGAGAACTGTGGTGATGGTCGCAGTGGAGACTTTGGAAAGGGTCGCGATGGCGTCGGGGGTCAGGGACATCGAAGATTAGGCTCCTTAAGGGTGAGCAGATTGCGGGCGCATCTTGCGGGGCGCGCACCTGCCGTCAAGGGAAAGCTGCAGGGCTCAATTCCTCGCAAGCGATAAAGCGACTTTATCGCGCGGCATTGCATCAATTTATTGAACTTGCGGGATTTTTTCGGGAAAGCGGATTCCACTGGAACACAAAACAAGCTACAGCTTGGAAAGCTCCCGATTGCGACATTGTGAGACGATGGAAGCCACGTTCCCTCCACCCCGCCTTTTGCCCAGCGGCGACAGCGCTATCACGGTGGAGTTCTCGAAGGTGATCGATGAGACCGCCAATCAGCGCGTGCTGGCACTCGATCGCGCGCTGAGCGAGGCAGCGATCGAGGGGGTGACCGAGGCCGTGCCGACCTACCGGTCGCTGCTGGTGCACTATGATCCCTGCCAAATCGACTTCGCAACGCTTGGCGAGAAATTGCTGGCGCTCGCAAAACGTCCCGTCCCGCCGAACGGAAAGACGCGGCATTGGCGGGTACCTGTTGCCTATGGAGGAGAGAACGGCATCGACCTCGAGGATGTCGCGAAAGCGCTGAACACGACGCCCGACGAGATCGTGGCGCGCCATGTCGCAGGCAAGTATCGTGTCGCCATGATCGGCTTTTCACCGGGATGGTCGTATCTCAGCGGCCTCGATAAATCGCTGCACATGCCGCGGCGGCAGAGTCCGCGCCTGTTGACGCCGCCCGGCACGATCTCGATCGGCGGCGTGCAGACTGGCATTCAATGCGTCGCCGCTCCCAGCGGCTGGCACCTTCTCGGACGCACGCCGGTGCGGACCTATCAGTTGCATCGCGAACCGATCTTCCTGCTGGAGCCCGGCGACCGCGTGACCTTCTACGCTATCGATACGAAAACTTTTGCGGAACAGGAGAAAGCCGCGGAGAACTGCGAGATCGTTGCCGAGTTGATGGCCTCATGACCAAGATCGTCGTCACCAGCATTGGTCCTGCAAGCTCGGTTCAGGACGGCGGCCGCCACGGAGCACAGCGTTATGGCTTGACCGAGAGCGGCGCCATGGATCGGCTTGCGCTCGCGGCCGCTAACACGCTGCTTGGCAATACGCCGTTTGCGGCAAGCGTGGAAATCGGCCCATTTGGTGCGGCCTTCACCGCGCGTGAGGGGGCAGTTCGCGTCGCGCTGACCGGCGCGAGCAGAAGTGCCGACATTGCCGGCCAGCCGGTCGCGTTCGACAGCTCGATGACCATTCCTGAGAACGCGACCCTCACCCTCGGATTCGCCAAGGGCGGTGCCTTCAGCTATCTCGCGATCGAAGGCGGCATCACGGGTGAGCCAATGTTTGGCAGCCTCGCCGTCAATGCCCGCGCAGGGCTCGGCAGCCCCTATCCACGCCCGCTGCAGGCCGGAGATGAGCTGCCTGCACGCGCCGCCAGCGGCGCGCCCGAGCGGCGGGTCGAACCGCCCGCAGCTACGAACGGCCCGATCCGGGTGGTGCTCGGTCCACAGGACGACGAGTTCAGCGACGAGGCGAAAAAGCTGTTTCTCGACAGCGAATGGATGATCTCGGCCACCAGCGACCGCATGGGCTATCGGCTGGAAGGGCCGGTCATCAAGCATCTCCACGGCCACAACATCGTCTCCGATGGGACCGTGAACGGCAGCATCCAGGTGCCCGGCAACGGCGCCCCAATCGTGTTGATGATGGACCGCGGCACCACCGGCGGCTATCCGAAGATCGCAACGGTGATCTCCCCGGACCTGCGCCGCCTGGCCCAGACCCCGGCGGGAACCGCGTTCCGCTTCAAAGCGGTCAGCGTGGTGGAGGCGCAGGCGGAAGCGAGAAAATACGCGCAATTGTTGCGCTCCCTGCCCGATCGCCTGCGCCCGATCGAGAACGTCGAACTCAACATCGAAGCACTGCACGATGCTAATGTCGCGGGCCACGCGGTGAGTGCGGTGGATGCGGACACCTGGCATCACGTGCCGCCAGACGGCCAAGGGGCGGGACTTTCAGGAAGCGGAAGACCAACATGAGCACAATCGATCTCAATTGCGATCTCGGCGAAAGCTTTGGCCCCTGGGTGATGGGCAATGACGAGGCCATGATCGAGCTTGCAACCTCCGTCAACATCGCCTGCGGCTTTCACGCCGGCGACGCCGATATCATGCGCAAGACCGTGGATCTTGCCAAAGCGCGAGGTGTTTCCATCGGCGCCCATCCCGGCTATCGCGACCTGCACGGCTTCGGCCGTCGTCCGGTGCCGGGGCTGAAATCATCGGAGATCGAGAATCTCGTCGCCTATCAGATCGGCGCGCTGCAGGCGATTGCGACCGCCGCCGGCCACAAGGTCACCCATGTGAAAGCGCATGGCGCGCTCTCCAACGTCGCCTGTGAAGACGACATGACCGCCCAAGCTATCGCAAACGCGATCAAAGCCGTCGATCCGAGCCTGGTGTTTGTGGTGCTCGCCAATTCGCGCCTCGTTAAGGCCGGCGAAAAGGCCAACCTGCCGATGGTCCATGAGGTCTTTGCCGACCGCGCCTATGAAGATGACGGGCAATTGGTATCCCGCCGCAAGCCCGGCGCGGTGCTGCATGATGCCCGGCAGGTCACTGAGCGCGTGGTGCGGATGGTGCAGGACGGCGAGGTGGTGTCCATCACGGGCAAGCGCATCAAGATGCGCATGGACACGGTCTGCATTCACGGCGACACGCCCGGCGCGGTCGACATTGCGAAGGGGTTGCGGAAGGCGCTCGCGGATGCCGGAATTGCGGTAGCGCCGTTCAGGCGCTCGGCGTAAGCTTCTGCCGAAGCCGCAGGATAGCTTGAACGAAGTGAAACCCATCGATCCGCTTGCAGGGAAGTTGGTGGGTTTCGTTTGCCGCTCAATCCTACGAGACTCTATCAGGGTGGTGGGCGCTCCTCGATTTTGCCCACCCTACGAACAAAATCGTGACTGATCAGAACGGATGCACCGAGAGGGTGCCGAACACGATCGCGGCAATGACCGCAAACGCCCCGCAGAGCGCCGCGAGATGAAGGCCGCGGCCTGTGCGGCGGGACAGGGAGCGCGCGTGAAAATGCAGGCGGGCTTCCGCTGATAGTTCGCGCATGGTGGTTCTCCAATGCCCCATCGCGCGCCATCAAATAGCATCTGCCGGCCGTTGCAAGAGCGGCGACCAAAGAGCGATGCCGCCACTCCCGTGGAGCTCGTTCCCAGTCCAAATTTCTCCGGCAGCGATCGTTATGGGAATTTTTTTCGTTAAGATTGCGTGAAATTGGAACCGCTCGAAAGACTTCGCTCAGTACACATCCTGCTGGAAACGGCCCTTCTTCTTGAGTTCCGCAACGAAGGCCACGGCTTCGTCCGTTGAGCGGGCGCCGAATTGGGCGACGATATCGACCAGCGCGCGCTCGACGTCCTTCGCCATGCGCTTGGCGTCGCCGCAGATGTAGAGATGCGCACCTTCGGCGAGCCAGGTCCACAACTCGCGGCCGACTTCCCGCATGCGGTCCTGCACGTAGAACTTCTTCGCACCATCACGCGACCAGGCAAGGGACAGCCGCGTGAGCAGACCTGACGTCTTCATCGCGTTGAGCTCATCGGCATAGAAGAAATCATAGTCACTGCGCTGGTGGCCGAAGAACAGCCAGTTCTTCCCTGTCGCGCCGGTCGCCTTGCGATCGAGCAGGAAGGCGCGGAACGGCGCGACGCCGGTGCCCGGGCCGACCATGATGATCGGCGTCTTCGGATCCTGCGGCAGGCCAAAGCCGTGCGCCTTCTGCACATAGACGTTCAGCTTCTCGCCGGGATTGATGCGCTCGGCAAGAAAGGTCGAGGCGAGGCCGAGGCGCCGGCGCTTGCCGACGATATAACGCACGCAATCGACGGTGAGTGACAGTTTTCCGGGCGTTGCATTGTGCGATGACGAGATCGAATAGAGTCGCGGCTGCAGCGGCTCCAGCGCTTCCACGAACGCCTCGGGATGTGGGCGGACGCCGGAAAACTTCTGCAGGGCCGCCATCACGTCGAGCGTCGCTGCGTCGCCGTCGGGATCCTCGCCCTGTGCCAGCGCGCGGGCCTTCTCCCGCTGGGCGCCGCCGGTGATGAAGGAGATCAGCTCGAACAATTTATCCGGCGCGGGCGACAGCGATACATCGCTGATCAGGGCTTCGCGCAGCGTCTTGCCGTTGACCTTGGTCGTGTGCGAGGCCCCCAGCAGGGCGATGACCTGATCGACCAGACCCAGATCGTTCTTGGCGAAAACGCCAAAGGAATCGCCCACGACATAGTCGAGACCTGTCTCCGAGAGATCGAAGTCAATGTGATAGGTCTCTTTCTCCGACCCCTTCTTGTTGAGAAGCCGTCGTCCGACGAAGGTCGCCTCCGCCGGATTGTCGCGGGAGCGGCCGGGTTTGGCGACCACCGCCGGAGTTGCAGGCGTTACGGGAGCCGCTGCGGCCGGCTTTGCCGCGCCCGGCGCCTTGTCGAGCTCCTCGTAGAGCGTCTTCAGCATCCGCGCGGTTTCCTTGCCGCCGGGGACGCAGAGATTGAGCCGCGCTTCGGACTTGTCGGCGATCGCATTGGAATAGTCGCGGCAATTATAGCCGCACTGGCCGCAATCCTGCTGCGCCATCGCGGCCATCATACGCCGCCGCAGCGGGCGTCCTTCGGCAAGCTTCATGCGCTCGGCGATCGGCAGGGTCTGGTCATGCCACGGCGCTTCGTCGTCATCCTCGGCGGCGGCAGTAGGCGCTTGCAGCATAGCGGCACCCTGCTCCGGCGACAGCGGCACGGCCACGTCGTTGGACAAGAGTCCTGCGAGGAAGCCGTTCAGCCAGGAACGCTGCGCCTCGGAGAACGGTGCACTCGGCGGAATAATCTCGATCTTTGGCGGTGGCGTAATCTGGTTCACGAGGAGACCTCCGCGTCGGCGAGCTTGCGCAGCGCTTCGCCGTCGTGGCGGCGGGCAAAGCTAAGGAACGTTTCGTCGGGTGAAGAACGATGCGCGAGATAGGCCTTCAACAGCCTCTCGACGGTCTTTGGCGCATCCTCCGCCTTGACGTCGCGATAGACTTCGCGGCCGATATCGGCGTGCGGTCCGAAGCCGCCGCCCGCGAACAGATGATAGCCCTCGACGACCTCGTCGCCCTCGCCTTCACCGGTCGGCACCTTCGCGGCGATCATGCCAATGTCGCTGATGTAATGCTGCGCGCAGGAATGGTGGCAGCCGGTCAGATGAATGTTGAGCGGCGTCTCGATATTGACCCGCGTCTCGCACCAGTCACCGATCGCCGCCGCGTGGCCCTTGGTGTCGGACGCCGCAAATTTGCAACCCTTGTTGCCGGTGCAGGCGATCAAGCCGGCGCGAATTTGCGAGGCCTTGATCGCGAGGCCCAGCTTTTCGATCGCGGCGGTCGCAAGCGCCACATTCTCATCGCGCACGCCCGAGATCAAAAGGTTCTGCCACACGGTCAGGCGGATCTCGCCGTCGCCGAGGTCCTGCGCGATTTTCGCGAGCCCCCGCATCTGCTCGCAAGTCAGCTTGCCGAGCGGCAACACCACGCCCATCCAGTTCAGGCCATCCTGCTTCTGTTTGTGCACACCGATATGGGCCATTCGGTCGAATACCGGCCGCTGTGCGATCGCTTCAGAAGGCAGCCGCACCAGTTTGCGGCCGAGCTTCTCTTCGACCCCAGCCATGAACTTGTCGACGCCCATGCTATCGAGCACATATTTCAGCCGCGCCTTCAGCCGATTGGTGCGGTCGCCGGTCTCGATGAAGAGACGCACGATGGCGTCCGCCACCTGCGTGGCCTCCTCCGGCTTGACGATGATGCCCGTCTCCTTGGCGAAATCCTTGTGCCCGGTGATGCCGCCGATCCCGAGACGAAACCACACGCCGGGATCGACGCCGAAACCATCCTTCACCTCGACGGCGGCGAACGCGATGTCGTTGGTGTCTTCCAGTACGGCGATGCGGCCGGCGCCGTCGAAGGCCACGTTGAATTTGCGCGGCAGACCGTAGAGCGAGCGGTCGTTCAAGATGTGAAAATGCCATTCGCGCGCAAAGGGGCGCGTATCGATCAGCTCCTGCGGATCGATGCCGGCGGTCGGCGTGCCCGTGACGTTGCGGATGTTGTCGGCGCCGGAGCCGCGCGAGCAGAGACCGAGATCCTGGATGCCCTCGATCAGGGCCACGCTGTTCTTGGGCAAAATCTCGCGGATCTGTATGTTGGCGCGGGTGGTGACGTGGCTGTACCCGCCTCCATAGATATCGGCGAGATCGGCGAGCCCGGCGAACTGCCAATGCTTGAGGATGCCGTTGGGCATACGCAACCGGCACATGTAGGAATCCTGCGCCGGTGCGACGTAGAACAGGCCGTAATAGCGCCAGCGGAAATTGTCGGCCGGCGATGGCGGCGTGTTGTTTTTCGCCTGCTCCTTCAGCCGCTCGTATGCGTCGAACGGATGCAGCTCGCGCTTGAACTTCTCCTGGTCCGCGAGCTTCTTGCCTGACGCCGTGACCTTATCCTGCGCCTTGAGATGGATCGCATCCGGCCCGATCGGTTCGGCATTTCCCTTGCCGGCAGCCGCGCCGCCGCCGAGCCCACGGCCGACCCGGCTGATCTGCAAACCGGTGGCAAAACCTTCGAGATAGCGCTTCTGCTCGTCGGTAAAATCGACGGAAACTGCTTCGAGCTTCATGGTGCTGTCGTGCCCTTATTCGGCGGCGGTCTGCGCCACGACGGGCGCGGCAGAGATGGATTCCTGGTTGGGCTTGTAGGTCACGTAGAGCGCGAGGCCGGTGAAGACGAAGCCACCGAACAGATTGCCGAGCGTGACCGGGATCTGATTCCAGACCCACCAGTCGTAGACGCTGACCTTGGCGCCGAGCAGCATGCCCGTCGGAATCACGAACATGTTGACGACGGCGTGCTCGAAGCCGAGCGCGAAGAACAGGAAGATCGGCAGCCAGGTCGCCGCGATCTTTCCGATCGTCGAGGTCGACGTCATCGCCATGACCACGCCGAGGCAGACCAGCCAATTGCAGAGAATGCCTTTGACAAAGACGCTGACCAGGCCGGCCGTGCCGAGCGCCGCGTTGGCGATGGTCTTGGCCTCCGCCACCGCGACGATGCGCGCGGCGACCCCGGTCACTTCGACTTTGCCCATGTTGGTGAGCGAGATCGCGATCAAAACCCCGAATGCGATGCTGCCAAGCAGATTCGCCACAAAGACCCAGGACCAGTTGGCGATCACCGCATTCCAGCTCGCTTTGCCTTCAAGGCGCGCCAGCGGCACCAGCGCAAAGCTCCCCGTGACAAGCTCAAGGCCGAGCAGCACGATGATCACGAGGCTGACGGGGAAGATCAGCGCGCCGATCAACGGCTGTCCCGTTGTCACCGCGCCGGTGAAAGCGAGCGTGGTGGCCGCGCCCAGCAACGCACCGGAAAGGGCGCCACGAATGAGCAGGTCGCGCGGGCCGAGCGCGAGCTTCTTGAGGCCCGCATCGATCATCGAGGCAATCACGTCGGTGGGCTTTGCGTAATCCATAGCGATGCTCCAGCAGCCACGCGGCGCGTGGTCTCAACGGGTGAAAGGGTGTGTGATCGCTCGGAAGTTCGACGTGCGGGCCAATGCGCTCGGAACTTGCGGGACGATCCGATCAGCCTCGTTGCTGCGGAAGTCCGTCTTGGACTTGGGCCAGCGGGCATCTCCGGCGGCTGGCTCACAAGTGCCCATTCAAGTTATGTGCCAATGCAGCATTCCGAGAAAAATACTGCCAAATCAAATCGGTAATTCGGTTGCGACGCATCAAATGAATAACGATCCATGCCTTTTCTGAAGGCAAAGGCACAAATAGCGTGCAATAAAGTGAAGCGCCTAATTTTTGATCAGGGCGGATTGGGTGGGTTACACGCGCCGGCGAGGTATTTTGAAAGCGGCCAAATAGCCCGCAATGTCGTCCGGATTGAAGGCGGGGCCATCGAACGCCCCAATCGGGCGATTTGCGGCCACGTCCGCCCCCTTACTCAGCGCGGCGTCGTAAAGCTCCGGCCTGAACACAGCCATAGCGGCCCTCAGGGCATCCGGGCTGAACCGGGCTTGTGTCCAGCGCACCATCTGAGAGTAGAGCCAGGCCGCCTGCGCCGGATCCGGCCGGCCTGCGGCTTCCCGCCCCACCAGGAGATAGCGGCTGTTCTCGCGGAAGGTGCCGTCGGGCGAAATCTTCAGGCGGCCGTCCAACGTGCGTTGGATCACTTCCGCGTCCACGCCAATGCGGTCTGGCTGCGCCAGGATCCGCGCAGCCTCGCCGCGGTTTCCCGGCTGCTCGATGAAATCGGCGGCACGGGACGCGGCGCGGACCAGGCGCGCGACAGTATCCGGATTTTTCTCTGCCCACCCCTGCCGGATCGCCAGCACCTTTTCGGCCGCGTGCACCAGGATGTCCGCGACAAAATGCAGGATGTGGCCGACACCGTGATCGACGGCGATGGAATTCCACGGCGCACCCACACAGAACCCGTCGACATGCCCGCTCTCGAGGCTTTCCACCATGAAAGGCGGCGGCAGCACCACCAATCGCACGTCCTCGTCGGGATCGACCCCACCAGCCGCCATCCAGAATCGCAATTGATAATTGTGGGTCGAGAACGGGAAGGTCATGGCGAAGGTCAGGGGCTCGGCCCCGCTCTTGCGCCTTGCGGCCACCACGCGCGCCAGCGCCCGCGCCGTCGCCATCGGATCGAAGCGGTCGCCATCGATCTCCCGCAGGATGGCGGTGTGCAGCGCGGCCGAGACGGTGATCGCGTTGCCGTTGATGCCGAGGTTGAAGGGCGCGACGATCGGGACCTTGACATGGCCGAGCCCCAAGCTCGAGGCGATCGCCACCGGCGCAAGCAAGTGGGCGGCATCGAACAGCCCGATATTGAGCTTATCGCGGACATTGGACCACGACACCTCCCGCACCAAGTTGACGTCGAGCCCTTCGGCTTTGGCAAATCCCTTGTCGACGGCGACGATGAGGGCTGCGGCATCGACCAGCGGAATGAAGCCGACATGAAGGGGCGTGGTCATTTCAGGAGCTCCGACGCGGTCAGGATCGACTGCGCGATCTCGCCGATCTTCTTCTTCTCGCGCATCGCGGTGGAGCGCATCAGGACGTAGGCCTCTTCCTCCGTGAGCCCCTTCAATTTCATCAGGATGCCCTTGGCGCGATCGATCACCTTACGCTCTTCCAGCGCCGATTTGGTGCGATCGAGCTCGTCCTGCAGCTTGGCGAATGCATTGAAGCGGGAGACGCACAGATCAAGGATCGGCTTGATCCGTTCTTTTTTCAGCCCGTCCACGATATAGGCGGACACACCGGCATCCACGGAGGCCTGGATCGAGGCAGCGTCGCTCTGGTCGACGAACATGGCAATCGGCCGGCGCACCGCCCGGCTGACCTGGAACATCTGCTCCAGGATGTCGCGGCTGGGATTTTCCAGGTCGATGACGATGATGTCAGGGTCGAGCGCGTAGATGCGGGCGAGCAGGCTCTGCATTTCGCTGATCCGCACGACGCTGCTGTAGCCGGCTTCGCGCAGCCCCTCCTCCAGGATCGCGGCGCGGATCGGGCTTTCGTCGACAATCACAATTTTGGGCGACTGCTCAGCTTTGGGCGGCTGCTCGGCGGTCATCGATCACTCGTCTTCGAACCCGTATGCATAGCACGGCAAATTCCGGCATGAAGCCTTGTCTTTGTGAGCAATTAGGACTAGCTCACGGCCATCAATCAGGCAGATTTGGACGATGCAGCAGGCCTCCGCGCCAAGAATAAGCGTTGTTTCGCTTGGCTGCCCCTGAGACAACGAATGGAAACTTTTTGAGTCTCCCATTCGCAAAGAAAAATGCCGCCCGAAGGCGGCTGTCGTCTGAACTATCAGGCGTGTACTTATTAAGGCGAGATGTTGGCTTTCGGATATGAAGAACTCGTGCGCTCAATCCGAGCCTTACCGCTCGTGACCTAAACAGCCGCACCAAGTAAATCGATCTACGAGAGGTTGTGTGCGCCGTTGCTTGCTGCTATCTGGGACGGGTTGCGGAGGCTGGGCGCGCGGCGGCATGACAAGCGGGAAATCGGAGGAGATGGGCGCGGCGCCCCGCCCCTGGAGCGTCGTCTGGTACGAGCGGCTTGCCTGGACGGCGATAGCCATTGGTTTGGCGTCAAGCGCTGCGAACCCCGCTTTGCTCGCCAGAAACTACCATCTGTATCACGTTGGTTTTCTGCTATACGGCGCCCTCTCCGTTACCGGGCGGCTACTATGGATTTGGCTGGTTGCCCGTAAGCGGCAAAATTGGGCGCGATGGATTAGTCTCTTTTGGATATTGCTCAGTATCCTCGGTCTCCCAAGTACGATCCGAGAAATGGAACGCTTCCTTCTCAATCCCGTTCCGACTATCTTGTTTTACGCGGCATTCGCGATATCGATAGTCTCCGTAATGCTACTTTTCCGCGGCGACGCCCGCGAGTGGTTTTCCCCGAAAGCGCAGCGCGCCGAGTGACTAGCCTCACTAGGCCGGGTCGGAACGAACTCCCAGCCATCGGGAACTTGCCCTGCGCGCAGGCTGATTTCGTTCACCATTCACGAGCGCGCTTTATCATCGACGAAACACGCCAAGGGATTGAATTTCGCTATTTGATCAATTACTTGGATCGCATTCACTAACAATTCGGATGAAATCCTCGGGCGATTACATGGAAAGAGCGCCGCGCATTAGCTTCCACAGCCTCGGCTGCGCCTGAGACAACGAATGTATATTTCGGAGGCGTACTTCCCAAAGAAAAAGCCGCCGGAGGCGGCTGTCATCTGGACAACTTGCCGGAGCGTTCAGCTAGAGCGTTTCACATTTTGATGGAAGCGTATCCGGCGTTGGCAAAGTAGTTGGCGCATTCGCGGGGTTGGATGGTTTTGACGAGTTCGCCGATGTGACGGCAGATGTCGTCGACGGCGCGGTTTTGGGCCGCACGCATCCAGTGCTTGATCTTGGCAAAGGTCTGCTCGATCGGATTGAGGTCGGGCGAATACGGCGGCAGATACCAGAGCCTTGCGCCGGCGGCCCGGATCTGCCTGCGCAGCGCGGCCGCCTTGTGGCTCCCCAGATTGTCCATGACGACGATGTCCCCGGGCTGAAGCTGCGGGACGAGAATCTGC
>NZ_AWZU01000032.1 GCF_000472385.1 Bradyrhizobium sp. ARR65
TCGAGCTGATCGACGGCGCCGGTCACTGGATCCAACAGGAGCAGCCGGTTCGGCTCAGCACGCTCCTGCTCGCCTTCATCAAGGAGGTCGGTGGGGCGGATCACACCAGCGATTTCGGACCTGGCGGCCGTTAGCCGGATGACGCGATCATTNTTGTCCTGCCAATACAATCCGCCAACACGCTGACGCCCCGGCGTGAGGGTGCAGCGACGTGTCTCGCATCTAAATCCGCGCCTGTACAGAAGGCTTATCGCGTGGCGTCCCAATGTATCGTGAGAAACGAGTCGGCTCCGCGTCAAACCCGGCACTGCGCCAGTGCTGCACGACCTTTTCGCCTCGTAAAATTCTCGACGAGAGCGATTTGCCTGTCCGTGAAGGGGCGAATCTCCTGGCGAAATAACGCGAACAAGCCGATAAGCTCGCTTTCCTTCAACATAGGCACTACAACCATTGTCCGCCCACCTGCGGTATCGACTGCCGCGACAACGTTGGGGACGCCGGCAGCGTAAGCCGGAAGCGCTTTTAGATCGGGAAAATGACCGACCTTGTGCGTCCTGATAGTAGCGGCCATCGGCGTATCAGGATGAGGTCGCATCTTCTTTTTACGGAGGCGCATAAACTCGGGAGGCACATTGTGCGCAACCAGATCGAGTTCAGTCCCGTCCCAAAGATTGAGGGTGCCGAAGCTCGCGTCGCAGACGCGTGTCGCATTCTCGAGCATCTTGCTGAATACGGGTTCCAATTCACCCGGCGACGAGCTGATTACCTTGAGAACCTCGGAAGCCGCGGTCTGCTGCTCCAAGGATTGCCGCAATTCATTAAATAGCCGCGCGTTCTCGATGACTATCGCGGCCTGTGCGGCGAAATTCTTCATCAGCTCGATTTGCCTTTCAGAAAACGGGCGCACTTCCTGACGAAAGATGCCGATATTGCCAACCAGCGTGTCTTCGCGAAGCATCGGCACCATCAGAAGCGTTCGGGCGCCCGCCAGATCAGCCAGTGCTACGGTCGATGCTTCGCCTTCGATGTAGGGCCGACGCGTTCGGAGGTCATCGATATGCGCGATCTGCTTTGTCCGAGCGAGATGAGCCAGGCCACTGGCCGGATGCGGAAGGATGATTTCGCCAATTCGCGTCGCGAATTGCGACGGCGTATTATGTACCGCAACACGACGGAAAGCATCTCCGCTATAGAGATTGAGCACGCCAAAACGAGCATCGCAGATGCGCGTCGCATGTTCTAGAATGGCCTGAAATACCGGCTCCGGCTGGCCGGGCGAGGAACTGATCACTCTGAGAATCTCGGAGGCCGCCGAGAGCTGTTCTAAAGCGTCGTCACGTTCGCGAGCGAGCTTTGATGTTTGCTTCTTTCGCTTGCCAACAAATGCTGCGCGACGGTCCGCAGCACTTGGGCCTCCGCGGACTTTCGCTAGCCCCACCTTGCGAAGCCGCCATTTGCTCGGTTCGCGACCAACCCTCGAGCGCCGTTTCATCCGCTATTCCCCGGGGTCTAGGCCGAAATCGTAGCAGACGGAGCTTGCGCAACGCCACAGTTATTCCGGTTCCAGCGTGGTAGGACGGCCGACCAGCGCACTTTTAAACGGGGCTGGCTGTGGCGACGGTTAGCGTTAGCTGTTCTCGTCGCGCGAGACGCCTTTCGCGCCGACCGCCGCTTTGGGTCAAAGTCGGGGTCGAAGATCGGGGGAGAGAAGTCCGGTTACCCGTGACAGCGAACCGGCGCGGCGTTCTCAGCTTCTTCGCCTTGGAGCCACAAGACGACCTTCGCCCCCGTCCCTGTGATCGGCTGATTGGCTCAGGCGTGGTGCCCTGTCTTGTTCATTCGATGTGTGCTGGCGGTGGGCGGGATGACCCCAGCAGTCAGGAATTCGCCGCCTGTCGGGCGAATCGGTTGCGTTATCGCTCCGGTGACTCGCTCATCCCTCCTTTTCCTGCACGAAAACGCTGCGCGCCAGAAATCGGATTCCAAGAGCCGCTTCAAGGGGATCGGGAGTTCAAGCCAGGTGCGCAAAAATAATTAGATTTCGTTTTTTCCGAATCTATGATTTAACCGTCCCGTTCCGCGCCGATGAAAGGGGCGTATCGCGATCGTCACGAACGTGGCGCGGAGTGCGGTGGACGTGAGTGGCCGATAGACGAGCGGCGCATTTGCGTACGGCGAAATCGTGTGGTCCTGGCGCGCCCATGCAGGCGCCAAGTTGGCGACGATGCTTACGCATCGCGCCGGCGACGGTGGCAACAAGCTGGTTCACCGAGGAGAGCGCGGAGTAAGCCGTAAGCCATCGTGCAGGGAAGGCCGGTTGTTACCGCCTGTACCTGTGGTCAACGCGCCTCGCGCAAATCTTCTTCGCGCGGGGACCCCGGGTGCATGCGGCCACCCGGCCTTCCCTGCGCCCTCTGCTGCTGGAGGGCTACGACTAATGCAAAGCTCGGACGCCAGGCGCCGCGAGAAGGCGAGATGTTGGCTTGCGAAAGCTCAAGCGAAGTTTCCATCCACGATCGAGGTGCTATGGAACTGCTACTGGCGAGTCGCGCGGTGTCGGGGCGAGGGTGCAGCCGGACTCGCTGCAGCACGTTCGATACCGAAAAGCAGCCGGCCTTTCCGTTCAAACCTCCCGCCGGCTCAAGAACGCCAGCCGCTCGAACAGGTGCACGTCCTGCTCGTTCTTCAAGAGCGCGCCGTGCAGCGGCGGAATCAGCTTGCGCGGGTCGCGCTCCCGCAGCATTTCCGGCGTGATGTCTTCGTTGAGCAGCAGCTTGAGCCAGTCCAGAAGCTCGCTCGTCGACGGCTTTTTCTTCAACCCCGGCACCTCGCGTACTTCGAAGAATATCCGCAACGCTTCTTCCACCAGGCGCTTCTTGATGTCGGGGAAGTGAACCTCGACGATCTTGCCCATCGTCTCCGCATCGGGAAACTTGATGTAGTGAAAGAAGCAGCGGCGCAGGAAGGCGTCCGGCAGCTCTTTTTCGTTGTTGGAGGTGATCATCACGATCGGGCGGAGCTTCGCCTTGATGGTCTCGCCGGTCTCGTAGACGTGGAACTCCATGCGATCAAGTTCGAGCAACAGGTCGTTCGGAAACTCGATATCCGCCTTGTCGATTTCATCAATCAAAAGCACCGGGCGCCGCTCGGAGGTGAAGGCCTCCCACAATTTGCCGCGCTTGATGTAGTTCTTGATGTCGGACACCCTGGCATCGCCGAGCTGGCTGTCGCGCAGGCGCGAAACCGCGTCGTATTCGTAGAGGCCCTGCTGCGCCTTGGTGGTGGATTTGATGTGCCAGGTTAGAAGCGGCGCGCCCACCGCCTTCGCCACTTCCTCGGCCAGCACGGTCTTGCCGGTGCCGGGCTCGCCCTTCACGAGCAGCGGGCGCTCGAGCACGATCGCGGCGTTGACGGCGACCTTGAGGTCATCGGTGGCAACATAGTCCTTGGTGCCGGTAAATTTCATCAAAGCTTTGCCTTTTTACCTTCTGCTGCAGCGCAAGCTGAACAATCCTGCCTTAGCAGGAAAACGCTGCAGAAACAGCATCGATTGAGGGAATAGGGGGATGCGTCAGGCGCGCCTGACCAATGACAGAATGACGAGGACGATGACCGCGCCGATGGTGGCATCGACGATTGCGCCGAGCGTGCCGGTGGCGAGTTCGACATGCAACTGCGGCAGCACCCAGCTTGCCACCAGCGCACCGATGATGCCGATCACGATATTGCCGATCAGCCCGAACCCGGCGCCGTGCAGATCAGTCCCGCGAGCCAGCCCGCGATCGCGCCGATGATCAGCGCGGCCAAGATACCCATTGAAAAGCCCTCGCCAAAACTTCGTTCACATCAATTCTAGATGAAAAAGCCGACCGGTCCAGGGTGGTCACGACGGGCGAAGCCCTTGACGCGCATCATATGACGGGCAATCTGTAAGCCATGTTCCTGCAATTCTTCACCTCGCTCCGCGATGCCCAGGTCCCGGTGACCTTGCGCGAATATCTGACGCTGATGGAGGCGCTCGACGCCGATCTCGCCGAGCACTCCGTGGAGAATTTCTATTACCTGTCCCGCGCTGCTTTGGTGAAGGACGAGCGCAATCTCGACAAGTTCGATCGCGTCTTCGGCACGGTATTCAAGGGGCTGGAAAGCCTGTTGGACGCGATGGAGAAGGCGGATATTCCGGCCGAATGGCTGAAGAAGCTCGCCGAAAAATATCTCACCGAGGAGGAAAAGAAGCAGATCGAAGCCATGGGCTGGGACAAGCTCATGGAAACCTTGCGCCAGCGCCTGAAGGAACAGAAAGAGCGTCACCAGGGCGGCAACAAATGGATCGGCACCGCCGGAACCTCGCCGTTCGGCGCGTATGGCTATAACCCCGAAGGCGTGCGCATCGGGCAGGACAAGAACCGCAATTTCCGTGCGGTGAAAGTTTGGGACCGCCGCGAGTTCAAGGATCTTGACGGCAATGTCGAGCTCGGCATCCGCAACATCAAGGTTGCGCTGAGGCGCCTGCGCAAATTCGCCCGCACCGGCGCGCCCGACGAACTTGACCTCGACACCACCATCAAGGAAACCGCCAACCACGGCTATCTCGACGTGCACATGCGTCCCGAGCGGCGCAATGCGGTGAAGGTGCTCGTGTTCTTCGATATCGGCGGGTCGATGGACTCGCATGTCGAGCAGGTTGAAGAGCTGTTCTCGGCGGCGAAGAGCGAATTCAAGCACATGGAATATTTCTACTTCCACAACTGCCTCTATGAAGGCGTGTGGAAGGAGAACCGGCGCCGCTTCACGGACCGCACGCCGACTTGGGATATCCTGCACAAATACCCGCACGACTATAAGGTCGTGTTCGTCGGCGACGCCTCGATGTCGCCTTACGAGATCATGGTGCCCGGCGGCTCGGTCGAGCATGTCAATGAGGAGGCGGGCTCCGTGTGGTTGGAGCGCGTCATCCGCACCTATCCGCATGCAGTGTGGCTCAACCCGGTGCAGCAGAAACACTGGGACTATTCGGAATCGACCACCATCATCCGCCGCATCTTCGAAGGCCGCATGTTTCCGATCACCATCGAGGGGCTGGAAGCCGCGATGAAGGAGCTGGTGCGGTAGAGCCGCGCGCCGTCGTTCCGGATCAGCCCGCAAAGCGGGCTGATCCGGAATCTCGAGGTTGTGGACGCGATCGAGATTTCCGGGTTCGCTCGCTTTGCGAGCGCCCCGGAATGACGGGAGAGAAACGACGGATAAGAGAGGGAGAGGCAATGCCCCAGACCATTCATCGCGGCATCAAGGCCTTGGTCGATGAAGCCAACGCCGAGATCGAAACCTTGAGCGCTGCGGATGCGATCAAGGCGGCGCAGAGCGGGGAGGTCGTGATCGTCGACATCAGAGATCCCCGCGAGATCGAGCGCGAGGGGCGCATTCCCGGTGCCTTCTCCTGCACCCGCGGCATGCTGGAGTTCTGGATCGACCCTGCAAGCCCCTATGCCAAGCCGATCTTCCAGCAGGACAAGAAATTCATCTTCCATTGCGCGGGCGGCCTGCGCTCGGCCCTGGCTGCCAAGACCGCGCAGGACATGGGACTGAAACCGGTCGCCCATATCGCCGGCGGCTTTGCCGCCTGGCGCGACGCCGGCGGGCCCACGGAGAAGTGGGAGCCGAAGAAGAAGGATTGAAGGACTTCTTCGTCATTCCGGCGCGCGTGAAACGCGCGAACCCGGAATCTCGCAAGACAACCTCTCGATTCCGGGTCTGCGCAAGCGCGCAGCCCGGAAATGACGAACAAGGACACACACATGAGCACCACCGACCCGCTCGTCACCACCGACTGGCTCGCCGCCCATCTCGACGATCCCGACGTCAAGATCCTGGACGCATCGTTCAAGATGCCCGGCGTGCTGCCGCTGCCCAAGGACGACTATCTCGCTGCGCACATTCCCGGCGCGGTGTTCTTCGATGTCGACGCGGTGTCGGATCATTCCAATCCGCTGCCGCATATGTTTCCGAACGCGGAGCAGTTCGGCCGCGATGTCGGCGCGCTCGGCGTCGGCAATGATGACACGGTCGTCGTTTATGACGCCGGCGGCTGGGTGGCCGGTCCGCGCGCCTGGTGGATGTTCCTCTCTTACGGTCACGACAAGGTCCGCGTGCTCGATGGCGGCTTGAAGAAGTGGCGTGCCGAGGGGCGTCCCGTCGAGAGCGGCGCGGTTACGCCCCGGCCCGCGACCTTCAAGGCGAGCTTCGATGCAAAGCGCGTCCGCACCATGCAGCAGATGGTCGCGAACCTCGAAAGCCAGGCCGAGCAGGTGGTCGATGCACGCGCGAGCGAGCGTTTCGAGGGGCGCGTGCAAGAACCGCGGCCAGGTTTGAGGTCAGGCCACATCCCGCGCAGCCGCAATCTTCCCTACAACAACCTGTTCGATGCCGCGACCGGCACGATGAAGCCCCTTTCCGAACTCCGCACCGCCTTCTCGGCCGCAGGCGTCAAATTGGACGCGCCGGTCGTGACGAGCTGCGGCTCGGGCGTATCGGCCGCGGTGCTGACGCTCGCGCTCTATCGCCTCGGCGTCGAAAACCCGGCGCTGTATGACGGTTCCTGGTCCGAATGGGGCCTCTCCGAGGGGCCCGCGGTCGCGACCGGGCCCGCGTGACCAGGCGAAGTCAACGCGTTGCCGCGGCCGGCTGGGCGAATTGCGTTGGCTGAGCGGGCTGCGCGAACGGCATCGGCTGACTGGGCTGTCCAAACGGATAGAGCGCCTGTTGTCGTTGCTGCGCCGCGGCGGTCTCCCGACCCAGCCGCGCGCGGCGGGCCGCCAAGCGGCGACGCCGCGCACGCTCCTTTTCCTTCTTGGCCTCGGCTTCCTTCTTGGCGTCGCTGCGGTCCGGCTCGGCCTTGAGTTTTGTCTCGGTCGCGGGCTGGTCGATGGTGACGGGCGTACCGCCCAGTGTCGCGATATTGCCGGCAGTCGGATCACGCTCGCTCGCGGCTGATGCATCGGCCGGCGTGAGCGTGTCTTGGAGCGGCTCGCTGGCAGCCGACGATGCGGGGGCCGTCGCCGCCGGCGGTGCAGCCACGCTATCGGGCGATGCGGGAGTGGCCGTCGTGGCCTGCTCGATGCTCGCGGGCTTGGTTTCGGAGGGCGACGGCGCTTCGGCCGGCGCTGCGTGTTGCGCGAGTGCCGCTTCCTGCGCCGGCTGCACTGGCACGGCTTGCGGTACCGCAATGGAGTCGGCGGCCGGCGCCTTGGCCTCCGCCATTCCCTGCTTGGCCGTGACTTCGGGCGTCACCGCCTCCTGCTTTACCGCGTCACCGCTTTGGGCTGCCTCGGCCTGGGCTGGCTTCGGGGCCGATGCCTGCGGATCAAGCGCGGCGGTCTTGTCGGGCTCGGCTTGCGGCGAAGGGTTTGCCGCGGACTGCGCGGGGGCAGCAACAACGGAAGCATCCGCTTCCTTCGACTCAGCCGCAGCGGGCTCGACCCGCAGCATCGCGATCACCGGCTTGGCGGTCTCGGCCTGCTGCGCAACGGAAGCTTCGGGCGCGGGCCGCCACGATCCGCTTGAAGCGAATTCCTCATGCGCGGCCCGCAGGATCGCCGTGGCACCCAGTCCGAACACCAGTACCGATATGGAGACGACGATCGCGGCGAACAGGAAACGAAAGCCGGGAAGCATGGAAAGGGCAATTCCACCTTGCAAGAAAGCTTGCGAAGGCCTTTGAGCCATCAGGAACGCGGTGACCACAGAATTGGCCACGTTCACTCCGCGTCTGGATAGCCGCCGATGCGGAGCGAATCAGGCTCGATCCAGAATACCGCAAGCCGTCTCGCGCTGTTTGTTAAAAAATGGGCGCCGCGATCGCGCCGCGATTGGGGAGAGAATTATTTCCGGAACCTGCGGCTTCCCTGCAACGCCGTTGAAAGATCGTCACAAATCGCCCCAATCGGGCTCTGATTTCGCGGAATTGTCTTGAATGCGCCGCTATCTTCGGTCATCAGCCCGTAAACGGTCCGCTGTCGGCTTGGGGTCTATACAAGAGCGATGATGATCAAACGCATTCTGACCATTTGCGCCGCTGTTACGGCTGGCGCGGCGACGATCCCGCTTGCACAGGCCCAGCAGGCCTATCCCGCTTCGCCCGGACCGGTCTATTCGGCCGCTCCGCAGCCCTATTCACCCGGTTCTGCTCCCAATTTCGACTCCCTGGACGACGACGAGGCGCAGCCCACCGTCAGGCCACTGCCGCCGCCGGGCCCGGTCATGTCCCCGGATGACCCGCGCTATGGCCGTCCGCTCTATTCGGACCGTGGCGTGCCGACTGGCCCGGTGATGTCGCCCGACGATCCCCGCTATGGCCGTCCGGCTGGCGCACCGCCGGTCTATTCGGAACGGAGCGGCGAGCCCACCGGTCCGATCCTCTCGCCCGACGACCCTCGTTACGGCCGCCCTTCCGGACCACCGCCGGTGATCTATGCCGACCGTCCGGCCGGCGCGGCGCCGCAGCCCTATGCGAGCGCCGATCCCAACACACCGCGTCCGCCTGAGGGCGTGGGAACTCCTGGCAATGTGACAGGCGCGCTGCAGCCGCCGCCCACAGGCCCCGATGGCAGGCCTATGACGGTTGCGTCGCTGCCCCCGGAGGAGCAACCCGACACCGCACCTGCGCAACTGCCGCCGAATCTGCGCCGGCAGGAGGTTTCCTTCGTCACCAAGGAACCGCCGGGAACGATCGTCGTCGATACGCCCAACACCTATCTCTATTACGTGCTCGGCAATGGTCGCGCGATCCGCTACGGCGTCCGCGTCGGGCGCGACGGCTTTACCTGGACCGGCGTGCAGAAGATCACGCGCAAGAAGGAATGGCCGGACTGGTACCCGCCGAGCGAGATGATCGATCGCCAGCCCTATCTGCCGCGCTTTATGGCCGGTGGTCCGGGTAATCCGCTCGGTGCGCGCGCCATGTATCTCGGCAACACCGTCTATCGCATCCACGGCACCAACCAGCCGTCGACTATCGGCAAGTTCGTCTCCTCGGGCTGCATCGGCATGCTCAATGAAGATGTCTCCGATCTGTTCGATCGCGTGAAAGTCGGGACTCGCGTGGTGGTGCTGCCGGGCGGTCCGCCGCCGGCCGCAACTGCCTCCGCCCAGCCGGTGCCGGGATCATCCTCGGCCACGGCGAGACAGGCTCCGGCACAGCAGCCGGTGCAGGTGTCCAGCGCGCCTGGCACGTCACCCACCGTGGTGCCGCCGCTACCGGCCCCGGTGACGGTGCGCTAAGCGCATCCCAAATTTCTTTCGAATCGGGCGATTGCCAAAGCAATCGCCCGATTTTTTGCGCTTGAATTTGCGCGCTGTCCGACTACGTGCCGCTCGTCGCAACGGCATGGAGATCTGGCACATGCGGATCTTTGTTGCAGGCGCCACCGGCGCCGTCGGTCGCGAGCTCGTTCCCGCGCTCGCTTCCAAGGGCCACGAGGTCACTGGGCTGACCCGTAGTCCAGCGAAAGCCGAAACCATCAGGCGCATGGGCGGCCAGGCGGTCGTTGCCGACGCGCTCGATGCCGCAACGATGATGAGCGCTCTCCGCGCCGCCGAACCTGAGGTCGTTGTTCACGAGCTGACGGACCTCGGCGCCTTGACGGATCTCCGGCATTTCGATCGTGCTTTCGCCGCCACCAACCGGCTGCGCACCGAAGGCACCGATATCCTGCTGGCGGCGGCGCGTGCGGTCGGCGCAAGGCTATTCATTGCACAGAGTTTCTGCGGCTGGACTTTCAGCCGCACTGGCGGTGCCATCAAGACCGAAGCCGATCGGCTCGATCCGAATCCGCCGAGCGAACTGCGCGGCACGCTCGAGGCCATCCGATATCTCGAGCGCACGGCAACGGCCTCATCGCAGCCTGAGGGCATCGTGCTGCGCTATGGATCATTCTATGGCGAGGACACCGGGATGCTCGCGCCGGCGATGGTCGATCAATTGCGCCATCGCCGCGTGCCGATGATCGGCGACGGCGGCGGCTGGTGGTCGTTCATTCATGTGGCGGATGCCGCGGCCGCAACCATTGCCGCGATCGAGCGCGGCAAGCCTGGCCAGATCTACAACATCGTCGACAACGAGCCTGCCCAGGTGAAGGATTGGCTGCCGACACTTGCGCAGCTCATCGGCGCGAAGCCGCCGCGGCACGTGCCGGCCTGGCTCGGCCGGCTGCTTGCGGGCGAGCACATGGTTGCGATGATGACGCAGGTACGCGGCGGCGCCAATGACAAGGCCAGGCGCGAACTCGAGTGGCGCCCGGCGTATGCGTCCTGGCGGGAGGGCTTTGCGCAGGTGCTGCACCAGCGAGCGCCGAAATCTGCGGCCTGAGCGATCAGACCAGCCTGCGCGGCGGCTCGCCCTTGAACCAGGCGTCAATTGTCTCGACCATCTGGCCATAATGGGCGCGCAGGGCATCGACCGAGACGTAGCCGAGATGCGGCGTGATTACCATGTTGTCGAGCTTGCGGAAGGGATGATCGAGGGGCAGCGGCTCGACCGAGAAGACGTCGACAGCCGCGCCCGCGATCTTCTTCTGTTGCAAGGCCTCCAGCAGCGCCTGCTCGTCGACGATCGGCCCGCGCGAGGTGTTGACGAGAAACGCGGTCGGCTTCATGCGGGCGAGGTCGTCACGGCCGACCAGCCCGCGCGAGCGCTGGCTCAGCACCACATGGATGGTGATGATGTCGGCGTTCGCAAACAATTCCTCCTTGCCGGCACAGGCGACGCCAACCTCCTTGCAGCGCTCCGGCGTCAGATTCGGGCTCCAGGCCATCACGCTCATGCCGAAAGCCCTCGCAAGGCTGGCGACCTTGCTGCCGAGCTTGCCGAGGCCCACGACGCCCAGCGTCTTGCCCTCGATTTCGATACCGGCAAAGGTCTGCCAGAGTTGGCCCGCATGCATCCGTGCGTTCTCTCTTCCGATGCCGCGGGTCAATTCCAGGATCAGCCCCATCGTCAAGGCCGCCGTCGGGTCCTGGCTCCATTGCGTGCCGCAGACCACGACGCCGCGCTCCTTGGCCGCCTCCATGTCGATAGCCGCATTGCGCATGCCCGAGGTGAGCAACAGCTTCAGCTTGGGCAGTTCGGCAATTAGCGCGCGGGGAAACGCCGTGCGTTCGCGCATCGCGCAGATGATCTCAAAGTCCTTCAGCGCGGAGCTTGCCGCTTCCTGGGATGCAAAGTGATGGTTGAACACGGTGACGTCGGCGCGATCGGAGATTTTCGACCAGTCGGCGACATCAAGCGCGAGATTGAGATAATCGTCGAGAATTGCACAGCGCAGCCGCGTCATGAGAAGGTCCGTTCATGGCGAGAGTGACGGCGCGGGCCGTCCGGGAGGGGTGCCATGGTTGCGCGCAATCTCGATGCGCGCAAGCGGTCCTCGGCTTCAAAACGCGCTGAAGAGGCATCCGCCTCAGAAATCGCCCGTCTTCAGCCGGAAGGCGGCCAGTTCGCCGTGCTTGGCGCGCCATGCCGGGCCGGGACCACGCATGTAATGCAGTTCCGGCCGGTAGGGGTGGAAGGCCTTGGCCACGAATTCGTGCCAGAAGCTCTTCAGGCCGGCTAAGGGGCCGGTACGTCCGTTGCGGCTCGCCGCGGGGGTGATGCGATCAGAAGCTGTGATGGCCATGACGCAGGCTCACTGTTTTCGTTGGCGGCTTTGGCCGCGTACGACGCGGTTTTCCACGTCGAAGACCAGCTTTGGCCCGATTTATTAAAAGATAGTTTCAAATGTCGTGATTCGCCGCACAGATGGTGAGCACCCCGTATTCGCCCGTGGTGAATAGACGGAAAACCCAAGGGTTGCGGTTGCCCTTTGCCGGTCCCACGGCTACATCAGCCGCAGCAAATTTCCGACAAATCTGAAGGGTTTCCCAGGGATCGCCGATGGCGCGTCAATTCGTATATTTCATGCAGGGTCTGTCCAAAACCTATCCGGGCAACCGCAAGGTGCTCGAGAACATCCACCTCTCGTTCTACCCGGACGCCAAGATCGGTGTGCTCGGCGTCAACGGCGCCGGCAAATCGACACTGCTGCGGATCATGGCCGGGATCGACAAGGACTATACCGGCGAAGCCTGGGTCGCCGAGGGCGCGCGAGTGGGTTACCTTGAGCAGGAGCCGCAGCTCGATCCCAAACTGTCGGTCCGTGAGAACGTCATGCAGGGCGTGGCCAAGCAGAAGGCCATTCTCGATCGTTACAACGAATTGGCTGTCAACTACTCCGACGAGACCGCCGAGGAGATGACAAAACTGCAGGACGAGATCGAGGCCCAGGGCCTTTGGGATCTCGACAGCAAGGTCGACCAGGCGATGGACGCGTTGCGCTGTCCGCCTGATGATGCCGATGTGACAAAACTCTCCGGCGGCGAGCGCCGCCGCGTCGCGCTGTGTCGGCTCCTGCTAGACCAGCCGGAGCTCTTGCTGCTGGACGAACCGACCAACCATCTGGATGCCGAATCGGTGTCATGGCTGGAAGGCCATTTGCGCCAATATCCCGGCGCGATCCTGATCGTTACCCACGACCGCTACTTCCTCGACAACGTCACGGGCTGGATTCTCGAGCTCGACCGCGGCCGCGGCATTCCCTACGAGGGCAATTACTCCTCCTGGCTGGTGCAGAAGCAGAAGCGGCTGGAACAGGAGGGGCGCGAGGAGGCGGCGCGCCAGCGAACGCTCGCGCGCGAGCAGGAGTGGATCGCGGCCTCGCCGCGCGCGCGTCAGGCCAAGTCGAAGGCGCGCTACCAGCGCTATGAGGAGCTGCTGCAGAAGGCGTCCGAGAAGACGACGCAGACTGCGCAGATCATCATTCCGGTGGCCGAGCGGCTTGGTCAGAACGTTGTCGACTTCGAAGGGCTCACCAAGGGCTTTGGCGACCGGCTCCTGATCGACAATCTCACTTTCAAGCTGCCGCCGGGCGGCATCGTCGGCGTGATCGGCCCGAACGGCGCCGGCAAGACCACGCTGTTCCGGATGATCACCGGCCAGGAGAAGCCGGATAAAGGCACGATCACCATCGGCGAATCCGTGCATCTCGGCTATGTCGACCAGTCGCGCGACTCGCTCGACGGCAACAAGACCGTGTGGGAAGAGATCTCCGGCGGCAATGAGCTGATCCTGCTGGGCAAGCGCGAGGTCAATTCGCGTGGCTATTGCTCAGCGTTCAACTTCAAGGGCGCCGACCAGCAGAAGAAGGTCGGCTCGCTCTCGGGCGGCGAACGCAACCGTGTGCACTTGGCGAAGATGCTCAAATCCGGCGCCAACGTGCTCCTGCTCGACGAGCCGACCAACGATCTCGACGTCGACACCTTGCGCGCGCTCGAGGAGGCGCTGGAGGATTTCGCCGGCTGCGCCGTGATCATCAGCCACGACCGCTGGTTCCTCGACCGTATCGCCACCCACATCCTGTCCTTCGAAGGCGACAGCCATGTCGAATGGTTCGAAGGCAACTTCCAGGATTATGAGAAGGACAAGATGCGCAGGCTCGGGCAGGACAGCATCATTCCGCACCGGCTCAAGTACAAGAAGCTGACGCGGTGAGGCCTCGAGGGCCGTAGTTTGGCCTGAAAGCTTTGCAAGGCAGAGCCTGCGTGGGAGGCGCTGCGGCCACTTGTCGCTTCACAGCACGAGGGGATTGCGTAGATATAGCGCTCCGCAATCAAATCCCACGAGCAATTCCAGATGTTCCTGACCTCCGACGCACCTGTGCCGCCGAAGAGCATATCGCTGCGCCCGGTTCCCATGCTGATCTTCGGGTCGCGTTGGCTGCAATTGCCGCTCTATGTCGGCCTGATCATCGCTCAGGGCATCTACGTCGTGCTGTTCGTCAAGGAACTGTGGCACCTGTTCGCCCATGCCTTCGATTTCAGCGAGCAGCAGATCATGCTGGCGGTGCTCGGCTTGATCGACGTCGTCATGATCTCGAACCTGCTGGTCATGGTGATTGTGGGCGGTTACGAGACGTTCGTCTCGCGCCTCAACCTCCAGGGTCATCCTGATGAGCCGGAATGGCTGAGCCACGTCAACGCCAGCGTCCTGAAGATCAAATTGGCGATGGCCATCATCGGCATCTCCTCGATCCATCTGCTGCGGACCTTCATCGAGGCAGGGGCGCTGACTTCCGGAAAGACCGGCTACACCGAAACCGGCGTGATGTGGCAGACCATCATCCATGCCGTTTTCATCCTGTCAGCGATCGGCATTGCCGTCGTCGACAGGCTTTCCAATGCTTCGATCGAAGACGCCAGGAAGTCGGCGGCACATTGAGAGCGATTCACGGCTTGCGCGCGCACCGGGAGCAGCGCGCTCGGTGTTGCGGTTCACAAGCCCATGCGGCCGTGATAGTTTGGCGAGATGACCGAGATCGATGCCCGCACCGAAATGATTGCGCGACGCTCCGATTGGATCACTGCTTGAGCGGACGGTTCGCGTTGATGTCCCGCCGCGCGCTCGGCTTCGGCCTCCTGCTCCTGACATTGCAACTGGCAGCGCCCGCCCACGCGGCCGATGCCGCCTTCACCCAGTTCATCGACTCGCTCTGGCCGGAAGCGGAGGCGGCCGGCGTGTCGCGCGCGACGTTTGATGCGCAGACACGCGGGCTGGAGCCCGACTACAAGCTGCCCGACCTGATCCTGCCCGGACGTCCGCCGACCGGCGCGCCGGCGCAGGCTGAGTTCGTGCAGGTTCCGGCGGATTACGTCAAGGAAGCTTCCATCGCCCGGCTTGCGGCGGAGGGGCAGAAGCTGTTGCAGCAATATCGCCCCTCGCTGAACACGATCGAGAGCCGCTTCGGCGTGCCCGCGCCGATCGTGCTCGCGATCTGGGGCCGCGAGACCGACTTCGGCCGCTACAAGCTGCCTTACGATGGATTGCGCGTGTTGGCGACGCAGGCCTATGTCGGCCGGCGCAAGGACACCTATCGCAACGAGTTCATCCTGGCGCTGAAGCTTCTCAGCGAGGGCGCCGTCAGTCGTAAGGACATGACGGCCTCGTGGGCCGGCGCGACGGGCCTAACGCAATTCCTGCCGTCGGAATATTACAAGCACGGCGTCGACCTGGATGGCGACGGCCGCACCGACATCTGGCATTCGGTGCCGGATGCGCTCGCCTCCGCGGCCAAGCAGTTGCTTGACAAGGGCTGGCAGAGCGGGGTGCGCTGGGCCTACGAGGTGAAAGCACCGGCAAACGTCGATTGTACGCAAGGCGTGCCGGAGGTGACAAAGCCCATCCGCGAGTGGCTGCGGGAAGGCTTTGTGCCGGTGCGGGGAGAGAAGCTCAGCGCCGCTGAGCAGGCGCAGCCGGCCTCGCTGTTGCAGCCCGAAGGCATCTACGGCCCGGCTTTCCTGACCACCCAGAATTACTTCGTGATCAAGGAATATAACTTCTCCGATCTCTATGTGCTGTTCGTCGGCCATCTGGCCGACCGGATGACCAGCCCGCTGCCGTTTGCGACGCCGTGGTCGGCGTCCACGCAGTTGCGCACCGCCGATGTCGAAGCGATGCAGCGCGGTCTCACGCGCATCGGACTGTACAAGGACAAGATCGACGGCAAGGCCGGCATGCAGACTCGCGCTGCGCTCGGCGCCTATCAGAAATCGGCCGGGCTGAAGGTCGACTGCTGGCCAAGCGAGACCGTGCTGCGCGCGATCAACGCGGCGCGGTGAATGAAAGGGATTGAGAAGCCGTCGCTCAGACCGTCATCCGAAGGAGGCCGCGAACCGCGGCCGTCTCGAAGGATGAACGGCCCTGCTTTGAGAACTGGGCGGTAGCCCTTCGAGGCTCGCTCTCGCGAGCACCTCAGGGGTGACGGGACGCCGAATTCGCTTCAGGCCAACGCGAACATACGCGCGAACATGGGCCAAAGAAAAAGCCCGGCCGAAGCCGGGCTTTTGAAACATACGTTAGCTCAGTAGCAGACGCGCACCGGGCGGATCACCCAGCCGTAGCCGTCCCAATAGCGCTGGCGCTGCCAATAGCAGCCATAGGGCGGCGGGGCCGGCTCCGCCACGTAAACCGGCCCGCCATAGGCAGGACGGCTCGCGGCAATGGCGCCGCCGACGATCGCGCCACCAAGCAGGCCGGCCGCAATGCCGGCGCCGACACCGTCATGGGCCTGCGCCGCCGGCGCGACCGAGACCAACGATCCTGCGACCGTTGCAACCGCAAGCAACGCGGCAACTGTCTTCTTCATTTCTTTGGCTCTCCTGAGGGTGGCGCGCCTTGGAGGCCGCGCCGGGTTTTAAGAACTCTTCACGCCGTGTCCGGAACTGGCCGTTGCGCTTAAGAAAACGCCTAAACGGTCAACCCCGGGTAAACGAGCTTCCAGGTGGCGCCAAAAAGCGGTGTTTTTCAGGCCACCAGATGAACGGCGTCCAGGGCGAATCTGAGGTCGGGACGCCGCCCACAAGTTTTAATGCGGATAGACGGGTCAACCACAGACGCGGACGCTGCGCACCCGCCAGGCGTAGCCATCCCAGAAGCGTTGACGCTGCCAGTGACAGGGACCGACCGGGACCCCGACCGGCGCGTCGACATAGGCCGGACCATAATAGGGGTAGTAGCCCGGTCCATAGTAGTAATCCGGGCCGTAGTAATACGGGCTGGAGGCGATGGCGCCGCCGATGATGGCCCCGCCGATCAGGCCCGCGGCGAGCCCCGGACCCCAGCCGCCGCGCCAGGCATAAGCCGGCGAGGCCGCCGATAGGGCCAAAATGGCGACGGCGGCGAGTGCCACAAACGTCTTCCTCATGGTGATACCTTTCCAACTCAGCGAAGACGGTCCGCAAAGTTCCACAGGACGCTTGAATGTTCAATGAACGAGACCGCCATATTTGGCGACAAATCGGCGGAATAGGCCCGCACACGCCGCGAGGCGCAATCTGCGGTGATTTGCGCAAGCTTTGGACCGGGAGACCTCGTGGCTGGCACCGTGACCAATTTCCTCTTCGCCGTCGGAGCCACATCGGCGATCTGCTACGCGCTGGTGAACCGGCGCGATAAGCGCCGCGCCAATCGCCAGCTCGCGCGCGACCGTTCCGGCTCGGATGGCGGCGACAGCGGCCCGTCCGCTGGCGACGACGGCTGGACCATCTCGAGCTGGTTCGGCGGCGATCATTCCTCCTGCGACAGCTCGGGCCATCCGAGCGACGGCGGTGGCGGCGACAGCTGCGGTTCCGACGGCGGAGGTGGCGGCGACGGCGGGAGCGGCGGCGATTGAGGCGCGGTCATGCGCCTTCGCGTGCGCGTTTGATCTGTCGCAAGAGGCTGTCCTTAGAGCGATTCTAGCCTGTGGCAGCCACTTTGGAATCACTTCAAATCAGGGTTTTTCCTTTTGATTCCCGCTGCACGCTTCTCTATCGAAGATGGCGCATCACCAAGGCCTTCGACCTCTTCATGATCGTCTGTTCCTGCAACGTCATCACCGACCACGATATCCGCAACGCCGTCAGCAGCGCTGACGACGTGCTGCGCCATGCCAAGCAGGTCTATGGGTGCCTTGGCTGCAGTATGGAATGCGGCCGCTGCGCGCGGACCATCAAGACCATCATCGACGAGGCGCTCGGCACCTGCGCACGATCCTGCCAGACCGGATGTCCGCACAGCCGCACCGTGGCGGATACGCCGTCCGAAAGCGAATTCGCGCTCGCCGCCTCCTGAGCGATCTGGCGTTCCCCCAAATTTTGCCCTTTCCGGCTTTCGCCGGAAGGGTTGTCTTGCCGTAGAATCTCATTCAGAACGGTTCCAGGTCGGCCGCTGGCCAGGCCTCAAGTCATCTCGGCCTTCAACCTCCGGAGTGCATCATGCAGGGCGACGCCAAAGTCATCGAGTATCTCAACAAGGCTTTGCGCCACGAGCTCACCGCCATCAACCAGTACTGGCTGCATTATCGCTTCCTGAACAATTGGGGCCTGCTGGAGATGGCCAAGGTGTGGCGCAAGGAGTCCATCGAGGAGATGCAGCACGCCGACCGCATCACCGACCGCATCATTTTCTTCGACGGCTTTCCGAACATGCAGGTGTTAGATCCCTTGCGGATCGGCCAGAACGTGAAGGAGATCATCGAATGCGATCTCGCCGCCGAGATGAGCGCGCGTGCGCTCTATCAGGAAGCGGCGACGCATTGCCACGGTGTGAAGGATTACGTCACGCGCGATCTGTTCGAGAGCCTGATGAAGGACGAGGAGCACCACATCGATTTCCTCGAAACCCAGCTCGATCTGATCAATCGCATCGGCCTTGAGCTCTACACCCAGAGCCATATCGGCGGCCTCGAAGACGAGGCGCATTGAGGGCTAAACGGTAAGCGATATTTCGGTTTCGCGCGATCTATCGATGGAGTTGTAGGGTGGGCAAAGGCACGTTGCGCCGTGCCCACCTTTTTAGTTGCGATTTTGGTGGGCACGCTTCGCTTTGCCAACCCCACGGAAACTGGCAAGGATAGTAACCGCGATCGCTCACAACTGCGTCTTATAGCGCGCTTCCACTGCGGCCTGGCTTTCCGGCTCCCCGAGCGTGGTCTGATCGTGGATGATCTCGCTGATGCTGGGAAAGCTGGCGCGCTTGACCTGCGCCTCCTGCGACCACAGGCGCGAGCGCATCAACGCCTTGCCGCAATGGAAATAGGCCTCGCTCACCTCGATCCGCAGCACGGCCCGCGGCGGCTTGCCGAACTCGACCATGCTCGCCAGGAGCTGCGGATCCGCGGTCAAGCTGCCGCGGCCGCCGACGCGCAACGTCTCGTCGATGCCGGGCACGAAGAAGATGAGCTGGAGAAAGCCGCTCCCCTCGACGATGTTCTTGAAACTGTCGATCCGGTTGTTGCCGGAGCGGTCGGGCATCAGGAGCAGGTTCGGCCCTTCGACATGGATAAAGCCGGGATGGCCGCCCCGCGGCGAGGCATCGACGCTGCCATCCGCGCCTGACGTTGCGAGCACGCAGAACGGCGACATCGCGATGAAGTTCTTTGCGTGTGCATCGATCGAAGGCCGTGCCTTGGCGACGACGCGCGGCGTCGGCTTGGGATAGATCGTGGCGAGGTCGGCGGCTGAAATGTCGGTCAAGGCGGGTCTCCGATTTTCTTTTTCTCGGCAAGACTAGTAGCCTCTCGCCATCGCGTCATCCCGTAGGGTGGGCAAAGCGCAAGCGTACCTATCCATCTTGCATCCGCGCAAATGCCGTGCCGGCACGTCGCTTTTGCGCGCCAATGGCTGCGGATTTAACGCTGCATCATTCCCGGGCAGTGCGAAGCACCGAATCCGGAATCTCGAGATTGCTAGATGTGCAATTGCACATCAGAGTTCACGCTTCACGTGCCCCGGAATGACGGTGCACCAATCGCATCCGCCCTGGCGCGCGCCGCCTTACCTGGGATGGCCGGTCCTGAGCACGTTCAGGGCGTACCAGCCCCAGTAAACGCGGTGGCGCTTGATCAGCCCGTTTTCGATTTCCATCACTTCCACCAGCTCCATCTGGTCGCCCTCGGGCGTTTGCCGCGGATATTCCCACGTCAGCACACGGCCATCCGTGAAAAAGCCTTTCCGGAAGCGCTTGCGTTGCGCCGGATTGGTCTGGAACACGCGGGCGATGAAAGCGCGCAGATTGTCCTTGCCTTGAACGACGCCATCGGGCGTGTTCATCAGGTGTTGAACGAGCGGACTTTCGATCGACGCATCGTCCGCGTAGAGTGAAAGGGAAGCCTCCAGATCTCGCTTCCCCAGTGCGTCGTCCCAAAGCTTGTAGATGCGCTCGGCGTCTTGCATGACTGTTCCCTATGGATGAGTTCGACAGCGGCGAGACTCGCAGATGCGGGAGCGGCGACGTTTCATCGAATTCTGAAACATATTGCGCGGCGGCCGGTATATTATGCGGAGGAACAGTTGCGGCGGAGGGAGTTTCAACGTCAATGCTTGATCAACCGGTGCAGTCGGGCTTCTCGAAGATCACGCAGGCGCTCAGCGATCCGGCGCGCGAAGCCATGGTCAGCGCGCTCGCCGATGGCCGGGCGCTGCCGGCCGGCGAACTCGCCGCCATTGCCGGCATCTCGCCACAAAGCGCCAGCGCGCACCTGCAGAAGCTCGTGGACGCACGCGTGCTCGCGGTCTGGGCGCAGGGTCGGTTTCGCTATTACCGGATCGCCGACGACGAGGTTGCATTGCTGGTCGAAAGCCTCGTCAATCTGGCGACGAAAGCCGAAGGAGCGGCGCGCCGGCGCGCATCGGTGCCGGAGGCGTTACGCCAATCGCGTAGCTGCTATCATCATCTTGCCGGCGAGCTCGGCGTGTTGCTGTCCGATGCGATGATCCGCCGCAAGCTGGTCGCGCTCGAGGGGCGGACGGGACATGTCACCGCGGCGGGGCTTGCCTGGTGCGACGCCGAAGATATCGATTTCACTCCGGCGCATGCGCCGCACGTTCGTCTCTGCAACGACTGGACCCAGCGCGTGCCGCATCTGTCCGGTCCGTTGCCCAACGCGGTGCTGCGCCATCTGCTCGAGAGCCGGTGCCTTGTCAGACGTCGCCTGCCGCGGGCCTTGCAGTTGACGCGCACGGGCCGCGCCTTTTTCAACCGGCTCGGCGTCGACATTCCGTTTTGATCGTTGCCCGATGCCGCTAACGCTTGTCCTCGACATCGGTCTCGGGGCGATCACTCCCCACGGCGGTTTCGGTGTGCCACCTGCCGTCCGGCGTCTCATACTCAATCACCTCGGTCCGCCCCGGCGTACGCTGCTCGGCGGCGGCGCGTTTGGCGGCGGCGAGCGCTTCGGCGCGGCTCGCAAAGCTTTCCGAGAATGCGCCGTTGACGGTGTAGGCCCAGCCGCCGTCATGTTCCACGATCTTGTAGGTCACGCGAGGCATCGAAACACTCCGCTCCCTGGACTGCCGCGGAAAGTGAATGGTACCATTCTAGGCCAAAAGCCCTGCACGATGTAGCCTTTTGGCGAGCTCGAACGTTCCTCAAAGTTAAGCCCGACATGGCCATATTCAGCGCCAGCGAGGTCAATCATGTGCCGCAACATCAAAACGCTGTTCAACTTCGAGCCGCCGGCGAGTGAGGACGAAATCCGCGCCTCCGCGCTGCAGTTCGTGCGCAAGCTCTCCGGCTTCAACAAGCCGTCACAGGCCAACCAGGCCGCGTTCGACCGCGCGGTCGAGGAGGTTTCCGACGCGGCACGGCGGCTATTGAGCTCGCTGCATACGCAGGCGCCGCCACGCGATCGCACGATCGAGGCGGAGAAGGCAAAGGAGCGCTCGCGGCTGCGCTTCGGCTGACCAGGTGTTCTCGCCTCACCTCGTTGCAGCAACTGCTCCGGCGCGATGGCTTCACATTCGTGGCCGTGCCGTAGATGGCTCGCCGAGCATTTCATCAGCTTCGAAATGCGCGCCGCAACCGTGATGACGGCCACATCGTCGGATGAGAGCGCATTGATCGAAGGTGCCGGCCAGTCGCACCGTCATTCCGGAATGGTCCGAAAGGATCAGACCTCAGGTGGGCAATTGCGCACCGAGGAATCTCGAGCTTCCCGTTCGGTCCTTTCGGACCGCCCCGGAAATGAAGGAGCAGATGGCTGAGAGAAGCCTCACGAAGAACAGGCCGTGCGCCTATTTGTCCTTGCGCTTGTTCTTATACTTCTTCTTTTTCTTCTTCTTGCGATTCCCATCGGGATCCGCATCGTCGTTATGGTGCTCGTCGAGCATGTCCACGCTCTCGAACACGCGCATGGCTTCGCGCTCCTGCGCTTCGAGTTCCTCGCGTTCGGCGGCTTCCCGCTCGCGTTTTTTCCGATAGTCTTCCCAGGCGTCGAAGATCAGATGCAGCCACGGCATCACCTGCTCGATCGACGGCAACTGACCGGGCGGTCCGGGCTCGCCGCGTGGACCGGGCGCTCCTTGCGGACCAGGTTTGCCTTGCGGCCCAGGCTCGCCGCGCGGACCCGCTTCGCCCGCTTTGCCTTGCGGACCCGGCTTGCCTTGTGGCCCCGGTTTGCCCTGCGGCCCTGGCTTGCCGCGCGCGCCGTCGGGGCCGCGCCGTCCGGGATGGCCTTGCGGGCCGGCGCGTCCCGGCTCGCCGGGCTTGCCACGCGGTCCGGGCGGACCCTGTCGTCCTTGCCGAGGGGCCGAATTGTCCGCCACGCGCCACTCCTCCACGTTTGAAATGGTGATTCTTAGCAGACGTGCGCGCGGAGCATCAATTGCGGCGCCGCCGTTTTGCGGGATTGATCAACATCAATCGACAGCATCGCCGCCCATGTCATCCATAGAGCAAGCGGAAGGAGCGAGGCGATGCGCGCGGGATGGAAAATGTTCTGGCTCGCCGCTGGTGTCTGTGCGACGGCCTTCGTTGCGGCGCGCATCGTCGTTCCGGATGTGGTGCCTGTCGGCTACGCCGAAGAGGCGCAGTCATCCTGGGCTGTGCTGACTGCCTTCGTGCTGCGCGCGATCGAACTCGCGAGCGGCTGGGTCGGCGCAATCGCGCTTGCGGTGATGTGCGGCGCCTGGCTGCGAGCCCGCCTGCGCCGCGCGGCGTGAGGCGGCGGCTCAAATCGAGCGATAGCCGCCATCCGCCATCACGATCGATCCGGTGACATAGGACGACAGGTCCGAGGCGAGAAAGATCGCCGGCCCCACCACGTCCTCCGGTTTGCCTGCGCGCCCGAGCGGCGTGTGATCGAGGAAGATCTGCACGAGCTGCGGATTGGTGTTACGCACATGCTCGTTGAGCGGCGTCTCGATAAGGCCGGGGCCGATCGCATTCACCCGCACGCCGTGCTTGCCGAGCTCGGCGGCGAGTGCACGCGTAAAACCGAGCACGCCATGCTTTGAGGCTGTATAGGCCGGCGAACTCGGCGTGCGCACATGCACGAACGACTGGATCGAGGCGATGTTGACGATGCGGCCCTTGCTGGCACGCAGCGGCTCGAGGAACGCATGCGTCACGTTGAACACGCCGTTCAGATTGATAGCCATGATGTCCTGCCAATCCTTGATCACGGCGTCCGCTTCGGCGGTGAACGCGTTGCGGCGATTGATGCCGGCATTGTTGACGAGCACGGAGACCTGCCCGATCCGGTCGGCGATCGTCTTCGCCACCGCGACGCAGTCCTCACGTCGCGTCACGTCAAGGCCGAAACTGTCTGCCTTGCCGCCGGCCTCGCGGATCTCCCTGGCGGCTTTCGCGGCACCCTGTTCGTTGATGTCCAGCAGCACCACGCGCGCGCCCTCGCGGGCGAAGCCGGTGGCGATGGCGCGGCCGATGCCCGATGCGGCGCCGGTGACGACAGCGAGATGATTTTCGAGAAGCGGCATGCGGTTTCCTCCCGGTTTTTCAGTTTGGCCGGTAAGCTAGTTCAAATTTGAATGGTCGAAAATGGCATGCATTCACCTTCTTGTGGCACCGTGGCAGTGTCATGCTTGAAGAGTTCAAATCCTGGAGAATGTCGCTGGAACGCCTGCTTTCGGCGACGAATATCGATTGGCCGGAAGCGGCTCGGCTTGGGGTCGAGATCGCCGGCCGCAGTCCCGACGTGATCTTAAGGCAGGCTGCAACGCAGGCGATTCCGATCCTGCGCAACGCCGCGCAGGGCGCCGCCGACGACAGCGTCAGCCTCGGCGCCAAACGGCGGCTGTGTATCATCATCGATGTCCTGCAAGCGTTGACGGCGCCGCGGTTCGGCATGCGCCGCGCCGCACCGAAGACGCTCACAGCCGAGGAGCGCGCCCGCAAATTGCTGGACCTGCCGCTCGGCAAGCAGCTCGCGGTGACCGATATCCGTCGCGCCTTCCGCCGCGCCGCCAAGTCGGTGCATCCGATGTCGGCGGCACTGAGCAGGCTTTTCTCGAACTGATCGCGGCGCAGGAGACGCTGATGCATCGCGGAAACTACAGGGGCGATTGACCTCGGCCGCCAGCCTTCTTGCAGATCTCAGCACGGCCGGCAGCATGTCAACGACGCACTGCGGCATGGATCGCGCGGCAGTGCCGGACGATATTGTCGTGCGCAGTGACGAACTGCTTCAGCGGCGTATCGATGTCATAGAAATAGATGTTGGCGATGAAACCGTAGATGCTGGCATCGATGCTGGTCGGTTTTGCGCCGTGCAGATAGGCCTGCTGCGGGATCAGTTCGGCCAGCGCCGCGAGATCGGCGAGGCCGCGCGCCATGGCGGCATCGGGCTCGTAACGGCCGATGCCCTGATAGTAATAGCGCTGCGCGTTGAACGCCTGCGCCTTGGCGAGGCCTTCCTCCGTCAGGCTCGGGTGCTCGCGCTTGAGCGCGTCGCGAAAGGCGGGCCAATAGCGTTCGTCCTTCCAGCGCGAATATGACATCACCCAGTAGAGATCGTCGAGCAAACGGGTGACCAGCAGATTGGTCGTGCGCTGTGCCGGCGTCAGCGCGGCATCGATCGTCACACCGTATTTTTCCGTGACGAAGGCGAGAATGGTGTCGCTGTCGCCCACGATATCGCCGCCGTCGACGATATAGGGAAGCTGGCTGCGCGGCGCGTTCGAGGCGTCAAAAATGTGTTCGTGCCGGAAGGGTACGCCCGCCAGCTTGAGGAAGGCAAAGACCTTCAAGCCGTAGCCGTTGTTGTCGGCTACGCCGAACAGCGGGGGATAGGAGTAGAGTGTCAGCATTCTGGTCACTCATTTCACAAGTGATGCCAAGCCTTCGATCTCGATGAGCATTTTAGGGTCGGGCAGCGCGTGCACCACGCAGGTGGTGCGGGCGGGGTAGGGCGCAGGCCCGAACGCGCCGGCATAGAGCGCATTCATCGCCGCAACATCGGACGCGCGGGTCAGGAGCACATTGACCTTGACGAGATCGCGAAACGTCGCGCCGGCCTCATCCAGCACGCGCCTGATGTTCTTCGCGACATTGCCGAATTGCGCCTCGAAGGTATCCGGCAGCGCGCCGTGCTCGTCAAAGCCGGGAATGCCGGAGATGAAAAGCAGGTCGCCGACGCGGGTGGCGAAGGAGAGCGGCGGGGCCTTGATGCCGGGCGGGGCAGGGAAATGCTGGATCTTGGACATGGAAACCTCCGACGCTTGGCTTGCACGAACTCGCCGCCCGCGGATCACGGGGCGAAACGCGCGGCACGGGCGCGAGGCGGAGATATTGCGCCGTTCGGGCGGTTTAGGCCAGCCGCGGGAATGCATTTTGTCGGCCCCGGCCATCGGCTAGATTCGACCGGCCTGATTCGATCTGCTCCGTTCCATCCGCTCGCAACGTCTTTCCGGAGATTGTGCCCATGACAATTTCATCCGCCATCCGTGGTGCGCTCTTCGCGCTCGCAGCGTTCGCCGGCCTCTCCACCGCTCACGCCGACGAGGGCACCGTCTCGCTCGTCATCTACAAGGGGGGATGGATCATCGGCGGGTCCGGCGGCCACGGCGTGCTGAATTTCCACGGCCGCAAATACCCGCTCACGACCGGCGGGTTGGACTACGGCCTGGTGTTCGGCGGCTCGAAGACGATCCTGCGCGGCCGCGTGCGCAACATCAACAGCCCCTCCGACGTCGCCGGCGTCTATGGCGCGGCGGGCGCAGGCCTAGCCGTTGGCGCCGGCGCCCGCGCGATCGTGCTGACCAACCAGAAAGGCGCGGTGCTGGAATTGTCCGGCCAGCAGGTCGGGCTGATGGCGAACGCCGATTTGAGTGGGCTTGCGATTACGTTGAAGTAGGGGGACGCAAAGGATCGTGGGGTGGGCCAGCGCAAGCGTAGCCCAGCGCCACCTCGATGTGGGCGCGACCGCGGTCGGTTTCGCGCTGCTCAACCCACCCTGATCCAATCCGCGAGTTCGCGCCAAGGCTCGACCGTCCAATGCCCCGAGGCAGCGCCGGACGGTGACGACAGCACGAATATCTCGGGGAAGTCCGGCTCCGGACGTTGGCGCCCAAGGACAATCACTTGTGTTGGCCTCGCGTAAAAGTAACTCGCTGCCTTCTTGCTCGTGAATGCAATCGTCCGCGGCCGAAACCTCTCCATCTTGGTGCGAAAGGCCGCAACGTCGATCGGATGCTCGACAATCTCGTGATCCATCCCAGCACCCGATTTGCAAAGATCGGTGAACCCAAAACCCAGGTTCAACAGGGACGGAAACTCGCGCGGCTCATACAGCCGTGGCGTGAGGCCTACCTCATGGATGGTCCGCCAGAAGCGATTGCCGGGATGCGCGTAGTAGTGGCCCACGGCGGCTGACCTTCGGCTCGCCGCCGTGCCCACGAAGACCAATCGAAGATTGTCCTGAAGCTGATCAGGAAGTCGGGCGGTCGAGTTGTTCGCCACCCCTCACAACGCCCGATTGCTCTCCTTCACCTTCTCCGCATCGAGATAGACATTGCTGCCCATCTCCTTGAACTTCTCGCTCATCTTGGCCATGCCGTCTTCGATCACGCCGCTCATCGACATGCCGACCGCCGCCGGATCGTTCAGCGTCGCCGCATAATCGCGCACATCCTGCGTGATCTTCATCGAGCAGAATTTCGGACCGCACATCGAGCAGAAATGCGCGACCTTGTGGGCCTCCTTCGGCAGCGTCTCGTCGTGGAAGAGGCGGGCCGTATCGGGATCGAGGCCGAGGTTGAACTGATCGACCCAGCGGAAGTCGAAGCGCGCCCGCGACAGGGCGTCGTCGCGCAGTTGCGCGGCGGGGTGGCCCTTGGCGAGATCGGCGGCGTGCGCCGCGATCTTGTAGGTGATGACCCCGGTCTTGACGTCGTTGCGGTCGGGCAGCCCCAGATGCTCCTTCGGCGTGACGTAGCAGAGCATGGCGCAGCCGAACCAGCCGATCATGGCCGCACCAATCCCGGAGGTGATGTGGTCATAGCCCGGCGCGATGTCGGTGGTCAGCGGCCCCAGCGTATAGAACGGCGCCTCGCCGCATTCCTTGAGCTGCTTATCCATGTTGATCTTGATCTTGTGCATCGGGATGTGGCCCGGGCCTTCGATCATGACCTGGCAGCCTTTGTCCCAGGCGATCTTTGTCAGCTCGCCCAGCGTCTCCAGCTCCGCGAATTGCGCGCGGTCGTTGGCGTCGGCGATCGAGCCCGGACGCAGGCCGTCGCCGAGCGAGAACGAGACGTCATACTTGCGCATGAGATCGCAGATGTCCTCGAAATGCGTGTAAAGGAAGCTCTCCTTGTGATGGGCGAGGCACCACTTGGCCATGATCGAGCCGCCGCGCGAGACGATGCCGGTGACGCGGTTGGCGGTGAGATGGATGTAGGGCAGGCGCACGCCGGCATGGATGGTGAAATAGTCGACGCCCTGTTCGCATTGCTCGATGAGCGTATCCTTGTAGACCTCCCAGTCGAGCTTGACCGGATCGCCGTTCACCTTCTCCAGTGCCTGGTAAATTGGCACCGTGCCGATCGGCACCGGCGAGTTGCGCAGGATCCATTCGCGCGTGGTGTGGATGTTGCGGCCGGTGGAGAGATCCATCACGGTATCGGCGCCCCAGCGGATCGCCCACACCATCTTGTCGACCTCTTCCTCGACCGAGGAGGTCACCGCCGAGTTGCCGATATTGGCGTTGATCTTGGTGAGGAAGTTGCGGCCGATGATCATCGGCTCGAGTTCGGCGTGATTGATGTTGGACGGAATGATCGCCCGTCCCCGGGCGATCTCGCTGCGCACGAACTCCGGCGTGATGAAGGCCGGCACCGCGGCGCCGAAGCTCTCGCCATCGGCGAGCGCCGCTTCCGCACGCTCGAGCTGCTTCTTGCGGCCGAGATTCTCGCGCTCGGCCACATAGATCATCTCCTTGGTGATGATGCCGGCGCGGGCGTACTCGAGCTGGGTCACCTTGTGGCCGTCGAAGCCGCGCAGCGGCCTGTGATAGGCGGAGAAGGCGCGCGCCGCCTTATCGGCGGAGACATTGCCGTTGTCCTCCGGCTTGATGATGCGACCCTGATATTCCTCGACGCCGCCACGCTCGAGCACCCAGGCCTGGCGCGTGCGCGGCAGGCCGGCATTGACGTCGATGGTGACGTTCGGATCGGTATAGGGACCCGAGGTGTCATAGACCGGCAGGTTCGGCTCGCCGGCACCTTCCGAGAGGATGATCTCCCGCAGCGGGACACGCAGATCAGGCGCGGCATCGGGCGTTGCAAAGATCTTGCGCGAGGAGGGCAGTGGTCCGGTGGTTACGGCGGGCACGGTGGTGTCCGGATTGGGGCGGATGTTCATGGATTCCTCCTTCTTAATCGCGTCGTTCCGGACGGGCCGCGGCACGCGGGCCGATCCGGAACCTCGACGTTGTGGTGCGAGATTCCGGGTTCGATGCTGCGCATCGCCCCGGAATGACGCTGTTGAAAATACGCATCACGCCGTCTCCATCGTTTGCGCGAGCCAGGCGCGCACGCGCGCGTCCGGGTCGGCGTTCTGGGTGACGTCTGAAACGACGGCGATGGAATCGGCGCCTGCGGCAAAGATCTCGGCGGCGTGCTCGAGCTTGATGCCGCCGATCGCGACCAGCGGGATGGAGCCGACGCGCCGCTTCCATTCGGTGATCTTTGGAATGCCCTGCGGCGCAAAGCGCATCGACTTCAAGGTTGTGAAGAAGATCGGGCCGAGCGCCACGTAATCCGGCTTGGCGCGCAGCGCAGTGGCGAGCTCTTCATCATCATGGGTGGAGATGCCGAGCGTCAGCCCCGCATCGCGGATCGCCTTGAGATCGGCGTCTGCCAGATCTTCCTGCCCCAAATGTAGATGCGTCGCATTCGCATCAATGGCCGCGCGCCAGTAATCATTGACCACGAGTTTTGTGCCCGTGCCCTTCGTCACCGCGAGGGCCTCGCGCACAATGGCGAGCGCATCGGCATCGCCGAGGTTTTTCGCGCGGAGCTGCACCGTGCCGACGCCGAGCCTGGCCAGCCGCGCGACCCATGCGACGCTGTCGACCACGGGATAGAAGCGATCAGGATACGGCATGCCAGAACGGGGTCCCAACGACTGGAGTGGAGGGGGAGGCGAAGTCGCGCGCGTCCATCAGCCCGGCCTCATAGGCCGTGCGGCCGGCTTCGACGCCCAGGCGGAAGGCGCTGGCCATGGCAACGGGATCTTTGGCTTTGGCGATCGCGGTGTTGAGCAGCACCGCGTCGTAACCGAGTTCGAGCGCCTGCGCCGCATGCGAGGGCGCGCCCAAGCCCGCATCGACCACCAGCGTAATATCGGGCAGGCGATCGCGCAGCAGCCTCAAGGCGTCGCGGTTGATGATGCCTTTGGCGCTGCCGATCGGCGCCGCCCAGGGCATCACGACTTTGCACCCGGCATCGACCAGGCTCGTCGCCACCGAAAGGTCCTCGGTGCAGTAGGGGAAGACATCAAAGCCATCCTTGATCAGGATGGTCGCCGCCTCGACCAGGCCGACCACGTCGGGCTGCAGCGTGTCGTTGTCGGCGATCACCTCCAGCTTGATCCAGGAGGTCCCGAACAATTCGCGCGCGAGCTTGGCCGTGGTCACGGCCTCGCGCACGGTGCGGCAGCCGGCGGTATTCGGCAGCACGGTCACGTCGAGCTCGCGGATCAGCTTCCAGAACGAATCGCCGGTCTTGCCGCCGGCGGATTCCCGCCGCAGCGACACCGTCACGATCTCAGCCCCCGAGCTGCGGATCGCGCTCTGCATGATGGAAGGCGACGGATAGAGCGCGCTGCCGATCAGGAGACGTGACGAAAATTCGCGGCCGTAGAAACTTAGTGACATCTCAGGTTTCTCCGTCATTCCGGACGGGCTGCGCGGCACGCGGCCCGATCCGGAATCTCGAGGCTGTAGCGCGAGATTCCGGGTTCGCGTCTTCCAAATCGGCTGTTGCCGACTTGGTCTTATTATCCGAACTCGGGTAAACCCGAGTTCGCACGCGCCCCGGAATGACGAGCAAGGCAGCTGCCAGCATTCATCACCCTCCCTGCCGCGGCGTGATGATCTCGATCTCATCGCCGGCGTTGAGCGGCGTTTCCGACCAGCGGCTCTTCGGCACCACATCGTAGTTCAGCGCGATTGCAAAATGCGTGCCTTCGTAGTCCAGTTCGCGGAGCAGGGCGGCGACGCTGTCGGATGCGATCTCGCGTTGCTCACCATTGACGATCACGCGCATCGCATCACCTCATTGTCGATCTGGCCACGCTCGACAAAGCTCAGCGTCAGTTCGGCCAGCGCCGGCGCGATCAGGAATCCGTGACGGTAAAGTCCGTTCACCTGAATGCGGTTGTTGCGGCCGATGGTGATGCGCGGCAGATTATCCGGAAATGCCGGCCTCAAGCCCGAGCCGAATTCGATGATGCGCGCCTCGCCAAAAGCCGGATGCACCGTATAGGCGGCGCTCAACAGCTCCAGCGCCGAACGCACGCTGACGCCGGTATCTTCCGCCTCGATCGAGGTCGCGCCCAGCATGAACAGGTGATCCTCGCGCGGGATCACGTAAAGCGGCCAGCGCGGATGGATCAGCCGCACCGGGCGCGACAGCGTCACTTCATCCGTTTCGATCAGGATCAATTCGCCCTTGACGCCGCGCAGCTCGCCCTGCTCGTCACGCGCGGCTAATCCGCGGCAGTCGATCACGATGCCGTCGACCTCGTCGGCGGAAACGTCGCTGTTGAATTTGATGGTGCCGCCGGCGGCGATGATGCGCTCATGCAGCTTGGGTAGCACGCGGCGCGGTTCGACATGGCCTTCGGCGGGAAAGAACAGGCCTTCGCGGAAGCGGCCGTCGAGCGAGGGCTCGAGCTCGCCGAGGCCTTTCGCATCCAGCCGCCGATGGCCCTCAGTCAGCCTGGCAAAGCGTTCGAAGTCGCTGCGATCGCGCGGATGCGCCACCACCAGCGAACCGTTGAAGGGCGTGTCGGGCAATTCGCGCCGCCACAGGTCGAGCGCGCGCAGGCCCAAGCGACTGATGATGGGCTCGGCGACCTCGGCCTCGCAATAGGGGGCGAGCATGCCGCCGGCCCAGTGGCTGGTGGAGAGCATCAGGCTCGCGTCGCTGCGTTCGTGCAGCGTGACGTCGTGCCCGGCCTGGGCAAACAAGAGCGCCTGCCAGGCGCCGGCAATGCCTGCGCCGATGATGGAGACGGACGATTCCGTCCGCGGTATTTTGGTCTGCTGCATCCCTGTCCCTTCGCCGGCATGACCCGGATCAGGTTCAAAGGGTCACCGCGGTCTTTCGGCCCTGTTGCTCGGAAGCCTGGCCTCAAGCGTGCGGTTTCTCAGCTCCTCCTCGGAGCTCCCCTCGGAACGCGGCTAATGTAAGCGGATGCGCGGGCGTGTCAACGCTGCCTGTGGCGCGAAACTTGGGCGCGCGCATCGATCACGCTGGCGGCGACCCGATATTGCGGCGCAATAAGCTGCAGCGGGGCGTGAGGCCGCTGCTGCTTGGCGGCACCGTAATAGCCGGCCGCATAGTAACGGATGGCACGGGCATGGTCGCCATTCGCCGCGCGATAGGCGCCGGCGAGATATTTGACCGCATAGGTGAGATTGGTTTCGGGGTCGCGCAGGCCTGCAGCGTCGCCGGTGTAGCCCATGCTGCGGGCCGTTGCGAGCTTGATCTGCATCAGTCCGATGGTGCCGCCGCGCCCGACGAGCTGCGGCTGATAACGGCTCTCGCGCATGATCACCCGGTGGACCAGCACTTCCGGCACGCCCTCGGCTTGCGCATGGGCGGCGACCATGGCGGCATATTCGGGTTGTCCGGCTTGCGCGATCGCGGGGGCCGCGAGCACAGCGGCGACTGCGAGGGAGCTCAGCGGAAGTGCACGTTTCATGCGGGATGGGCTCGTCAGGTATGGCGTTGGGCGCGTCTTAACCTTTTGCCTACCCTGTTCCCCGGCAGCAGGGCAAGGATGTGGCAAAAACCGGGCAGGATCGCGAGATCATGGCCCAAATCTGCAGACCCGGTTTACCCGGAATTATGCCTCGCATGCTTCGATCGCGGCGGAAACAGCGCGTCAACCAGCCCGCTCATGACGATTTCAGTCTCCCATGCCGATGAGGGCGCCCGCGGCTTACGCGGGCCGTTGCCGCTATGGGTATTGCTTTCCATTTACGCGCTGTTCGTGGTCGCCGGAAATCGGCTGCTGATCGACCCCGATACGCTGTGGCAGGTCACGATCGGGCAGTGGATCATCGATCACCGCGCCGTGCCGCAGGTCGACGTGTATTCCTTCACGATGCGCGGCGAGCCCTGGATTTCGACCCAGTGGCTGGCGCAAGTGATCTACGCCAAGGCCTTCGCGCTTGCCGGCTGGACCGGGCCCGTGGTCGTTGCCGCCTTCGCGATCGCGGTGACGTTTGCGCTGTTTGCGCGATCGCTGAGCCGGGATTTGAGCGACAGCACGACGCTGGTGTTTGTCGCCGCCGCGCTGGCGCTCACGGCGCCGCATCTGTTTGCGCGGCCGCATGTGCTGGCGATGCCGGTGATGGTGGCGTGGATCGCCGGACTGGTCGCGGCCGCTGACCGTCACGAACCGCCGTCGTTTTGGCTGCTGCCGCTGATGGCGTTATGGGCCAACCTGCATGGCGGCTTCGTGTTCGGCCTGATGATCGTCGCCCCGATTGCGCTCGATGCGCTCGTGAGCGCGGCGAAGACCGAACGCAGATGGCTCCTCTTGCGCTGGGCCATGTTCGGATTGGGGGCGCTCCTCGCCGCTTGCTGCACGCCCTATGGCTGGAATTCGCTGCTCGCCTCGCAGAAGATTCTGGCGCTCGGCAGCGCGCTTCCGCTGATCATGGAGTGGAAGCCGGCCGATTTCGGCCATCTCGGCCCGTTGGAGCTTTGTCTCTTGCTCGGCATCGGCCTTGCGCTTTATCGGGGCGTGACGCTGCCGCCGATGCGCATCGTCATCCTGCTCGGATTGTTGCACATGGCGCTCGCGCAAGGGCGGGCGGCCGAAATCCTGGCGCTGGTTGCGCCGCTCATCCTCGCGGCCCCGCTGGCGAGGCAGATTGGCGGTGCCGGGGCTCGGGACGCAGCCGCGGCATTTCCGCGCGGCACTCTGATCGCAGCTCTTGCACTTGTGATGGCTGCGGGGACCTTTGCCTACGCCGCGGTGCATCGCTTCGAACCGAACATGCGCGGCGCGCCGGTTGCCGCGGTGACCGAACTGAAGAAGCTTAACCTGGCGCGCGTGTTCAACGACTACGATTTCGGCGGCTATCTGATCTATCGCGGTGTTCGAACGTTCATTGATGGCCGCACCGAGCTCTATGGCGAAAAATTCTTCGTCGATCACAACGCGGCGTCAGGATTGATGGAACCAGATAATCTGTTCCGTCTGCTCGATCAGTACGACATTCAGGCCACGCTCATGCGCACGCAGAGCGCGGCGACAAAACTGCTTGACCATATGGACGGTTGGCAAAATATTTATTCGGACGACATCGCCACCATCCACCTGCGCAAAGCGGGCGCCACGCATACGCGCGAGCCGGCGATCGATCCGGAGGCGAATTGATCGCGCCATCGCAAGCCGAGGCCGCCGCGGGACACGCGAGCCCGATCCGGCGCGATCTGGAACTTCGTTGAACTCTTCTCACATTGGGCTTTGCAAGGACACTTGTCGCGACGACCCTGCATTGCTATTTGAGATGTCCACAGGGCTGTTGGGAACAATCCACGGCGATCTGCTGGATGATTTCCGACAGCGATCTTGCCCCATTGCTTGCAAAACAAGAAACGCCCCGAAGGGAGGAAGTGCCATGACCCGCTCAGGCCTTCGTTACTTGCCCAAGCAAAATCCTTGCGCCCAATGCGGCCAGCCGATTGCCGCTCCTGACTGGGTCGAGGAAGAAGCGGATCGCACCATCTATCTCTGGCATTGTCGCGCGTGCGACTACCGTTTCGAGGCGATCGCCTTTTTCGAAGACGCCGGCACCCACAAGCGGCCGCTCGCGGCCTAAGCGGAAAGCGCGATTACGCCACGTTGCGCTTGCCTTGCGCGCGCGAGGGAATGGCGCGCAAGGGGATCTGCATGCGCACGACGAGGCCCTGCGGTGCGCGGTCGTGTAACGACAGTTCGCCGCCATGGGCGAGCGCGATGGCGCGCGCGATCGATAAGCCGAGCCCGAAGCCCGTGCATTCATCATCCATGTTGCGAGCGTCATCGCCGCGCACGAAGGGTTCCAGCATCGAGGCCTTGTTGGCGTCGGAAATGCCCGGACCGTCGTCGGCGACATCGATGGTCATGCTGTCGGCACACAGCGTCAGGCTGATCGTAACCTCGGCGCCGAACCGCACCGCGTTTTCGACGAGATTGGTGACCCCGCGACGCAAATCGTCCGGTCGCCCCATCGCCATCGCATGATCGGGGCCGACATAGCTCACGCGACGGCCCATGTCGGAGAATTGATCGCTCACGAGCTGCAGCGTGCTTGCGACATCGACCAGCGTAAACGATTCGAGCCTGCGGTCGTTGCGCAGGAACGAGAGCACGGACTCCAGCATCGACAGCATCTGGTCAAGATCAGCCTGCATGCGGCCGCGGCTGATATCGTCCTCGATGAATTCGGTGCGCAGGCGCATCCGCGTGAGCGGCGTGCGCAAATCATGGCTGATCGCCGCCAGCATCCGGGTGCGATCGTCGATCAATCCGGTGATCCGCTGTCGCATTCGGTTCAGCGCCTTGGCTACGGCGCGGATTTCCTCGGGCCCGCGTTCGGGGAGGGCCGCGGAAGTGCCATCCAGGCTGAAGCTCTCGGCGGCTTTGGCGAAGGAGGACAGCGGCCTCGCCAGCGCCCGTGCCGCCCACAGGCCGAGCAGGGTGACGCAGATGACCGCAAACATCAGCGTGTTCATCAGCGGGCTGCCCCAGAACGGTCCGGGTCGCATCGCCTGCGGAACAGTTGCTGCGACGGCCTCACCGTCGGGCAGGACGACGGCGAGTCTTTGCGAATCGTTGCCGGTCGACAGCCTGACGACGCGATACTCCGTCGGCAGATGCAGCAGGTGATGCAGCGCGCGATCTTCGGCTCGGCTTGTTGCGGGCACCGAGGCGGGCGCCAATTTTTCGAAGGAGAGTTGCGGAAACGCCCGCTCGACATCTGCGAGCAGACGTGGCCGCTCCGATGTCGGAGCGGCGCCGAGCAATTGGGCCGCCGCCGCGAACCGACTGTGCAGGTGCCAGGGCTGAGGGTGGGAGTCGTCCAGCCGATGCGCGAGGAAGATCGCGGTAATGATCAGGTGCAGCACGAGGATCGAAACGATCACCAGCGCTGCGAGCTGTCCGCCGATGGCCCTGAGATTCAGAAACCCGAACGGCGTCATGTCAGAGGTTCGAAGCTGATGCGACCGCTTCGACCCGGGGCGTGAAGATGTAGCCCCCGGACCGCACGGTCTTGATCAGCGTCGCCTCCTGCGGATCCGGCTCTATCTTGCGGCGGATGCGGCTGACCAGCACGTCGATGCTGCGCTCGAACGAGCCTGCGCTGCGGCCCTGCGTCAGATCGAGCAGGCTGTCCCGCGAAAGCACGCGGCCCGGCCGCTCGCAAAAGGTGCGCAGCAGGTCGAATTCGGCGCTGGTCATCGCCACCCGCGCGCCCGCCGGATTGCGCAATTCGCGGAGGCGGAAATCGATATGCCAGCCCTGAAACGACAGAGCGGTTGCGCCTTCGACGGCGTAGGCGTTGCGGGCCGCCGCCTGACGGCGCAGCACGGCCTTGATGCGTGCGAGGAGTTCGCGCGGATTGAACGGCTTCGGCATGTAGTCGTCGGCGCCCATCTCGAGCCCGACGATGCGGTCGACGTCCTCGCCGCGCGCGGTCAGCATGATGATGGGCACGGTCGATTCCGCGCGCACCTTGCGGCAGAGGCTCAGCCCGTCCTCGCCCGGCAGCATCACGTCGAGGATCAGAAGGTCGACGCGATGGTCGGTCATGGCGCGTGCCATCTCCCGGCCGTCGGCGGCAGTGGTGACGTTGCAGGCATTGGTGCGCAGATACTTCGCAATCAGCGCGCGCGTTTCGCGGTCGTCTTCAACGACGAGAATGTTGGGCGATAGGCTGACCATACTCACTTTTGTCGGTGATTCGGCCGGTTTGGGGAAAGTTTTTTGTTTCTAAACGTTTCTGCCGGGGCCGCCGCAACAGCCGGCAACATGCGACAAGGCCGCGTTAATATGGTTAATTCAGGGTCGGCGCGTCCTAGAGCGTGATCCGGAAAAGTGTGTAGCGGTTTTCCGAAAAGATCATGCTCAATCAAAGAGCTAAAGCGCGATGACGATACAACTCAATCTCATCGCGCTTTAGCTGAGAAATTGGAGCCGCCCATGACCACGATCTCTTCGCTTTCCAGCACCGCGTACCAATCGCCTCTGCAAAAGCTCGAGGCGGAATTGCAGTCCGAAGTCGCGGACGGCACCGTCAGCTCGTCGGATGCCTCGGCGCTGTCTTCGGCGCTGAAGGACATCGATTCCGAGCTGCAGGCGGGCAGCAGCCAGAGCGGATCGACCACATCCTCTCCGGGAGATCTGCAGACTAAGATCGACGATCTGATCCAGAACAAAGTGTCCTCGGGCAAGCTGACCAGCGATCAGGCGAGCGAACTGAAAGGCGTGTTCAAGGCGGCCTTCGGCAACGGTGCCGGCGGGCCGCCTCCCGCAAGCGATGACGGCAGCACCACGAGCGCCAACAACTCATCATCCACCAGCTCATCATCGAGCGGCAGCACGAGCGGCTCGTCGGACACGACTACTGCCGAGTTGCTGCAGCAGTTCCTGCAGTTGCTGCAGTCTTCGCTCTCCAGCTCCGCCTCTTCTTCGACTACCTACAACGCCAATGGCGGCACCAGCACATCCGACCGCGGCTCCTCGCTGTCGGCGGTTCTTGTCGACTACCGCACCTGAGCTGCGGGCAGCTTGCGCTTCGGGAGCCATCCTCAGCGACAAAAGATGGCTGTCGCTGCTCGGCGGAACCCGCAACTGGCAGCGCAGCGGAACTCCTTTGCCGCTGTGCAACTTGGAATTCGACAATCGCGGCCGGAACCGCGCATCGGCAATCGGGGTTTCTTCTCCACCTTTTGTCTAATGAGGGAGAGAAGAGATGCTACTGAAATATATCACCGCCGGCGTGGTCGGTTCGGCGTTGCTGGCGACGGCCGCGTTCGCGGAGCCGCCCGCAGCGATTTCGCAGTCTGATCTCCACGGCACCTGGCGCGCGTCGAAGGTGGTAGGCCTCAGCGTCTACAATGACAACAATGAGAAGATCGGCGCGATCAACGATCTCTTGATGGACAAGGGCGGCTCGATCAAGGCGGCCGTAATCGGCGTCGGCGGCTTCCTCGGCGTGGGCGAGCGCCTCGTCGCCGTGTCCTTTGACAAGATGAAGTTCTCGGACGAGCCGGTTTCCTCCGCCACCGCGTCGAACACGAGCCCGCCCGGCAACCGTCCGCCTTCGACCACGACCACCGGCTCTGCGACCACCGGCTCGCCGTCATCGGCCAACGCGTCCAAATCCAATCCCTGGTATCCGGACCACGCGGTCTTCAATGCCAGCAAGGACGATCTAAACAAGATGGCGGAGTTCAAATACAGCGAGTAGGGTGGTCGCCCATCTCAAACACAGCGCGCCCGATCCGGCCGGGCGCGCTTTATTGTGCTTCGTCGTCCTTTCGGTTCGCGCCATCGCCAATGCACCGGGTGCGACGCAGCCTTTCGGCGCGGTTCTGGCGGTGTTAGCCTTGCGTCGGCAGGGAGCACCCTGCTCCCTGTTGCTTCACAGCGGACGGGAGGACGGCATGACCGATAGCGTCTACAAAGTCATCGAAGTGATCGGTACCAGCAAGGAATCCTGGGAGAGGGCGGCCGCAAACGCGGTCGAGCAAGCTTCAAAATCTCTTCGTGACCTTCGCGTCGCGGAAGTTGTCGAACTCGATTTGCAGTTGGATGCCACGGGAAAGGTCGAAGCCTATCGCTCCAAGCTCAACCTTTCGTTCAAGTTCGAGGGCACCTGAAGTGGCTTTGTAGGGTGGGCAAGCGCACGCGTGCCCACTGCGGCGAGCGGCGACGCCTAGGGTGGCACGGCGGTGAAGCGCCTTTGCCCACCCCATGCATCCTTTTGCGTCATTCCAGGCATCGCGCAGCGATGAACCTGCAATCTCGAGGTTCCGGGTTCGCTGCTGCGCAGCGCCCCGGAACGACGGCGATCACCGTTGATAGACGGTCAGCCCTTCACCAGCGGACAGCCACCCTTGTCCAGCGGACGGAACGCCTCGTCGCCGGGGACGGTGGTGATCAGCTTGTAGAGGTCCCACTCGCTCTTGGACTCCTCCGGCTTCTTGACCTCGAACAGATTCATATCGTGGACCATGCGACCGTCGATGCGGATCTTGCCGTTCTTCGCAAAGAAGTCGTTGATCGGCATCGCGCGCATCTGCGCCATCACCTTCGGGGCTTCATCGGTGCCGATGGCGTCGATCGCCTTCAAATAGTGCATCGTCGCCGAATAGAGACCGGCCTGAATCATGGTCGGCATGTGTCCGACCTTGTCGTAGAAGCGCTTTGAGAAGGCGCGCGTCTCGTCGTCCTTGTCCCAGTAGAAGGCGTCGGTCACGATCAGCCCCTGCGTCGCTTTGATGCCAAGCGCATGCACGTCGGTGATCTCCATCAAGAGCGCGATCATCTTCTGCGTCGGCGTGATGCCGAATTCGGCCGCCTGCTTCAGCGCGTTGGTGGTGTCGCCGCCGGCATTGGCGAGCGCAACCACCTTGGCTTTCGAGGCCTGGGCCTGCAGCAGGAAGGAGGAGAAGTCGGAATTGTTGAGGGGATGGCGGACATCGCCGAGCACCTTGCCGCCGCTTTCCTTGACCACGTTCGCCGCATCACGCTCCAGCGCCTGGCCGAAAGCGTAATCGGCGGTGAGGAAGAACCAGGTGTCCTCGCCGCGCTTGACCATCGCCTTGCCGGCGACATTCGACAGCGCGTAGGTGTCGTAGGTCCAGTGCACCGTGTTGGGCGAGCAGGCGGAGCCGGTCAGATCGGAGCTGCCGCCGCCGGAATTGATGTGGATCTTGTTCTTCTCACGGGTCAGCGCCGAGATCGGCAGCGCCACCGATGAGGTCGGCACGTCGAAGATGGCGTCCACCTTTTCATTGTCGTACCAGTTGCGCGCAATGGAAACGCCGACGTCCGGCTTGTTCTGGTGGTCGGCATAGACCACCTCGACGGGCTTGCCTTTGACCTTGCTGCCATAATCGGCGACCGCCATCTGGACCGCGGCCACCGAGCCCTTGCCGGTCGCATCGGCATAGAGGCTCGACATGTCCGTGAGCACGCCGATCTTGACGACGTCGTCGGAGATAGTTTGTGCATGGGCGGGGATGGCCAGTGCCGCGAAAGCAAATCCCGCCGTGAGTGATGCGGCAAGTCGTTTCATCATTGTTCTCCCTACTTGTGTTGTTGTTTAAGCGGCTTAAGGACGGCCGCTACTTGCCACATCCGTCCCGCCACGCAAAGCCAAAGGCGAGGAAAATCAACGCGAACGGTGAACAAAAAGGTGGGCGGATCCTGTTGGCAGATGCCTTGCTTACCTCGCCCGCTCGCGAGGAGAGGTCGACGCGCCAACGGGTCCGCGCGAAGCGCGGCCCAATGACAGGCTCTGCGCGGCGGGTGAGCGGCTCTCCACAAGTGCACTCGCGAAGACAGCCTCTCACCGCGACCCTCTCCCCGTGAAGAACGGGGGGAGGGAGAAGATCCCTTACAACCCCGGCAGCTTGGTCACATAGACGTTGATCGAGCCTTCCGCCTGCGCGATCACGCGCAGCGTCTTGGCATCAAAGGCGATGTCGGCGAGCCTGAGATCATTGATCTTGCTTTCCACTCGCACCCCATCGTCGGTCTTCTGAAAATCCGCGATCGCTTCCGCGATCTTCTGCTTGGCATTGGCGGCGAACGGCTTCAAGTCAACGATCGACCTTTCGTACAGCGCCTGCTGCAGTCGCGGCATCACTGCGCGGGCCGCGGCCCCGAGCAGACCGAAGGCCGCCTCCGATTCGACGGCAAGCTGGATATCGGTGAAGTGCAGCGTCTGCTGTGCCCCGTCCAGCACGGGCCTGCCCCAGATGTGCACGGTCGCGTCGGTGCCGAACCCGAAGAAGCTCTTCTTCTCCTTCGCGTGCACCACAAGCGAGATCAAAAGCCGATCGCCGGACGGTGCGACCGTCGCGTGCTTGACGGTGACGTCGACCGGCCCCGAGCCGTCCTCCGGAAAGGTCTTGCCGGCAAATTGCGTCTCGACGATCTTGTTGATCTCGGTGAAAGGCAGATCGATCGGCACGCCGATGCTCAAGCCGCCCGGAGTCGGCGGCACGATGGTGATCTTGTCGGGGAAGGGACAGTCAGGTTTGGTCGGCATCGGGGTGATCCGTGTCTCCGCCTCGATCCCCAGCGTCAGGGTCAAGGCGGAGGTATCGATCTGCGGCTGTGCCGCGATGGCGCGGGTCGGGCGCATTTCCAGCCACAGCGCCGGCATCGCGGCCGTCGCGCCCGCGCCCTGCAGCGGCAGCGAGCGGCACGCCTTGACCCATTGCACGCGCGCGTTCTTCTCGAGCGTGGGATCGTTGCGAATCCTCGTGCTCACCGCCTCGAGCTGCTCGCCGACGGTCTTGTCGATGAAGGGCTTGACCTGCGCCGGCACGTTGACATGCGCGCCCGCGAGCGAAAGGTCGGTGTCGCCGAGCGTAACCTGGGCGCCGAAATTCGGCTCCAAGTGCCAGGCGGCGGCGAACTTCGGCCGCGCGGTGATGGTGACGTTGCCCTTGATCTCGGCGTTGGCGTTGATCGCCTTGATGTTGACGCTGCCGAGCTGTCTTGCCGCGTTAGCCCCCAGCAGTCCGCCGATCGCATCGGTGATCGCGCCGGTCGCCTTCGACGACAGCGCGCCGGTGACGTTCAGCTTTCCGGTGAGCGGGGTCGAGAGCGACAGCATGTCCTGTCCGCCGCTCGCGGTGATTGGTCCGCGCGAGGCGGTCCAGCCGACCTCGGCATTCTGCAGCACCTGCGCTACCAATGGATTGTCGGCCTTGCCGGCGAAATTCTTCTGCGTGCCGCGCTCGGCGGCATCGCGAATGGCGGCGAGCGTGATCGTCACCGGCGCAACGACGAAGGAGCTGCGCGAAACCGGTGGCAACGGCGCCGGTTCGGCGATGGCGGGAGCTTTCACCGCACCGCCTGGCGCCAGCCAGTCCATCAGCTTGAGGCTCACCAGAAACGACAGCACGATCACGCCGAATGCGAGTCCGATCGCTTTGAGCCTTTTGTCCAGACGCATTGTCGCCCCGAAAGGAATCGAGCTGGAAGTTTTACAGGGCTGGGTGAGCCCGCGCCAGACCGGCGCCGGGGCCGATTTACCCAAACGAAAGCGGCCTGGGCGAGGCGGAGCCGCTTTATCCACCTGTATGGAACTTAATGTGCACGCGAAACGGCTTCAGTTCACCTGCCGCGCGCATCGCCGGAAACAGGTCAGCGCAGAATCCCCGGTAAATGCTCTTCGAGCAGCGAGAGGACCGCGCGTATCCTTGGCGCAATGGGCCTTGCCGCCGGGTAGAGAGCGTGCAGATCGAAACCCGGGACGGCAAACTCGGGCAGGACCTCCGTGAGCCGTCCGCTGGCGAGATCCTCGGTGCAGACAGGCTCCTGTAGAACGCCGATGCCGGCTCCGCCGAGCAGGAGTGCATGTACGGGGCGCCAATGGCTCATGTTGAGTGCGATCTGGATCGGAGCCGGTTCGGTCTGCTGGCCGTTCGAGACCAACGGGAGCTGACCGTTGTTGAACAGGCCGGTCACGCGGACGAAGGGATGATCGATCAGTTCGGCCGGTTTCGCCGGTCTTCCGTGTCGGAGGAGATAGTCCGGCGCTGCCACCAGCACACGGCGCACGTGGCCAAGGCGGCGCGCGACGAAGCTGCCTTCGCCGCAATCCCCAAGCCGCAACGAGATATCGACGCCTTCGGTCACCGGATCGACAACCCGATCATTGAGCACGAGATCGATCTTCAGATGCGGATGACGGTCCCGCAGGCGGAGCAGGAGCGGCGGCAAGACCACCTCACCCACGCCATGCGGCGCGGCCATACGGATTCTGCCTCGCATGGATTTGTGTTGGCTCGCGGCATCTTGGGCGACGGCGGCCACCGCATCGTCGGCCACCTCCAGCGCATGTTTACTGCGCTCATAGAAGGCGACTCCCGCGTCGGTGAGCGAAATCTTGCGCGTATTCCGTCGCAGCAGGCGTGTGCCCAGATGACTCTCCAGCCGCTCGATGCGCTCGCTCACCGCCGGCTGGCCCATGCCGAGGTCGCGGGCCGCTGCGGACATGCTGCCCCGCTCCACGACCCTGACATAAACGCGCATCGCTACCAACAAGTCCATGCACGCAACATATCGGCTCAGCCAATAAATGTAATCTGACGATCCGGTCTACCGGCTGCGCGGCGGATCGCCGTAACAGGCGTCGGGCACGGCCAGTTCGCTGCCCGCTTCCGCGACAGCGCGGAGATATCGGCGGCTTTGCCCGCCTCAACGGCGAGAAGGTGCATGAACGACATCCGGCTTTACATGCTTCAATCCGGTACCCAGAAATGCAAGGTGCACGACATCAAGATGAACCAGGGCATTGGGATCGACTACGAGATACCGGTCCCGTGGTTCCTCATCGTTCACCCGAAGGGCAATGTGATTATCGACGGCGGGCTCGCGGCTGAAGGCTTGGCCGATCCGCGCGGCTATTGGGGCGATGCGGTCGATATCTTCCAACCGGTGATGAGCAAAACGCAAGGCTGCGTCGCCCAGTTGGCAGCCCTTGGCCTCGCGGCCGAGGACATTCGCTTCGTGGCGCTGTCGCATCTGCATTCGGATCACACCGGTGCGATCGGCCGCTTCCCCAACGCCACGCACATCGTGCAGCGGCGCGAATACGAGTACGCCTTCACGCCTGACTGGTTTGCGTCCGGCGCCTATGCCCGCAAGGATTTCGATCGGCCGGGACTGAAGTGGCAGTTCTTGGAGGGCGAGGCGACTGAGGGCTATGATCTCTACGGCGACGGTACGCTGCGGATCGTGTTTACTCCCGGCCATTCGGTCGGACATCAGTCCTTTCTGGTCACGTTACGCAACAGGGGGCCAATCTTGCTCGCCGTCGATGCCGCCTACACTTCGGATCACTGGAATGAAAAGGCGCTGCCCGGCCTCATGGCCTCCGCAGTGGACACGGTGCGGTCCGTTCGCAAGCTGCGCGCCCTGGCCGAACGGACCGGCGCGACCGTGGTGACAGGTCACGACCCGGATGCCTGGCCCGGCTTCAAACTCGCTCCGGCGTATTATGATTGAGTTTTGGACTGTCTGGACGACGTTAGCGCGCCGCGCCGATTTTTCGCTTGTGGCGCCGGTTTCGGCGCTCGCTTGCCCAAAGGCTTAACGGCGAAAAGTTTCGGGGCGTTCGTGCCTGCCCGCTAAAGCGGCTTCGCGCTTAAGGAATCGTTTCGTGACGGTTTCGCGACAAGGACGGCGCGGGGAGTCGTAAAAAGATTCTTCAACATTTGCATGACGTCACACGTTTGAAATATCCATAGACCAACACTCGGGAAGCGAGAATCATTCCAACTCTCGAGGCTTTCCCTGATGCGGATTTTAATTGCGACCGATGCCTGGCATCCGCAGGTCAATGGCGTGGTCCGCACCCTGACGTCGCTGTCACGCGCCGCCGCGAAGCTTGGGGCCGACATCGAATTCCTGACGCCCGACGGCTTCCCGTCGATGGCCGTTCCGACCTATCAGAGCTTGCGGATCGCTTTGCCGAACCGGGGCGAGATCGCGAGGCGGATCGAGGCGGCCGCACCGGAGGCGATCCATATCGCGACCGAAGGGCCGATCGGCTGGTCGGTGCGCGGCTACTGTCGTCGCAACGGGCTTGCCTTCACCACCTCCTATACCACGCGTTTCCCGGAATATATTTCGGTCCGGACCGGCATTCCCGCGAGCGTCGGTTACGCGGTGCTGCGCTACTTCCACAATGCCGGCGCGATGACCATGGTCGCGACGCCGTCGCTGAAGCAGGAGCTGTCAGAGCGCGGTTTCAAGAGGCTCGGCTTCTGGACGCGCGGCGTCGATACCGAGCTGTTCAATCCGAACGAGCCCGCCAAGCTGGACTTGCCGCGGCCGATCTTCATGACGGTCGGCCGTGTCGCCGTGGAAAAGAATCTCGAGGCGTTTCTGTCGCTGGATCTGCCTGGCTCGAAAGTCGTGGTCGGCGACGGCCCGCAAAAGGCCGAGCTGGAGCGCCGCTTTCCCGACGCGCGCTTCCTGGGCGAAAAGACCGGCAAGGATCTCACCGCGCATATGGCGGCGGCCGACGTGTTCGTGTTTCCGAGCCTCACCGACACCTTTGGGGTGGTGCAACTGGAATCGCTTGCCTGCGGCACGCCGGTAGCGGCCTTTCCGGTGACCGGTCCGAAGGACGTGATATCGGATCATCCGATCGGTGCGCTGGACAACGATCTGCGCGGTGCGTGCCTGCGCGCGCTTTCGATGTCGCGCGAAGCCTGCCGCGCTTTCGCGCTTGAGCGATCCTGGGAAAACAGTGCCAGACAGTTCATCGGTAATTTGAGCGCGTTGCAGCCTAGCCGCGTGCTGCGGCCGAGCCGGGTCGCGGCCAGCCGCAGCCCCGTCCGCGGCTGATTGGAACATTCACCTTCAGAGCACCATTACAAGGGTAAGCGAGACGAACGATGGCAGAAACCATGAAGCTTGACGGCACCAGGCAACTGGACTTCGACCGCGAGATGGTCGAGCAGGCCTATGACCGCTGGGCTCCCATTTATGACCTCGTGTTCGGCGGTGTCTTCAGCAAGGGGCGCGATGCGGCGATCGAGGCCACCAACAAGATCGGCGGTCGCGTGCTTGAGGTCGGCGTGGGCACCGGCATCTCGCTGCCGCTGTACGCGCCGCATGTCCGCATTTTCGGCACCGACATCTCGGAAGAGATGCTCAAGAAGGCGAAGAAGCGCGTCACCGAGCAGCGTCTGAAGAATGTCGAGGGGCTTGCGGTGATGGATGCCGAGAAGCTCGAATTCGCCGACAATTCGTTCGACGTTGTGATGGCGCAATATGTCGTCACCGCGGTGCCGAACCCGGAAGCCGCGCTTGACGAATTCGCGCGCGTGCTGCGCCCGGGCGGGGAGCTGATCATTCTGACCCGCGTCAGCGCCGATGCCGGCATGCGCCGTTTCATCGAGCAGCGCCTCCAGCCGGTGGTGCGCCGGCTCGGCTTCCGCACCGCCGAGTTCGCATGGTCGCGCTACACCAAATGGCTGGCGGGTGCCAAGGGCATGGAATTGGTGGAGCGCCGGCTGATTCCGCCGCTCGGCCACTTCTCGCTGGTTCGCTTCCGCAAGCTGGACGTCGCCGCTGCCGCCTGAGCAGCGGGTCCCCAAGCAAAAAAGCCCAAGCCGCGATGGCCGGTCTCGGCCTGACGCCATCGCCTTGCAGCAATCCCTGTCACTGCGTCAGTTGCGTGATGTCATATGTCATCATGATGATGTCACACGCGCTACATCGAATCCCTGTACAACCACTTGCGACTCACTCTTAGGGGCAAGAAATGATCAAGAACTTCCTGGAGCAGCTTCGCATCCAGCGCTGGGATGACCATCGTTATTATCATCACAGCCGGATCAACCAGAGCCTGCACTTCGTCAGCGCCGTCAGCTTCATGATCGGCTACGTGATGCTGTATTTCGATCCGCTGATGTCGGCGCTGATCGGCTGGCTGGTCTCGATGACCTCGCGCCAGGCGGGCCATTTCTTCTTCGAGCCGCGCGGCTACGATCACATCAACCAGGCGACCCACGAGCACAAGGAAGAGATCAAGGTCGGCTACAATCTCCGCCGCAAGGTGGTGCTGATGGCGATCTGGGCGGCTTCACCGGTCGTGCTGTATTTCGATCCGACCCTGCTCGGCCTTTTCACCCCCTGGGCAACGCCCGCCGATTTCGTCCGCCAGGTCGCGAAAATCTGGCTGGTGGTGGGTATCGGCGGCCTGTTGTTCCGCACCGTGCATTTGTTCTTCATCCGTGACGTTGAAACGGGCCTGGTCTGGATGACCAAGATCATCACCGATCCCTTCAACGACTTCGTGCTGTATCACAAGGCGCCGCTCGCGTTGTTGCGCGGCGAGCTGATCGACCCGGGTCTCGATATCATCGAGCATGGCCTGGAAGAGAAGCCGGCCTGAGATTTTGGTTCGAAGCCTCTCACTCGCGCGTCATGGCCGGGCTTGTCCCGGCCATCCACGTTTTGCATCCGTCATGCCAGCCTATTGCCCCCGTCATGCCGGGGCGCGCGGCGCACGAACCCGAAAATCTCCAGATTCCGGGTTCGATGCCACGCATCGCCCCGGAATGACGGGGCAAGGGGATCTACTGGGAGAGGTAAGCGGCCGAGCTCACCGCCCGAACCGGCTGCCGATCATTTCCCGCAGGATCTGCCGGCGGATGCGCTTATTGGTGAGCGCGGCATCATGCCACCACCAGCCGTCCTGCTGCATCTTGGAGGCGGCGGTGACAAAACGCTGCATCACCTCGGCGAAATCGGCCTCGGTGTAATTCAGGCTGAAGATGAAGCGCCCGGTGCCGACCCAGCTCAGCGCCAGGCCTTCGGCACGGAGATAATATTGCAGCATCCAGTTGTAGCGGGACGGTTCGGTGTAGGTGACGGTCCAGATCGAAGAGAGATTGGCGACACGCACCGGCAGATTCTGGGCCGCGAACGCCTCGTTGAGCTGTCGTGCGCGGCCGTTCCAGATCTCGTCAAGCCCGTTATACACCGCACGGAAATTCTCGCTCGCAAGGCGGCTCAGGAACTCGTCCATCGCCGTCATCACGTAAGGATGCGCGTTGAAGGTGCCGCGGGCGAGGCAGACGTCGGCCGGGCGGTCGTCGCGAAAGCGCCGCATCAGTTCTCTTTTGCCGCAGACCACGCCGATCGGCAGTCCGCCGGCAAGACTCTTCCCATAGGTGACCATGTCGGCGCGCACGCCGAAATATTCCTGGGCGCCGCCGGGGGCGAGCCGAAAACCGACGAAGACCTCGTCAAAGATGAGGACGATGTTGCGCTCGGTGCAGACCTCGCGCAGCTTCTTCAACCATTCGCCATAGGCGGCGCGGTCGACACCGCTCTTGCGGGAGCTGTCGACGAGAGAGCCGTCGCTCGGTGCATTGGCGTTCGGATGCAGCGCCTGCAGCGGGTTGACCAGAACGCACGCGATGTCGCGACGCGTCTTCAGCACATGCAGCGTCCGCTCCGACATGTCGGCGAGCGTGTAGGTCTCATGCGGCGAAACCGGATTACCGACGCCCGGCTGCACATCGCCCCACCAGCCATGATAGGCGCCGGCGAAGCGGACCAGATGCGTGCGGCGGGTGTGATAGCGGGCGAGCCGCACCGCCTGCATCACCGCTTCGGTGCCGGACATGTGGAAGGAGACTTCGTCCAGCCCCGAGATCTCGCAGAGCCGCCGCACATTCTCGGCGACGACTGGATGATACAAGCCGAGCACGGGCCCAAGCGCGTGCGCGCGCTTCTCGCCGTTCTCGATGCATTCCTTGTAAAAATCGTAGCCGAAGATGTTGACGCCGTAGGAGCCGGCGAGGTCGTAGAAGACGTTGCCGTCGAGATCAGTCAGCGTCACGCCGGAAGAGGCCTGCATGAACGTGCCGGCGGAAAGATGCTCCCGCACCAGGCGGCTGTACTGGAACGGCACGCGATAGGCCTGCGTGAACTGCAGGTCGGAAATCCGCCCTGCCGCCTCCGCCGTCATCTGCCGCGATTGCGCAAAGCGCTGCTTGTAAAGTTCGGCGAGCCGGAAGAAGCCGTCCTGGCGTTTGGTGGCCACCTCTGGCGGCGCTCCGTCGGAGCGGAAAAAGTCGTTGATATCGAACTCGTAGTGCGGGATCAGGCGCGCCACCAGTTTCGACATCTTCGAATGTCCGGTAAGCGAGCGGTGCTTGGCGCGCGACAGCGCGATCCGCGCCTTGACCTTGGGGGCGACGGCGGCAGTGGCGGTCAAGGCGACCGCACCGGCCGCGAACGAGAGAATCGGAAGCTGCGTATCCATAAGTTAAGCGCTAACCAGTCCTGCTGACAGATTCATGACAGTCAAAAGCCTCATCTCCGCGATAACCCAGCAGGAAGACCTCAATTTCCTGCTCACCAACCGGATCCCGCGCGCAGCAGTGACCCGTTTCATGGGCTGGTTCTCCAAGATCGAGAACCCCCTGGTGCGGGATCTCTCCATCGGCCTATGGCGCCTGTTCTCCGACCTCGACCTGTCCGAAGCCAAAAAGACCCACTTCAAGAGCCTGCATGATTGCTTCACCCGCGAGCTGAAGCCGGGCCTGCGTCCCTACGATCCCGATCCGAACATCGTGGCGAGCCCGTCGGACGCGATCATCGGCGCCTTCGGGACGATCCGGGAGGGCGAGCTGTTCCAGATCAAGGGCGCGCCATATTCGCTCGCCGATCTCCTCGGCGATCCCGCGCTGGTGGAGGCGCACCGCAACGGGCGGTTCGTCACTTTGCGGCTGACGTCGAGCATGTATCACCGCTTCCACGCGCCGCATGACTGCCATATTGACGAGGTCAGGCTGATCCATGGCGATACCTGGAACGTCAATCCGATTGCGCTCAAGCGCGTCGAAAGATTGTTCTGCAAGAACGAGCGCGCGGTGATCCGCACGCATCTGAAAAGCGGTGACGCGTTGACCCTGGTGCCGGTCGCCGCCATCCTGGTCGCGAGCATCCGCCTGCACTTCCTCGATCTCGTGCTCAACGGCCGGACGCGCGGGCCGCTGAACTACCCTTGCGATGTCGATGTGAAGAAGGGTGACGAGCTCGGCTGGTTCGAGCACGGCTCGACCATCATCGTGTTGGCGCCCGCGCATTTCGAATTCTGCGACAACGTTACAGAATGGGGCCGCATCCGCGCCGGGGAACCGCTGCTACGAATCTCCTAAAGCGGGGGCCCCTCGATCGAACGCAAAACAGGTGGGCCCGGCGTCTTGTTTGGGCGCGGCGCGGAACTTCCTGGTCTTCGCGCTAGTTCCTTGCGCAAGCTAAGGGCAAGAGTGGTTCACTGACGGCTGCAGCAGGCGCCGCCGGTATCTAGGTGACATCGCGCCTTCAAAATCAGGCCGTGCGGCCTCTCCGTACGCCCGGCTCGTGAAAACGTGCTATCGTCGTCGTACCAACTCGAACGGAAAGGCAGTGGATGGACATTGCCGGTGAGTTTGGGCCTTTTGCAGCAGCAGATGGCGCCGCCGATCTCGAAACACAGTTTCTAGTTTACCTCCGCGATTTCCTTCGCCGCGAGTGGCGCCTTCTCGCTCTGATCACCGCTTTGTCGTTTGGTGGTGGGGTTGCGTACGTTGCCACGACGCCGCCCAAATACACCGCGACCGCGGATATGATCATCGATACCGAGAAGATCACCTGGACTCACAGCGAGATGTCGTCGGAGACCCGCTCCATCGATGATGCCGCAGTGGAAACGGAACTCGAGACGACCAGGTCCGAAAGAGTTCGAAGGTCCGTCGTTCATCAGCTCAAGCTGAATGAAGACCCGGAGTTCGTCGGACCCTGGCAGGGCATTCGGGCCCGCATCATTGCCTTCCTCACGCGAGAACCCGGGCCGGACCCATCAACCGACGAACCGATGCGACGCGCGCTCTCCACGATCAAGGACAATCTGCGCGTGACCCGAGTAGGGCAAAGCTATGTGGAGCGGATCGCGTACACGTCTCTCGACCCGGAAAAAGCGGCGAAGATAGCGAACACGTTTGCAGAGTCTTACATTGAAGACCAGCTTCAGGCGAAGTTCGACCAGATCCGTCGCGCAAGCGAATGGCTTGACGAGCGGATGCGCGCGCTCCGCCAACAGGCGAGCGACGCCTATAAGGCGGTTCAGGATTTTAAAACCGAAAAGAACATCATCATTGGCAAGGATGGCAAGCTGGCGAGCGACATCGAGCTTGATCAGCTTGGTGTGTCGCTGGCCAAGGCGCGTGCCGACACCAGTCAGGCCCGCGCCAAGCTCGAGCGCATCCAGCGCGTCCTCGCGCAGCGCTCCAACAATATGGGCGATTTCAGCATCCCCGACCCCGTTGTTACGGATGCCTTGAGCAGCCCCGTCGTCACCAAGCTGCGGCAGCAATTCCTGGACGATCAGGCCAAGCAGGCGGAATGGACCGCCAAATATGGCGTCAATCACATTGCGGTCAGGAATCTTCGCGCCGAAATGGCAGCCCTGCAAAGTTCGATTTGGGATGAGATTTCCCGGATTGCGGAAAGCTACAAGAGCGAGCTCCAGATTACCAAAAGCCAGGAAGAAGCCATCGATAAACGGATGATGGAGGTGTTCCAGGAGTCCGGCTCGACAAGGCAGGCGCAAGTTCATTTGCGCGAACTGGAGAGCGGTGCCGAGACCTATCGCGGGATCTACGAGACGTTCTTGTCGAGGTTCACTCAAGCCCTACAGCAGCAATCGTTCCCCTCGACCGAGGCCCGCCTGGTAACCGAGGCGCCTGTTCCGCGCGAGCCAAGTTCGCCCAAGATCGCCATGGCTCTCGCGTTTGCGACACTCTGCGGATTGGGATTTGGCGTGATGTCCGCGATCGCTCGCGAGCAATTGATGAACCGCCGAATTCACACGCGCGATCAACTCGAAAAGCTTGTCGGCTCTGCCTGCCTCGCGGTTTTGCCGGCAATGTCCAAGCCGTTGGGCAGATTTCGGGGAAGCGAATCCTTGCCCTTCGTCCAAATCACCGAAGCCTCATGTTTCTCCGCGACCGCGGAAGCGCTGCGATACATGAAGGTTGCGATCGACCTTCATCCAACGGGCGCCAAGATCATCGGCATCACGTCGGCGCTTCCGGGGGAGGGCAAGACAACTGTCACGGCTGCGTTTGCAGCTTTCCTTGCGGGGACCGGTGCGCGGACTCTTCTGATCGACGCTGACCTGCGCAGTCCCTCCGCATCTCGAATGCTTGGCTATGCCGACAGGCCGGGACTGATTGACATGGTCGAGAATGGCTTGGAACTCGAAAATCTCGTCATCACAGATCCGAACTTCAAGTTTGATGTCTTGCCATCTCCCATCGCGGCGAGACCTTTCAGCAGCTCGGACGCGCTGAACTCGTCGGCGATCAAGGACATGCTGAAAGCGGTACGCAAAGAGTATGACTACGTCCTTTGCGATCTGCCCGCAGTCCTGCCGATCGTTGATGTCAAGGCAACAGCCCATCTTTTCGACGCGTTCATCTTGATCGTCGAATGGGGCGGCACGTCGACGAAGGAGATCCGCAACGCCATACGCTCATCCCCCCTTCTTTCCGAACGTCTGCTGGGGACCGTTCTCAACAAGGCAGACGAGAAATTCCTGCGACGTTTCGAGGGCTATTCGGATCGGCGCGACGCCTACTATCGCGAGTCACCCTGAGTGACCGCAGGCGCGCCATGACGAAGCGGGTATGCCGCGGTGCGGGAACGAATCCAGTCGCGCGAGCTTGATGCTCTGATGGACCGGTTAGACTCGGGCGTCCGTAATCGATGTCGGGAAGAGCGGAGACTGAGAGTCGGGCAACGAGCCAATCCGGGGGAACGCGGAACCGAAGAGAACTGGCGCGGACGCTCGGACTCGGCGTCGTCACCGGCGCTGCCGACGATGATTGCTCTGCAATCGGGACTTATGCAAGTGCAGGCGCGCAATTCGGACTGGGCTTGCTTTGGACGGCACCTGTCACCTTTCCGATGATGTTCGCCGTGGTCTATCTGTCCTCCAAATTGGGGCAGGTGACCGGCAAGGGCTTGTTTCAGGTCGTAAAGGAGCGCTATCCAAAATGGGTTCTGTGGCCGATGCTTATTGGTGTCCTTGCCGGAAACACCATTGAAGCAGGTGCAGACATCGCCGGCATGGCCGCGTGCCTGAACATCTTCTTTCCAGTCCCGCCTTTTCTGATCGTCATCGCGGTGGCCGCGACCATTCTGCTGCTTCAGGTATTCGGATCCTATACCTTCATTCGCAATATCTTTCGTTGGCTCGCGCTCTCGCTGTTCGCCTATGTCGGCTCTGCGTTCCTGGCAAAGCCGGATCTTTGGGAAGTGCTGCGGGGAACGTTTGTTCCCCACATCGAGCCATCAAAGGACTTTCTTTCGATCCTCGTCGCGGTGATCGGCACGACCCTGTCTGCCTATCTGTATACGTGGCAGTCCAATGTCGAAGTCGAGGAAAAGATAGAAGAAGGAAAGACCAGGCTATCCGATCGGCAGGGCGCCACCAAAAGCGAGCTCAGGCGATCACAACGCGACATCGTCGTCGGAATGGCGTTCTCGAACATCATCATGTACTTCATCATTCTGTCGACCGGGGCTACGCTGCACAAGGCCGGTCAAACCAACATAGAGGATGCAGCGCAGGCGGCGGAAGCGCTGCGACCCTTGGCCGGGAGCGCGGCGGCGTTCCTGTTCGCCATCGGCGTGATCGCTGTCGGATTCCTCGCCGTGCCGGTCATGACGACGGGCGCGGCGTACGATCTTGCCCAGGTCTTGGGCTGGAAGAGCAGCTTGCACGCGCAGCCAAAGGAGGCGAAGGCGTTTTATGCCCTGATCGCGGGCTTTACATTGTTTGCTGTCCTGCTCAATAGCCTCGGCTTCAATCCAATGAAAGCCTTGGTGTATGCCGGAATTGTGCAGGGCTTTTCGACCCCGCCGCTCCTCTTGTTCATCGTCCTCATGACGAACAACCGGGACCTCATGGGCGATAAGGTCAACAGCTTCTGGCTCAACGGTCTAAGCTGGCTCACGGTGGCTGCCATTTTTTCGGCAAGTATCGGATTGCCCGTGAGCTGGTTGTTGTAGCACCGCTGTTGAGCCATTGCGTCGGCACCGCTGCGAGAAGTGGTAGAAGCCTTTCACCCAATCGACGGCCGGGAAATCATAAGCCAGAAAATGATCATGACCGCGCCAAATGCCGGAAAGCCAAAGGCGAACCAAATCCGGAACAGGATATAGTACCGGACCGGCAGCGGTTTTCCCTCGCTTGCCGATGCGGCAGCAAGATTGCGCATTTGAATCTGGATCCAGACGACGGGCAGCCAGAAGACGCCGGTGAAAAGATACAAGGCCACCGAGAGCACGATCCAGCCGTCGGTCAGGGAATAGCCCGCCTGAGAAGCAAGCGCTATTCCGGTCAGCGGCTGCAACACAACCGCCGTCGCCGTGAACAGGGCATCCGCGAGCACAACGATACGTGCCACGGCCGCAATGACCGCAGGCTCGCCAGTCAAATGAGCCCGGAGCATGAAGAACGCGATGCCTGCGCCCGTGCCGAGCAGCACCGAGGCTCCGATCAGGTGGAGATACTTCAAGAGAAAATAGAGCGTCATCTTTCGTCCAGAATCGCGAGCGCGACCAGATGCAGGACGAGAATCGGGATGATCTTGAAGAGAGGACCCAGCGGCTCTGTCCATAGATCCGGGCGCAGCACAGTCGCGGCAACGGCGTAGAACGATGACAGCGGAAGCGCCGCGTAAAGGCCATAGCGGGTCAGGGGACGCCACGCTATTCCGACGCCGATCGCCATATCCGCGAGCGCGCCGGCGATGACGGCGGCTCCCGACAAGGCGCCGGCGCCCGTGCTGCGCATCAATTGAACTCCGCTCGCATATCCTGACGTCAGCGAGATCAGTCCTGTGCCGATCCAGAATGCCACCAGCACCGGAAATATCACGGCCTTGAGCAGATACAGTCGAGCAAACCATTTGTCTTGAATGGCCGCCGGCTCGGCCGCTAGCGCCTCTTGAAGAGACTGAGGTCGAATGCCGGTAACGGACATCCACGGCGCGGGGTCCCCGATGGCTCCTCGTGCGATTTCCAGCGCGGCGTTGGTTCGCATCGGAGGACGCCAGCCGAGCGCGCCGACCAGATCGCCGAGACGGTAGAGAACGTGGGACAGCGGCCTCGGAACGATGATCTTATGAGCAGCGCCCCAGCCATACCAGTTTCGATACTGCGCGACGACATCTCCCATCTGCAGTCGGTCGGGACCGGCAAGTTCCAGTTCGAGGCGCGAAGGGGCATCCGCCTTCAGGAAGAAGGAGATCGTCGCCAGGACATCCGAGAGCTGCACCACCTGAAGCGGCTGTGTGTCAGGCATCAGCGGCACAACCGGCAGGCTGGCAAGGGAGCGGATCAGAGCGCTGGCGCCGAACGCGGATCGGCCGAGCACCACCGAAGGCCTCAGGATCACCCACTCCAGATCTCGCGTCATCAATTGTCGGTCGCCCGCGTATTTGGTCGAGGAGAACGTCGAGGGACGCTCTCTGTCGACCCCGATTGCGGATAGATGGATAACCCGGCGGATACCGCTTTGCTCGCACGCAGCGAACAATGTGGCCACTCCCGTCGAATGAACGCCTTCCGCGCATTCTTGAGGGCTGTCCTGCAGAACGCCGGCGCAGTTGACGACCGCGTCGATGCCGGCGAGATAAGGCAACCAGTCAGCGGGCTCGCGCATGGACGCGATATCGACTATGGCCCAGCCCTTGAGCCTCAAGGATCGGGAGCGGTGGCGGGCAAGGCCAATGATGTCGTGCCCCTCCTGCATAAGGCGATACGCAAGCGCGGATCCGATCAGTCCGGTCGCGCCTGTAAGGAGAATCTTCATCGCGATCGCATCATGCGGCTATGCGAGTTCAATCACAGCCGCTTACATTGGTTCCTGTCGTTGCCTGCGGCGGCGCGCCGGCTGGTGCAAGGCACAGTCGGCCGTTATCTTGCACCGCGATGCCGCACCGAAATGGCCTCAAGGGCGCAGCTTGTGGAAACCTTCTTGCGGCCGGAACACAGCCCTGTTGCCGGCGAGCCTGCGCGTCACCTCGCTGTCGGAGGGCTGCACATGGATTTCTGCTGTTCGTGCGGCAGCCGCTTCAACGAATTCGGTGTCATCCCCCGCGAAGGCGGTGATCCATAGTCCCAGGCTCTAGTTGTAGCGCGAGATATGGGTTACCGATCTTCGCCAAACTCCGGCTTGGAGTTATGGGTCATAGGTGCATGGCCAAGCGATGCGAGGATTTCATGTCTATCCATGAACACGAGCCGGCAAGCGTATTAGGCGATGCGCAGATACAGCAATTCATTCGAGATGGCTTCATCCGAATCGATCAAGCCTTTCCCCGCAAACTCGCGGAGGAAGGCCGCGCGATCATGTGGAGGGATCTCCCTTGTGATCCTGGCAACCCGGCGACCTGGAGCAAACCTGTCATTCGACTTCCCGGATACGGCCAAGAACCATTCAGGAAGGCGGTCAATACGCCAACTCTCCATGCCGCGTTCGATCAGTTGGTCGGGAAAGGACGTTGGCGTCCGCGTGACGGTCTTGGCACCTTCCCGATACGCTTTCCGCATACCGATGATCCCGGCGACGCAGGATGGCACATCGACGTCAGCTTTCCTGGACCGACAGGAAGCTGGGACGAGAACAAGGACTTCTCGGATTGGCGTGTAAACGTAACCTCGCGCGGTCGCGCGCTCCTTATGCTGTTTCTTTTTTCCGATGTTGGAGAGGACGACGCGCCCACGCGCATCAAGATCGGGTCGCATCGGGACGTCGCAAGATATCTCCAGCCCGCCGGCGAGGCGGGGCTGTCGCATGGTGAACTGGATAAATTCTGCGCGACACTGCATAGACCGCTGGCGCTGGCAACGGGGCGCGCGGGTGATGTCTATCTCTGTCATCCATTTCTGGTTCATGCGGCGCAAATGCATCGAGGCAAAGAGCCGCGCTTTCTTGCCCAGCCGCCGCTGCATCCCAGCGAGCCATTCCGGCTGGATCGCGAGGACGGTTCCTATTCGCCGGTTGAGATGGCGATCCGGCACGCACTGCAGGAGAGCTGAGGCAAGCGAGGCGAACACCCTTTGATCTGCCCTGACATCCCGCGATCTTCGCTTTCGCGACCGGATGCAAGATTTAACCAATCAATTACATGCCGTTCGCAATCTCGATTTTGTCGTCGCCAGGCCCTATATCATCACGGTCGATTCTTTCATCTCTGGCTGATCCTTGAGGAAACGGGATGGCGCGGGCGCCTGTTCTGGCGGCGGGAGGCATTGTGCTGCGGCGGGCAACCCCGCCGCAGATTGCGGTGGTGCGCCTGCGCAAGCGCAACGAATGGGTGTTGCCGAAAGGCAAGCTCGACAATGGCGAGACGCCGCGCGACGCCGCCGAGCGCGAAGTCAATGAAGAGACCGGGCACGATGTCACCGTGCACGAATTTCTCGGCACGCTGGTTTACGAGTCGGGCGGGCGCTCCAAGGTCGTGCATTATTGGCGGATGGAAGCCAATGGCGGGCCGGCCTATGAACTGATGAGCGACATCCGCGAGGTCGAGTGGCTGCCGCTGGATGCGGCGGTGGAGCGGCTGTCCCGCGCCTATGAGCGCGCGTTTCTCGCCAATGTCGGACCGCTGGCGCTGGAAGCGGCGGCCTCGAACGTCATGCGCGCCAGGGCGAAGCCGTCCGCGCAAAGGAAACGGCGCAGCCGGCCGGCCTCGCCGGCGGAGCCGCCGCTCGCCGCGCCCGCTCTGTCCCGCCCGCCGATCGACGTGCCCGCAGCGGCGCCGGAGCGTGCTGTTGATGGGGCGAGCGGAATCCCCTCTGGCGAGGTCGCGGCGGTCGAAAAGCCCGAGCCTGTGGCGGCCGGGTTCGTTCCAGCTGAGGCGTCGGAACCGAGCGATGGCTTCGCAGGCTCGGCCGTCGAACCGCGCCGCAGGACTCTTGCCGCGTTGCTGCGCGATTGGCTGCAGCGCGCGGTGTAAGTCTCGACGCTCAGCCGCAGCGCCGCCCAGCCTTGGAACACGGCCCACTTGAAGGCCCACTTCGCGGTGCTCGCCCGCAACGGTGGCATCCCGATGCCGCCGGCGCGCTTGTCCCGAATGCACGCCGATTCCGTAAACGCACGCTGACCGGCCCGTGATCGAACCATCGTCATCGCAACGAATTGTTCTCACTGCTACTTCACGTGCAGCCGTACAGGCGTGGACTGCTGCTTTGCTTTCCGGAGGGATTGCATGAACCGACCACCCGTAGCCCAAGCGGGCCCTCGACATACCTCGACGCCCGCCACGTTTCCGGTGACACTCACGATCAATGGCGAGAAGCGCACCATGGACGTCGCGCCCTGGACGACGTTGCTTGACCTGCTTCGCGACCGGTTCGATCTGACCGGCACCAAGAAGGGCTGCGACCACGGTCAATGCGGCGCCTGCACGGTTCTGCTCGACGGGCGGCGAGTGACTGCGTGCCTCACGCTCGCCGTCATGAAGGACGGCTCCGATGTCGTCACAATCGAGGGGCTCGCAAGTGGCGATGCGCTGCATCCCCTGCAGCAGGCCTTCATCGATCATGACGCATTTCAGTGCGGCTACTGCACGCCGGGGCAGATCTGTTCGGCGGCCGGGTTGATCGCGGAAGGGAAGGCAAAGACCGCCGACGAGATCCGCGAGCTGATGAGCGGCAACATCTGCCGCTGCGGCGCATACCCCAACATCGTTGCCGCCATTCGGCAGGCAATGGGCGCGATGGGAGGCAAGCCGTGAACAATTTCGAATATTCGCGGGCGACCGATGTCGCCGATGCCGTCAGGCAGATTGCAGCCGATCCGGCGGCCAAATTCATTGCCGGCGGGACCAACCTCATCGATCTCATGAAGTATGACGTCGAACGTCCGGCACGGCTGATCGACATCACGCGCCTGCCGCTCAAAAGCGTAGAGGAGACCAGGGACGGTGGCGTGCGCATCGGCGCGCTGGTGCCGAACAGCGATCTCGCCTATCATCCCCTGATCGAGCAGCGCTATCCGCTGCTGTCCAGCGCGATCCTCGCCGGTGCTTCGGCGCAGCTTCGCAACATGGCATCCACCGGCGGCAATCTCCTGCAGCGAACGCGCTGCTTCTATTTCTACGACGTCGCAACTCCCTGCAACAAGCGCGAGCCCGGCTCCGGCTGCGCGGCGATCAACGGCATCAACCGCATCAACGCCATTCTCGGCACCAGCGAGGCCTGCATCGCGACGCATCCGTCCGATATGTGCGTCGCGCTGGCGGCCCTGGAGGCCAAGGTGCACGTAATGGGCCCCTCTGGCGAGCGCAGCATCGCGTTCGAGGATTTCCATCGACTGCCCGGCGACACCCCGCATCTCGACAACAATCTCGGGCCGAACGAGGTGGTGACGGCGATCGAACTGCCCGCCGAGGGGTATGCCGCGAATTACAGTTACTTGAAGATTCGCGACCGGCTGTCTTATGCCTTTGCGCTGGTATCGGTCGCGGCCGCCCTCAAGCTCGACGGCGGCCGCATCAAGGAGGCGCGCCTTGCGCTTGGCGGTGTCGCGCACAAGCCCTGGCGCAATCGCGACGCCGAAGCCGCGCTGCGCGGCGAGGCTCCCGGCAGGGCCGCGTTCGAGAAAGCCGCCGCCGCGCTTCTCGCGGGCGCCAAGGGCTATTCGCATAACAGCTTCAAGATCGGTCTTGCGCGGCGCGCGATCATCCGCACGCTGACTCAGGCGGCGAACGCGACGCCGCAAATCCAGTCCGTCAAGAAGATCCGGTGAACGTCATGGCACCAAGCATCGGCACATCCACCTCTCGCGTCGACGGCCGCGCCAAGGTTACGGGACTGGCCAAATATGCCGGCGAGTTCGCCGCGCCCGATCTCGCCTATGGAGCGGTGGTCACCTCTACCATCACCAAGGGCCGTATCGCGCGCATCGATGCGAGCAGCGCGCTTGCGATTCGAGGTGTGCTCGACGTGCTCACCCACACGAACCGGCCGAAGATGGCGGCGGGCGACGACGATTACCGCGACGACGTCGCGCCCGAAGGCGGCTCGCCGTTCCGCCCGCTCTACGACGACAGGGTTAAATTCAACGGCCAGCCGATCGCGCTGGTCCTCGCAGAGGATTGGGAGACCGCGGTCTTTGCGGCAACGCTCGTGCAAGTCGATTACGAAGAGGACGGTTTCGCGACCGATCTGCATGCGCGCCTGGAGCAGGCACACACCGTCGACAAACCGCAGAAGCCGCGTGGCGATGCCGCGAAGGCGTTTGCCGGTGCAGCGGTGCGGCACGACGCCGAATATTTCATCCCGGCCGAATATCACAACCCGATGGAGCTGTTCGCCGCGACCGTCGTCTGGAACGGCGGCGGCAAGCTCACCATTTATGACAAGACGCAAGGCGTGCAGAACGTGCAGCGCTATGTCTGTGGCGTGTTCGGGCTCAAGCCGGACGATGTGCGTGTGATGTCGCCCTTCGTCGGCGGCGCATTCGGCATCGGTTTGCGTCCGCAATATGAGGTCGTGCTGGCAACGCTCGGCGCACTCAAGCTCAAGCGCTCGGTGCGCGTCGTGCTCAGCCGCGCCCAGATGTACGGGCTCAGCTATCGCCCCGCGACCATCGAGCGGGTTTCGCTTGGCGCGAATGCCGGCGGCGCGCTCGATGCGGTCGCCTATGAAGCCGTCGCGATGACTTCGCAGCACGAGGAGTTCTCGCGCAACGACGCCGGCTGGGCGGAGCAGCTCTACGCCTCGCCCAACGCGCGCTATGCCCACAAGCTCGTGCCGCTCGACGTGATGACCCCCTGCGACATGCGCGCGCCGGGCGCCGCCACCGGGGTTTATGCATTGGAATGCGCGATGGACGAACTCGCCGTCGCGTTGAAGCTCGATCCGCTGCAGTTGCGGCTGCGCTGCTACTCGGATCGCGACCAGGAGAGCGGCCTGCCTTACAGCAGCAAGCAGCTCAAGGAATGCTATCGCCAGGGCGCCGAGGCCTTCGGATGGGACCGGCGCAGTCCGTCGCCGCGTTCGATGCGGGACGGAAGCGAACTGGTGGGCTGGGGAATGGCGAGCGGCGTCTGGGAAGCGTTGCAGATGCCGTTCTCGGCGCGGATCATACTGACGGCCAACGGTCACGCCGAGATTTCCACCGCCGCCACCGACATCGGCACCGGCACCTATACCATCGTGGCGCAGGTCGCCGCCGACATGCTCGGCCTGCCGCTCGATAGCGTGACCGTGAAGCTCGGGGATTCCACCCTGCCGACCGCGCAGGTCGAGGGCGGGTCATGGACCGCGGCGTCGGTCGCGCACGCGATCGTCAATGCCGCGGACGATGTCCGCAAGGAGCTGCTATCGATCGCGCAAACCATGCCGGGCTCGCCGCTGAGCGGTCTTGCGCCCGACGACGTCGTGCTGGCCGATGGCGCGCTCGCCAGCAAGAGCGACGGAGGTCGTGCCGTTGCGGTCGCGGACGTCATGCGGCACGGCAAGATGGAGCGGCTCGAGAAGGAGCGATCCTCCGACTTCAAGGAGGACGACAAGCATGCGCGCAATACCCACTCGGCGATCTTCGCCGAGGTCAAGGTGGATGAAGAACTTGGCGTGATCCGTGTGACGCGGGTGGTCAGCGCGGTTGCGGCCGGACGAATCATCAACACCAAGACCGCGGCGAGCCAGATCATGGGCGGCGTGGTGTGGGGAATCGGCATGGCGCTGCATGAGGAGGCGCTGACCGACCACGCCTTCGGCCGGGTGATGAACGCCAATATCGCGGAGTACCACGTTCCGGTGAACGCCGACGTCCACGATATCAAGGTGATTTTCGTCGACGAGCCGGACAGCGTCATCAACCCGATGGGCATCAAGGGTGTCGGCGAAATCGGTATCGTCGGCGTCGCGGCGGCGATCGCCAACGCCGTCTATCATGCCACGGGTCAGCGCGTTCGCGACCTTCCCATTACGCTGGACAAGCTCGCGCGGTAAGGCTCGCGCGCGAGCGCGGAGAGCATTTCTAATGCTTCTTCTCGCGCTTGGGCGCTGGTGGCCGCGGTTTTTGCAGGCCCGGTCGGTTCGGCCCGGGAGCTCTCTGGACGCCGGGCGGGCCGGGTGGCAGGCCACCTTGGCGAACGGCCGGCTGCGCCGGCGACGGGCGCTCACCCTGCCGCTGCGGAATCGCGGGTTGTGGGCCCGGCTTGGTGTTGGACTTCTCGTCCGGTCGCGGCGTCTGCTTCGGCGCCTGCGGGGTTCGCTGCTGCTGACCGCCGCGGTTCGGCGCGCCCTGCTGCGGCTGTCCGGGACGGTTTTGTCCCGGCGCCTGATTTTGCCGTTTCGGGCCGGGCGGCCGGTTGCCGCGGCTCGGCGCGTTCGGCCCGGGTGGACTGGCGCGGCGCAGCGCGCGTTGCTCGGTGACGATCTGGCGGCCGACGTTCTGCGCGGTGTGCACCTGGCGCACAAAGCCCTGGTCGCGCGCAACCTGTTGCGGCGAGATGGTCAGTGGCACTGCGGTCGGCCGTGCGCCGCCGACACCGGAGCGGATAGTGAAGCCGCTCGCGCCTTGCGTCAGCGCCCCGAGCCGCATCCCTGAGCGATCGTTGACCTCGATGCGGCCGACATGGCCGTCCGCGTCAGGATAAAGCTTGATGTTCACATTGTTGGCGCCGCCGCCTTCCGGCACTTCCACGAGGCCCGTCGTTCCGCGAATGCCGAGCGTCGAGGTCGGCGTGGTGATCTTCATGTCGCCGGTTTTCGCCACTGCGGCGGCGACGAAGGCGACCGTGCCCTTGCCGATATCGAAAATGCCGGCGTTGCTCTTGCCGCCATCCTCGTAGACGTAATTGTCGATGGTGATCTTCGCGTTCGCCGACAGATTGAAGGTCGTCGCGTCATTGAAGGTGATGCCGAGCGAGGAACTTGACGAGGTCTGCACGGTGTCGTTGAGAAAGATGTCGTCGCGCAAATGCAGCGGCAGCGAGTTCTTGTTGCGGATCACGGTGACGGTCCCGGTCAGCGTGACGACATTGCCGATCGGCTCCTCGGCGGTGGCGGCGGATGCGGGCGTGCTTGAGGAGGAGGCCGGCGTACTTGGCGCCGGCTGGGCCTGCGCCAGCCGGACGAGATCGGGCGCCGCATCGGGTGTGATCGATGCGGTTTCGTCTGATGGAGCCGGCATCGCCGCGACCTTTGCCGAGGCGCCGAGCATCAGCGGGCCGACAAGCGCGAGCGTCAGCCAAAGCCTCTGTGATGTCACAACCAACCTGCCCAAAGAGTCGACCGGACCGAGTAGGGCGGCTGCCGGCTGAACCGCCGCTGAATGTGGCGTTCAGTTCGGTCAACTCACATCAAAAACCCGGCGGCTGAAACAACCGCCGGGCTCTCAAACCCCGCTGCGTTGGCGTTCAGAAGACGCCGAGCACGATCGCGGCGACGAAGGCAAGCGCGACATACACGGCGACCACACTCAATCTGTTGACCATGGTCATGGCAGTCCCCTCGGATGAATTCGCTGCCCACATCACGCCACACATCTTAATGAGCGCACCATAACGGGAAAAGTCAGCATAGCTGTCCGTCGCGCATCGTGCAGCGCAGGCAACGTGGTTAAAGGTCCGTGAAAACAACGTGTTGATGAGTCCTTAAGTAAATTCGCGCAAACGTTTGCGGATGACGCGCGGAGTTCGTTTGTATCTCGTCGGCTCCATCGTCCTCGTTTCGCTGGCAGGTTGCGGCCGCGGGTTTTTCCAGGCCGAAAGAGAACCCTGGCGGGCCGAGGCCGAAGTCGCCTGCCTGAAATCCGGCGCGGTGAAAGAAGGGCCGGACGTCGTCCGCATCGACCCGATCTCCGGTCCCGGCGTCTGCGGCGCCGACTATCCCCTGAGGGTATCGGCGCTCGGCGAGGACGCACCGCCCGCTTACAGCTTTGCCGACGAGGATTTGCGGCCGCCGGCGCCGATCGGCAACCAGCCGCGCTGGCCGATCGCGCGACAGCCGCCGGCTTCACCGCCTGCGCCATTACCTCAGGCGTCCTATCCGCAATCCTATCCTTCGCCTTCGTCCTATCCGCCCGCGCAAGGCGCGTCGCAATCGTCTTATCCGCAAAGCTCTTATCCGCAGACTTCGACCTATCCGGACCAGACCAATCGTCAGCCCGCCTATGGCGCGGCACCGAACGGTCCGATCTCGTTGTCGGCGCCCGGCGTTCCACCTGATCAGGACCAGATCAATCTGCCGCCGGACGGCGCGCCGCCAGCGAATGCACCGATGGTACGCGCGCCCTACAGCCAGCAGGGCTATCCGACACAAGCCTATCCGCCGCGCGCCGGCGCTGGCACGCCTTATCCGCAAGCCGACGGGCAATTGCCGCGGCTCGGCCCCGGCTCCGGCAATTCCGTCGCCGCAGTCGGACCGGTCGCGGTGAAGCCGCCGGCGACACTGGCCTGTCCGATCGTCTCGGTGCTCGACCGCTGGCTCGACGAATCCGTGCAGCCTGCCGCTCAGCGCTGGTTCGGCGCGCGCGTGGTCGAGATCAAGCAGATCTCCGCCTATTCCTGCCGCGGCATGAACGGCAATCCGAACGCGCATATTTCCGAACACGCCTTTGGCAACGCACTCGACATCGCCGCCTTCACGCTGGCCGATGGACGGCGCATCACCGTCAAGGATGGTTGGCGCGGTCTTCCCGAAGAGCAGGGCTTTTTGCGCGACATCCAGGGGGCGGCGTGCCAGCAGTTCACCACCGTGCTCGCGCCGGGCTCCAACGTCTACCACTACGATCATATCCATGTCGATTTGATGCGCCGCGCCTCCAGGCGCCTGATCTGCGAGCCGGCTGCCGTCTCGGGCGAGGAAGTCGCCGCCCGCGCCATGCGTCGCAATCCTTACGCCGCGCGCGATCCTTACGTGACGGGTTCGCTCGGCGGCCATAAGGAAGCCGCACGCCGCAACAAGCGCGAGAAGGTCAACGAGGACGACGACTACGAGGACGAGTAGTCGTTGAACGGTGCTGTAGCCCGGGTGAGCGCAGCGATACCCGGGAAGCGACGCGTCAATAGCCTTCTCGCATATCGCTTCCGCTCATGCGCGCTACCGGCTCTCACACCCAACCGGCTGAACTGAAGTTGCCGGTGTAGACGTTCTCCCGATGCGACATGCGATCGCTCATGCCTGCTTTTTCGCGCACTGGTCGGATTCCTCGGGCGCAACAGCGGCGGCACATGTGCCGCCATAATCTCACGTCTTCGAGAGCAGCTTGCACAAGCGGCGGCTTAGCGCAACGAAGCCGTTGAAATGATGGAGAAAATATTAAGCCCCTCGGCTGTGCCGATGTGGGGTGAACCAGCACAGGTTGCGGCCGGAAGAATCAGCGCCATCTGAAGAAAGAAAAAGAAGAAGTCCACGGTATCTCCACCTCACCGGTTGCGCATCGGGCAACGCACCTCCAACCCGAACCAGGAGACCGCCATGTCAGAGCGCCTCGACCACGGCCGCCGCCGCTTCCTTGGCCTTGCCGCCGGAACCCTTGCTTCGGCCCAACTCGCTCTTGTTGCTTCCGCACGGGCGGAAGCCGCCCGGACGAATCCACCGCCTGCGACAAAGGCGGGTGGGTACACCTCGTTTGAACAGTTGAAGCAGATTGACGCCGGACTGCTCAATGTCGGCTACGCCGAAGCAGGCCCGGCCAACGGTCCCGTGGTGATCCTGCTGCATGGCTGGCCCTACGATATCTACAGCTATGTCGACGTGGCGCCGGCGTTGGCGTCGGCCGGCTATCGCGTGATCATTCCGTATTTGCGCGGCTACGGCACCACGCGCTTTCGCTCGGATGCGACCTTCCGCAGCGGTCAACCGGCGGCCGTGGCTGTCGACATCGTGGCACTGATGGATGCGCTCGACATCGCCGAGGCGACGCTCGCCGGTTACGATTGGGGTGCGCGCACCGCCAACATCATTGCAGCGCTTTGGCCCGAGCGCTGCAAAGGCATGGTCTCCGTCAGCGGCTATCTGATCGGGAGCCAGGAGGCGGGCAAGCAGCCGCTGCCGCCCCAGGCCGAGCTGCAATGGTGGTATCAGTTCTATTTCGCCACCGAGCGCGGCCGGGCCGGCTATGAAAAATACCGGCGCGATTTCGCGAAGCTGATCTGGCGGACGGCTTCGCCGAAATGGAATTTTGATGACGCCACCTTCGAGCGCAGCGCCGTTGCCTTCGACAATCCCGATCACGTCGACATCGTGGTTCACAATTATCGCTGGCGCCTTGGTCTCGCCGAGGGCGACTATCTCGAGCTGGAGAAGAAGCTCGCGACGTTTCCCGTCGTCTCCGTGCCCACCATCACCCTGGAGGGCGACGCCAACGGCGCGCCGCACCCCGAGCCGAGCGCCTATGCGAAGAAATTTGTCGGCAAGTACGAGCACCGCCCGATCGCCGGCGGCATCGGCCACAACCTCCCGCAGGAAGCGCCACAAGCCTTTGCGCAGGCTGTCATTGATGTCAGCCGGGGGTGAGCTCACTGGGAGGCGTAGGGCGTAATAGTGTATTGCGGCGAGGCGTGGCGGATTACGTCGTCACTAGCCTTACTGCGTCACAAGCGGCTTTATCGCCGCCTCCTGAAGGATGTGGGCGGGACGGGGCCTCATGGTTCGAGACGGCGCTTACGCGCCTCCTCACCATGAGGATCTGATGGCGCAGTAAGACTGATCCGCCTTAGAGCATGATCCGGAAAAGTGGAAACCGGTTTTCCGAAAAGATCATGCTCAAACAAAGAGATGAGATCATGATCCGATTCCGTCTAATCGGATCATGATCCTAGAAGGCTACGGCTTTCTGCTTCCACAGCCAGCCCGACAACGTCACTGCGGCCGCGGCGCCCAGCAATTGGGCTGCAACGAATGCCGCAACGTCCCCTGGCGCGATGCCCGCAAATGTATCCGACAGCGAACGCGCAATGGTCACAGCCGGATTGGCAAAGGAAGTCGAGGCGGTGAACCAATAGGCGGACGTGATGTAGAGGCCGACAGCATACGGGATCGTGGCGGGCGTGCGCGCCGCACAGCCGAAGATCGTCAACAGCAAGCCGAACGTTGCTACCGCTTCCGCGAACCATTGGCCGGCGCCGGTCCGCTGCGTCAGCGAAGATTGAAGCACCGGAAGTTCGAACATCACGTGCGCCGCCCACACACCCATGATCGCCCCCGCGATCTGCGCGATCATATAGAGGCCTGCAAGTCGCCACGTCAATTCGCCGCGTTGCGCGAACGCAAGGCTCACCGCCGGATTGAAATGCGCACCGGAGAGCGGGCCGAACACGAGAATGAGCACGACAAGGATCGCGCCGGTCGAAATGGTATTGCAGAGAAGGGCGAGCGCGACGTTCCCGCCCGCGAGCTTCTGCGCCATGATACCGGAGCCGACGACAGCCGCCAGCAGAAGGGCGGTGCCGAGCCATTCGGCGACGAGGCGGCGCGCTAGCGACGGCATCATGCGGTAGATCGCGGATCGGTAACGCGCTCGCCATCCTCCTTGACAAAGTCGCCACGCTGCGGCGGCAGCAAGTCGATGACAAGCTCGGAAGGCCGGCAGAGCCGCACGCCGTTCGGCGTCACCACGATCGGCCGGTTGATCAGGATGGGATGCGCCATCATCGCATCCAGCAGTTCGTCATCGCTCAGGGCTTCATTGTCGAGTCCCAGTTCACGATAAGGCGTGCCCTTTTCGCGCAGGAGCGCGCGCACTGAAATGCCCATGCGTGCGATCAACTGCTTGAGCAGCGCGCGGCTCGGCGGCGTCTTGAGATACTCGATGACATGCGGCTCGATCCCGGCGTTACGGATCATGCCGAGCGTGTTGCGTGACGTCCCGCAGTCCGGATTGTGATAGATGATGACATCCATTCGTGTAACCCGTCGTCAGCAGCAAGCCGATGCGGCTTTGGGGGCCCCTTGCGGCGCGCAGCAGGCACCCTGTTTTTCATGCGCAATTCTTGCGCTGTTCTCGCCGCTGCCATCACCATAGACGGTGCTTTCGCCCGTCGTGCGAAAAGTCTCCCAGGCGATCCCGGCGGGATCGTCGATCCACGCCTTTTCTGACTTGGCGTAGCAGCAGGTCGTCTGGCCCTGTTCGATAATATCGCCACCGGCTTCTCGAAGCCGCGCATAGACCTCGTGCAGCTCCTGCGTGCTTTCCACCTGAATCCCGAGATGATCGAGGCCCTTGTCGCGGCCCCGCGTCGAGATTGCGAAATTCACGCGGGGGTCCTCGAGCATCCACTTCGCATAGTCGGATTTCACGACCGCAGGCGTTGCGGCAAACAGCGCGGAATAGAAACCGATTGAGCGCTCAATATCATCGACGGAGACGTGAACGTGCAGGCGCTTCATTGGGTGCATCCTTTCATGCCGGTTCTTTGGCGCGTTTACGGGCAGGCTTGCAGCTCGCGGCCGGCGCGCAGAGCACGCCGCCGCAGCAGTTTTCGGTGAGGAAAGCGACCAGCGCGTTCATCTGCGCAAATTGCGCGGCATAGATGATGGAGCGGCCCTCGCGCCGAGCGGTCACGAGGCCGGCCGTGCGTAGCCGGTCGAAATGGAAGGTCAGCGTGTTGGGCGCAAGGTCGAGCGCCTCCGCGACGGCACCGGCCGGCATGCCTTCCGGGCCGGCTTGCACCAGGAGGCGGAACACATCGAGGCGGTTGTCCTGCGCGAGGGCGGCAAGCGCTGTGACGGCGATCTTCTTTTCCATATTTCAACGATTATCGAAATGTTGGGCGAGAGTCAACCAGCCCAGCGGGCGTAGCCCGGAATGCCCTCCGCCGAAAAACTAATTTGCTGAGCGGAATCAAAGTGGCATAGCGCGTCCAGATCTGCTCGCAAAAATAAATCGCTTCGCGATTACCCCAAATCAGTCGCATGCTCCTGCGCGTTCCGGCCCGAAATCGAGGGGCGTATCGCGATCGTCACGGACGTTGGGTCGGAATGCGGTGGACGCGTTGGCGCTAACTGACGAGCAGCGACAACGCGGACGGCGAAGTCGTGTGGTCCTGGCGCCCCAAGGCTGGCGCTAAGTTGGCGATGATGCTTCTCGCATCGCGCTGATGACGGTGACAACAAAGTCTGGCTCACCGAGGAGAGCACGAAGTAAGCCGTAAACCACTCGCGCAGGGAAGGCCGGTGTGACCCCGCCTTGCCTGTGGTTACTCCCGTGTGCGTTTTTGCGCAATTTTTTGCACACGGGGCCGCGGGTGCGGCGGGCACCCGGCCTTCCCTGCGCCCTCTGATTTCTGAGGAGGGTGGTCGTGAGCAAAACTCGGACGCGCATCGCGTCGCGAGAATGTGGAGTTGTGGCCGCAGCGTCAGTCGTGGCCACCCTTCGAGACGCCGCCGAGTTTATCATCGGGCCGTGCTTTGCGCGGACCCGTTGGCTCCCCCGGATGAGGTCGTCATGCGCGGCAAACAGTCAAACTCATGGTGAGGAGGCGCGCGAGCGCCGTCTCGAACCATGAGGCCCCGGAAGCTGCAATGACCGGAAGCATCTATCAGAATGGCAATGGCCGTGGCTTTCGCCGCGACGACACCTTAGTTCGCCTTCACTTGATACGCCGAGAGGAACATCCGCACCGCGCTTGCCACGACCTTGCGGATGCGTTCGGGCGAGGGGGCAGGCGCCGCCTGGAAAATGAAGGGAAGAAACAGCGTGGCCTGGCACATCAGCGGGAATTGCGCGGCGGCGAGCTGGCAATCGTCGATCGCAAGCTCGCCCAGCTTCACACGTGCGTTCAGATAGGCGGCGAGCCGGTTGATGGTTCTTTCCAGCACACAATCGTAATAGCGCCGGCCGACATCAGGCATGCGCTCGGCAATCGACATCACCGTGCGGATCGCCGATCCACCGCCGGGCCGGCACACCATCGCAATATAGGCCTCGCCAAATTCCTGCAGCGTCGTCGGCGCATCGCGAGCGGGATCGAAGTTGAAGATAACGTTGCCCTGGTCGACCATCTCCTGTTCGATGATCGCTTCGAACAGCGCGAATTTATCGGCGAAATAGACGTAGAGCGTGCCCTTGGAGACGGCGGCGGCACGGGCAATCTCCCCCATGCTGGCGCCGTCAAAACCCAGATCCATGAACACCCTGCGCGCGCCATCAAGGATCTGGCGGCGCTTCGCGGAATCCTCCTCGCCGTTTGCCCGAATGGAATGTGGATCGGCTGCAACCATTGGTTTAGGCTCTTGGGAAAGATTTTTGCGCTGCGAAACCCGAGCGAAGGGGTTCGCGGGCTATTCTCCGCGCATCGAAATGTATATTGACCGAACGGTTCGGTCAATGATAATTGTAAGTTCATGCGGGTCGGCGGTAGCCGCAGTGGCTCTTTGTGGTCCGCGATTGTGAGTGGGGAGGCCAAGCATGGCCGCAGCAAGAGACCAGGCCGCACGCATCCTTCGTGCCGAACCGGATAAGGATGAGGCCGGCGTCGCCCATGATGCATCGGCCGCCGTGCCTGAGACCCTCCGCGCTCCCGTGGGGGACGAAACCAAGCGCAGGCTTCCCGAGACGCCCGCGCCTGCCACCGACAAGCCGCCGCCGGCCGCTCCGCAAGCGTCCGCACCTGCACCCGCAAAAAAGTCCGGCAAGCGTAAGCTGGTCCTGATGGGGATCTTTGCGCTGCTGGCGCTCGCCGTTGCTGCCTACGGCACATATTACCTGCTGGTCGGACGCTTCTATATCTCGACCGACGACGCCTATGTCCGCGCCAACAACACCATGCTCGGCGCGCGGGTGAGCGGCCATATCGCTGCAATTCTTCCCGCCGACAATTCGCTGGTCCACAAGGGCGATGTAGTGCTGCGGATCGACGATGGCGATTACCGTATTGCCGTCGATGCCGCGCGCACCAAGATCGCGACGCAGGAAGCGACCATCGCGCGCATCGGTCGCCAGGTCGCGGCGCAGCAGAGCGCGGTCGAGCAGGCGCAAGCCAACCTCGCCTCCGCCGAAGCCGCGCTGAAGCGCGCCGGTCTCGACTATGATCGTCAGCAAACACTGAGCAACAAGGGCTTTGCCTCGCATGCCACTTTCGAGCAGTCCGAGGCTGCGCGCGATCAGGGCGTAGCCGGCGTCAAGGCCGCACAAGCGGCTTACGACAATGCGCGCGATATGGTCGAGGTGACCAAGGCGCAGCAGGCGGAAGCCGAGGCCCAGCTTGCGGAGTTGAAGACGTCACTGGCGAAAGCCGAGCGCGATCTCGACTTCGCGGCCGTGCGCGCGCCGGTCGATGGCACCTTTTCCAATCGTCTTGTGAATGTCGGCGATTTCGTCTCCGTCGGCCAGCGGCTCGGCAATGTCGTTCCGCTCGATGACGTCTACATCGATGCCAATTTCAAGGAAACTCAGCTCAAGCGTATCCGTCCCGGCCAGAGCGTGACTGTCTCGGTCGATGCCTATGGCCATCGGAAATTTGCTGGAAAGGTGGAAAGCATTTCACCGGCTGCAGGCTCGGTGTTCACGCTGCTGCCGCCGGACAACGCCACCGGCAATTTCACCAAGATCGTGCAGCGGCTGCCGGTGCGCATCCGGGTGCCAAAAGCCGTCGCCCGCGAAAACCTGCTGCGCGCCGGCATGTCGGTCTACGCAACCGTTGACACCACGAGGGGCGCCGACGACGCCGACAGCGACGCCGATCTCGACTCGCCGACGATGATTCACCCACAGTAGGGGCGAGGAAGTTGGAGCGCAACGTGAGCCCTCGAATCCATCCGCAGGCTGAGTCCACCTCTCCCGATGGGAGAGGTGGACCTTCGATGCGGCTGGCACGGTAAGGCTGACCGAATCATGGCGAACGCCACCACCGCACCACCCGCAATGATGAGCGCGCCGCCGGCGGCCGAGCGCATTGCGCCGCGGCGGCTGATCGCGTTTCTCATCATGGTGTTCGGGATGTTCATGTCGATCCTGGACATCCAGATCGTCTCGGCATCGCTGACCGACATCCAGGCCGGCCTGTCCGCGAGTTCGACCGAGGTGTCGTGGGTGCAGACCGCCTATCTGATCGCCGAAGTCATCGCGATCCCGCTGTCCGGCTTCCTGTCGCGCGCGCTCGGCACGCGGCTGTTGTTCGCGATCTCGGCTTCCGGCTTCACCTTCTCTAGCCTGTTGTGCGGCTTTTCCTCTTCCAGCGAAGAGATGATCCTGTGGCGCGCCATCCAGGGTTTCCTGGGTGCCGGCATGATCCCGACCGTGTTTGCCTCCGCCTACACGGTGTTTCCGCGTTCCAAATTCTACATCGTCGGCCCGATCATCGGGCTGGTCGCGACCCTGGCGCCAACCGTGGGTCCCACGGTCGGCGGCTACATCACCGATGTGATGTCCTGGCACTGGCTGTTCTTCATCAACGTCATTCCCGGGGTCATCATCACCGTCGGCGTGCTGGCGCTGGTCGATTTCGACCAGCCGCATTTCGAACTGCTCGATCGCTTCGACTGGTGGGGCCTGCTGTTCATGGCGGGCTTTCTCGGCTCGCTCGAATATGTGCTCGAGGAGGGGCCGCAATATGAGTGGCTGCAGGACACCTCGGTCGCGATCTTCGCCTGGGTCTGCGCCATTTCGGCCGTTGCCTTCTTCTGGCGCGTATTCAGCGCCGGGGAGCCGATCGTCGACCTGCGCGCGTTCACCAACCGTAATTTTGCAATCGGCTGCGTGCTTCAGTTCTGCATCGGCATCGGCCTGTACGGCCTGACCTATATCTATCCGCGCTATCTTGCCGAGGTGCGCGGCTACAGCGCGATGATGATCGGCGAGACCATGTTCGTCTCTGGCATCACCATGTTCTTCATGGCGCCGGTGGTCGGCCGTCTGATGCAGCGCTATGACATGCGCTACATCATCGCCGGTGGCCTCATCATCTTCGCGCTCGGTGCCTACCAGATGACCTGGATCACCCGCGACTATGATTTCTATGAGCTGTTGCTGCCGCAGATTTTGCGCGGCATCGGGATGATGTGCGCGATGGTGCCGACCAACAACATCGCGCTCGGCACTTTGGCGCCGGATCGGGTGAAGAACGCCTCGGGCCTGTTCAACCTGATGCGCAATCTCGGCGGCGCGGTGGGGCTTGCGATCATCAACGAGGTCTTGAACGACCGCACCGATTTGCACATCACCCGCCTGCAGGAGCGGGTGACCTGGGGCAATGCGCTGGCGACCGAAACGCTCAACATGATGACCCAGAAGTTCCAGGGGATGGGCGATGCGGCGTTGATCGCGCTGAAGCAATTTGCGCAGATCGTCCATCGCCAGGCCGTGGTGATGAGCTATGGCGATGCCTTCTTCATGCTGACGCTGTTTTATATCGGGCTCAGCCTCTTGGTGATGCTCTTGAAAAAGCCCAACATGATGGCGGTCGGCGACGCGCATTAGTGCCAGGGCCGCCAGCCGGCGAAGCACGCTGTTGCAAATCGCGCCTGATGCATCTATAAAGAGCGCATCGTGGCTCGAACCGGGAGAGATTTGCATGAATGCGCATGTTTCGCAAATCGCGCGCCCGCGTCCGATGCTCTCGCTGGGCATGATGTCCGGTTCCACCGGATTTCGCTTCTGTTAGAAGCCTCTTTCGCCAGCACCGATCGGGTCTGACGCCCCGGTTTTCCCAAATCCCCGACTGAGTTTTCTCAAAACGACTCGCGCGCTGTGGCGCCGCGTCGAATTGGAGCCGGCATGCGGAGGAAGCCGCAGCCGGATGACGCCATGACTATAAAAGCCCAAAAGCCCGCCGCGATCCGCGTCGTGATGCCGTTCGTGTTCCGCCACTGGCTGAAGCAGCCGGTGATGACAGCAGTCATCGCCTTTGGCCTGCTCGGTGCCACGGTCGCCGATCTGTTCATGCCGATCTACTCCGGCCATCTCGTCGACGCCCTGACCAAGGGCGCGCAGGACGCCTCCGCACGCCATGACGCGCTGATCGCGTTTGCCGCCATCGTCGCGCTGGGGTTCACCTCCATCGTGTTGCGCATGGTTGGCCTGCAGGCGATCGTGCCGTTCACACTCCGGATCATGTCGGATGTGGCCCGCGATGCGTTCCAGAGAGTGCAGCGATTTTCCACCGACTGGCACGCCAACTCCTTTGCCGGCTCGACCGTGCGCAAGGTTACCCGCGGCATGTGGGCGCTCGATCTGTACAACGACACCATCCTGCTGGCGCTGCTGCCGTCGTTGGCCGTGCTGTTGGGATCCATGATCCTGCTCGGGCTGCACTGGACGTCGCTGGGCCTCGTCATCGCGGTCGGCGCGCTGATCTATGTCGCGATGACGGTTGCGCTTTCCACGCGGTACATCGCGCCCGCCGCGCGTGTCTCCAACGCCTGGGACACCAAGGTCGGCGGCACGCTGGCGGACGCGCTGACCTGCAACGCCGTCGTGAAGTCGTTTGGTGCCGAGGCGCGCGAGGACGCAAGGCTGATGCGCGTGATCAACCGCTGGCGCCGGCGCGTCAATCGGACCTGGCTCCGCTACAATTACACCGCTGCCGTGCAGCTCTCGGTGTTGTTGTGCCTGCGTGGCTCGGTGATCGGCGGTTCGCTGCTGTTGTGGATGGCGGGTCGCGCCTCGCCGGGCGACGTCACCTATGTGCTGACGAGCTATTACATCATCCACGCCTATCTGCGGGATGTCGGCATGCACATCAACAACCTGCAGCGCTCCGTTAACGACATGGAGGAGCTGGTCGAGATCCACGATGAGCCGCTCGGCATCGTCGATGCGGCTGACGCGCAGCCGATTGCCATCACCGGTGGGCGCATCCAGTTCGAGGACGTGACCTTCCACTACGGCGGTCATCGAGTGCCGCTCTATGATGGATTGTCGATCGATATCCGCGCCGGCGAACGCATCGGCCTGGTCGGCCGTTCCGGTTCCGGCAAGACGACCTTCGTCAAGCTGGTGCAGCGCCTCTATGACGTCTCGGGCGGTCGTATCCTGATCGATGGGCAGGACATCGCTCGCGCGACGCAGCAGTCGCTGCGCAGCCAGATCGCGATCGTGCAGCAGGAGCCGATCCTGTTTCACCGTTCGCTTGCCGAGAACATCGCCTACGGCGCGCCGGGTGCCAGCATGGCAGCGATCGAGCAGGCGGCGCGGCTGGCGAACGCGCATGACTTCATCCTGCGCCTGCCGAAGGGCTATGGCACGCTGGTCGGCGAGCGCGGCGTGAAACTCTCTGGCGGCGAGCGGCAACGTGTGGCGCTAGCGCGTGCGTTCCTGGCGGATGCACCGGTGCTGATCCTGGACGAGGCGACCTCGAGCCTGGATTCGGAATCTGAGGCGCTGATCCAGGAGGCGATGGAACGGTTGATGAAGGGCCGCACCTCGATCGTGATCGCGCACCGGCTGTCCACCGTACGCAGCCTCAATCGCATCCTGGTATTCGATCGCGGCGAAATCGTCGAGCAGGGCAACCACGCCGCGCTCATTGCGCGTAGGGATGGAATCTATCGCTCGCTGTTCGAGCGGCAGGCGATGGAGTTCGCCCGCATCACGGCGGCCGAATAAGCCGTCGTCGATCTACCTGCGCGGGCGCGGTGCGTTCGGGCTCCGCGTCCATGTCGAGATCGCGACGGTGGCGACCACCGCGGCCGCGAACAATACAATCTGCGGCGTGATGGTCTCGCCGTTGAAGAGCGCGGCCAGGGTGAAGGTGACGAACGGCTGCAGCAATTGCATCTGCGATACCCGCGCGATCCCACCCATGGCCAGTCCCGCGTTCCAAGCAAAGAAGCCGATCCATTGCGAGAACAGCGCCACATAGAGCAGCGCCAGCCAAGGCCCGGGCGCGATCGCGCTCGCATGGCCGGGCATGAAAAGCGCCGCTGCCGGCAAAGAGATCGGCAGCGCGATCACCAGCGCCCAGCTAATCACCTCCCATCCCGGCATCTCGATGGTGAGCCGTCCGGAGAATGCATAGCCAACCGCCGAGGCCGCTACGGCCGCAAATAGCAGGAGGTCGCCGGAAGACAGCGATCCGCCGCCCTGGCGCAACGCGAATGCGACCACCAGTGCCGCGCCTGCAATGGACGCAATCCAGAACAGTGGCCGCGGCCGTTCGTGCGTAATGAGTACGGCCACAAAAGCTGTTGCGATCGGGAGCGCGCCCATCACCACACCGCCATGGGATGCATCAACTGCTGTCATCGACACGGCCATCAGGAACGGAAACAGGATGCTGACGCAGAGCGAGGCCACCGCAAGCTGGAGCCGCAACCGGCGCGGCGGAAATTGCCGGCGCAAGACGATCAAAAGCGCCAGCGAGGCGACGCCGGCGATCGCTGTGCGCAGCGCGGTCAATGCCAATGGATCGATCGCCGACACCGCGATCCGCGTCGCCGGCAGTGTCCCGCCGAAGATCGCCATGCCGACGAAGCCGAGGGCAAGGCCGAGCCGTTCACGCGATAGCGCGTGAGAAGATTGCTGCGACAGTGAAGGACTGGACATGATGCTGGGGAGCGGGACGAGAGATTTGTGATCGTGGAGGGATCTGGATAAGGCAAAGGTCGCGCAACTCCAAGCCGTCGCGTTTCCCGGGACAGCGCTCGGCGGGCATCCCTGCTGCGCGATGGGATCATGGTCGGGCGATCGTCGCGACCAACGCCTGCTTGTCCTGACCAGCGGAGCCTCGCTTCGCGGGGATGGTGCCGATGGCGATGCCCGCGAGAATCAGAACCATCGCCAGCAGCAAGGAAATATCGACGGCCTCGCCCAGCGCCAGCGTGGAGGTGACCACGCCGACCACGGGAGTCGCCAAAATGCCGAGCGAGGTCGTTGCCGCGGGCAGGCTGCGGTTGACCATGGCCATGGCCCAATACGCCAGCGCTGTGCCGAAGACTCCTGCATAAAAGAATGCACCCGCGAGCGCCGGACTCCAGTTGATTTGCGGTGCCCCGTCGACGAGCGCGGCAAGTATTGCGAGCACAACCGCTGCCAGCAACGTCTGCCAGAAGGTGAGCTGGAACGGAGTCGAGACCCATTTGTGCGCGCGGACATAGAGGATGTTCGCCGCCCAGGACAACGCGGCGAGCAGGATCAGCCCACTTCCGACGACCGCCTCGCGATTGCTCCAGTCAAACGCAAATGGGTTGAACATCGCGGCGAGTCCGAGCAGGCCAAGAGCGGTGCCAACCAGCCGCGGCCGGGTGATCGGCTCGCCCAGGAAAAGCGCGGCGCCAGGCACCACCCAGAGCGGGGTCGTGTAGCCCAGCACGATCGAGCGGCCGACCGGCGTGAATTTGAGGCCGAAGGCGACCAGCGCCGAGAATGCCACCATGTGCAGCAGTGCGATCGCGGCGATCACAGGCCAATCGCCGCGGCGCGGAATGATCAACTGCCCGCGCGCGAGCTGCACGACGAACAACGCCGCAGTGGCGATCGCGGTGCGGATCGCAGTCGCCCACAGCGGGAAGACGCTGTGAACGATGACCTTCGTGACGGCCCAGTTCAGGCCCCAGGTCACGACCACGATGGCAAACAGTAGAAACGCGACGCGGCGGGGCAGGGCATAATCCATAAGATCAACTCGGCAAGGATGTCGATCGGGCGCTCGACAGGGCTGCCAAGTTAGCCTTAACTGGTATTCAACAAAGAGCCATTTGTAACAATTTGACGGAGCCAGTTGGATGCAGGATGTGCTGGCCGGGCTGGTCGATATCGAGCTGTCGCCAAACCGCTCGGAAACATTGACTCATCAGCTCGCGAATGCGCTGCGCGAAGCGATCTTGAAGGGGGCGCTTCTGCCTGGGCGCCGCCTGCCGTCTAGCCGTGAAGTCGCGCGTCAGCTCAAGGTATCGCGCAACACGGTCTCAAGCGTGGTCGACCAGCTCGCGATGGAGGGGTACCTGGAGGTTGCACAGGGTCGCCGCCCCGTGATCGCGGCGCAGCCGTTGAGGCTTGCGCGCGGCAAGTCGATCTCGGCGACGGCAACTCTGGCGCCGCGGACCTCGCGTTGGGCGAAGCACCTGCAAAGGTCCAATTGGCCTTTCCGGGACAAGGCGCCGCCGCGGCCGTTTCAGACGGGGATAGGCGATGCGCGCGAATTTCCACACGATCTCTGGGCGCGGTGTCTTCGGCGCGCCGCGCGCAGCGCGGCCACCCGTCAGGCACTGTCCATCAATAGCCCGGCGCTGCAATCGGCCCTGCTGCGGCATTTGGTGATCCATCGCGGCGTGAGGGCGCAGGCCCGCCAGCTCATGGTCATGCCCTCGGCCCAGGCCGCGATCGAGCTCATCGCGCGCGTCGTGCTCGACGCCGGCGATCTCGCCTGGATGGAAAGTCCCGGCTATGGTGGCGCGCATGCAGCCTTCGAAGCCGCGGGCGGACGCGTCGCCGGCACATCCCTCGATCGCGCCGGATTAGTGATCGAGAGCGGAAGCGGCCGGCCACGCCTGATCTTCGTCACGCCCTCGCATCAATATCCGACGGGACGGCTCATGAGCATCAACCGCCGCCGCCAGCTCCTTGCCTTCGCAGCAAGCGTCGGCGCGCTCATCATCGAGGATGATTACGACAGCGAGTTTCACTATGACGGCCGGCCGGTGGCCGCGCTGCAAGGCCTCGATGAAGCGGGATGCGTCTTCTATGTCGGAACGTTCTCGAAATCGACTTTCGCGGACATCCGCCTGGGCTACGTGCTCGTGCCTGAGGCTTACGTCGACATTTTCGGAAAAGCGCAGCGGCACAGCGGGCAGATTGGGGCGGCGCCATTGCAGGAGGCGTTGGCCGAGTTCATCGACGATGGCCATTTCGCCGCGCACATCCGCAAGATGACGCGCATCTATCGCGAACGACGCGACCACCTCGTGCGCGCGCTGCATGCGGTGGCAGGGGATTGGCTCAAGATCGATCCACCGAGCGGCGGCATGCAGCTCGTCGCTTCGCTCGGCAAGCAGATCGACGACCATGAGGTTGCCGGGCGCATGGTCGACAACGGCATTTCGCTACGTCCATTGTCGCCGCATTTTCTCGGCCGCGTTACCGAGCGCGGATTGTTTCTCGGCTTTGCGGCCTGGAACGCGCGCGAGATCGAAAAAGGCGCAGAGAGGATCGGTGCCGTGTTGCGACAATATCGCCGCTGAACCTATTTCAGGCCGCTCCACAGCAGGCCGATGCCGGAGATGAACAGCAGGCCCAGCACGACATCGGTGAAGTTGCGGTCGCTCATGGCGTGATAGACCCGCGCGCCCAGCCAGGCGCCGGCGATCGTTCCAGGGAAGGCAACCAGCGCAAGCCAGATCACGTGCGGCTCGATCAGGCCGCTCGCGATCTGCAGGCAAAGCGCGGCGGCAAGCACGGTCCAATTGAAGAGTTGGAAGACCCCGCGCCGCTCGTGCTTGCCCCAACCGCGCAGGCTCGCCCACAAAATTGGAAGCGGGCCTGACAGGCCGGCCAGGCCACCCAAGATGCCGCCGGCAAAACCGACTGCGCCATCCGCCAGCTTGCCGCCGAAGCGAAGCGCCGGCCAATCGCGGTTGAAATGAAGCGCCACGGGAAACACCAGCAGGAAGATGCCTATGGTGCGCTTGAACACATCGGGATCGGCATGCGCGATCAGCATCGTGCCCAGGGGGACGCCGGCAAGTCCGCCGATCAGGAACGGCCAGACCAGACTCAGATCAAAGCCCTTCCACATCGACGGCAGCGTCGAGGTTTGCGCGACGACCGAACAGATCAGCACCAGCGTCACCGCAACCGAGGGCGGCAGCACATAGAGCCAGATTCCCAGTGCCATCAGCGCGGTGCCGAAACCGGCAAGGCCGGAGACGAAACCGCCGGCGAGCGCACCGACAAACAGCAGCGCATAGCCGGCCGCGTGCATGTTTCCTCCCGTGCATTGAAACCGTCGCGACGTTTACACGACGACTTCAGCGGGGACCATCGATTTGAGAACACGCTTGTGGCGCGAGATTCCCCTTCGCGCGGAGCCTGTCGTTGGGCCGCGCTTTGCGCGAACCCGTTGGCGCGCCCTGCAATGACGTGGCCGACCATGATCTCCAAAATGGCGAGGGGTCCGGCGCGGTTGGCGCAGAACCCCTCATTTAAAGCATCAGCCGGCCTGTAAGCCGGGTTCTGTAGGGCACCGCGCCGGTCGCGCGGCACGATACGTGACGGCCATTCCTCTGGGATCGCGCTTGCGCGCGACCTCCTGCAACCTACCCGGACGGCGAGCCTGACATCGCTCCCGCGGGCGTTGTCGCATTCCGCGAACTGCCCGCGTAACCGTCCCTATTCGGTCTTGCTCCCGGTGGGGTTTACCATGCCGGTTCCGTTGCCGGAACCGCGGTGCGCTCTTACCGCACCTTTTCACCCTTACTCGCCCTCGCAGCTTGCGCCGCAGGGCGGGCGGTTCGTTCTCTGTGGCACTTTCCCTAGGGTTGCCCCCGCCGGATGTTATCCGGCACCGCATGTCAATGGAGCCCGGACTTTCCTCTCCGACGACCTTTCGGTGCTTGCCGGAGCGGCCGTCCGGCCGACTGACGCCCTTACGCATGGGGGCTGACGGCGGCGACGTCAAGGGGATCATCGCCCGACGCGCGCCCGAAAATAAATTATCCTGAAGATGTCGTTCCGGCCGTCGGCGGTTCGACTGGATGTCGGCGATCCAGCCAATCAAGAAGGAGCAAGCGACGATGCAGTATCTGCTATTGATCTACACCAATGAAGTCGACTATGCGAAGCGCGACGCCGCGACCGTCGAGAAGACGACGGCTGAATACCAGGCCTTTACCCAGTCGATCATCCAGAGCGGCAACTTCAAAGCCGCAGACCGGCTCCAGCCGACATCGACCGCAACGACGGTGCGCGTCCGCGACGGCAAGGTGCTGACCACGGATGGCCCGTTTGCGGAAACGCGCGAGCAGCTCGGCGGCTTTTACCTGATCGAGGCCAAGGATCTCGACGCTGCGATCGGCATTGCCGCGCGCATTCCGAGCGCCCGCGATGGATCGATCGAGGTCCGCCCGATCTGGGTGTATAAATAGCGTCCGCCGTCGTTCGGGGGCGCTCGCTTCAGCGGGCGAACCCGGAATCTCGAGGTTCCGGGTTCACCCTTCGGGTGCCCCGGAACGACGGTGTTTCGTAACGACTAGTCGCATGACCCCAGCCGAGATCGAACGAATATTCCGGGACGAGGCGAGCCGGGCGCTCGCAACGCTGATTCGCCTCGTCGGCGATTTCGATCTGGCCGAGGATGTCCTGCAGGAAGCCTTCGCTGTCGCACTGGAGCGCTGGCCGGCTTCCGATCCGCCATCCAATCCCCGTGCCTGGCTGGTCAATGTCGCGCGCAACAAGGCGATCGACCGCATCCGCCGCCAGATGTCGTTTCGCGGCAAGCTGGGGGAGTTGACGCACGAATTCTTAAACAACGCCGCGGGCTGTGAGGAGCCGGAAGACGCCGGCACGCTCGATGACGATATGCTGCGGCTGATCTTCACCTGCTGTCATCCGTCCTTTGCGCCGGAGGTCCAGGTTGCACTCACGCTGCGCACGGTTTGCGGCCTCTCCACCGCGCAGGTCGCGCGTGCGTTCCTGGTCAGCGAGGATGCGATGGGGCAGCGCCTGTTGCGTGCCAAGCAGAAGATCCGGCTTGCCGGCATCGCGTATGAGGTGCCGGAGCGTGAGGCGCTGGAGCCGCGCCTCACCGGTGTGCTTGCGGTGATCTATCTCGTCTTCACCGAGGGCTATGTCGCGACCTCAGGCGAGGATCTGATGCACCCCGATCTGGCGCGCGAGGCGATCCGGCTGGGCCGGCTGCTTGATGGATTGATGCCGCAGCGTCGCGAGATCAAGGGGCTGTTGGCGTTGATGCTTCTGCATGACGCACGGCGCGCCGGGCGCGAGACGGATGCCGGCGACATCGTGCTGCTCGAGGAGCAGGATCGCTCGCTCTGGGATCGTGCGCAGATCGCGGAAGGCCTGCGGCTTGTCGATGAGGCCTTGCTGCTGCCGGGCCGGCCGCAGACCTATGTGGTGCAGGCCGCGATCGCCGCGCTGCATGCGCGTGCCTCCAGCTACGCCGACACCGATTGGCCGCAGATCGCGGGCCTTTACGAAGTGCTGCTGCGCATCGCGCCCTCGCCGGTGATCGAGCTCAACCACGCTGCTGCGATCTCGATAGTCGACGGACCGGCGCGGGCGCTCGCGCTGATCGATGCGCTGGAAGCGCGCGGCGGCCTCAAGGGATACGAGCTGTTGCCGGCGGTGCGGGCCGATCTGTTGCGCCGGCTCGGCCGGTGCGACGCCGCGCGCGAAGCGTATCTTGCGGCAACAGCCGCGACGCAGCTCGAACCGCTGCGCAGGCTTTATGCGCGGCGGATGCGGGAGATGGAGAGCACCGGTTAGCCTGCACGGCACGAGACTTCACCTCGCCCCGCTTGCGGGGAAGGTCGCCTCGCATCGAAAAGATGCGATGCGGGTGAGGGCCTCTCCAGGCACTGCGCTTGTGGATACAGCCCCTCATCCCAACCCTCTCGGAGCTCGTCTCGACCCCGTAAGAACAGGGAGAGGGCGAGGCGTGCCAGCCAGCGGCAACGCATTCAGGGCTGTCGCTGCAATCAGCCTGGTTTTTCCGATTCAATTGTCAAACAGCAAGGTGAAGACACGCCTTCGCATTCCCGCGGCACGATGCGCGCCCGGGGGCTCTGCGAGGACCTCGAGAGATCGAGGGCGCAGGGAAGACCGGGTGCCCGCCAGACACCCGCAGCCCTCGCGCGAAAAAAGTGCGCGAGAGCGCGACGACCGCAGGTGGCGGCGGAATCACGCCGGCCTTCCCTGCGCAGTGGTTTGACGGCTTACTTCGTGCTCTCCTCGGTGAACCAGCTTGTTTGCCACCGTCACCGGCGCGATGCGTGGGGCATCCTCGCCGATTTGGCGCCTGCATGGGCGCGCCAGGACCACACGACTTGGCCGTACGCGAACGTGCCGCTCGTCCGTCGGCACAATCAGCGTCCACCGCATTCCGCCTCGCGTTTCGTGACGATCGCGATACGCCCTCTTCAATCAAGGCGGGATGGGCGAAAGCTACCATGGGAGCTGTTTCTGAAAAACAGAAATATTTTTTCCATAGGGGCTGGACAGGAATTTTGCGAGCGTGCCCGCCGGGCAAATCACCTGCGCCTCGGCCATGTCCGGTCTGCGCTGAGATCTCAACGCTGCAATGAACGCTTGCAGACGGTGGATCGACATGGGTGACGGAGCAAGAGACGCATTAGCAGGCAACAGTCGGGCGCACTGAGGGCTTACAAGAGGTCCCCTGCCTTGAGCAATTCGACGTGGTGCAAGGGCATCCTTCGAGCCGGATGGCGGGAACAACAGACAATAACGGAGCGTTCGATCTTATTGTCTTCAAGATGAGGCGAGGCTCGGAGTCGCCACTCACGCCTACTCGCGAGAAGAGTTCTTCCACCTGCTTTCGGGTGCAATGAATGTCTATGTGGACGGCGAATCCGGTTTACTTCGAGTGCGGACATCGGCGGACCTTCGAGCCGTTTCGGCTCGGGGCCAGGAAGAGACGTTCTGAGGGTCGATCGCGGCTATTCGATCACCTCGTCGGCCGGCGCGAGTAGGATCGACGGCACATCTTCAGGTAGCGAGCGGTGATTTCGTTGCGGGGCTCCCACCGAAGCAGGAAGCCGTCGAAACCACGCAATTGGTCAGCATCGCTGTCCACTCCGTCGCGCGATAGCAACAGCCATCGGGAAATCCGAGCCGCCTCCGGCAATTGCCACACCTGCGGCAAGTTGTGCGGCCATTTCGAGACAACTAACAGTGCAGATTGGGTCACCGAGTCTTTAAGACTTACCCCGCAGGGGCTCGCCGGTTTTGCCGTTGATGCGCGAGGGGAGGCAACGTGGGGAACCGAGCTAGCGGGTCCGGGAGCATCAACGCCGATATCGGCTGGCGCGTCAGTTTAATCTCGCCCAGCGCAAGGATGTGTAACACCGTTGGTCGGCATTTACCCCAAAGGCTTTTCACTGGCCAGAGCCGGCGGGCTGTTTGCGCCTTCTGTGTCGTCGTGACTATCTGTGTCGTCTTGACTGGCGTCGCATCGGTCCCGGTCCACGCCCAGAACATACCTCCTGTCGTCGCCAACGGCCCTGGAGCGACGGCCAATGTCCCGGCCGGATCCGTGGTTGAGACCCCATCCTTTGGTGCCAATGCTACGAATGGAGGCACCATCACCATCGGCGGTCCCGGCGTAGACACATTTATTACCAGCACGCAAAACATAGCCGTCCAGGCTTTCGGCGCGAACTCAACGATAACTGCGGCAAACGCGATACTCGCGGGACCCAATTCCGCGGCCAGTGCCAATGGGCAGAACGCCCGTATAGAACTGACGGGTGGGTCGGCCACAGGCTTGGCAACCAGCATCGGTGCCCAACTGGGCGGCACAGTGACGCTGATGGGTACCGAAGTGATCGCCAACGGCGACGCCGCGATGCTCGGCAGCGCCGTCACCGGCATCGCCGCGGCCAACAACGGCACAGTGAATATGACGGGTGGTTCGGTCGACTCCACCTTTACTGCCATACAAGTTGTTAATAACAGCACTGTCACGATGACGAACGTGACTATGGTCCACGGCAACGCGTTTGGTATCTTTAACCTCATTGGCAACAACGCGGTGAATCTGGTCGATACCAACGTCACAGCACCCACAGCGATCGCGGTGGGGCAGTTGTCGGGGATTCCTGGAATGCCGGCTTTGCCAGGGACGCTGCAGGTGAACGTGAGCGGTGGTTCCATCACGGGTAATACGGCGCTGCTCAGCGTCGGCGGTGGCAGCACCCTCAATCTGACCGCCAGTGATGCAGCCAGATTGGCGGGAGACGCAATCGTCTCGCCTGGCGGCACCGCGAACATCAACCTGATGACCAACGCGAATTGGAGGGGTGCGGCGACGAACGTGACCGAGGTCACGACCGCTTCGGGCGGCAACTGGACCGTGACAGGCGACTCGACGGTCGGCACGGTGATGAACGGCGGCGCCATTCAGTTCACCCCACCCGCGAACGGAATGTTCAAAACGCTGACGACGATGACGTATGTGGGCCAGGGCGGATTACTCGGCCTCAACACCTTCCTTGGTGCTGACAGCTCACCCTCGGACAAGCTTGTCATCGTCAACAACGGCACGGCGAGCGGAACGACTTCCCTGCGCATCACCAATGCGGGCGGCCCCGGTGCTCAGACCAACGCCAACGGCATTCAGGTCGTCGAGGCCCTGGGTAACGCCACGACACAAGTCCCGGGCGCCCCTGCGACATTCACGCTCGCCGGCGAAGTGCGCGGCGGCGTCTACGACTACGATCTGTTCCGCGGCAGCCTCAATGGCAGCGACCCCAGTCTCGCCAATGATTGGTTCCTGCGCTCGACCTTCCTCGGCAATGGAGGGAACGGCGGCAACGGCCCAGTTACGCCGCCAGGCGAGTTGCCCACTGAGCCTGCACCCGACAACGGGTTGCCACCACCGCCGGGCGTCTGGCCGATCATCGGGCCGGAGCTTGCCACCTATGGTGTGGTGCAGCCGATCGCGCGGCAGATGGGGCTCACCACGCTCGGTACCTTGCATGAGCGCGTCGGCGACGCGGCAGCGGACACGGCGTGCCTGAACGCCACCTCAGACGACGGCGCCCTCATCACCAAGGCTCCGCCTGTTCCGTACAACTGCCGGTCGGCGGTCTGGGGCCGCTTGTTCGGCCAGCAGATCGACAACCACTACCAGGCCTTCGCCGATCCGCGCGCCACCGGCCAGATCGCCGGCATTCAGAGCGGCGCCGACATCTGGCGCGGCAGCCTGATTCCGGGCCACAGCGATAACGCCGGCGTCTACTTCGCCTATAGCAACGGCAATGTCGATGTGAACGGTCTCGTCACCAACGCGGCGGCGACCGCCTATGTGCTGCAACACACCGGTTCGGTGAATCTCAATGCCTTTTCGGTGGGCGGCTACTGGACGCACTATGGTCCAACCGGCTGGTACATCGACGCGGTGCTGCAGGGCTCGTTCTACAACGGCAACGCGGCGACGCAGTTCGCCAACCTGCCGCTCAACGGCACCGGCTTCACCTCCTCGCTGGAGACGGGCTATCCGATCCCGCTGCCGTGGCTCGGGCCGCTCTTCGTGCTGGAGCCGGAGGGCCAGATCATCTGGCAGCAGGTTTCCTTCCGCGACGACAATGACGGCTTGGGCCCGGTCGGGCTCGGCACGACGTCCGGCGCCAGCGGGCGGCTCGGGCTGCGCGGCAAGTGGACCATCAGCGACCCCGCCGGGCGGGTGTGGCAGCCTTACGTGCTCGCCAACGTCTGGCGCGACTGGGGTGCCAACGCGACCACGATGTTCGGCATCGATTCGGTGCCCTTGCGCGAAGAGGCGACGCGGCTCGAGTTCGCCGGCGGCCTCAGCGCGAAGCTTCTTCCTGGCCTCAGCCTCTACGCCCAGGCCGGCTACCAGTTCGCCGTGAGCGGCACCGACGGCGGCCGCCGCGATGGCGTGAGGGGAGACCTCGGCGTGCACTACACGTGGTAGAGACTATTCGAGCGACCTTGCAGGTCGTCTCAAATATGTCGGAGGTCCGAGGCCATGAGCCGACATGTAGAACTGCCGCTCGGGCACCTTGCTGCTTTGGCGAGGCCTCCCCATCGTCGTTCGCTCCGCGATCTGATCGAGGTACGACGGCTCGACGTCTGACAACAAGGGGTGTCCAATGGGTGAAAATATCGATGGTCAGGCAAGCGCCCAACAAGCCGGGTTTCCGGGTGTCACACGTAAGGTTCTCGAACGTCTTCCATTGTCCGGCGATCATCGGGAACTTGTCGTGGCTGAGGTGACCTATCCACCCGGCGGTGTAGCTCCGCTTCACCGGCATCCGGTTGGGGGAGTGGTCTTCATCATTGAAGGTGTTGCCGAGTCAGCCTATGGCAGCGATGATCCGCGACAGTATCGAGCAGGCGAGACCTTGCAGGATCGCTCCGATATTCCACACACCCTCTTTCGCAATTGTGACCCGGAACGCCCGCTCCGCTTTCTGACCATCTACGTGCTCGAACCCGGGCGCTCCTACACAATGGAGCCATGAGCGCATGATCCGGATCATGCGCTCAAGCGCGATGAGATTGAGTTGAATCGTCATCGCGCCTTAGCTCTTTGATTGAGCATGATCTTTTCGGAAAACCGCTACACACTTTTCCGGATCATGCACTGGTACTTCCCGCCAAATTGCGAGATTGGCTATTTTCACGACGCCACATTAGGCCAAGCACGGTCCTGGCCGCTCCACGAGTCGCAGACATAGGCCATCAGACCGGGATCGTTTTCCCGCGTGGCTGATCTCGCCACAGTCTTCGAAAGGGGTATCGCAGCGCCTGCAAGCGCAAGTCAGCCGCGCCGCGCCGCCTTGATCGCGGCGACGTCTATCTTCTTCATGCCCATCATCGCATCAAATGCGCGCTTTGCTTCATCGCCGCCAGCCGCCAACGCTTCGGTGAGCACGCGCGGCGTGATTTGCCAGGAAACGCCCCATTTGTCTTTGCACCAGCCGCACGCGCTTTCCTGCCCGCCATTGCCGACGATGGCATTCCAATATCGGTCGGTCTCGTCCTGATCGTCGGTGGCGATCTGGAACGAGAAGGCTTCGTTATGTTTGAACGCGGGACCGCCGTTGAGGCCGATGCAGGGCACGCCTGCAACAGTAAATTCGACCACCAGCACATCGCCCGCCTTGCCGGCCGGATAGTCACTAGGTGCACGGCGGACGGCGCCTACCACGCTGTCGGGGAACGTCTCGGCGTAGAAGCGGGCAGCAGCCTCGGCGTCCTTGTCATACCAGAGGCAAATCGTGTTCTTTGCCATTGCAAGTCCTTTCGGGTTTCACACGAATCGATCTTACGCGGATATGTCGCTCGTCTCTCGGCATCTCATTCTGCCTCGCGTCCGTAGGGGCTGGACAGAAATTTTGCAAGCGCGCCCGCTCGGGCAAATCACTCGCGTCACGGGACAAATCCGCGGGGCGGGTTGGCGAGACGTGGGTGGGACCGCGAATATGCTCCTTCAGAAATGGCTGCAGCTTTACCTTCCATCGGATTGCGCCCCGCCAATAGGTGACATTCGAAATGAAATTGGCCACAACTGAGGCCGATTTAAAATCCTTCTTAGCTGGAGATTGACGACGTGGTTTCGATGACACGCCGAGGCGCTATCATTGGCGCGTGCCTGTTCATCGGGCTCGGAGCCCAAAGCGCGACGGCCGAGGAAGCTTCGATTGCCGAGATCGAGAAGCGCCACGGCGGTCGGCTTGGAGTATTCGCGGTAGATACCGGAACGGGGCGGACCCTCGCTCACAGAGCGGACGAACGCTTCCTGATGTGCAGCACCTTCAAAGGGCTTCTCGCAGCCTTGGTTCTGGCCAGAGTGGACGCTGGCCAAGAGGCGCTGTCCCGGATGATTCCCTATGGCGAGAAAGACCTGATATTCACTTCGCCGATTACAAAAGCCAATGTCGGGAAAGGAGCGCTGTCGGTTGGCGATCTGACCAAGGCGCTCCTGGAGGCGAGTGACAACACCGCCGCCATTCTTCTGATGCGAAGCGCTGGGGGCCCGTCTGGTCTTACCAAGTTCGTTCGCGGTCTTGGTGATACGGTGACCCGTTCGGATCGATACGAGCCGAAGTCAAACGAGGACAGCGGGATCCTGGACACAACGACTCCACGGGCGATTGTCGGCTCCGTTCGGAAGATACTGTTGGACAACGTGCTCAAGCCTCAGTCGCGGCAGCGGCTCGAAGCTGGGATGATCGCCTGCACGCCGGGGCTGAAGCGCATCCGGGCGGCGCTGCCTTCCGACTGGATTGCGGGGGATCGCCCTGGGACGAGCACCAAGGGCGAGTCAAACGACTACGCGATTGTTCGACCGCCTGGTCGTGCCCCCTTGCTCATAGCCGCTTACTATAACGCGCCGAAGCTGAGCATGGCGGAGCGCGAAGTCGTCCTTCGCGAGACCGGATCGGCGTTCGTGGAATGGGCCCAAGGCTGAACACCCAAGGGCGTAATTCGGTATAGCAGGCCGCAGCGCCTTCGCTTCGTTCAGCATTTCCTGGGCATGCTCCTGGAACTGAGTCGTGACCATCCCTCAGTCAGAGATCGAATCCTCGTCGTGATTCACAAATCGATGACGACGTCCCGAATCGGCTGCGAGCAGCAAACGAGAACGTTGCCGTCGGCGGGTTTCTCCAGCGGCTGCGGTTCATAGGCGACCGCGCCCGAAACCAAACCGCTTTCACAGTTGTGACAAACGCCGGTCCGGCACGACCAACGGACCGGGACGTCGCATGCCTCGGCCAGCTCCAAAATGCTCTGGTAGGCCGACGGCTTCCAGTGCACGGCGATGCCGCTGCGTGCGAACGATACCAATGGGCCGGTGTCGGCGTCGTCCTCAGGCAGATGTGGGGATCGCGTCGCTGCGCCGACGACACCAGGAGTCATCGACTCGCTGCCATTGAAGATCTCGACGTGAATCCGTTCCGGCGCCACGTCCATGGTTGCGAGCGCCTGCTTGATGTCTGCCATGAAGCGAACGGGTCCGCAGAGGTAGACGTCCGCTTCTGGCGGGATGCCGACTTCGTCGAATACCGATCGCGACAGGTGACCGGTCGCGTCGAAATCCTCGCCTTTTCTGTCGCGCGGGCCCGGCCTGCTGTAGCAGACATAGCTGCGGCCGTGGGCGAGTGCGGGCATAAGGCGACGCACTTCGGCGGCAAATGGATGATGCTGCCGGTCGCGAGCCGCGTGCAGCCATAAGACCTGTCGTGTCGAATGGGCCCCGGCCAGCGCGTACAGCATCGCCAGAACGGGCGTCGCTCCGATACCCGCGCTGAGCAACACCACGGGCCGCTCGGCGGATTGCAGGATGAAGCTTCCGCGCGGCGAGCTGACGTCGAGAACATCGCCCAGGCGGACATGCTCCCGCAGGTAAGTTCCGGCGACCCCATTCGGCTCGATCTTCACGCTGATCCGGTAGCTTTCAATTACCCATAACTTTGACCACTCGGGCTGATCCGCTGATCGGCGAAATGTTGAATCGAAAGAATCACTTGTGATTCCTTGCTGAGCACCTGATTCGCGAGGGGGTGCTCTATGGGGCTGACATTAAGGGATCGATCGGCAAGAGGCCGTTTGCGGTCCTTGGAAGGTGAATGTTGGATTGATCGAGAGAGTAGTGGATGCGAGTTTAGGGACGCGCGGCTCGGCGACAGATTCCGCAAACTGCTCAGGCAGATTGGAAGCGCCATGGGACAAAGCATCCCGCTCGTTTGCCAGGATTGGGCGAATACCAAGGCAGCCTACCGCTTCTT
>NZ_AWZU01000033.1 GCF_000472385.1 Bradyrhizobium sp. ARR65
TCGAGCGGTTCTGGCGAACACTGGACGACGACGTCATCGAAGGCGCAACCTTCGATAACCTCGAGCACTTCGCCAATGAACTGTTCGAGTACCTGATCTACTACAACAATTTCAGACCTCATCAGGCCCTCGGCGGCAAGACCCCAAAGGACTTCGCCGCCGCCCAGACTCAAACCATTCGATCAGCGAATTAGTGAACATGCACAATTGCGAGCGAAGCGAAGCAATCCGGACTTTGTCCGCGAATACAGTCTGGATTGCTTCGAAAGTGCTCGTCCGGCCCGGCAACTCGATAGGCGGATGCGTTAGAGCAGCAGCATGATCGCTGCGTTTCACTTGCGCAGCACCGCGAGCCCCTCGGTGAACACCTTGATCGCGAGTTCGTAGCTCTGGTCGTGGCCGAGCGGCTCGAGAAACGATGAGGCCATCTCATGCAGGACGAAGCCGCGCACCAGGCTTCGCAGGATGCGCAGCGCGTGCATGGCCTGCTCGCCGCGCACGCCGAGCTGGCCGAAGACGCCGAGCACGACGGCGCCCAGTTCCATATAGGCCGCGCGCCATTCCGGAGTGTCGATTTCCGGCGTGCGGAAGGTCGCCGCCGAGAGGCCCGGCCGGTCCAGCGCGTAGCGACGCATCGCCAGCATCATGGCGCGCAGGGCGTCAGCGCCCGTCTTACCGGCAATCTCCCGCTCCACCGCCTCGCGCAGTTCGCGATAGCCCCTGACCGCGAGGATGCGGCGCATTTCCGGAATGGTCGATACCTTGTCCGAGAGATGCCGCTCCATCTCGGCGGTGAGATCAGCAGCAATTCGCTTGTCCCAACTTGTTTGGGGAACGTCCAAGATGTCCGAGGGCTGCACGGCGGTTCCGTAAGGCGTGAGTCCCTTACGGCAATAGCGGAACGTCCCCACCATTGCCAACCACGAAATGCAAGCGGAGCTCACATCTTCGCGCAAGCCGCGGGTTTGGCCGGGAGCTCGCTCCCGCCTTACACCAAGCTTAAGCCCGCTCGCGCTCGTAAGCTTTCAAATGGGTGTAGGTGGTGTGCAGCCGCGGGACCGGAACCTTCGCGGCCTCGCCGCGCGCGATCAGGTCGCCGATCACGTGATCGGCTTCCACCGGCAGACCGGCCTTGATGTCGCGGAACATCGATGCGGTCAGCGGCGAGCCCTCCGTCGTCAGCATGGCGAGCGAGCGTTCCAGGAACGGCGCGCGGGGCGGATAACCCTCCGCCGCGGCAACGGCCTTGCACTCATCGAAAATGCCAAGCACGAAATCCTTGCCGCGGGGCGCGGCCAGGATATTGCCGAGCGAGGCACGCATCAGGCTGGTCGTGGCGGCAAGCGATGCCAGGAATACCCATTTCTCCCACATGTCCTGCAGGATGTTTTCGCTGGCCGTGCCGTTGAAATTGCCGCTCTTGACCACCTCGGCGACGGCGCGCACCCGCTCGCTCAAGCCGCCGTCGCGCTCGCCGAAGGTTAGCGACTGCATCGGAGCAAGCTGCACGACCTCGCGCTTGTCGTTCAGCGTCGCCGCGATGGCGCAGAGGCCGCCGAGCACCCGCTCGCGGCCGAATCTTCTGTCCAGAATATCCAGATGCAGCATGCCGTTCAGGAGCGGGATGATCGAGGTTTGAGGCCCGACAGCCGGCGCGAATGACGTTATGGCGTCCTCGAGGTCGTAGGCCTTGCAGCTCAACAGCACCACGTCGAAGTTCTCATTTAGCCCGTCCGCCTGCACTGTGGGTGGATTCTTCAGCGTCACGTCCCCATTGGGGCTTTTGATGACGAGGCCGGCGGACGCCAACTCCGCGGCCCGACGCGGACGCACCAAGAAGGTGATGTCCTGGCCGGCCTGCAGCATCCTGCCGCCAAAATATCCGCCAATGGCTCCGGCACCGACCACGAGAACGCGCATTGTGTTGCATCCCTAGTTGTTTCGAAAGCAAATAGCGCAACAGCGCGCCATTGGCCATCATCTCTTTCGGGGCTATCTGGCCCGTTCGGGTTGCCGCGTCCGGCGATTCCATGATGATCATCATATTGTGATTGGGCCCGGTCGGTCAGATCAGGCGCCCGATCGCCCGTCTTCGCCAGACCAGCAGGTAATAACTCATCTGCAGCACGAACATAGCGCAGAAGGTGATGGGATAAGCGATCCAGATTCCCTCGATGCCGAACAAGCGGCTGAGGACGATCGCAGCCGGCACCTCGATCGCGCTGATCGCCAGGATGGAGATCAGCAGCGGCATCCACACCGTGCCGCTGGCGCGCATCGCGCCCGAAAACACCGTCGACATTCCAAACGCCACCGTGCTCCACAGCACGATGTGCAGCAGTCCTTGCGCGAGCTCCAGCACCGCCGGGTCGGTGATGAAGAAGCCCATGAGCAGGCGCGAGAACAGGTAGGCGATCGCGACCAGTCCGCCGGTCAGGGCGATGTTCATTTCCAGGCCGGTGCGGACGATGGCCCCTATCTGGTCGGCGTGACCGCGGCCGATGGCCTGGGCGCCGAAGATCGAGACCGAGATCGCGATCGACAGCGCGGGAAATTGCACATGGCTCATCACCTGATTGACCGCGCCGTAGGCGGCAGTGGCGTTGGAGCCAAAGCTGTTGACGAGGCCGAGCAGCACCAGTTCGGCGAGCGACATCACGATCATGCCGATGGCGGTGGGAATGCCCAGCCGCAATACAATCCGGAGCAAGGCCGGGTCGAGCCGCATGGAACGCCAGAACACGCCGTCGAACGCCAGCGGGTGCTTGCGCCGAAGCAGATGGACGTGGAGCCACAACAGGGTCAGAAAGCTCGAAATGGCGGACGCCCAGGCGGCGCTGGCGATGCCGAGCCGCGGCAGACCGAGCCAGCCGCGGATCAGGGCCGGTGTCGCGGCGAGGCCGATCACGGTCGAGACCGACAAGGCAAGCAGCGGCGTCATGGTGTCGCCGACGCCGCGCATCATCGCGGTGATCAGAATGAAGGTGAAGGTCAGCGGCATCATGATCATCATGATGCGTGCGTAAGTGGTTGCCGCATCCAGGATGTCGGGCGGCGTGGCGAGCGCGGCCAGGAGCTGTCGGCTGAACAGTCCGCCGAGAACGGCGATCACGGCCGCAAGCAGCAGCGCGACCGTCAATGTGGTGCCTGCGACAGCCTTGACCTTCTTCGGCTCGGCCGCACCCCAGGCCTGGCCGATCAAGACGCCGGCACCCGAGCTCAGCCCTACCACGAAGGCAACCAGGAGGAACAGCACCGGGAAGAAGACGGATACCGCCGCGAGCGCCTCGACGCCGATCATCTGGCCGAGGTAGACGTTGTTGATCGTCCCGAACAAGGCTTGCATGATGTTGCTCAGCATCATCGGCGCGAGGAAGATCAGAAACGGTTTTCGAAGCGAGTTGACGGTCGTCGGCACGGCTTTTTCCTGTTGAGCAGCGTCGGGCACGATGGCGCGCCGCATTGGCTTCGCGAGTTGATTGTCTTGGTATTGTTGCTTACGGCGCGAGCTGGTCGGCGCGATCGGCGTAGGCGAGCTTGATGACGTGGTCACGAATATCGGTCGGCCAGGACGCGACGAGCGCGACGAAGCTCCGGCGGTCGTCGGCGAACAGCGCACGCGCGGCCTCCTCGAAATCAGGCAGGTTGCCCGCCATCGCGGACATGAAGTGATAGGCGGCGTCGCGCGCCGCGCGCTGGCGGTCCGCATCGCCGCTGGCCCGGCGAGCCTGTTCGACCAGTTTGCGCAGAGCGACCGAGGCGCCGCCCGGCTGCGCATTGAGCCATTCCCAATGCCGCGGCAACAGCGTCACCTCGCGGGCGACCACGCCCAGTTTCGGCCGGCCGCGGCCGCGCGGCTCGCCGGCTGCGACGGGCTCTGGCGCGGAACCGGCGGCTGAACCCTTCGTGAGCCGCGCCAATACCTCATCGACCCCGCCCCGCAGATCGAGGTCGATGGGACGGCCGGTCTCGTCGCTGAAGATCGCGATCGGCTCGGAGGCCTGCGGCTCGGCGCGTTTGACCGCGAGCGCGACATCGGTCAGCGCGCCGGATGTCAGCCGTCGCTGGCCCTCAAAGGCGGTAAATTGGTTCGACATGGGAAACCTCACCTTGGGATATCCTGCCGGCTTTTTATCCGGGTATAATACCCCTGTCAATATCGCCCGGGTAAAAACAATCCGCGCACGTCGTTTCACCACATCGTCAATGCTGTGCCGATTTGTTAGGGGAGCGCCCAAGCAAGGCCTTCGGGGGTATTCATGCTGACCGTTCATCATCTCAACAATTCGCGCTCGCAGCGGGTGCTTTGGCTTCTCGAGGAGCTGGGCGTCGCCTACGAGATCGTGCGCTATCAGCGGCAGCCAGACATGCGCGCCCCGAAAGAGCTGCGCGCGGTTCATCCGCTCGGCAAATCGCCCGTCATCACCGATAGCGGCAACACCATCGCCGAGTCGGGTGCGATCATCGAATACGTCATCGAGACCTACGGCAATGGACGGCTGATTCCGCCGCCAAAGACGCCGGAGCGGCTGCGCTACGCCTATTGGCTTCATTACGCCGAGGGTTCGGCCATGCCGCCACTGCTCCTGAAATTGCTGTTCACGGCGATGCCCAGGCGCGCGCCGGCATTGCTGCGCCCCCTGGTGCGCAAAGTGTCGAGCCAGGCGCTGACCACGCTGGTCAACCCGCAGCTCAAGCAGCACATGGACTTTTGGGAAGAAGAGCTGTCGAAGAGCGAATGGTTCGCGGGCAGCGAATTCACCGCGGCCGACATCCAGATGAGCTATCCGCTGGAGGCGGCCGCTGCGCGCGGTGGGCTCGAGCAGGGCCATCCCAAGGCGATGGCATTTCTGGAGCGCATTCACGCCCGCCCCGCCTATCAGCGCGCGCTGGAGAAAGGTGGGCCGTATCAGGTGGGGCGGTAGGACACCGTCATTCCGGGGCGATGCGAAGCATCGAACCCGGAATCTCGCGCCACAACCTCTAGTCTAGATTCCGGGTTCGCCCGCTAAGGCGAGCGCCCCGGAATGACGATGTTTGGCTTCATGCTCCTTCGGGCTATTCCGCAGCTCACGCATCCGCGTGCAGCACCCGGCCGCGGGTCTCCGGCAGCGCAAACGCAGTAAGAAAGAACACGCCGTAAGCTGCGACTGCGAAGATCGCGATGGCATTGGCGAGCGTCGTCGTGGTCGAGAGGGCGCCGACCAGATAGGGAAACAGCGCGCCGATGCCGCGGCCGAAATTGTAGCAAAAGCCCTGGCCGGAGCCGCGAAGCCGCGTCGGGTAGAGCTCGGTGAGGAAGGCGCCCATGCCGGAGAAATAACCGGAGGCGAAGAAGCCGAGCGGGAAGCCCAGGATCCACAGCACCTCGTTGGTGAGCGGCAACTGCGTGTAGAGCAGCACCACGGCAATGGCACCGAGCGAAAAGATCAGGAATAGGTTGCGCCGGCCGATACGGTCGGCGAGCCAGGCGCCGACCAGATAGCCGACGAACGAGCCGATGATCAGTGCCGAGAGATAGCCGGTGGATGAGACGATCGACAGCTTGCGCTCGGTGGTGAGAAAGCGCGGCACCCAGAAGGTGACGGCGTAGTAGCCGCCCTGCATCCCCGTCGCCATCAGCGAGGCGAGGATCGTGGTTTTCAGGACAGGACCCGAGAAGATTTCCCAGAGTGGCGGATGGGTACCCGCTTGCGTCTGTCTGGCGCGGGTGGCGGCTGCGATATCCGGTTCAGTGACGTAGCGGCGCAGATAAAACACCAGGAGCGCGGGCAAGGCGCCGACCGCGAACATCCAGCGCCATGCGATCTCCGCCGGCATCAACGAAAACAGGACGGCCTGCGCCAGCACGGCCAATCCCCAGCCGACCGCCCAGCCGGATTGTACCGAGCCGACCGCGCGCCCGCGATATTGCGGGCGGATCGCTTCGCCCATCAGCACCGCGCCCGCCGCCCACTCGCCGCCAAAGCCCAGGCCGAGCACCGCGCGCGCGATCAGGAGCTGATCGAAATTCTGCACGATGGCGCAGACCAGCGAGAAAAACGAGAACCACAGGATCGTGAATTGCAGGGTCCTGACGCGGCCGATGCGATCGGCGAGATAGCCCCCTAGCCAGCCGCCGACCGCGGAGGAGAGCAGGGTTACGGTGCCGGCAAGGCCCGCGAATCCGGGATCGACCTTCCACAGCGCGATGATCGTGCCGATCACCAGCGGATAGATCATGAAGTCCATGCCGTCGAGTGCCCAGCCCGCGGCGCAGGCCCAGAAGGTCCGGCGCTCCGCCAGATTCATGTCGCGATAGAATGCAAGCAGACTGGTGTCTTCGATCGCGGCGGTTTCGACGTTTGGCGACGGGTCGGCCGCTGTCATTGGGGCTTCCTCTTCCGAAATATTTGGCCGGCCTTATACTCCGCTGCCGCAGGCGCGCAATCGGCGTGCGCCTCTAGCGCATGATCCGGACCCGCAGGGTCGCGTTAGCGCAAAGTGGAAACCGGTTTCCCTCGCGACAAACGCGAAGCGTTTGCGCGGAGATCATGGTCTGCGCTTATTGCCCCGCAGCTTCCGCTCCGCGGGTGCGCGGATCCGGCGCGCCCAACAGGCCCGTCGGCGTGACGAGTATGGAATTGGCGGAGGAGTAGCCTGCCGACTCCACCATCCTGTGTTCCTTGGCGGCGAGCGCGGCCAGCGCTTGCGCAGAAAATCCCGGCTCGATCGAAACCTGGTCCGGCAGCGATTGATGGTGCAGCCGCGGCGCCGCGACGGCGGCCGCCACGTCCATGTTGTAGTCGAGCACGTTGACGATCACCTGCAGCACCGTGGAGATGATGCGGCTGCCCCCCGGCGAGCCCGTCACCAGCAGGACCTTGCCGTCCTTGAGCACGATCGTCGGCGACATCGAGGACAGCGGCCTCTTGCCCGGTCCCGGCAAGTTCGGTTCGAAGCCCACGAGCCCGAAAGCGTTCGAGGCTCCGGGCGCGGCCGTGAAGTCATCAAGCTCGTTGTTGAGCAGCACGCCCGTGCCTTCGGCGATAAGCCCGACGCCGTAGCTGAAGTTCAGCGTATAGGTATTGGCGACGGCATTGCCGAACTGATCGACCACCGAGAAATGCGTGGTGTTGCTGCCTTCGTGTGGCACTTTCGCGGTGGCGATCTCTGCTGATGGCGTAGCTCGCTCAAGATCGATCTTGGCGCGCTGGTTGGCGGCATAGTCCTTCGCCAGCAAGGTCGCGAGCGGCGCCTTGACGAAGGCGGGATCGCCGAGATAGCGGGCGCGGTCGGCATAGGCGCGCTTCATCGCCTCGATGATCAGATGCAGCGACGGCGCGGACCCCTGCTTCATTTCGCCGAGCGGGTAGCCCTCGAGGATGTTGAGCGACTCCAGGAGCACGGTGCCGCCGGAGGAAGGCAGCGGCATCGAGACGATGTCGTAGCCGCGATAGCTGCCGCGCACCGGCGTGCGGATCACGACCTGATACGACTTCAGGTCATCCGCCGTCATCAGGCCGCCGGCGTCGGTCACCGCCTTGGCAAGCCTCTCCGCGACGGGCCCCCGATAAAATCCGCGCGGCCCCTGCGCCGCGATCGCGGTCAGCGTGTCCGCGAGGTCGGACTGGATCAGCCTGTCGCCCTCGCGCAACGAGCTCCCGTCGGGCCGCGAAAACACCCTTGCCGACGAAGGCCAGCGTGCGAGCCGCCGATACCATTGCGGCAGCGTGTCGGCGAGGTCGTCGGTGACGATGAAACCGTCTCGCGCCAACAAGATCGCAGGCTGCAGCAGGTCTGCCAGCGAAAATTTGCCGGAGCCGTATTTGTCCAGCGCCAGACTGAGACCCGCGACCGTGCCGGGGACGCCGATGCCGAGCGCGGAATCGCGCGATTTGGCCGGATCGGGTTTGCCGTCCGGCCCCAAGAACATCTCCGCTGTGGCCGCATTCGGCGCGGTCTCGCGATAATCGATCGCGGCGTCCTCGTTGCTTGCGGCAAGGTGAATCACCATGAAGCCGCCGCCCCCGATATTCCCCGCACGTGGATAGGTCACGGCAAGCGCAAAACCGGTGGCGACCGCCGCATCGATGGCATTGCCTCCACGCTTCAAGATGTCCGCGCCGATCCGTGCCGCGATCTTCTCCTGCGCCACCACCATGCCGTGCTCGGCGGCGAACGCATGGATGCTCTCGGCGGCAGGTATCGTATAGGCGTTGCGGCGCTGCGCCGGCGCGGAGGCGGTCGTCACGCAGAGCGTCAGCAGCGCGAAGCAGGCGAGCAGCTTGCGCCTTGTCGTCATGAAAGCGAGCATCAGGTGTCCGGCGCGCGATGGGACCAATGGAGTGTCGCGGCCATGCTATAGGGATTGCGGCGGAGTTGGCAAAGCGCGAAGGCGTGAGGCGCCGCTGCCAACATCGTAAGCGAGACCGCTGGCATGACGTGCCAGTGTTGTTTTGCGCAACGGAATTGGCCTCGCTCGCGAGGGGTGAGGCGTCTAGTTATTCTTGCGGTCATTCCGGGGCGCCTCGAAGAGGCGAACCCGGAATCTCCCGCCGCAATCTCCAGATTCCGGGTTCGATGCGGATCCGGCCGCGCTTCGCACGGACTGTGTGGCATCGCTCCGGAATAACGTGTCCAAGTTAATGCCGGAAATGCCTGACCCCGGTGAACACCATGGCGATGCCGTGATCGTCGGCGGCCTTGATCACTTCCTCGTCGCGGATCGAGCCGCCCGGCTGGATCACGGCGGTCGCGCCGGCCTCGATGCAGGCCAGCATGCCGTCGGCGAAGGGGAAGAATGCGTCGGAGGCGACCACTGAACCCCTGGTCAGGGGCTCGGCGAGCTTCAATTCTTTCGCCGCGTCCTGGGCCTTTCGTGCCGCGATGCGCGCGGAATCCACCCGGCTCATCTGCCCCGCGCCGATGCCGACGGTCGCAAGGTCCTTGGCGTAGATGATGGTGTTGGATTTCACATGCTTGGTGACGCGAAACGCGAATTTCAGGTCGCGCAGTTCGGCTTCCGTCGGCGCGCGCTTGGTCACCGTCTTCAGCGGCATATCATCCACCACTGCATTGTCGCGGCCCTGCACCAGAAGTCCGCCGGCAACGGTCTTGGCGGTAAGGCCCGGCGCGCGCGGATCAGCCAGTCCGCCCGCCAGCAACAGCCGCAGATTCTTCCGGCCGCCGATGATCGCGATGGCTTCGTCCGTTGCATCTGGCGCGATGATCACCTCCGTGAAGATGCCGATCACCGCGCGCGCGGTTTCCACGTCCAGCGTGCGGTTGAGTGCGATGATGCCGCCATAGGCCGAGGTCGAATCGCAGGCCAGCGCCTTGCGATAGGCGGTCACCAGATCCGGGCCTTCGGCGACGCCGCAGGGGTTGGCATGCTTCACGATCACGCACGCCGCGGTGCGCTTGGGGTCGAACTCGGCGACGCATTCATAGGCCGCGTCCGTGTCGTTGATGTTGTTGTACGACAATTCCTTGCCCTGGAGCTGCCGCGCGGTGGCAATGCCTGCGCGCTTTCCGGCGAGCGCATAGAAAGCCGCGGTCTGGTGCGGATTTTCGCCATAGCGCAACGGCTGGATCAGGCGTCCGCCAAGCGCGCGATAATCCGGGGCTTCGATCTTCAATTCGTTCGCGAACCAGTTGGAGATCGCGGCGTCATACGCGGCCGTGCGCGCGTAGGCCTTGGCCGCGAGACGCCGGCGCAGCGCCAGCGTGGTCGCGCCATCATTGGCCGCGAGCTCGTCGAGCACCGACTGATAGTCCTGCGCTTCGATGATGACGGCGACATGCTCGTGGTTCTTGGCCGCGGCGCGGATCATCGCGGGGCCGCCGATATCGATATTCTCGATACAATCGGCGAAGTCGGCGCCCCTCTCGACCGTGGCTTCGAATGGATAGAGATTGACGACTAACAGATCGATCGGCGCAATGCCGTGCGTCTTCATGGCCTGCGCGTGCTCGGCGTTGTCGCGGATCGCCAACAGGCCGCCATGGACCTTGGGATGCAACGTCTTCACCCGCCCGTCCATCATCTCCGGAAAGCCGGTGAGATCAGCGACGTCTTTCACCTTCAGCCCGGCCGCGGCGATCGCCTTGGCGGTACCGCCGGTCGAGATGAGTTCGACGCCTCGGGCCGCAAGGGTGCGGGCAAATTCGATCAAGCCGGTTTTGTCGGAAACGGACAATAAAGCGCGGGCGACGCGGCGAGTCTGATTGGTCATGAGCAAGATCCTCTGTTCAGGGAGTGCTTATGCCCAGGCGCGCGGCAGAGAGTGTCGCGCTTCCCGATGGTGCTCCATCCAAAATCGCCAGTCGCGCGAGCGCGGGCTGGTTAGCAGCTTCCGGCGCCGTTCACAACGGCTAGATGCCGCCGATCCTACGCCTTGCGCCGAAGTGGCAAGCTTGGCCCGCTGCGGGCGTTCGTCCTGACCATCCCGGCCGCATATGCGGGACACGGTTCCCAGCGCGGCTCTACAGCGGCAATTCCGGTTCGCGCCGCACATTGCGGCCGGCGTTGGTCGTCGCCGCCGAGGCGGTCGAACGTACAAAGCTCCAGCGGATCGAGCCGGCATGCCGTGAATCCTGCCGGATCACGATCTGAGCGGTGCGGCGGGGACCGTCATTTCCGGCAAGGAACACGCTGTCTTCCAGTTCGACCTTGTCGTCCAACGCCTCGAAGGTCCAGACGTCGCGGTTCGGCAGCACCAGCATGACCCCACGTCCGTCGGACAGCCGACTCGCCTTCACGGAAGGATGCAGGTGGAAGCGCAACGCATAGTCGGTATCGTGGCCCTTGATGCGCGCGCCGGATGCCGGGCCCACCGTATCCTCGCCGTCGACCCGGGAACCGTCATGGGAGAGCAGGAGCACGCGGCGGTGCACGACGCCGAAGCGCGGGACGTAGCCGTCATGGGAGGTGGTCAGCAGCGCGCCATTGGCGACCTCCTCCCGATAGGCCTCGACATGCGTCGGGCCGCCGACAACAGGTGCGCCCTGCAGGAACCGCTTCATCGCCGACAGCTCGACGAACTGGCAGGAGGATGTGTCATGATAGGTGAGCGTCGAATGCGCCGCCGTGCTGCGCGCAAATGCGCGCCAATTGTCACGTCCCGTCGAGGGCATGCCGCAATTGGCGACGATCCTGCTTTGGCCTGACGACAGTTCGAAAGAGAGGCAGCCCGCATGAGCCTCGTGGCTGACGCTTGCAGGCGGTGGCGCGCCGGTGTCCATGATGACGGTCGTGGAGCCTGCGTCCAGGCGTTGAAAACCGGTATGCGGCATGCTCGCCATCGGCGTGCCGTGGGTATCGTCATAGGCGAGCAGCGTGGCGAGCAGATCGGACGGCGTGCCGCTCATGCCGTTGAACAGCGCGATCGAGCCGTCGCCATGGCGGAAGAAGCGCAGCATCGGCATCATGCGGTCGATGGCGTTCAAAAGCGCGGGCGGGGGCGCGATGTTGCGCGCGGCGAAGGTTTGCCGCAGCGGCAACAGATCGATCAGAAGCTCGATCAGCGCGCCGGGATTACGCGAGATATGCCCGCCGTCGGGCAGGATCTGGCGATGCAGTTCTTCCGAGAGTTTTTTGCTCGCGCTGCGGATGTGTTTCGCCTGGTTGGCGAGGCACAGCGAGGCGTAGCACAACGCGATCACAACCTGCAGCCGCGGCACGCCGTCGGACATGTCGATCATCGCGTAGCGCAACTGGCGGATTTCGCGCGTCAGTCCGCGCAGATAGCGCCGGTAAAACTTGCCGTCGGTATCGCTGAGCACCAGCGGGGCCTGGGACAGCAGCGAAATCACGCGGCGCGCCAGCACGTCGGCGCGGCGCGCGATCGGACGCTTCTGCGCCGCATTGGATATCCAGTCGTCGATCAGCGCCCGGGCGTTGGCGCGGGTCAGCGCCGTGTCGGCGGCGCGTAAATGACGCAGCCAGCCGAACCCAAGCAGCGCCACCTCCCAATCTTCCGACGGCGGCTCGAGATCGAAGATGGAACGGCCGTGGCAGGTCACGATCTTGCCGGCGAACACAAATCGGCCGGCATAGATTTCGGCAGCGCGAGTGGCGTCGGCCGTGCGCAGGTCGTGCGGCGCGATGATCAGCCGGTCGGCGCGGGTCGGCCACAGCCGCGACACGGCGGCCGAACCGCCGCTGGCGCGCGCCATCAGGTTCCGCGCGAAACGGCCCATGATCAGGGTCGAAATGCGTCTGCGTTGAGCGACCGACACGCCTAGCCTTGAATTGGGGGAAGCAAGTATTTCTGGCGAATCCTTTTAGTCCGGAAACGCAGCTTTAACATCCTCTTGAAAGCGGGAGAATCAGGACGCGGAAGCTAAATTCCGGTGCAAAATCAGTCCTAAACCAGCGGACGGGCGCTAACATCCACGTGTTGCGACCAGGCTTTAGCGCACCAAGCGCGCGGCGTAGAATCCGTCAAGTCCGGCAAAGCGCGGGTCTTGATGCGGCAAATGGCTGGGCAAAGTGCGCAAGTCGCCGTCGCGATTGACGAGCTCGGCGAGCTCGCCAATCTCGCTCGCCTCGATCGGCACCCGGCGCAGCATGGAATCGGCCTCGAGCAAGGCGGCGATCGCGGCCTCGCCTTCTTCCGGTTCGAGGGAGCAGGTGCAATAGACCAGCATTCCGCCTGGCTTGAGGAGGCTCACGCCCTTTTCCAGCAGGCGCTTTTGCAGTGGCACGAGCTGCGCGATGTCGCTTTCCTGGCGCAGCCACGCGACGTCGGGGTGGCGGCGAATCGTTCCCGTCGCGGTGCAGGGCGCGTCCAGCAAAACGCCGTCGAACAAGCCGTGATCTCCGGCTTGCCACTCGCAGGCGTCGGCGACCACGGTTTCGGCCTGCAGCGACAGCCGGGCAAGATTGTCGCGCAGGCGCGCCATCCGCGCCGGCGAGCGGTCGATCGCAACGACATTGGCGCCGGCTTGTGCGAGCTGCGCGGCCTTGCCGCCCGGCGCAGCACAGAGATCGAGAATGGTCTTGCCGGCGATGTCGCCGAACAGCCGTGCCGGCAAAGCGGCGGCGGCGTCCTGCACCCACCACTGTCCCTCGGCAAATCCCGGCAGCATCGTCACCGAGCCTTGCAACAGCGTGCGCACAGAGCCCGTCGGCAGTAACTCGCCATGCAGCCGGCTAGCCCATTGGGCGGCATCCGTTTTGACGGTCAGGTCGAGCGAGGGGTCATGGCCGAGCGCGGCGGCCATCTCGCGGGCGGTCGCTTCGCCATAATGGGCGATCCAGCGCTTGGCGAGCCAGGGCGGCAGGTCGAGCATCTCCGTCGCGACTTCCGCGATCAGCGCTGCACCCTCGCGCGCGCAGCGGCGCAGCACGGCGTTGACCAGTCCGGCATATTTCGCAGCGCGCCGGTCCGATTGCACCAGCCGCACCGAGAGATCGACCGCGGCATGGTCGGGGACGTCCATCCAGAGGATCTGCGCAGCGCCGATCATCAGCGCGCTCTGGGCGCGTGGAGCGTCGGTCGGCATGCCACGATCGAGCAGCCGCGACAGCACGTGGGTCAGCGTGCCCAGCCGGCGCAGAATGGTGGCAACCAGCCGCCGCATGAGAGCGCGGTCGCGGTCGGGCAGCGTCTTCAGGCCGGGATGGGCGCCAGCGCCGTCGACCTGGTCATCCAGCGTGCGACGCTTGTGCAGCACGCCATCCAGAATGTCCGCCGCGATCCGTCGCGCCGCGAGGCCGGGCACTTCGGTGGGGGGCGCAAATCGTTGGGGAGGCATGCTGGAACGTGACTTGGAGAAAGAAGGGCAGTTCCGCAAAAGGTCGGGGCATGCCATTGAACAAGCAAGAGCTCTGCCATCCGAATATGCCATTTGTAAGAATCGGTCTCTGGCTTTTTCGCAGGGCACCCACGAAGTTTTGGAAGCGAAGGCGCGCCTGTCGGGAGCAAGCCTATGAGTAATGATTCGCCATCCAAGCCGCCCGTCGCGGCTGCCGAACGCAAGCCGCTTCCGCCGGCCGCCCAACGCGCGCTCGCGGAAGCCGAGGCGCGCCGCCGCACGGCCGCCGCGAACGCGAAGCCTCTTCCGGCGGAATTTCAGGGCCCGAAGGGGCCGGAACCGACGCGCTATGGCGATTGGGAGAAAAAGGGCATCGCTTCGGATTTCTGAGGCGCTGAACCCTTCAGTGGGTCACCACCACTCGAGTACCGATTGAGACGCGGCTGTAGAGGTCGGTGATGTCCGCGTTGAGCATGCGAATGCAGCCATAGGATACGAATCTGCCGACCGAGCCCGGCACATTGGTGCCGTGAATGGCATACTCGCCACCGGCGAGCGTCATTGCCGCAACTCCCATCGGATTCCGCGGCGATCCGCCCGGAATCACGTCGGGCATGTTAGGCTTGTCGTGCTTGACTTCCGCGGGCGGCGACCAGGCCGGGTAGCGGTATTTGCCGTCGATCTCCGTGGTGCCAGCCCACTGCTTGCCGGCCTTGCCGACGCCAACGGGGTAACGCATGGCGTGGTCGGCATCGAGAATAAGATAAAGGTGCCGCTCGCCGGTGCGGATCACGATCGTTCCCGGCGAATATTCGTTGTGAATGCCGATGATCTCCGGCCGCGCCTGCGCCGTCGATGTCATCAGCAGTCCCGCCCCGATGGTGGCGGCCAACGCCACCGCAATCCTCGTCGACATCAACCCTCTCCGCTCTTGCATCGCTCGCCATCCGCGGCGGCGTCAGACGCACGCGAATGCCGCAAGCTGCCTGGTGACCGGCACACTTTAGCCGCGCGCGTTAACCAGACGGTTGCCACGCGGGGGCGTCGATCGCGTTCGGCGGAGGGAGGGAAGAAGATGTTGGAAACAAAGTAAATGATTTGGAAACAGCATCCGCCTGGAAAGCGCCGCAGCAGCGCCACAACCTCTGTCAGTCGCGTAAGCGGCGCCCGTGCGCCGCTGCCCGCCATTAATCTCCTCATTCCGGGGCGCCGCGCAGCGGCGAACCCGGAATCTCGCGCCGCAATCTCTGGATTCCGGGTTCGCTCGCGATGCGAGCGCCCCGGAATGACGGCGGCCCCTCCTTACGCCGTCGCTTTCCGGTTCTGCCGGTTCTTGACGAGATCGTCCACCACAGCGGGATCAGCCAGCGTCGAGGTATCGCCCAGACTCGACGGATCGTCCTCAGCGATCTTGCGCAGGATTCGGCGCATGATCTTACCCGAGCGCGTCTTCGGCAGGCCCGGTGCGAATTGGATCTGGTCAGGAGATGCGATGGGGCCGATCTCCCTGCGCACCCAGTTGACCAATTCCTTGCGCAATTCCTCGCTCGGCTCGGTCCCCGCCATCAGCGTCACATAGGCGTAGATGCCCTGGCCCTTGATGTCATGTGGATAGCCGACCACCGCGGCCTCCGAGACCTTGGCATGCGCCACCAGCGCGCTCTCGACCTCCGCGGTGCCCATGCGGTGGCCGGAGACGTTGATGACGTCGTCGACGCGGCCCGTGATCCAGTAATAGCCGTCGGCATCGCGCCGGCAGCCGTCGCCGGTGAAATATTTGCCCTTGTAGGTCGAGAAATAGGTCTGCTCGAAGCGGGCGTGATCACCGTAGACGGTGCGCATCTGTCCCGGCCAAGAGCGGGTGATGCAGAGATTGCCGGTCGCCTCGCCCTGCAGCACGTTGCCATCGGCATCGACGATTTCGGGCGCCACGCCGAAGAACGGGTGTGTTGCCGAGCCCGGCTTCAGTTTGGTGGCGCCCGGCAGCGGCGTGATCAAAATGCCGCCGGTCTCGGTCTGCCACCAGGTGTCGACGATCGGGCAGCGGCCCTCGCCGACGACCCGGTGATACCATTCCCACGCCTCCGGATTGATCGGCTCGCCGACGGACCCGAGCAGGCGCAACGAGGCCCGCGAGGTCTTCTTCACCGGCTCGTCGCCCGCCTGCATCAGCGCCCGGATCGCAGTCGGCGCGGTGTAGAACGTGTTCACCTTGTGCTTGTCGATGACGCTCCAGAACCGCGAATTGTCGGGGTAGTTCGGCACGCCTTCGAACATCAGCGTGGTCGCGCCGTTGGCGAGCGGCCCGTAGAGGATGTAGCTGTGGCCGGTGACCCAGCCGACGTCGGCGGTGCACCAATAGACGTCGCCATCGTGATAATCGAAGACGTATTGATGCGTCATCGCGGTGAACACCAGATAGCCGCCGGTGGTATGCAGCACGCCCTTGGGCTGGCCGGTCGAACCTGACGTGTACAGAATGAACAGCGGATCTTCCGCGTGCATGTGCTCGCAGGGGCATTCGGTGGTCACGACTGCGGCCGCCTCATGGTACCAGAGATCGCGCGAGAGCTTCATGTCGACCTTGGCGCCGGTGCGCTTGACCACGATGACCCAGTCGACGCCCTCGGTCTTGGCGAGCGCGGCATCGACATTGGCCTTCAGCGGCACCTTCTTGCCGCCGCGCAGGCCCTCATCGGCAGTGATGATCACCTTGGATTGGGCGTCGTTGACGCGCTGGGCGAGGCTGTCGGGCGAGAAGCCCGCAAACACCACGGAATGGATGGCGCCAATACGCGCGCAGGCCAGCATGGCGTAAGCCGCCTCCGGAATCATCGGCAAATAGATGGTGACGCGGTCGCCCTTCTTGACGTTGCGGGTGCGCAAGATGTTGGCCATCTTGCAGACCTCGTCATGCAGTTCCTTGTAGGTGATGTGCCGCGACTCCGAGGGGTTGTCGCCCTCCCAGATGATCGCGGTCTGGTCGCCGCGGCTGTGCAGATGGCGGTCGATGCAGTTATAGGCGGCGTTGAGGACGCCGTCCTCGAACCATTTGATGGAAATATTCCCCGGTGCGAACGACCAGTTCTCGATTCTGGTGGGGGTCTTCATCCAGTCGAGGCGCTTGGCTTGCTCGGCCCAGAAGGCGTTGGGATCGGAGATCGAGCGGGCGTACATTTCCTTGTACTTGGCCTCGTCGATCCAGGCGCGCTTCGCCCACTCGGCCGGTACGTCGTAAATCTTCTCGGACATTTCACACCCTCCACCGATGCGGCCAGTGAACATTGACGCACTGACAGCCGTCTTCGTTGTCGACAGTGATTATCGTCGGGCTCACCTGCGCCGACAAGCGGGACAGCTAAGACCTTCGGCGAGTCCTTGACCATGCGAAAAATCAAAGCCGCTTCCCGCTCGCACTGGCCGGTTCGATTTCGCGCAATTGCGCAGATTTGGTTTGGCCCGCCGTCAACGCTAGCGGTCGAATACCTCCCATGACCGGTATTTGGAAACCGCTGATCGAGCGTTTGGGACTCGCCTTGTGGAAAACTACCCTCTAAATGGCCTTCCGGGGCTTGAAGCAGCCCTGCCGGAACAAACTCACGATACCCCGCGTTGGCGGATCAACAGGAGTAAGGCGCGTAAGTCCATGATGGATCAGCAGAATTTCGCTGCGGCGCGGCCGGATTCCGCCGATCCTGAAGTGGCACTGGCGAAAGCCTTGAGCCAATGGCCCAAGCCGGCTGCCGCGACGCCAAAGCTCAACGGCACGACTTCGGTCGAGGCTCTCGCCAAGGAATTGGGTTTGAAGCTCGGCGACCAGAACGAATTGACCATCCGCCGCATCAAGCGCGGCAAGGGCTATTCCTTCGTGCGCGCCAACGGCTCCCACATCCGCGACGCCCGCACCATCCGTCGCCTGCATGCGATGGCGGTGCCGCCGGCCTATCGCGAGGTCCGCTACTCGCCCGATCCCAATTCGCATCTGCAGGCCGTGGGGCGCGATGCCGCAGGCCGATTGCAGTACCGTTACCATGCCGATTGGGAAAAGGTCCGCGAGCAGCGCAAGGCCCACCGCCTGGCCAAGCTGGTCGGCGCGCTGCCCAAGATCCGCCGCAAGGTGTCCGCGATCTTGTGCGGCGAGGAGCCGAGCCGCGAGTTCGCGCTCGCCGCCGTCATCGAGCTGATCGCGCGCACGGCCATTCGCCCGGGCAGCGAATCCTATGCGCGGCTGAACGGCACCCGCGGCGCCAGCACCCTTCTGAAGTCCAACGTGACGCTGGAAGAGGATTCGGTCGTTTTGACCTTCAAGGCCAAGGGCGGCAAGGCGGTGCGCAAGGAATGCGACGCAGCAAAGCTCGTGCGTGCCATCGGCATTTTGCGCGGCCTGCCGGGCCGGCGCATGTTCCAGTACCGCGACGGCTCCGGCATCGTGCGCGCGGTGAACACCACCCAGGTGAACGCATTCCTGCGCGACATCGCCGGCATCACGATCACGCTGAAGGATTTTCGTACGCTGATGGCCTCCGCCGTGGCGCTGGAATCGCTGTCGCGGATCACGCCGGCCAAGAGCGCCCGCGGCCGCAAGCGCCAGGTGCTGGAAGCGGTGCGCGCCGCCGCCGACCAGCTCTCCAACACGGCGGCGATCTGCCGCAAGAGCTACGTGCACGACACCATCGTCACCGCCTTCGAGGATGGCATTCTGGAGCGCTTCGCCGCCACGATGAAAGGCTGCCGCTCCCAGACCAGGCGCGAGCAGCTCCTGGCGCAGGTGGTGATGGCCGCGGCGCAATAGCGGGATCGGCGTTCGGCAAGACTGCTAAAACTTCGGATTCGATTTCGAACATCTGACGCCGTCATTGCTGTGCATGTTCAAGGTCGAGAAGCCTTCCCGCCAGGCCCACACATCTTGCAGACGAGCTTACATTCCTCTGCCGTCACGGCTTCCACGATGAAGAGCTCGAATAGTCACCCCGACCCGGCGCCATGATCGATGCCGGGATCGCCGCCAGCGGCGGCAATGGAGAGCCGGCCGAGGTAATGCGCCCAACCTCTCGCGTGGGCGGCGCACTGCGCTTCGTCTGGAAGACCGCTATGGGTCATGCGCAGCAGTGTGCCGCCGTCACGGTCGACAAGGTCGATCTCGATTAGGCTCGATCCGGGCGGCACCTCTTCGCTCCCCTCCCAGCCGAAGCTATAGGCGAGGCGATGGACCGGCACGACCTCCCGGAATGCACCACGAGCCGTCTTGCCGCGCTGACCGCAGCCTTTGACGAGGTAGAGCCCGCCCGGATGCGCCTCGGTTTCCGCCTCGCTGCCCATCCAGCTCAAGATCTTTTCCGGATCGGTCAGAAAAGCGAATACGGTGGCAGGCGGGGCGGCGATCTGCACCTCGCGTCGGACGACAGGCGGTTCGGTCATCGACATCTCCTCAATTTCCGAGCGGCGCGAACAGGCAAGACATGGCCAGGCAACACATGATCATGGCGATAGCTCGTGACAAGGATGGGGCGCCAACCCCATGATGGTGCCATGCAGCTTTCCGCGACCTCGTCTTGGCTCGTCGATGCCGCCTGTGAGGCCGCGGGCGCGGACCGGCTGCTTGCGGAACTCGGCACGCGGCTGGTCGCTGACGGCTTGCCGCTCACCGGTGGCGCACTGACGCTCATGGTTCCGCACCCGCTCATCGCCCGCCGCACTTGGTTATGGCGTGCCGCGAGTGGCGAGGTGGTCGAGGCGCTAGGCTTCGCGCCGGCAGGACCGCTGCCCGCCCCGCAAGCAGGTCCATCCGACGATGCCGGCCGGCGCTGGCTCGCTGGCCTGGCGGCCGGCAGCGTGCATGAGGATCGCATCGGTCCGTCGGACGGGCCTTTGCTCGGCTGGATCGGTCCGCGTCCGTTCACGCCTGTGGAGACCGACCAATTGCGGCAGGTTGCCCGCTTCGCCGCGGCGCCGCTTGCGGTTCTCGCAGCGCGCGACACGCTGAGAGCGGCCCTCGATGCCTATCTCGGTCGGCGCAGTGCCGCGCGGGTGCTGGTTGCGCCTTTGCGGCGCGACGTCGGCGAGACCATTCAGGCCGCGCTGCTGTTTGCCGACCTGCGCGGGTTCACCGCGCTCTCGGAGAGCCATCCGCCGTCCGAGGTCATCGCAGCGCTCAACGCCTGGTTCGATCGCATCGCCGGCGCGGTTCACGCGTTCGGCGGCGAAGTGCTGAAATTCATCGGCGACGGCGTGCTCGCAATCTTCCCTGTCGTCGGCGGCTCGCCGCGGGCTGCCTGCGATGCGGCGCTACGCGCGGCGTCCGCGGCGCGAACGGGCATGGTGCATCTCGACAAAGAGCGGGACAAGCAGGGACTGGCGCCCCTGCCGTTCGGCGTCGCTTTGCACGTGGGCGAGATTTTTTGGGGCAATATCGGCGCGGCCGATCGGCTGGACTTCACTGCGATCGGGGCGGCGGTCAATCTGGTCAGTCGCCTGGAAGGCTTGTGCCGGCCGCTTCAGAAAACGATCCTTGTGTCAGGCGCGCTCGCCGTACAATCCGAAATGCCGCTGATTGCGCTGGGAACGCATGGCCTGCGCGGGATAGCATCGCCGTGCGCCGTCTTCACCGTTCCTGAGGATTGAGCCGGGTCGGCCCGCATGTGTGGCGAGCAAAACCGTCAACCGCTACACTTAGTGCCGCCGAGAAATTGCGCATGACAACGCGAGCCCGCTCACTGGGGCCGCTCCGGCGCGCTCTGTTGCGCGCGCAGGCGGTCGCGGGCAGCGAGCGCGCGAGTATTGGCGGGATCGAGGCTCACCGCGCTATCGAGCGCGGCCAATGCCTCCTGCGGACGGCCGGTCGCCTCCAGGATCGCTGCACGTCCGATCAGGCCGCGCGGATCGCGCGGCGCGTGTTTGCTGAACTCATCGAAATCGCGCAGCGCTGCGTCATAGTGCTGCTGGAGCTGTTCGACATCGGCGCGCGCGAGGTAGGGATCGGGATTGTTCGGTTCGACCCGCTGGGCTTCGTCAAGGTCGGCAATCGCCTTGTCGTAGTTCTTGAGCCTGGCGTAGCTGAACCCGCGCAGATAGTGCGCGCGGGCAGCGAGCCCCGGTGCCAATAGATCAATTGCCCGGTTCAAGTCTTCAATTGCCGAATCGAACCGGCTCCGCATCATATAGATGAAGGCGCGGTTGACGAGAGCAAAGGCATAGTTCGGCTGGATCTTCAAAGCCGCATCAAAATCCTGCAACGCGCGATCCGGCTGCTTCAGCCGCTGAATGAAGCCGCGCTGATTGTAGGCTGCGGCGAGCTGAGGGCTGGCGACCTTGCCGCTCTCGATCAGGCGCGTGCAGGCTTCGACCAATGGATTGAGATCGGCGCCGTTGGAGAAGCAGGTGGTCACATCGTCATGAAGCTCCTTCGGCCAATTGGCGAGGACCGGCGACCGCCGCACCGGCAACGGCGTGGCTGTCGGAACAGGCTTTGCCCAGCCGCCTGGCGCGGATGCCGTTCCCGCGGCAGGCTTCTCGACAACGATCCAGCCGCAGATCAGAAGCGCCAGCGAAGCCGGCCAGACGTACCACGCGATGCGGTACCACCGGTCGAAACTCCAATAGGCGCCGTGCAATGCGGCGATATTTGCCAACGAGCGCATGGCCTAGCTGTCCCGGATGGCGGATTCTATGTCCACCAGCTCGACTTCGGCGACGTTGGCATTCGGGTCTTGCGAGGTGCGCAGCGCGTGGTTCTCGCGCACCTTTTCCAGCAGGGTTCGCATCGACCTGGCATTGCCCCACTGCGGATCGTTCCGTTGCGCTTCGATCCATGGCGTCAGCTTGGCCTCGAAGCCAAGCGGCAACAGATATTGTTGCTCGGCGGCCATCGCGCGGAAGATTTCACAGAGCTCTGGCGGCTGGTAGGGAGGGAAGTCGATGGTTTTGGTGAACCGGCTAGCAAGGCCGGGATTGCTGGCGATGAAGCGATGCATCTCCACCGGATACCCGGCCACGATCACCACCACGCGGTCGCGATGATCTTCCATATACTTGAGAATGGTCTCGATCGCCTCGCGCCCGAAGTCGCCGGGTCGATCGGACGAAGCGAGGCTGTAGGCTTCATCGATGAACAAAATGCCGTCGAGCGCCGAGCGGCAGACGTCCAGCGTCTTCAGTGCGGTCTGCCCGACATAGCCGGCGACGAGCTGGCTTCTGTCGGCCTCGATCAAGTGGCCTTTGCGCAGCACGCCCAACGAACGATAGATGTCGCCGATCGCGCGCGCCACCACCGTTTTGCCGACGCCCGGTGGGCCGGTGAAGACCATGTGCCTGCTGGTCGCGAATACAGGCAGCCCCTGCTCGCGTCGCCGGCGCTCCACTTCCAGGCTCGCTAACAGCTTGTTGATCTCGGCTTTGACATTGCCGAGCCCGATCATGGCTTCGAGGTCGTTCAGCGCATCGTCTGCGGTGCGCGACACCAAACTGGTCGTGCCGGTCGCCGGATCGGTCGAGAGCCGCCGCCCGTAGGTGTAGCCGCTACCAACCGGCACGAGCCCTGCGCCGACAGGATCATCGCCAATGCGCGTCGCCACGTAGCTGACGCCCGCAGCAGTCAGCAAGGTCGCCACTACGCCAAAAAATTTCAATGGTGTCATCGCCGTGAACAGATTGGCAATCCAACCCACAAATCCGAGCTGCGGATTGAACAGCAGCATACTGATCGCAGCCGACGCGACGCCGATGAAAATGAACGTCAGGATGAAACGTGGTGTGAGAAAGGTCTGCACGAAGTGCTCACTCTTTGCATGATGGGCGCGGCCGCCAAATCACCTTGACTGTGGCCGTCCCGTTGACCGGCTCCATTCTTGCGGTGGGCGACAGCGACACCCGGAGACCTTTTGCTATGCCGTCAGCCGACAGCAAATCGACACCGCCGGTTTCCGGCAGCGGGTTTGGGATGGCAATCTGTTCCGGCGTCTCGCTGACGTGAAACTGCGGCGATTGATATTTGCTGGTGCGGAAGCTGACCGTACCGCCGGCCGGATTGCCGGGCGTGGCGACGGTGATGAAGCCCATCGGAAGCCGGCATCCTCTGGAATCTGATTTTGCGACCTGCTGGGCTTGCGGACTGAGGGTCGCTATTGCTTGCGGAACATCCTCTGGCGAAACCGCTGCCACGTGAGGCACGGTCGGCTCGTCCCCTGCATTGATAAGCCAGCCGCCTGCGGCTCCCAACATGACAGCTCCGGTGAGGACGGCGAGCATCGGCAGCGGCCTGGTGCCGGAATGGCCCGCGCGCTTATCGAAGAGACCGGGATGTTCCGAGCCATCCTCTTTGAATTGCATGGTCTATTGCGCGAAATTGACGGGTATAATTGCGCCGATCCAGTCGTGACGTTACTCGATCCATCAATAGCGATCAACGGTTGCAAGTCCATGACGAGACGCGCAAGTTCCCGCTGCGCCCCGGGTTGGTCTGGTTAAGCCGAACTAAAGGCTTCCGCTACAGCCCGCCCATCTTGCACACCAGCTTCCACTCGTCCGCTGTCACCGGCTGCACGGACAGGCGCGAATATTTCACCAGCGCCATGTCCGCGAGCTTCTTCTCGGCCTTGATGGCGCTAATGCTCACAGGCTTGGGCAGCGGCTTTTCGGCCTTGATGTCGACGCAGACGAATTTGCCGCTCTTGTCGGTGGGATCGGGATAGGCTTCCTTGATGACCTCGGCGATGCCGACGATCTCCTTGCCCTCGTTCGAATGATAGAAGAAGGCTTTGTCGCCCTTCTTCATGTTCACGAGGTTCTGCCGTGCGGTGAAATTGCGCACGCCCGTCCAGGCTTCGCCTTTGGCGCCCTTGGCGACCTGCTGGTCCCACGACCAGGTCGATGGTTCGGATTTCACCAGCCAGTAGTTCATCGCAAACACCATCCGTTCGTCATGGCCGGGCACCGTCCCGGCCATCCACGTCTTCTTTCGTTCAATTAGCAAGACGTGGACGCCCGCGACAAGCGCGGGCATGACGGGTGAAATTATTCCTCCGCCTTGAAGGGGCGCGTCAGCAGACCTTCGATTGCGGCGTCGATGGTGATCTGTCCGCCCAGGATCGCCGCCACCGCCCTTGATACCGGCATATCGATGTTTTGCGAAGCGGCCAGCTCGACCAGCACCGGCGCAGTGAACTCGCCTTCGGCGAGCTTGCCGGGAGGCGGCTGTTCGCCGCGGCCGAGCGCAACGCCGCGGCCAAAATTGCGCGATTGCGGGCTCGAGCACGTCAGGATCAGATCACCCAGACCGGAGAGGCCGACCAGCGTCTCGCGCCGCGCACCGAGCGCGCGCCCCAAGCGGGCGAGCTCGGAAAAACCACGCGTGGTCAGCGCTGCCTGCGCGGACGCGCCGAGCTGCCGGCCGACCACGATGCCGGCGGCAATGGCCAGCACGTTCTTGGCGGCGCCGCCGATCTCGACCCCGCGCACGTCGGTGGTGTGATAGGGCCGGAAGGTCGGCGAGCCCAGCGCCTGCACCAGCGCACGGGCGAGTGTTTCGTCTTTCGCCGCCAATGTCACCGCAGTCGGAAGGCCGCGTGCAACATCGTCGGCGAAACTCGGCCCCGAGAGAATCGCAGGCAACGCATGGGGCGCGACGGCCGCGATCACCTCGGTCATGAATTGATGGGTGCCGTGCTCGATGCCCTTGGCACAGGCGATCACCGGCGTTGTCGCGCGGACAAGAGGTGCCAGCTCCGTCACGGCGCCCCGCAGATGCTGTGCGGGCGTCGCGATCAGGATTATATCGGCGCGGGAGACGGCGGCGAGATCGTTGGTGACGGCGATTTCAGCCGGCAGCAAGACGCCGGGCAGCCGCGGATTTTCGCGGGCGGCTGCGATTTCCGCGGCATGCGCCCTGTCGCGCGCGTAGAGCGTGACGTTGCGCCCCGCCCGCACGGCGACACAAGCGAGCGCTGTGCCCCATGCGCCGGCGCCAATGATTGCGACGGAGGTGAATGAGGCCATGCGCCGGCCTCCTATGCTCCCTCTCCCCGCCGCGACCGGGGTAACCCCCGGTTGCGGCGGGGNGAGGTGAAGAGGCGCATGCGGCAGGATCCCGTGTGCATCATCAAAATCCCGCGCGTGTATTCGCATATCCCGCAGGCGCCTTGGCGTTGGCGTCCAAGAGCCAGCGGGCGCGGGGCGGGGCGTCCATCGTGTCGGTGAGGCCGAGCGCGAGGCGTTCGGCGCCGGCCCAGGCGATCATCGCGCCATTGTCGGTGCATAGCGCAGGCGGCGGAATGATCAGCGTGGTCTGGGCTTTTGCCGCGACATCCTGCAAGCAGCCGCGGATCGCCTGGTTGGCAGCAACGCCGCCAGCCGCGACCAGCGCGCGCGGCGGGCCGAAACGTTGCTGGAACAATTTCAGGCCGACGCTCAGGCGGTCCGCGGTAGATTCCAGCACGGCGGCCTGAAAGCTCGCGCAGAGATCATTGATGTCCTGCGGCGTGACCTCCGCTAGCCGGCTCGCCTCGTTGCGCACGGCAGTCTTCAGGCCTGACAGCGAGAAGTTCGCGTCCGCGCGGCCAAGCATCGGCCTTGGAAAAGCGAAGCGTCCGGAATCGCCGTTCTTTGCGGCGCGCTCGACCTCGGGGCCACCAGGATAGGGAAGGCCCAGCATCTTTGCGACCTTGTCGAACGCTTCGCCAATGGCATCGTCGACCGTGGTGCCGAGCCGCACATAGTTGCCGACGCCCACCACCGCAACGATTTGCGTATGGCCGCCGGAGGCGAGGAACAGGCAGTAGGGAAAGGCGAGGCCGCTGGTAAGCCGCGGGGTCAGCGCATGCGCTTCAAGATGGTTCACCGCGATCAGCGGGGTGTTATGCACCATCGCGATCGCTTTGGCCGTGGTCAGGCCGACGATGACGCCGCCGATCAGGCCGGGGCCGGCGGCGGCGGCCACCGCTGACAATTGATCGAAGCGCGTGTCCGCCTCCTGCATGGCGCGCGCGATGATGCCGTCGAGCAGATCGACATGGGCGCGCGCGGCAATCTCCGGCACCACGCCGCCGAAGCGCGCGTGCTCCTCGATTTGTGAGCGCACGATGTTGGACAGAATCCTGCCGTCGCCATCGCTCTGGCGCGCGATGACAGCAGCGGCGGTCTCGTCACAGGTGGTCTCGATCCCCAAGACCAGCATCGGCTCGTCGTGATCCAATCCAAAAACCTCTGGTCTATTTGAGCATGATCTTTTCGAAAAACCGGTACCCGCTTTTTCGGATCATGCTCTGCGCTCGCGTTTTCGTAACAATCGGGTAGCATTCCCCGGTCATAAGGTGCAATCGTCCGGTTGGGGCCAAAGATGGTCGGTTTGGAGCGAAGCGCGCTCCCAACTATCACCGGTCACCCTGAGGAGACGGCTTCCGCGTCCGTCTCGAAAGGCAACAGCCCGGAGGCCGCAGCGGGGCGTGCATCCTTCGAGGCTCGCTATCGCTAGCACCTCAAGATGACGCTCGAGGGTGCCGGTTCTGGCAAAGGTTTAGGCATGGCCGTTCTGCTCACGCGTCCGCGTCCTGATAATGAAGCCAGCGCGGCACGGTTGCGCGCGCGGGGCGTTGACGTGTTGCTGGCGCCGATGCTGCGGTTCGAGCCGGTTGCCTTTGTGCACGATCCGCGCGTGCGTTACGATGCCGTGATCGCCACGTCATCCAATGCGCTGCGCGCGATCGCGGCGCAGCTTGCGGAATCGCGTCTGACTGAGCTGCCGCTGTTCGCGATCGGCGACCATACCGGATCAACTGCGCGCGAGCTGGGGTTTGCCAAGGTGGTCTCGGCATCCGGCGATGCGGCGGCTTTGCGTGAGCGTCTGCTTCAAAGCGTGCGGGCGAAGGAGCTGCAGGAAAGAAGCAAGCTGCTTTATCTCGCCGGCGCCGATATTTCGCGCGATCTCGCGGGAGAGCTGCGCGAGCATGGCCTTGATGTGGTCACGCAGACGACCTACCGGATGGTTGCGCTCTCCACCTTGCCGCGCGAGGTCTGCGAAGCTTTCGCAGCAAACGAGGTGCAGGCCGTCCTGCATTATTCCCAGCGCACCGCCGCCGCCTTCCTGGAGGCGGTGCGGGCCGAGGGAATCGAGATTTCGGCACTTTCCGTGCCACAATGCTGCATTTCCGGCAATGTTGCGGCCGCGCTGCGTGAGGCCGGCGCCCGGCAGGTATCGGTGGCGGCTTCGCCGAACGAAAATGCCTTGTTCGAGGCGTTAGACCGTGCTTTGCGCTCCCGATTGGCGTAAAGAGCGGGCCGAATCTGGTAAACCTGCTCATCAAATCCGGGAACGTAGCGATGGCCGATGACAGTCAACAGGATGCTCCATCGCAGGCCGACACCGGCCGCGCACGGCGTGCTCCGCCAACCATCGATCTCGAGGCCACGGAAGTCACCACGGCACCCACGCCGGAAGCCGATGCGGCCTCGACGGAACCCGAAGCCGACAAGGAGCCGAAGGTAGGGTCCGCGGCGGAACAGTCCTCTGCCCCGGAGCAGGGCGAGCCGGCCGCGTCGGCGACGTCGAACGCGCGTCCGATCTCACCTTGGGTGATCGCGCCGTTTTCCGGCGCGGTTGCCGCGGCGCTGGTGATCGCCGTCGGCTGGATGCTCGGCTGGCCGGCCGTGCAGGCCCCGCCGCAAATCAGCGCCTCCGATGTCGATGCGCTCTCGGCAAGGGTTACAAGTCTCGAGGCCAAGGTCGGCAAGCCTAGCACCGATCCCGCGCTTGCCGCGCGCACCGACGCGCTTGATAAGTCGATTGCATCCTTACGCGGCGAGCTCGCCAATCTGCGCACGCAATCGGACAAGCTTGCCGCTGCCGTCAATGAGTTGAATTCGGCGCCGCGCGATGCCGCAGGCAATGTCGATCTGTCGCCCCTCGACAATCGCATTGCGGAGCTCGAGCGCGCCGTTCGCGCGGAGGGCGCCGCGATCGCGCAGCAAAACGGAAAGATCGCCGAGAGCAAAGCCGCCGACGATCTGCCGCTGCGGCGCGTCGTGGCGGCATCGCTGCTCGACGTTGCGGTGCGCCATGGCGATCCCTATTCATCCGCACTGGCAACGGCCAAAACCCTGGCGCCGAACCCGGATGAACTCAAGCCGCTGGAGCCCTTTGCCGCAACCGGCGTACCGAATCCGCCGATGCTGAGCCGCGAGCTGCTGGCGCTGGTGCCAAAACTGCAGCCGGCGCCGCAGGCGGCCGCCGCGTCCGGTGCAGGCATCATCGATCGGCTGCAGGCGGGCGCAGCCAAATTGGTCAAGATCGAACGTACCGACGGCAGCGGCAACGACCGCGGTGCGGTGGTGGCGCGCGTGACGGCGGCGGCGTTGCGCAATGATTTCGCCGAGGCGCGGCGGGAATTGAATACGCTGTCGCCGGCCGATCGCGCGCCCGCGCAAGCCTGGCTCGACAAGGTCGATGCGCGCGATGCCGCGCTCGCCGCCTCTCGTCAATTCGCCGATTCGGCGATGGCGGTGCTCGCCAAATCGGGACAATAGAGTTTTCATGATCCGCATCGTCCTGTTTCTGCTCGCTATCGCGCTCGCTGCCGCGGGCGCGGCCTGGGTCGCCGACCAGACCGGCGAGGTCGTGCTCTCCTGGGGTACTTATAAGATCACGGCAACGCTGCCGGTGTTTGCGCTTCTGCTCGGCATCGTTGCCGCTGCCGCGGTGATTGCCTGGAGTGTTTTTCTCGGCTTATGGCGGACGCCGGAGCGGATCCGGCGTCATCGCCGCGAGCGGCGCCATGCGCGCGGGCGGCATGCCGTCACCCATGGCCTGCTCGCGATCGGCCATGGCGATGCGGCGGCAGCGCGTAACCATGCTGCCGTGGCGCGCCGGCTGATCGGCAACGATCCGCTGGCGCTGCTCTTGCACGCGCAAGCGGCGCAACTCGAGGGTGATCGTGAGGGCGCCAACCTTGCCTTCCGCGCCATGGCCGAGCGCGATGATACGCGGCTGCTTGGCCTGCGCGGCCTGTTCATCGAGGCGCAGCGCGCCGATGATCTGCACCAGGCGGTGATGCTGGCGGAAGAGGCGCTCAAGCTTGCCCCGTCATCGACCTGGGCCTCGCATGCCGTGCTCGGCTTCCGCTGCGCCAGGGGTGACTGGAGCGGCGCGCTGAAAATCCTCGACAACAATCTGGCTTCCGGCCTGATCGACAAGCCGACCTATCGCCGCCAGCGTGGCGTGCTGCTCACGGCGCGTGCGCTGGAGCTCGAGAAAACCGATCGCGATCGTGCGCGAGAAAGCGTGATGGAGGCGGTGAAGCTGGCGCCGACGCTGGTGTCGGCGGCCGCGCTGGCCGCCAAATTCGAGAGTGAGGCGCACCAGGTGCGGCGCGCGATGCGCACGGTGGAAACGGCCTGGCTCGCGCAGCCGCATCCCGATCTCGCCGACGCCTATGCGCATGTGCGGCTGGGGGATTCGGCGCGGCAGCGGCTGGTGCGGGTCGAGACGCTCGCCGCCAAGACTCCCGGCCATATCGAGGGCGCGCTGGCGATCGCGCGCGCGGCGATCGATGCGTCCGAATTCGCCAAAGCGCGCGCCGCCCTGGCGCCGTTTACGGCCGATCCGACGCAGCGGGTGGCGCTCCTGATGGCGGAAATCGAGCGCACCGAGCATGCCGACAGCGGCAAGGCGCGTGCCTGGACCTTGCGCGCGGTGCGCGCACGCCATGATCCGGCCTGGACTGCGGACGGTTATGTCAGCGATCGCTGGCGGCCGGTGTCGCCGGTAACTGGCCGGCTGGACGCGTTCCAGTGGCAGACCCCCGTCGCCAGCCTGCCCTCGGACCGGGGCCATACCATCGAATCCTCGCCCTTCGAGGATGCGATGCTGGCGGCGCCATCGCCGCGGCGGGAGCAGCCCGCAACCTCCCAAACTTCCGCCGGGCCGCCGCGGGAAACGGTAGCGACGCCCACAGCCCCAGCACCCGGAGCGCCGGTGCAGGACGGGGCTCTTGCGGACCAGCCGGCCCAGAATCACGCGGTCCAAAATCAGGCAGTCCAAAATCAGGCAGTCAAGGACAATGCGCCGCCGTCCGACGCGCCGTCGGCCTCCAAGATCGGGGAAACCCCGGCCGAAACGATGCCGATGGCGGTCGATCCGCCCAAACCGGGCCCTGCACCGCAGGCCGAATCGGCCACTGCCGCGGCAGCGCCCTTGTTCCGTTCGCGCGCCGATCTCGGCAAGCAGCCAGGGACGGTGATACCGCCCGTGATCCCTCTTGTCCGCCCGCCCGATGATCCCGGGGTCGAGGACGAGCCCCGAACGGACGAGTTTTCGGAACAAATCGGCGCGCCTCCGGCGCAGGCCGGAGGCTGGCGGGGGTTTTGGTCGCGCCTCGGCGGGTAACTTTTGGACCACCCCGGCCTGTTGTCCTTGCCAACTCGCCGCTTCGCCGATATCAGGTGCGCACGCGTTGTCCGGGTCTGCTCGCGCAAAGAAATCGCCGCAATAGCTCAGCTGGTAGAGCACGTCATTCGTAATGACGGGGTCGGGGGTTCGAGCCCCTCTTGCGGCACCATTGCTGCGGTACTGATGGCCCACACGTTCCATCCGCAAGTGGCGCGTTAAGACTCGTCCGTTAGTGTCGGGCGGTGATGTCTTACAAAGCGCCTCCATCCCCATGACCGCGGATGTCGATGCCGTTGCGCGTCCGGCGCCGGCCTATCCGGCCGATCGGGAACGACGTGGGCTGATGCCATGGTTTCTGGTCGGGCTGGTATTCGCCGCCGCGATCGTGATGCGGCAACTCGTCCCGCTCAACACCGATGTGAGCTGGCTGCTCGTGGTCGCCGAACGCATGCTGGATGGCCAGCGGCTCTACCGCGATATCATCGAGGTCAACCCGCCGATGGCCGCCTTTGCCTATTTGCCGGGCGTTGCGCTGGCGCGCCTTCTCGGGATCGATCCGAGACATGTGATCGATGCGCAGGTTTTGCTGCTAGCGGCGGCGTCCATGTTCGCGGTGTGGCGGATCCTGCGGCTGTCGCCAGCACTGGCTCAGGCAAGATGGCGCCTGTTCGCGGTCTGGGCTGCGGCCGTTTTGACGATCCTGCCCATGTATGTCTTTGGGCAGCGTGAGCACATCGCGACCCTCACATTCCTGCCGGCGCTCGCCGCCTATGCGCTGCGCACCGAGCGCGCGCCGCTGCCGATTTGGGCGATCCTGATTGCGGGCGTAGGGGCAGCGATCACGCTCGCGTTCAAACCCTATTTTGCGGTGCCGGCGGTGCTCTGCATCACATGGACCGCCATACGGTCGCGCTCATGGCTTACGTTGTTTTCGCCTGAAAACATCATCGCAGGCGTGCTCGTGTCGGCCGTCAGTGTCGGCACCTACGCGCTCTATCCCGAGTATTTCACCATCATCTATCCGTTGGTCCGCGACGTCTACTTGTCCTGGTCGATGCCAGGCTCCGCCGTGCTGCTGAACAATGCAACGCTAATCTTCGCCATCGCCTGGGTAGCGACCGCGCTGCGACGACGACCGCCCGACGCGCTGTTGCTCGCCGCGCTCCTTGCCTCGACCGGTTTCATGGTCTCGTTCGTCCTGCAGCAGCGCGGCTGGCCCTACCATTCCTATCCGATGGTCGCGCTCGCGATGCTCGCAATGAATTACGCGTTGATCGTCGAGAGTGGCCCGCGCCGCTTAGCCATGGCCTCCGCGCCGATCTTGGCCGCGACATTCCTGATTGGCACCACGTGGTTCGATACCACGATCTATGTTGGGCCGATCAAGGAAGCGGTTGCTGGCCTCAAGCCGCATCCCCGGACATTAGTTTTGAGCCACGAAGCGGCGATCGGACATCCCTTGGTGCGCGACATCGGCGGCATCTGGGTCTCGCGCCAGGAGAACCTGTGGATCCGCGGATTTGTGCGGCTCAAGCGCGAGCGGTCGTTAGTCGATGCGGCGACGGACGCCAGGCTGAACGACTATCTGGCGCTGGAACGCAAATGGCTGATCGAGGATTTTAAGAAACTGCCGCCCGATATCGTTCTGATCGACGATCTGCGCGATGGATGGGGGGACTGGGCGCGGGCCGATGCCGAGCTATCGCAGCTTCTCAAGCCTTATTCGCCGGTGGGGTCCGTCGAAGGGGTGGAGATTCTTCGCCGGGCGGAATGATCGGTCGCTTTGAGAGCTCCCTCGGTGAAGATCGGAGAAGCGCCGCCAGGAATCCGTCGAAGCACGCGTGATCGACGAGCTCCATCGCGACGGGATTATTGGTGAGCGCTCTTATTTTGCGCCGACCCTGCGACATACTCCGTCGCAATTCCGGGTTCGCCTCTTCGAGGCGCCCCGGAATGACATGCTGCGATCATGAACGGCGTGACGTCGATTACTGCTTCGAGACCGTCTGCACCACGCTCGACACCGGGCGCGTGCTCGCGGTGGGTGCCTTGATCTCCTTCGCAAACGCCTCCTCATATTCGGGCAGCGTCTGGAAGGTGGTCTTGGCCTTCATCTGCACGACCTTGTAACCGCCGGCCTTGAGCTGCTTCAGCAGTTCGGGCAGCGCTTCGGCAGTATGCTTCTGGAAGTCGTGCATCAGGATGATGCCTTTGCCGAGCTTGGCCAGCTTGGTCATCACATTGTTCACGACCTTCTCGGCCGTGGCGTCGCGCTTGTAATCGAAGGAGTCGAGATCGCAGGAGAACATCGCGACGTTGCGGGTGCCGAGATAGGCGACCATCGCCGGATTGTGCTGCAGCTCGGGGAAGCGGAAGAACGGCGCGGGATCGGTGCCCAGCGCCCATTTCACGGCGCTGAAGCCCTTCTCGATTTCGTCCCTGGCCATCTGCTCGGTCATCTTCTTGCCGTTCAGATTGGCGTGCGACCAGGTGTGCGCGCCGACGGCGTGGCCGGCGGCCAAAACCTGCCGGAGAATCTCCGGATGATAGGTCGCATGCTTGCCGATCGAGAAGAACACCGCCTTGGTGCATTCGTCGTCGAGCGCCTTCAAAACCGCGGGCGTGTTGTTCGGCCAGGGCCCGTCATCGAAGGTCAGCACGACCTCCTTGTCGGCCAGGAAATCGAACTGCTTGAAATGCTCGAAGCCGAAGCCCGGGCCGCCCGTGGTGTCTACCTCGACCACGCGGGAAACCCCCAGCGCGTCCGGATTGGCGCAGGCCTTCTGCGGCACGGGCGCGGCCGCGAGCGCCGGCGCGGCCGCCGAGGCCGGGGCGGAAGGGGTGGCAGGCTTTGGCGCCAGCGCGCCTGTGACCTCGACATCGTCCTTGGCCGCGAGCTTGGCTGGCGGATTGGCCGGCAGCGCCGGCGCCTCATGGGCCGCCACGGTCTGGGGCGCGGCGTTGGTATGGGGCGCGGCAATCAAGAACCAGGCGCCGGCGATCACGGCCGCCACCACAACACTGCCCAGCATCAGGGCTAACGCACTACGCATGTCACTGTTTCCAATACGCAATCAAGGGGAACGCGGCCTTCGCGCGGTCCCATTAATGCGAAGAAAGTGTTAACGCGACACCAACACGAATCCATTTGGTGAAGGAATTCGATGCGAGGCGGCTTTCCTGATGGATGTCACAGTTGCCTGTCAGCGCGCGACAGTCCTCAGTGAAGCCGGCGGCTCGGTGCATGGTCGCGGCCACCGCAACAACGCAGCCACCCTCGAGGCGGTTGCCAAGGGGATACGAACTGATCGCGGCGTTCTCGCGCCCGCTTCGAAAAGGCCGGCTTGGTGCTGGCCTTTTTTCCCGATCATGCTTTAGAACCCTTGCCGCATGCTTGGCCTGAAAGGCGTGACCCATGACCAGGTTTCTTTGTTTGATTCCGTTTGCTTTGATTGCTTCCGAGGCTCTGGCGCAGAGCGCGCATGAACATGACGCCTGCGCACGTGACGTTGCGCGCTTTTGCCGCGCCCATATGAACGACGGCGACCAGGCGGTGCTGGCCTGCCTGCAGCAAAACCGTCAGCGCATCAGCCGGGCCTGCGAGAAGGTGATGGCCGAACACGGGCAGTGACGCGAAGCGTCATTCCGCGGCGGTGCGCAAGCACCGAACCCGGAATCTCGCGCAACAAGCTCTGGATTGCCGGGTTCGCGACGTCGTCGCGCCCCGGAATGACGGTGCAAGTACTGATAGCGGTGCAGGGAACTACGTGCTGCTTCCTGCGGCGCTCGCGATCACCGGCAGCACGTCGTTGGCGGCACGGTCGGGCGTCTCGTCCTTCCAGCGCACCGAGCCGAACGGCCGCTCCAGCATGCGGCGGATGCGCACCGGATCGGGGCCGATGTGGAAGGCCATCGCCTGCTGATGCAGCGCGCGCTCCGACTGCGTCGCGCGGTTGCGCTGGCGCAGGTAGTCGAGCCAGGTCGGGCAATGATAGCGCTCGGTCCACAATTCGGGATCGGCGATGTCGCGCGCGAGCGACCAGCCATAGGCGCCGTTGCGCTGGCGGGATAGTTGCACGTCCTGCATCACGTTATGGAACGCCCGCGCATTGTCCTGGGCGATGCGATATTCGATTTCGACCACCAAGGGTCCGCTGCGGCCGGTAAGCGCGAGCCGTACCTCGGGATCGGCGAGCACCTCGGCGTCCTCGCCGCGCGCGCCGATGCGTGGCATGCGCAGCCACAGGCCGAGCAGGGGCGAGGCCAGCATCAGGCCGGCCGAGACCAGCAGCGCGATCTCGACGCCCGCGGCATCGGTGAGGCGGCCCCATCCCCAGCTTCCGATCGCGATGCCGCCCGAGATCGCAGCCTGGTAGGCCGCGAGCGAACGCCCGGCCACCCAGCGCGGGGCGGAGAGCTGCACACCGATATTGAACAGCGCCACCGCCATCATCCACACCGCGCCCGCGACCACCAGCGCTGCCGCCGTCAGCACCGGCTGATGGCTGAGCGCCACCGCCGCGATCGACCCGCCCATCGACAACGTGCAGGCGCGGATCGCGGCCTCGCCGCTCAGCCGCTTGCGCACCTCGCCGATGTTGAGCGCACCGATCACCGCGCCGAGGCCAAAGGCGCCCAGCATGATGCCGTAGGTCTGCGCGCCGCCCTGCAGGAGATCGCGGGTCACCAGTGGCATCAGTGCCAGGATGGCGCCGCCGATGACGCCGGTCACCATGGTGCGCATCAGCACGATCTTGATCGAGGGCGAATTGGTGATGTAGCGCACGCCGGATACGATCGCGCGGCTGAATCTTTCACGCGGCAGGCGTGACGGTTCGGCGACCCGCCTCCAAAGGAACAGCGCCGCGATCAACGGCAGATAGAGCAGGGCGTTGAGCGCAAAGGCCGCCACGGCACCCAGGCTTGCCACCACGATGCCGCCGATCGCCGGACCCATGCTGCGCGCGATGTTGTAGCTGATGCCGTTCAGGGCGACCGCTGACGGCAGCGCCTCCGGCGGCACCTGTTCGCTGACCGAGGACTGCCAGGCCGGTCCCATCAGCGCCATGCCGCTGCCGACAACGAAGCACAGCGCCAGCAGCAAGTTCGGCGTGATCAAGCCGAGCCAAGCCAGCACTGTCAGCGCGGTGGCGCCGGTGAGCGCGATCGCGAGCGAGACCAGCGCGACGATGCGGCGGTCATGCATGTCCGCAATCGCGCCGGCCGGCATCGAGATCAGCATCACCGGCAGCATCAAGGCGGTCTGTACCAGCGCGACCTTGTCGGCCGAGGCGGTCATCTGGGTCATCGCCCAGGCGGCACCGACGCCCTGGATCAGGATGCCGAGATTGGAGAGCAGGCTCGCAAGCCAGATGCGCCGGAAGGTGGCATAGCGAAGCGGCGCGGTGATGCCGTCGCCGCTGAGCATCTGGGTTTTTGGCATCTCGGTCATCGCGGGTTCCGTCGGGCCTGCTATGCCTGATTCTTGAGCGCTTGTGATGCCCGGGAAAACTTGTCCCTGTCCAGGTCAAGGTGAGCGATTTGGACTGGAGATGCCGGCTAACAGGCTGGAGGTGAAGGCTGGATCCGACGACGGGCGCGCGGCTTTGGCCCGGCGCGACGGTGCGCTCGACCCGCTGGCGTCGATTGCGGCCTTTGAACCGACTAACTAGCTCTCTAGTGTCTCTGTGATCCCCGACCGGAGGCCCCGTGAGCATCGCTGAAGCCTACGACACGCCCGTCACCCGAGCCCCGCTGGTGCCGCCTAGCCCGCCGCTGGCGCCGGATCATCTGTCGGCCATCGGCCGCATCAGCAGGATGCGCAAGAACGCGATCTCCACCTGGGGACCGCGCGCCTATCAAGAGGACGTGGTCCAGGGCAGATTCTTCGGCCGCAGCAGCTTCATCCTCAATACGCCTGATGCGATCCGGCACGTGCTGGTCGACAATTACGAAAACTATTCGAGAACGCCGGCCGGCATCCGCGTGCTGCGCCCGATGCTCGGCAACGGCGTGCTGATTGCCGAGGGGCGCGCCTGGAAGCATCAGCGCCGCACGCTGGCGCCGGCGTTCACGCCGCGCGCGGTTGCCACCCTCGTGTCGCATATGCTGGCGGTGATCGACGCAACCGTCGCGGAACTGAAAGCCAAGGCCGGGGCGCCGCTTGAGTTGCGCGAAGTGATGCAGCGCATGACGCTCGAGATCGCCGGTCGCACCATGTTCTCCTTCGAGATGGGCCGGCACAACGCGACCTTGCGCGACTTTGTCATGGAATATGCGAACAAGCTGGCGCGGCCGCATTTCCTCGACATGGTGCTGCCGCTGTCCTGGCCGACCCCGCTGGATTTCGCCCGCGCCCGTTTCCGCAAGCGTTGGACCGCCTTCATCGCGAAGCTGATGGCGGAACGGCGCGCGGCCGGCAAGAATGACGGCGCGCCGCCGCGCGATCTGTTCGACCTGATGGGCGAGGCGCGCGATCCCGAGACGGCCTTACGCTTTTCCGAGGAGCAGCTCGGCGACGAGGTCGCAACCATGATCCTCGCCGGGCACGAGACCACCGCGCTCACGCTGTTCTGGTCATTGTATCTGCTCGCGCTCGATCCCGCGACGCAGGACGAGGTGGCGGAAGAGGTCAGCAGTGTTGCCGTAAATGGCGCGCTTGACCTCGATCGGTTGAAATTCACCCGCGCGGTGATCGACGAAAGCCTGCGCCTCTATCCGCCGGCGTTCTTGATCGCGCGGGCGGCAACCGCGCCCGATACGGTCGTGGGACTGCCGGTGCGCAAAGGCGACGTCATCATGATCGCGCCCTGGCTGCTGCACCGCCACGAAAAGATATGGCGGCAGCCGGCAGCATTCATCCCGCAGCGTTTCATGCCGCCCTCACCGCCGCCCGACCGTTTTGCCTATCTGCCGTTTGGCGCTGGCCCAAGGGTCTGTATCGGTGCGCATTTCGCTCTCGTGGAGGCGACGCTGGCGCTGGCCAAACTGATCGCCGCATTTCGGGTCGGGTTGCAGGATACGACGCCAGTGATGCCGGTCGGCGTGGTCACGACCCAACCGGACCACTCGCCGTTGTTTGTCATCACGCCAAGATAGTGAAGGGGGATTGTTTCGAGCTCTCCACAATCCCATTTAGGCTTACGCATGAGCGACATTGCCGCCCAGATTTCGGTTTTGAAACAGACCGCCGACCCGGCCGTCGCCGATGCGATCGGTCAGTTGATTGCGACCGGCGCGGATGCCGAGCTCAATCGCATCAACGTGCTGGATTTTTCCAGACGCACCTCGCTCGACGAAGAAAAAGTGATATCCGGCTTCCTGCATGCGTCCAGACTCGGGCTGTTTGACCTGAGCTGGAACGTGCTGTGCCCCGGCTGCGGCGGTGTTCTCGGTGCGCACGACACGCTGAAATCGCTGCGTCCCGATGACTATCATTGCGGTCTGTGCGCCTGCGGCTACGAGCCGTCCGTCGACGAGCAGGTCGAGGTGGCCTTCACCGTCAGCCCCAGGGTCAGGCGGATCGCCGCGCACGACCCGAACTCGCTGCCTTTGTGGGACTACTACAGGCAGGTGTTCTGGAGCTCCGGCATCGATCTCAATACCGCGAATTTTTCTTCGCTCACCGATGAAGTGACGCTCGAAGCGCTGGAATTGCCCGCAGGCGAGAAGGCCGTGATGTCGCTGCAGCTTCCACAGCAATTCATCATCCTGTTCGAGCCGGTAACGCATTCCGCCCACTTCATCGACGTCCAGGGCGAGCCGACCAAAGAGCGCCAGCAGTTCGGGCTCGTCTACAACAAGCTGCATCCGCCGACGGGCTCGATGACCATGCGGCCTGGCCCGCTGCGATTGTCGGTCGACAATCAGGCCGGCGTGCGGGTGCTGCCCTCCGTCTTCATCGCCGGCGATGCGTTGCATGAGCTGCTCGGCAAGCGCAGGCCATTTCTCACAGCGAAGCGGATGCTGTCGAATCAGACGTTCCGCGATGTCTTCAAGGCCGACAATCTCAATGTCGACCAGCGGCTGAAGATCACTTCGCTGACCTTCTTGTTTACTGATCTCAAGGGCTCGACGGCACTCTATGAGCGGGTCGGCGATCTCGCGGCCTTTGACCTCGTGCGGGCGCATTTCCGCGCGCTGCTGGAGATCATCGCCTCCGAGAAGGGCGCGGTGGTCAAGACCATCGGCGATGCCGTGATGGCGACCTTTGTCCGTCCCGAACACGCGCTGATTGCGGGCTTGCGCATGCGCGCGGCGATGGACGAGCTCAACGAACAGCGTGGCAGCAACGATCTTCTTCTCAAGATTGGGATCCACGAGGGCTCGTGCCTGGCGGTGATGCTCAACGAGCGGCAGGATTATTTTGGTCAGACCGTCAACATCGCATCGCGGGTGCAGAGCCTGTCGACCTCGCGCGAGATCCACGTGACCGCGCCGGTGATCGACACGCCGGCCGTGGTCTCGATCCTGCAGAAGCAGGCGATCACGCCGATACAGAAGCACGCGGCGCTGCGCGGCATCGCGGACAAGATGGTGGTGTACGAAATACCGTAATTCCAGGCGCCGTCATTCCGGGCGATCCAAGGGATCGAACCCGGAATCTCGAGATTCCCAGATCTGCAATTGCACATCGGAGTTCGATGCTGGCGCATCGCCCCGAAATGACGCGAAAGAGACAGCGGCATTGCCGAAACGTAATGTCGCTGGCGGATTTTTGCGGATTGTGCGGGCTTATATTTCCACTCATATAGTCGGGGAGGAGCCGCCATCCCGGCGGAGAGTTGAACGATTGCGGTAGGAATCGATGCTGGACGGATTGCGCCAATTCATTGCCGACGTTGTTTCCCCGCAAGGGAATCGCGCCTTTGACGACAATGGATATCAGCTCGCCGCCACGGCGCTGCTGATCCACGTGATCTCGCTCGACGGCGACCCTTCCGAGCTCGAGAAACGCAAGCTGCACAGCCTGATCGAAAACCGGTTCGGTCTCGATCCCGGCGCTGCCGACCAGTTGATCCGCTCCGCGACCCTGGTCGAGGGCGAGGCGGTGGACCTCTATCATTTCACCAGCGTCATCATGCGTGAGGTCAATGAGGAGGGGCGGCTACGCATCGTGGAGATGATGTGGGAACTCGTCTATGTCGACGGCGAGGTCAGCGAGTTCGAGGACAATGTGGTCTGGCGCGCGGCCGACCTGCTCGCCGTCTCCTCGCGCGACCGGCTCGAGCTCAAGCATCGTGTCGCCGCCAGGCGGCAGGCCGCAGCGGGTGCCTGAAGTCGCGGCGGCGATCTGCCACGCTACGCCACAAATCCGGCGCTGCCGACATGAAGAAACTTTAATGTAGGGGCCGATTGTTCCTCCCCTGACGCGGCAACCCCCGGCAAATCCAGTGCTCGTTCAGCGGGAGCTCGATTTTTGCGCACGGCGCCATGCTCGCGGACGGCTTGCATCGCCCCGCAACCCTATGCTCTCGTCCCGGCGTTCCCGACGAAACCCCCGCAGTTGAATTTAAGGCCATTGGATCGTGACCGAACGTGTGACGCTGATTACGGGTGCCTCGGCAGGCATAGGCACCGAACTGGCGCGCGTTTTCGCAGGCAATGGGCACCGCGTTGCCCTGGTGGCGCGGAGGGTGGACCGGCTTTCCGCACTGGCTGATGAACTCAAGGCGCAAGGCAAGCCCGCGCCCATCGTGATCGCGTGCGACCTCGAAGCCAGGGATGCCGGCGGCACGATCGAAGCGGCGCTGGCTGCCGCCGATGTCGAAGTGGAATATCTCGTTAACAATGCCGGCTTCGGCCTGTTCGGGACGTGCGTTGAGCTCGATCGCGAGGGCCAGCTCGGCATCGTCGACGTCAATATCCGTGCGCTGACCGATCTGTGCGCGCGTTTTGCCAAAACCCTGATCAAAAACCGCGGTGGCCTGCTCAACGTCGGCTCGATCGCCGGCTTCCTGCCGGGGCCGGGAATGGCGGTGTACTACGCCTCCAAGGCTTATGTGATCTCGTTCACCGAGGCATTGCGCAAGGAGCTGGAGCCATATGGCGTGCGGGTCACCGTGCTCTGTCCCGGTCCGGTGCGCACGGAATTTCAAACGCGCGCCGGCTTCGAGCCCGGCTTCGATTCTGCCATTTTGGACGTTCCGCCGCGGGAGGTCGCCGAACAGGCCTATCGCGGGCTGATGGCGAACAAGCGCGCCGTCCTGCCTGGATTGGGCATCAAGCTTGTGCCGCCACTGCTGCGCCTGTTTCCGCGCGGGTTCATCCTCGCTGCGGTCGGGCGTTTCCAGACGCAGAAGCGCTAACACTTCGGTCGTGTCTCATCGAAACGCTCCAAGCGCTGACCGTCACCCTGAAGAAGCCGCGAACCGGCCGTCTCGAAGGGCGACGGCCGCGGCTCTCGCAGCAGGCCGTTCACTCTTCGAGGCTCGCTTTCGCGAGCACCTCCAGCGACAAGCGGCGTGGCCGTTTGCGCGGGGATGGCGGTGCGACACTGGCTCTGGCCCGCCATTTGCTTTGCGTATGAGAGCGCTCACCCGAAATTAACAATTGCTTAGCTATGCTTTCCCGCTGAGCACCAGAACTATGTCCAACCGGTCGAAGCATCTTCATGGTCGAGACGTGCTGCCCTTCCCCGCGGGAAGGGCGACGGCCAAAGCGACCCTGGCGGCCGGGCCAAAGCTCCCGGTGCTCATCGTCCTGCATCAGGAAACGTCGACGCCCGGCCGGGTCGGCAACGCGCTGCGCGCGCTTGGGCATCGGCTGGACATCAGGCGGCCGCGTTTTGGCGATGCTTTGCCGGAAACGCTGGACGAACATGCCGGTGCCGCGATTTTCGGCGGGCCGATGAGCGCCAATGACGGCGACGATTACATCCGTGCCGAGATCGACTGGATCGGCGTCCCCTTGCGCGAGCAGCGGCCGTTCCTGGGGATTTGTCTCGGCGCGCAGATGCTCGCCAAGCATCTCGGCGCGCGGGTTGCGCCGCATCCGCAAGGCCGGACGCAAATCGGCTATTACCCGATCCGCCCGACCGATGCCGGACGTCTTCTCTGCCCGGATTGGCCGGATCAGGTCTATCACTGGCATCGCGAGGGCTTTGAGCTTCCTTATGGCGCCGAGCTGCTCGCCGAAGGCGACGATTTCCCGGTGCAGGCGATTCGCTACGACAATTGTTTTGGCGTGCAATTTCATCCCGACGTGACCTACGCCATGATGCATCGCTGGACCACGCGTGGCTGCGAGCGGATGGATGCACCGGGCGCCCGCCCCCGCCATCATCACTTCGCCGATCGCGCGGTATATGATGCCGCCGAGCGTGCGTGGCTTGCGCATTTCATGCAGGAGTGGCTGGCGCGTGAGCCGGTCACGGTGCTGGCGCAGGCAGCGGAGTAGGGGGGCAGGCGTGTGCTGGAGGAACTATTGATAGAGCCCGTCTTCGCCCTGCGGGCTACGCCGGGCACGCTTCACCTTCGGCTGCGCGGGCTGCGCCACGCGTAGCCGAAGGCGAAGCGTGGTGGAGCCAGGCGGGATCGAACCGCCGACCTCATCATTGCGAACGATGCGCTCTCCCAGCTGAGCTATGGCCCCGTCCAGTGGACGTCTGTCTGGAAATATATAGGGACGCCCGACGATCGCGCCATTTAAGTCGGCGCCATTGCCAAGTCAATTCTGAAGTCAATCGCGAGGTCGAGAACCGCGAGGTCGGACCTTTTCACGCGGCTTTGGGCGGGAAGTTCCCTTGTTTGGGCGGTGGGGAACCGATATCTAGCAGAGGTTATCCCCGCGACCGCAGCCCCAAGCCCCCGAGCCCTTTCCCCATGCGAGCCGTTCTCGACATCGTTCTCATCGTCCTCGATCTCTATATCTGGCTCTTGATCGCATCCGCGATCCTGTCCTGGCTGGTCGCTTTCAACGTGGTGAATACGCGCAACCAGTTCGTCGCGGCAGTCGCCGAGTTCCTCTATCGAATCACCGAGCCGCTGCTGGCTCCGATCCGCAATATCCTGCCCAATCTGGGCGGCCTCGATATTTCGCCGATCATCCTGATCCTGATCATCATGTTCATCGAGCGGGTGATTACGTATTACATCTATCCGGCGGTGTTCTGATCCGCTAGCTGGGCGGATGCTTGATGGATCCTGCCATGGATCCCTCTATGAATCCTTGGCGCTATTCGAATGATGGTATCACCGTTGCGCTTCGGGTGACGCCGCGCGGCGGCCGCGACGGCATTGACGGCGTCGAGACGCTGGCGGACGGCCGCAGCGTGGTGAAAGTGCGGGTTCGTGCCGTCGCCGATGGCGGCGAGGCCAACCGCGCCGTGATGGAGCTCTTGGCTAGGGCGCTCGGCGTGCCCAAGGCCAGGGTGCGGTTGCTGTCCGGCGCGACCTCGCGGCTCAAGCAGGTTGCGGTCGACGGCGATCCGGCCAAGCTCGGCGAGGCCTTGCGCGCGTTGACGCTGGAAAAGGACAAGTGATGGAAGGAGCAGCATGACAGCTCGCATCATCGATGGAAAAGCCATTGCCGCCGATCTTCGCGCCCGCGTCGCCGGCGAAGTCGCGCGGGTCAAGCGCGACCATGGCCTCCTGCCCGGGCTCGCGGTCGTCTTGGTCGGCAACGATCCGGCCAGCGAGGTCTATGTCCGCAGCAAGCACAGGGAGATGCAAGCGGCCGGCATGGCCTCGTTCGAGCATAAGCTGCCGGCCGATGTCAGCCAGGACGAGCTGCTGGCGCTGATCGGCAAGCTCAACCGCGATCCGGCCGTACATGGCATCCTCGTGCAATTGCCGCTGCCCAAAGCCCTCCACGCCGAGACCATCATCAACGCCATCGATCCCGCCAAGGACGTCGACGGGCTGCATCCGAATAACGCCGGACGGCTCGCCGGCGGCTTTACCGCGCTTGCGCCCTGCACGCCGCTCGGCTGCATCATCCTGAGCAAGACTGTGCACGCCTCGCTCGAGGGCATGAACGCCATCGTCATCGGCCGCTCCAATTTGGTGGGGCGGCCGCTGTTGCAATTGCTGCTGAACGAAAACGCCACCGTGACGATCGCGCATTCGCGTTCGCGCGACCTGCCAAGGCTCTGTGCGCAAGCCGACCTGGTTTATGCCGCGGTCGGCAGGCCCGAAATAGTCCGCGGCGACTGGATCAGGCCGGGGGCGACTGTGATCGACGTCGGCATCAACCGCTTGCCTGCGGAAGGCGGCAAAATGCGGCTGGTCGGAGACGTCGCATTCAAGGAAGTCGCAGAGGTAGCCGGAGCAATCACGCCGGTGCCCGGCGGCGTCGGACAGATGACGGTGGCGTGCCTGCTGGTGAACACGCTGCGCGCGGCTTGTGCGATCGCGGGGCTGCCGAAACCGGCCGTGTGAGGATTTGCGGCTCGTCGTTCCGGGGCGCTCGCGAAGCGGGCGAACCTCAGATGCGCAATTGCGCATGGGGAACCTCGAGATTCTCAGATGTGCAATTGCACATCAGAGTTCGATGCTGCGCATCGCCCCGTAACGACGGTGCTAAATCTTACTTCTTCTTCGCCCGTTCGATGCCCTCGAGGATCAGCTTATGCGCTTCCTCGGGGCCGCCCCAGCGCAGCACCTTGACCCATTTGCCGCGCTCCAGATCCTTATAATGCTCAAAGAAATGCTGGATCTGGGCCAGCGTGATCTCGGGCAGGTCGCTGTAGGTCTTCACCCGGTCATAGCGCTGGGTCAGTTTTGAGGAGGGCACCGCGATGATTTTTTCGTCGCCGCCTGCCTCGTCCTCCATGAACAGCACGCCCACGGGACGCGCGCTCATGACCGCGCCGGGCACGATGGCACGGGTGTTCGCAATCAGGACGTCGCAAGGGTCGCCATCGTCGGACAGCGTGTGCGGGATGAAGCCGTAATTACCGGGATAGCGCATGGCGGTATAAAGAAACCGGTCGACGATCAGCGTGCCGGCTTCCTTGTCCATCTCGTACTTGATCGGCTCGCCGCCGACCGGCACTTCGATGATGACGTTGACTTCGCGTGGCGGGTCGTTCCCGATTCTGACAGCGTCAATACGCATGAATGGCTCCGTGGCGCCCGGACGTCAGGCGCTCTGAGAAATGCTGATACAAGCCAAAGCGCGCTGAGACCAGAGCGTGTTGACTTCGTCCGGGAGCGCGATGCGATCGGGGACGATCGTCATCTCTCTCCAGGTTGTGATTGAGCATGATCTTTTCCGGAAAGAGCCGCTGCGCACCTTGCGCCAATGCGGCGGCCCTCCGGTCCGGATCGTGCTCTGGGCGTCATCCCGGTCTGTTATTGAAGATGGTCTTGTTCGGAAAACCGACGACCATTTTGTGCTAAGGCGGCCTCTTCAGGGACCAGAGCCGTTTTAGTTGGTCCAGGCGAAGGCGACCTTGTCGAGCGATTTCGGTCCGAACCGCTCCGACGAGCGGGCGACCATGCGGCCGCCAAGGGCGCGGTAGAATTCGGTGGCGGGATCGTTGTCAGAGAGCGCCCAGACCACCATGCTACGCAAGCCGCTCTGGGCCAGATCGCGCTTGGCTGCGGAGAACAGGCGGCGGCCAAAGCCGAGGCCCTGGAACTCCGGCCGCAAATAGAGCTCGTAAATTTCGCCTTCGAAATGCAGGCTGCGGGCGCGGTTGCGACCGTAATTGGCGTAGCCCGCGACCTTGTCTCCGAACACCAGCACGCTGACGCGGCTGCCTTTGCGGATGGCACTGTCCCACCATTGCGGGCCGCGGCGATTGATCAGTTTTTCGAGCTCGGCGCCGGGGATGATGCCCTGATAGGCCGCGCGCCAGGCTTCATCATGCGTAGCCGCCACCGCAGCCGCGTCTGCAGCTTTGGCCGGCCGGACCTCGATCAGGGTTGTGCTCATGGCGATGATCAAACCAAGTCCGCGGCTTCGCTTCAAGGTCTATCGTTAATTATCGGTTAACCTGTGGACTTTCTGCATCAGTTTTTGGTGAGACTTGTGCCGGAAAAGGACAATGCGCGGCATAAGGCAGCAGTCTTCGGAACGCGCAGGCAGGCGGCAGGGCGGCAAGCTCGCGTTGAGCGGCTGCGTCTGTCAAAAACGCACTGGATTTGATTCGGCGCGGCCTGTTTGCCGCCGCTCTCGAAGCACGAGGCAGAACTTGGTGCGATCCTTGGTTGCAGGTCTTGCTTTGCTCCGACTGGGCCTCGCCTGCTGCTCCGGTGCCGCCGCGCAAATCGCCTTTCGCGCTGCGGGTGCGGAAGGTTCGCTGCTTCGCGTGCGGCAATGGCTAGTACCGTCCCCGATGTTGCGCGGTGGCTTCCCACGGGCCGCCGATATTGCACAACAGATGACGTCCTGAGATGACGACTTGGCCCGACGATGACGTGATCCTGTATGATGGCGTGTGCATCTTCTGCTCGCGCTGGGTGCGCTTCGTCGCCGCGCGCGATGCGGATGCGCGGTTCCGCTTCACGGCGATCCAATCGCCTTACGGCACGCGGCTCGCGCAGGCCTTCGGCATCGATCCCGACGATCCCGATACCAATGCCGTGATCCATGGCGGCGTCGCCTATTTCAAATCGGATGCGGCGTTGACCGTGCTCTCGCGGCTGCCCGCCTTCGGCTGGACTCGCATCCTGTTTGCTGTGCCAAAGTCAATGCGTGACGCCGTTTACAATCTCGTCGCGCGCAATCGCTACCGCATTTTCGGCAAGTATGACTCGTGCTTCGTGCCGGACGCCGCGCTGCGGACGCGGGTGATGGAATAACTCGTACTGTGATTCCGGTTTCGGTGCTGTCGCACCGCCCTGGAATGACGAGTTCGACGCCTATGGTTTCCCAATCGCCGCCAACACCTCCCTTGCGGCGCGTTCGCCGGAATCGCGGGCGCCGTGGGCGGTGGAGAAGAAGTTCGGCGAGGTGGCTTCGCCGGCGAAGAACAGGCGGTCATCGACGGGCGCGGCGAGGATGGCGCGGTCCCCGGCGTGTCCCGGAAGTGCGTGCGAATAGGCGCCACGCGCAAAGGGGTCATGGGCCCAACGCGACTCCGCAAGCGGCGTAAGCTTGCGGCGAAAATCATTGCCGAGAAAGGAGACGATCTCGTCGATGCTGGCCTGGGCGAACGCGCCCGCACCTGCATCCTCCAGCGCCTTGGCATAGCGGCCGCCGAAAAATCCCTCGATGCAGGGCTGGCCGAAGGGGCGGATGTGATAGGTGCCCATCTCCGTGCGCATGGTGAGGCCCCGTAAATTCCCGTCCTTCGGCAGCGCCTCCGCATCCGCAAGCAGAAGCGTCACCTTATCGTCCACGCCGAGCGGCAGGCCTGCCGCGGCATCCACCTTCGCAGGGATCGCGGGAGAAAAGCGGATGGCCTCGTCGGCGATCAGATTGGTCGGCACTGTGACGATCACCTTGTCGGCTTGAAGCGTCCCTAAAGAGGTCGTCAGGCGCAGCCGTTGTCCCGAATGATCGACCAACGTGACATTGCAGTTGAGGACGATCGGAAGCGACTCGCCATAGGCCGTCATCAGCGCGCCATAGCCGCGCCGCACCCGCCAGTTGACGTTGGTGTCCTCATAGGCGTCCATGTCGAGGATTGAGACCTGGTCGAGTTCGCAGCCGTTCACGTAGGTCGAGATCGCATCGATCATCGGATTCCAGCGATTGCCTGGCTCGAGATAGAGGCTCGCGGGCGCATCCTCGCCTTTGAGCGCCGCCTCATAGGCGCGCTCGTAGAAGGCGTCGAGCGCGCGGAAATAATCGTCGCGTTCGTCTTGCGGAAAGGCTTTGCCATAGGCGCGCTCGCGCCACGGCGGGAGGGTCTTATCGACCTCGAAATTCAACTGTTCGGCAATCGCGACGAAGGAGTTCTGGTCGGCCGAATGCAGCCAGCCGCAGCCGACGTCGAAGATCACGTCAGGAGCGGCCTGCACGGTGTAGCCGCGCCCGCCGATGCGATCGCGCGCTTCCAGCACGATTGTCGTCAGGCCGGAGTTCCTCAGCCCGTGCGCGGCGCCAAGCCCTGCGGCACCTGCGCCGATGATGGCGACGTCGACTGAGGAGGGGAGGGAGCCCATGGCTCGGCTGTAGCACGTTCGCGGGAGCGGCTAAAGCCGCCGCAAGCATAGCCGTCATCACCCGCGCATGCGGGTGATCCAGTATTCCAGAGGCCGGAGTCATATACTGATAGACCGCGGCATACTGGATTCCCCGCATTCGCAGGGAATGACTGAGAACTACGCCACCGCTTCCTTGGCCTTTTCGGCGCGCTTGCGCTCGTTCGGATCGAGGAACTTCTTGCGCAGGCGGATGGATTTCGGCGTCACTTCGACCAGTTCATCGTCCTCGATATAGGCGAGCGCCTTTTCCAAGGTCATCTTGATCGGCGGCGTCAGCCGCACCGCCTCGTCTTTCGAGGTGGTGCGGATGTTGGTGAGCTGCTTGCCCTTGAGCACGTTGATCTCGAGATCGTTATCGCGGGTGTGCTCGCCGACGATCATGCCCTTGTACACCTTCCAGCCGGGCTCGATCATCATCGGGCCGCGGTCCTCCAGCTTGAACATGGCGTAAGCCACGGCCTCGCCCTGGTCGTTGGAGATCAAGACGCCGTTGCGGCGGCCCTGGATCTCGCCCTTGTAGGGCGCATAGCCGTGGAAGAGGCGATTCATGATCGCGGTGCCGCGGGTGTCGGTGAGGAGTTCGCCCTGATAGCCGATCAGGCCACGGGTCGGTGCGTAGAACACCAGCCGCAGGCGGTTGCCGCCGGACGGCTTCATCTCGATCATCTCGGCCTTGCGTTCGCTCATCTTCTGCACGACGACGCCGGAATGCTCCTCGTCGACGTCGATGACGACCTCCTCGATCGGCTCGAGCGTCTGCCCGGTCGCCTCGTCCTTCTTGAACACCACGCGCGGCCGCGACACCGACAGCTCAAAGCCTTCGCGCCGCATGGTCTCGATCAGGATCGCGAGCTGCAACTCGCCGCGGCCGGACACTTCCATCGAGTCCTTGTCGTCGGCTTCGCGGACGCGCAGCGCGACATTGCCTTCGGCCTCGCGCAACAGGCGGTCGCGGATCATGCGGCTGGTCACCTTGTCGCCCTCGGTGCCCGCGAGCGGCGAGTTGTTGACGATGAAGGACATCGACACTGTCGGCGGATCGATCGGCTGCGCCGGCAGCGGCGTCTCGACCGACGGATCGCAGAAAGTGTCGGCCACGGTGCCCTTGGTGAGGCCCGCAATGGCGACGATGTCGCCGGCCTCGGCCTCATCGAGCGGCGTGCGCTCCAGGCCGCGGAAGGCGAGAATCTTGGTGATGCGTCCCTGCTCGATGGTTTTGCCATCGGCGGACAGCACCTTGACCTGCTGGTTCGGCTTGATGCCGCCCGAGCTGATGCGGCCGGTAATCAGGCGGCCGAGATAGGGGTTGGCTTCCAGGATCGTGCCGATCATCCGGAACGGCCCTTGCTCGATCTTTGGCTCTCCGACGTGGCGCAGGATCAGATCGAACAACGGCTCCATGCCGGCGTCCTTGGGCCCTTCCGGGCTTTCCGCCATCCAGCCCTGCTTGGCCGAGCCGTAGAGGATCGGGAAATCGAGCTGCTCCTCGCTGGCATCGAGCGCCGCGAACAGATCGAACACCTCGTTGATGACTTCGGTCGGCCGCGCGTCGGGGCGATCCACCTTGTTGATCACGACGATCGGGCGAAGCCCGACCTTCAGCGCCTTGGAGACGACGAACTTGGTCTGCGGCAGCGGGCCTTCGGCGGCATCGACCAGCACCAGGGCGCCATCCACCATGTTCAGGATGCGCTCGACCTCGCCGCCGAAATCGGCGTGGCCGGGTGTGTCGACGATGTTGATGCGGGTGTCCTTCCACTGCACCGAGGCGGCCTTGGCCAGGATGGTGATGCCGCGCTCGCGCTCCAGATCGTTGGAGTCCATGGCGCGCTCGGCGACCTTCTGGTTTTCGCGAAAGGTGCCGGATTGCTGCAGCAGGCGGTCGACCAGTGTGGTCTTGCCGTGGTCGACGTGGGCGATGATGGCAACGTTGCGGAGTTTCATGCAGTGCTTCTTTTCAGTCCAGGCAATGACGTAAAGCCGCGATCTCGCCTGATAACGGGACCTGTTTTCCGTTAACGCTCAAGACCTGAGATATCAGAGCGCGATGACCCTTCTTCGAAGGGCCGTCCCACTCCTTGCTTTGATTCGCGCATGATCGTTTCGGACAACCAGGCCCCGGCCTTGCGCTCGCGCGGCCCTCCGGGTTCCGGATCATGCTGCGGGATGGTGCGACACCCCAAAAAGGAAGCCCGGCCGATAGACCGGGCACCTTTGACGCGTTTGCGCCGCAATATATTCAGGAAACGCCAAAAAACAATGGCTTGTTTGGCCGGTGAGGGCCGATTTTAGGCGCCAATCGGGCTCCCTCAGGCCCCCTCTTCCTCGATCGGATAGACCCCGCTCAACACCTCCTCAAAATGGTTCTTGACTGACTGGTTGCAGAGACAGGCGCGTCCCTTCAATGCCGTGCGGTCGCGCACCCGGATGGCGCCGCGCCTCGTCTCGAGAATTCCTTCGGCCTTGAAAATCTGGATCACCCGGCTGGTATAGCTGCGACCGACGCCAAGCAGGGTCGAAAGCTGCTCATGGGTCAGCGGTACGATCTCCTCGGCATCGGTACGCTCCATCGCGGACATGATCCATTTCGCGGTCCGCTGCTCGATGGAGTGGATCGCGTTGCAGGCGGTCGACTGGAAGATCTGCGCCAGCATGCAGTCCGCGTACCGGGTAAAGACGTTGCGCAGGGTCTTGGACCGCAGCTTCGCCGCGTCGAGCCGGTCGACGGGCAGGCGCACGAACGGCCCGCCGAATTTCACGGAGATGCGGGTGTAGGCCGGCAGATATCCCTCGCTGACAATGCCCCCCACCGCGCCCTCACGGCCGACCAGGATGGTCTCGACATCGCGACCGTCTTCGTTGGCGACGAGGAAGGTGGCGAGACTCGGCCCGCACGGAAAGTGCACCACATTGACCTTGTCGCCGGGGCTGTAGAGCAGCTCGTCGGGCTCTCCTTCCTCGTAAGAAAGATGCGGGGCAATCAGCGCATAGTCATCCGCATCGAGCCGCCGCAGTAGATTATTGTACGGCCGGTCAATGACCACGGCCGTTTCATCACGTCGCCTCAGCATCGCCAAGGTCCCTCCTCCACCGGCGAGGATAATGGCCAGGCGGTTCCGAGGTTCCGTTCAGAAGTGCGCAGACAGTGAAAGTTCTTTGTGGTGGTTTCATCTTCGGGAACTCACCGACGCGCCTTCGGGGCAGGCGGGTCCGCCGATCTCACCCCAATCAAACCTTTAGAGATCCCGTACTCATGGAACCGGAGTCTTCCGACGGCCCTTCGGGCCTGCCGCTGGATGTTCTGATCGTGGAGGATGATCCGATCATCGCGCTCGATTTCGAGGACAGGATTCGCGGCTGCGGGGTGAGGAGGGTGCGATCGGCTAGCAATGTGGCAAGCGCGCTCACGATGATCCGCGAACGCGCACCGGACTTCGCCTTGCTCGACGTGTCGTTGATGCGCGAGAAAAGCTTTGCGGTCGCCGAAAGGCTCGACGCGCTGAGCATCCCGTTCGTCTTCGTTACCGGGTATGGCGGTGATGCGAACGTCCTGGAGGCGTTCGCGGACAGGCCAAGATTGAGCAAGCCGTGCACAACCAAAGCGCTGGAAGCGGCACTGCGGCAGGCGCCGCGATCGTAGGCAACGCGCAGGGTATCGAAATGGACTGCAGGGCTTCCCGTCACCTTCAGGCGGCCGCGGAGCCTCGTCGGGCCGCGCTTTGCGCGGACCCGTTGGCGCCGGCACCTCAAGGATGACGGGTTTGCGTGTGCTTCGATCACCCCAGCTTCGGATCGAGTGTGGTCGACCACAGTGCGACATCGGCGCGGTCGCGCAAGGTCACGGTCATCTGTCCGGTCGCGCCGTCGATCTTGACATGGCCGAAGAACTGCATGCCCTCCGATGGAGGCAGGTTCTGCTTGCCTTCACCCGGCGCCTTGATGAAGCGCACTTCGGGGCCGAACGTGTTGTCGAGTTCGTTCGGTCCAAAGGTGCCGGCATGCAGGGGGCCGGAGACGAATTCCCAGAACGGCTCGAACTCCTGGAATTGCGCCTTGCCCGGATTGTAGTAGTGCGCGGCGGCGTAGTGCACGTCCGCCGTCAGCCATACCGTGTTGTGGATCGGCGCGGTCTTGATGAAGCGCAGGATGTCGGCGATCTCCAGCTCGCGGCCGCGCGGCGGTCCATCGCCTTGCGCGAACGCTTCCGAGCCGCGCCTGTTGGCCGCGTCGTCATAAACGATCAGGCTGAGCGGCATATCGGAGGCGATCACCTTCCAGGTCGCACGCGAGCTCAGAAGCGAGCGCTTCAGCCAGGCCATCTGATCCGGGCCGATGAAATAAGCATCGGGACCATAGGTCTCCTGAAGATTGGGCCCGTTCGCGCCACGATAGCTGCGCTCGTCGAGAACGAAGACGTCGAGCAGCGGGCCGTAGCTGATGCTCCGATACACCCGCCCCGGTTCAACGATGCTTTCGCGGATCGGATACATCTCATGGAAGGCGCGTGCCGCGCGCGGGGCGAGGAGCGCGATGTTGCGTTCTTTGTAGGCGGCGGGAAGCTCCTTCGAAGCGGACCAGTTGTTGGTCACTTCATGATCGTCCCACTGCACGAAGATCGGCACCTCGGCATTGAAGGCGCGCACATTGTCGTCGAGAAAATTGTATTTGTGCGCGGCGCGGTACTCCTCGAGCGTCTCGGCGACCTTGGCCTTTTCCGGAATGGTGAGATTCTTCCAGATCTTGCCGTCGGCGAGCTTCACCTCGGAGGAAATGATGCCGTCGGCATAGATGGTGTCGCCGGAATGCAGCAGGAAGTCGGGCCGGTGCTTGCGCATGGTCGAGAAGGTGAGCATGCCGCCGTCGTCGGGGTTGATGCCCCAGCCCTGGCCCGCGACATCGCCGCCCCAGACGAAACTGACGTCGCGCTTGTCGGACGGCGCGGTACGGAAGCGGCCGACCACGGGTTCGCTCTCGACGCCAGTATGGGCGAGATCGCGGAACTTCACGCGATAAAAGATGTCCTGGCCGCCGGGCAGATTTTCCAGCAGCATTTTCGCAGTGAAGTCGCTTTCCGGCAGCGCAGCGATCGGCGGCAGCGCGCGCGCATCGGCAAAGGACTCGGATGTCGAGACCTCCACCAGCATTTGCGAGGCGCGATCGGCGCGCGCCCAGACCACGCCGCTATCCGACGATACGTCGCCGGACTGCACGCCATGGGTCACCAGCGGCCGGTCGGCGGCGCGGCTGAGATAGGGCATCGCGATCGCGCCGATGCCCGCACCTGCCGCGGTGGAGAGGAAACGCCGGCGGGAGATTGGGCGGAATTTGTTGCGGGTGATTTTGATGGCCATGCGAGCCTCGGGGCTTTGAGTCTGCTTCGACGCGCGACCTAGGCTCCGTCATTCCGGGGCGATGCGTCAGCATCGAACCCGGAATCTCGAGATTCTCAGGTGCGCAATTGCGCATCATAGTTCGCCTCTTCGAGGCGCCCCGGAATGACGCGCCGCGCTTCACGGAAAGACGCTAACCGCTATAGGAAAAATCTATGACGGCCGGATTAAAGCGTCCCCATGGCGCGGAACTGCGCCCCGGCGCGCTGCAGGTTTTGCGGCATGGTCGCGATCAGGAGCTTGCGGTCGGCGATCGCGCGGTGAAATTGTTCGAGCACGATGTTGAAGGCGACCAGCGCGCCTTGCTCGATCGCGCCGTCCTCGAAGCAACGCAGCGTGTCGCGCAGGATCGTGTCCGCTTCGCTCTGGAGCTGATCGAGCTCCTCCACTGAATCGCTGCGCCTGGCCTGCGCGATCATCTCGAGCAGGCGCTCGCGCAAATGGCTGTTGGTGTTGCGCTCGTCGCGTTTCAGATAGCCCGCGAACCAGGCCCCCAGCGAGCCCGTCGCCGACAGCGCCATCAGGGCCCACCAGATGTAATCGCTGTATTTGTCGAGGAAGGTCTTCTCCTCGCCGTCGACATAGGCGGCCGCGCCGGGATGCGCGGGGATGACGGCGTCCTTGTCGGTATCGGGGGTCTCGATCTTGGCCGCGAGCGGAAACTCCGCCATCAATTGCTGCCGCGCCGCGAATAATTGCCGCGTGAGTGCCGCCACCGTGGTGTCCGAGAGGCCCTTCCGGGCGACGATGTGGTGGTTGAAGCTGATGGTCTTCACCTCATCGTCGGGGCGATCGGGCGAGCCGCTGAAGGCGCCCGCGGGAATATCCGCCGCGTCGTAGGCAGGATGGTTCTGGGCAATCGCGTCCGCCAGATCGATGGCGAGGAAGGTCGGCTCGCCGCTTTCCTTGGCGGATGCGGCGATCGCCTCCGCCGTGATCTTGCTGTTGACCGGGCCCGCCGCGAGGTAGGCGTCCGCCTTTTGATTGCGGATGGCCTCCGCTACTTCCGTGGTCGGAAACTGCACGATTTCCACCTTGCCGGGATCGACGCCGTACTGCTGCAGGATCACCTTGAGCAGATTCACGTTGGCCTCGGTGCGGCCAACGACGCCGATGCGATGGCCGGCGAGCTGGGCGATCTTGGTGATCTTCGCGCCCGACTTCTTCTTGCCCTTGGCCGCCGGTACCCAGATCACGACAACGTTCTTGCGCAGGGTCGCCACCGCCTGCGCGTTCTTAGGGACATCGAGATCGCCCCGAATGATCGCGAGGTCGACGTTGCCTTTCGACAGCGCCTCCGCGCTGGCCACGGCCCCGTCGGTCTGAACGAGCTTCAGACGCACATAGCCGTGTGTCTGCGCAAACGTTTGCGTCAGCGTTTGCACAACCTTGACGTCATCGCTGTTGGCGGGGCCCACGGCGATCTTCAGGAGCACCGGCCGCATCGCAAAGTAATAGCCGCCGGCAACCGTGCCGATCAGCGCGAGCACCAGCGCGATCGCGACCAACAGCGTTTGCTGTCCCGGCGAGCGCGGCGGGGCTGGGGCCGGTGGAGCGGCTGGATCGAGGCCTCCGGTCATGGATCTCGCAAATAAGCGTTTGAGGCTCAACTTCATGGCGCCGGCGCAGTTTGCAGCATTGTAGCAAAATCCTTGGACCCGAAGGGTTACAACTGCGTCATGGTTAGCGGATCCGGCGGGCAGCTCGCGGCATTACAGCATGATCGGGGAAAGCGGATGCCGCTGTCCGAAAAGATTATGCCTAATCAAGGGCCTAGCGGGCGAGCTACGCAGCCTCGCGCGGTGAAGCAAAGTTCCGGCCAAGACGGGAGACGATCATGGTGAACCGACTGACGGCAGAAGCGCGCAAATCGGAGCTCAAGGGCCTGCCCGGCTGGGCGGAGGTTCAGGGCCGGGAGGCGATCACGCGGACCTTCGTGTTCAAGGACTTCAACGAGGCGTTCGGCTTCATGGCCCGTGCGGCGTTGGTCGCCGAAAAACACGACCATCACCCCGAATGGCGCAACGTCTACAAGACCGTGGAGGTGGTGCTGTCCACCCATGATGCCGGCGGCGTCACCGAGCGCGACATCAAGCTCGCCAAGGCGATGAACGCCATTGCCGGTCAGTTTGGCGTTTGAACCCGGCAAGGCACAAGGCTTGCGGTGGCGCTAGCCAGTGCCCAGTTGCTGGAGCTAGGATCGGACTACATTCGAAAACGGGCCTACGTTCGTCTCGTCACCCCTGAGGCGCTCGTCAAGGGAGCGCTGCTCTGTTGGCGGGCCTCGAAGGGCGAGGGCCCGGCTCTCGTTGCGGGGACGTTCATCCTTCGAGGCCGCCGCTTTGCGGCTGCGCCTGAAGGATGACGGTTCGAAATGGTGTCTCAGAACGATCCAGAGGCTTGAGGGGAGTTTTGGCAATGGCGTCAGACTATTCAGTGGGCTTTGAGCCGGCCGATCGGCTGGCTGAAGACCGCGAGAGCGTGCGCCGGCGGTTCTGGGGCAAGTTCAAGCGCGTGATGGCGACGCTTCCGTTCGCGGAGGATCTGTTGGCCGCCTATTACTGCGCGTTCGACAAGGAGACGCCGCGGCATGTCCAGGTCGCGCTGTTAGGGGCGATCGCCTATTTCATCCTGCCGTTCGATTTCATTCCAGACATGATGCCGGTCCTCGGCTTCACCGACGATGCCGCCATTCTCGCCACCGCAATCCGCCTGGTTGCCGCTCACATCACGCCGGAGCATCGCGAGGCCGCGCGTGCGGCGCTGAAGCGGGGCATCGACAGCGAAAGTTGAGAAGGCCGGAGCGCAGCTTCCGCCGCCGCTCCGCCTCTTTTGCCTCGGATGGAGACAGCTAGTTGCGCTGGCGCCTGATCGGCTTATCGGCAACCGGCGCCTGGGCCCTTGCATTCTCCTTCTCGGCCTGGTCGGCCTGCCAGGCCTGGAACTGCTTGAACAGGGCTTCCTTATCGGACTCCGACTGGATGCCCTTTGCAGCCGCGGGATTCTGCTGCAGGAAGGTCTCGAACCGATTGCGCATGGCCTGATCGATGCCGTGGGCTTCCAGCCATTGCTGCGCGGCCGGCAGGCGCTGCCAGCCCGGCAGCGGGGCTGCCAGCGAAGTCTCCTTCCATTTCGGATGGAACGGAGGATGTTGGAAGGTCGGGAATTTCGTGAAGAACGCGTCCACGAACAGCGCGAGCTTGCGATAACGTTCGGTGTTGGACGGCCAATTATAGGCGGCAAGCACCGCCGGCACTGCAATAGTGTCCACCGTTTCGCCGTCGGCGATCAGATTGGGATAGTCCTTCGAGGTCATGCGCGCCGGCAGGTAGTCGCCCTGCAGCGGCCTGTCGTAGTCGACCGTGGCGAGGTGAAAACGGCCATCGTTGTTGAAGGTGCTGACAGACTTGTAGGGCTTGCCGCCGACGACGATCACCGCGTCAACTTCGCCCTTCTTCAGTTTCTCCATCGCGATGCGCTGCTCGATATAGACGAAATTCGCCTTGAGCCCGAGCCGCTCGAACACGGTCAGTGCTGTGACGAAGGTGCCCCCATTGGGCAGATCGACGCTGACCGTCTTGCCCTCGAGATCCTTCAGATTGCGGACCGATTTCGGCGCAATGACCTGCATCTCTTCGTTGTAGAGCTTGGTCACGTAAGTGAATTGCCGCTTGATGTCTTTCGCAAAGCCCTTGCGCTCGAGATAATCGAGCGTGTCAGCGCGCACGATGCCGAGATCGACGCCCTGCAGGAACAGAATGTCGGCGACGCTCTGCACCGAGCCGCGGCCGACGATGGGGAGCACGCGCAGCTTGTTGCCGTCGTCCAGCACGGAGGCGAGGTCGGCGCCGAACTGGACATAGGTGCCGCCGATCGTGCCGGTGATCAGCGTCACCGTGTTGGCGTTGAGCGCCTGCTTGGTCTGCGCCGAACCGAATTGAAAGATGGCCCTGAGGCTGTCGCTGACCTTGGCCGGATCATACTCGGTCTCTTCGGCGCGCGCGGCGAGGCCGCACACCATCGCGATGGCAACGATGGCCAGTCCAAAAATCTTACGCATGTTGTCCCCTGAATGTGAAAGCTAATTGGCAGGTAGTTGCGCCAGGCGCTGTCGGGCCTCGGCGGAGCCGAACTGGGCGGCCTTCTGGTACCAGGCGCGCGCCTTGTCCGGCTCCGGCGTGATGTTGCGGACGTCGGAGGGACCAAGCACAGCCGGGTCGTAGGTCCGGGCCAGCATCAGCGCGGCCTCAGCGTTCTGCGCTTCGGCGGCGCGTTCGAGCAGCAGCCGCGCTGCGGGAACGTCGCCCATTGCCAGGAAATCCTTGGCGCGCTTCATCAGCGTGGCAAGTTCTGCGCCGTCGATCCGCTTCGGCTGCGGCGCCGGGGCGGGCTCGGCAACCGGCGGCGCGACAGCAACCTGCGGCGCTACGGCGGCAGCCGGTGCCGCAGCGGCAGGCGGCGTCACGACAGGGACAGGCGGCGTCGCAGCGGCAGGTGCTGCGCTTCGCAGGGCTGCCTGATAGGCAGTTGAAATCTCCTCACGCGATGGTGCCGTTGCAGTCGCCACCACCCTGGGCCCGGGGGCCGGCGCCGGCGCGGTCATACGCGTGGGATCCTTCAACTGCAGGTCGACAGCGGTGAGCTGACCACCCTCCGTGTTTGCAGCGGCGGTCGGCGATACTGCGGCGGAAATGGAAGCCTTTGCGTTGACGATGATGTCGCGCGTGGCATCGGAGGAGAACCAGGTGAACAACGCGGCCGCACCTGAGGCCGCAACGACCAGCAAGAGTATCTTTGATGTGACGGAGGCGAGCCCTCGCTTGCGCGGTGGGGCGACGAATTCGTGCGGCTCTGGTTCGCCGTCGGGATCGGACAGGAACAATGGGACCGACTGATCCGGCGTGTAGTCGTTTCTCGCGGATCGCCCGAACCTGTAAGCCGCTGGTTGAGAGTTGGTTAAGTCTTCGTCAAACCCATCGACATCGTGATCGTATGAACGAAACCGCGTCCTTGGCTCTACCATGGTGATGCTTCCCCACTACTGCAACGCAACAGTCGGGGCAGCCTTGGCCAATGTCCCTGCTATTCATTGTTATTGTCCAGATGCCGCCCCGCTACTGGAACTGCGGTAATCCGCCGTCTGAATCAGCCCAAAAGACGGCTCAGCCAGGCACGAATGGGGAGATTTTTTGGATTCATTGAGGCAGAGGAGAGCAGTTCACAATGAAATTGTGGGCATCATCTTCTTCGAATTCGCTGCATCGCAGATCATCCGGCGCAGCGTCCGGCGTACCTGGTCACGGTCGGCCTCAGCGGAAAAATCCACGTGTTGTCAATCACATTTGCAGCTTCAGCGGGGATCGTTTGCCTCCGCTTTGTCGCGCCAGCCAGGGGCTGAGCGCTCACATCGGACGCAGCGCGGGGGCGGTTCTGCGTGTGGCAAAATTATGGCGAAACGGCGGATATGATCCTGGGGCGAAACTTCTGCGCGGTGGGCCGTTATGGTTAATGCCTGGTTTGCGATGCCCGCCCACGCGCACCCGCAGCCGCCGTTTTTTTGCGGTGCGCGCGGGCCTCGCTGTCACGGATGCAGGATCACCTTGCCCATGGCCTTGCGGCCCGCGAGCACCTTGAGCGCGTCGGCGGTTTGCGACAGCGGGAACGTCCGATCGACATGCGAGGAGATCTTGCCGTCCGCCGTCCACTGCACGAGCTTTTCCAGATTGGCGCGGTTCTTTGCGGGATTGAGGCGCGCCCAATTGCCCCAGAACACGCCGCGGATGTCGCAGCCTTTGAGCAGCGCGAGGTTGAGCGGCATCTTCGGAATGTCGCCGGCCGCAAAGCCGATCACCAAGAAGCGGCCTTCCCAGGCGATCGAACGCAACGCGGCTTCGGCATAGTTGCCGCCGACCGGATCGAAGATGATGTCGGCGCCCTTGCCGTCAGTGAGGCGTCGCAAGCCCTCCTTGAGGTCCTCCTTGGCATAATTCAGCGTCAGCTCGGCGCCATGCGCCTTGGCGAATTCGAGCTTTTCCTCCGAGGACGCGCAGGCGATCACCCTCAGCCCCATCAGCTTGCCGAGCTCGCAAGCGGCAAGGCCGGTGCCGCCCGCAGCGCCCAACACCGCGAGCGTCTCGCCGTTCTTGGGACTCGCGCGATCCTCCAGCGCATGCAGCGCGGTGCCGTAGATAATGATGATGCCGGCGGCGCGGTCGAAATCCAGATTGTCGGGAATCTTCACAATGGAGGCGGCTGGCAGCGCGATCTTCTCGCGCGCGCCATTATGACCGCAGGAGGCGATGACACGGTCGCCGACCCTGAGGTCGGTGACGCCTGCCCCGACGCTCTCAATCACGCCGGCGACCTCGGCCGCCGGCGAGAACGGAAATGGCGGTTTGATCTGGTATTTGCCTTGGATCATCAGGAGATCGAAGAAGTTCAGCGCCGCGGCCTTTATCGCGATCACGGCCTGCCCGGCCTCCGCGACGGGATCGGGCACATCGGCCAGCAAGAGATCGTCGGGTTGGCAATATTGCGAGCAGAGAATGGCTTTCATGGATACACCTGAGTTTCGGACGCGGAATTTGTCGCGCCAACTTGTCATTGCGGGTGACGCGAAGCAATCCATCGCCGCGTCAAACATTCTGGATCATCATGTCGCTGGCGCTCGTCGCAACGACGTCTCACGAGGGATCGAACAATGTTTGAAAAAGGTCTGCTGAAACAGAAGCGCATCCTGATCACCGGCGGCGGCACTGGACTTGGCGCCGTGATGGCACGTCGGTTTCTGGAGCTCGGGGCTGAGCTCGTCATCTGCGGTCGCAGGCAGGACGTGTTGGAGACGACGGCAGCCGAGATGCGCGCCGCGTGCGGCGGCAAGGTCACCGCGATTGCCTGCGATATCCGCGACGGTGGTGCGGTTGAGGCGATGATGGACCAGCTCTGGCGCGAGGCTCCGCTGGATGTCTTGGTCAACAACGCCGCCGCAACGTTCATTGCGCAGACCGAGCGGCTGTCGTTCCGCGCGGCGGACGCAATCCTGGCGCCGACACTGCATGGCGCGCTCTATTGCACCATTGCCGCCGGCAGACGCTGGATCGAAGGTCGGCACAAGGGCGTGGTGCTGTCGATCCTTTCAACATCGACCATCACCGGCCGCGCCTTCACCGTGCCCTCGGCGATGGCGAAATCCGCGCTGCTGGCGATGACCAAGAGCCTTGCCGTCGAGTGGGGGCCGAAGGGCATTCGCACTGTCGCCATTGCGCCGGGCAGTTTCCCGACGCGGGGTGCCTCGGGGCAGCTTCGCCCCGAAGGCCGCGAGGAGGGCGCTGCGCGCAATCCGCTGGGGCGTGTCGGCGAGCATCGCGAGCTGGCCGACCTCGCGAGTTTTCTGATCTGCGATGCCGCGAGCTACACCAACGGCGAAATGGTGGTGCAGGACGGCGGCGCCCATCTGCGTTCGTCGGGCGCGGAGGATCTGTTGCAATGGAGTGAGGCGCAATGGGAAACTTTGCGCGCCTCACGGGCGAAGAGCTGACCGGCAACAATCTCTGGCTGCCTTCCCAAGACTCGTGTTCCCGGCTATGGCTTTGCCCGGCGAAGCATCGATCACCGGGCCATCTTCCAGTCACAATATTGGGGGAACCAACCGCTCATGTCGTTTCGGCGGGCGCTGACAATTCTGATCATCAATGCATTGGCGTGCGGGGTGGCTCACCTCGCGCAGGCGCAATCCGCGTCCTCGCCAAAGCAGGCAAAAGCCGCCGCCAAGCCGGCGCCAGCGGCTGCCAAGCCATCGGCCGCGGCCACAGGCGGTGCCGAGCCGACCCTGATCGGCCAGTTCGGTACCTGGGGAGCTTACACAGCCATGCCGAACGGCAAGAAGGTGTGCTTCGCGCTGGCCAAGCCGACCTCGTCGAAAACCATTCCGCCGAATCGGCCGCGTGATCCGGCCTATGCCTTCGTGTCCACGCGTCCGGCGGAAAAGGTCTTCAACGAGGTCTCGATCATGATCGGCTATGCGCTCAAGCCGGGCTCCGAATCGACATTGCAAGTCGGCGGCGCGACCTATGCGATGTACACGCAAGGAGACGGGCTCTGGATCAAGAACGCCGCCGAGGAAGAGCGCATGGTGGACGCGATGCGCCGCGCTTCCGACGTTGTGGTCAAGGGCGTCTCGGCCAAAGGCACCGAGACGGTCGATACATTCTCGCTGAAAGGCCTGTCGCAGGCGCTCGACAGGATCGCGCAGGACTGCAAGCGCTAACTCATTTTTTCGGCACTAAACCAATTCATGGCGACTTTCCAGCAAGCGCGGGACGCCTTATCTAATCGGTCATGATCAGCACCATCACCAACGCGATTGCGGCCGGTTCCGCGGCGCCCTTGCCCTTGGAAAAAGTCCCGCTGGAGGCCTATGTGCCGCCGGCGAAGCCGTCGTTGATCGGCCTGTCGCGGTCTGAGCTTTCCGAGCGGCTCGGCGAGATCGGGGTTGCACCCGCCCAGCGCAAGATGCGGGTGCAGCAGCTCTGGCACTGGATCTATTTCCGCGGCGCCAAGAGCTTTGACGAGATGACCTCGATCTCCAAGGACACGCGCGCCGAACTCGCGAAGCATTTCACCGTGGACCGGCCGGAAGTCGTCGCCGAGCAGATCTCCAACGACGGCACCCGCAAATGGCTGTTGCGGCTCCCTTCCGGCGATAAGGTCGAGAAGCCGCATGAAGTCGAGTGCGTCTATATCCCGGAGACCGACCGTGGCACGCTCTGCGTCTCCTCCCAGGTCGGCTGCACGTTGAATTGCGCGTTCTGCCACACCGGCACGCAGCGCCTGGTGCGCAACCTGACGGCCGGCGAGATCGTCGGTCAGGTGATGGTCGCGCGCGATCGTCTCAACGACTGGGAGAATCGCGAGAGCGGCCGGCTCGTCACCAACATCGTGATGATGGGCATGGGCGAGCCGCTCTATAATTTCGAGGCGGTGCGCGACGCGCTTTTGATCGTCGCCGACAACGAGGGCATCGGCATCTCGCGCCGGCGCATCACCCTGTCGACCTCGGGCGTGGTGCCCAATATCATCCGCGCCGGCGAGGAGATCGGCGTCATGCTGGCGATCTCGCTCCACGCGGTGCGCAATGAGCTGCGCGACGTGCTGGTGCCGTTGAACCGCAAATATCCGATTGAGGAATTGCTGCAGGCCTGCCGCGATTATCCCGGCGCCTCCAACGCGCGGCGTATCACCTTCGAATATGTGATGCTCAAGGGCGTCAACGATTCGCTCGACGACGCCAAGCTGCTGGTCAAGCTGCTCAAGGGCATTCCGGCCAAGATCAACCTGATTCCTTTCAATCCATGGCCCGGCACGGCCTATGAATGTTCGGACTGGGACCAGATCGAAAAGTTCTCCGAATACATCTTCAACGCCGGCTATTCCTCGCCGGTACGCACGCCGCGCGGCCGCGACATTCTCGCCGCCTGCGGCCAATTGAAATCCGAGACTGAAAAACTCTCCGCACGCGAGCGCCAGGCACTGCGTGCCATGGCCATGACGGACTAGTCGTTGTGCGTTCGGTATCCGCACTCGTCATTGCGAGCCAACGGGTCCGCGCAAGGCGCGGGCCGATGACAGGCTCCGCGAAGCAATCCAGTTCCTTAAGCAAGATTCTGGATTGCTTCGTCGCTCGCGCTCCTCGCAATGACGGAAATGGCGTTTTCTCATGGCGCTGATCGGCCGACTTGTCCTCGTCTTCTTCGGCTTTCTCGCCGCCTGTCTGGCGGCGGGGATCATCATTATTGGCGCGCTGTTGTTTCCGGAGTTCAGCGAGCTCGGCACTGGCCCGGTCGATGAGGGCGTGTTCGACATTCTGCTCGGATTCGGTTTTGTCGTCATTTCCGGCTTCGCGCTGATACCGGCGATGGTGATCGTGGCGATCACCGAGGCCTTCTATATCCGCAACGTGCTGACCTACGCGATCGGTGGCGGCTTGGTCGGGCTCATCTTTTATCTGGGCCTGGTTCCTTTCGACACCGAGACCATGCGCTTCGAGGGCATTGTGCGGCGGCACCTGGAGATCATGACCGGCGCCGGCATCGTCGCGGGACTGGTCTATTGGATGATCGCCGGCCGCACCGCCGGCGCCTGGCGTGTGCCGCCGCGCAAGCTCAATCCGCCCCCGCCGCTGCCCTCGGCATCGCGGCCGCCGCCGTCACCGGAGCCTCCGCAGGCGCCGCCGCCAAAGTGAGTGTCATTCCGGGGCGCCTCGAAAGAGGCGAACCCGGAATCTCGAGATTCCGGGTTCGATGCTGACGCATCGCCCCGGAATGACAACAGGGGTTTTCAGGCTCCGATGCCTCCGCTAAACCGCGCGCCATGAACCGGACCGGACTCTTCATCGCGCTGTCGCTGGCGGTCGTCATCGGCATTGTGTTCGGGCTCTATCCCGAACTCGACCTCAAGCTGGCGGCACTGTTTTATGATCCGCAGTCGCGAGCGTTTCCGTTGAAGCAGGATTCGCTCGCTGCCTTCGCCCGCAATGCGGCGATGTGGATCGCCTGGGGCCTCGCCATGCCGGCGATCGCGGCGCTGGTCATCAAGCTGGTGCGGCCGGACCGGCCGCTTCTGATGTCGGGCCGTGCCGTTGTTTTCCTCCTGCTCACGCTGACGCTGTCGGCGGGCGTGCTCACCAATTTCACCTTCAAAGCCTTTTGGGGGCGGCCACGTCCCGTCGTGGTGAGCGAGTTCAACGGCGAACTGCCGTTCGTCGCCTGGTGGGATCCGCGCGGCGGCTGCGGCCATAATTGCTCGTTCTTCTCCGGCGAGGGTGCGACCGCCTTTTGGACCTACGCCCCGGCAGCCCTTGTCCCGCCGGCCTGGCGGCCGCTCGCCTATGCCGCCGCTACCGCCTTCGGCTTGACCACGAGCGTGCTGCGCATGGCCTTTGGTGGTCATTTCTTCACCGACGTCGCCGCCGCGGGCCTCGTGAGCTTTCTCGTGATCTGGCTCGCCCACGGCTACATTTACCGCTGGCCGCGCACCCGGCTGTCGGACGAGGGGGTCGATGCCGCGCTGACGCGCTTCGCCTGGCCCGGCTATCGCTTCCGCCGGCGGCTCTTGGGTCGTGAAACAGGCCCCGCGTCATCGGCGTGAGCGAGTCGGGTCGCGCCAGCCACCATTAAGCAGGTGCCCGCGGCTGTGAAATTTGATATGCGCGCACCCAAGTCACCAACGACATCAGCCATTTCGAGCGATTGGAAGCTCTATGAGCACGATTTTGAAGAGCCTGCCCAAAGGGGAAAAAGTCGGCATCGCTTTCTCGGGCGGTCTCGACACCAGCGCGGCGCTGCTGTGGATGAAGCAAAAGGGCGCGCGTGTCTTCGCCTATACCGCCAATCTCGGCCAGCCTGACGAGGCCGACTACAACGAAATTCCGCGAAAGGCCGAAGCCTTCGGCGCCGAAAAAGCTCGTCTCGTGGATTGCCGCACGCAGTTGGTGCATGAAGGTATCGCCGCCATCCAGTCCGGCGCCTTCCACATCTCAACCGGTGGTGCGACGTACTTCAACACCACACCTCTGGGGCGCGCCGTAACCGGCACGATGCTGGTCGCGGCCATGAAGGAGGACGGCGTCAACATCTGGGGTGACGGCTCCACGTTCAAAGGCAATGACATCGAGCGGTTCTATCGCTACGGCCTGCTGACCAATCCGAGCCTGAAGATCTACAAGCCCTGGCTCGACCAGCAGTTCATCGACGAACTGGGCGGCCGCGCGGAAATGTCGGCGTTCCTGACTGCGAACGGCTTCGACTACAAGATGAGCGCCGAAAAGGCCTATTCGACCGACAGCAATATCCTCGGCGCAACACACGAGGCGAAGGATCTTGAGCGCCTGGATACTGGCATCCAGATCGTCAGCCCCATCATGGGCGTGCCGTTCTGGCGCGACGACTGTGCCGTCAAGGCGGAGAAGGTTGCCGTGCGCTTTGTGGAGGGCCAGCCCGTCGCATTGAACGGCCGGACCTTCGCCGATCCGGTCGCGCTCTTCCTCGAAGCCAATGCCATCGGCGGACGACATGGTCTTGGCATGAGTGACCAGATCGAGAACCGGATCATCGAGGCAAAGAGCCGTGGTATTTACGAGGCTCCCGGCATGGCACTCTTGCACATCGCCTACGAACGCCTGATCACCGGCATCCACAACCAGGACACTATCGAGCAGTACCGGATCAGCGGCCTGCGCCTTGGTCGATTGCTCTACCAGGGCCGGTGGTTCGATTCTCAAGCCCTCATGCTGCGCGAAACCGCCCAGCGTTGGGTGGCGCGCGCAGTGACCGGTGAGGTGACGCTGGAGCTGCGCCGCGGCAACGACTACTCGATCCTGAACACCGAGAGCCCGAACCTGACCTATCAGCCGGAGCGGCTGAGTATGGAGAAGGTGGAAGACGCCGCGTTCACGCCGGCGGACCGCATCGGCCAGCTCACGATGCGTAACCTCGACATCGCCGATACGCGCGCCAAGCTCGATATCTACGCCGGCACAGGCTTGCTATCGATCGGGGAGGGCTCCGACATCCTCAGGCTCGACAGCGAGAAGGGCTGAATGCGCGTGGCGGGAAACCGCCTTCCCACGTCGTCCCGGACAAGCGAGCTGACGGCAACGCCATCAGGTCGCGCGAACGCGCCCGATGACAGGCTCCCCGTTGTCCGGTAGCGAGCGCAGATCCTGGATCCATAACCACAGGCGGATGTTGTTGCGGCGTGCTGAGACTTCAAATGTGCCACAAACTCCAGCCTGTGGTTATGAGCCCTGGCTTTCGGCAGGACGACGAAGGGTGAAAAAACGGCCGGGATCGCTCCCGGCCGTTTAATCTTCGCCCGTGCTGCGCCTTATCGCGGCGGCGCGACGCCCGGTGGGGGCGGCGGCAGCGACGCGGTGCCGCCGTTGAGCAACGGCGTGATGCGGCGGATGGTGACGCGCCGGTTGATCCGGCTCGGCCCATCGGTCTGCTCCTTCAGATATTGCGAGCCGTAACCCTGCGAGGTCAGGTTTTCCGCGGGCACGCCGAATTGCTGGGTCAGCAGCTCGGCGGCGGCTTCGGCGCGGCGGTCCGACAGCGACAGATTGTCGGTGTCGTTGCCGGTTGCATCCGTGTGACCCTCGATCAAGAACACTTCGCGCGGGTTGCGCTGGATGGCGCGGTTGAGGCCATCGGCGATCACCTGCAGCTTCGCCGCCTGGTCGGGGGAAATCTCCCATGACCCGCTGTCGAAGTTGATGCTGTTGACGTCGATGCTCGGCATCAGCATGCGCACGTTCGGGCTGTAGCGGATTTCGTCGAGCGTGTAGCGGCGGTCGATGCGGTCGACCGGCGGCGCCTCCATCGTGTCGTAGATCAGGTCCGGCGGTGCGTCCGCGGCATCGACGATGTAGCGGTCGTAGGGGATGCGGACGACCGGCGGGGGCAGGTCGACATAGAAGCCGCCGACCGCGCGCGGATCACGATAGCTGTTGTCGATGATGACGACCTCGCGGCCCATCGGGTCGCGGCGGATCCGGCGCAGCATCGAGCCATCAGGAGCGAGCACGGTGACGATCTGCGTGCCGTCGGGGCGCACCACGATGGTGCGGGTCTCGTTGCCCACGCGCTGGGTCTCGATGTCGCGCGCGCCGAAGCGGAAACGTTCCATCTCGTCATGGCGAACGAAAGCTTCGCCGCTGGGGTCGCGGATGATGACGCGGCCCGGCTCGGTGATGACGGTCCGCCCGCCTTCCTGAACCTCGCGCCGTTCATTGCGGAAGTCCTCGAGGCGCCGCGGCCCTTGCACCGCGGCCGGATTGGCCGGCAGCGGTGTCAGCTTTGACTGCGGTTGCGGAGGCGGCGGCAGGGGCGCGGCCACCTGCGGCGGCGGGCGGCGCACGGCCATCGGCGCTGCGCCCGACGGCGCGGCGCTCTGGTTGGTGGGCTGCTTAGCAGCCGCGCCCGGTGCCGGCTGCGGGGTGCCGGGGGCGGGTGGTGTGGTGCCCGGCGTCGGGGCAGGACGCGCAGCCGGAGCCGGGCCCCCGGCCTGAGGTGCCGGTGCGGGTGGTGCGGTGGTCGGTGCGGTGCCCGCGCGGCCGCCTGCTGGCGGCGCGCCCGGTGTGGGCGATGGCGCCGGCGGCGTTGCAGGCTGCGCAGCATTTGGATGCACGGTGCCAGCGGGCGGCGGTGGCGGGGTGGTGCCCGCTGCCGGCGGATGCGCCGGAGCCGCGCCGGGGACGGGCGTTGGGCTCGGCGCCGCATGCGGTTGGATCGGAGCCGGGCTCGGCGAAGCGTGCGGCGCTGGTGCCGCGGCGGGCGGTGGTGGTGGCGGGGCCGGTGCGTGCTGCGGCGGCGCCGGCGGCGGGCTCGGCTGTTTGGGCGCCGCAGGCGCTGGCGCAGCCGCCGGAGGCGGCGGCGGAGCAGGGCGCGCCGCTGGCGGCGGGGCAGGCGGGGTTGGATGCGCAGCCGGCGGCGGAGGCGGGGGAGTTGGTCGCGCGGGCGGCGCAGCCGCGGGCGGAGGCGGCGTGGGATGCCCAGGTGCGGCACCGGGCGGCGGCGCGGGAGGATGCGGAGCCGGAGCGGCTGGCGGCGGAGCGGGGTGCGGCGCAGCCGGGGGCGGCGCGCCCTTCGGCGGGCCCGGGGGCTGTTTCGGAGCCTCCTTCGGCGGCTGCTTCGGTTTGCCGTCGGGGCCGACTTCTCCCTGTTGTGCCTGCGCCATGACCTGCGGCGCGTTCTCGGCATGCGTTGCAAAGCTTGCAAACTGCATCGCCGTCATGGCGGTCGTGGCAAGCAGCACGAGACGAAGTCTTGTCATGTGTTGGAAGTTCCCCGGAATGGCTCGAGTGAAAAGCGCGGCGATCAACAAATACGGGTTAGGCCGCAATGTGGCGGGCCTTGCTGATGAACTCGGATATATTTCTGAAAAAAGCGGGCCCCGAGTGGAACCAATTCATGGCGCATTCAGCCGCGCGATTCAAACGGCGGCTTAGATTTTCCCCTGCGGGATGTCGGACGCCCCACGATCGAGGTCCGGCCCAGGTTCGGGCGGTTTGTCGATCTGCGCATCGGTAGCGGGATTGGGCGTGCGCGGTCCATTCGGTCCGCGCACCGGCACTTCGTCCGGTCGCCCTGGCGGCAATTCGTCCGGCCGCGGCGGTTCGCCGGGCTCGCGCAACGGCGGCGGCCTTTCGGGATTGGGATTGCCGGGCGGGTTCTCCGGCGGCGGCTCGGTCGGATGACCAGGTGTCGGCGGCGGGACCTCCGGAGGCTCGATCCCCATTTTACAGTGCCACCTTGCGGTTGCCGCCGATCTCCGGACGCGTGCCGCTGACAACGGCGGCCGCCATCTTGGTGTAGGCGACCAGCTTGCCCGGGGACTCCCAGAACTCGGCCTGCTCGGGTCTGATCTTCAGCACGCGAATATTGGGATCATTGGCATCGTTCCACCAGGCGCGCGCCGGCGTCGAAAACAGCTCCCTGATCTTGTTGCGATCATTGGACACCGCAGCGGTGCCGCTGACCGAGACGTATTTCTGGCTGCCGGTGTCGGCAAAGGACAGATTGACCGCGGGCGCGCGTGCGATCTCCTCGTCCTTATGCTGCCGCGCATCGGTGAGAAAGTAGATGGCGTCCTCGTCGCGCTCGACATAGGCGGTCATCGGGCGCGCACGCAGTTTGTCGCCGTCATGCGTGACCAGCATCGCATAACCGATCTTCTTCATCAGTTCCCAGGTGCGATCGATATCGCCGACATTATTGTTGGCCATGTTCGCTCCCTTCGATTTGGAAGCGATAACGGCGCGACGACAGCGATGTTCCGCTTCCGCAGCGGAACGCCTATTCCGGCGTGTGACACACCGCTTCGATGTTGTGGCCGTCGGGATCAAGCACGAAGGCGCCGTAATAATCGGGATGGTAATGCGCGCGGATGCCGGGTGCGCCATTGTCGCGCCCACCGGCCGCGAGCGCGGCCTTGTAGAAGGCATCGACTGTCGCGCGATCTTTCGCTGCGATTGCGACATGCACCGGCTTGTTCAGGGCGCCCTCGCCGCCGATCCAGAAATCGGGCTTGCCGTTGGCGCCAAAGCCTGCCGCGGATTCACCGGGCCGGTCTTCTTGCATCACTTCCATGATGAGACTGTAGCCGAGCGGCGCCAGCGCCGCGGTGTAAAAAGCCTTGGCGCGCGCATAGTCGGAAACCGGAAAGCCGAGATGGTCGATCATCGAAGTCTCCTGCGGTTGTGGAGGAACCCTGTTCGCAGGTGATTTCAACAATGCCGTCGTGGCGGAATTGGCTCCATCCGCAAAGGCAGCTCTGCTCGCCCCGCGGGTTTGGGACGAGTGAGGTCAGAACGTAACCGGCTTGATGATTAAATCTGCCGTTCGACCAGCTTCAGCTTGAGCTCGGCGATGGCTTCCGAGGGGTTGAGGCCCTTCGGACAGGCCTTGGCGCAGTTCATGATGGTATGGCAGCGATAGAGCCGGAACGGATCCTCGAGATTGTCCAGCCGCTCGCCGGTGGCCTCGTCGCGGGAGTCGTTGACCCAGCGCGTCGCCTGCAAGAGTGCCGCGGGTCCCAGGAAGCGCTCGCTGTTCCACCAATAGCTCGGGCATGAGGTCGAGCAGCAGGCGCAAAGGATGCACTCATAAAGACCGTCGAGCTTCTCGCGGTCCTCATGGCTCTGACGCCATTCCTTCTGCGGAGTCGGCGAAGAGGTCTTCAGCCACGGCTCGATCGAGGCATATTGCGCATAGAAATTGGTGAGGTCGGGGACGAGATCCTTCACCACGGGCTGATGCGGCAGCGGATTGACCTTCACCGCGCCATCTTTGACGTCATGCATCGACATGGTGCAGGCGAGCGTGTTCTGGCCGTCGATATTCATCGCGCAGGAACCGCACACGCCCTCGCGGCAGGAGCGGCGGAAGGTCAACGACGGGTCGATATTGTTCTTGATCCAGATCAGGCCGTCGAGCACCATCGGGCCGCAATCGTCGGTATTGACGTAATAGGTGTCGATGCGCGGGTTTTTGCCGTCGTCCGGATTCCAGCGATAGATCTTGAATTCGCGCGTGTTGGTGGCGCCGGCCGGTTTCGGCCAGGTCTTGCCGCCGGTGATCTTGGAATTCTTCGGAAGCGCGAATTCAACCATTTGCTTTGCCTTTGCCCTTCTCGTCATTGCCGGGCACAAGCGCGAAGCGCGTCTTCACCCAAGATATCCGGCAATCCATCATTCTTCCAAGATGGATGCGCGGGTCGAGCCCGCGCATGACAGTGTGTGTGTTAGTACACCCGCGCCTTCGGCGGGATGTACTGCACGTCGTTGGTCATGGTGTAGTTGTGCACCGGGCGGTAATCGATCGCGGTCTTGCCGCTCTCGTCGATCCACGCCAGCGTATGCTTCATCCAGTTCTTGTCGTCGCGCTCGGCAAAATCCTCGCGCGCATGCGCGCCGCGGCTCTCGGTGCGATTGGCGGCGGATTCCATCGTCACCACCGCCTGTACGATCAGATTGTCGAACTCCAGCGTCTCGACCAGGTCGGAATTCCAGATCAGCGAACGGTCGGACACGGAGATGTCGGAAATCCCGCTGTGCACCTTATGGATCAGGTTCTGGCCCTCATGCAGCACCTCACCGGTACGAAATACCGCGCAATTGTTCTGCATCACGTGCTGCATGCTTTCGCGCAGTTTTGCCGTCGGCGTGCCGCCGGACGCGTTGCGGAAATGGTCGAGGCGGCCGAGCGCCATCTCGGCCGAGTTCGCCGGCAGGTCCGGCTGCTTGCCGTTTGGCGTCAGCTTCTCTGCAAGCCGCAGGGCCGCGGCGCGGCCGAACACGACCAGGTCGATCAGCGAGTTGGAGCCCAGACGATTGGCGCCATGGACGGAGACGCAGGCCGCCTCGCCGATCGCCATCAGGCCGGGCACCACCGCATTGTCGTCGCCGTTCCTCTTGGTCAGCACCTCCGCGTGAAAGTTCGTGGGGATGCCGCCCATATTGTAATGGACCGTCGGCACGATCGGGATCGGCTCGCGGGTGACGTCGACATTGGCGAAGATCCGCGCCGATTCGGAAATGCCGGGCAGGCGCTCGGCCAGCACCTTCGGATCGAGATGGTCGAGGTGCAGGTAGATGTGGTCCTTCTTCTTGCCCACCCCACGGCCCTCGCGGATCTCGATCGTCATGGCGCGCGACACCACGTCGCGCGAGGCGAGGTCCTTCGCGGAGGGCGCATAGCGCTCCATGAAGCGCTCGCCTTCCGAATTGACCAGATATCCGCCCTCGCCGCGGGCACCTTCGGTAACGAGACAACCGGCGCCGTAGATGCCGGTGGGATGGAACTGCACGAACTCCATGTCCTGCAGCGGCAGGCCGGCACGCAGTGCCATGCCGCCGCCGTCGCCGGTGCAGGTGTGGGCGGAGGTGCAGGACGCATAGGCGCGGCCGTAGCCCCCGGTCGCGAGGATGGTGGTCTGGGCGCGGAAGCGGTGGATCGTGCCGTCATCGAGCTTGAGCGCGATCACGCCGCGGCAGGCGCCCTGGTCGTCCATGATCAGGTCGATGGCGAAGAACTCGATGAAGAACTCCGCGGAATGGCGCAGCGCCTGGCCGTACATGGTGTGCAGCATGGCGTGGCCGGTGCGGTCGGCGGCGGCGCAGGTGCGCTGCGCCTGGCCCTTGCCATAGTCAATGGTCATGCCGCCAAACGGGCGCTGATAGATCTTGCCGTCCGCGGTGCGCGAGAACGGCACACCCCAATGTTCGAGCTCGTAGACGGCTTCCGGCGCGTTGCGCACCATGTATTCGATGGCGTCCTGGTCGCCGAGCCAGTCCGACCCCTTCACGGTGTCGTACATGTGCCAGCGCCAATCGTCGGGGTGCATGTTGCCGAGCGAGGCGGAAATGCCGCCCTGCGCGGCCACCGTATGCGAGCGGGTCGGAAACACCTTGGTGATGCAGGCCGTGCGCAGGCCCGCCTCGCTGCAGCCGACCACGGCGCGCAAGCCGGCGCCCCCGGCGCCGACCACGACGACGTCGTAGGTGTGATCTTCGATTGGGTAGGATTTTCCGTTCGTAGCCGGAGCGCTGCCGCCGTTTGCGGCCTTGCCGTTGCCCTCAGCGGCCATGGCTTATACTCCCGATGACAATTTGAAGATGGCGTAGATCGACGCCAGCGCCACCGCAAACGAGAAGAAATTGTTGGCCATAATGGCGGCGAGCTTGAGCTTCTCGTTGTGCACGTAATCTTCCAGCACGACCTGCATGCCGATTTTCATGTGCCAGGTCGAAGCGACGATAAAGAGCAGGAGGATCAGCGCAACCCAGGGCGAGCCGAGCACCTGCGCGGCGCCTGCCTGATTGCGGCCGAGCACCATCATCACCACCACGATGCCGGGGATCATCAATAGCGTCATGGCCACGCCGGTGAGGCGCTGGCGCCAGAAATCGCTCGTGCCGGAATGGGCGGCACCGAGATTGCGGACGCGGCCGAGCGGGGTGCGCATCGAGGTCGAAGCGCGGGGCGCGCCGTGGGATTCAGTATAGCTCATCGGCCGCCTCCGATCGCGTAAGCAATGATCCACAACAGCACGGTCAGGGAAATGCCGCCGATCAGGGCGCCCCAGGTCAAGGTCTCGCGCTCATTCGCCTTGAAGCCGTAGCCGAGGTCCCAGACGAAGTGCCTGACGCCGCTCAAGAGGTGGTGCATCAGCGCCCAAGTGTAACCGAACACGATCACACGGCCGATGAAGCTCGAGGTGAACGCCTGCACATTGGCGTAAGCGGTGGGGCCGGAGGCGGCAGCGACCAGCCACCAGACCAGCAACAGGGTACCCACGTAAAGCACGATGCCGGTGGCGCGATGGACGATCGACATGATCATCGTCAGCGTCCATCGATAAGTCTGGATGTGGGGCGAGAGCGGTCGTTCGATCCTGGCGGTCATTTTCTCGCTGCTTTGGGCTGCGTTGAGCGGCTTTCGAGGCGTTTGCGGGCCCGCGACGGCGCGCCTTTAATATCGCGGGAGAGACGGGCCCTATTTACGGAGTTGACTGAGCCAGCGCAACGGCCAAATGCCCGCAAAGCGAATCTGAGTTCATCGTTATGTGGCGCCAAAAGCGCCGAAAAATCGGGCTTGGTATACCAGGCCAGCCGTGTGGAGTTGAAGATACGAATCTTTATTTACTACTTAGAAGCCGCCTCAACCTCGCGCACCGAACGGGTCTGATGCGCGCCATTGCGCAACCAGAAAATCCGCGAATATGCGGGTCTTTGGCGCGGCGAAGGGGGACGATCCAAACAACAGGTGGAGGGGCGCCGGCTGCGGTTCGTGTTCCCGCAGGATCCGCTGCAGGCGGCCCTCCTCAAGCTGGTGCCGCACCTGCCAGAACGGCACTCGGACGAGTCCGGCGCCGTCCTGTGCCACCAGCATCAGTGCGTCGAGGCTATTAATCCAGAGCTTGGCAGCTATCGGAATTTTGCATTCCGCGCTCGCCGGCGTCCTGAAGCGCCAGAGGCCGGCGCCTGGCGCGTCGGAAAACACCAGGCAGTCATGGCGGCCGAGATCTTCGGGCGTTTGGGGTACGCCACGCCGCTGCAGATAGGACGGCGCGGCGCAGACGACCATCCGGATGTCGGCGAGCTTTCGCGTCGTGAGCTGCGAGTCTGGCAAATGGCCGACGTGCAGCGCGATATGGATGTCTTCCTCGATCAGGTTAACGGCGCGGTCGACGAGTTGCAGATCCACCGACACCGAAGGATAGCGGCGCAAGAACTCAGGCACCATCGGCGCGATCAAGAGCCGTCCGATCAGCGTCGGGGCACTGACACGAAGCCGGCCGGACGGGACCTCGCTGCCGGCCGACAGCGCCAGCTCGACCTGCTTGAGTTCGGCAAGGATCGCCTTGGCCCTGTCGTAAAGCAGACGCCCCTGCTCGGTCAGGGCGAGCCGGCGCGTGCTGCGCGCGACAAGTTGCGTGCCGAAATGGCGTTCGAGCGCGGAAAGCTGGCGGCTGACAGAGGTCAATGAACTCGGCAGCGACCGGGCGGCCGCCGACAGGCTCCCCGCCTCGACCACCCGCACAAAGGTTGCCATGGCTGCGAACTGGTCCATGTCCCGGATCCTTCCGCTTCTCGCAAGGCATCTTGCCAGATCGCGCTGATACTCCCGCTTTTAACAACAGTCTATGGTGTCACCGAACCTCGAAGATTGGAGTAGCCGTGGCCGGCCTTGATATTTCGGAAGTGATCGAACTGGCAGCCTTGCTGATCGTGGTGGGCGGATTGTCCGGCTTCCTGGCGGGCCTGTTCGGCATCGGCGGCGGCGCCATTCTGGTCCCTGTGTTCTACGAGTGCTTCCGGCTTGCCGGCGTGCCGTTGGAAGTGCGGATGCCGCTCTGCGTCGGTACCTCGCTGGCGGTGATCATCCCGACCTCGATCCGCTCGTTTCGCGCCCACCACAAGCGCGGCGCAGTCGACATGACAATCGTCAAGCGATGGTGGCTGCCGATTCTGATCGGCGTCGTCGCCGGCAGCGTGACCGCGCGCTACGCGCCGGAGCGGCTGTTCAAAATCGTCTTTGTCGCCGTCGCCTATTCCGCCGCTGCGCGGCTACTCTTCGCACGCGAGGCCTGGAAGTTCGGTGACGACTTGCCCAAGGGGCTGCTGATGAAGGCGTACGGCTTTCTCGTCGGCATCCTCTCCACCCTGATGGGGATCGGCGGCGGCCTGTTCTCCAATCTGCTGATGACGTTTTACAGCCGGCCGATCCATCAGGCGGTCGCAACGTCGTCGGCGCTCGCCGTGCTGATCTCGATTCCCGGCGCCATCGGCTATGTCTATGCCGGCTGGCCGGCAGCGGCGCGCTACCCGGACGTGATGGCGCTGCAGCTTCCGTTTGCGCTGGGTTACATCTCGCTGATCGGCGCGCTCTTGGTGATGCCGATGAGCCTGTTCACCGCCCCTCTCGGCGTGCGGGCCGCGCACGCGCTGTCAAAGCGGATGCTGGAGGCCGCTTTCGGCTGCTATCTGCTCATTGTCGGCAGCCGGTTTGTGGTGAGTCTCGCCTCCGGGCAATGATCGTTGGCGTGCGAAGCGGGGCCTATCATTAGCTGTCGTCCCGGCTCGCGCTTCGCTTGGCCGAGACGACTTGATCGGCTTGCTTCACCCCTTCAGGCGCACCTCGCTGTGTCGCCATCTGCGAAGGTCACCCTGGGCCTCGAGACGCCCGGATTTGACCAGCACCTGGATGCGCGCGGCCAATGCCTCGTCACTGAACGGCAAGCCGAGTTCCTTGCATCGTCCGTATGCCATGCCGACGACCAGAGCCATCTTCCGCCATTGCCATTCCATGACTGAGAAGAGAATGGAGTCGATATCGGCTTCGGACACCGAAGGTGGGATGCGAACCTGGTCCCAGCGGAGCGCGCTGGTGATGGCGGGAAATTCTCTAAACGGAATCAAATCCGGAAATCTGTCATAGATGCCGCGAAGCAGTTCGGAATGCAGCGCGGTCACCACCGTTTCGAGAGGGGCGGTGAATTCGCCGCGATCATGCTCGTCCAGAGCCAGGATCGCGGCTCTCGCCTCGTCGATCGCATAGGCGGCATCGAGCAGATATTCATGAATTTCGGCGGCCTGCTCTCGGTCCATGTCGAGTCCACCGCCATCGCGGCGCCTCCTAAGCCTTGGTATAAATATCCTTATACGTATCGCGCAAAATGTTCTTCTGCACCTTGCCCATGGTGTTGCGCGGCAGTTCGTTGACGACGAACACCCGCTTGGGCATCTTGAATTTCGCCAAGCGCCCTTCGAGGCCCTTCAGCACGGTCGCCTCGTCTACATTCGCGCCGGCATGGCGTACCACCACCGCCGTGACGCCCTCGCCGAAATCGGCATGCGGCACGCCAATGACGGCGGATTCCACCACGCCCGGCATGGCGTCGATCTCGCTTTCGATTTCCTTCGGGTAGACGTTAAAGCCGCCTGATATCACGAGGTCCTTGCCACGGCCGACGATGTGCACATAGCCCTTGTCATCGATCTTGCCGAGATCGCCGGTGATGAAGAAGCCATCCTCGCGAAACTCGGATTTCGTCTTCTCCGGCATCCGCCAATAACCCTTGAACACATTCGGGCCCTTCACCTCGATCATGCCGATGGTTTCTGGCGGCAGCACCTTGCCCGTTTCAGGGTCGGCGACCCGCAACGAAACCCCGGGCAGCGGAAAGCCGACCGCGCCGGGCACGCGCTCGCCGTCGTAAGGGTTCGAGGTGTTCATGTTCGTTTCGGTCATGCCGTAGCGTTCGAGCACGGCGTGGCCGGTGCGGGCCGACCATTCGCGATGGGTGTCGGCCAAGAGCGGCGCCGAGCCGGAGACGAACAGCCGCATGTGCCTGGTGGCCTCGCGCGATAGCGCCGGGTTCTGCAGAAGCCGGGTGTAGAAGGTCGGGACGCCCATCAGCGCGGTCGCGCGCGCCATCAATTTGATGATCGCGTCGGGATCGAATTTCGGCAGGAAAATCATCGAGGCGCGGGCGAACAGGGTGACGTTGCTCGCCACGAACAGGCCATGGGTATGATAGATCGGCAGCGCGTGGATCAGGACGTCCTTGTCGGTAAAGCGCCAGTAATCAACCAGGGTCAGCGAGTTCGAGGCGAGATTGTCGTGGCTGAGCATCGCGCCCTTGGAACGGCCCGTCGTGCCCGAGGTGTAGAGGATCGCCGCAAGATCGTCATTGCCGCGGGCGACGGTTTCGAAAGCCGGACTTGCCTTGGCGGCGGCGTCCGTCAGCGAGCCCTTGCCGTGGGCGTCCAGCGTATCGACCTTCGCTTTCACCTTGGCGGCGATCGCCGCGATGCCTTCGGCCCTGGCGGGATCGCAGACGACCAGCGACGGTTCAGCGTCGGTGATGAAGTAGTCGAGCTCGTTGAGCGTATAGGCGGTGTTGAGCGGCAGATAGACGGCGCCGGCTCGCACGGTCGCGAGATAGAGCACAAGGTTCGCCACCGATTTCTCGATCTGCGCCGCCACACGATCACCCGGCTTGACGCCGCGGGAGACCAGGACATTGGCGAATTGGCCGGCTCGCGCGATCAGGTCTCCGTAGGTGATGCGCTCGCCGTCGAGGGTCTCGATTGCGAGCCGGTTGGGGTCGTCAAGTCGGTCGAACAGGCGGGAAAACAGGTTGGCGTTGGCGGTTGTGTTCATGCAACATTCCGTGGGCACGGCCTCTAGACCATGATCCGGAAAAGTGGAAAGCGCTTTTCCGGAAAGATCATGCTCAAAAAACAAAGGGATGAGATGATGATCCGATTCCGTCTAATCGGATCATAATCTTGAGTTGGGGCTGGATTAGCAAAAACGCCCTTCAAAAAGCAACGGAGACGGTTTGCATGATAAACGGCGGGAAACGCGTGGCCTGGATCACCGGCGGGGGCAGCGGCATCGGAGAGGCGGGCGCGGAGGCCCTGGCCGCGGACGGCTGGACGGTTGTGGTTTCGGGTCGCCGGAGGGACGCCCTCGATACGGTGGTTGAGAAGATCGAGAAGAGCGGCGGCGCGGCCGAGGCGGTGGCACTCGATGTCAGCGTCGCCGCCGATGTCGAGAAGACCGCCGAGCAGATCCTGGCCAGACATGGCCGCATCGATCTTTTGGTTAACAGCGCCGGTATCAACGTGCCCAAGCGACGCTGGGCCGATATGGAACTGGACGGCTGGAACAAGCTCGTCGAGATCAACCTCAACGGCGCGCTCTACTGCATGCGCGCGGTCTTGCCCGCGATGCGGGCGCAGAAGGATGGCCTGATCATCAACGTCTCGTCCTGGGCCGGCCGCCATGTCTCGAAAATGCCGGGCCCGGCCTACACCACGACCAAACATGCCGTGCTGGCGCTGACCCATTCCTTCAACATGGATGAATGCGTCAATGGTCTGCGCGCCTGCTGTCTGATGCCCGGCGAAGTCGCGACCCCGATTCTCAGGTTGCGGCCCGTGGTGCCGAGCGAAGAGGAGCAGGCCAGGATGCTGCAACCGGAAGATCTCGGCCGCACCATCGCCTTCGTCGCCAGTCTCCCGCCACGCGTCTGCATCAACGAAATCCTGATCAGCCCGACCTGGAACCGCGGCTTTATCCAGACGCCGGCGAACAGGGATTGAGGCGAGCGGCTGAAGCAATTGTCGTCCCGGCCAAGTGAGCGTCAGCGAGCGCAGAACCGGGACCCATACCGCGTGATCTCTCATTGGGGCAGCGCGGCCGATGTCCTTCGCTATGAGGAAGGCTTGTGGTTATGGATCCCGGCTCTGCGGTTTCGCCCTCGCTCTTCGAGCTACGGCGGACAAGTTGCTTGGCCGGGACGACGACCGAGCGTGGGGCCGTTGCGTGCGCCTTTCGAAAACCGCCGCGGCGACTTGCAACCTGATGCCAATTCGTTCGCCGACCGGTATTTGAAGAGTGAGCCGGGGGGCCTCCGGCTCGCTTTTTTGTGAAGGCGATGGCCGAAAGGCATTAAATTCCATGGCGTGGTGTTCAGTAACGAAACGACGTTTCCGGGCGTATAGTTGTCCAGAAGGGATCAAAACGGAGCCGCCATGTCGAGCCTTGCAGCGACAGAGGATCATGTGACCCGCGAGCCGGCGAAAGTGATCCAGCCGGCCTGGGTGCGGGTCATGCATTGGATCAATGCGCTCGCAATGATCCTCATGATCATGTCGGGCTGGCAGATCTACAACGCCTCGCCGCTGTTTGGCTTTACCTTCTCGCGCAGCATCACGCTGGGGGGCTGGCTCGCCGGCGCGCTGCTGTGGCATTTCGCGGCAATGTGGCTGTTGATGATCAATGGCTTCGCCTATCTCATCGTGGGTCTTGCCACCGGCCGCTTCCGCAAGAAACTGCTGCCGATCACGCCTAATGGCGTGCTCGCCGACTTGAAGGCGGCGCTGGCCCTCAAGCTCGCCCATGATGATCTCTCGACCTACAATTACGTGCAGAGGCTGCTCTATGCAGGGATCATCGTGGTCGGCGTGGTCATCGTGCTCTCGGGCCTGTCGATCTGGAAGCCGGTGCAGTTCCATTATCTGACTGCGCTGTTCGGCGGCTATGACGTGGCGCGCTATGTGCACTTCGTCTGCATGTCGCTGATCTGCCTGTTCCTGATCGTCCATGTCGCGCTGGCGATCCTGGTGCCGAAAAGCCTACGCGCGATGATCATCGGACGCTGATTGGAGGGAGCATTCAATGGGACGCAAACGCTCATCTCTGATCCCCGGCGTCGACAAGCGGCTCTTGATCAAGGATGCAGTCAAGGTCATGCCCGACCTCACGCGCCGCCGCTTCATCGCGACCGGCGCGAGCCTGGGCGCGCTGACGCTCCTCACCGGCTGCGACGTGCTCGATAGCGACTCCGCGGAGCAGATGCTGGCGCAGGTCTCGAAATTCAATGACGCCGTGCAGTCCTGGATCTTCAATCCAAATACGTTGGCGCCGACCTTTCCCGAAAGCGCGATCACCAAGCCGTTTCCGTTCAACGCCTATTACGATCTTGACGATGCGCCCGAAATCGACGGCAAGGATTGGAAGCTGGAGGTGCGCGGTCTCGTCGACAACAAGAAATCCTGGACCCTCGATGAGCTCTATAAGCTCCCGCAGGTCAAACAGATCACGCGCCACGTCTGCGTCGAGGGCTGGAGCGCGATCGGGAGCTGGACCGGCACGCCGCTGCGCGATTTTCTGGGGCTGATCGGCGCTGACACCCGCGCCAGATATGTCTGGTTTCAATGTGCCGACAAGGACGGCTACAACTCGCCGCTCGACATGGCGAGCGCGCTGCATCCGCAGACCCAGATGACGTTCAGATTCGCCGATGAGATTTTGCCGCGCGCCTATGGTTTTCCGATGAAGATCAGGGTGCCGACGAAGCTGGGCTTCAAGAACCCGAAATATGTGATCTCGATGGAGGTCACCAACGAGTACAAGGGCGGCTACTGGGAAGACCAGGGCTATAATTCGTTCAGCGGGAACTGATGTGTCGTCATTCCGGGCGCGCACGAGCGCGGACCCGGAATCTCGCGCCCGCAGTCTCTGGATTCCGGGTTCGATCGCTTCCCGATCGCCCCGGAACGACGTCGTCACAGTTTTTCTTTCTAAAGCTTCCTCTGAAGCGCCGAGGCGATTGCGCCGAGCGCCAGCATGGCAGCGGAAATATTCAGCGCGTAGCTGAGGCTGCCGAGTGCATCCGTGATCGCGCCGACCACGAACGGTCCGAGCGTCTGGCCGATGCCGAAGGCAATCGTCATTGCCGCGATTGCGGTCGGCCAGGCGGATGGCGCGTAGTTGAGGCGCACGAAAGCGGTGGTCGAGCCAGCTACGGCAAAGAAGGCGACGCCGAAGACGATAGCCGACACCGCGAGCAGTGCGGTCGAGTGACCGAAGATCGGCAAAGCCGCGCCAAACGTGTTGACAGCCAGGATGATCGCGGTCGCCAGCCCGCCGCGGTCCAGCGCGAGTGTGCCGCGCCACACCCAGGGCGTGGCAAAGGCGGAGAGGCCGATCAGGCTCCAGAACGCAGCCTGCGCCAGGGCGCCGCCGCCGAGATCGCGGACATAGGCGATCATGAAAGTCATGTAGGCGATGTATCCCGCGCCGAACAGGAAGTAGCCGGCGAGGTAGATCGCGACCGGCCAGACCGAAAACGCCGCCCGCGAAGTGTCGGTGATGCCGGCCTTGCTCTCGATCGGCGCCAGCAACAGCGGAATGGTCAGCAGGGTCGAAAGCGCCGTCAGCGCCCACCACACGATCCACCACGATCCCGCCCCAAAGGCTTGCAGGACGAACGGCGCAACCAGGCCTGAGACCAGGATGCCAATTCCCGGTCCGGCGTAAAACAGGCTGAGCAAGAAGCTCGCCCGCTCGGGATGGGACTGTGCAATCTGGGCGGCCAGCGCGCCGCCCGCGACGAAACCGGCCGCGGCGGCGAAGCCGCCGACGAGACGCGCAAAGCTCAACACGACGAAATCGCCTGATATCGCGCAGAGCGCGAGCGCGCCGACACTGACAAGGGTTCCGCCGCGTAGCGCGGCCGACCAACCGAAACGCCTGACCAGGTGCGAGGCCGACAGGGCGCCGGCGAGGTAGCCGGCGGCATTGATCGTGTTCATGAAACCGGCCGCCGAATACGACCAGTGCAGTGAATCGCGCATGTCCGGCAGCACCAGCGCGTAGGCGAAGCGGCCGATGCCGAGCCCAACGGTTGCGGCAAGGGAGAGGGTGAGGATCAGCCGCGCAGCTCGCGCGGGCGTCAAAGAATGTTGAGGGGCGTGCAAGGGATACTCCGACGCCGCGAATAGTCGCAGGCGGAGCCGGCTTTGCCCAGCCATCGGGGCGGCAATGGTGTCTTGCCAATCACGCAATGGCGCTTTAGCACTCCGCCCACTCGCCAAACCGGGGCGCGCGCCAGCGCGAACCCGGAATCCATCGTCGTTCTTGCTCTTGGCCGATATGGATTCCGGATCGCCTCGCTTACGCTCGGCGCCCGGAATGACGAAAAGACCAAAGGACCTTTCTCATGCCCACCCACAAACTGCTGCTCCTGCCCGGCGATGGCATCGGCCCCGAAGTGATGGCGGAGGTGAAGCGCCTGATAGAATGGCTCAATGCCAAGGGCCTCGCGCAATTCGAGACCGAGCAGGGTCTGGTCGGCGGCGCGGCCTATGACGCGCACAAAGCCTCAATCAGCGAAGGCGACATGGCGAAAGCGAAAGCTGCGGACGCCGTGATCTTCGGGGCAGTCGGTGGCCCGAAATGGGACGGCGTTCCCTACGACGTGCGGCCCGAGGCGGGCCTGCTGCGCCTGCGCAAGGATCTCGGGCTGTTTGCGAATTTGCGGCCCGCGATGTGCTACCCGGCGCTGGCGGAGGCCTCCAGCCTGAAGCGCGATGTCGTCGAGGGGCTCGACATCATGATCGTGCGTGAGCTCACGGGCGGGGTCTATTTCGGTGAGCCCAAAACCATCACCGACCTCGGCAACGGACAGAAGCGCGCGGTCGACACCCAGGTCTACGATACCTACGAGATCGAGCGCATCGCCCGCGTCGCCTTCGATCTCGCGCGCAAGCGCCGCAACAAGGTGACCTCGATGGAAAAGCGCAACGTCATGAAGACGGGCGTGCTCTGGAACGAGGTGATCACCCAGGTCCACGACCGCGAATACCGGGATGTTGTGCTCGAACATCAGCTCGCCGATTCCGGCGGCATGAATCTGGTGAAGTCGCCCAAGCAGTTCGACGTCATCGTCACCGACAATTTGTTCGGCGACATGCTCTCCGATATCGCGGCGATGCTCACCGGCTCGCTCGGCATGCTGCCGTCGGCGTCACTCGGCGAAGTCGACGTCAAGAGCAAGAAGCGCAAGGCGTTATATGAGCCGGTGCACGGCTCGGCCCCCGATATTGCCGGCAAGGGGCTCGCCAACCCGATCGCGATGATCGCCTCTTTCGGTATGGCGCTGCGCTATTCCTTCGATATGGGCGCGCTTGCCGACAAGCTCGACGCGGCGATCGCCGCCGTGCTGGCGAGCGGCCTGCGCACGGCCGATATCAAGTCCGAGGGGAGCAAGCCTGCCAGCACGGCGCAGATGGGCGAAGCGATTTTGAAGGAGCTGGAGAGGCTTTACGCGTAGGGAGGCAGGGGCGCCTGGCTCGTCATGCCCGGGTTCGTCCCGGGCTTACACGTCTTGCTTTTTCGGCGCGACAAGCGTGAATGGCCGGGACGAGCCCGGCCATAACGTCATTCTACGGATAGATTCCGCGGTATCACGACTAGCCCAAGCGCTCGCGCTAAGGGTCCCGGCTTTCGCCGGGACGACCCTAAACCTCAATACAGCGGGAACGTGGTCGGGTACCAACCACCCAGATCAGACGGCGGGCTGAGCGGCTGGCGGTCGATCGGGCGGTTGTTGTTCTCGCGCGCGAACGACGGGAATCCCAGCGCCGGGGGAAACGCATAGTCGGTGAACTTGCGGTCGCCAGGCAGCACCTCGGTGCCGGCATCGAGCCAGGAGCGCTTGGAAATGTACAGACGCGTACGCGGGCCCTGCTGAACAACCACATTAGGACCGCTCGGCCCGTAGGTGACACGGCCATCCCTGTCATATTTCAGCTTTTCGGCGTTGGCCGGGGCAACGCCGCTGGCTGCAAGGGCGCCCGCTGCCAAAAACAGCGCGAGACCAACGGCTCCGAATTTCCTTCTCATCATGACGTCCTTGAACTGCAAGCCAGGCGGATGCTCAATTCTCTGATTGATTTGCACTTTATCTGCTGGCGGGCGATCCCCACAAGGTCAATCCGGCCACACCTTGGAACATAATGCGCCCCTGCTTGCGAAAGTTGCAGCAGATCAAAGCGCGCCGCGCAGATGCGGATCGGCCGCTTCGGTGATCCAGTCCCCCGCCGCTGTTGCGCCGGCCGGCCCGCAGCCTTGCCGCCTGAACTCGGCGCGCGCGAACAATTCGGCCAATTTCGGCTCGTTTCCGGCGCCGAGCAGCGTCAGCCGGTCCAACATGCAGGCAATCGCGCTGCGTCGCGCCGGCAGGCCATCGCCCTGACAGGACCAGCCCGAGATTCGCAAGGCGGCATCATCGTTCGTTTTGAGAAAGCCCAGGCACGCCTTTGTGCCATCTCGGACGTTCTCGCGCCGAAGCAGCGCAATGGGGCCGAATTTGCTCTCGATCACGCCGGCGGCCTCCAAATCAGTGCGGCCGAAGGGCATGCGGGCGGCAATATCGGCCACCGGCGGCAGCCCGGAGGAGGCCTCGCCGCCGAATCGGTAGATTTCGAGCTCGGCCAGCGGCCGATCGGCCTCGCCGATCCAGCGGAAGATATCCTTGCGGCCGCCATCCGGGTGCCTAAGGACGGTGTATGTACCTGATCTTTCGTCTGGATTGAGAGCACTCAGGGCAAAGGCCGGTGCCGACCGCACAGCGACGCTCCAGTCCGACCGGGGCGCCTCTCGCGAGCCCGCGATATGAGGCAGTTGCTCCCCAAAATGGACGGCGAGGATGGCGACGAGCGCCAAGGTCCCCACATAGGCGAACAGGCGCGCCACCATGGCGCAGATTTCATCGGCAAAGCTCGTCAGCGCCGGATGGAATCTTGTCGAGAACGGGGAACTGGCCGGATCGGCCCCAGACGGTCGCATGAAAGGCGCTGGCGGCATGGTAACGTTGTGTTGAGGCTATTTCTCGCATAGAAGCGCTGCCGCTTCTCTATCCGCAGCAAGCCGAGGGCAGGCATTTTTCGTCGGAGAGTGAATGATGGGTTACAAAGTCGCAGTGGTCGGCGCGACCGGCAATGTCGGGCGGGAAATGCTCACCATTCTGGATGAGCGCAAATTCCCCGCCGACGAGGTGGTGGCGCTGGCGTCACGCCGCAGCGTCGGCGTCGAGGTCTCTCATGGCGACAAGACGTTGAAGGTCAAGGCGCTCGAACATTACGATTTCTCCGACGTCGACATTTGCCTGATGTCGGCCGGCGGTTCGGTATCGAAGGAATGGTCGCCGAAGATCGCGGCCAGCGGCGCCGTCGTGATCGACAATTCCTCGGCCTGGCGCATGGACCCCGACGTGCCGCTGATCGTGCCCGAGGTGAATGCGGATGCGGCCGCCGGCTTCACCAAGAAGAACATCATCGCCAACCCGAACTGCTCCACGGCCCAGCTCGTGGTCGCGTTAAAGCCGCTGCACGATGCGGCCACAATCAGGCGCGTGGTGGTGGCGACCTATCAGTCGGTCTCGGGCGCCGGCAAGGATGCGATGGACGAATTGTTCTCGCAGACCAAGGCCGTCTACACCAATGACGAGCTGATCAACAAAAAATTCCCCAAGCGTATCGCCTTCAACGTCATCCCCGAGATCGACGTGTTCATGGAGGACGGCTACACCAAGGAAGAGTGGAAGATGATGGCGGAGACCAAGAAGATTCTTGATCCCAAGATCAAGCTCTCCGCGACCTGCGTGCGCGTGCCGGTCTTCGTCGGCCATTCCGAAGCCGTCAACATCGAGTTCGAGAAGCCGATCACGCCGGATGAAGCGCGCAGCATCCTGCGCAAGGCGCCCGGTTGTCTCGTCATCGACAAGCAGGAGCCCGGCGGTTATGTGACGCCTTACGAGGCGGCCGGCGAGGATGCCACTTATGTCAGCCGCATCCGCGAGGATGCGACGGTGGAGAACGGCCTCGCTCTGTGGTGCGTGTCGGACAATTTGCGGAAAGGTGCCGCGCTGAATGCGGTGCAGATCGCGGAAGTGCTGGTCAACCGCAAGCTGCTCACTGCAAAGAAAAAGGCGGCCTGAGACGGGGCGGACCGGGAGCCGGAGCACATGTCGGAGCAGGCGGTTCCTTCCAGGCCAAATCCGGTGCTGAGGGGCATCGGGCGGGCCCTCGAAATCACGGTGTTCAACAGCCGCTGGCTGCTTGCTCCCTTCTATGTCGGCCTCGTCGTCAGCCTCGCCGTGCTGTTCCTCAAGTTCATCAGGATGCTCTGGGAGTTCATCCTGCATGCACCCGGCGCGAAGTCGACCGACACGATCCTCGATGCCTTGTCATTGATCGATGTAACGCTGGTCGCCAATCTGATCCTGATCGTGGTGTTCTCGGGCTACGAGAATTTTGTCTCGCGTATCGATACCAGCGGCAATCGGAACTGGCCGACATGGATGACCATGATCGATTTCGCAGGGCTGAAGCAGAAGCTGCTGGCCTCGATCGTCGCGATCTCCGCGATCCACGTGCTGGAGGCCTTCCTGAACATCGACGCTGCCTTCGACGCCACCCGGATGACCTGGCTGGTCGCCGTGCATCTGGTGTTCGTGATCTCGGCCCTCCTGCTCGCGCTGTCCGACCGGTGGTCGGTGGATAGGAGGGAGTAGCGCCGTAGAGTGAGCAAAGCGAAGCGTGCCCACCGCGTGCTTTGAATTGGTGGGCACGGCGCCTGCGCGCCTTTGCCCACCCTACGGCGCTACGGCAGTGCGCTGCCCGCCGCGCTCTTGAATTCTTTCGTCTGCTTGTCCAACACGAACAGCGAACCCTCCGCCACGCCAAAATAGGCGCCGTGCAACTGCAACTCGCCGCTCTCGACCTTCGTGCGTACGAAGGGAAAGGTCATCAAGTTTTCCAGGCTGCGGAACACCGCCGCCTTTTCGATGCGCACGGTGAACTCCTGCATCGTTTCGTGCGCGCGTTGCTCGACGACTTCGCCCGGCTTGATGAACATGGCCATCCACTTGCCGATGAAATCTCCCGGCGACAGCGGTTCACTCTTGTCGATGAGGGCACGAATGCCGCCGCATTGGGCATGTCCCAGCACCACGATATGCTTGATGTGCAGCACGCTGACGGCAAATTCCAGGGCCGCGGAAACGCCGTGCGCCGCGCTGTCGGGCTGGTAGACCGGCACGAGGTTCGCGATGTTGCGCACCACGAACAATTCGCCGGGCCCGGCGTCGAAGATGACCTCCGGCGAGACGCGCGAGTCGCAGCAGCCGATCACCATGACCTCGGGCGATTGGCCGCGCACCGACAATTCTTGATAGCGTGACTGCTCGATCGGCAGCCGATTGCTCCGAAAGGCCCGATAGCCCTCGAGCAGCTTGTTCGGAAACGTGATCATGGTCCAATCGCATAACCAATGCGGTGAGGCTGAACAAGCCTTTCGATTGGGCAGGCAAAATGATATCGCCTCGGCTCCCAGCCAATATCAGAGGAAACCAAGCCATGACCCGTCCGCGCCGCAGCCTCTTGTTCATGCCGGGATCCAATGCGCGGGCGCTGGAGAAGGCGCGAAACCTGCCGGCCGATGGCTTGGTCCTCGATCTCGAGGATTCGGTGGCGCCGGACGCCAAGGCCAAGGCGCGCGAGCAGATTGCGCAAACCCTAGAGCTCAAGCCGTTCGGCAAGCGCGAGATCCTGATCCGTATCAACGCCTTGGACACGCCCTTCTGGCACGAGGACATCGCGATGGCGGCGCAGGCCAGGCCCGACGGCATTCTGGTGCCCAAGATCTCGAGCGTCGACGACCTCAACAGCGTTGGGGCGCGCCTGGCCGAGGCCGGCGCGGAAAGCTCGCTTGCTGTCTGGGCGATGATCGAGACCGCGCGCGCCGTCTTGCATGCGGATGAGCTCGCGGCAGCAGCGCGTGACCCCAGGACGCGTCTGGCCGGCTTCGTGTTTGGACCCAACGACATTTCGCGGGAAACCCGCATCAAGATGCTACCGGGGCGTTCCACGATGGTCCCGATGATCACGCATTGCATGCTCGCCGCAAGGGCGAACGGCATCGAAATGCTCGACGGACCCTACAGCGATTTTTCCAATGTCGAGGGTTTTGCGGCTGAGTGCCGGCAGGCCCGCGATCTTGGCTTCGACGGCAAGACGCTGATCCACCCGAGCCAGATCGAGGCCTGCAACGCCATCTTCACGCCGCCGGCGGAAGAAGTGGCGCAGGCGCGCCGCATCATCGCGGCCTTTGAATTGCCGGAAAATGCCGGCCGCGGCGCGATCTCGCTCGACGGGCAAATGGTTGAGCGGCTCCACGCCGAAATGGCCAAGCGCACCATCGCGATCGCCGATGCGATCGCGGCGATGGGGAATTAGTTCTACTGAGTCAGAAAGTCACAGTGTTGGCCCGCAATGAATCCGGTANTTGGGGGAGGTTGCGATCAGCGGAAGGGACTGAGGATGGCTCGCGGGGGGTTGAAGAGCAGCGAATCGCGATTTGCCGCTTATGTCGATGGCCTGGTGAGCGTGATTGGGCACAAGGATCGAGCGCAGCCGCTTCGGGACTATTGCGCGGGGCTGATGCTGCCTTGTGAGCGCAAGAGCGTCGAGCCGATTGCAGCCGTGACGGCGCCTGGGCGGGTGGCGGCTCAGCATCAATCGCTGCTGCATTTTGTTGGCGAAGGACGCTGGTCGG
>NZ_AWZU01000034.1 GCF_000472385.1 Bradyrhizobium sp. ARR65
CCGGCTTTCGGGGCCGCGATTTGATTCGCCCGTCGCGTTAATGTGCCGCATCCCGTCGGCTTGCCGCGTCGGGCGAATCAGTCCCACCCTTCGCGCGTTCCGCACCGGCAAGAGGGGCGTACGCGTCGTCACGAACGTGGAGCGGAATGCGGTGGACGCGAAGGGGCCGACAGACGAGCGGCGCTCTTTGCGGACGGCGAAGNCGTGTGGTCCTGGCGCCCCAAGGCTGGCGCTAAGTTGGCGACGATGCGTCTCGCATCGCGCTGATGACGGTGACAACAAAGTCTGGCTCACCGAGGAGAGCACGAAGTAANCCGTAAACCACTGCGCAGGGAAGGCCGGTGTGATTCCCGCCTGTACCTGTGGTCAACGCGCGCTTCGCGCAATTTCTTTGCGCGGAGGCCCCGGGTGCAGCGGCCACCCGGCCTTCCCTGCGCCCTCTGATTTCAAGGAGGGACATCGATGATACAAAACTCGCGCGAACTTCGCCGCGAGAACGCGGCTGTTTGGCAGCGGTCTTCGCGCGGCCCATCCGTCGAGACGCNGCGGAGCCTGTCATCGGGCCGCGCTTTGCGCGGACCCGTTGGCGGCTCCTCCGGAATGAGGTTTCATGCGTGGCGCGCGGTTAAACCCTCACGGTGAGGAGGCGCGCAGCGCCGTCTCGAACCATGAGGCCCAGATGCAGTGCCATTCGTAACCAGGTCAGCCATCCTGACCCTCTTTTTGGCGTTGCGGCTATGCCCTTTTCTCGTTTAGAAGAGCAGCACGGAGCGGGCGCCGGCAACCAAGCGTCAACGGTTTTGACCGACGATTCCTCCCGCTCCAAGGGTCTGGCAATGCTGATTCGCAGCGAAATCGATGAAATTGCGGGGGAAGCGGCGCTGGCCGTTCGTCCCGGCGCAATTGCCGCTGCGTCCCTGCCCACCCTCGTTATTGGCGGGCTGCTTCTTACCTGCCCCTGAGGGCCGGCTGGGCGGCATGCGCCTGGGCACTCAGGGGTTTTGGAGACCAGAGACCCTTCGGCGCTCAGGACAGGGCGTACCACCCAAAAGGAAATTTTCGACATGACTAAGGTGAACAAGTCCGAAAAGGACCGCGTCATTATTTTCGATACCACGCTGCGCGATGGCGAGCAGTGCCCGGGCGCCACCATGACCTTCGAGGAGAAGCTCGAAGTGGCCGAAATGCTGGACGACATGGGCGTCGACGTCATCGAGGCCGGCTTTCCCATCACCTCCGAGGGCGACTTCCAGGCGGTGAGCGAGATCGCCCGCCGTTCCAAGAACGCCGTCATCGCCGGCCTGTCGCGGGCGCATCCCAAGGATATCGACCGCTGCGCGGAGGCGGTGAAGTTCGCCAAGCGTGGCCGCGTGCACACGGTGATCGCGACCTCGCCGCTGCACATGAAGGTCAAGCTCAACATGACGCCGGAGCAGGTGATCGAGACCTCGATCGCCAATGTCACCCGCGCGCGCAACCAGATCGACGATGTCGAATGGTCGGCCGAGGACGGCACCCGCAGCGAGATGGATTTCCTCTGCCGCATCGTCGAGGCCGTGATCAAGGCCGGCGCCACCACGGTCAATATTCCGGACACGGTCGGCTACACGGTGCCGGAGGAATACACCCACTTCATGCGCACCCTGATCGAGCGCGTACCCAATTCGGACAAGGCGATTTTCTCCGTCCATTGCCATAACGACCTCGGCATGGCCGTCGCCAACTCGCTGGCGGGCATCATGGGCGGCGCGCGGCAGATCGAGTGCACCGTCAACGGCATCGGCGAGCGGGCCGGCAACGCCGCGCTTGAGGAAGTCGTGATGGCGATCAACGTCCGCAACGACAAGTTCCCGTTCTGGAACAAGATCGACACCACCAAGCTGACCGGCGCTTCGAAGCTGGTCTCGGCCGCGACGTCGTTCCCGGTGCAGTACAACAAGGCGATCGTCGGCCGGAACGCGTTCGCGCATGAGAGCGGCATCCATCAGGACGGCGTGCTGAAGGACGCTTCCACCTACGAGATCATGCGGCCCGAGATGGTGGGCTTGAAGCAGTCCTCGCTGGTGCTGGGCAAGCACTCCGGCCGCCACGCCTTCGTGCACAAGCTGGAGGAGATGGGCTACAAGTTAGGGGCCAACCAGATCGAGGATGCCTTTGTGCGGATGAAGGCGCTCGCCGACCGCAAGAAGGACATCTACGACGAGGACATCGAGGCGCTGCTCGACGAAGAGATCGCGGCCGCCCATGACCGCATCAAGCTGACCTCGCTGACGGTGATCGCCGGCACCCACGGGCCGCAGCGCGCCACCATGAAGCTCGACGTCGACGGCCAGACCCGCATCGAGGAGGCCGAGGGCAACGGGCCGGTCGATGCGGTGTTCAACTGCATCAAGGCCCTGGTGCCGCACGAGGCCAAGCTCGAACTGTACCAGGTGCATGCCGTGACCGAGGGTACCGACGCGCAAGCCGAGGTCTCGGTGCGGCTGTCCCAGGACGGCAGGTCGATGACGGCCCGCGCCGCCGATCCGGACACGCTGGTCGCTTCGGCGAAAGCCTATCTGGGCGCGCTCAACAAGATCGTGATGAAGCGCCAGCGCGATTTGCCGACCGCCGCGGCCGCGGCAAGCTGATTTGTGGTGCCGGGGCGATGCGCCAGCATCGAACCCGGAATCTCCGGATTCCGGGTTCTGCTCTTCGAGCAGCCCCGGAATGACAATCGGGAAAAACACGACGCCCGGCGTCGCGTTTTGCATTGCAGCAAAGGTTTCCCACGCATCCTTCTAACGGGCAATGGTATTCCAGGCGGCTTCTCTGTATTGGTGCCGCTGACTTGAAAGCAGGGGGCGGGCGCAATGGCGCGCGTCCCGCAAGGTTGCGGGAGGAAATATGCGTAAGTTGATTTTGGCGGCCGTATCGATCGCGGCGCTCGTCTCGGTCGGCCCGGCAGTTGCCGCGGATTCGCCGATCGTGATCAAGTTCAGTCACGTGGTGGCGTCCGACACCCCGAAGGGCAAGGCGGCGGACAAGTTCAAGGAACTCGCCGAGAAGTACACCAATGGCAAGGTGAAGGTCGAAGTCTACCCGAACTCGACGCTCTACAAGGACAAGGAAGAACTCGAGGCGTTGCAGTTAGGGGCCGTGCAAATGCTGGCGCCGTCCAACTCCAAGTTCGGTCCGATCGGCATCAAGGAGTTCGAGGTTTTCGACCTGCCTTACATCCTGCCGGATCTGCAGTCGCTGCGCAAAGTCACCGACGGTCCGCTCGGCGCCAAGCTGCTGAAGCTTCTGGACAGCAAGGGCATGACGGGCCTCGCCTATTGGGACAACGGCTTCAAGCAGATGAGCGCCAACAAGAAGCTGGTCGCGCCGTCCGACTACAAGGGCCTGAAATTCCGCATCCAGTCGTCGAAGGTGCTGGAAGCGCAGTTCCGGGCGCTCGGCGCAATTCCGCAGGTGATGGCGTTCTCCGACGTCTATCAGGCGCTGCAGACCGGCGTGGTCGATGGGCAGGAGAACACCTGGTCCAACATCTACACCCAGAAGATGCATGAGGTGCAGAAATACGCCACGGTCACCAACCACGGCTATATCGGTTACGTCGTGGTCGTGAACAAGAAGTTCTGGGACGGCTTGCCGGGCGACATTCGCGACGAACTTTCGAAGGCGATGAAGGAAGCGACCGATTACGGCAACAGCCAGTCGGCCAAGGAAAACGACGACGCGCTGGAAGCGATCAAGAAGTCCGGCAAGACCGAGATCGTCACGCTGACCCCTGAGCAGAACGAGGCGATGCGCAAGGCGATGTTGCCGGTCTACAAGGAGGTCGCATCGCGCGTCGGCCAGCCCTTGATCGACGAGTTTTTGAAGGAGACCGGCCGCAGCCCGATGAACTAGGGGGCCTGCGATTCGCGGCCTGGCGCGGCCGCCACAGGTACTGATCGGGCGGGTCTCGACCCGCCCGATTGTCTAGAGGGGACACTGATGCTGTTACGCATTCTCGACAGGTTAGAGGAGATCATCATCGCGAGCCTGATGGGCGCGGCGACGCTGATCACCTTCATCGCCGTGGCGCATCGCTTTCTGGTCGATGTGCCCTTGCTCTATCCCTATCTGTTCGGGATCAATCTCGCCTGGTCGCAGGAACTCTGCATCTACATGTTCATCTGGATGGCGAAGTTCGGCGCGGCCTATGGCGTGCGCACCGGCATCCATGTCGGCGTCGACGTGCTGATCAATCGACTTAACGACCGCTGGCGGAAATGGGTGATCCTGTTCGGCCTGTTCGGCGGTGCGTTGTTCACCGCGATCGTCGGCACCATGGGCGCCAAATTCGTCATCGAATTGATGCACACCGACCAGGTCTCGCCGGATCTCGAGCTGCCGAGCTGGCTGGTCTATGCTTGCATCCCGCTCGGCTCGTATTTGATGTGCTTCCGCTTCCTGCAGGTGATGTGGGCCTACTACCGCACCGGCGACCTGCCGCACCATGACGCGGCTCATGTCGACGACATCGAGGTCAGCCCGAAAGCGCCGATTGCGCTCGGAGAAGCCTGATGAGCGCGGCGCTTATTTTCGGACTGCTGTTTGCCCTGATGCTGACGGGCATGCCGATCTCGATTGCGCTCGGCCTGACCGTGCTCACCTTCCTGTTCACCATGACGGAAGTGCCGATCGAGAGCGTCGGCCTGAAATTATTCTCGGGCCTCGACAATTTCGGCATCATGGCGATCCCGTTCTTCATCCTCGCCGGCACGTTCCTAACGCGCGGCGGCGTGGCGCGACGAATGATCGCCTTCACCACGTCGCTGGTTGGTCATCTGCCGGGCGGGCTCGGGCTTGCCGGCGTCGCAGCCTGCGCGATGTTTGCCGCGATCTCCGGCTCCAGCGTCGCCACGGTGGTGGCGATCGGTTCGATCATGATGCCGGCGATGGTGGACTATGGATACCCGAAGCGGTTCGGCGTCGGCGTGATCTCGACCTCGGGCGCGCTCGGCATCCTGGTGCCGCCCTCAATTATCCTGGTGCTCTACGGCGTCTCCACCAATACCTCGATCGGCGCGCTGTTCATGGCGGGCATCGTGCCCGGCATCATCCTGGCGATGATGCTCGCCGCGGTGACCTGGTTCGTTGCCTACCGCAATGGGTATCCCAGGATGAAGCGGGCGACCATCGGCCAGCAGTTCACGGCTTTCCGCGAGAGCCTCTGGGGCCTGCTGCTGATCGGCATCGTGCTGGGCGGCATCTATGGCGGCGTCTTCACGCCGACCGAAGCAGCCGCCGTCGCCGCGGTCTACGCCTTCTTCATCACGGTATTCGTCTACAAGGAGCTGAAGCTCACGGAAGTGCCCAAGGTGCTGCTGCAGGCGGCGAGCATGAGCTCGATGCTGCTCTATATCATCACCAACGCGGTGCTGTTCTCCTTCCTGATGACGCACGAGCAGATTCCGCAGGCGATGGCGGCCTGGATCATCGACAAGAATTTCTCGGTGTGGATGTTCCTGCTGGTCGTCAACGTCATCCTGCTCTTGGCCGGGAATGTCATGGATCCGTCGTCGATCCTCTTGATCATGGCCCCGATCCTGTATCCGCTCGCGACCAAGCTCGGCGTCAATCCCGTGCATCTCGGCATATTGATGATCGTCAATACGGAGGTCGGGCTGTGTCATCCGCCGGTCGGACTCAACCTCTATATTGCTTCGAGTATTGCCAAGATGGGGATCAGCGAGATCACGATCGCGGTGTTGCCGTGGCTGTGCGCGATGCTGGCCTTCCTTGGCCTGATTACCTACGTGCCGGAGATTTCTCTGTGGCTGCCCAAACTGCTCGGTATGATCTAGGCGGCGATGCTTGGTCTGTCTCGGTTACATCCTGGTAAGAAGGCGCAGTCTGTCCAAACTGTAAGTTGATCGGGGCTCTCGCTGCGCCCATCCTTGAGGGGAACTCTTCCAAGGAGGTTCTCATGAGGAAGTTTTCCATAGCCGGTATGGCCGCGCTCGCCATCGCCGCGTCGACCGCGGTGTACGCCAATCAGGGCTGGTTCCGTGAGCATATGCAGCACATGCGGCTGAGCCCGGAGGACCGGGCGGCGCTAGTCGATGCGCGGATTGCCGCGGTGCACGCCGGATTGAAGCTCACGCCCGATCAGGAAAAGCTGTGGCCACCGGTCGAGGCCGCGGTCCGGGATTTCGCCAAGATGCGGATCGATCGGGCGAGCGCGCGGATGAAGGCGCACGACGAAGCCCAGGATCAGCAGCAGACGCCGCCTGATCCGGTCGCGCGGCTGCGCCAGCGCGCTGACGACTTGGCGGCGACCTCCGCGGCCTTGAAGAAGATCGCGGATGCGGCCGATCCGCTCTACAAGACGCTCGACGACGGCCAGAAGCGGCGTCTTGCCCTGCTGACCCATCACGGCCGCCGCTTCGGCGAGGGCTGGCGGCACCGTTGGATGGAGCATGACGGCCATGACGGCGGCCCGGGCCCGGACCGCGACAGTGGTGGGCCCGAGCGGCTCTGACGGCCGGCTGGTTCGGGGGTTGCCGATTGGATTAGGGGAGGTCGCCGAATTCTGGCGGCCTCTCCGCGATTTGGACCACAAACGGATTGGGAAAACTTCGTCACCTTTGCTGGACATCGGGGGGGCGCTTTGCTAAACGACGCCCGCTTGCGAAGGCTTTCCGGACAAGCTCCGGGCGCATAGCTCAGTTGGTAGAGCAGCTGACTCTTAATCAGCGGGTCCCAGGTTCGAGCCCTGGTGCGCCCACCATCGCAATATCAAGCGCTTGCAGTTGATTTCGGAAGCGCCAGTCCGACTGGCTGCGCACGCCTCGCTCATGAGGCGAGACCAAATCCGACCATCATGAGCCCGATCGCGGCGATCCACCCGCCGAGCGCACGGAGGGCGATCTTCTGCCAGCTGGTCGAGGGGCTGCTATCCAGTCCGCGGAACGCAAGCGCCAAGGCCATCGCGAGCGTGATTGCTGCATAGCCCGCGCATGCGAGCCCCGCCGCGAACAGCAGCCGATCAGTCTCAGGCCCGAGGTCGCTCGCGTTCGCCGCTCCTCGGATGAGCGCCAATGCGAAAGCAAGTGCGCAAAGCAGGCCGGTCGGAATCCGCGTGGCTGCGGCCAGGAGCAAGCCGAGCACGAGCATCATGGCCGCATCAACCGTCGCCCACATCGAAGCGACACCGAAAGATTGTCCGAGCACCAGTCCAGCCAATAGCCCGAGCGGAAACACCAGCACCAGCCAACGTCCCGTCGCGGCGCCAAGCGAACCCGCCAGTACGCCCATCGCGCCCCAAAGGATGATGTCCTGGAGGTCCGTCAACGGATGCAACGCACCGGCGTAGAAGTCACCAAGACGCGAGGCCGCAATGTGTGCCTCCGCCGCATTGGCCTGAGCGAGTAACACCGCTGCGGCGACAACACCGCGCCGGAACCTCATATTCATGCGACAGCTCCGAGGCTCTGCGCGAGAAAGTATCCGCCAAGCAAGGCGATCACCGCGCCGAGGCCTTGGATCAATCTCTCGCCGGCGGGCCAGCGCGTCAGCGTACCGATGGTGATGCCGCAAAGGTGGAGCAGGCCGGTTGCGACGATGAAGCCGACGCCGTAGGCGAGCGGATTTGCGGAATTCGGAAGCTCCGCTCCGTGCGCATGACCGTGGAAGATCGCAAACACCGCAACGACCGCAGCCGCGGCGGCAAACGGCAGGCGCAGGCGCATTGCAACCGCCGCGCCGAGAACGAGCGCCGACAGCGCGATTACAATCTCAGGCATCGGCAGCGGGATTCGCAGGACGCCCAATACGCCACCGACGGCCATCACCAGCGGAAAGGTGATGGGCAGCACCCAAATGGCAGGCGCTCCGAGCTGCGCGCCCCAGATTCCGACCGCGACCATTGCAATCAGGTGGTCCAGTCCCGTCAGCGGATGCAAGAGCCCGCTGACGAGCCCGCCACCGACGCCGACCTGCTCATGCGCGAAGGCGGGTTGCGCGAGGACGAGACCCGCGATCGCCACCGCCAGAGCTCGGACAATACGCAAAGACATGGCTTCACCGTTCTGTGTCATGGTCATGTGGCGGCGAACACGCTCAGGAGACGGCCGAAAAACCAGAACATGGATACCGAGCCGATGGTGTAGGCCGGAAGAGTGTCGCCCCAGCGCGGCAAGACGGCATCGAGGCGCCGATGGGCCCAGATCAAGGCCAGCACAAGGAGCACAAAGGCAAGTTGTCCGATCTCAACGCCGAGGTTGAAGAAGAGCAGGGCCGCGGGCAACAAGCGCCGCTCGAGTCCCAGTGCGGCCAACGCGCCTGCAAAGCCGATACCGTGAACCAGCCCGAAGGTGAACGCGATCGCCCAGGGATAGCGGGCCGTCAGCCCGGCCTCGCCGCGCTGCTGTTTGATGATCTCGATGCCGACGAAGACGATGCTCAGCGCAATGCAGGCGTTGAGCGGACGCTCGGGCACGCCGATCAGGCCGAAGGCCGCCGCGGCGAGCGAGACGCTGTGTCCGACGGTAAACGCCGTAATCGTCTTGGTCAGGCGCCATCCGCCACGCACGATCCAGATCAATCCCAGCACGAACAACAGATGGTCGGCTCCGAGCAGAATGTGGTCGATTCCGTAGTTGACATAGGTCCTGGCCAGCTCGATCCAGGTCTGTAGGGTCGGCGCGCCGGCGGCGAGTACCGAGACCACCGGATTTGCGCTCGAGATCGTATAGCTGCGCGCCTCGCCGGCGAGTGGAATGATGCGGATCAGCACGGCCGACATGTCGGCGCCGAGATTGGTGATGGTAACCGGCCCAACCAATCCCTTCTCGCCGCAGTTCAATTCGGGCAGCCGCACGAAGCAATGCGGCGGCATGCGCAAGTCGACATGGTCGGCGCCCATCGTGGGCTCCATGGTCCAATGCCCGATGAAGGCACCAGGTCGCACCTCGCGCAATTCAAGCACGCCGAGCGAGGCTTCGTGCGCGCGGGTCTGAGACGGCAGGATGAGCGCGGCGAGAACGAGCAGCGCCGCTGCGAGATATCGCATCGTGCTCACTGCTCGTACCGCACAGTGTAGTTGGCCTTCAACCGATTGACTGCCTCCCAGGCTTGCTTGCGCGTCTCTTCAGTGTGCCAGATCCTCGCGGCCTCATCCTGCACATCCTCGAATCTGGCGAGTGCACCCGGCCGACGGGAATCAAGGCGAACGACGTGCCAGCCCTCCTTCGACTGCAGGACGTGCCATTCTCCCTGCGGAAGCGTGAGCAGAGCGTCGCGGAAGCCCTCACCGAAGGATGCTGCGAGACTGTCGACTGGGCGTCCGAGGATCGCCCGGGTCTGATTGCGGAGCTCTTCGGATTCGCGCTGCGCCCGAATGTCCTCGAGCTGTCGTTGCACGGTGGCTTGGTCGGTCGGAGGCGTCAGATAGAAGCCGACCTGTTCGGGCTGATCGAAGCGCGTATGATTGCTCGCAAACCAGGCGCGTAGCTGATCTTCGGTGGGTTGCGGCACATGCACCTGGTCGAAGATCAGGAGTTGCAGCTTGAAGGCAACACGATCGCGGATCATCTCGTCGCCGCGATCGACGCCGAGTGCCTTGCCTTCGCGATAAAGAATCTCGCTGGCGACCCATGCATCGATCATCTTCTGGAGGTCGGCATCGGTCGGAGTACGCGCCTTGTCCTCGTCGAAGTTGTCGATGAAGGATTGCCGCATCACCTTGGTGACGGTAATGACCTTCTCGTCCTTCGTCGGCGGATGCAGCACCGCATTGATGCCGAAGATAATCGAGCCAAGCAGAACGAAATGCACGAGTGGTTCGCGCCGAAGAAAATGCACTGCCGCCAACACGGTCGGTTGAGAAATTTTAGCTGCTATATTCGATGAATTTTCTGTCGCGCGGTTCGTGCGCTGCGTCGACAAATCGATCGTCTCTGTCACGTTCTGGATCATTGGCGTTGACATAAATCTTTTACATTTCTCTCGAGCACAACGTGCGGCCAAGCTTATGCAACGAGCCGCGCGCACTTGTCACCGGGCAATCGTGCAGTCGATGAAAAAACTGCGTCGACAAGCCGCAGTGTCGATTGCGGACGCGACGGTGATTCAAAACAAAACCTTCACCAAACTGTCTCCGACATTTGATCTTGTCCGCCCGCGCTGAAATCGCCGCATGGCGCATGCAGCGTCGTTGACGTTTTCGATTCAGATCAATTCCTGTAGGGGCGACTACATGGTTTCATCTTCCAAGAAGATCTTGCTGACGGCGGCTTCGGTCTCGTTGGCGTTGACGCAGGGGGCCTCCGGCAACGACCGCTGGGAGTGGGGCGAGAAGCGCCACAGGGGCAATCCCTATGTTGCCGGCGATATGCACAACCACAACACCTGCACGGACGGCTCCGTTGCAGCCGGCTACTCCATTGATCGTTCGGTTGGTACCGGCGTCGCCGCTGCGGGCGGCAACAATTTCGGTCTCGACTGGTTCACGCTCGGCAACCATGGCGGTTCGGGCAACCGCGACTGCCGCTTCAGCGATGCAAGCGCCAACATCACGGGCGACAATACGACGACCTATTGGAGCCAGACACTCGGCAAGACCATCGACGGCATAACCATCACGAGCCTGAAGGGCACGCCGAACGGCTCGGGCACCAATGCGACCATGTGGCGCTGGCAATCGATCGAGGAGGTCGAATATCCGATCATCGTCAACCGCACGCAAATGTACAACAAGGTGCTGGTCGAAGGTCTGGAATGGATCGTGCCCGGTCACGAGCACACCGACGTTGCCGTCGTTACCGGCCAGAATCCGCGCGGTTACGGCAATGCCAACATGATGGCCGAGTTCGAGTACCGCTTCGACCGCGCTGACACCGACGCGATCGGGCCGGTTGATGCACGCAATAATCAGGTCTGGGCCGGCAAGGACAACGTCAACAATAACGGTACCGCCGGTCACCAGAAGGCGCTTGCCGGCATTGCATGGCTTCAGGCCAACCATCCGTTGAAGTCGTACGCCATTCCGACGCACACCGAGCGTCAGGGTCCGTTCAGCGCCACCAGCAGCAAGGGCTATAACATCGAGCACTTCCGCGATTTCAACAATGCCGGTCCGACGGTAGCGTTCGGCATCGAATCGCCCGGCCACATGGCGCAGGGCACAATCTCGGGCGGCTCCGGCTCCTACGAATCCGGCGCGGTCGGCGGCGGTACTTACGGTATGAGCGGCATCTATACCGCGAAGGTCGGCGGCCTCTGGGACGGCCTGCTCGGCGAAGGCCGCAACTTCTTCCTGTTCGTCAGCTCCGATTGGCACAATCGCGGTGCGTTCGGTGCGCGCGACGCGGCGACGACGTCGGACTTCATTCCCGGCGAGTACACCAAGCTCTACATTCCGAACTCCCGGCGCTTCAGTGAGCAGTCGATCATCGACGGCATGCGCTCTGGAAATTCCTACTCGGTCAATGCCGATATCATTGGCCCGGACCTGCTGTACCGCGCACGCGGTCAGCACGACGACGATTGGAAGACGATGGGCGAGACGCTGGTCGTGCGGCCGGGCGAGAAGATCACGGTCGAGATGGAGATGAGCATCCCGGCTAAGAACAATAGCCCGTACAGCTTCGACAATCCGCTCCTCGCGCAGGTCGGCATCAAGCAGCCGCTGAACAAGCCGTCGCTCGACCACGTCGACCTCATCACCGGCGATATCACCGGTGTGATCCAGCCGGGCGCCCCGGGTTATGCGGTGGCGAATGCGGCCGGAACGGCCGGTGCGACGATCGTGTACAACTCTTCGGCCAAGATCGCTCAGCAGATCCCGGTCACGAAGATGCAGAGCTGGAAGCGGCATGACGGCTCGACCAAGCTGCGCTTCACGACGACGTTCACGGCCGGCAATACGCCCTTCTATATCCGTGCCCGCGGCACCAACATCCCCGTTGCGACGCCGAACGTTACCGATAGCGCCGGTAACCCGCTGATCGACCTCACTAACGCCAATGTGAGCTGCACGGATCCCGCGTGCCCCTCGCATCTGCAGACCGATGGCAGCGGCGTGAAGAAGGTCACCTATGACGTTCAGGCTTACTCGAACGTCTGGTTCTATGCGAACCCGATCTTCATTCGTCCGCATTATTCGCCGAAGCTCCTGGTCGAAAAGAATGCGGAGCTCGCGCGCGCCCTTGGCGGCCACGCCGAGAACGATCGGGACCACGACTGGGACGACTGGCGCTGGGATCGCGACTAAGACCAAGGCGTGACCAGGACCCGCGGTGTCGGTTCTGCGTAACGTAGGTCCCGGTGAAGCGCCACTATCGCGCGCAATGGTGACTGACGCTGTCGCGCGCTGAAATTGCGCCTCTCTGGCGGGGATACCAAAGCGGTAGACCCCGCCAGAATCTTTTCCGAAGGCTGGTCGCGCCCGCCGATCAGCACGATCGCTGTCTCGTTGCAAATGGATTTCTCTTGCGCGAAACCTGTTTTCTCCTTCTGATCCTGATCACGCTCGTGAGCGCTGCGGCCGCGCCTGGGAGCGCTGCAGGCGGTGCGGAGGAAGCGACCCGGGAGTCTTGCGAGGTGGCGGTCGCGGAGGCGCGTCAGCTCGCTGCCGCTTTGGCGGAAGATGACCCTTCGCGGTATTTCGCCGAGCGCGATCTGCACCAGGCCCTGGTCGAAGCCGGTAATGGGGAATTCGACGATTGCCTGGACGCCACAGCGCGCGCGACCGAGGAGCTGCGGGAGCGGCGTCACAGGCTCAAGCCCGGCGAGCGTCTGCAGGTGCTGCAACCGAGCGAATTGCCGCCGCACTGAGCTTGGTTGCACGCGTCAGCAGCGCTGTGAGGATTGCGGGCGACCGTCATTGCCGTGTCATGCTCATGCGCGCATTGTCCGGCGGACGAGACGTCTGGACGTTGTGGCATGGATCAGATCGAACCGCTTTTCCCGATTCCGCTGATGCGTTCGCCCGGCCTGCTGAGCCCGGAGCTCAAAGATGCTGCGGTGGCGGCGATCCGCAACGCCCGGATCGAAAGCAATCTGCGATCGGATCAGCTCTTCCACACTGAGGTTGCCGACCCTCGCAGCAACAAGCTGTTTCAGGAAATAGCCGAGCTCGCCATCCCGAAACTTGTCGATTTCGGCGTGCTCCTCTTCGGTGAGACCTTGCGGTGGACCGTCAAGGAGATGTGGACCAACATGCTGGAGACGGGCGGAAACCAGACGCTGCATGCGCATGCAAACAGTTTCGTCTCCGGCATTTTCTATCTGACGTCGTCGCACCCCGCGAGCAATACGGTTTTCGTGCGGCCGCCAGGTGGTTTTGATTTCTCGTTTCGCCATCACACCCGAAGCGCTGCAGTCGGACCGTACAACGCCGGCAAGTACATGCTGCCGGAGGCCGAACCGGGTGATCTCGTGCTCTTTCCCAGCTATCTCTATCACGAGGTGCCGAGAAACCGGGGCGAGCAGCGCATTACGATCGCCTTCAACGCAATACCCGATCACCTGGATTGCTGGGGCTATCGGGTGACCTTCGCGCCTTGATCGGAGGCACAAGCAGTCACGCGCTCATTGGCCGAACTCGCGCGCGAGCAACTCCCTCGCTTCGCCGCGCGAGGGCGCAGCCTCGTTGATCTCGCGCAACAGCCGCGCAGCCGCTGTGCTGTCTGACGTCATCAGCGATTTCGCCATGCCGATCAACGGCCTATAGGCCGGATCAAATTCGGGACTGAAGCGAAGCGCGTCGAGCAGCCCGGGGGACGCGGCCTCGATCAGCGTCCTGCCGCGCGGATCTCCGGGAAGCGCCGCACCTGCCTCAAGAAACCGGTTGCGTGCGCGCCAATAGGCCGTCAACCGCTCGCTTAGGTGATCGCGCTGCGGCGCGACGAGAAGCTCGGCCGGGTCTGGCTGTATCGCTCGAGTGATGGCGAGCAACAGTGACCAGGGCGGCGCCGTCAGAGCCCGGACGTTGCGGTGCGCATCGAAGGTGACCAAGGGATAGTCGTCAGTGTTGCGGGGACCTGCGCCGGCAAACGCGGACAGGGCGCGAGGGCCTGCGACGTATTGTCCAAGCAAGTCGATCGGCGTCTCGAACCCCAGCGGGCCTGCGACAGGCCTGACCAGAGGATCGCGCAGTCGTGCGGCCAACCTGTCGAGATCGAAATGCTTCCCATCACGAGGACCGATCAGGGCGAGCATGGGGGTGCGAACGCTATAGTGGTTGAGCCAGGCCGAGCCGCCGGGATAGACCTCGAGAAAGGCGCGGACGATCGCGCGCAAGGACGGCAGATCGAGCTGATACAAGGGCAACCACTGACAAAACACGCCCTGGGGCGCAAGCCGTTTTTTGACGGCCTCGAAGTGCTCGATCGTGTAGAGCGAGCCGCTGCCGTCGAGCGCCGGATGAAAGAGGTCGGCAACGATCACGTCATAGCTGTCGGTGTCCGCGGCGACGTAGCGCCGCGCGTCAGCCACGGTGACGCGAGGCTTCGGGCCGCCTGCTGCGGGGGTAGCAAACCACGGCAACAGGTCGACCACCTCGCGCGACAATTCGACGGCTTGCACCGTAACTCCCGGCATCTGCGAGCCGCCGACCACGGTGGCGCCGGTGCCGATGCCGAGAAATAAGGCGCGGTGCGGCGCCGGATGTAGCAACAGCGGCAGCATCGCCTGCCGATAGTCGGATCGCACCGAGCTCGTGCCGCCCATGCGGAAGTGGCCGTTGACGTCGAGATACCTTGTGCCCGACGCGTCATCGACGACGCTTGCAGTCACCATCGGCCCTTCACGGACGGCAAGCAGCGCGCCGCCTGGGGGCACCTTCGTCAGCGAGGGGGTGGGACGTACCCACAGGACAAGCGCGACGATTGCCGGGGCGGCAGACCAGGCGAACGCTGCCCGGCTGAGCGGAAGCAGGAGCAGATAACCGAGCGCGACGGGAATGAGTGCTGTCCATGCGCCGAAGGTCGGGATCAGAAGTTGCGCCGCGAGCAGTGGGGCGATCGAGGCGCCGATGCTGTTGATGCCGACCGCCCATCCCAGCGATCCGCGCTGGTCTCGCACCCGTTGCGCGAGCAGCCCGAACAGCGCCCCCATCGCGGTCGACGGCGCCAGGAACAGCGCCGTGGCCACGGCCAATTCGCCGACGATACCGGCCTCGACGGCGCTCTCGGCGATACGGGTGATGTGAGGTGCGAGAACAGCCGTCGTCAGGCAGGCGAGTGCGGTGCCGGCCAGCAAGCATCGCAGGCCTCCATCCCCGGCATGGCGTCCCGCGCGCTGCCAGATGAGCCCACCGGTCGCGGTGCCGAGCAAATATGCAGCGAGTAGTCCCGCGAAAGTGTACACCGTGTCCTGCATCACCTGCGCCGCAAGTCGGACGACGAGGATCTCGAAAGCCACTCCGAGCAGGCCGGTGGCAAACAGGGTGATTGTAAGCCGCAGCTCGCTGATCGCATGCGGCTGCCGTTCGTCAGCTTCAGGCGTGGTCCGATTGGAGGAGGTTCCGATCACGAGCGTGCCCAGGGCGCATGCGGCGTTTGCGGCGGCGAGGCAAAACAGCGTCCCGGAAAATCCAAACGCAGGGATCAGCACGAATGTGGAGACGAGGGTACCGGCCACCGCACCCGCGGTGTTCGCGCCAAAAACGCCAGCGCTGATGCGAGCGTCGGCGAAAGCTTCCCTTGTCATCCGTTCAAGCGCAGCCAACGTTCCGCCCATCGCCATGGTTGCGGGAAGCAGGACGAGTGTCGGGAACACAAAACTCGCACCCCAAAGCAGGGCCGGCGCAGGCTCGGTCCCGAGCAGAGGCGACAGAACTCGACCAGCAGCGGGCAGCAGCCACACATTCACCAGGCTCCAGAGCCCGATCACGGCCTCAAGCGCTGCATAGATGGTTCGCGGTGATTTGGCGCGTCGGATCGGGCCGTCGAGAGCAAAGGCGCCCAGCGCCAGTCCCGCGAAAAATCCGGCGATCGCGCCCAGCACCGCCATCATTTCGGTCCCGAACGCGAGGCTCAACTGGCGCGTCCAAGCGATCTCGTAGCCGAGGCCGGCGAAGCCGGACGCGGCGACGATCGGGATCAGCGCCCAGCCGTCATGGAGACGCCGGCGCGCTGGCGCTGCGTCGGCGTGAAGCGGAATTCCGACATCATCTCGCGATGCGATCGCGCCGCCGGCCGGATTGGATTGCGTGAAGACCAAACTAGCAACTCTGGATTGGTGAGAACTCAAGATCAGAGTCGTCCGGAAAGGTCCGCCTGTGGGCGGACAAACGAACCGGTCGCCCGCTCCGTGTCAGATATTCTCGGGATTGATGACGACCATTTGACAGCGCGGTGGAATTGCTTCCATTGGCATCGAGCTCGGAGACCACAATCGGATTTCTTCCGACGCACAGATCGCACAGTTTGACGCACGACGCGCCGGTTCGGCGGCGGGCGACGCAGAGCCAGGAACGCTGCCTGTCACGCGCACCGGCCATCGCGGCATTTGTTTTCTTTCGCAATCGGTCAGGTTATCACCAGGCTGCGGTATGATGATTCTTGCTTGACATCATACTGTTGTGTTCGGTCGATAAGGGCTATCCGGGGCGATCCACGAATCCTGATCTTGCGTCGGCTGGCGGCCATTCCCGGATGCGTTGCGATCCCCTTGTGGCGACGTGGAGTTGAGGCGTGTCGAGGAGTTTGCGTGGATTGGTGATCGCGGGCATGCTCGTGCTGCCAGCAGTCCAGCAAACGGCGCAGGCCCAGACGCAATCCGGCTCACCTCCCACCGGCACCGAGTCCGCCGGCTCGGCCAGCACAGCCGTCTTGCCGGCAATCACGGTTCAGTCGACGGCGCAATCCCACAAGCTGCATCAATCGGCCAAGCGCAATGCGCGGAACGTCGCGCGAGCTTCCCAACGCCGGCCGCAATCCGATCCGACAGCCGGGGCGCCCGCAACGGTCTCCGGTGCACCCAATGTGGCGTCGGGGCCCGCGGGCCAGCCGAACATGGCCAGCCAGGTCACGATTGCTGGCGACGCGCTGAACGCGCGTCCGGTGGCGCGCCCGGGCGAAGTTCTCGAAGCCGTACCGGGGCTGATCGTGACGCAACACAGTGGGGAAGGCAAAGCGAACCAGTATTTTCTCCGTGGCTACAATCTCGATCACGGCACTGATCTGGCGATCTTCGTCGACGACGTGCCGGTCAACATGCGCACGCATGCCCATGGTCAAGGTTATGCGGACCTCAACTGGCTGATGCCGGAGACGATCAACGCGCTGGAGGTACGCAAGGGCCCCTATTTCGCGGATGAGGGCGATTTCAGCTCGGCTGGCAATCTTCACATCGGGCTTGTCGACCGCATCGACAAGAGCATTGCCCAAGTGACTGCCGGGAGCTTCGGCTACAAACGGCTTTTCGGCATGGGGTCGACCAATGTCGGCGACGGGACGCTGCTCGTCGCCGGCGAAGCCGGGACCTACGATGGACCGTGGGACAATCCCGACGACATGCGCAAGCTGAATACCTTGGTGCGCTACACCCAGGGAACGGCGCTGGACGGTCTCTCCATCACCGGCATGGCTTATTCCAACCGATGGAGCTCGACTGATCAGGTCCCGGAGCGCGCCATCTTGTCGGGCCAACTTGCGCGCTACGGCGCGGAAGACCCGACCGACGGAGGCAACACCGATCGTTTCGCACTGTCGGCGCGGATCGCGGGCGGCGATGATGCGGGATCGTGGAAAGCCAATGCATTTGTCGTCAAGAGTTCGCTCGATCTGTTCAATGACTTCACCTACTTTCTCTCCGATCCGACGCTCGGCGATCAGTTTCATCAGCACGATGACCGCGTGATGGCTGGAGCCAACGCGTCGCGCACGTTCAATGGATCATTGGCCGGCCGCCCGATGGAGACCACTTTCGGCATCCAGACCCGCTACGATGCCATCGACCTCGCGCTGACGGATACTTATCAGCGAAGCTTCCTGTCCAATGTGCGCAGCGACCGGGTGGGAGAGGGCAGTCTCGGTCTCTACGTTCAGAACACGGTACACTGGACCGATTGGTTGAGGACCACTCTTGGCTGGCGCGGCGACTACTACGAGGCCAACGTCACGTCCTGGTTCGATGCCAACAATTCCGGCAAGGTCAGCGCCCGGATCGGCAGCCCAAAATTCACCATGGTGGTCGGTCCGTTCAACAAAACGGAATTTTTCTTAGGTGCCGGCTTGGGCATGCACAGCAACGATGCGCGTGGCGCGACCATTACAGAGGCGCCGAACGATCCTTCGACGAAGGTGGACGCCTCGCCCTTGCTGGTGCGAACGAAGGGGGCGGAGGTGGGGGTCCGCACCAAATTCGTGCCGGGCCTCGACTCCTCGGTCAGCCTGTTCATGCTCGACCAAGCCTCCGAGATTGTTTTCAGCGGCGATTCCGGCGACACCTCGGCGAGCCGGGCGAGCCATCGTTACGGGGTGGAATGGACCAACACGTACCGCCCGGTGCCGTGGCTCGAGTTTGATGCGGATCTTGCGCTGACCCATGCCCGCTTCGTCGGTTATGACAGCGATCAGGCCGCAATCTACGATTCGCTGGCGGGATATCCGCAGGCGCAGATCGGCAACGCGCCCGGAAATTACATTCCGAACGCGCCACCGATGGTAGCGTCGGCGGGCATCACGCTCGGCGAAAGGACCGGCTGGTTCGGCACCCTGCGCTGGCGCTATCTGGCGTCAAGCCCGCTCACCGAGGACAATGCATTCCGCTCAACGCCGATCAGCCTCTTCAACGGGCGTATCGGCTACCGGACCGATGACGGCTGGCGAATTCAGCTCGACGTGCTCAACATCTTCAACACTAGGACCAATCAGATCTCCTACGCCTACGGCTCGATGGTCAAGACCGACAACCTGTACAATCTCTGTTACCCCGTGCAGATTGCGCCCGCCGCCGTGTGTCAGAATGGGGTGATGGACTACGTCGTGCATCCGGCCGAACCGCTGGCGGCCAGACTCACAGTGGCCCGAAATTTCTAGCGCATTCGCCGGTCATTGCGAGGAACGAAAGCGACGAAGCGACCGGGACTGCATCAGCGGAGAAAGTCTGGATCGCTTCGCTTGCGCCGCAATGACGCCAGAGGTTAGGCGCGCTTTCGCTCAGCTCAGCGCATGTCGATCAGCCTGAGTTCGCGAGGCGAGGAAGCGCTGTTCGGTGGCGACATCATGCACAGCCCTATCCAGGTTCATGCGCCGGATCTCGCTTCGATCTTTTGTGCCGATCGCGATCAGGCGAGACGTTCGCGCGTTTGCATGCTTGCATATTGCGCCGAGCGCAACGCGACCTATTTCTCCTCGCATTTCACCGAGACCTCGGCCGGACGCATCCTTCGCGCCGGCGATGGGTATCAGTGGGTCTTCGCGGAGTGACGTCTATCGAACGGCCGCTTCGATCGGTTCGGGCGGATCGAAAGCGCGGATCGGAGGCGGCGATCCCACATATTTCTCGCATTCGACGACCGTGACCTGTCCGCAGCAACCTTGCGCCAGCCTTGACGTGCCGATGTCGCGCGTGAGCACGTTCGGATTGCCGTGGACGCACAGCGGCTGCTCGGCCGCACCTGGCTCCGGATCGTACCAAGCGCCGGTCGATAGCTGCACCACGCCGGGCATCACGTCCTTGGAGAGGGTCGCCGCGGCGAGGCAAGCCCCGCGATCGTTGAACAGGCGGACGATGTCGCCATGCGCGATGCCGCGGCGCTCGGCATCGATCGGGTTGAGACGCACCGGCTCGCGGCCGGCGATTTTCCGGGACTGGCTGTAGGCGCCGAAATCGAGCTGGCTGTGCAAGCGCGTTGAAGGCTGGTTGGCGATCAGCGTCAGCGGATGCCGCGCGGTGGCCGGCTCGGTCGACGGCAGCCAGGTTGGATGCGGCGGGCAGTCGCCGTAGGCGAATCCGGCGATCGTCTGCGAAAAGATCTCGATCTTGCCGCTCGGCGTCGGCAGCTTGTTCTTGACGGGATCGTCGCGGAAAGCGCGCAGGAAGCCGCCGTCATCGGCCTCGGACGGCAGGGCGAGCTCGCCCCGTCGCCAGAACTCGTCGAAATCGGGCGCCTCCCAGCCGGATTCCGCCAGCGCCCGTCGCGTCGGCTCGTAGAGATGAACCAGCCATTCGCGGCTGTCGCGTCCTTCCGTGAACGCCTGCTCGATCGAGAGCTTGCGCGCGAGATCAGCGAAGATAGCAAAATCGTCGCGTGCCTCGCCGATCGGTTCAACCACCTTGCGCATCGCGACCAGCCTGGGATCGGTCGCGGCGGCGCCGATGTCGTCGCGCTCCAGCGTCATCGTCGCCGGCAACACGATGTCGGCGAATTTCGCCATCGGCGTCCAGGCGCTGTCGTGCACCACGATCGTATCGGGCACGTTGAAGGCATGCCGGAGGCGATTGATGTCCTGATGGTGATGGAACGGATTGCCACCGGCCCAATAGACCAGCTTGATATCGGGATAGCGCAGCGATTTGCCGTTGTACTCGAACGGCTGTCCAGGATTGAGCAGCATGTCGCTGATCCGCGCGACCGGGATGAATTCGGTGACGTTGTTCTTGCCCTGCGGCATCGTCGGGATCGGAACGGCGTTGACGCGGCGCCCGGTGTGACCCATCGCACCGAGCGCATAATTATAGCCGCCGCCGGGCAGGCCGATCTGGCCGAGCATCGCGGCCAGCACCGCGCCCATCCAGACCGGCTGTTCGCCGAATTGCGCCCGCTGCAGCGAATGCGAGATCGCCACCAGCGTGCGACCGCGCGGCAGGCGGCGTGCGAGATCGACGATGGTGCCTGCGGACAGGCCGGTGATCTCCGCCGCCCATGCCGCATCCTTTCGCGTGCCGTCGTCCTGACCGAGCAGGTAGGTTTTGAATTTCTCAAAGCCGGTGCAATAGCGCGCCACGAAGGCGTGGTCCCAGAGGTCCTCGACCAGGAGCGTGTGCGCGAGCGCCAGCATCAAGGCGACATCGGTGCCGACCTTTATTGGCAGCCATTTCGCGCTCGCTTCCTCGGGCATATCGTCGCGCAGCGGGCTGATACAGAAGAACGTCGCACCGCGGCGCGCGGCCTGCCTCATCGCGTCCCGTTCGATATGGGCGCTGATCCCGCCGCTGGCGACGGTAGAGTTCTTCAGTGGCATGCCACCAAACGCCAGCACCGTGTCGGTGTGTTCGGCGACCTGCTGCCAGGTTACGTTGCGGCGCGAAATGCCTTCGAACGGTCCCATCACATGCGGCAGGATCACCGCGGAGGCGCCGGCACTATAGCTGTTGACCGAACGCACATAGCCGCCGAAGGCAAGGTTCAGAAACCTGTGGACCTGGCTCTGCGCGTGGTGGAAGCGTCCGGCGCTGGCCCAGCCATAGGAGCCACCATAGACAGCGCTCGCGCCATATTCGCTTCGCACGCGTGCGAGTTCGGCGGCGAGAAGGTCGATCACCTCCTCCCACGACTGTTCGACAAAGCCTCCGTTGAAGTCGCGCTTGCCGCGCGCATTGCCGTCGAGCCAGGATTTTCGGACCATGGGACGCAGGATGCGTGCCTTATGGCGCAACGCGGTGGTGAAATTGCCAAGCATCGGCGAGGGAGCCGGGTCGCGCTCGTAAGGCGCAACCTCGAGCGTCGTACCGTTCCAGCGCGCTGAGAACGCGCCCCAGTGCGCGCTGTGCGGATTCCAGATCGCTGCGGCCTTGTTCATCGCTCGCTCCGAATTGTCGGCCTCACGGCTTCTCCGCAAACCGCAAAAGTTAACTAAGGGGACGCGTTACCGATCCCTTTTCCAACGCTGGCGTTGCGTCGCCGCAGGCGCTAAGAGCGACATTCAACGCGCGCATTGTTATGACGCGATCGGGGCTATGCGGACAAGATGACCGCCGGCCGATATGCGCCGAACACATATGGCCATGACGAGCAACGATGCCGCGTCAAGTGCTGACACGAAAGGGGCAGGAAGGACATTGCGGGGGATGATACGACGTAAAACGGTGGGGCCATGAGCAGGCCGCGACTGCCATCGCTCATCGCGCTGCGCGCATTCGAAGCTGTCGGACGCACGGGGAGTGTGCGGGCGGCCGGAGAGGAACTCGCGGTCAGCCACACCGTCGTTTCGCGCCACCTGCAAAACCTGCAGCGAAGCCTTGGCGTTGCACTGCTGCGCAACGAGGGGCGCGGTGTCGCGCTCACCAGCGCCGGACAGCAATATCACACGCAGATCTCCCAGGCCTTCGACATCATCGGGCGCGCCACCTCCATGGTCCGGCCGGTGTCCCGGCCGACGTTGAACATCTGGTGCATCCCGGGGATCGCGAACAGGCGCCTGCTGTCGAGACTGCCCGAACTGACCGGACCGCCGCGGAATTGGGACATCAACCTGCAGCCGACACTGTCGCATCCCGATCTGTCGCGCGCGGAAGCCGATGCCGAGATCGTCTATGCCGACGCGGTCGATACCCGCGGCGCGCTCATGGCCGAAGCCTTGGTGCGGCCGCGCGTCTTCCCGGTGGCAAGTCCGGCCTATCTGGCGCGTTACCCGGGGATCACCACGCTGGCGGATCTCGCCAACGTCGCGCTGATTCACGAAGAGTCGACCGAGCAATGGCAGCGCTGGTTCGCGCTTGCCGGCATCGAGGATACGCCGCCTCTTCGCGGTCCGCGCTTGTGGCACGCGCATCTCGCCATCGAAGCGGCACGGTTCGGCCAGGGCGTCGCGCTCGCCAATGACGTGCTGGTCGAGGAGGAGTTGCGCTCCGGCGCGCTGATCGAAGTGCTGCCGTCCCGGATCTATATGGAGTCCTATCAGCTCGTGGCGCTGAAGGAGCGCTGGGAGGATCCGCCCATCGTGGCGCTGCGCCGTTGGTTGAAGCAGGTCTTGGCTGCATAGGCGCGTCGGGTACCGCTCCGCGCCCGCTCTGTACGATTGATGGTATTTTGACCAGAGCCGCCTAACGCCTGCTCAGCTCCCGCCCAAGACCTAAGCATCCCGTGGCCATTGGTGCATGAGAGTCACCTGATCCGCACCAGAAGCTGATGGATCATGGCTTGCCGCGCCATAGGCTGTCATCCCAGTTTCAGGAGATTTCTCGATGGCAGTGAGCGCGGAGTTGTTGGCACGAAGACAGGCGGCGGTGGTGCGTGGCGTCAGTAATGCCACTCCGGTCTTCGCCGAACGCGCGCTCAACAGCGAGGTATGGGATGTCGACGGCAAGCGCTACGTGGATTTCGCCGGCGGCATCGCCGTGCTCAACACCGGCCATTGCCATCCGCATGTGATCGGCGCCATCCGCGAGCAGCTCGATCGCTTCACCCATACCTGCTTCCAGGTGCTGCCGTACAAGCCCTATGTCGAGCTCGCCGAGCGCCTCAACGCGCTGGCGCCGATCAACGGTCCGCTCAAATCCATCTTTCTGACCACGGGCGCTGAGGCCACCGAAAACGCAATCAAGATCGCACGCGCTGCCACAGGCCGCAGCGGCGTGATTGCCTTCACCGGCGGTTTCCACGGCCGCACCGCGCTTGCGAGCGCGATGACCGGAAAGGTCGTGCCCTACAAGCAGAACTTCGGCCTGCCGATGCCAGGCATCCTGCACGCGCCCTTTCCCGTGGCTGGCGGGCGCGTCACGGTGGAAGACACGCTGCATTACATCAACCTGATCTTCAAAGCCGACATCGATGCCTCGCATGTCGCCGCGATCGTCATCGAGCCGGTGCAGGGCGAGGGCGGCTTCCACCAGGCCCCGCCCGAGCTGATGCGCGGTCTTCGGCGCCTCTGCGATGAGAACGGCATCGTCCTGATCGCCGACGAGGTGCAGACCGGTTTTGGCCGCACCGGCAAGATGTTCGCAATGGAACATTACGACGTGCAGGCGGACGTGATCTGCGTCGCCAAGAGTCTCGCGGGCGGCATGCCGCTCTCGGGTGTGGTCGGCCGCGCCGCCATCATGGATGCCGCCGAGCCCGGCGGTCTGGGCGGCACCTATGCCGGTCATCCGCTCGCCTGCGCCGCAGCGCTTGCCGTGCTCGACATTTTCGAGCGCGAGGATCTCTTGAAACGGGCCAATGTACTGGGCCAGCGCCTGCGCGGTGCCATCGATCGGTTCGCGCGCGCCAATACGCTGGTGCCGATTTCCGCCGCGCGCGGTCCAGGCGCGATGATTGCGTTCGACGTCTACAAGCAGCGCGGCAGTGATGAGCCGGATCCCGAGATGACCAAGCTGATCACCCGGCGCGCCCACGAAAACGGCCTGATTCTCTTATCCTGCGGCACCACTGCGAGCACCATCCGCATCCTGGTGCCGCTGACGGCATCGGATGCGATCATCGACGAAGGACTGGGGATCCTGGAGCGGTGCCTTGCGGCGTAACCCTGAGAAGAGCGGCCAGCAATCATCGTAACGATCAAGATCTGCAACGGGAGGCAGTAGGATGGCAAACAACGCGCTGGATGACGTGACGGAGCGCCTGCGCGCGGCTGTCGATCGTAATTTTGAGGATCAGGTCGCGTTCCTGGCGCGCATGGTCCAATTTCCCAGTCTGCGCGGCAAGGAAGAGCCGCTGCAGCAGTGGCTCGCCAAGCAGTTTGGCGAGCGCGGCTATGCGGTCGATGTCTTCAGCCTCGCTGATATCGATCTTACGAGCCACCCGAAGGCCGCGCCGATGGATGACATTCCATTGGCCGGGTCCAAGCAGGTCGTAGCCACGTATGATCCGGAGGGCAACGGCCGCAGCCTGATCCTGCAGGGCCATATCGATGTGGTGCCGGAAGGTCCCGCGGATCTCTGGAGCGATCCGCCTTTCGCGGCCACCGTGCGCGATGGTTGGATGATCGGCCGCGGCGCGCAGGACATGAAGGCGGGCGTCTCCGCCATGATCTATGCGCTCGATGCGATCCGCAGCGCGGGCTATGCGCCGGGCGGCCGCATTCATCTGCAAACCGTGACCGAAGAGGAGAGCACTGGCAACGGCGCGCTGGCGACGATGATGCGGGGATATCGGGCAGACGCCTGCCTGATTCCCGAGCCGACGGCGCACACGTTGACCCGCGCCCAGGTCGGCGCCATCTGGTTTCGCTTGCGGGTGCGCGGCACGCCGGTGCACGTCGCCTATTCCGAGACCGGCACCAGCGCCATCCTGTCCGCGATGCATCTGGTGCGTGCCTTTCAGGATTACACCAAGGCGCTTAACGCGAGGGCGGTCGATGATCCCTGGTTCGGCAAGGTCAAGAATCCCGTCAAATTCAACGTCGGCATCATCAAGGGAGGCGACTGGGCGAGTTCGACGCCGGCATGGTGCGATCTCGATTGCCGGATCGGCCTCTTGCCGGGCGAGACGCCGCAGCAGGCGATGCGCGGCATCGAGCAATGCCTGGCCGAGGCGCAGAAGAACGATAGTTTCCTGTCGGAGAATCCGGCTGAGCTGGTCTGGAGCGGATTCCAAGCGGATCCGGCCGTATGCGAGCCCGGCAGCGCCGCGGAAGCGGTGCTTGCGGCCGCCCATGAAACGGCGTTCGGCACCGCGCTCGAAGACCGCCTGTCCACGGCCGTGAACGACACGCGCTACTACACCGGCATGCCCGCGCTCTGCTACGGACCTAGCGGCATCGGGCCACACGCCTTTGACGAGCGGGTCGAGCTTGAAAGCCTGCGCAAGACCACCTTGAGCATCGCGCTGTTCGTCGCCGAATGGTGCGGGTTGAAGAAGCTTTAACCCGATGTCGCGGTTCCGCCTGCGCGCTGCGGCACGACTGATTTGAGTTCTCGCAAATATCAATTGAGTGATACGGAAAACGAGGGACGGAATGAATAGACGAGAGTTCGCCAAGCTGAGTCTGGCGGCGGGAGCCATGGGCATCACCGGGTTTCCGCTCGGCATCACGCGGTCCGCGGGCCAGGCCGGCGGCACGCTGAACACCATCATTCAGCCGGAGCCGCCGATCCTCGTCACCGCCTTGAACCAGCAACAGCCGACCTTGACGCTCGGCGGCAAGATCTATGAGAGCCTGTTGCGTTACGATTTTGACTTGAAGCCTCTGCCTGGGCTCGCCCAATCTTGGGAAGTCTCCGAAGATCGCAAGACCTATACGTTCAAGCTGTATCCCAATATCACCTTCCACGACGGCACACCGCTGACGGCCGACGACGTCATCTTCTCCGTGACAAAACTTCTGCCCGAAACGCACGCGCGCGCCCGCGGCATCTTTGTGCGGGTCGAGAGCGCCGAGGCGCCGGATCCGCTCACGGTGGTGTTCAAGCTGAAGACACCGTTCGCGCCGTTCCTCGGCGCCTTCGACTGCACAACCGCGCCGATCGTGCCCAAGCACATCTACGAAGGCACCGACTACCGGAAGAACCCGGCCAACCAAAAGGCGATCGGCTGCGGTCCCTTCAAGCTGAAGGAATGGGTGCGGGGATCGCATGTGCACCTGGTTAAGCATGAGGGATATTACCGCCCCGGCGAACCGCATCTCGACGAGATCATCTACCGCGTGATTCCGGACGCCGCCTCGCGTTCGGTCGCGCTCGAGCAGGGCACGGTCCAACTCACCCAGTGGTCCGACGTCGAGGCTTTTGACGTGCAGCGGCTCGCGCAGCTACCGAACGTCAGCATGACCACCAAGGGCTATGAGCTGTTCGCGCCGCATCAATGGCTGGAGCTGAACAACCGGATCGCGCCGATGAACGACAAGCGCTTCCGCCAGGCCGTGATGTCCGCGATCGACCGCAAGGCGCTGCTGCAGCGCGTCTATTTCGGTCTCGGCAAGGTCGCAACCGGTCCGGTGTCGTCTAAGACGCGCTTCTACGAGAAGGACGTCAAGCAGTACGAATACTCCCTCGACAAAGCCAAGGCGCTGCTCGACGACATGGGCCTGAAGCCGGGGCCGGACGGCAAGCGCGTCTCGATCCCCTATCTGGTACCTCCCTATGGCGAGATCTACCAGCGAGCCGCGGAGTTCATCCGCCAGTCGCTCGGCCGTGTCGGCATCGATGTGCAGTTGCAGGGCACCGATATCGCCGGCTGGGCGGAGAAGTGCGGCAACTGGGACTTCTCGATGACGATGAACCTCGTCTACCAGCTTGGCGATCCCGCGATCGGCGTGTCGCGCACCTATATCAGCTCGAACATCCGGAAAGGCGTGCTGTTCTCCAACACGGCGGGCTATTCCAATCCGGAAGTCGATCGCCTGTTCGAGGAGGCGGCGGTTGCGACCAGCGACGACAAGCGCCAGGAACTCTACAGCGCGGTACAGAAGATCCTGGTCGAGGACGTCCCGATCGTCTGGCTGATCGAGCAGGACTACCCGAACTTCACGGACAAGCGGCTGAAGAATGTGATCACGACCGCGATCGGCGTCCACGAGACCTTCGGGGCGGTGTCGTTCGGATGAGCATGTCGGCGTCGGCTGTATCAGGTGGCCGCGGCGCCGCGATCGTGCTTCCGATCGTCGGCTGGGTGGCCAAGTTCGTTGGCGTGGTGCTGGTCATCGCCACGTTCAACTTCATCCTGGTGCACGCCGCGCCGGGCGACCCGGTCCAGGTCATCGCCAGCCAGAGCGGAGCAGCCGACGCCAAACTGCTGGCACAACTGCGCGCCGAATATGGCCTCGACAAGCCCTATCCGGTGCAGCTCGCCATCTATCTCAAGCGCGTCGTCACGCTCGATCTGGGCTATTCCTACCGGCAGCAGCGCCCGGTCCGCGCGCTGATCGCCGAGCGCCTGCCGGCGACCCTGCTCTTGACCGCGACGGCGTTCCTGATCGCGCTGACCGCAGGCGTCGTGCTCGGCGTGCTCGCCGGCGTCCGCGCCGGACGATGGTCCGATACGCTGCTGACGATCGTCTCTCTCTTGCTCTATGCCATGCCGGTGTTTTGGCTTGGCCTGATGCTGGTGTTGTTGTTCTCGGTCAAGCTCGATTGGCTGCCGGCCTTCGGCTACGTCACTATCGGCGTCGAGATGAGCCCGTTGCAGCGGCTTGGCGACATCGCCGCGCATCTGGTGCTGCCGGCCACCTCGCTCGCCGCGGTTTATCTTGCGATCTATGCGCGATTGACGCGCTCCTCGGTGATCGAGGTCATGCATCAAGACTTCATCAAGACGGCACGCAGCAAAGGGCTGACGCAGGGTAACATCATCGCCCGCCACATCCTGCGCAACGCCATCCTGCCTGTCGTGACGGTCGCCGGCATGCAGGCGGGTGCGCTGGTCGGCGGCGCGGTGGTGATCGAGACCGTGTTCGCGTGGCCGGGTCTGGGCCGGCTGATCTATGACGCCGTGCTGCAGCGCGACTACCCAGTGATGCTCGGTATCTTTCTGGTGATGTCGGTGATTGTCATTGTGCTCAATCTGATCACCGATGCGATCTACCGGCTGATCGATCCCCGCGTCGCGCTGCGTGCGGCGTCCTGAGCGGGGTAGATCATGGATACGCTCAAAGCCTTCCTACGTCATCCGACCGGCATGATCGGTCTTGTCATCCTGGTCGCAGTGCTCGCGCTGGCCGCGGCGGCACCGGTGCTGTTTCCGGATAGTCCTTGGGACATGGTCGGCGCGCCGTTCCAGCCGCCGTTGAGCGAAGGCCTGCTGCTCGGCAGCGACATGCTTGGCCGGGACGTCGCCGCCGGCATCGCCTATGGCGCGCGGGTGTCGCTGATGATCGGGATTGCGGCAACGCTGGCGGCGGTTTTGATAGGCGTCGTGATCGGAGCGGTTGCCGGCTATTTCGGCGACAAGGTCGATGACGCGATGATGCGGCTGACGGAACTGTTCCAGACCATCCCCGGCTTCATCCTCGCCATCCTTCTGGTTGCGACACTCGGGCCGACTTTGACGCACGTGGTTGTCGCGATCGGCGCCGTGAGCTGGCCGCCGGTGGCGCGGCTGACGCGGGCCGAGTTCTTGCGGCTTCGCGGCCGCGAATTCGTGCAGGCTGCAGTCTGCCAGGGCCAGCCGCCTTTGGTGGTCGTGCTGCGCCATATCCTTCCCAACGCGCTGTCGCCCATCATCGTCACCGGCTCGCTGACGATCGCGACTTCGATCCTGATCGAGAGCGCGTTGAGCTTCATGGGTCTCGGCGATCCCAACCTGATGTCATGGGGATTCATGATCGGCGCGTCGCGCACTGTGATCCGGCAAGCGTGGTGGATGAGCGTGTTTCCGGGCATTGCGATCCTGCTGACGGTGCTCGCGATCAACCTGGTCGGCGAAGGTCTCAACGACACATTGAACCCGCGCGTGGCGCGAAAGGTGCGCGCGGCATGAGCGAGGTCCTGCTGTCGATCGAGAAGCTGTCGGTCGCGTTGCCGAAGGGTGGCGACCGCGGCCTCGCCGTCGAGAATGTCTCGATCTCCGTGGCGCGCAACGAGATCGTGTGCCTGGTCGGCGAATCCGGTTCGGGCAAGTCGATCACAGCGCATGCGGTGCTCGGCCTGCTTCCGCCCAACGTGACCATTGCCGGCGGCGCTATCCGCTATGGCGCAAACGATCTTGCGCACGCCGATGATGCCGCCATGCGGCGGCTGCGGGGCGGCGCCATCTCGATGATCTTCCAGGAGCCGCTCAGCGCGCTCAATCCGCTGGCGCGGGTCGGCGACCAGATCGCGGAGATGATCATCACCCATGCTAGGCCGAGGCCCACGCGCGCCGCGCTCGACGCGCGGGTGCTGGAGCTGATCGCTGCGGTCGGCTTGCCGGAGCCTGCGACGCTCGCGCGCAGTTATCCGTTCCAGCTTTCCGGCGGGCAACGCCAGCGCATCATGATCGCCATGGCGATGGCGAATAATCCGTCGCTCCTGCTCGCGGATGAGCCGACCACGGCGCTCGACGTGACCACTCAGAAGCAGATCTTGCTGCTGATCCGTCGCCTGCAGGCCGAGCGCGGCATGGGCGTGCTGTTCATCACCCATGATTTCGGCGTGGTCGCCGATATCGCCGATCGCGTGGTGGTGATGCGCGGCGGGCGCGTGGTGGAGCAAGGCAGCGTCGACGAGATCCTGCGGGCTCCGAAAGATCCCTACACCAAGGCGCTGATCGGGGCAGTTCCCGGCAAACGCCCGCCTTCGGCTGCGGTGAGGGAGATCGGCGGTGAGCCGCTGTTCGAGGCGCTTGGTCTCAACAAGACATTCGTCACGCGGCAGGGCCTGTTTCGTCCGCCGCGGCGTGTGCCGGCGGTTCGTGACGTCGCCTTGGCGCTGCGCCCGCGCGAGACTGTCGCCGTCGTCGGCGAATCAGGCTCGGGGAAATCGACGCTCGGCCGCATCATCATGCGGCTGATCGAGCCTGACGCTGGCACACTCGATTTCGCCGGGGAGGATTTCCTGAAACTGCGTGGCGCGCAATTGCGGGCAGTGCGGCGCAAGGTGCAGATCGTGTTTCAGGATCCGTTTGCGGCGCTCGATCCGCGCCAGAAGATTGGCGCTGCCATTGCCAGCGGCCCGATCGCCTACGGCGCTTCCGCAGGGGAGGCGATGGCCGAGGCCAAGGAGCTCTTGGCGAGGGTCGGCCTGAGTGAAAGCGCGGTGGACCGCTATCCGCACGAGTTTTCCGGCGGTCAGCGCCAGCGCATCTGCATTGCGCGTGCGCTGGCGCTAAAGCCGCTGGTGTTGGTCGCGGACGAGGCCGTCTCGGCGCTCGACGTCTCGGTGCAGGCCAATATCCTGGCACTGCTCGCCGAGCTTCGCGAGGAGATGAATCTCGCCATGCTCTTCATCACGCACGACCTGCGGGTCGCCGCCGAAATCGCTGACAGGATCGTGGTGATGCAGCGCGGGGCGATCGTCGAACAGGGCGAAACCCGAGAGGTGTTTCGCGCCCCGCAGCATCCTTACACCCGCGCACTGCTGGATGCCGTTCCCGGCCGCAGGCTGTTCGCGGGTCCCGGCGAAGCTCCCGCCGCTGCCATGTCGGCCTGACAACGGGCCGGGCTCAGCGCTGTACGTCCGCGATGAAATCGCCGATCTGTGCGATTGCGCGGTTCGCTTCGGGCAGGAAGGGGACGAAGAGTTGCCAAACGTGCGGCATGCGCGGCCAGACCTCCAGGCGGCTGAGCGGATTTTGCGATTGCAGCTTCTCTGCCATCCGCACGGCATCGTCCCGCAAAATTTCATCGCCGCCGACCTGGATCAGCACCGGCGGCAGCCCGCCCGGATTGCCGTAAAGCGGTGAGGCATAGGGCGCGCGCGGATCGGCGCCGGCCAGGTAATAGTCAGCGAAGATAGGCAGATGGTGGGCATTCAGCATGGGATCGGATGCGGCGTTCTCGCGCAGCGATCGGCCCGTCAGCGCCAGGTCGGTCCACGGCGACAAGGCCACCCCAGCGGACGGAAGCGTCCTGCCTTCGTCACGCAACCGCAGCAGCAAGCCGAGCATCAATCCGCCGCCTGCGGAATCCCCCATCACAAACAGGCGGCTGGCATCCGGCGTGTTGTGAAGCAGCCAGGTATGGGCCGCCACCGCATCATCGAGCGCCGCCGGAAAGGGATGTTCAGGCGCAAGCCGGTATTCCAGGGCCCAGACGCAGGCCTTGAACGCGTCCGCGATCCTCCAGGTGAAGTGCCTGTAATGGGCGGGCGCGCCGGAAATGTAGGCGCCGCCGTGAAGATAAAGCAGGTGACGCGCTCCGTGGGACCGATCGGTCTCGATCCGGTAAAGCGTTCGCCGGTCGACCAGGACTTTCGTCGTGTGGCAGCGCGCCGGCGGATGCGGCACCAGATGCTTGGTGGCGCGCATACCTGTGCGCCAGGCGTCGAGATCGAATCGCCGGCTGCGCCATTTGAGAAAAGCGCGAGTGCCGAGGCGCACGAATTCGCCGCGCAGGCTCATCGACCGCTCTGCTAGCCGGCTGCTTTTGGCAGGCGCAAGCGCTCGACCTCGCCGGCGGGCTGGTCGACCAGCAATCCATCCTCGATGTGGATGATGCGGTCAGCGAAGGGGATGACGCGGGGATCATGGGTGACGACAAGCACCGCGCGTTCGCGCTGATGCGCGATATCGGCCAGGGTGCGCATGATCGTGCGTCCATTCTCGCCGTCAAGGGCGGCCGTCGGTTCGTCGGCGAGGACGACGGAGGGATTGGCGACGATGGCGCGCGCGATCGCCACGCGCTGCTGCTCGCCGCCTGACAGCGCGTTCGGCAGGCTGCGGATCTTGGACCCAAGTCCGACCATCGCGAGCGCCTCGCGCGATCGTTTCACGGCCGCGCCGCCATGGTCGCCGCGGATATCGAGCGCAAGCTGCACATTCTGCGCCGCCGTCAATGTCGGGAACAGATGATAGGACTGGAACACGAAGCCGATATGGTCGCGCCGGAGCTTTGCAAGGGCCTCCTTGTCGAGGTTGGTGGTCGATGTTCCGCATACGGTAACGGTGCCGGATGTCGGCGTCAGCATGCATCCGAGCACAAGCAGCAGGGTCGTCTTGCCGCTGCCCGAGGGTCCCATCAAGAGCGTGAGTTCGCCGCGGCTTAGAGAAAGGTCGATGCCGCGCAGCGCCTGCACCTCGCGGGCGCCGCTTCCCAGCTTTCGCGTGACGGACTTGGCTTCAATGATGCAGTCGCTCATGCCATGAACACCGTCGCTGGATCGATGCGCACCACGCGGAAGATGGCGCCGATCGCCGAAATCACGCACATCAGAATCGTGAGCGCCAGCAAGCCGGCGACCAACCAGGGCGTGATCACGATCGGCAGCGCGCTCTTCGCGGTCATCTGCACCACCACCGCACCGATCGCGGCCGCAAAGGCGAACCCGATGACCGCGTTGAGCAGCGCCTGATAGATGATGACGTTATAGATATAGCCGTTGGAAGAGCCCATGGCGCGCAAGGTCGCAAATTCACTTAAGTGATCCTTGGTGCTGGAATAAAGCGTCTGGGCTACGATCACCGTGCCGACAATCACGCCGAGCAGGGCGCCGGCGAACAGCGCGGCGCCGGCGCCGGTCCCGAACAGCCAAAAGTCGCGGCTGCGCTTTCGGAACTGGCTGGCCGAAAGCACCTCGGCATCGCCGACCTGGGCCTTGATTGCCTCGATTGCCTTGTCGCGATCAGTGCCTGGATCAAGCCGCACCAGCAGATCGCTGGCGCGGTCCGGTGGCGTACCGGTGTAGGTGCGCGCATTCTTGACGTCGACAAAGATGTAAGGCGTCGTCGTGAAAGAGCGAATTCCATCGGTGATCGCGACAACCTTGACGCGGCGGCCGCGGATCTCCGCCGTCCCGCCGACGCCGTCGACGCCGAGCCGTTCGAAATAGGAGCGATCGACCGCGACGTTGGGCCCTTGCCCCAGAGCCTGCACGTCGCCCTCAACCACATTCCATGGGTGCAAGCCGCCGTCGTGCAGATCGAGCCCGACGATAAAAACAGGCGTCACCTCGCCGCTGTCGAGCCGCCAGTCCGAAAAGCCGATCACGACCGGAATGACGTTTGCGACACCGGCGACGCCTGCAACGCGATTGCGCAGCTTGAGGTCGAGCAGGGAGGGGTCTTCAAAGGACTTCGCTCCTTTCGGCACTACCCAAACATCGCCGGAGGCATGATCGATCATCATCGTGACCATGTGGCCGAAACCGAGAAACAGGCCCATTTGAACCATCACTAGGACGACCGAGAACATGATCCCGACCAGGGTGGCGACGAAGCGGAGTCGGTCGTGGAATAGATTGCGGGAGGCCAGTGTGAACGTCAGGGACATCTGCCTATTCCGTTAGCGCGGTTGATCCGCCATCGCGCGCCCGCCCGGCGTGCCGAAGTGGCGCGGGTTGAATGCGGTCAATCCGCTACTTGCGCCCCAGCTTAGCGCCAGCGCGCCACACAAGACAATTGCGGCCTTGGTCAGTGCGTCAAAAGGAATCGTGAGCAGCGCATATTGCAGCCACACGACGAAGACATAATGCAGAAGATAAATGCCATAGGCGTTGCGCGAGAGGCTGTCGAGCACGCGATGTTGTGTTCGCATCAGCTTGAGACAGATCGCCAGCATGCACAGTACGCCGCTCGCGCAGGCGAGCGGATATGCGAATGCCGCCGCCAGGCGATAGGCGAGCGGACTGTTGTCCCAGCCCTTTAGGGTCAGCGACGTGAGGACGCCCCACAGCGCGAAGCTTGCGACGGCAGCTACCAGCCAGGCCCACCAATGCTCTGCGAACTGGCCGTCGCCACGGAGCAGGCCGTGCTGCGTACCGGCCGCGCCGATGGCGTAGCCGGCGAAGAAATAGAGGAGATAGAGCAAGGGACGGCTGAGCTGGAACGAAAATGGACCCCACGAGGTCCAGTCCCAAGGGTTGAAGGCCATCACCAGTGGTACATAGGCCAGGATCGAGAGCGCCGTCAGCCCAATGAAGAACGCAAGCGGCCGGTCTTTCAAGCTCCCCGCAAGTCGGCCCAAGCGCGTCAGGCTTTGCGGCGCTAGCGCGCGGAGCGCCGCCGCGAGCGTGCTGAGCAGGAAGAGTTGCCACAAGAACCACGCCGGTCCGGCCGGCCACATCGGCAGCGCCAGCCAGTGCTCCCAAAAGGCCGAAGGCGAAGGGTTGGCGGCGGTCAATCGATAGGAGGCATAATAGGCGAGCGGGCTGAGTACCCCGACCACGAGAAAGAACGGCAGTCCGATCCGCCACCAGCGCTCGCGCAAATAGATGCGGCTGCGTTTGCGGTCCAGGCTCGCGGGCGTGAACAGGCCCGCCAGAAAGAACATCAGCGACATCAGGCTGACGTCCTGCCAGGCGCAGAACAGGTCGAAGCCGAACCAGCGCTCATGGTCGATGATGGGAAACGCAACCCACCGGTAGGGCGGCACGTCGAAGGCGAAGGGCTGGGCTGGCTGCGAAGCGAGGTACGGAAGCACCGAGTGAAACGCGACGACGATCACAATTACGACCGCCCGCAGATTGCTAAGGGGAATGTTGACCTGAGAGGGCACGTACACCTGTCCGATCCGGAGAAACCGCTAAAGTAATCGCAATGGAACCAACGTGGAACCGGCGGCGTCGTTCCGGTGGTTGGCTGCTGTGACGCAGGGCGCAGTCCGCCCGAAGGGTGCCAGCGCTTGGGTTAACTTATTGATAGAATACAGCTTCCTTCCTTGAATTCGCGGCCACGCGTATCATCTGTTCTCGGAACCAGGATTTGAGCCAGTCAGGCCGCATCGCCCGTGATGGGCCCGATAGACATTCACCATGAGCACTCCAATCAAGCGTCACGGTCGGTTCTGGACCGAAGAGGACGACAACCTGCTGCGCACGATGGCCTCGGCCGGGAAGAGCATTACGCTGATGACCGTGAAGCTCGGCCGCCCGATCAGAACGATCAAGGCCCGCGCGCAGGAACTGCACATCGCGCTGCCCGGCGAGGACAAGAACACCAAGCGTTGGGTCGGCTAGGCGCCGGCCTGTGCGCTGAAGGCTGCCACACGCGCTTGCTTTTCGCGGGGCCCGCATGCGTTTGCGCGCTCGGCGCGGGCTTGAGGGGGGCACGCTCGTCACTGATGAATGCGGCGCGACAGCTCCTCACAGGCCGCGGCTTCCGCCATCGGCAGCTTCTCGAGCCGGACGGCGACATGCTTGTGATAGGGCGTGCCGGCGATCGGATCGCAATTCCGGCTGTCGGTCAGCACGTTGACGCGCGGGCCGTTGCTTAGGCGCTCGCCGTCCCTCGTCGGATAGGACTGGCCATAACCGTGCGGCAGCGCCAACTGTCCCTCGCGTACGCTGTCGTCGGCCTTGCAGCGGGCGACGATGCGTCCGGCCCGCGATGTCACCGCGATCCATTCGCCGTCGCTGGCGCCCAAGCAGGCCATATCCTTGGCGTTGATCAAGAGCGCCCCATCGGGATCGTCGCGCCGCCAGGCTGGATCGCGAAAGATCTGGTTGGCATTGAACATCCGCCGTTGTCCGGCGGCGAGAATGAAGGGATAGTCGTTCGGCGCGCTTGCGACCGCGGGATCGAGCCTGTTCAGCCATTCGAGCAGGGTGGGAATCGCAAGATGCACCTTGTGGTCGGGGTGACCGATCAGCGACCACACCTCTTCGTACATATGCGTCGTGATCGCGGCGCCGCTGCGCGAGTTGACGATCGCGTCGAACAGCGCATCACCGAGCTGCGCGTCCGGCACCTCGTCGCCGAGTCTGAGTGCACGTCGCACCGCCTCCGGCGCGCGTTTCGCGCAGGCGAGCGCGGCTCCCCACAGCGGCGCAGCCGCGGCCGTTCCGTCGGGAAGCGAGGGACCGAGCGTGCTGTAGAGCAGGAACGCGCCGAGCGGCACGGCGGCTGGGTTTTCCGCCACGAAGGCGCGGAACGCCGCTGCGAAAGCGGGGCGCGAGCGGAGTGCCGCCTCGCGCAGGGGCGCCAGCACATTATCGCCCGGCAATAGTCCCAGCGCGCGGGAGAGCCGTGTGTAGATTTCGGGCTCGGGCAGGGTGCCTTGGAGCGGCGGCACCACGCCTGGCCGCACATGGAAGTAGTTCGTCGGAAATTCGAAATTGAACAGCGTGAATTCGCATTTTTCGTATTGGGAGGAGGCGGGCAGCACGTAGTGCGCCAGCCGCGCCGTTTCGGTCATGGCGACGTCGACGACGACGCAGAGTTCGAGCGTCCGCAACGCCCTCTCCACCTCGCTCGTGTTCGCCGCGGTATTCGCGGGGTTCGAACTGTCGATCCAAACGCCGCGCAAGCGGTCCGGATGATCGGTCAGCACCGCTTGCGGGAACATGTTGGGCGGCAGAAGCCCGGCGATGACTTCGGTGTCCGTCGGCGCAAATTTCTGGTTGGGCGTGTTGCCCCACAGCGGTTGCAGCCAGCTATGGAGCTGGTTGGTGCCCTTGCGGCCAAAACTGCCGGTCAACATGATCAGCAGCTTTTCCAGATAGGAATTGAGCGTCGAATTGACGCCCTGCTGGATGCCAAGCTCGACGCGTACGGTCATCGCCTCGGCGGCAACGATCATGTCCGCGCAGCGCTCGATCTCGCCGAGCGGAATATCCGCGGCTCGTGCCCATGCTTCGACGGGGATGCGCGAGAGCGCCTCTTTCACTTCGGCAAAGCCGGTCGTGTGCTGGGCGAGAAATTCGTGATCCACCGCATCGCGCCGCAACAGTGTCGCGAGGATCGCCCCGAGCAGGAACGCGTCCGCCCCGGGCCGCACGGCGAGATGAAGATCGGCCATCTCGGCAGTTTCGGTGCGGCGGGGATCGATGACGATCAGCTTGCGGGCTGGATCCTTGCGGATCTGGTTGAGCTGGTCGCGCGCGTTCGGAAAGCCGTGCGCGACCCAAGGGTTGGCGCCGATCACGAACAGGAGGTCGCAGTGGTGCACGTCCTCCGCGGTGTGGCAGGTCTGGCTGCCGAACAGATGGCCGTTGACCCAGAAGTCGCCGGTCTTCTCCTGCGACAGTGCATTGAAGACGTGGCGTGAGCCCAGGGCCCGCAGCATCGCGTGAACGTAAGCGCCGCCGGCGTGGTTGCCCTGGCCGCCGCCACCATAGAGCGCGATGCTCTTGCCGCCGTGACGATCGACCAGCGCGCGCAGGCGTGAGGCGATTTCTGCGATCGCGGTGTCCCAGTCGATCGCCTCGAACTCGCCGTCGGCGCGGCGGCGCAAAGGCGCGGTCAGCCGGTCCCTGTGATGGGCATAGAAAGGAATGCGGCCGGCCTTGTTACAGAGATAACCCTGCGACTTCGGATTGTCACGATCGCCGCGCACTTTGGCGATGCGGCCGTCCTCGACCATCACCTCGATGCCGCAATTGATGTAGCAGAGATTGCACGCCGTTTTTCGCCACGCTTGGCTTGACATGACGAGGCTCCATACTGTCCATCCCTTCTTCTCGTCATATTAAAGTATGGTCATCATATAAACAATCGAAAAAGAGCGGAGCCTGGAGCTGGCCAGAACGGGTCCGGGCGAAGCGCGGCCCGATGACAGGTTCCGCGGAGGTCTCAGGGTGAGGGTTGAGCAATTCAGTTGAAGAGTTCCGCGGGCAGGCGGCTGTAGACCCGGCGGGCATTCCCGGCGAAGATCGCGTGCTTCTGCTCAGGCGTCAGGCTCGCGGATCCATCGATATAGCGTCTTGTGTCGTCGTAATCGAACCCGGTCTCGGGATCGACGCCCCTGACGGCGCCGACCATCTCGGACGCAAACAGGATATTCTCGGCGGGGATCACGCGCGTCAAAAGATCGATGCCGGGCTGGTGATAGACGCAGGTGTCGAAGAACACGTTCTTCAGGATGCTTTCGGATAAAGGCGGCCGCCTCTGGTCCTGGGCGATTCCGCGATAGCGGCCCCAATGATAGGGAATGGCGCCGCCGCCATGCGGGATGATGAACCTTAGCGTCGGGAAATCCTTGAACAGGTCCGACATCAGGAACTGCACGAAGGCGGTGGTGTCGCCGTTGATGTAGTGGCTCGCGGTGGTGTGAAAGACGGGGTTGGCCGCAGCGCTGACATGGATCATCGCGGGCACGTCGAGCTCGACCATTTTTTCGTACAGCGGATACCACCAGCGGTCGGTCAGCGGCGGATCGGTCCAATAGCCGCCGCTGGGATCCGGATTGAGGTTGCATCCGACGAAGCCGAGCTGTTCGACGCAGCGCGTCAATTCGCCGAGACAGGTCTTCGGCTCGACCCCGGGCGATTGCGGGAGCTGGCAGACGCCGGCAAAGTTCTTCGGATAAAGCTGCGTCAGGCGATAGATGATATCGTTGGACACCCGCGACCACGCCGCGCTCACGCCGGCATCGCCGAAATGGTGGCTCATGCCGGAGGCGCGCGGCGAGAACAGCGTCAGCGATGTCCCGCGCTCGCGCTGCAGCTTGAGCTGGGCGCCCTCGACCGATTCGCGCAACTCGTCGTCGCTGATCTTGAGGGAATCGACGCTCGGCATCTGCGAGGGATCGTTGATCGCAGCGATCTGGCGCTTGCGCCAGTCCAGCATGGCGGTCGGCTCAGTGGTGTAATGCCCGTGGCAGTCGATGATCATGCCGCCCGCGCCGGCCGCGTGCGAGAGTCCCTCGATGGCTTCGATGTTCGTCGCCGGCGGAAGCGATGAGGCGGCGGAGACCGCCCGCCAGGGATTGGGGCGCGGGCCGCAGCAGGCGCACCCCATTGGATGCGTCATCCCGAAATAGTTGAGCACGATGTCCTCCCTTCAGATGTCCGCGAACCGTCAGCTCTGGATCGTGCAGCCGAGCCTTGCCAGCGCCGCATCGACCCAGTCGCGGTCGCTGCGGCCTTCCTTGATCGCGGCGAGCTGCTTGATCTCGGCCTGGTGCTTGGCTTCGGCGGCCTTCAACACCTCCGCCGCGACATCGTAGGGGACGCAGACGATGCCGTCACCGTCACCGACGATGAGATCGCCGGGTGCGATCACCATGCCTTGAATCGCGATCGGCACGTTGATCTCGCCGGGACCATCCTTGTAGGGCCCCCGATGGGTAACGCCCGCCGCGAACACCGGAAAGTCGCCGGCATGCAGCGTGTCGTAGTCACGGATCGCGCCGTGGATGACGATGCCGCCGATGCCGCGCGCCTGCGCATGCGCCACCATAATTTCCCCGATCAGGGAATTGGTGAGGTCGCCGCCGCCGTCGACGATGATGACATCGCCTGGCTCGGCGAGATCGAGCGCCTTGTGCACCATGAGGTTATCGCCAGGCCTTGTCTTCACCGTGAACGCCGGACCTGCGAGCGCGCCGCCGCGGTGCATCGGGCGCAGGCCGGCGCCGCCCGCCGTCATCCGTGACATTGAGTCACTGATGTTGGCGACCGGCAGTTCGCGGAATCGCGCGACGAGCGCCGCGTCCACCTTGCGCTCGCGCTTGCGGATCTGGAATCCAATCACGATTTGCTCCTTGTCTTCTTATCCATTCGTTGTTGTTTCAAGCCTCGCGTAGGATCGTCCGCGAGCATCGCAGCCAGTCAACCGTAGCACGCGATCGAGATCAAGGTGAGGCGCAGCGGTGCTGTCGCTTGTCGCAACTGCCCGATCAACTTGCCGCGGGCGGGTTGTCCCGCCTCCGGTTTTCGAGCAGATTGGCGGTCGTCGGCCGAATCTGGGGGGGACGGCGCGAGCCGGGCAGCCGATCCGAGCGATTTTTGCGTAGGGGGATTTGAAGGTGCTGGAAGATTTTTCACGCCGGACGTTTGCGAAGCTTGCGGGCCTTGCGCTCGGCATCGCCGCGGCGCCCGCGAAAGCGGACGAGACGCCCGCGCAGCCGGCGGCCGGCCGACTGGCGTCCGGCAGCTTCCCAAGCGGATTCATCTGGGGCACGGCCACGTCGGCCTATCAGATCGAGGGCGCCGTCAATGAGGACGGGCGCGGGCGCTCGATCTGGGATACCTTTTCGCATCAACAAGGCCATATCGCCGACGGGACGAATGCCGATCGGGCCAATGATCACTATCACCGCTACAAGGAAGATGTCGGGCTGATCAGGGAGCTTGGCGTCAAGGCCTATCGCTTCTCCATCGCCTGGCCGCGGGTGTTTCCGGAAGGGGCCGGCGCGCCCAACCCTAAGGGCCTCGATTTTTACAGCCACCTCGTGGACGAGCTGCTGGCGAATGGCATCGAGCCCTATGCGACGCTCTATCATTGGGATCTGCCGCAGGCGCTGCAGGACCGCGTGGGCGGCTGGCAGTCCACCGAGACTTCAAAGGCCTTCGCGGACTATGCGGCCTATGTGGCGGAGCGGCTAACCGATCGCGTGAAGACCATCTTCACCATCAACGAAGTGGGGCGCTTCGTGAATTTCGGCTATGGCCTCGGCATCGATGCGCCGGGACTCAAGCTTCCCCAGAAACAGCTCAATCAGGTTCGTCACAACGTCGCCTTGGCCCACGGACTTTCCGTGCAGGCCGTTCGCGCTCATGGGCATGCCGGGACGAAGGTCGGCCCGGCTGAGAACATCGCTGCCTGCTTGCCTGCGATCGACACGCCGGAGAATGTCCGCGCCGCGGAGATCGCCACGCGCGAACTCAACGCCGGCTTTCTCAACGTGATCCTCGAGGGCAAATACACCGACCACTTCCTTGCCTATGCCGGCGCGAACGCACCGACCTTTACCGAGGACGAGCTGAAGATCATCGGCTCAAGGAATGATTTCATCGGCCTGAACATCTATGCCCCGCAATTCTATGTGGTTGCCGCCGAGCACGCTCCCGGCTTTTCGGTGCTGCCTTTCCCGAGTTCTTTTCCGCATATGAGCTCGGAATGGCTCAGGATAGGTCCGGAGACCGCCTATTGGGTGCCGCGGCTGGCGGCGAAGATCTGGGACGTCGAGACCATTTATATCAGCGAAAACGGCACGTCGTCGTCTGACGAGATCAGGCCCGACGGCAAGATCTACGATCTCGACCGCATCATGTATCTGCGCAACTATCTCACGCAACTCCAGCGCGCGGTCGCGGAGGGCGCGCCGGTTCGCGGCTATTTTCTCTGGAGCCTGATGGATAATTTCGAATGGATTTTCGGCCTGGAGAAGCGCTTCGGGATCTACCATGTCGATTTCGAAACGTTGGTGCGCAGGCCGAAGCTCAGCGCATCCTTTTACCGTAATGTCATCGCGCGCAACGCGATCGACGTTTAGGCCGGGAGGGCCGTGCCCGGCCTTTTTGCGAAGCACCATCAGTCCCTAGAGCCGGCTGTGCCTCAGTCGCGCCGGCGTAGGCCGAGCGAGCGGACCTTGCCTTCAAATTCGTCCTGGATGTCTTCAAGGGTCGGAAGGTGCAGCCGGCGCAACTGCGCGTGCACCCTCTTGGCGGGCTCGGACCTCAAATCCCGCTTGAAATTGGTGATCAACTCGGCCGCCGAACCGTAGCCGCGGTAGCGCTCGATTTCGGCCCGGGTCGCGTCCTGCAGATGCTGCAGCGTCCGTCGGTCGGAATCCGACTTGCCGTCCGGCCTTGCCCGCATCACCGGCTCAAACGCTTTGTCGATCACGAACTCGGCAAGCTGGCGTTTGCTGTTGGCGACCATCGCTCTCTCCTCAATTCGATTTTTGAATCAAACCAGAGAGGGGCGGCAAGGTTCGGCTCTGCCGGTGGTGGACGGTAGTGGGAGGCGCCCAACGATCGGGCAGTCCTGTGACATAGGAACGAAACTCGCACATGGGAATTGAAGGAACATCAACAAACATTGAATGCGTGCGGGACGCGTCAGGTCATGAGCTATCTCGGGAAGTTGACGTTCGCCACCACGGCCATTTTACTCATTGGCGGCGGGATTTGGGCTAATCTGGTGAAATCGCCGCTGCCCGAAATGCGCGGCGTCTGGGTCACTCAGGCCATGCGCGGCATGGCATATTGAAGCCGCAAAGTTACGCTTTCATCGTAGACCTGCCACGCGTTTAGGTCATGCTGATGAGACAGGGACGCTTTGTGCTGGTGCTCACCTGCGTGCTTGCAGCGCTGCCGGTCAAGTCCGTAACGGCGCGGGACGACGGCCGTTACGCCAATTCTCCGCTCAAACCCTGGTTTGACAGTCTGAAGAGCAGCAAGGGGCTATGTTGTTCCGTGGCTGACGGCTATGCGGTCGCCGATCCGGATTGGGACTCCAAGGACGGCCATTACCGCGTCCGCATCGATGGCGAGTGGATCACCGTGCCCGACGATGCCGTAATCACGGAACCCAATCGCGCCGGCCGCACCATGGTGTGGCCGATCAAGGGCTCGCTGGGCACCACGATCCGTTGCTTCCTGCCGGGCAGCATGAGCTGAAAGGCCACGCTGGCTGCTGCCTGCCGCCGAGCGAATGGACAATCATGATGACCGATACGGGTTAAGAGAAGTCGCTGAGCCCGCGCGCAGCGATGCGGCATCGGCATTGCGTGGCTGATCGCAATTATGGCAGCCATCGCCATTGTGGCCCCGCTGTACGCCTACACACCTTGGAAGAGTCAAACCGCCAGCGATAGCGCCAACAGCAACAGCGCGCCGATCAGCTAGGGCGCCGGTGGCTCGACGGGGCCGGCGCCGACCATGCCGGGTCAGACCGCGCCAAGCTCCAATTCACCTTCGCGTTGATGCCGGGCGCCATAGGAACGGCCGCTCGTAGATTTCGTTTCCGACACAGCCGCACCGAAGAATGACAGCTCGGAGACGTCGATTTGACCTCGGATAACGTCCTCCGCCCGACCTTGCATATCGCCGGGCATCCGATCCACCCAATGCTGGTGCCGTTTCCGATCGTCTGTTTCATCGGAGCCTTGCTGACCGACATCGCCTTCGCGCTGACCGCCGAAATGATGTGGGCGGATTTCTCGGCCTGGCTGCTTTTGGTCGGCCTGATCATGGGCGTGCTGGCGGCGATTGCCGGTCTCACCGATTTTCTCGGCAACCGGATGATCCGGGCGCAGAAGCCAGCATGGCCTCATATGCTCGGCAACCTGCTCGTGCTCATCATCGCTTTCTTCAACACCATGGTGCACACCCGCGACGCCTGGACCTCGGTCGTCCCCACCGGCCTGATCCTGTCGGCGATCACCGTCCTTATCCTGCCGATCACCGGCTGGCTGGGCTGGTCCATGGTGTATCGTCACGGCGTCGGAGCGGTGCGATGATGGTATCGAAGGCGGCGATGGTACGCGCCAGGCGTGTCGGCGGCCTCGTGCTGCTGTGCGGCGCGGTGCTTTCATTGGCCGGCTGCGACGACGGCGGCGACCCCAAGGCGCAGATCGGGCCGCACCCGAATCTTCCTGCTCTCAGTCAGTATCTTCTGCCGCCGGTGCACATTGCCCATGTGATCGGATGGAGAGAGGGCGAGACGCCGACCGTCGCGCAAGGGCTGAAGATCCAGCCGCTCGCGACGGGGCTGGAGCATCCGCGCTCGCTCTATGTACTGCCCAATGGCGATATCCTGGTGGTGGAATCCAAGGCGCCGCCAGCCCCGTCCATCAAGCGGCCCAAGGATATCGCGATGGGACTCGTTGAATCCTGGGCGACCTCCGGCGGGTCGACCGGGCCGAGCAATCGCATCACGTTGTTGCGCGATGCCAATGGCGATGGCGTGCCGGAACAGCGCAGCGTTTTCCTCGACCATCTCAATTCGCCCTTCGGCGTGGCGCTCGTCGGCAATGATCTCTACGTCGCCGACACCGATGCCATCGTCCGATATCCCTATACGGAGGGCGAGACCAAGATGACGGAGGCCGGCAGCAAGCTTGCCGATCTGCCGGGCGGCCCGATCGATCATCACTGGACCAAGAGCATGGCCGCGAGCGCCGATGGTTCGCTGCTCTATGTCGGGGTCGGCTCCAACAGCAACATCACTGAGAATGGCATGGAGGCGGAGAAGAACCGCGCCGCGATCCTGGAAGTCGAGCGCGACACCGGGCGCTGGCGCGTCTATGCGGGCGGATTGCGCAATCCGACCGGCTTGAGCTTCGAACCGCAGAGCCATGCGCTGTGGGCGATCGTGAACGAGCGCGACGAGCTGGGGCCTGACCTCGTGCCCGATTACATGACCTCGGTCAAAGAGGGCGGCTTCTATGGCTGGCCCTACAGCTATTTCGGCCAGAACGTCGATCCGCGGGTCGAACCGCAGCGACCGGACCTGGTCGCGAAAGCCATCGTGCCGGATTATGCGCTGAGCTCGCACGTGGCGCCGCTGGGGCTTGCATTCTATACGGGCAGCAGCCTTCCGCAGAATTATCGCGGTGGCGCCTTTGTCGGCGAGCACGGCAGTTGGAACCGGCCAAATCTGAATGGCTACAAGGTCGTGTTCGTGCCCTTCAGCAATGGACAGCCGAACGGCCCGGCCCAGGACGTTGTGACCGGATTTCTCAACGACCAGGGACAGGCGCGTGGTCGCCCCGTGGGCGTAGCGTTCGACAAGACCGGCGCCCTGTTGATCGCGGACGACGTCGGCAACACCGTCTGGCGCGTTTCAGCCGCGGGCGGCTGAAACGCGACGCGAAGCGCCACGGCTATCCTCTCCGTCGATGCTTGGCTTATGAGCGTACGCTGAACAGTCCAGCGTGGTCGAGCACAGCGACAGCCTCTAAGGCCGACTGTTCTTCGCACAGGCGCCTCTCGAGATATCGCCTTTCAACCTCGGTCAGCTTGGTTGTGAGCAGGCGGCGATACCTCTCAATGTTGCTCTTGTGGGCACGCAAACGGGCAATCGTCTGGTCCATTGTCATGCGTCTCGCAAATATAAAATATGAAAATACTTTTGGGGAGCAAAATTTAAATAAAAAGACGGCTTGTGAAAAGTTGAAATTTTAATTCGTGAATTTGCGGCGCGAACCCGAACCTCGGTCGTGCCGCCTTGTACGTGCCAGGAATACCAGAAATGTGGGAATTCGGCGGCGGTCGAGGTGCCGGCGGGAGCTCCGGGGGAGTACGGACCGAAGATTCGATATATTTAAATGATTCAACTTAATAAATGTATTCGCATTTAAATTGAATTGGTTTTATATTGTCGTCGTTTCCAATTATGGAGGAGGTCTTTATGAAATCGGTAATTTTGCTCGCTATCGCTGCGTTGCTTGGCCTGACCCTCGCATCGACCACTGTACCGTCATATGCGGCGGCCCCGGGGGCCATGAGTGGCAAGGGAGACTGGGCGACGAAGGGATACAATCAGGCCGCCAAAGACAAGCAGATGAAATCCACGAAAGCGAAGAAGCAGCAGTAAGGCCTCTTCCATACAATCATTTAAGCCTCGGCAATCCGAGGCTTTCTTCTTTTTACACAGCTCACTTTCTTCTTTTTACACAGCTCAAATGCTGGATCATGAGACTGCGTTCCGATCTCGGATCGGCACCGCGACGAGTGCGACGAGGTTCCTGATGCTCCGGCATCATCGTCTCCGCACGCTCACGCCGTGTGGCCGGGATCGACGTTCTTGGGCTGCTTCTTCTCACGCTGCGGCGTCATCTTGGCGGGATCCGGCTCACCCGGTACGCCACGTGGGCCGAACTGCCGGCGCTGAATGTCTTCTTCGGAATGCTCGGGTTCAATGCCGTTTGGCTCGCGAGGTTTGGCCACGGAACACTCCTTCCGGTGCTGACGACATCTGTCGATGGCTAATGCGCAAAGCAAGGGCGCGTTCCCAGCGAGTGAATGTGTTCATGAAATCGCTGGGAGATCGGGAACGGGAGACACCGTCGCCGGTTGGTGGCCAAACTTAAGCGGAGGACGTCATGAGAGTCTCTGAAGTAATGACGGCGGATGTTCAGCTTTGCACTCCCGAGGACACGGTGAGAGATGCAGCGGAGGCGATGTCGGAGCTTGACGTCGGACTGCTGCCGGTTGCGGAGGATGATCATCTCGTCGGAATGATTTCGGATCGGGACATCGCCGTCCGCGCGATCGGAAAGGGGCGTGGTCCCGACACCAGGATCAGAGCGGTGATGACGCCGGACGTGAAATATTGCTTCGATGATCAGGATGTCGAGGAGGTTTCCTGGACCATGGGCGACATCCAGGTGAGGCGCCTGCCGGTGCTCAATCGTCGGAAGCGGCTGGTCGGAATCATCTCGCTTGGCGACATCGCACGAAGCCAGGCGGGTGATGTCACCGCGGCCTCGCTGCACCAGATCTGCCAGCCGGGCGGCCAGCATACGCAGATCGGTTGAGGCGGCAAACGTCGGAATATCAAAACAAGAGAGGCGGTCCAAAAGGCCGCCTCTTCCGTTTGCTTCATCGTTGCTGCGTACCGGATCGTTACTGGCAGAGATGCCGTAAGCCATCCGCGCCTATGAAGGCCGTTCCGGGCTCACAGGCAAAGCCGCTATAGGGATTATTATAATAGCCGTTATAGGCATAGGCGTTGTAGGCGAACGGTGCGGTTGCAATCGCGCCTGCCGTTCCGATCGCGCCGCCGATGACGTCCGCGGCGACGTCGCCCGGCCAGAAACCGCGATTATAGGAGCCGTAGTAGCCCGGCTCGTAGTAGCCGCCACCGTAGTAGCCATGCCGATAGTAGGCGCGCTCCTGCTGGAGCTTGTTTTGTACCGGCATGGACCGCGCATGAGGATCGGCGAGTGCAGGCGAGGCCACTGCAGCCGTCATAACGGCAGTTACGGTCAAGAGCTTCAAGTTCATAAGTTGTCTCCGTCCTCGTGAGGCAAGCCAACGCATGCCGGCCACGGGCGTTTCCGGAACCCAAAGCTTTCGTCTCAAACGGATGTGAGGCTTCTAGTCAGGAGTTCCGCAACCTTAACGCGCCAAGGCGCGCAGCCTGCCAGAGGAACATCGACCTGCTTCGCCGATTGAGCATTCATCTTGCCGCAGGAGTTCATGATGCAACGCGAATTTCCGCAGCCGCCCTATCCGAACCAAAAGCAGCCGATGCCCGGATTAACATCGAAAATGAATCCGCGGCCCGACCATGGCGAGACCAGCTACAAAGGATCGGGCAAGCTTGCGGGCATGAAGGCCGTCATCACCGGCGGTGATAGCGGGATCGGCCGCGCGGTCGCGATCGCTTATGCCCGTGAGGGTGCCGACGTCCTGATCGCCTATCTCAATGAGAGCGAGGACGCGCAGGAGGTCAAAGCACGGATCGAGCACGAGGGGAGGAAGGCGGTGCTTATCCCCGGCGACCTCAGTGATCCACGCCACTGCCAATCCGTCATTCAACGCTCCGTCGACCAACTCGGCGGCATCGACATCCTCGTCAACAATGCGGCCCATCAGGCGACGTTCAGTGAGATCACCGAGATCAGCGACGAGGAATGGGAGACCACCTTCAAGACCAACATTCATGCGATGTTCTATCTGACCAAGGCCGCCGTGCCGCATATGAAGCCCGGCAGCGCAATCATCAACACGGCGTCCGTCAACTCGGACATGCCAAACCCGATCCTGCTCGCCTATGCCACCACGAAGGGCGCGATCCAGAATTTCACCGGTGGGCTCGCACAGATGCTGGCGGAGAGGGGCATCCGGGTCAATGCGGTCGCACCGGGACCGATCTGGACGCCGCTGATCCCGTCGACCATGCCGGAGGAGGCGGTGAAGAATTTCGGCAGGCAAGTTCCGATGAAGCGGGCCGGACAACCGGCCGAGCTTGCGACGACCTATGTCATGCTGGCCGATCCGCTCTCGAGCTACACCTCGGGAACGACGATCGCGGTCACCGGGGGCAAGCCGTTCATTTGAGGATCGCCCGCCGTGCGCGCCCGCTGCCTATCGCCTCGGCAAATCGGCCCCATCACAATGAGTTGCGTCCCGGACGCGGGTGCGAACTTTTCGCCGTGGGTTGAATTTTCAGCCAAACCGAAGGGACGCACATGGGTCTCGTCAAATACGCGCTGAAATATCGCGTATCTTTTTTTGTATTGTCGATATTGATGTTGCTGGGCGGCGCGGGCGCGGCGGTCGTGATGCCAAAGGACGTGCTGCCGACGGTCGATATTCCCGTGGTCGTAGTAGTGTGGACATATACCGGCCTCGACACCACCGACATGTCGCAGCGCATTACGACCTACAGCGAGTTTTCGCTTTCCAACAACGTCAACAGCATCAGGCGAATGGAGAGCACGACGCTGCAGGGCGTGGCGATCGAGCGGGTCTACTTCCAGCCGGACGTCTCGATCGATCTTGCGATCACGCAAGTGGTGTCGGCCATGAATTCGATCCGGGCCTTGATGCCACCCGGAATTCAGCCGCCCGTGATCATGAGGTTTTCTGCCTCCTCCGTGCCCGTGGTGCAGCTCGCACTGTCCTCCGATCAGCAAAGTCAGTCGCAGCTCTACGACTATGCGCAATATCGGGTGCGCCAGACGTTGACCGAGGTGCCGGGCAGCACGCTGCCATCGCCCTATGGCGGCGCGCCGCGCCAGATCATGGTCGATCTCGACCTGCACGCGCTGCAGGGTTATGGGCTCACCCCACTCGATGTGACGAATGCATTGTCGACGCAGAACCTGACGGTTCCCTCGGGTCAATCAAAGATCGGAAATTGGCAATATCCGATCCGGCTCAATTCCACCCCCGAGGCGATTGCGGCGCTCAATGCGCTGCCGATCAAAATGGCCGGGGGCACACCCGTGCTGGTTCGCGATGTCGCCTATGTGCGCGACGGTTCGCCGCCGCAGCAGAACATTGTGCGTGCGGACGGCCGGCAATCGGTGCTGCTGACGATCCTGAAGAACGGCCCGGCCTCGACGCTCTCGGTGGTCGACAACGTCAAGAGTTATCTGCCGCAAATCCGGCAGGCGGCGCCGAAGGGCGCCAAGATAGACATGTTGTTCGATCAGTCCGTGTTCGTGTCAGGCGCGATCATGGACGTGCTGCGGGAGGCGGTCATCGCGGCAGGCCTGACTGGGCTCATGATCCTGTTGTTTCTCGGCTCGTGGCGCTCGACTCTAGTTGTCCTGATATCCATCCCGCTTTCGATCCTGACATCACTGGCGATATTGGGGCTGCTCGGCCACACCATCAACATCATGACGCTTGGAGGGCTCGCGCTTGCCGTCGGCATTTTGGTCGACGATGCGACGGTGGCAGTCGAGAACACCTACCGCCTGATGGAGGACGGGCGGCCGTTCCGACAATCCGTGGTGGAGGGAGCCGCCGGCATCGCCAAGCCGGCCTTGATCTCGACACTTGCGATATGTGCGGCCTTCGTATCGGTGCTGTTTCTAAAGGATACGCCGAAGTTCTTGTTTACGCCGCAAGCGCTCGCCGTGGTCTTTGCGATGCTCGCCTCCTATTTGCTGTCGCGCACGGTGGTCCCGATCTTCATCGACATATTCGTGCAGCGGGAGCACGAGCAGCGCTTCGGAGCGCACCAGCGCCCGGATCAGGAGGCACCGGCAGAGCGAGTGCATGCCTCGCGCGGGACAAGGCAAGGCATTTTCGCGCGCTTTCACGCCGGTTTCGAGCGGGCGTTCGCCCGCTTTCACGAAGGCTATGTCGGGTTGCTCCATGTCGTGCTGGCGAGGCGTATCATCTCCTTTGCGGTGGCGGGCTGCGTCGCCGCACTGGCCGGTGGGCTGTTTCTTTTCGTTGGCCAGGACTATTTCCCGCAGATCGACGCGGGAGAGCTGACGCTGCACGTCCGCACCAGACCCGGACAGCGGATCGAGACCGCCGAACGGACCTTCGCCGCGATCGAAGACAAGATCCGCGTGGTGATACCCGCCAGCGACCTCGGCCTCGTGCTTGACAATATCGGCCTTCCCGCGAGCAACTACAATTTCGCCTTCGGCGACGGATCGTTCGTGGCGAACAATGACGGCCAGATCCTGATCTCGCTTAAGGAAGGGCACGCCTCGACGAACGCCTATCGCGCGACGCTGCGGCGGGTGCTGCGCGAAGCGTTCCCGGATGTCATCTTCTACTTTCAGCCCTCGGACATGATCACGCAGATCCTCGATTTCGGCACGATCACGCCGATCGACGTCCAGGTCACGGGCCGCAATGCCGCCAAAGACCTCGAGGTCGCCAAGCACATCGAGGCGCGTTTGCGCGCAGTGCGCGGGGCGGTCGACGTTCACATCCAGCAGATCACCGATGCGCCGGAATTCTTCGCCGACGTCGACCGGCAGATGGCCCAGGAGATCGGATTGAGCGAACAGCAGGTCTCCAATGCGCTCAACGTCTCCCTGGCGGGCAGCTTCCAGGTCAACCCGAATTTCTGGGCCGACCCGAACACCGGCATTCCCTACCAGCTCTGGGTGCAGACGCCGGAATATCGCAACAATTCGCTGGCCGACATCGGCAACACTCCGCTGTTCGTATCGACTGCGCCGAACCAGGGGCAGGGCGCGGGCGTGGTTACGCTATTCAACAATATCGCCAAGCTTCGCCGCCAGTCCGAGCAGACAGTCGTCAATCATCTCAATACTCAGCCCAAGTTCGACATATTTGCGAGCGTGCAGAACAGCGATCTGGGTTCGGTCAGCGACGAAATATCGAAGATCATGCAGGACGAGCAGAAGAATCTGCCGGTGCCGGACAAGATATCGGTGCTTGGCCAGATCTCCGACATGAAAAGCGCCTTTCGGAATCTCGGGCTGGGGCTCGCGATCGCGATGATCGCGGTCTATCTGCTGATGGCCGTGAATTTTCAGAGCTGGGGCGATCCTTTCGTGGTCCTGGCGGCGTTGCCGCTTGCCTTCTGCGGCATCGTCATGAGCCTGTTCGTCACCCAGACCTCGTTCTCGATTCCCTCGCTGTTCGGCGCGATCATGAGCGTCGGCGTGGCGAGCGCCAACTCGATCCTGCTCGTGACCTTTGCGCGCGAGCATCGCGAGAGAACCGGCTGCGGTGCTGCCGAAGCCGCGATCAAGGCCGGCGAGACGAGACTGCGGCCCGTGCTGATGACGGCCGCCGCCATGTTCGTCGGCCTCATTCCCATGGCGCTGGGACTGGGGCAAGGCAGCGAGCAAAACGCCGCGCTGGCGCGCGCCGTGCTCGGCGGCGTTCTCGTTGGGACGTGCTCGACCCTGCTGTTCGTGCCTTTGCTTTATTCGGTGCTGCGGCGGGGCAGGGTAACATCCGTGAAGGACTACATATGAGAGAAGACGGACGACGCCAGCCAGCGACTGAAGAGCGGCGACGCGTGGAGCGGCGGCCGAATCCTCCTTCCGCAAGGTGGTCGTGGCTGGTTGCGGCCGCCATCGTTGCCGTGCTCGCAATAGGGGTGCTCGGCCATTGGCGAACCAGTACTGCGGCGAAACAGACTCAAGAGGAGACCAATAGCGACGAGCCGCAGGTGCGCACCGCGGCTGCAAAGCAGCTTTCAGATCCGATCAAAACGACCCTGCCGGGGCAGACGTTGGCCTTTGATCAAGCCAATATCTATGCGCGCGCCACGGGTTACGTGGCCGAACGGAAGGTGGATATCGGCAGCCGGGTGAAGCAGGGCGAATTGCTCGCGAAAATCGCCTCTCCCGATCTCGATCGCCAGCTCGATCAGGCGGAAGCGCAACTGGCGCAGCTCAAGGCGGCGGTTGCGCAGGCGACCGCCCAAGTGAGCGTGGCAGAGGCGAACCTGAAGCTCGGGAACGTCACCTATGCACGAATCGGCTCGCTCGCTGCAAAAGGTTACGAGACGATGCAGAATCGGGACAATCAACAGGCCAACGTGTCGAGCCAGCAGGCCAATGTCGACGCTGCCAATGCCGGGGTGAAGGTCGCCGAAGCCAACGTGGAAGCGCAACAGGCAACCGTCAATCGGCTGAGAACGCTGACAAGCTTCGAAGAGGTGCGCGCACCTTTTGACGGCGTGGTGAGCTTCCGCAACGTCGATGTCGGCGATCTCGTCAATGCCGATACCGGTACCGGTACGTCGATGTTCGGGGTGGTCAAAGACGACGTGCTGCGGGTCGCTGTGAATGTGCCGCAGACTCTGGCCGTGGGGATCAGGGATGGCTTGCCGGCCAAGGTCCACGTCTTCGAGTTGCCTGACCGGACCTTCGCCGGCACGGTCGCGCGCAATGCAGGTGCGCTTCAGTCGGTGAGCCGCACCCTGCCGGTTCAGGTCGATGTGAAAAACCCGGACCACGCGCTCAAGGCTGGGATATACGTCAATGTCGAGATAGACGTGCCGCGGGAACGCCCGAATGTCTTGGTTCCGGCCGAGGCGTTGATCTTCGACGCGCAGGGCCTCCGGGCCGCGACCGTCAAGGACAACGAGATCCATTTGCAGCCCGTGGAAATCTACCGCGATCTGGGTCAGACCCTCGAATTGACGAACGGGCTTAATGGCGGCCAACAAGTGGTGTTGAACCCACCCACCACGATTCACGAAGGACAGAAGGTACGCACTGCTCCGGAGGGCGGCGATCAAGGCGACCAGAAGAACCAAAAGGAGGCGTCAGCCGAGAACGGCGGCCGGCAAAGATGATTGCCTGCTGCTGGGGCATGGTCCGGAAAAAGTGTGCAGCGGTTTTCCGAAAAGATCATGCTTAAGCAAAAACTTCAAAAGCGCGATGACGATTCAACCTGATTTCATCGCGCTCGGGTTCAGTACGCCTCAGGGCCATTCGATCGGCTTGAACGGCAACTGCCGGCGGCTCATCTCGCGCTGCAGTTGGTCGGCATATGCTCTCACGCTCGCGCCGATCAGACGGTAACGTCCTCCCAGCCGATTATCCGCGGCGACCTGCCGCCGAACGCTCTCATAGTAGGCCAACAAACTCTCATCGGTCGAATCGCCAAACTTCATGACTGAACGCCCCGAAACGGATGCTTGCACCGCCAAACTTGTTCCACAGGTATTCCAGTCAGGCGTTTTCATATGTTAATTCCCGCGAGCGCCGGTGATCGACTCCCGCAAAAAGCGAGTAAAGTGTGACTAAAAACCCACGGTTCTATCCCCTTGGGAGCGACGGTCCGGAGCGTCGCAGCGCATAATTGCAGGTTCCATCGGCTATTGCTGGCTCGCCAGGGTCAGGCGGCCGCGAGATGCCTTCGCCGGGCCTTGCCTCGAAAGCGCGACCGTGGTGTTGCCGCTTGCGAGCTGCAGGGCGAAATAGGCGACCGTGGCTTCGATGCCTTTCCTGAGCGGCACGCGCGGGCGCCAGCCGAGCACCTGCTCGGCCGCGTCGATGATCGGTCTGCGCCGCTTGGGATCGTCCTGCGGCAACGGCCGGAATTGGAGCGGAGACGTCGAGTTGGTGCAGGCCAGCACCTCGCGGGCGACTTCCTCGATCGTCATTTCCTGCGGATTGCCCAGGTTGAACGGCCCGGTGACGGAGGTCGGGCTCTGCATCAACATCTCCAGGCCGCGGACGAGATCGTCGACAAAGCAGAAGCTTCTGGTTTGGCTTCCGCTTCCATAGACGGTGATCGGCTCGCCATGCAGCGCCTGCACGATGAAATTGGAGACCACGCGACCGTCGTTTTCGAGCATGCGCGGACCATAGGTGTTGAAGATGCGCGCGACCTTGACTTCAAGCCCGTGAAGCCGGTGATAGTCGAACATCAGCGTCTCGGCCGCGCGCTTTCCCTCGTCGTAGCAGGCCCGCGGCCCGGTCGGATTGACGTGACCTTGATAGCTTTCCGGCTGCGGGTGCACCTCGGGGTCCCCGTAGACTTCGCTGGTCGAAGCCTGCAGAACACGGGAAGATTTCTTCCGCGCAAGTTCGAGCACATTGATGGTGCCGATGACGCAGGTCTTCATCGTTCCGATCGGGTCTCTCTGATAGTGCCGCGGCGAGGCCGGACAGGCGAGATTGAAGATGCGGTCGACGTCACCCTCCACGGAAAGCGGGTTGCGCACGTCGTGCTCGATGAAGTGGAAGTTCGGGTGGTTCAGCAGCGGCCGGATGTTACGGAGCGATCCCGTGAAAAAGTTGTCGACGCAGATCACGGTGTCGCCGCGCTGCAGAAGCGAGTCGCACAAGTGCGATCCGATGAAGCCGGCGCCTCCGGTGACGAGCGTGTGGCGAGCGCTGCGATCATAGTTTCGGGTGGTGATGGGCGTATGTATCGTCATCATCTCCTCAAGTTACATTTCCGCGACATGCATGGTTCGGCCGGCGACATTTCGACGCGGTACTTCCAGCCGTCGGCTTGCCGCTTCCAGATAATAGTTCTCCAATTGCTGGGCCCGGTGGTCGGGCGTGTGGTCGCGCAGGATGCGCTGACGCGCGTGCTCGGCAATCGACAGGCGTGTGTCCTCGGGCATTTCATTGATGATCTCGATGACCTCGCGCGGGCTGCTGGCAAGCAGGATCTCCGATGAGGGGGCGAAGATCGTCTCGAGACCGGACCAGCGGTCCGAAATGATCGGCGCGCCGCAGGCCGCCGCCTCGAACAGGCGCACGCTGGGCGAAAAGCCGAGCGAGCGCATATCGGCCCGTGTCACGTTGAGCGTAAAGCGCTGCTGTGCATAGAAGGTCGGATGGTCCTGCGGAGCGATGTGCTCGATGCGTTCCACATTCCCCGGCCAAGCGAGATGGTCGGGGTATTTCGAACCTGCGACAGCGAAGCGCTGCTCCGGATGCTCCAGTGCTGGCGCCAGCAGCAGCTTTTCAAGCTGCAACTGGCGGTCGTCGCTGTACGTGCCGAGATAGCCGAGTGACCATTTGGGTTTTGCCTTGCGCGGCCGATACAATGCGAGGTCCGCGCTGCAATACAAGGTGCGCGCCATCGGGCTGCCATAGACGTCCTCGATCATGCCGGGGACCGGGCCGCCCGAGAACGACAGATACAGATCAAAGCGCGGGATCATCGCCGCCGAAATATACTCAAGGCCGTCATCGAGACCGGCGAGCGTGACCGGCGTATCGATGTCGTAGAACGCCGTGAGGCCTTGCGTGTGTGCGGTGACCCATTCGGCGATCGCGATTCCATCGGGCACATAGGAGCCGATGATGACGAGATTGGCATCGCGAATGAGCGGACCGAACAGCCGCGGCATGTCCTGCAGGTGCTGATAAAGCCGGACGGTCCAACTCGAGGGCTTGGTCAAATCGCGGTTGTTGCGATACCAGGGCATGTCGCGCTCGAGAAAGGTGACCCGGTGGCCGCGCCGGGCCAGCGCTTCGAGCAGGGCGCGATAGGTGGTCGCGTGCCCGTTGCCCCATGACGAGGTAACCGAAAGTCCGATGACGACGATTTTGAGGTTCATTCCGCGGCCTCTGTCCTGATGTTCATGCCTTCGAGCAGTTGCTGAAATTGGCGGGCCCGATGCCTGTATGTGTGATGGGCCAGGATGCGCGCTCGCGCGCGCCGCGCGATGGCGCTCGCGCGCGTGGGTTCGAGCATATCGAGATGCCCGGCCACCTCGTCGCCGTTCGCGGCCACCAGCACTTCGGTGCCGGGCTCGAGAAAGTGATCGATGCCGTCCCAGGCATCGGTGATCAGACAGGCGCCCGCGCCGACCGCCTCAAACACGCGGGTTGGCGGCGAAAAGCCGTATTTGGCCATGCTGTCTCGGTTGATGTTGAGGGTGGCGAGCGCTGATGCGAAGAATGCATTGTGCTGACCGGTGCCGACATGGCCGGATTTGCGAATGTTCTGCGGCATCGGTTTGGAATCCCAGCCCGCTCCGCCCAGTACAAAGCTCCTTGCCGGCAGACGGTCGGCCACCTCGATGAAGAACTGCTCGACGCGCCGTTCGCGATCCGGCAGACGGTTGGCGAGCAGGCTGAGGTCGCAGGCAAATTCCGGTATCGGCGGCGCCGGATGGTGTGTCGCCGGATCGAGCGCGTTGTAGATTGGGACGCAGTCGCGCGCCCCCGCTGCGCGATAGCCCTGCGCGACGGGCTCGCCGCCGCCGTAAGTGAGTACGAGGTCGTAACAAGGGATGGCGCCCCGGAGGTGATGGCCTGGATCGGCGGCAATTGCTTCCAGCGTCGCCGGCGCATCGACGTCCCAATAAAGGCGCAGCGCCCTTGACTGAATTTCGGCGACCGCGTTTTCCAATTCGATGTCGAATACCCCGACGCCGCTGGCCTTGACCAGGATGTCGGCCGATCGTGCGGCGGCGGCGAGCGAGCGCTGCCACCCTTCTGACGTCGCGGGATAGATCACAACCGTGGCCCAGGACGGATCGTCGATGTCGCGATGTGCCTGGCGGGCGAATGCATCCGGCTCGAAGAAGGTGATGTCGTGGCCGAGCGCCGCGATCTCTTTCAGGATGCCGCGATAGTAGGTCGCGGCACCGTTCCAGTAGGATGAGACCAGGCTTGAACCGAAGAAGCAGATCTTCATGCGACAGCTCCCTCGCATTCCGGCCGCGCCGCGAGGGGCCGCGAAGTGCGGATCTGGTCGACAAAATCGAGGAGCTCGCGCGCGCGGTGCCGACAGGTGTGACGTTCCGTTACGAGGCGGAGGCCGGCACTGGCGGTCGCGGCCGCAAACTCCGCATCATGCGAGAGCGTCCGCAGCGCGTTGCGCATCTGCGCGCCATCGGCTGCCCTGACGTAGGACCCCGGCGTGAAAAGGTCTTCTGCATCCTCCCATGGCGCCGAGACAATCGGAATTCCGCAGGCCATGGCCTCGAACATCCGGATGGTCGGAATGCCCGGCAACGCACGAACATACGGACCGCGCGGCACGTGAACGGTCATCCGCGCGCCGGCGAAGGCGAGCGGAGCCCGATGTGCCGGAAGCCAGCCGCCGAATTCGATCCCGGCCGCTTTGATTTCGTCGAGCGCCTGCTCGGGATAGCGGACCCCGAAAATCGTGGCGCGGAGCCTGAGGGTTGCCACGGGCTCGATGAGATATTCCCGCAGTTCGCTGCTGCGCTCGTCATCCCCCCAGTTTCCGATCCAGACGAGGTCCTGAGTCTTCGTGATGTGCGTTAGCGGGCGATAAAGCTCTGTGTCGGCGCCCTCGTGCCAGGTGAAAGCCCTGTTCGCCCAGCCGAGGCCAAGGTAGATCTGGCGCAGCACTTCGCCGAAGGCGAGAACCCCGTCGAAGCCGTCGAGGTCGAAGCGTGCGAGTTCCTCGCGCGCGGTGACGGCGCGATGGTGCGTGTCGTGGAACAGCAGCGTGAACGGCGCGCCTTGTGCACGACGCCGGCCGACGCGTTCGATCAGATCAGGCGAATTCCACTCATGCACGATGACCAAGTCGGCCACATCGAGCGCCTCGTCGAAGTCGAACGATTGATCGTAGAGCCGGACCGAAATGCCCGGGAACATCTGCGGCACTTCGCGAAGCGTTTGGTGGCCCCCGTCACGGATCGCATTCAAGCGACTCCAGCCATCTGCCGGCTCGTAGACGACGACGTGATGGCCGAGCCTGTGCAGCTCGCGCGCTATGCCGCGCAGGAAGTGCGCATTGCCGTTGTTCCAGCACGAGGAGAATGCGTGATAGAAGAGAACGCAGTTCATAGGGAAGCCTCGAGTGCCGGGGTGAGGGTCGGCTTCGGCCCGGGCGCGAGCAGGCCCTGATAGAGCACGACGTAACAATCGATCATTCGCCGCAGCGAATAGTTTCGTGAGCGCGCCGCTGCGGCCTGCTGTAGCGCCGTGCGTTTCGCGGCATCGCCGCTCAGCTCGGCCAAGGTTCGGTGAAGCACGGTCGCATCGGTCGGATCGACAAAGAAAGCCGCCCCATCCCAGAGCTCGCGAAAGGTTGGAATGTCTGAAAGGACGAGCGCGCATCCCGCCGAAGCGGCTTCGAGAACGGACAGACCAAACGGCTCGTAAAGAGCGGGACTTACGAAGATCGCGGCCCGCCGCATTAACCGAGCCAGTTCGGCATGGGAGACTTGACCGAGCAACTGAATTGCCGAGGGACCATTTTGAGAGCTCTCCGCCGGTCCCGCGACCAGGACCGGCCAATTGAGCCTGCCACCCGCGTGCAGCAGTGTCGAAAGATTTTTGGCTGCGTCCCACATCCGCCCCGCGGCGAGGATGAAATCGCCTTTTCGATCTGGAGGTGCGTCGGCCGACGCAATGCCGTTCCAGATCACAAAGCCGGGCGAGCGAGGCCGATATAGATCGACAACTATATCGTGATAGGCCCGGCTGGGACAAACCCAGGCCTGCGCATGATGCAGCCCGGCAGCGACCGCTCCCGCATAGTTGCGCCAGCGCGCCTCCGATAGCCACGCGGTGTCCTTGCAGGCAGCCGCCCACGAATTGACGCAGGAATGCGCGCCAATGACTGCGGGGCAGTTCCACTCGAACGCCGCTTCGCGGAAACTGTTGAGATGAACCATGTCCGGCCGCAGCCGCGCTTCGAGCCCGCCGAGGAAGCGGCGGGCGGCCGCCACGTTGCGCCCCTCCGGATCCTGCCATTCAAGGGCGAGCGACGTTTCGACCAGATGCACCGATGACGCCGAGATCATCGCGCGCTGATCCTCGCGTGGCGGCGGACCCATCGTGACGAGATGGACATCGGCGCCCCGGCTCGCGAGCGCCGAGGCGAGTCCGCTTGCGTAGGTCCAGACGCCGCCGATGGTGTCGGTCGTCAGCAGGATCCGGAGATCCGACAAGCGGTTCATCAGATCACCTGCGCTTCTAACGCGCTCAGCGGCATGGGGCGTTCCTCCTGAACGTCGCTGAACTGGTTGAACATGGCAAGATAGTGCGCATGGGCGCGCTCCCATGCGAAATCGTCGGGCTCGCCCCAAAGCCTCCGGTAATCCGGCGAGCCGGGATAGGGATAGAGCGGCACGGGATCATTGGCCCAGACGCCATTGTCCTGCATTTTCCTGCGCCAACGCTGCACGACCGGATCGTCGTCCTGCGGCATCTCGATGAGATTGGCCTGGACGAACGGCACGTGCTTTCGCGCGTGGATCAGCCGATCCGCGAGCTGGTCCGTTGTCATCCTGCAGTTCTTGGCAAGCGCCGCGCGCCCCTCGGCGGAAAGACTCTCGACACCCGCCTCGATCGAGACGCAGCCGGCTCTGCCGAGAAGCTCGAGCATCTCCGGCTTCCAGAGATCGATGCGAGTCTGCACGCCGAATTTGAGGCCGCGCCCGACCAGGCCCTTCAGGAGCTCGGCATTTGGCAGAAAGATCTCGTCGATGAAATAGATGTATTCAGCGCCGCGGCGACGCAGGTGATCGATCTCCGCGAGGATGATTTCGGGCGGACGCTTGCGATAGGCGTTGCGGAAGTTCTCCTTGGCGCAGAACGTGCAGTTATAGGGACAGCCGCGTGAGGCCTCGACTTCGGCGCCGGGACCAACCGGCTCCGCTTCGAAGCGATGGTGATGATGCTGGTGCCGTTGCACCATTTCAGCCGGCCAGTCGAGCGGCGGTTGATCGGAGAAGGCCACCGCCTGCGGTCCGCCATTGACGCGGACGCGTCCACCATTCTCCCAGCATAACCCCACGAAGTCGCGCTCGCCGTTTGCGAGCCGCAACAGACTGTGCTCGCATTCACCCATCACGATGATGTCGGCCGCTAGCTTCTTCAGCGCGGCGCGTGGCGTCGTCGAGCCGTGCGGGCCGACCGCGACAAGCGTCGGGGCGAGATCGCGAAGCGCGAATGTCAGCTCTTGGGGCACGCGCAGCTCCGGCGGCGCACAGCGCCAAAACAGGTAGGTTGGTGCCGTGGTCACGACGATCATGTCGGGACCAAAGGCGCGCAGTTCAGTCTCGATCTGGGCGAGCGAGAGACCGAACATATGCGCGTCGAGCAACAGGGTGGGATGCCCGGCCACGCGGAGATAATGCTGCGCAATTCCGAACTCGAGCGGCAGATGTGGCGATCGACAGCCGAAATAGATGCTGCCCTCGAAATGCCAGTTCGGGTTGATCAGGGCGACGCGCGTCATGCGAGCGCTCCACGGTTTCCCAAGGCGCTTCCGAAGCGGCTCCCGAGCCAAGCTTGCAGCGAGGACAGGCCGTCAACGAGGGACGTGGTCGGCTGCCACCCGACCGCGGCGGAGAGCGCGCTGACATCGCTCACATACCAGGGCTGGTCACCCGGCCGCCAATCGGCGAAGCCGAATCTGATGTCCTGATTCGTGAGATGCCTGAGCAGCTCGATCAGCTCGAGCAGGCTGACGGAGTTCGCGGCACCGCCGCCCAGATTAAAGATCTGTCCGCGTGTGCGCTCGATCTTATCGAGCACCGCGATCCAGGCCTCGGCGGCATCCGCGACATAGAGCGCATCGCGCACCTGCAGCCCATCGCCGTAGATCGTGAGCGGATCGCCGCGCAGGGCAGAGAGCACGAAATGCGCGATCCAGCCTTGATCCTCGGTGCCGAATTGGCGTGGCCCATAGATGCAGCTCATTCGCATCACGACCGTGCGCAGGCCGAAGACCCTGGCGTAATCGCGTACATACTGGTCCGCCGTCCCTTTGGAGCAGCCGTAAGGACTGTAAAAATCGAGGGGCGCGTTCTCGGTCATGCCGCATGCCAGAGCGGGATCCGCGGGGACATAACGACGGCCGCTCCTTACGATCTGGGTGTCGTCAACGAGCCGGCCATAGACCTTGTTGGTGGAAGCAAAGATGACGGGAGCGCCTGGGTTATGGAGCCGCACCGCCTCAAGCACGTTGATGGTGCCGCGGGCGTTGGTCTCGAAATCCTCGAGCGGACGATCCAGGCTGCTCGTGACCGCGACTTGGGCCGCGAGATGCAGCACGGCGCGCGCCTCGCGGACGGCGTCAATCACGGGAATTGGATCGCGCACGTCCGCGACCGCAATATTTACGCGATCGGGATGACGGGACCGCAGCCATTGGGCGTTTTCGCGAACGCCGGACCGCGCGAGGTTGTCCAAGATCATCACCTGATCGCCGCGCGCGGCGAGCCGATCCGCCAGATTGCAGCCGATGAAGCCGCATCCGCCGGTGACGAGAATGGGCTTGTCGCGACCCTTGCTGTTGATCATGCCACCAGTCCTCGCCGCAGGAGTTCCTCGGTCGCTCGTTCCGCCTGATCGTCGGCGACTTGATCAGCCAGGTAGCCCGCGAGTTCGTCGAGCCCTTCCTCGAAGCCGACGCGCGGCTCGAACCCCAATATCGCGCGGCTCTTTTCGATGTCGGCGAAGCAATGCCGGATGTCGCCGGCGCGGTATTTTCCCGTGATATGCGGTGCCAGCGCCGGGCGGCCCATCACCCGCGCGAGGTCCTGGGCGACCGACAGAATGCTGCGACTCCGGCCGGACCCGATGTTGAAGACGTCGTTGACGTGGTCCGTTTCCAGCGCAAGCCGGCAGGCGCGGGCGACATCGCGCACGTGGACGAAGTCGCGACGCTGCAGGCCATCTTCGAACACGAGTGGCGGGCGATCATTGAGCAGGCGGGCGGCGAAGATCGCGAGCACGCCGGTGTAGGGATTGGAGAGTGCCTGGTTGGGACCGAAGACGTTGAAGAAGCGCAGCGCGATCGTGGCAATGCCGTAGGCCTTTCCGGCGATCAGGCACATCCGCTCCTGCGCGTATTTGTTCAGGGCATAGATCGAGCTCAGCGAGGGCTGCTTGGTCTCCGGGGTTGGCAGAGGGACGAGGTGGCGGCCCTGCGCATCCTTCAGTTCCCATTCGCACCGTTTGAGCTGGTCGATCGAACGCTCTTCCGGGGAGACGACTTGGTCGTCCGCAGTGCGGCCCAGCCCTTCGCCATAAATACTCATCGACGAAGCGACCAGCAGACGTTCGACCGGACGCTTGGTCAGTGTCTGCAGCAGAATCGCGGTCCCGAGCTCATTGGCCCTGACATAGCTCTCGATGTCGTACATGCTCTGTCCGACGCCGACGCTCGAAGCAAGATGGACGACCATATCGACGCCGCGCAACGCGCGATCGACGGAAAATGCGTCGGTCAGGTCACCAACGATCAACTCGGCATCCTTGTTGAGATAGGCCGGGCGTTGGCGAAGAGGGCCGTGAACCTGGGGCGAGAGGTTGTCGAGCAGCCGGACTTCGTAGCCGGCGCGGAGCAGCACATCGGCGACATGCGATCCGATGAAGCCCGCGCCTCCGGTGATCAGAACTCGTCTCATTCGTCGGCTCTCCTTCCAGACTGAGCGGATTGCGACCGTTCGTTCTTGGAGTGGAAAGCGCGTTTCAACCACAGAGCGGATTGAATTTGCGTAACGTGCTCATCACTCCGCAGGTTAGAAGCGAAGCAACGAATGATGGTTCCTCAGCGACGTACAAACGAAAATTTCTCTAACATACATCAATAACGCAGGTGAAATTCGTAAAGCTCCGGCCAATCTGATCAGAATGACCGTCCGTGGCGAAGCGCCGGCAGGTCCAGATGCTGGGCAACAGTGGCGCCGATATCTGCGAAGCCGATACGTTTGCCGATCGGCTCGCGCGGATGGCCGCCGCAGAGAAGGATCGGGACCTGCTCACGCGTATGGTCGGTTCCTTGCCAAGTCGGATCGCAGCCGTGATCGGCTGTGATGACGAACAAGTCGTCGGATTTCAATCGCGACAGGAGATCGGGCAGGCGTTGATCGAATGCTTCCAGGGCGGCGGCGTATCCCGCGATATCGCGACGGTGGCCATAGACGCTGTCGAAGTCGATGAAGTTGGCAAACAGCAGTCCGCCATCGCGGAGCTCGTCCCAGCCCTGGACCGTGCGATCGAACAGGGCGTTATTGCCGTCGCCTCTCTTGTTACGGCCGGTTCCGCGATGAGCGAAAATGTCGTCGATCTTGCCGATCGAGATGACGTCGCGGCCGTTCGCCGTCGCAACGTCCAGTATGGTGTCTTCGGGCGGCGGCACTGAAAAGTCGCGCCGGTTGGAAGTTCGCTTGAAAGTCTCCGGCGATGCACCGCGGAAGGGCCGGGCAATCACGCGGCCGATGTTGAGCGGGTCGACGATGGGGCGCGCAATCGCGCAGAGCTCATACAGGCGCTCCAGCCCGAAGGTCTCCTCATGAGCCGCGATCTGAAACACGCTGTCGGCGGAGGTGTAGCAGATCGGCTGACCGGTCTTCATATGCGTCGAACCGAGTGCGGCGATGATGTCGGTTCCGGATGCGTGGCAGTTGCCGAGGACGCCGGGCAGATCGGCTTGCGCGCACAGGCTGTCGATCAGCGCTTGTGGGAAGCAGGGCGTCGTCCGCGGAAAATAACCCCAGTCGAATGCGACGGGCACGCCGGCGATTTCCCAATGGCCCGACGGCGTATCCTTGCCTTTCGATTGCTCACTGGCACAGCCGAAACGGCCCATTGACGCGGTGCGGTGTTTCAACCCGGGGGGATGACGTCCTGTAGCGAGACGGCAGGCCTCGCCGAGGCCAAGTGCGATGAGGTTGGGTACGCGCAACGGCCCGGTACGCTGCATGTTATCGGCTTTTCCAAGCGCGCAGGCCTCGGCGATATGACCGACCGTATCGGCGCCTTCATCGCCGTAACGTGCGGCGTCCGGCGCGGCGCCGATTCCGACCGAGTCCATCACGAGGATCATGGCGCGCATAGCGGAACCTCTCGCAAACCGCTCGATCGGGATGGTGCGCGGCTGGCACGATCGCAATAGCGCTCGATCATGCGCGCGCAAAACTCCGCGAACTCCTCCGGCTCGAGTGGGGGGCTGGTGTGATGCGGCGCAATGCCCCGGTGTTCCGGTGTGAAGCAGAGGGTCAGGGTCACCTCGAACTCCGACAGCGCATCCATCTGCCGGTCGAACCAGTCCAGAGCGTTGGGCCTGAAGCTATCAGCCCAGGACAGTCCGGTCCTCAAGTGGCGCACGCCAAGCCGCCGCATCCAGCGTACGGCGTCGTCGAGCCGGTGGTCTTCAAAATGGAACCACTGACACAAGCCCATCATGGGCGAATGCTGCGCGAAGGCATCGAGCGCAGGCTTCGGCGTGCCATCTTCGCGTAAGAGGCCCATGTGAAAATGCCGGTAGTAGGCGGAGCCTTCCGCCTCCTTGTGCCGCGTCGTCGCCTCCCAGGTGGCGGGTAGATCGTACAGGCTGTACCAGTGAATTCGCGGCGCGCGTCCCACAAGCAATTCGGCGGTGCGCTGCACGCCCCAAGCCTGCACCTCATCGGCGCCGAAGGACGAGACGCCGACCTCCGTCACCCACACGGGGACGGACACCAGCGCCTGAATCTCGGCCAGCTTGTCCGGCCACTCGTCGATTTTCCACAAATTCCAATCCAGCGGAAACCCATGCACGGCGACCGCCTCGACATGATCGAGCACGCCACGCGATTTCATATTCTCGATGAAGCGCGGATCGATCGGGGAGATGCCGCCGAGTACACGCGGCAGGGTTGGATGCACGGCGCGTATGGCCTTCGCCGCCGCGATGGCGGTGACGGCAAACTTCTGCCAATCGGGATCGATCAGGATGTCCCAATGAGATTTGTTGTTCGGCTCGTTCCAGATCTTGGCCGCTTCGATCATCGCGTGGGACCTCGTGACGGGTACACGGGACCATCCGCTTGCGGCCGCTCGACCTTTCTGCAGAGATACACCTCATCCTCCGGATGCGCCAGAATTGTGAAGCCGGCGCTGCGCAGCATCGCTTCCACGCAGGCACGGTTCGGCGCCCACCAATTGGTGGGATCGTCGGCGTATTTGTGTTCGATGAAATGCAGTTTCGGATAGCCCGGACTGTCGAACTGCTCCGCGGTCCAGAAGTCGTAATTGTTTTCGATGGCATCCACGCGGCTATCGCCGCGCAGCATCGACTGAAACAGCAGCAGGTCGCGCGCGACGTGCTCCTGAATAAGATCAAGCGCGAGCAGGGGGTGACGAAGGTGATAGAGCACGCCCATGAAGATCACGAGATCGAAACGCTCGCCCAGCGAACCGACGTCGTAAGCCGACAGCCTGCGGAATTCGATCTTGAGCCCCTTCACCTCGGCCGCGAACCGCGCCTGCGCCAGATACTCCTCGTCCGTATCAAGGCCCAGTACGCGGGCGGCGCCGCGGCGCTTCATCTCCATGGCATAGAACCCGGCGTTGCAGCCGATGTCGAGAACCGACTTTCCCTCCAGATTCTCTGGGATGACGGTGGAAAACCGCCGCCATTTCACCATGGGGTAGTCGCCGAGGAAATGCGAAGGCGCCGTGGCCACGCCGTTGAGGTCGAGATTGTGAAACCAGGGTCCGAGGGCATTAATGCGTTGTCGGATTTCTTCTTTCGAGAGCGCGGCGCTGGTCACGACACGCCTCCGCCGAAAGCGCGCGTCGAAGCGGCCATGCTATCGGCGACCGAAGCGGCGCGGAGCTTTGAGGGCCGATGATCGATGTCCTCGTTGGATGCCAAGAGGGCCATCGCCGTGCGATAGCCGTGGATGGTTCCGACATCGACATAGGACTCGCCTGCCTTCACCCCGATGCCGCTGCCGCCGGATGCGAGATAGCTGTTCACCAGCGTGCCGAAATATTCGTCCTGACAGCCTCGCTCGCGCCAGAGCAGCTGCAGGTCGCGGAAGCCGGAAGCCGACATCTTGAAGGCGCCCCAAATCCAATTCGATGCGGCATCGAGTTTCTTGACCTGGATCTCCTTGACGCGATCACCGTCGAGCACGACGGCATCGAAGAATTCGGGATGCTCGACGGGAAACAACAGGAATGACAGGTCGGCATCGGGCAATGCACCAAGCGCGGTCTTCGGAAACCAGACTGTGTCGGGCAGGCCCACGACGACCTCCTCGTGGTCGCCGACCACCGTGCCGGCCCTGAATACGGCGTCGCACAATCCTGATGCCTGTGGTTGCACCACATAAGCGAGCTGCGCGCTGCCGTAATGGTCGCCGAAATATTCCAGGATGTCGGATTTGCCGGGGGAGATCACGAAGCAGATCTTGTCGGCACCGCCCAAGATGAGTCGCTCAACCAGATATTCCGATACTGCGCAGGGACGATCGGCTCCTCCGTCGCTCCGGCTGCCTACCGGAAGCAGCTCTTTCGAAAATGCCAGCGGCTGGATACGGCTGCCGCGGCCGGCCGCGGGTACCACGCCCCACATCTCAAGCCTCCTCTACGAGCTGGCGGGCGCAGCCGCGTTCCGAGCGTTCAAGGAACTGAACCAGTTCGGCTGCTCGCCGCGCCGAGCTGTGCTGATCAAGCGCCCGTTCCCGGGCCCGCCGGGCGATGCGCTGCAAGGTGCCGTCATCGTTCTCGAATGCGGCGAGGGTGTCATGTTCGTCGCGAACCAGGATGATCTCCTCACCAGCTTCGAAGAAGTCGGCGATCCCGTCCCACGCATCGCTGAGCAGCGGCGCCCCACATGCTGCGGCCTCGAACAGGCGACCTGAGGGACACCAGCCCATCTCCGCCATGGCGTGACGGGTGACGTTCAACGTCATGCGCGACGACGCGAAGAAAGCGGCATGCTCCGATGGCGGCAAGTGCCGCACGAAGTAGATATTCCGCGACCACGGAAAATCCTGCGGATACTGCGCCCCGCCGATCAGAAAACGCAGGTCCTGGCGTCGGCGCGCCGGTTCGACGAACAGCTTCTCGAGCGCGCGTTGCCGATCTTCCGAATAGGTTCCGAGATAGGATAGATCGGCTCTGTAGTGCGGTTGGGGCGCGACGGGTCGATGCACTTCGGGATCGACATGTCCGTAGAGCGCTGCGATCCGGCGGACACCCAGCCGCCGCTGAAATTCCTCGAACACGCGCGGTCCGCCGGTGAAGCTGAGCACGAGTTCGAAGTCCTGCAGACCGCGCGATCCGATGTAAGGCACGGCTTCGCCGGTGCGCAGCTTTGCCAGCGTGACCGGCGTATCGAGATCGTAAAAGACGCGAAGACCTCGGGCCTGGTCTGTGACGAGTTCGGTGGCCGCAAGTCCGTCGGGGCAATAGGAGGTGACGATTGCAGCGTCGGCATCGTTCACGTCTGCGCTCGCTCGTGAGCGGATGGCGTCCCAGGAGGGATACAGTTCGAGGCGTCCACCGGCGAGCTCAAAAACATCCCTCGTGCCGGCGTAGTAGGGCACATCGCGCTCGTAGAAGACCACATCGTGCCCGATACGCGCGAGATTCTTGCACAATCCACGCCAGAGCGTGGCATGACCATTGCCCCATGACGAGGAGATCGTAAGACCGAAAATGACGATCTTCACGCAGGCACCCTCTGGTTGATTCCGGTGATGTGAATGCCGCTGCCGTCTACCGAGAGCGTGCTGATGCTCGCAGGCGCGACCTCTATGGCCGGGAAGTCGTCGAGTGAAAGTCCCGAATAATGCAGCAGCGCGGCCCTGATCGGCTCGGCATGGCTGACGATCACGACCGTGCCGCCGGCATTGCCATTGCGGAGCTGTTCCAGATGTTCGACGACTCTTTGTTGCAGGGACCGCATGGTCTCGCCGTTCGGAGGCTGACTATCCCCCCGCCGGCTGTTCCAGCGCGCCCAGCCGGGATCATCGTTCAGCTCGTCGAACCTGCGCCCGGTCCACTCGCCGAGGTCAATCTCGTCCATCGCAGGTGCGATCTCGACGGCGAGGCCGAGGCGCGACGCGAGGATGTCCGCCGATTGGTGTGCGCGCCGCTGCGGACTGCATTGGATTGCCGTCGGCGGTGGCACCAGAAACTCGGCGCAGCGCGCGATCTCGCGGCAGCCCCTTTCGTCGAGACCGACGCCGGGCATGCGCCCGCACAGCACGCGCTGCAACAGCGCATGATGGCCATGGCGGACGAGATGAATCGCTTGCACCATGACGGCATCACGCCTTGTTATCGATGAAGGCGCGCGTGCGGCGCCGCGCCTCTTCATCAGTGAATTGCTGCGGCGGCGATTTCATGAAGTAGCTGGAGGGGCCTGTCAGCGCGCCGGCGATGCCGCGATCCATCGCGAGCTTGGCGCAGCGGACGGCATCGATCACCACCCCGGCCGAGTTCGGGGAGTCCCAGACTTCGAGCCTGACCTCGGCGGTCAGCGGCGAGCCGCCGAAGGTGGTGCCTTCGAGCCGGATATAGGCGAGCTTGCGATCGGTGAGCCAGGGAACGTGATCGCTCGGCCCGACGTGAATGTTTTCGGCCCCGAGCGGAATGTCGAACTGGCTGGTCACGGCTTGCGTCTTCGAAATCTTCTTCGACGTGAGCCGCTCGCGTTCGAGCATGTTCTTGAAATCGGTGTTGCCGCCGAAGTTGAGTTGATAGGTGCGGTCGAGCCGAACGCCGCGTTCGCGGAACAGGTTGGCGAGAATCCGGTGGAGAATAGTGGCCCCGACCTGGCTTTTGATATCGTCACCTATCAGGGGAAGACCGGCCTCTTCGAACCGCACCCGCCATGCCCGATCGGATGCGATAAAGACGGGAATGCAGTTGACGAAGGCGCAGCCGGACTCCAGGGCGCGCCCGGCGTACCATTCCGTCGCCTTTTGCGAACCCACCGGAAGATAGGAGACGAGCACGTCGGTGCGCGATTTTCTCAGGACGTCCGTGACGTCGGCCTCAGCCGTCGAAGCAATGGGCACGTCCTCCTCGAGATAGTGGCCGATGCCGTCGAGCACGGGCCCGCGCTGAACGATCACGCCGGTCTCCGCGACCGGCGCGAAGCGACGCGTATTGTTCGGCTCCGCCAGAATGGCTTCGGCGACGTCGCGGCCCACTTTCCTTGCATTGACGTCAAAGGCGGAGGTTATCTCGATGTCGCTGACGTGATAGCCGCCGACATCCGCGTTCATCAAACCGGGGACCGGCTCGTTGGATTTGGCATTGCGATAGTAGGTCAGTCCCTGAACGAACGAACTGGCGCAGTTGCCGACGCCGACGATGCCGACGCGAACGCGACGGCTGTCTTGAAGACGGGAATGCATCGATCAGTATCCTCCGGCACGCGCCAAACGTAAGTACGTTCGCGAACGTGCCAGGCTTGCGTTCGTTCCTGAGCCCAACAGGGACACGGCGAGCGGTCGCGGAATCGGCAGGACAAAATCGCAAAAGCTTAACCTAGTATAGATTTCCGGCGGACAGCCTGGGAACGAATAGCAACTTGGAAGATGAAGAAGATGATGATGGCATGATGGCCGCGCTTCGATCGCTTCAGGAGCGGATCAATCGAAGAACGAATTTCCGTCTGGTGCGTTCTTCGCCAAATGGAGCCAGCCAGTCGAGCAATGCTTGTTGATGAAGCTGGCGTGACGATTCAAGGTGGGAAGTTACGATGAGCGCGACCAAAACAACCGCGGATCACGAGGCGAGGACCACGACGGACCACAGGACCATCCAGAAATGGGCGGAAGAACGGGGCGGCAAGCCGGCGACGGTTCGGGCGACCGAGGAGGACGGCCATGCCGGGGTCCTTCGGATCGATTTCGATCCGAAGGAGAAAGCCCTCGACCCAATCGATTGGGACGAGTTCTTCCGGAAGTTCGACGAATCCAAGTTGGCGTTCCTGTATCAGGACCATACCAAGGATGGCGGACTAAGCCGCTTCCATAAATTCGTCCATCGCACATCGACACGTTAAACTGAACAATGGCGGCAGCGCGCGCCGGCGGTGACGGGGAGTCTTGTGCATTCGACGACTGGGTCGTCGCCATGCGCAGAGGCGATTTCGAGCGCGCCTGGGAGATGACCGACCGAGACCTCGCCGCGCTGTGCCCCTCCGGTCGCGGCAAGCACGAGGGCCCCCGCCACGAACAGCGCATCTGGCGGGGGGAGGACCTATACGGCAAGCGGGTGCTGGTCCGCTGCTATCACGGGCTCGGCGATACCATTCAATTCATACGCTTTGCCCGGCCGCTGCGCGAGATTGCGCGCGAGGTCATCGTCTGGTGTCAGCCCGAGCTGGTCACACTCGTTTCGCGCGTCGATGGAGTCGATCGCATCTTGCCGCTTCATGACGGAGCGGCGGACGTCGATTTCGACGTCGATATCGAGATCATGGAAATTCCCCACGCAATCAGGGCGAAGCGGGAGCAGGTGCGGCTGCGCGGGCCTTATCTGACGCTTTCGCGGCCGGTCCGGCGGATTCACAAGCGTGCCGATGATCTTGCCATTGGCCTGCTGTGGAGCGTCGGAGATTGGGATAAGCGGCGCGCGCTTCCCTCTGCCGAACTCCGGCGGCTGGATATTCCAGGCGTTCGTCTCTTCTCGCTGCAACGCGGCGCGGCGGCAAAGGCGGCCAACGAGATCGGGGCGATTGATATCAGCACCCCTGATCTCGAGACCCTGGCTCGGCGGCTTCTCGCGCTTGATCTTGTGATCTGTCCCGACACAATGATTGCCCATTTGTCTGCGGCGCTTGGCTGCGAAACCTGGATACTCCTGCATTGCGATTGCGATTGGCGCTGGCCGAGTTCCGGAAGCACGAGCTTCTGGTATCCGAGCGCCCGGCTGTTCCATCAGGCTACGGCAGGCGATTGGCGCACCGTCATTGATGAAGTCAGATGCGCCATCATCTCCCGCCTGCAGGAGCGAAGGCGAGGGTTGCCTTGCGGGATCAATGTGGGGCGGACGCCGCTGCCTCCTCCGGAGCGGCCGGCTTGAGCAGCTCAAGCTCGGAAGGCTTCGGTTCGCGCAAGTGCAAATAGTCCGGATTGAACCCGGCGAGGTGGACGAGCGCCCGCCAATCCACAATCGTGATCATTTTCGATTGCCAATGTAAGAGGCGCTTGCGGCGCAGTTCCTGGATGATCCGGTTGGCGTGAACGGCCGAAATGCCGCACGCGGCGGCCAGATCGGATTGGGTGAAGGGTGAGGGGAACCGGTAGTCTCGCGCTTGCCCGACCGCGCGCAGCCGCAACGCAATCTCGCAAATCAGATAGGCCACACGGGTCAAGGAGTCGCGGCTGCCGAGATTGATGATCCAGTTTCGCAGCGATGCGGCGTCGGCGAGGCTCAGCAGCGAGAGCGCACGCGACAGGCTTGGCGAAACCGATGCGACCTCGTGAAAGAATGCATGGGGAACGAACGCGACGACGGCAGGCCCGAGCGTGCTCAGATTGGCCTCGGCCCTCGGCCACTTCAGCATCTGAATGTCCGGCACGTCTCCCGCTACGTAGATCGAGGTGATCTGCCCGCCGACATTGTCGGCATCCTTCCAGCAGAGATAGCCCTGCAGGAGCAGGCAGCAGCAATTCGGCTGGTCTCCCTTTCGCCAAATGTTTTCATGGGACGCAAAATGCCGGATCGAGAACGGCATTTTTGCCAGCAGATCGAGGTCACTGGCCGATAGTTCGGCGATGCTGGCGAGTCGGTCGGCAAATTTGGTGTAGGCAAATCCTGTTTGCATTCCTTTCAAGCCCGTCGACCGTTGGGCGGTTGCTCGCGCCCGATCAATGTTGGCCAAGCGCGAACGTTCCTACTCGCAAAGGCGCGGCAAGCTTGAGCCCGTCGCTCGCTGCGGGCTGTTGCCAGTGCCCCGAGTGCCGTGCCCTTCCGGAACAAGGGCTGGAACCCAGACGTTTGCTGACCGTCCGGCTCCCACATGGGCGATCGATGCGCATTCGTCTCTGGCTGATTCCGGCGGCCGCGATCGGCGCCGCGGGCATTCTCGCCGCGTGGTTGATCACCGCGCCGCAACCCGCGGCATCGAGCATCCCTGCCGCGGCATTCGAGAAAAAGGGCGATCCGGCGAGAGGCCGCCTCATCTTCGCGGCCGGCGATTGTGCGTCCTGCCATGCCTCGCCGGGACAACCCGACCGGCTGCGGCTGGGGGGCGGTCTCGCGCTGGCTTCGCCTTTCGGGACGTTTCGGCCACCCAACATCTCCATGGATCCGGTCGACGGTATCGGAGCCTGGCAGGCCAAGGACCTCGCCAACGCGCTGCTCAGCGGCGTGTCACCGGATGGCCGGCATTATTATCCGCTGTTTCCATATCCGAGCTTCGCGCACATGACGGTCGACGACGTGGTCGATCTGATGGCCTATTTGCGCACGCTACCGGCGGTACATGGCCGGGCGCCGCCCCACGAAATCAGTCCGCTGTTTCGGATTCGCCGCTTGATCGGTCTCTGGAAGCTCATCTTCTTCGATCGCACGCAGATCAAGCCGGACATGCGACGCGACCCGGAATGGAACCGCGGCCGCTATCTGGTGGAAAGCGTCAGCCATTGCGCTGAATGCCATTCCGCGCGCAACTTGTTCGGCGCCATCGAGGAGAGTACGCGGATGGCGGGCGGCTTGGATCCGACGGGCACGGGCTTCGTTCCGAACATCACGCCGCAGCATATCGGCAACTGGTCGAAGCAGGACATTGCGGAGATGCTGAAGACGGGCATCACGCCGCTTCATATGCGCGTCGGATCATCGATGAGCGAGGTCGTGACCGACACGGCGATGCTGCCGGAGAGTGACCGGCAGGCGATCGCCGCTTACTTGAAATCGCTGCCATCGCGGCCGACGCCGGAACCTTAGCCCGGTCCTGCTGCGTCATAAACGGCTCTATCCCCTCATCCTCAGAAGCGTGCGCGAGCCAAGCGTCTCGAAAGATGAGGCCGGCTTCGGGGGCGGGCTCGACCCGGGGGCATGCTCAGACAAAAATTAGCGCGATGACGGTTCAACCGGATCTCATCGTGCTCCAGGGTCAATGCGAATAGAGGTAGGCCGCGACGTCGCGTGCTTCGGCTTCCGAGATGCCGGACGCAGGCATTACCGAGTTGGGCGAAAGACTTTGCGGCGCCACGATCCATTGCACCAGATGGCTAGGCGTGTTGGCGGCAACGCCCCCGATATAGACGCGGTGGATGAGGCCCGACAAAGGTGGGCCGACCTGGCCGTCGGCGCCGGGAATGCCCGATATGGTGTGGCAGCCGGCGCAGCCGTAACGACGCAGGACATCCGGCGCGCGCGACGGCTCGCCGCCGGTCATGGCGCGGGCGATGCTTTCCGCCTGCTGCTGCGACGACCAGGCCATCGTGGCCACGACCGCAACGGCAGCCACGCCCAGGGCGAGGACTCCAAGGCTTGCCCAGTGGCGACTAGATCGCGGCATGGATGTCTCTTGCTTTCTCGCCCGCGCGGCTGATCCAGATCGCCATCAGCGCGAGCGCTGCGCCGGCATAGACCGTGCCGGCGGGGATCCACATGATGAGCCCCGCGAGCTGCTGGTCTTCCAGCGGTGTCAGGCCGAAGCTGAGAGCTGTGGCGGTCTGAGCCTGGTAGAGCACCCGCGGCGCCAGCGCCATCAGCGCGCCCAACGCGGTGGTATGCAGCATGGTAACGAACAGATGCCAGGCGCCGGCGCCGATTTCGTTGCGACGGAACACCGACCACCAGAACAGCAGCGCGGTGACAAAGAAGCTCAGATGCTGCAAGCGGTGCAGCGCGACGTTGGTGACCGCAGCGTCGAATAATGGCGGCGCGTGCCAGGCCCAGATGGCGATGCCATGCAGGATCGTCGCGTTGCGACCATGGCTCAGCCAGTTCCATGCGGCACGGACGGGACCGGATCGTATCAGCGTCGCGGTGCCGATCCGCAATTGTCGCGGCAGCGACCACAACAGCGCCCCCAACGGTCGCGCCATCACGATCAATGGCGCCGAGACCGCCATCACGATCTCATGCTCGATCATGTGAAAGGTGAAGAGGTGCTCGCCCAGCCAATGCATCGGCGATACCAGTGCGCCCGCCAGGCTCAGCCAGCCGCAACAATAGGCGAGGTTGCGCCAGGCTCTCACGGCATTGCCGCCGCGGCTGCGCCGATGCAGCGCAATTGCTCCGACGATGTAGAGAATGCCGAGCGTGAGCAGCGGAACGACCACCCAGGGATCGAATGTCCAGGCTGCATGCGCGCGATCGGCATCGACGCCGTGCGCGAAGGCGCGAGCGGTCCCGAGAGCCGCGAGCATGAGTCCAACCGCTATCGTTCGCATCCCGTCAGCACCACAGAGGCTATCGTCTGCATGATCAACGCAAAGCCGAAGACCAATGATGAAAGTGCGCTCAACGCGCCGATGAAGCGGAACGTGCGAGGCGAGCTAAAACCGGTCATGTCGGCCCGAGCCGACCGCCAGGACAGGACGCCTGCGAGACAGGTCACGATCAAGGCCGCCAACGAGATCATCGCCGAGGCATGAATCTGCTTTACGCAATCGGCATAGGAAAGGTTGAGGCCGAGCATCACATTGATGGCCCACAGCAGTGCGGCGACCCAAAGGCCCGCCCATGCCCATAACCTGGCGAGAATTCTGTAAGCCCTCATAGCCGCACGATCCAGTAGATGCAGCCATAGATCGGAAGCCAGGCCGCAACGACAAAATTCCAGTACATGCAGTTGTCCTGCACGTCACCGAATCGGCGCGGATTGCGGCCATGGCGCGTGAAGACCAGCGCAGTCAGCACCAGCGTATCCACGAGGTCCGTAATGATATGGGTCGTGTGCAGGCCGAGCAGGGTCCACACGACCGAGCCGTAGGCGTTGGTGTCCCACTTCACGTTCAACGCGGCGAATTCAAAGGCGCGCGGAATGAGCGGGGCAATTCCCAAGGCGGACATCACGACCATGCCGATGCGGACCTTGCGTAAGTCCTGCTGTTCCGCCCAGCTTGACACCAGATAATTGGGTATGAGGCTGATGACGAGGATGATCGTCACCACTGTGCCGGGCAGGAGGTCCGGTGGCGGTGCGTTGAGCGGCCAGATCGCGGCGAGGCTCATCAAATAGAAATAGATGGCGATGACAAGTGCAAAGCCGGTGCCCTCGATCAGCATGAAGGCCAGAGTGCCCCACCAGGTCACGCTGGCGCTGCGCAGACCGTGCAGCGGCAACCTCGAGAGGTCGGCGACGACGCGTTCTCTCATGCCTCATCCTCCGGTACGCGCTTGGGCCAGAACCAGCCGATCAAGGCGATTGCGACCGGGATTGACCCCCACACCACAGCCCAAGGCGAGAAGATCGACCAGATCAGCATCACAGTCGTGGTGATCGCCGCCCACAGCGGCCAGATCGAGTTTCGCGGCGATGACTCCCGCGCCTCGGGTTCGGCCGCGACCAGCGAGGTGACGACGAGTTCGCGCCGATCCACGCGAAGGCCGTCGGCAACCGAAAGCGCTTCGCGCTGCTCCCACAGCGGATAAGCGCCGTACACGACGGGAATGCGGGCAAAGTTGAAACTCGGCGGCGGCGAAGAGGTTGCCCATTCCAAGGTCGGGGCATCCCAGGGATTGGCGCCGGCGGGCAGGCCCGCACGCGCACTGCGCAGCGCGTCGATGAAGAACAGCAGAAAGCCGGCGGCGAGAACCGCGGCGCTGGCGCTCACGAACAAATTGAGGCCATGCCAGGGCATATCGGGCTGATAGGTGTAGATCCGCCGCGGCATGCCCTGCAGTCCCAGGATATGCATCGGGAAGAAGGTCAGATTGAAGCCGATGAAGATCAGCCCAAACACCCAATGGCCGACAGGTTCGCTCATCATCCGGCCGGTGATCTTGGGAAACCAGTAATAGATGCCGCCGATCAGCGGAAACACCGAGCCGCCGATCAGGACATAGTGAAAATGCGCCACGACAAAATAGGTGTCGTGAACCTGCGCGTCGAACGGGACCGAGGCGACCATCACGCCGCTCAAGCCGCCGATCACAAAGGTGAAGATGAAGCCGATGACGAAAAGAAGCGGCGTCTTCCACACCGGCTTGCCGTCCCAGAGCGTCGCGATCCAGCAGAAGATCTGAACGCCCGCCGGTATGGCAATCGCCATGCTGGAGGCGGTGAAAAAGCTTTCGCCGAGCCGCGGCAGCCCTGTCACGAACATGTGGTGGACCCAAAGGCCGAACGACAGGATGCCGGTCGCGATCAGCGCCATGACCAGCGCCAGGTAGCCGAATACGGGGCGGCGTGCGAAGGTGACGATCAGGGTCGAGACCATGCCGACCGCCGGCAGGAAGATGATGTAGACCTCGGGATGGCCGAAGAACCAGAAAAGATGTTGCCAGAGCAGGACGTCGCCGCCTTCGGCCGGATTGAAGAAATGCGTACCGACCAGGCGATCGAGAATGAGACTCGTGCTTGCCACCATGATCGACGGCATCGCCAGGATGACGAGAAACGCGGTGACCAGCATCGACCATACGAAGAGTGGAATCCGGTCGAGCGTCATGCCCGGGGCGCGCTGCTTGAACACGGTCACGACGATCTCCACGGCGACCGCCAGCGCCGACAACTCGGTGAAGGTGATCATCTGCGCCCAGATGTCGGCGCGCTTGCCGGCGCCATATTGCGGGCCGGACAGCGGCACATAGGCGAACCAGCCGACGTCGGGACCCATGTCGAGGACGAACGAAACCCAGAGCAAGAGGCCGCCGGCCAGATAGATCCAATAGGAAAACGCGTTCAGCCTGGGAAACGCGATGTTACGCGTTCCCACCATCAACGGCACCAGATAGACCGCCATCGCTTCCATGACGGGCACGGCGAACAGGAACATCATGTTGGCGCCGTGCATGGTGAAGATCTGGTTGTAGCGGTCAGGGCCGATCAGCCGCGCTTCCGGCCGCGCCAGTTGAAGCCGCATCAGAATGGCGAGCACGCCGCCGAGCGCAAGGAATGCGAAAGCGGTGAGGATGTAGCGGCGCCCAATGATCTTGTGGTCGACGGTGGCCAAGGCGCTCCAGAATCCTGAAGCCGTAGCCCAGGTATTCTCGAGCGCCGCGTCGACCAGCGGCCGCTCAAGCTCAGCATCGCGCGTATCGGGCCCGATGACGCTCTCGGTCATTTGAGGCTCGCGAGATACGCCGAGACCGACAACAACTCTTCGCGAGACAGCGGCACCAGCGGCATGTTGTTGCCGGGCTTGAGCGTCTGCGGATCGGCGATCCAAGCCGCGAGCGAGCCTCGCGTCGTCTCAAACAGGCCGGCGCCGATGTATTTGCGGCTGCCGACATGCGTGAGGTCCGGCGCGCTCGTGCCGGTCGCCTTTGTGCCGCGCACGGCGTGGCAGGCCGCGCAGGGCTTTGACAGAAAGATCTGCTGGCCGGCGGCCGCTTCGGCATCCGTGGGCTGAGTGGCCGGCCGCCGCTGCGCGTCGGCCCATTTGTCAAACTCGGCCTGCGATTCGGCGATCACGAAGAAGGCCATGTGGGCATGTTGGAGGCCGCAAAACTCGGCGCACTGACCGCGATACATGCCTGCGCGCTCGGCACGAACACTGAGCTCGTTGGGGCGGCCCGGGATCAGATCTTGTTTGCCGGCGAGACTCGGCACCCAAAAGGAGTGAATGACGTCGTCGCCCTCGAGCTGGAAGCGTATGGTGCGCCCGACCGGAATGTGGATTTCATTGGCGGTCACGAAATTCTGGTCGGGCGTCGCGCCGAAATACTGCACGTTCCACCACCATTGCAGTCCGCTCACCTTGATGGTGAGGTCGTCGGCACCCGCGGCGCTGAGCGCGCGCGTGGAAAAGAAACTGCCGACGGTAAAGCCGGTGATCACCATGACGGTGGCTGCGACCGCCACGATAACGGCAATCGCCATCCGGCGCGCCATACCGCGATCAACTACGGTTGGAGTCAGCCGCGACGCGTGGCTACGGGTGAGCGCGCGGATCAGCGCGATCATCACCAGCATCCACACCACCGAGCATGTTGCGACAACGAGGATGATGAGCTGTTTGAGGCTGATCGCGGACGTTCCGTGCACATCCATTGCCGACTGCCACCCGCCGCAGCCGGCGAGCGGCAACAGTGCGGGCAGGAATGACAGCCGTTTGACCGCCGCAATCACGGTGTCGGTCCCTGATCGGGATGAACGGGCGTCGGCCCCTGGTCGAACAGGATTGCGGCCGGCGCGCGGTTCTCGGCGGGACGCGACTGCTTGTCGTCGTTGCGGCTTGGCGCTGCCGTTTTGGCCGAGTAGGCGCCGAGCGTCTGGATGTAACCTGCCAACTGCCAGATCTCGTCGGTGGTCATCTTGTCGCGAAACGCCGGCATGCCGTGCGGTCGTCCGTCGCGGATCGACGCGAAGATCGAGACCATCTCCGGGCCGTAGTACCACCAGCCATCCAGAAAGGACGGCCCGATGCCGCCTTGTCCGTCAGCATGGCATGTGCTGCAGCCGAACCAGGAATAGAGCCGCTTGCCCTGATCGAGATTGTACGCGTTCGTCTCGTAAGGCCTGTTGAGCGCGAAATAGACCTCCGGGGGCGCGCCGGAGATGCCGTTCGGCATCAGCTTGACCTCGTCAAGTGCGCTCGCAATCGGAGGGTCCAGCCGCAATTGCCGTTCCTCTCTTTCGCAACCGCCGAGCATGACGATGCAGATGAGGAGGACGATAAGCCGCATGGTGAAATCGTCTGCATGGACGAAACCGACAACAGCGAAGGGAACAGTAAGTTCCTGCGTCCAAAGCTCTAAGGAACGGGATCATGCGCAGCGCTTTAAGGATGCGAGGGCAGCTCACGTTCGGAAAAATGCGTCATGGCCAGAACACGCAAGCTGAGCTCCGATCTCGAAATCAAGGGCTACCCTGGGCCCTCCGGCGGCTGGGGTTCGGTGCGGTCGCTGGCAAGAAGCCTGACCCATAATCTCGTTCCGATTCGCGGTCCGGCAGTTCTGCTCAACCAGAACAAGACGGGCGGATTCATGTGCGTCAGTTGCGCCTGGGCCAAGCCGGCCGACCCGCGTGTGTTCGAGTTCTGTGAGAATGGCGCCAAGGCGACCACCTGGGAAATCACCCAGAAGCGCGTGACGCCCGAATTCTTCGCGCGGCACACGGTGACGGCGCTGGAGCGTTGGGACGATCATCGGCTCGAGGATGCCGGCCGCTTGACCCATCCGATGCGCTGGGACGCGGCTTCCGACAAATATGTTCCGGTCGATTGGGCGGACGCGTTCAGGGAGATCGGGCGCGAATTGCAGGCGGTCGAGCCCGACAGCGCCGTGTTCTATACCTCCGGCCGCGCCTCGCTCGAAGCCTCCTTTATGTACGGCCTTCTTGCGCGCGCTTTCGGCACCAACAACCTGCCCGATAGTTCCAACATGTGCCACGAGACCACCTCGGCGGCGCTGCCGGAGAGCATCGGCGTGCCCGTCGGCACCTGCACGCTTGACGATTTCGCTAAGACGGATTGCATCTTTTTCTTCGGCCAGAACGTCGGAACCTCGAGCCCGCGGATGTTGCATCAGCTCCAGGAGGCGGTGAAGCGCGGTGTTCCGATCGTAACCTTCAATCCCCTGCGCGAACGCGGGCTGGAGGAGTTCACCAATCCACAGTCTCCGCTGGAGATGCTGAGCGGTTCTTCAACCCGGATCACCTCGCAATATCACCAGGTCAGGACCGGCGGCGATACCGCGGCGATGATGGGAATCGCCAAAGCGCTTTTCGCGCTGGAGGCGAAGGCGGATGGCGCCGAAAGCATCATCGATCGCGACTTCATAGGAGAGCACACCCACGGCTTCGATAAGTTTGCCTCGGCGGTGAAGGATTGCGAGTGGTCCCAGATCGAACAACGTTCGGGGCTGAGCCGCGGTGCGCTGGAGGCTGCGGCCTTCGTCTATGCCCATGCCAAAAGTGTGATGTTCATCTACGGCATGGGGCTGACGCAGCACGAGAAGGGCGCCGAGACCGTGCAGATGATGGTCAACCTGGCGCTGCTGCGCGGCAACATCGGGCGGCCGGGCGCCGGCATCTGTCCGGTGCGCGGTCATTCCAACGTGCAGGGCCAGCGCACGGTCGGTATCACCGAAAAGCCCGAAATGGTTCCCGCCGAGAAGATCAGGACGTTGTTCGGCATCGATGTGCCCGAAAAGAAGGGGGTCAGGATTGTGGAGGCCTGCGAAAAGGTGATCGACGGCTCGGTCCGGGCCGTGGTGCTGCTCGGCGGCAATCTGGTGCGCTCGGTGCCCGAGCATCGCCTGGTCGAGCCGGCCTGGCGCAAGCTGCGCCTCACCGTGAACATCCTGACCAAGCTCAATCGCAGTGCGCTCGTGCACGGCGAGATTTCCTACATCCTGCCCTGCCTTGGCCGCATCGAGATCGATGTGCAGGCGAGCGGACCTCAGGCCGTCTCCATGGAGGATTCCACCGGCTGCATGCACGGCTCCCGAGGCCAGATGCCGCCGGCCAGCGAGCATTTACTCTCAGAACCGAAAATCATCGCCGAGTTTGCCAAGGCCACGGTGCTGTCGCGCTCGACTATCCCATGGGACGAGTGGGTCGCCGATTACAGCAAGATACGCGACGCCATCGCGGCGACCTATCCGGACATCTTTCACGACTTCAATGCACGGATGTGGAAGCCTGGCGGCTTCCATCGCCCGCTGGGTGCGCGCGAGCGGAAATGGAATACGAAGACCGGCAAGGCAAACTTCATCGTGCCGAAATCGCTGGCCACGGACATCGATACGCCGCCGGAGAACCGCGACGTCGTGCAGCTCATCACGTTGCGCAGCAACGGTCAGTTCAACACCACGATCTACAACTACGACGATCGCTTGCGCGGCATCTTTGGTTCGCGCCACATCGTCATGATGCATCGTAACGATATCGACCGGTTTGGACTAAGGGAGGGCGAGATGGTCACGCTCGCCACGGCCGTCAATGATGGGGTGGACCGCCGGGTCGGCGGCCTGCGCGTGGTGGCCTATGATATTCCGGAGGGCTGCATCGCCGGCTACTATCCGGAATGCAATCCGCTGCTTCCGCTTTGGCATCACGAGGAAAAGAGCAAGACGCCGGCGGCAAAATCGATTCCGGTACGAGTGATGGCCTCGCCGGTCAGGACCTGATTCCAGTGAGCATGCGCCGATCAAGTTGCGGAGTCGGCATCCAGGTCTGCGATTGCGAGGAGCGAGAGCGACGACGCAATCCAGACTGCATCCTGCAGAGAAAGCCTGGATTGCTTCGCTTGCGCTCGCAATGACGCGGCTATCGCGACGAAGCTTCAGGTCAATTGGTTGAGACGACGCAGCGGGTTGAGTTCGCTCGGTTCTTCCTTTTGCTTCTTGCCTTCTTTTTCCTGTCTCTTGCCTTCGTCGTGCAGGCCTTGGTCGCCGACAACCTCGCCGACGGCCTGCTTCGTCTTTCCTGCGATTTCGTTTTTCGTCCCTTTGATCTTGGTCATGATCGCCATCCGCCTCGGGTATTGCGGTTGTTGCATCAACTTCCTGGTTCTCGCGCTGTTCCTGTCACGCCAACGTGGGTGAGAACAGCGATTGGTCATTCCAGCAGTTGCTTCAGTCGCGACGCATCGGCGGGCGCTGCGCTCTTCTGGTCGTTGTCGAAATAGACATAGACGTCGTATCCCTGTCGCTTCCAGGACTTGATGCGACGCGCCCATTCCGCCAGCGTATCGGGGCGGTAGTGCCCCTTGTAGCTGCCCTGCGGTCCATGTCCGCGAACGTAGACGAAATCCGCCGTTCGCCTCCAGGGCGCCGGCGCGTGATGATGATCGGACAGGCAGAGCGAGATGTTCTGATCGGACAGCAGCTTCAGAATGCGCGGCTCGTACCAGCTCTTGTCGCGGAACTCGAAGCTGTAGCGGCGCTTCTTCGACAGCAATTTGCAGAACGACGCGAGCCGCTCCGGATTTGCCGTGAAGTTCGGCGGCAGTTGAAACAGAATGGGGCCGGTCTTCCTGCCCAGCAGCGACAGGCGGCTCTCCAACAGCTCCAGGCTATTCACCGAGTTCTGCGACAGCCGCTTCCAATGCGTGATGAACTTCGAGGCCTTCCAGGCAAAGACGAAATCCTCGCTGGTCTGGTCGCGCCAGGCTTCCACCGCTTCCTCGGTGGGCGTGCGGTAGAACACCCCGTTGAGTTCGGTGGTTGAGAATTGGCTGGCGTAGTATCGCAATTGATCCTTGAGCGGCAGTCCTTTCGGAAAAAATGGACCGCGCCAGGAATCGTAATGCCATCCCGATGTGCCGATCAAAATCCTTGCCATCGCCCATGCACCTCGCGCGACAAGCGATAAAGCGGCGCCCGGTTCCAAATCCACAGGGTCGGGAACTACATGCGTCGGCGCAACTCCGGGCGCATCCTGATCACCGGTTCGATCGCCGGCTTTACGCCGGGCAGTTTCCAGGCCGTCTGCAATGGTACCAAGGCTTTCCTCAATTCGTTCTCCTACGCCATGCGTCGTGACGGGATTGAAGAACAAGCTCCAGTCCGGGTTGCAAAGGTCGCGCCGGCCGAAGCGCTTGCCAAACAGCACGGCAGATGGCGGAGCCGGGCACGGCGAAGTCGTGAGCTACGAAGCGGCAAGACGCATGCGAGTGCAGGCCGTCCATCGTTCTCCCGGGCGGCGAGGCGGGCTTGCAGACACTTTCTCGGTTTCTTGAATTGACGGTGCGGCCGACAGTGACATTCTGCGCGCGGTCAATTTCGGACCGGCAGTATGTTCGGCTATCGAATTAGCTCCATTTTCATTGCGGCATTGATACCTTTCGCGGCAGCTGCGGCACAGCTTGAGCCGACGAGCATCAATGCGGCCGATTATGACGAGCTGGGCTCCGGCGACCAGATTCAGCCCGCGATCATCAAGGCTCAAATCCTGCTCGATCGCGCCGATTTTTCTCCAGGCGAAATCGATGGACGCCATTCGGCGCGGCTCGATCAGGCGATTGCAGCTTTCGCGGAACGCCACGGACTGCCGGTGGATACGGGATGGAGCCGATCCTTCTGGCTGGCGCTGACCTCCAGCGTCACGGGTCCGGTGATCACCGAATATTCACTGACGCGAGATGACCTCAAGGGACCCTTCGTGCAGTTGCCCGCGAAGATGGAGGATATGCGCTCATTCAGACAGCTAGGGTTCTCCAATGCGCGCGAGGCGCTGGCCGAAAAATTCCACATCAGCGAGGAGTTGCTCGCGCGGCTCAATCCTGATGCGTCGTTCTCCGAGGCGGGTGAGAGAATTCTGGTTCCCGATGTACTAACCGATCGGTCGCCCGGCATCGCCGCACGGATCGATGTCGATAAGGATCGGCAGACGGTCAGGGCATATTCTGCGCAGAACGAACTGATTGCATTCTTCCCGGCATCGGTCGGCAGCGACGACAAGCCCTCGCCCTCGGGAACGTTGAAGGTGAAGCTGATCGAGAGCGATCCCTCCTATCACTACAATCCAAGATATCAGTTCAAGGAAATCGGCATACAGAAGCCTTTCGATCTCAAGCCGGGTCCGAACAATCCGCTCGGCACCACCTGGATCGCGCTGTCGAAGCCGGGCTATGGCATTCACGGAACGTCCGAACCGTCCTTGGTCGGAAAATCCGCCTCACACGGCTGCGTGCGCTTGACCAATTGGGATGCGCGGCGCCTGGCAGGAATGCTGACCAAGGGCATTCCGGTCAATTTCAAACAGCGGAGTGAAGCTCGCACGGCGTTCGGCGCTTATTGAACTCCACCGCATTCAGACTGCATGAACGCTCTTTTCGCGCTGCCAAAAGCGAACGTCGCCGCACATGGTGACGAGGCGTTGGGCGTCGACGGGCGCAGCAAGCGCGAGGCAGCCGCCGTCAGGGGCGATGCCGGCCTTGTCGAGGAGAGACTTTGCCGCATTTACAAAACCGATGAACGTCGCATGGGCGAACGCATCGGCGACGAAGTCCCGCGCGGTCGCTTCGGAACCGAGCAATGCCGCGCCGCCTGCGGAAACCAGAATGGCCACGGCATCATAAAGCACAGAGGGGCCGCCATTTATCTTCTGCTTCGCCGGCCGCAGGCTGCCGTCACTCGTCCTGAATCCATTGACCTGCGGCGCAACGAGTTCGATGAGCCCACCGGCACTTTCGGTGGCGCTCTCGAGCGCACCGAGCAGGGCCGCGTCCGTCCCGTCGCTGACCAGCACGCCCAGCTTGCGTCCCTTGAAGCCCTTGGGTCCATTCTGGACGATGCTTAGGGCAGGCGAGGGCGGAAGATCGAGCACCGGGCGCGCCGGGTCGGCCGCATATCTTTTCGCCCGCGCGCTGGAAGATGTCGGCTTTGGTGATGTCGGCGAGCGAGCCGTAATTCTCGAAAAAGCCGTGCGCGCCGAAGCCGCGGGCATGAACCACGCGCTCGGGGATTCGCTCATGGTCGAAGTGAAAGATCTTCTCCCTGAAATGGAAATCTTCCATCAGGGTCGGGCCGCGGCTGCCTGTCTTGAGACTGTTCTGATCGTCGCCGACGGAACGCCCTGTTGCGCCGTCAGCGTCGGAACCTCGCCCTCGGCGACCTGGTGAGTTTCGCCGCCATGACCGCGTTGAACGGCGGCATTGCCCAGTCGGGCGGATTTGAGCTCTTCGGAGATCCTGGAACCTGCCATGCGGCCTCATCACTTTCAGCAACGGGCTTTGCAATGCAACGCGCAAAGCGCCGGAGTGATTGATGAGGGGCCGAAAAAATCCTCGCGACTGGCAGTTGATCTAACTCAGGTTAGTATCGTGCCTACCGATCGATTTCAGCGCGTCACGCCGCGACGAACACGAGGAGCGTGCCGTTGGCTGCGCTCGGCGGCACGCAGATCGCGTCCCCGCTGTGAATGCCGACGCTGCCGAGCGCCGTCCCTGTCGCGGCAAGGTCGGCAGCGATCACCAGACCCGCGCTGCCGCGCTCCGGCAAACTGGTCAGCGGCACATCAGGATAATGTCGGCTCAATCGCTCCTTGGTGAGAAAGACGAAATCGGCGCGGTCCGCGCCCGAAGCGACAACGACGCTGCCATCCTGCTGGCCGCGCGCCTCGCGGTCGATCATGCGCGCCAGATGCGCCGCTTCCTTATCAGGTTGAGGGGCCACCAGCTGCACCTGCTTCAGGCGCCTCGCGCCGTTGGCGTGCTTCATCAGTTCGGGAATCCACACGGTCTCCCGCGTCTTGTGCTGGCAGGCAAAGATGCGTAGGCCCGCCGGAGCTTCCGCGACCGGCCACTGGAACGTCGTGAACTTCGCCGCCGCGAGCCGGCCGTCAGGCATCGTTACCGGCCGCTCGAAATCGGTCGGACCGATCGGCTGATAGCCGCGCGCAAGAATCTCCTCCGCGCCTTCGGCCGAATCGATCGCGGTCAAGGCGATCCGCTCGATGCCCTCGCGCTGCGCCAGAAAGGCGCGCGCCGGAGCATTAAGGTCTGTTGCGGCGAGCACACCCAGCAATTCGATGTAGTCGGGGTCGAACATGATGGTGTGGTTTCCCGATCCCATATGCGCGCTGTGCGTGCCGCGCGGCGAGACAGTGAAGCCCAGCCGCTTCCACTTCTCCGCGGCCTGGTCGAGATCCCGGACCATGACGACGGCATGGTCGATACCGATAACGTTCTTGAGCGCCACTTCCGTTATTTCCCCGGCGAAACTTTGCATCTAAACTAACCGGGCCGGGCATCGCCCTGCAAGCGCGCGCGACCTCAATCGGAAAGATCGGCATCAACCGCCAGGAACGGCGATGCCGGCAGATGTCCTGTCAACCGTTGGCTGGGATCAAGATTGCGGCGGCGCACCGCACTGCAAGCGCTTTTCGCATTGGGCCCGGGCGCCATTGTGCTAATAGGCGCTTCTATCCGGGTGCCGGGAGAATATGACGATCGAAAGCAAGAGAGAGCCGCCGCGGTTTGATTCGGCGTTCAGGGCGCAGTTCGCTGAACTCGTGCGCTGGCGGCGCGATGTGCGCCGCTTTCGATCCGATCCGGTCGATCCAGATCTCATCGAGCGGTTGCTGGCCATCGCGTCCTATGCGCCGTCGGTGGGCTTAAGCCAGCCCTGGCGCTTCGTGCTTGTCGAGTCGCCTGAGCGAAGACAAGCTGTGCGCGAGGATTTTTCAAAAGCGAACAAGGCTGCGCTTGCGGGATATGCCGGCGAGCGGCAGGCGTGCTACGCGCGGCTCAAGCTCGAAGGCCTTGCGCAAGCGCCCGTGCACCTTGCCGTCTGCGCGGATGAAACCACCGCGCAAGGCCATGGCCTCGGTCGTCGGACCATGCCGGAAACCATCCGCTATTCTGTCGTCGCGGCGATCCAGACGCTCTGGCTCGGCGCGCGCGCCGAAGGACTTGGCCTCGGCTGGGTCTCGATCCTCGATCCGGAGGCGATCAGATCAATCCTCGATCTCCCGCCGGAGTGGACCTTCATCGCGTATCTTTGTCTGGGCTGGCCGGAAGAGGAGCACGACGATCCCGAGCTGGAGCGTCATGGCTGGCAGGAGCGAATGTGCGAGACATCCGTGAAGCCGCTGAAGCGGTGAGGCCGGCCGTCGGTCCCTGTGTCGGAGCCGCCACCTCGAACACCAGCTCCCGGACCTACCAGACGCATCCTTGACGTGAAAGATTTTGATGCGAAACGCCTTTTTGCATGAAGAAACGGGTGCGCGCGAAAAATCCAATTTCGCGAGCCGATTCAAGCTGATTTGGGCTGTCCAGTCCTTCGCGCGAAAATATTCTTCTTTCGCGTTTTCCGAAATCGTGCTTTCCTCGCGTCGTCTCGCGCCCACCGGAGCAACTATGCTGTGAGTAGCCCGGCGATCGGCCGGCCTCAAGGCTGGCGCGAGACGCGCCACCGCCTTCGGCGGCTGACGGCCTTGACCCCGTCCGCTCACCGGTCTGTCGGCTTGGCATGCGCTCGGTCGCAGACCGAGCGCGATCAGATGCGCTCCCTCAGCTGAGCGCGTAGCGGCTGGGATNCCATGTCTCGCCGCGGGCGAGCATCGTGTTGAGGATGACGATCAGCTTGCGCATGCAGGCGATGAAGACAAGCCGCGGCGGCTTGCCCCTGGCAATCAGGCGTTGATAGTAGGCCCTG
>NZ_AWZU01000035.1 GCF_000472385.1 Bradyrhizobium sp. ARR65
CCAAGTCACCAGCCTGCGATGACCCTGTGCGGTGTTCGGGAACGTTTGCCGCAATGTGACGCTGCGAATGCAGGCATCCACCTTGTCCTTGGCCACGTCGATGCCGACGACACCGCTCTGATTTTGTGCCATCATCCACTCCCTTCCTTGCTCGATACGGGCTCGAAGCCCCTGCAACTGTTCGGGTTGGGAAGACCCCCGGAGCTGTCCCTCGCTCTGATCAACAGGCTCTGCGCCTTTGGGGCGTAACGGGCTCAGTTCCAGCGACGGGCGGTTTTCCGAGAACCGCCCGTTCGCGCATTCTGACAGTTTTCTTGGATACAAGGGGCGTATCGCGATCGTCACGGACGTGGGGTGCGGGATGCGGTGGACGCGAAAGCGCCGCGCGCGCCATGGCAATTGCAGGGCGATCGTTCGTGAGCGATTGAGCGGCGCGCAGGACGAGCGGCGTTTAAGGCGTCTCCATCAAGGCCCCGACGGCTTTTGCGCAAAGTGCGTCGGGTGAATCCTGGTGGAGAGGTTCGCGGACGGCGAAGTCGTGTGGTCCTGGCGCCCCGACGCTGGCGCTAAGTTTTGTGGAATAGTGCGGAGCCCAACCGGGCCGTGATGCATGATCAGCCGCAAGGCGACGGTGGCAAGAAAGCCCGGCTCACCGGGGAGAGCGCGAAGTAAGCCGTAAAACCACCGCGCAGGGAAGGCCGGAGTGTCTCCGCCTGTACCTGTGGTCCACGCGCCTTGCGCAATTCTCTTTTGCGCGAGGGCCCCCGGGTGCATGCGGTCACCCGGCCTTCCCTGCGCCCTCTGATCTTCAGAGGGACGACACTGGTGCGAACCTCGGGCGCGGGCGCGCCGCGAGACTACAGAAGCATGTCTGAATGGTTGCTCTCGGTATCAGGCGCGGCTCATCTTCGTTCGCCGCACGGGCTTCGAAGGACGTTGGTCCGCCGACACGCAAGCGCATCGGCGGAGCGGCACGGAGTTTCGCGCGTGATTACGGCCTAATGGCCGGCCGGCGCGGAAATAACGCCGCCTTCGAGACGAGATTGCCAATAGGAATAATCGGGATAAGACCAGCCGTAGGCGTCGCGGACGCCGTAAGCGTAGGGAGGACTCCATGGCTCGCTGACAACAGGCGCGGGCGGGTAGATTTTCCTGGCGTGGTGACGTTCGCCGGCCGTAGCCGTCCCGATCATCGATCCCGCCAGCAAGGCCGTCACGAAAATTGTTAGGACTGTCTTTTGCATCTTCGGTCTCCCTTGTTTTCCCGGCACTGCCGCAGCGTCGGCAGCGCCGCGGATCAGGAGCCTCTGGGGAGATAGCGATGAGGCCTGCCGATTATCACGACAGCCTGCATCACGAAGCGGCGAGCAAATTTCTTGGTCAGCGCCCGCTTTCGGCTAAATATTCGGCAACTGCGACCGTCCCGCTGATGGACTTCCGTGGGATGATCCGGTTCAATGCTGCGCCGGTATCATGACGAGTTGAATTGATGAAGAAACTCCTGGTGGCAATGCTTCTCTTGTCCTCCTCCGGCATCGCCGGGCCTGCTTGGGCGCAGACCAAATTGACCCCGAAGCCGACAGGCGCGCGCATCGACAATTGTACGCCGATCGGTCGCACCGCGAACGGCGAACTGGTCTATTCCATGAAGTGCGACAACATTCCGGCACCGCCCGCGCCACCGCCGCAGGCCGAGGCCAAGCAGGCACCGCCGCCGGAGCGGGAAGAGCGGGGAACCGGGTTTTTTGGCATGTCGTTCGATCGGCGACAGGACCAATAGAGGTCTCGTCTCAAGCGAGCGCCACGTTGCCGGCTGGAATGGTCCTTGCTTCCGGCATCTGTCGCTGCAATGGGATGCGGCGCACATATTGACCATGAGAGCGAGCAATGAGCCAACTGATTATCCGAGCCGGCGATTTTACCTTCGAGGCCCGTTTCGAAGAAGCGCTCGCGCCCAAGACCTGTGCCGCCTTCAAAAAGGCAATGCCGTTTGAGAGCCAGGTGATCCACGTACGCTGGAGCGGCGAGGGCGTCTGGATGCCGCTTGGGGATCTGGATTTCGGCGTCACTTACGAAAACCACACCAGCTATCCCGCGCCGGGTCAGATCATCCTTTATCCCGGCGGCATTAGCGAGACCGAGATCCTTCTCGCCTATGGCGGCGTGCACTTTGCCAGCAAAGTCGGGCAGCTCGCCGGCAACCATTTTATCACCTTGACGTCGGGTCTTGAGAACCTGCCCATTCTCGGCAAGACCGTGCTGTGGCAGGGCGCGCAGAAAATCCGTTTCGAGATGGTGTGATGGCGGAGCAGCCCTATACTCGCGACTTGCGTGGCTACGGCCGCAACCCGCCTCATCCGCAATGGCCTGGCGAGGCACGGGTCGCGGTGCAGTTCGTGGTGAATTTCGAGGAGGGCGGCGAGAACAACATCCTGCACGGGGACGCAGCGTCGGAGGCCTTTCTCTCCGACGTGCTCGGCGCGCAGCCATGGCCGGGGCAGCGCCACGCCAATATCGAATCGATGTTCGAATATGGTTCGCGCGCCGGCTTCTGGCGGCTGTTGCGGATCTTTGCCGAGCGCAAGCTGCCCACCACGGTCTTTGGCGTCGCAACCGCCTTGAAGCGCAATCCGGAAGTGGTGGCCGCCATGAAGGAAGCGGGCTGGGATATCGCGAGCCACAGCCTGAAATGGATCGAGCACAAGGATATGTCGGAGGCACGCGAGCGCGCGGAGATCGCCGAGGCCATCCGCGTGCATACCGAGGCCACTGGGATGCGTCCTCGCGGCTGGTACACCGGACGTTCCTCGATCAATACGCTCAGGCTTTTGATGGAGGCCGGCGGCTTTCTTTATCTGTGCGATTCCTACGCCGATGATCTGCCGTACTGGATCAAGGGGCCGGGTGGACCACAGCTCATCATTCCCTATACGCTCGATGCCAACGACATGCGCTTCATCAACGCGCAAGGGTTCGGCGGCGGTGATGAGTTCTTCACCTATCTGAAGGACAGCTTCGACGTGCTCTATGCCGAAGGAGCTGACGCGCCGAAGATGATGTCGGTCGGGCTGCATTGCCGCATTGTCGGCCGCCCGGGCCGCGCCGCAGCCTTGATGCGGTTTCTCGATTATATCCTCAAGCACGAGCGCGTCTGGGTTCCAACGCGACTGCAAATCGCGCAGCATTGGCACGCGAAGCTGGCGCATCTCGCCGAACATGCGCCAACGATAGGCTAGGCAGGCAATGTCGCAAGTCTCGCTTTCGGATTTGAATATTTGCAGCAAGGGCGACTTCGTCGCGGCACTTGCAAATATCTTCGAGCATTCTCCGTGGATCGCCGAGCAGGCCGCGTCCTTTCGTCCTTTCGCCGGTGTCGTGCAATTGTTCGATGCGATGAAAGCGGCGGTCGATCATGCCTCGCCCGAGCTCCGGCTCGCCTTGATCAAGGCGCATCCCGATCTCGCCGACAAGACGCAGCGCGCCGCCGGGTTGACGCTGGAGTCGGACGCCGAGCAGAACAGTGCCGGGCTTGATCGCTTGTCGGATGCCGAGTACGAGGCGTTCGAGCGCGTCAACAATGCCTATCGCGCCAAGTTCGGCTTTCCCTATATCGTCTGCGTCCGCCGTCAGACCAAGGATTCGATCCTGCGCGATTTCGCGCGCCGCCTGCCGAACGACGCGATAGCCGAAATGCAGCGGTCGATCGAGGAAATCTGCCGGATCGCGGCGCTGCGGCTCGACCTCCTGGTGACCTCGAATGATCGGCTCAAGGTGCACGGCCGGCTCTCGACCCATGTGCTCGACAACCATAGCGGCAAGCCCGCCGCCGGCGTCGAGCTCGAACTGATCGAGCTGTCCGAGCTCGGGGTGAACCGCGTGGTGACACGCGCGACCACCAATTCGGACGGCCGCACCGATGCGCCGCTGATCGGGGGTCGGCCGGTGCCGATCGGCCGTTACGAGCTAAGGTTTTCGGTCGGCAAATATTTCGCCGCGCGCGGCGTGCCGCTGTCGGATCCGCCTTTCCTGGAGGAGATCCCGCTGCGCTTCTCGGTGAGCGAGGCCGAAGGCCATTATCACGTGCCGCTCCTGGTCACGCCCTGGAGCTATACGACTTATCGTGGGAGCTGATGTCACCTGTAGGGTGGGCAGAGCGCAGCGAAACCCACCGGATGCTTGCCGCGGAAGAAGATGGTGGGTTTCACGGAGCCTGTCATCGGGCGCGCGTTCGCGCGACCCGGTGGCTCTACCCACCCTGCGATTCGTTCCCAAATTTCTCTTTCAGCAGCGGATACAGCCGGTCCGGCTTGAACGGCAGGCAGGTGAATCGGATGCCGGTGGCGTCGGCCAGCGCGTTGCCGAGCGCCGCGGCGACGGGGTTGTACGGGCTTTCGCTCATCGACTTGGCGCCCATCGGCCCCAGCGCGTCGTGGGTATCGGCAAAGAGGACCTCGGTGCGGGGGACGTCGGCAAAGGACGGCAGATGATAATCGCGAAAGCGCGGATTGATCACGCGCCCGCTCTCATCGATGACGACCTCCTCATACAGCGCGGCGCCGAGCGCCTGTGCGACCCCGCCTTCGACCTGTCCGCGGCATTGCATCGGATTGGCGACGCGGCCGGCATCGGCCGCCTGCACGCTCCTGAGAATCTTGATTTGCCCGGTGCCCTTGTTCACCGCGATGCGAAATCCCTGCACGTTGAAGGCGACCGAACGCGGCGTGCCGGCGGAGTTGCCGCTTGCCGCGAGCATCTTGCCGGCCTCGCGCGCGGATCTCGCCAGCTCTGCATAGGACAGGCGTTTGCCCTTGCAAACGACCGCGTCGTTGTCAAGCTTGCAGGCGTTCGCGTCAACCTCCATCGCTTGCGATGCAAAGGCCTTGAGCTCACGGGCCAGCTTTTCGGCGGCCACCAGCGTTGCGCGGCCGGCAACAAAGGTGCCGGTCGAGGCATAGGCGCCGGTATCATGTCCGCCATGAGCGGTGTCGGACTGCCGGAGGTGGATGCGGTCAACGCTCGTCGCCAGCGCGGTTGCGGCGATTTGGCGATGCACCGTGCTGGTGCCGTTCCCGAACTCCGCCGTGCCGACGGTCAGCTCGAATCCGCCGTCCTCGCGCAGCGAGACGGTGGCATCGGCAATGTGTCCATCCGGCGGAACGGTGTCGATCATCGTCAGCGCCATGCCTTCGCCGACCAACCAATCCGACGAGAGATCGATCTCGGGATGCTCCGTCTGCATCGCGCGCTCGACCAGGTCGAGACACTGGTCGAGCCCATAGGAGGCGATTTGGACGTCGTGCGGTCCCGAGGGCGGCGGCGACAGCATGGCATCGCCCGGCTTGATGATGTTGCGGCGGCGCATCTCGAAGGGACTGATGCCGAGCTGCCTGGCCAGCTCGTCCATCGCGGCCTCGACGGCGAACAAGGTTTGCGGCAAGCCGTAGCCGCGGAAGGCACCTGCGGGCACGGTGTTGGTGTAGGCGACGGCGGCATCGACCTTCTTGTTCGGACAGTTATAGACGCTGACGCTCTCGGCGCAGCCGTGAAACAACACGGGACCGGCATGATTGCCGTAAGCGCCGGTGTTGGAAAGCACGTCGAGCTGAAGGGCGGTCAGCGCGCCGCTCTCATCGGCGCCGGCCTTTACGGTAACGCGCATCGGGTGGCGCGTCGAGGTCGCGATGAACTGCTCTTCGCGGGTGAGCTCGAGCTTTACGGGCCGCCCCGTCTTCAGTGCGGCAAGCGCCAGGATGTCCTCGACGAACATTTCCTGCTTGCCGCCAAAGCCGCCGCCGACACGCTCGCAAAACACGCGCACCTTTTCGAGTGGCAGATCGAAGATTTCGGTCAAGCTGCGGCGCGTCAGGAACGGCACCTGCGTGCTCGAGCGAATGTTGAGAATTCCCTCTGCGTCGACCCAGGCAAGGCCGCCATGGGTCTCCAACGCCGCGTGCTGCACGCGTTGGGTCGTGAATGTGCCTTCGTAGGTGACGGCGGCGTTTGCCAATGCCGTAGCGACATCGCCGTATTCGCCGTGCGTTTCCGCGACGATGTTGCGCTTGGCATTCGCAACGCGATGCTCCGGCGTCTTATCCGGATGTACCAGGGGAGCGTCCGGCATGATCGCGGAAGTGACGTCGATGACGGCGGGCAGGATCTGGTAGTCGATCTTGAGCGCGCGACACCCTTCTTCGGCCGCGGCCTCGGTGTCCGCGATGACGGCTGCAACCTTTTGCCCGACAAAGCGGACGACGCTGTCCAGCACCAAAGTGTCTTCCGGGTCCATCCAGGTCTTTTCGTGCTGCGCGGTGGAGAACAGGCGGGCGGGCGCGTCCTCGTGTGTCAGCACCGCTGCTACGCCCGGAACGGCAAGCGCCGCCGTCTTGTCGATCGAGATGATCCGTGCGTGCGGATGCGGCGAGCGTGCGAGCTTGATATGCAGTACGCCGTCGATCGCTGTGTCGAAAGTGTAGCGCACCGTGCCCCGTACCACCTCCGGCCCTGCCGGCGCCGGAAGGCTGCGGCCGAAGGCGGCACCTGCACCGGTGTCCTCGATATTGCGCTTGCCGTCGAGCGCGTCCTCGATCGCGCGGTAACCGGTGCAGCGGCACAGATTTCCCTTCAGCGCGTCCCCGAGATCCTGGCGCTGTGCCTGGTTGAGCGACGCGCAGGTCAAGATCATGCCGGCGGTGCAAAAGCCGCATTGGAACGCCTGGGCGTCGAGGAACGCCTGTTGCATCGGATGCGGTCCACTGTCGGAAGCCAGGCCTTCGATGGTGGTCACAGCGCGCCCTTCGGCACGAAACGCCGGAATGAGGCAGCTATGAACGGGCTCGCCGTCGATCAGCACGGTGCAGGCCCCGCAGTCGCCGGCATCGCAGCCTTTCTTGACGCCGAAATGTCCGAGCTCGCGCAGGAAGGTGCGCAGGCACTGGCCGGCATGCGGCGTTTGCGAAAACGTCTTGCCGTTGATCTCGAAGCTCATGACCGCGCCCCGTCAGCGAGTTCGTTACGGATTTCTTCCGCAAGTCGCAGCGTCATGTGCATGCGCCAGAATAGCTTGCCATGCAGATCGTCATGATAGAGATCGTCGGTGATGGTTTGCCGGATCGCTTCGCGCAGTTCGCCGGTTGTCGGCATCGTGCTGAAGCAGAGGCGAACGGGCCGTTTGGTGGATGCCGTAACCGTCAGCAACAGCCCGCCTTCGCTGGTGATGCCGCCGATCAAAAGCGCTCCCGAGCGGCCGAGCGGCGCGAGCGATATCTGGCGGAAGGCGGAACGCCGCCTCAAGGCCGCGAACGGAATATCGATCTGGCGGAGCAGCTCGCCCGGTGCCAGCACATTGCGCTGGTTGCCGACGACGAAATCGATCGCCGCAACCTTGCGCTCCGCACCGTCAGCCTGCCAGATGGTGCAGATGCCGTCGAGTGCCGAGGTCAGGGAGATCATGGGACCGGCCGGCAACGACATGCAGAGGTTGCCGCCGACGGTCGCGGTCTTCCAGATCTTGAACGAGGCCAGGAAGGCGCGGCAGCATTGGTCGATCAGGGGCGCGGCAAGCCAATCCGGCGGACAGGCGAGTGCGTCGAGCTGCGCGATCGTGCAGGTCGCCGCGACCGAAAGTCCCAATGGGGTGACCGTAAGCGGCGGCCATTTCAGGTCGGTCAGGTCGATCAAGCGCCGCAACTGCACCTGCGGCTCCGAAAACAGCCAAGTGCCGCCCGCGAGCCACGCATCGCCTGCCGTCCAAACGGGCAGCTCCGCCCGCGTCTGCGGCCGCGCGACCTCCCTAATCGTGTTCAAGTCCATGGATACGTCAACGCTTCCAAGGTGATGCCCATGCCTGTAACAGTCTTGCAAGACCGACGCCAATTGGGCTGGTCCTTGAATTGCAGGGTTAGCCGCATTTGCCTTGCTGCTTGATCAAAATGGGGTGACGCCGGCTATGGAGCAAACTCAAGCGATCTGGATCAGGGACCCCGCGAGTATTCTCGCGGAGGGGGCCGAGCGCGGCATTGTCGTTCACCAAGGCAAGATCGTTGAACTGGTACCCGCCGGCGGTCGCCCGGCGACTGCGCATGTGGCGGTGTTCGATGCCAGCGAACATGTGGTGCTGCCTGGATTGATCAACACCCATCATCATTTCTACCAGACCCTGACGCGAGCGTTGCCGGGGGCCATGGACCGTGAACTGTTTCCATGGCTGCAGGCGCTCTATCCGGTGTGGGCGCGGCTGACGCCGGAGGCGCTCGAGCTTGGCGTTAGCGTGGCGATGTCCGAATTGCTGCTGTCCGGCTGCACGACCACGACCGACCATCATTATGTGTTTCCGGCCGGGCTTGAGGATGCCGTGGACATCGAGGTTGCGGTGGCCAAGCGGCTGGGCATGCGGGCGCTCCTGACCCGCGGCTCGATGAACCTGTCCCAGCGCGACGGTGGTTTGCCGCCGGACAGCGTCGTCCAGGACGAAGACACGATTCTCTCCGACAGTGAACGCGTCGTCGCAAAGCACCACCAGCGCGGTGAGGATGCGATGGTGCAGATCGCACTCGCTCCGTGCTCGCCGTTTTCGGTGACGACCTCGCTGATGCGCAAGACCGCGGAGCTCGCGGAGAAGCTCGACGTTCGCCTGCATACGCATCTTGCGGAGACCGAGGACGAGAACAGATTCTGTGAGCAGACTTATGGCTGCCGTCCGCTGGACTATCTGGAACAATGCGGCTGGCTCAATTCCCGTGCCTGGCTCGCGCACGGGATTTTCTTCAATGCGGAGGAGATGAAGCGGCTGGGCAAGGCGAAGACGACAATCAGCCATTGCGCCTGCAGCAATCAGCTCCTGGCCTCCGGCTGCTGCCCGGTGTGCGAGATGGAAGAGGCGGGCGTGGCAATTGGTCTTGGCGTCGATGGCTCCGCGTCAAACGATGCCTCCAATCTCATGCAAGAGGTCCGCGCCGCGTTCCTGCTGCAGCGGGCGCGCTACGGCGTTCTCAAGGTCGGTCACAAGGATGCGTTGCGCTGGGCGACCCAGGGATCCGCCGCCTGCGTTGGCCGGCCCGAGCTCGGCGAGATCGCCGTCGGCAAGGCCGCCGACTTTGCACTGTTCAAGCTCGACGAATTGCGCTTCTCCGGCCATGGCGATCCGCTTGCCGCTCTGGTGCTGTGCGGTGCGCATCGCGCGGACCGCGTGATGGTTGCCGGCAAGTGGGTCGTGACGGACGGTGCCATTCCCGGGCTTGATGTCGCCGATCTGATCCGGCGCCACAGCGCGGCTGCGCGCGCCATGCACGCCGGATAGGGACAACGCGCGTTGTAAGTAACGAAAAAGCGCCAGCATCTGCCTAGTTCTTTAGCAGGCGGCCGTGATTGATTCCCTTTCGCTGCTGTCTTCGCGGCAAAGGTATTGTGCTGCGGCAACCGCTATCGAGTCTGATGTGTTCGACAAGCGGTGCGCTGTTGCAAATTTGTGACTGTCGTCGCAAATCAAATGCCGCTCATCAGCCCTGCTGAATGTATGAGCAGGATCATTCAATTCATCGCGACTGCAGCGAAATGTGATTTGCGTCCTCCGTTGGACGCGCGCGCGGAACTCGCCGCGCGAAAAAGTCCTCGAAAATAAGAACGAATCCAAAAATCACCGTGAGCTCGCAGAGGTTGCGTCGTCGATGTTGCGCGGCTCTGCTCTCCGCGCGGATCGGCACTCGATCGAGCGTCCTTGATGAAACTCGCAGCACGCAGTGGAGAAAGTTGAGGCTTCTCGGATGCGGGGAACGGCGCAAGTGTCGCAGCAGGGCCTTGATCGTCCGCTCGTCAACTTGGGGGTACTTAAGAATGTCGTTCGTTAAAACAGCCATTGCAGCCGTGGCGCTGTCATTGGCGGCGTCTGCTTCTACCGGGGTCGCAATGGCCGCGGATCTTCCGGTCAAGGCCTTGATCAAGAAGGCGGTGCCGGATCTGCCGTGGTTCATCCTGGTCGATGACCGCGTCACCTTCTCCTGGATGCCGAAGGGTACCGACCCGGGCGTCTACTCGATCCGTCCGAATGGTGGCATCGACGGCGCCACGGCGAAGCAGGTCTACTCCTTCACGCACTTCGATATCTGGCAGTACGGCACCAACTTCTTCACCATCTCGATGTTCAAGTCGGACCACAACGATCCGGCCAACCCTTGCACGAATGCCGGCGTGATCACCTCTCCGCTGGCCGGCTTCGCCACCGTTCCCGCGTCATGCGAGGGTGCGACGGAAATCTACGGCCTGTTTCGTTCGACCTTCGGCTGGAACGAACTGTTTGGCACCAAGGCCTTTAGCTGGGGTCCGCTGCACAACATCTCGTTCGAGGTCGGCATGGATGCCAACACCGAGAACAACTATCTCGCGCCCGCCAAGCGTGACGTCGTCGCCGGTCTGCAGTTCCAGTTCGACCTGCCCTATAAAGGCTTCTTCAACGTCGCACCCTTGCTGTATTACGAATTCTACAACCGCAACGCCTTCGTCCAGTGCGGCGCCGGATGGCAACTGCCTGCGGCGGCCGTTCCCGGCGTGAACTGCCTGGCCGACGGCAACCGCAGTTTCGATCCGACCTGGGCAGTGGAAACCAACTATTATATGGATCTCGGATTCCTGCCCGAGAACATGCAGTTCTGGTCGATCAGCGGCCGCGCGGCCTGGTATGGCAAGAAGGGAGCTGAGAACGCGCCGCTCCCCGGCACGTCCACTGCTGTGGAGTTCAATTCCGAGCCGATCCGTCTGACATTCGATGCCTCGAAGGCGATCTGGGGTCCGAAATTCACTCACTTCGTCGACGTCTGGGTCGCCTACCGCTACTGGCAGAACAAGTTCGGTCTGGACCACAAGAACAGCACTGCCTGTAACATCGCCCCCGGGGTCAGCAACAATAGCTGCACCGAGTCGACGGTCTACACCGGCATCACCGTTAAGTTCTGATTGGCCGATTCCTCCAAGTCAGAACGGTGGCGCCGCGAGCAATCGCGGCGTCACCAATTTATGTGACAGGCCGCATAATGTGCTGTCGCCTGATCCAACGGCGCTCATGTTGTCCTTTTGGCTGTCGGATAGTGTCGTGCATTCCAGAAAACTGTGCCAGAACTGGAAAGAGAAGGGCCCGCCTCTGAAGCAGACTTGTCCCGATACGGCGCCCGAATTCGATGCCGAGATCAGCAAGGGGAGTTCCCATGGGTTACGTTACGACCACGGACGGCGTCCAGATCTTCTACAAGGACTGGGGTCCAAGGGAGGCGCAGCCAATTGTCTTCCATCACGGCTGGCCGTTGTCGTCGGATGATTGGGATGCCCAGATGCTCTTCTTCGTCAACAAGGGCTACCGCGTCGTGGCCCACGACCGGCGCGGTCACGGCAGGTCCAGTCAGGTCAGCGACGGCCATGACATGGATCACTATGCAGCTGACGCTGCAGCCGTCGCGGAGCACCTGAATTTACGGAACGCAGTTCATATCGGCCACTCGACCGGAGGCGGCGAGGCCGCGCGCTATGTCGCCCGTCACGGCAAGGGCCGCGTCGCTAAGGCCGTGCTCATGAGCGCCGTTCCGCCGATCATGGTGAGGAGCGCGACCAATCCAGGTGGCACGCCGATCGAGGTATTTGATGGCCTTCGCGCCGCGCTCGCGGCCAATCGCTCGCAGTTCTTTCTCGATGTGGCTTCCGGTCCGTTTTACGGCTTTAACCGCCCAGGCGCGAAGGTGTCGCAGGGCATGATCCAGAATTGGTGGCGCCAAGGTATGATGGGCAGCGCCAAGGCGCACTACGAAGGCATTAAGGCATTCTCGGAGACGGACCAGACCGAGGATCTCAAGCTGATCGATGTGCCGACGCTCGTCATGCACGGCGATGACGACCAGGTCGTGCCGATCGACGCTGCTGCCCGCTTGAGCATCAAGCTTCTCAAGAATGGCAAGCTCAAGGTCTATCCGGGGTTCCCCCACGGGATGCTGACGTCCCACGCGGACGTCATCAACGCCGACCTGCTTGCGTTCATAAAGGATTGAGCCTGGTGAGAATTGGGGGCAGTTGCTGCGTCGTGTGTGGGATGAGCAAAGCGACTTGGCCGCCGTAGCTCGAAGAGCGAAGGCATAACCATGCCCACCAACGCAGACCACCAACGCAGACGTGGCGCTACGATCCGAAGGGCAGGGCGCAAGCGCGCCCTCGCCCCACCTACGGATCAACTCTTGTTCGAGGGCTTCAGCCGCCGGCCGCTACTTCTCCCACACGCTCTCGTGCAGCGCCTCCGCCTCGTCCTCGAGCAGGGGCCCGACCACTTCGGTCGGGCGCTGGCCGCTTCTGAAGACTTCGCGGCAGGGGAGATCGAGCGTCGGATTCTCCGGATGATTGCCCGTCACGCCGCGCAGGCGGCGCTCACTTAAGGCGTAAACCACGCGGCCGATGCCCGCCCAATAGATCGCACCGGCGCACATTGCGCAGGGCTCTGCGGACGAATAGAGGGTGGCGTTCGCAAGGACCTCCTTGCTCAACGTCCGGCAGGCTTCCGTCGCCAGCAGGCGCTCGGCATGGGCGGTGCCGTCATGCGCGGGCATATAGCCGTTCTCGCTCTCGATCAGCACCTTGCCGGCACTGTCGACGAGAACGGCCCCGAACGGGTGATTGCCGTGAGCCCGCGACCGGCGCGCGATCTCGAACGATCGGCGTAAAAAAACTTCGTCGCGCGCGCTTGGCTTAAGACTGGTCATATCTTGCATCATCAAAGGCCCGCCATAAGACGGCCGATTTCCGTCTGGTCGGCTTCGCTGGCGCGCGCCCCCGTAGACGAACTGGCCGTGGAACATCACGACCAAACGATCCGACAATTCCAACAGTTCGTCCAGATCCTCGCTGACCAAAAGCACAGCAGCGTCAGCCCCTGTTCGCTGCCGGCGTCAGTTCAGGTGATTAATATTGAAGCTGCATCGATTGTATGCAAGGGAGTTAAGCGAAGCCGAAGCCTCAAAGCTGGCTTGGGGCGATAAGCTGTTTGCGGTTCTGCGCCTTAGATCCGTTGTTGGGAAAGATGAGCAAGATAGACGCGGAAACTGCCGGGCGTGACGACCTCTCGCTTGGTCGCGCGATCGTTGCGCGGATCAATGAACTTGCAAGGATTTCCGAGAGCGCGGACAAGCTCACGCGCATCTTTCTTAGCAGGGAACATCGCGCCGCGAGCGAACTCATCCTGGGCTGGATGCGAGCGGCCGGGATGCGCGCACACCTGGATGCGATCGGCAATGTCTGCGGCCGCTACGAGGGGATATCTCCCGGCCTGCCGTGCCTGATGCTCGGCTCGCACTACGACACCGTACGCGACGCCGGTAAATGGGACGGTCCGCTCGGGCTGATCACGGCGATTTCCTGTGTTGCCGATCTCAACAAGCGAGGCCGGCGGCTGCCGTTGGCGATCGAGGTCATCGGCTTTGCTGATGAGGAAGGCGTTCGCTTCGCTTCGACCCTGCTCGGCAGCCGCGCGGTCGCGGGTACGTTCGATGAAAGCGTGCTGGCTTTGCGCGACAAGGCGGGAATCGCGATGCGCGATGCGCTGATTGAATTCGGCCTCGATCCTCATCATGTCGGGCGAGCGGCGCGCGTGCGCGGCGAATTGCTGGCTTATGTCGAATTGCACATCGAGCAGGGGCCGGTGCTGGAGCGGGAGGATCTGCCGGTCGGCGTGGTCACCGCGATTGCGGGCGCGACGCGGCTAGCGGCACGGTTGACGGGAATGGCGGGGCATGCCGGAACGGTGCCGATGGCATTGCGGCGCGATGCGCTCGCCGGTGCCGCCGAATGCATCAGCGCGATCGAGGAATTTTGCAACACAGATCAGGGCGGGCTGGTCGGCACCGTCGGTTATATCCATGCCTCGCCCGGTGCGACCAATGTCATTCCGGGCGAAGTGTCCTTCACCATCGACATGCGTGCGCCGACCGATATGCATCGCCGGCGAGCGGTCACCGATGTCGTTCGCCGCATCGAGGAGATCGCGAAACGGCGTGAACTCGGCTTGCAGATCGATGTCACTCATGAGAATCGGACCGCGCCTTGCGCGCCGTGGCTGCGGGCGCGAATCGCAGATGCCATCTCAGGCGAGGGCTTTCGGGTGTTCGAGCTGCCGAGCGGCGCGGGACATGATGGCATGGCCATGATCGACATCGCCGATGTCGGCATGCTCTTCGTGCGCTGCCGCGGTGGCATCAGCCATCATCCGGACGAGCATGTCGAGCTCGCCGATGTCGATGCCGGCGCGCGGGTGCTGTTGCGGTTCGTTGAGAATTTCCATGCGGATGCTGGCGGGAAGTAACGGCTGCTCGATCCCGTTTGGTTGAAAACGAACCTCCAACCATAAGCGTCACCCCCGCGCAAACGGCTTTCGCCGTTTGTCGCTGGAGGTGCCGACGCGAAGCCGCGGCCTCGAAGGGCGACGGCCCGAGTGGTTGCAGCGGAGCTGTTCATCCTGCCCGCTTCGCGAGCGCCTCGGGATGACGGGTTTAGATCCACGCTTGTGCTCGGCGGAAACTAACCCGTGGTGACGTCAACCAATTCGCTGCCATCGAGCACCTGGGCGGCCTTGGTGCTGTCGAGATCGCCTTCCCAGGCCGCGACCACGACGGTGGCGACGCAATTGCCGATGAGATTGCCGAGCGCGCGGGCCATGCCGATGAACCAGTCGACCGACAGCACCAGCACCAGACCAATTGCGGGAATGCTCGGCACCGCGTTTAAGGTCGCGGCCAGGATCACGATGGCGGAGCCGGGCACGCCGTGCGCGCCCTTCGAGGTGATCAGGGAGACGCCGAGGACCAGCAGCAGGTCCCCCAGCGACAGCGGCGTGTTGGTCGCCTGCGCGATAAACACGACCGCAAGCGTCAGATAGATCGAGAACGCGTCGAGATTGAAGGAATAGCCCGTGGGGATCACGAGGCCGACCACGGAATCCTTTACCCCGATGCGCTCGAGCTTGCGCATGACCTGCGGCAGCACGGCATCAGAGGACGCGGTCGCCAGGACGATCATCAATTCCTCGCGCAAATAGGCGAGGAACTTGAGAATATTCAATCCGGCCAGCGCCATCACGGAACCGAGCACGCCCAGCACGAAGATCGCGACCGAGACATAGAACAGCACGACCAGCGAGATCAATTGCTTGAGCGAGCCGACACCATATTTGCCGACCGTATATGCCACCGCGCCGAGCACGCCGAGTGGCGCCACGCGGACGATCAGACCCATCGCCCGGAACAGCACCGTCGAGACGGCCTCGATCATCGAGGAGACCTTCTCACCCTTTTCGCCGCCGACCAGCGACAGGCTGACACCGAACAGGATGGCGAAAAACAGCACTTGCAGCACGTCGTTGCGGGCCAGCGCGTCGAATGAGGTGCTGGGGATGATGTTCAACAGGAACGCGCCGATGCCCTCGCCCTTCAGCTTCTGCGCATTGCCGGCATAGGTCGAGAGCGCCTTGGCATCGAGCGTCGACGGATCGATGTTCATGCCGTGGCCGGGGCCGAACAGGAAGGCGAGCAGAATCCCAACCACTAGCGCGATCGTCGTCATCACCTCAAAATAGATCAGCGCCTTGACGCCGACCCGGCCGACCTTCTTGAGATCGCCGGCACCGGCGATACCATGCACCACCACGCAAAACACGATCGGCGCGACGATCATCGAGATCAGCTTGAGGAAGCCGTCGCTGAGAATTTTCAAGCTGACGGCAAACTCGGGAGCGGCGACGCCGAGCGCGATGCCCAAGAAAAGCGCCGCAAGCACCTGAACGAACAGGGAGGCATAGAGTGGCTTTCGCGCCGCCGGCGCGGTGGCGGTAATGGTCGACATGGCGTAGCCCCTCGGTTGGCGCGGATTTCCCGCCTTGAAGGCAACTAGCGTGCCAGCTTATGGCCGTTTACACCATAAGGAAGCGAACTATTCGGCCTTGCCGTGCTCCGGAATATTGCGCGTCGGAGCAGAAAGGCTGCAAGGCGCGCCATCCGCGACCTTGATTTGGTCCTCGATGGCAGGCGCTACGGCATCCGAGAGGGGTATTGCATCTGAGGAACATCAGCACTGCGTGCTCGGCCGAACAAGCTGTGCCCGAACAAGCCGGACGCTTCGACGTTATAGGCCGAGTCGGCTGAAGCGGGAACGGAGCATGGGCAAGGCGGAAGCGCTGTTACAGCAAACGCTCGGGTATGTACCGCCGTGGTTTCCACAGTGGTTTGTCGGATTGGCGCTGGTCGTCCTTGCGATCGTCTGCGCACTGTTCATGCATAGGATTGCCCTGACGTTGGCCAAGCGGGCCATAGGCGCGAGGCGCTCGGTCGCCGTCTTGATTCTCGAAGCCACGGCCGGTCCGACGCGGTTGGCGCTCTGTCTCGCCGCGGTGGCCTTCGTGATGCCGCTCGCTCCGCTAAGTGGTGAGTTGCGCGACGCGTTGGTTCACGTGTTTGCGATCGCGACGATCGCACTGATCGGCTGGATCTCGATCCGTGCGGTCGATTTGGGAGCAACCCGCTATCTGCAGCGTTTTCGGGTCCAGATCGAGGAGAACTTTCTTGCGCGCAAACACGTGACGCAGGTCCGGGTGTTCAAGCGCGTCATCGACACGCTCATCATCGTCGTCGCGGTATCGACGGCCTTGATGACCTTCAACTCGGTCAGGCAATACGGGGTGAGCCTGTTCGCCTCGGCCGGCGCCGCCGGCGTTATCGTCGGCCTTGCGGCGCGGCCGCTGCTGAGCAACCTCATCGCCGGTGTGCAGATCGCGGTGACGCAGCCGATCCGTATCGAGGATGCCGTAATCATCGAGAATGAATGGGGATGGATCGAGGATATCGGCTCCACCTATGTGGTGATCCGCCTGTGGGATTGGCGCCGGATGGTCGTGCCGCTGTCGTACTTCATCGAGCGTCCTTTTCAGAATTGGACGCGTGATGCCGCCTCGCTGATCGGCTCGGTCATATTTTATGTCGACTATGCGGCCGACGTTGCCCGGATTCGCAAGCGCTTCGAGGAGGTGGTACGCGGATCCGAGCTTTGGGATCGCGCGGTGGTCAATTTGCAGGTGGTGGACACCGATGCGAGGACCATGCAGCTACGGGCGCTGGTCAGTGCGAGAAATGCGTCCCAAACCTGGGACCTTCGCTGCGAGGTCAGGGAAAAGCTGATCGCATTTTTGCGCGAGGAGATGCCCGAAGCTCTGCCGCGGCAACGGGCTGAGATTTCGCCACCGCTCGCACCCGACGAGGAGCGACCGCGCTCTGGCTCGGCGAGGTTCGCCGGGGGCCCGTGGGCCCCATTGCCCAGCGGGCACTGATCGGTTTGTCAGGCGGCGGCGAGTTGCCACGCCTGCATGATGCGGAACCGCGAATTCGGCTCATCCTGTCGGAACAGCGCGATCCGATCGATTGCGAGCGCCTCGATCCCAAGAGTTGAAAAGGCGTTGCGCAGCATGTCCAACACGGCATCGCGGCGTGGCGCTTCCAGCCGCCCTGTCAGTGTCATATGGAAGCGAAACTCGTCCATCACGTAAGGATAGCTCCAGCGATCGAGATACTCGCACTGCCGGGGTGTCAACTTTTCCGGATTGCGTCGCGCGCGATCTTGCGCTGTCAAGGGCGCGCGGAAGCCGTCAAAGCTGGTGACGCAATCCTGGGCCAGTCGCTGCAGTTCGCTCGAGTGCCCCGCCGGAATGACGGCGATGAAGCCACTTATAGAATCGATCACCGGTCGGATCGTCGGGGCCGGCCGCGGCGTTTCGGCAAAGGCTGTACAAGCTGCGACAAGCTCGTTCTCCGTCGTTCCCTCTGCCAGCGCGAACGGCGCCTTCAACGTGGCGTGAAAACCATATTTGCGGGGATCTGCCGTCAGTTCGCGCCAATCCGGCATCATCTGCGTGACGTGCTCAGGAAAACGCAGGTCTGCGCCGGTAAAGGCATCATAACCCAGCAGTTGCGCGCCGAAACGCTCCAGCGCGCTTTCGTGCTGAGGTGCATAGTAAATCGCGTAGCGGGAAAATGGACTCATTGCCGCAACAATAGAGCGGTCCTATTCGGCCGCAACCGCTTCGCGCGCCGCAGCCGAAGATGTGCTGAGGCGGCCGGCGTCGGCCAGGTAAGCCAGGCGGCCGCCGGCGATCACGGCAACGATCCGTGGACGCAGCGGTTGCGCGCTGTCCACAAGCAGAATATCGGCGCGATGTTCTTCTGCGATCACGCCGCGATCGGTGAGGCCCGCGGCGCGGGCGGGGGCGGCGGAAATCACGTCCCAAGCTCGCGGCAGCGACAGCACGCGATCGGCGGCAAGACGGAAGGCGGCGAGCAGCGGCGCCGGATAATAATAGTCGGAAGCCAACACCGAGCACAGGCCCTTCTCGATCATGTCGGAAGCCTTGGTCCATCCGGTGTGGCTGCCGCCGCGCACGACGTTGGGCGCCCCGAACACGATGGCGTCGCCGCCGGCGGCGGCCTCGCGGGCCGTCTCCTCATTGACCGGAAACTCGGCGATCCTGACGCCCTGGGCCCGAAACGCCCTTCGCATCGCCGGACTGTCGTCGTCATGAGAAAGCATTCGCACGGCGCTGCTTTCCGCGATCTGGGCAAGCCGCGCGATCGAGCCGGGCACGGCGTCGGCGCGAGAGACGACGGACTCGACCAGACGATCGAATGCCTCACTCGACAGGCCGGTGCGTTCGACCATGCGGTTGCGCTTTCGCGGGTTCTCCAGACTTGCGACCGTGGAAGCCATGTGGTCGTTGAACGCGAACAGATCGATGCGCCCGGCGGACAGCCAGCGGCCGATTTCGTCCTCGGCGTCGAGATTGTAGGTCTCATGACGCAGATGGAAGCGGGTATCCGCCTTCAGTTGCGGCCGCAAGCTTTCGATGGCTTCGAGCAGCAGGCGCGCGTTGTCACCGCTGCGCAGGCCTGGCTCCCAGGACCAGGTGGTGGCGTGAAACACGGTTGTGATGCCGTTGGCGACGGCCTGCCGATCGCTGTCGAGCAGCGCCACGTCGATCGGGAAATCGACGCCCGGGCGCGGCATCATCTGTCGCTCGAAGGCATCGCCATGCAGATCGACAATGCCGGGCAGCACGAGCAGGCCGCGGCCATCAATGTTCAACGCCGCGCGTCCATGGCCGGCGTCTACGTCGCGGATTTTGCCGCCGGCGATTCGGAGCGAGGTCTCGATGATTGCGTCGCCGAGCAGGGCACGGCCACCTTGGATGAGGATGTCAGTCACGATGCGGCACTTCGTTGCGAGAGGGGTGAGCCGGTCGCAGACTGCGCCTCGTATCTATCGAGGAAGTCTTCGACCGAGAGATTTCTGAAATCGGGCAGCGCTGCGCGCAAGGCGTCGTGATCCCAGTCCCACCACGACAGTCGCGCGAGCCGGTCGGCGATGCTTTCCGAGAAACGTCGCCGGATCGGCCGCGCCGGATTGCCGCCGACGATCGTATAGGCCGGGACGTCCTTGGTGACAATGGCGCCGGCCGCGACCACCGCGCCGGTGCCGATTCTGCGGCCCGGCAGCACGATTGCGCCATGCCCGATCCAGACGTCATGGCCGATATGCACGCGATGACTTTTTCGCCAGTCGAAGAATTCGGCTTCATCGGCTTCGCCGGGAAAATAGGCGCTGGCGCGGTAGGTGAAATGGGCCTGGGTCGCCCGGTGCATGGGATGATTGCCTGGATTGATCCGCGTCATCGCCGCGATCGAGCAGAACTTTCCGATCGTGGTGTAGGTCATTTGGGCGTCGTTGACGACGTAGGAGTAGTCCCCCATCGCCACGTCGAGCAGGATCGTGCGCGCCCCGACCTCGCAATAGGCCCCAAGCCTGGTCTCCCGCACCTTTGCCGTGGGATCGATGGTAGGTTCAATTGAGAGCGCTTTGCCGGCCATTCGGAATTCCACAAGCAACAAGTCGAGGGGCCCGTCTTTAACATGCTTCGTGACAGGGCGATGACATTTAAGTGACGCATGTAAGCGATGCGTGACTAAGTGATGCATGAGCAGGTGTGCACGATTGCCGCAGCGCGGCGCGCTTGTCACATAACTGTAGAATCCCGGCGCTAGCGATGGCCCTGAGCTAGCTGCTGGAGCCTTGAATGCTGGTTGTGGAAGGGTTGACGTGCCGTTTCGGCAAAAAAGCGGCAGTCGACAACGCCTCCTTTTCTGTCGCTCCCGGCGCGTTCGTCGGCGTGATCGGCCGTTCCGGCGCTGGCAAGTCGACGCTGCTGCGGACCATCAACCGGCTTGCGCCGGCAAGCGAGGGTCGCGTTCTGTTTAAAGGCGTCGACGTCACTGCACTACGCGGCAAGCAACTGCGTCAGTGGCGCGCCCGCTCGGCAATGATCTTCCAGCAGTTCAATCTGGTTGGCCGGCTCGATGTGTTGACCAACGTGCTGATGGGCCGGCTTTCCGAGATCTCATCGTGGCGCTCGCTCGCCCAGCTTTGGCCGGAGCAGGACGTGGCGGTCGCGATGTCGGCGCTCGAGCAATTCGACATGGCTTCACTGGCGGCCCAACGTGCCGACCAGCTTTCAGGCGGTCAGCAGCAGCGCGTGGCGATCGCACGCGCGCTGGTGCAGGAGCCCGAGATCATTCTGGCCGACGAGCCGATCGCGTCGCTCGATCCTCGCAATACGAAGATCGTGATGGACGCGCTGCTGCGCATCAACAAGCATTTCGGCATCACGGTCCTTTGCAATTTGCATTCCCTCGATCTGGCGCGCAGCTATTGCGACCGCCTCATCGGCATGGCCTCGGGTCGAGTCGTTTTCGACGGGGCACCGGCTGCATTGACCGAGACGATCGCGCGCGAGCTTTACGATCTCGAAGCGAACGAAGTCATGGGCCCCGCCTCCGTGCACATGCCGGTTTCAACCGTTCCGGCTGTCGGCGAAGCCGCCGCGGCTTGATTGTCCTGCATCGCCGCAAGGCGCGCGTTTTTACGAAGTTACGACCACCAACAACGAAGGTGCATCATGATCAACCGTAGACTGGTTCTGGCCGGCGTCGCCGCGTTGGCGTTTGCAACGTCTGCCTCCGCCGAGGACTGGAAGCAGAAATATCCCGAGATCACGTTCGCCGTGATCCCGGCTGAGAACGGCTCCGGCGTCGTCGAGCGCTTCACGCCCTTCGTGAGCTATCTCTCCAAAGAACTTGGCATCAAGGTGAACCTGCGCGTCGCCAACGACTATGCCGCCGTCATCGAAGGCCAACGGGCGGGCAACATCCACATCGGCTATTACGGTCCGGCTTCGTTCGCCCGCGCCCGTCTGACCGGTGTGAAGACCGACGCTTTTGTGATCGATGTTAACTCCGATGGTTCCAAGGGCTATTATTCGGTGTTCTATGTGCTCGCCAAGAGCCCGTACCAGAAGCTCGAGGATTTGAAGGGCAAGAATCTCGGCCTGGTCGATCCGAACTCGACCTCCGGCAACAACATGCCGCGCTTCAAGATGAACCAGATGGGCATCGATCCCGACCACTTCTTCTCCCAGGTCATCTTCACGGGCAGCCATGAAAATGCCGTGCTGGCCCTGGCGCAGGGCACCGTGGACGTCGCCGCGAATTGGTGGAACGCGGAGGACGATTCCAACCTGACCCGCATGCTCGCCAAGAACATGCTGAAGAATGCCGATGGCACGCCGATGAAGAAGGAGGACTTCCGCGTCATCGTGAAGTCGGACCTGATCATCAACTCGCCTTACGCCTATCTCAGCGACCTGCCGGACGATATGAAGGCCGCGATCAAGCAAGCCTTCCTCGATGCGCCGGAGAAGGACCCCGAAGCTTTCAAGAAGCTCTCGGACGGCAAGAACCGCCCTTGGCAGACGATCACCAATGAGGACTACAACAAGACGATCGATTTGATCAAATTCGTCGACGGCCTGCGCAAGAAGGCGTCCTGATCGTTCGCCTGATCAATGAGGCCGGGTCCCGCGCGACCCGGCCTTTTTTCGTCTTGCTTCCGCACCGACAGTTCTCGATGACGACAGCGGTTTCCATTCTCCCGACCCAGCAACTCGCCGAGCTTAATCGCGCCTATCGCAATGCGGTGGCCCGAAGGCGCCTGCGCCTTGCGCTCGCGGCGGCGCTGTTCCTTGCGGCTCTCGTCATTGCCGCGATCGGCGCGGAAGTGAACTTAAAGACGCTCTTCACCTATTTTGGTAATTTCGTCAGCTATTTCGATCGGATCCTGAAGCTCGACAGCGGCGCGAGGGTATGGACCGATTTCGGCGAGTGGTTCTGGGGTTGGCGCAAATGGCTACGCCTGCTCGGTGAAACCTTGCTGATCAGCTATGTCGGAACTCTGATCGGGGCGGTGTTCGCCTTTGTGCTCAACTTCCTCGCCGCGGAAAACACCTCGCCGAACCCGCGGCTGCGCTTTGTGATCCGGCGACTCCTGGAGTTTGCCCGTACCGTTCCGGCCATCGTCTTCGCGCTGATCTTCGTCATCGCCTTCGGCCTGGGACCGATGGCGGGCGTGCTGGCGATCGCCATCCATTCGAGCGGCGCGCTGGCCAAACTGTTTTCTGAAATCGTCGAGAATGCCGACATGAAGCCGGTCGAAGGCATTCGTTCGACCGGAGCGAGTTGGATCTCCTGCATGCGCTTTGCGGTGCTGCCGCAGGTGATCGCCGGCTATGCGAGCTACGCTCTGCTGCGCTTCGAGATCAATGTCCGCGAGGCGTCCGTGATGGGATTCGTTGGCGCGGGCGGCATCGGACAGGAACTCGTCGTTGCCATCAGAAAATTCTATTATTCCGATGTCAGCGCGATCCTGGTGATGATCATCTTGACGGTCTTCGTGATCGATATCGCAACTGGCTGGCTGCGGGCGCGCCTGTTCGGCAAGGAGGCGCGGACATGAGCCAGATGGGGGCACCGGATCCGGAGCAATTGCGGGCACGCTATCCCGGCATCTTCCGTCGTCCCGCCTCAGCGCGCCTTGCGACCCCGGCGATGCTGCTGCTGGCTATCGCGGTCTTTGCGTTTGGACTGGTGGACCTCGATTTTTCGCCCACGCGGCTCCTCGCCGGGTTGCATCAGCTTGGCTGGATCACCCTGATGATGTTGCCGCCTGATCCCGGCTCGTCGCTACCGCTCTATCTGAAGGCGCTAGGCGAGACGTTGTCGATCGCGCTGCTCGGCACGTCCTTGGCGGCGGTGATCGCCTTGCCTGTCAGCCTGCTTGCCGCGCGCAACGTCGTGCCGTCGAACATCGTGCGCTTTCCGGTGCGCCGCTTCCTGGATACCATCCGCGGCATCGATACCCTGATCTGGGCGCTCGTCTGGATCAATGTCGTCGGGCTTGGCCCGTTTGCGGGCGTGCTCGCGATCGCGATCTCGGATTTTGGCGCGCTCGGCAAGTTATTTTCGGAAGCGATCGAGGCCGCCGACCGCAGGCAGGTCGAGGGCATCCGCGCTTCCGGCGGCAGCGGCTTACACGAAATCCGCTTCGGCCTGCTGCCGCAGGTGATACCTGTGATCGCCGGCCAGGTGCTCTATTTCATCGAGTCCAACACCCGTTCGGCCACCATCATCGGCATCGTGGGCGCAGGCGGCATCGGTTTGCAATTGGCCGAGCAGATTAGGGTGCTGGAATGGCAGCACGTGTCCTTCCTGATCCTGATGATCCTGGTGGCGGTCGCCGCGATCGACTGGATCTCGGGCAAACTGCGTTTTGCGATTATTGGCCGCCGCGCGGTGGCATGAATATAGCGATCAACCGCCTTCTACGACGAATTCTACCCGCTCGGCAGCAAAACGCGATCGCTTGGTCACCAGCGGCTTGCCCTCCGCATCGACGTCGGTGCTGTCGACGACAAGCACGGGGCGGCCAAGCGCGAGATCGAGCCGCGCGGCATCGGTAGCCTCGGCAATCGCTGCAGTGATCCGGCTCGATCCGCGGCGATAGTCGCGCACGCCATAATGGGCGAGCAACCGAGTCATCGAGCGCACGGTCGCGAACACTGCGCCCGCGTCGGGAAAGCGCTCGGCCGAAAGCCAGGTTGTGCTGACGCAGATCGGCGCGCGATCGGCGGACCGCAGCGCCTCGATCCGGACCAGCGGCGCGCCGGTCTTCACGCCCAGCAGCCGGGCCAATTCACGTGTGGCCGGTTCCTCGCTCGCCGCGATCAACTGTCCGCGCGGCTCGCGGCCCTCTCCGCCGACGATTTCAGAGAACCGCGTCCGTGAGCGCAAGGGGTATGCGAGGCGTGGGGCTTCCACATAGGTGCCGCTGCCGCGTTCGGCGCGCACCAGGCCTCGCTCGGCAAGCACCGCCAGCGCGCGCCGCACGGTATGGCGATTGACGCGATAGATCTCGGCGATCTCGGTCTCGCCGGGCAGGCGCTCGCCCCGGGCGTAGCGGCCCTCGGCGATGCCGCGCTCGATGCCGTCGGCGACCTGCCGCCATAGCGCAACGCCCGAGGCCAGATCCTGCATGCTCATCCTGTGACACCCTGAAGCCGACTGGCGAAAATCATCTGTTTGTCATGAAACGGTCATGGCGTTTCATTATCAAGTTGTCTAATATCATAGACAACTTGATACCGGCAAGACGAGAGCAGGACCGAGCATGAACGCCCGGGACAAAATTAAAGAAGGCCAGGCTGCCAGCGAAATGATCGTGCGGCGGAAGGCGGCGATGGCCGTCCTTGCGCATGCCAAGACTGCGGAGATCTCGGCGCATCTCGACGCGATCATGTTGCCTCCTTACGAGCAGCTTCGTGAGGCGGAAAACGGGCTTGTCATGTTGCGCGGCCGCATCGGCGGCGATGGCGCGCCGTTCAATCTCGGTGAAGCGACGGTGTCGCGTGCGGCCGTTCGGCTTGGCAGCGGCGAGATCGGATTCGGCTATACGCTCGGCCGCGACAGGGAAAAGGCGCGGATGATCGCATTATGCGATGCGCTGGTGCAGTCGGATGAATTTGCGGGCAGCGTCGAGACAAAGGTGATCGCGCCGTTGCGCGCCGGCTTGCTTGCACGCCGCCAGCAGAGGGCCGCGGAGACGGCGGCCACCAAAGTCGATTTCTATACCATGGTCCGCGGTGAGGGATGAGTGATGACGACGATCGCCGAACTGCCGGCAGGTTTCTCGGACAAGGTGCTGTCGGCGCAGACGACTTTCCGCTCGGTGATGGAGGCGATGGCGCGGCCCGGCACCGTCCAGCGCGTCACAGCGTCAGTCGGCGCGCCGCGGCATCTGATGCGCGGCGCGGCCGCGATCGCCTTGACGTTGTTCGATCACGACACGCCGATCTGGCTCGATCCGCTGCTGTCGGAAACCGCCGAGGTAAAGAATTGGCTGAAATTCCACAGCGGGGCGCCGGTGACTATCGATCCGCGGGTCGCCAGCTTTGCGCTCGTCAGCGAGCCCAGCGCACTTCCTGCTCTCGATCGCTTCTCCTTCGGCAGCAATGAATATCCGGACCGTTCGACGACGCTGATCCTGCAGGTCGACAGCCTGGCGCGCGGCGTGCAGTACGAGTTGCGTGGGCCGGGTATCGACGGCGGAACGATCCTGCACGCCAATATCAGGCCGGTAAATCTGTTCGAACGGCTCGCCATCAATGCCGCGTTGTTTCCACGTGGCATCGATGTCGTGCTGGTCGCAGACGATGCAGTCGTCGCGATCCCGCGCACGACACGCTGTGTCGGTTACGGAGGTTAGAGAATGTATGTCGCCGTCAAAGGAGGCGAACGCGCGATCGAAAACGCTCATCGTCTGTTGGCGCGTGAGCGGCGGGGCGAAGCGGATGTGCCGGAGATCGCGCTGGCGCAGATCTCCGGGCAACTCGCGCTTGCGGTGGATCGGGTGATGAGCGAGGGCTCGCTCTATGACCGCGAGCTTGCGGCGCTCGCGATCAAGCAGGCGCGCGGCGACATGATCGAGGCGATCTTCCTGGTGCGCGCGTTCCGTGCCACCCTGCCGCGTTTCGGTGCGACCGAGCCCGTCGATACCGGCAAGATGCAGGTGCGGCGGCGGATTTCGGCTATCTTCAAGGATATCCCCGGCGGCCAGATTCTCGGGCCGACCTTCGACTACACCCATCGTCTGTTGGACCCGCAGCTCGCCGAAGGGTTTGTTCCGGACGAGCCGGCGGTGGCGGAAGCCAGCAGCGCTCCGACCCCGCGCGTCACAGACATTCTCGGCCGTGACGGCCTGATCGAGTCGTCTTCGCCGGCGAGTGCACGCCAGGCGGTGGGCGATCTGACGCGCGAGCCGCTCAGCTTTCCGGCCGATCGCGATCTGCGCCTGCAAAATCTCGCGCGCGGTGATGAGGGGTTTCTGCTTGCGCTCGGTTATTCCTCACAGCGCGGCTACGGCCGCAATCACCCGTTCGCGGGCGAGATCCGCTTCGGCGAGGTCGAGGTCGAATTCCCGGCCGAAGAGGTCGGCTTTGCCGTGCCCTTGGGCACGATCGAGCTGACGGAGTGCCAGATGGTCAACCAGTTCAAGGGTTCGGCGACCGAAGCGCCGTGCTTCACCCGCGGATATGGCCTCGCGTTTGGCCAGAGCGAGCGCAAGACCATGTCGATGGCGCTGGTCGACCGCGCGCTTCGGGCCCGCGAGCTCGGCGAAGAGGTGCTGGCGCCGGTGCAGGACGAGGAGTTCGTGATGTCGCATTCCGACAATGTGCAGGCGACCGGATTTGTCGAGCATTTGAAGCTGCCGCATTACGTGGATTTCCAGTCCGAGCTGGGCTTGCTGCGCAAATTGCGGGACGAGTTCTTCCAGGCCGAGGCGCGGCCGGAGTTGAAGGAGGCCGCTGAATGAATGCGCCCGCCTACAACTTCGCCTATCTGGACGAGCAGACCAAGCGGATGATCCGTCGCGCCATCCTGAAGGCGATTGCCATTCCCGGCTATCAGGTGCCGTTTGCCAGCCGAGAGATGCCGATGCCCTATGGCTGGGGCACCGGCGGTGTGCAAGTGACTGCGGCCATCCTCGGGCCCGACGATGTGCTGAAGGTGATCGATCAAGGTTCTGATGACACCACCAACGCCATCTCGATCCGAAAATTCTTCGCCAAGACCGCCGGCGTGAAAACCACGACGTCGACCGCGGAAGCCACCGTCATCCAGACCCGCCACCGGATTCCGGAAATGCCGCTGCATGCCGGGCAGGTCCTGGTCTATCAGGTGCCGATCCCGGAGCCGCTGCGCTTCCTCGAGCCGCGCGAAACCGAGACGCGCCGTATGCATGCGCTCGCCGAATACGGATTGATGCATGTGAAGCTCTACGAGGACATCGCCCGCTTCGGGCACATCGCGACGTCCTACGCCTATCCGGTGAAGGTGAACGCGCGCTATGTGATGGATCCGTCGCCGACGCCGAAATTCGACAATCCGAAGATGGACGATTGCGCCGCGCTGCAGCTCTTCGGGGCAGGGCGCGAAAAACGGATTTACGCGGTGCCACCGCATACGTCGGTGATCTCGCTCGATTTCGAGGACCATCCCTTCAGCCGGTACCGCTTCGATGCGCCCTGCGCGCTGTGCGGCGCGGAGGATACCTATCTCGACGAAATCGTAACCGACGATCAGGGCGGGCGAATGTTCGTCTGCTCCGACACCGATTATTGCGAGGGCCGTCAAGCGAAGGGGCATCGCGGCACCCAAAGCGCCGCTCCACACAAGGAGGCGACGCGTGGTTGATGCAAACGGCGCGCGGGGGGATGATCAGCCGCTCCTGGTCGCGGATGGCCTCTGCAAGAATTACGGCCGGCTCGCTGCCTGCCGCGATGTTTCCTTCACGCTGTATCCCGGGGAGGTGCTGGCAATTGTCGGCGAATCCGGCTCCGGCAAATCGACGCTGCTGCAACTCCTCTCGGCACAGATGGCGCCGACGTCAGGGCGGGTGTGCTACCGTATGCGGGACGGAGTGACGCGCGATCTGGCCTCGCTCGGCGAAGCGGAGCGGCGCTTCCTGTTTCGCACCGACTGGGGCTTTGTGCACCAGGACCCGGCGCAGGGTCTGCGCATGGCGGTTTCAGCGGGCGCCAATGTCGGCGAGCGGCTGATGGCTGTCGGCTGGAACCACTATGGCCGCATCCGCCAGACCGCAACGTCCTGGCTGGAGCGTGTCGAGATCGACACCGCGCGCATCGACGATACGCCGCGGACATATTCGGGCGGCATGCGCCAGCGCCTGCAGATCGCACGCAATCTGGTCACCGAGCCGCGCCTGGTGTTCATGGACGAGCCGACCGGTGGCCTCGACGTCTCCGTGCAGGCGCGGCTGCTTGATCTCGTGCGCACGCTGGTCACCGAGCTTGGACTGGCCGTGATCGTGGTGACCCATGATCTTGCGGTGGCACGGCTGCTGTCGCATCGGGTGATGGTGATGAAAGCCGGGCGCGTCATCGAGACCGGGCTCACCGATCAGGTGCTCGATGATCCGCGCGAGCCCTATACGCAACTGCTCGTTTCCTCGATTCTGCCCCCATGAGCACGCCGATGACTGCGATGATCGAGATCACGAACGCGGAAAAGACCTTCATCATGCATCTGCAGGGTGGGGTGAGATTGCCCGTGGTGCGTGGTGTGTCCTTTGACGTCAATGCAGGCGAATGCGTTGTGCTGGCGGGACCGTCAGGCGCGGGCAAGTCCTCGATCCTGAAGATGATCTTTGGCAACTACCGCTGCGACGACGGACGGATCGGAATCCGGCATGAAGATGCGTGGATCGATCTCGCCAAAGCGGAGCCGCGCGAAGTCCTGAGTGTACGCCGCTCGACCATCGGCTATGTCAGCCAGTTCCTGCGTGCGGTGCCGCGAGTGCCAACCACCGACGTCGTTGCCGAGCCGCTGATCGCGACGGGCGTACCGCGCGAAGAGGCGTACGCACAGGCCGCGCGCCTCCTGCGCCGCCTCAACATCTCCGAACGGCTTTGGTCGTTGCCGCCATCGACTTTCTCCGGGGGCGAGCAGCAGCGCGTCAATATTGCGCGAGGGTTCATCTCGGACCACCCGATCTTGCTGTTGGATGAACCCACGGCATCGCTCGACGCGGCCAATCGGGAGATCGTCGTCAGCCTGATCAACGAGAAAAAGCGGGCCGGTGTCGCCATGGCCGCGATCGTGCATGACGATGAGGTGCGTCGTGCCATTGCCGATCGTATCGTCGATGTCACCAGCTTCGCCGCCGCCGCATGAGGAAAGGAATGATGGCGAGTTCCGATACCGTCATTGGCAATGCCAGAATTGTCCTGGCGGAAGATGTAATCGAGCAGGGCTGGATCGCCGTTGCGGACGGCCGCATCGCCGAAGTCGGTGAAGGCCGGCCTCCCGACCGCAGCCAGGACGCCGGCGGCGACCTGATCATGCCCGGCTTGATCGAACTGCACACCGATCATCTTGAAGCACACTACATACCAAGGCCGAAAGTGTTCTGGGACCCGACGGCGGCCGTAGTGTCCTATGACGGACAATTGGCAACGTCGGGCATCACTACCGTGCTGGATTCCTTGCGGGTGTGGCGCGAGGAAGGGGCCGGGGAGGTCGATGGCCGCGCCGGCGTTCTTGCGGAAGCGATTGCCGCGGCGCGCGAGGCCAATCTGCTGCGCGCAGATCACTTCCTGCATCTGCGCTGCGAGATTCCGATGCCGAGCGTGGTGGAGGAGGCTAAGGAACTGGTCGGCCGTCCTGACGTCCGCTTGATGTCGCTGATGGACCATACGCCGGGCCAGCGGCAGTTTCGCGACGAAGGCAAGCTGCGTGACTATTATCGCGGCAAGGGCGGCGGCAGGACCGATGCCGAGCTCGATGTGCTGTTCGAGAAGCGCTTCGCCTATCAGAAGGCCTATGCGGCGGACAATCTGCGTGCGATCGCGGCGTTGGCGCAGCAATATGGGGTTCCACTCGCCAGCCACGACGACACCACGGAAGAGAATGTCGCAGACGCCGTGCGCCACCGGGTGTCTGTCGCGGAGTTTCCGACCACCATGGAGGCCGCGCGCGGCCTGCACCAGGTCGGCATCGCGATTCTGATGGGGGCACCGAACGTGGTGCGTGGTGGCTCGCATTCCGGCAACATCGCCGCGGTCGATCTCGCGCGAGAGGGGTTACTGAACATTCTCTCGTCCGACTACATTCCTTCCAGCCTGCTGATGGGAGCTTTGCAGTTGCCGCAGCGTGTGCCGGCGATCGATCTCGCATCCGCCGTCCGCACGGTGACCAAGGCGCCGGCGGAAGCGGTCGGTCTGTCCGATCGCGGCGAGATCGCGATCGGCAAACGGGCTGATCTCATTCGCGTCCACATGGCGCGCGATCTTCCGGTGGTGCGCTGCGTCTGGCGCGAGGGGCAGCGGGTCGCATGAGCGAGGCTCCGACGATATCGGCCGCCGCTGCCGGGGCAATCGGCCCGGGCCGGCTTATTCTGGTCGTCGGTCCGAGCGGAGCGGGCAAGGATACTTTGCTGGGTCTTGCCCGCATGGCGTGCACAGACGAGCCCGGCATCGTGTTTGCGCGCCGCGTGGTGACGCGAGAGGCCTCGGCATTCGAGGACAACGAGCAGTTGTCCGCCGATGCGTTCCGAGAGGCCTTGGCGCGTGGCGAGTTTGCGATACATTGGGAGGCGCACGGTCACAGCTATGGTCTGCCGCGGGCCATTGACGACGATATCCGCGCCGGCCGCACGGTGGTGGCCAACGTGTCCCGTACGGTGATCGAGCCGATGCGACGCGTTTATTCCAACGTCGTTGTTGTTGCGATTACCGCGCCTTCGGACGTGCTCGCCAAGCGCCTGGCGATGCGGGCGCGAACGAGCGACGGTGTGCTCGAGCACCGCCTTCAGCGCGCGCTTGCTCAGAGTGCCGAACCGGACAAAACCATCGTGAATATTGGCAGCGCGGAATTCCACGCGCGTCAATTGGTGCAGATTATCAGAGGAGTGCGGCTTGACGAATAGCCGCAGCGCGGAAGGGAATGGCAATGGCGGTGATTAAGTCGGTCGAGCAGCTCGAGGCGATCTATGGTCATCCCGGCGAGACCTCGACCGTGAAGGTCGCCGATCGGGTGACCCCGTCCTATCGCGTGTTGATCGAAAAGTCGCCATTCGCAGCGCTCGCGACCTCAGGACCCGAGGGGTTGGACTGTTCGCCACGCGGCGATGTGCCCGGCTTCGTGCGGGTACATGATGAAAAGACCCTGATGATGCCGGATCGCCGCGGCAACAACCGGATCGATTCGCTGCGCAATATTGTCCGCGATCCCAGGGTCGCGCTGCTGTTCCTGATCCCGGGCTGCGGCAACACGCTGCGTGTCAATGGGCGCGCATACGTGTCCGACGATCCGGAACTGCTGGCGTCCTTCAGGATGGAGGGCAAGGCGCCGCGCACCGTCATCGTGCTGACGGTTGAGGAGATCTACTTCCAGTGCGCCCGCGCGATCGTTCGTTCCGATCTCTGGAATCCCGACAGGCGAGTGGATCCCAAGAGTCTGCCCACGCCAGGACAAATCCTTGCCGAGATGAGCGAGAACCGGATCGGCGGCGAAGAGTATGACCGCGCCTGGCCGGAACGGGCGCGGCAGTCGATGTGGTGATATTTCGTACGATCGGAGGAGTTGATGACGGCTCTCTGAAGATCATGCTTAACGTTTGGTTAAGCATGATCGCGGTCGAAATGGTCCTGCTCTGCCTCAGGCTGCAAGGTCCAGCAATTTCGATGACCCTCTGATCAGCACCTTGCGTCCTCTCGGGGTGATCACGGGCGATTCGCCTTGGAGCGTCACGAGATCCAGCGCCGCTAGCTGCGCCAAAATGGAGCGGCTGATGACACGCCGCTGATGTGTTGGCAACCGCAGCGCCTTCAGCGTTTCCCACTGATCCGGGGTAAGATCATAGTCGAATTCTGCGTCCATGCCTGCCTCAGGGCGTCGTTGGTCTCGCGCGCCTCTTACATAGCCTGCGTGAAAAGTATGCGACTACAATGCGTCCTGATTTCGACCCACGAACAAGCTTTGTTGAAAATCGTAAACGGCACGAAATGGCGCGACAGGTTATGCGGCTGTCACATCGGCGTGGCAAATGGGCTTATTGATCGCTTCGAATCGGCGGCCGCGTCAATTTGACGCCGTGCTCGCATGGACGCACCGCCCTGAATCCCGATTGGATGCAAAACAAGCTCACGCGTGGTCGCAGGCTCAAGCGCCTTGGCGGCGCGCTCGTCAGCATTGCGATCGGCGGCCTCGCGGTGTTTGCGCTGACCCATGCGCTTCGAAACATTCGATACGAAGAAGTATTCGCCATCATTCGCGATACTGACGTCCATGTGATTGTGCTCTCGTTGATTTTGGTAACGGCCTCCTACGGCAGCATCACACTTTACGACTGGCTGGCGCTGCACACGATGGGACGCAAGGACGTGCCTTATCGTATCGCGGCACTGGCGAGCTTCACCAGCTATCCGATCGCCCATGGGCTTGGAGCCGTGGCGCTGATCTCTCCGGTGATTCGCTATCGGATCTATTCCGGCAACGGCCTTTCCGCCTTCGGAGTTGCCAATATCTGCTTTCTCACCGGGCTCACATTCTGGCTCGGCAATATGACGGCGCTGGGATTCAGCCTGCTGTACGAGCCCGCGGCGATCAGCGTCATCGATCATCTTTCGCCGATGTCCAATCGCGTACTGGCGCTGATCCTCCTGGGCGGCGTGGGCGGGTTCGTGGTCTGGAGCTGGCTGAATCCGCGCCATCTCGGAAAGAGCCGCTGGCTGGTCCGGCTTCCCTCCGGCCCGTTGGTGCTGCTGCAGATCGTGGTCGGATTGCTGGATCTCACAACGGCAGCGGTGGCGATGTATGTGCTGATACCTGAGGGGCTCGATCTCGGGCTGTTTCGGCTGCTCGCGGTTTTCGTTGCGGCAACCTTGCTCGGCTTCGTCAGCCATGCGCCCGCCGGATTAGGCGTGTTCGACGCGACCATTCTGATGGGGCTTGGCGGTGAAAGTCGCGAGCCGTTGCTCGCTGCGCTTTTGATGTTCCGCTTTCTTTATCACTTTATACCGCTCGTGATCGCGGTGACGCTATTCGGCGGCGTCGAGGCGTGGCGAAGCCTGCGCGCGAAGAAAGCTGTGGAACAGCAGTGGATATCAGACGGGCGAATTGAGCTTCAGCCCGACCATGCCGGCGACGATCAGTGTCAGGCAGATGAGACGAACCGGATCGGTCGGCTCGCTGTAGAGGATCATGCCGACGAGAATGCTGCCGACCGCACCGATCCCGGTCCACACCGCGTACGCCGTGCCGAACGGTAGGGAGCGCAGCGCCAGGGCCATCAACGCGAAGCTGAGCACGATCGCAACCGCCGTTGCAGCGGTCGGCCAGAACCGGGTCAGGCCATCGGAATATTTGAGCCCAAGCGCCCAGGCGACCTCGAGGAGTCCCGCGCCAAGCAGTGCGAGCCATGCGCTCATGGCTTTCTCCGCCCGGTGGCGGCTGTGAACACGGCATCCTTCATGGGCAGCATAGTCTCGATCGGAAGGCGTCCATCTCCTCATTGCGTTGTTCGCGCGACAGGGATGTGACAGCGCCGTTCACAACGGCGCCTTGCCTCTTGTCGCAAAACTGCAGCGCAGGCGCTGTAGCGTCATCGAATCGCTGACTCGAGGCTCGGATGAATACGCGGCTGATCGCGGACGCGGCGCGGAACAGCAGCGCGCATAATGGAACGACCGTTTGGGACAGAGCTTTTGCGTTCTGGCTCCGTCGTCTAGTGTACACCCAGAGCTGGGAGGATCCCGAGGCCGATCTCGCAGCCTTGCAGTTGCCGTTGGGATCGACCATCGTCACCATCTCGTCAGGCGGCTGCAACGCGCTGTCCTATCTGACCGCGCAGCCGGCCCAGGTTTATGCCGTTGACCTTAACGAAGCCCATCTGGCACTGCTCAAGCTCAAACTTGCGGGCATCCGCGCCTTCTCCAGCTATTCGGAATTCTGGCAGTTCTTTGGTGAAGCGGCATCGCCGGCCAACGCGCAACTCTATCGGAAGCGCCTGCGGCCGGTGCTCGATGATGCGGCGCGCGCCTATTGGGACAAGCGCAACATCATCGGCCGGCCGCGTTATGCCTATTTTACCAATGGATTTTACCGGCATGGCATGCTCGGCCGCTTCATCGGGCTCGCCCATGTTGTGGCGAAGCTCGCGCGGATCGATCTGGACGCGTTGTTGACCAAAGATATCGATTCATCGGAGCGGATCGAGGCGCTCGCGCGGCTCGATCGCCTTTTCCATTCGCAAGCAGTGCGTCTGTTGACGAGAACGCCGGCGCTCTTGTTCGGCCTTGGCATTCCGCCCCAGCAGCGGGCCTGGCTCGGAGGCAGCGCGCCGCTCAACGAGGTGCTGTATCACCGGCTGTTGCGCCTGATTACCGGGCAGCCCACCGACGACAATTATTTTGCCTGGCAGGCCCTGCGTCGCCGCTATCCGGGCCCGGGCGATCGTTGCCTGCCGCTCTACCTGCAGAGGCGGCAGTTTGGGCGGATGCGCAATGGTGCAGGCGTCATCATTCCGGTTCATGCTGGTCTTCGGCAGTTCCTGAAAACTCTTCCCGCGCGGGAAGTCGATGCGGTGGTGCTGCTCGATTCGCAGGATTGGATGAGCGCGGACGAGATCCGAGCGCTGTGGGACACTATCGACCGTGCCGGCAGTGACGACGTCCGCGTTATCTTCCGCACGGCAAGCACGAAGTCGCCGCTAGAAGGCAAAACCTTGGCGTCCTTGCGCGAGCTCTGGCGACGTGACGAAGAGCGCAGCGAGATCGGCTATGAATTGGATCGGTCGGGGATCTACGGCGCGTTTCATTGTTACGTGCGGCGCTGATTGCGGGCCGCACCGCAACGCGCTTTGTCTTAGACCCTCCTCAAGCTGCTGCGCTGCGAGGGGTGCGGGTGCTGGGGTGCTATGGGATTCCGCATTGCACGCGGGGGACACCGCCGTCCCGCTCTGCTAAAGTTGTCTCTGCGGACAGGCTTCACACGACGGAGTGGGAGGCATGAACAGGCTCGCGGAGATGCGCAGTCAAGAATATATCTGCCGAGAGCGCGCGGCGCTGGATTCCGCGCGCCGATCCTTCTGGCTGGCCCAGGCGGAAGAATGGGAGCAGCGTGCGCTTGCCGAGATCGCGTATCATTTCCGAGAGTGCAATCTCGGCGCCGTGGAAGAGCCGTCGCCTGCGCGCTAGGGCATGAGCACGACGAGGCTCCTCCGGTTTATGGGCTTCGTCGAGCGTAACTCACCGACAGACGTTTGACTCGATGCGAGCTCCCGCGCAGCGAGGGCTGTAACGCGCGACGCGCTCAATGCGCCAATTGAAGGCGCCTGACGGTCTGGCGCACTTCGGCGCCGCAATCAGCGCATTCGTAGACGAGATCGATCTTCTCTTTGCTCCAATGTGGCTCGACCTCACGGACGTACATGGGCAACGGCCCGACGCAGTCAGGGCAAAGGACAGGAGCCATCTCGATGTCGTGACAATGAATGTAGGCTGGCATTTCGGCTCTCCCTCGCAAGCGAAAGCGTGGCGAACCCCAGCCCGGGCGAAATCTAGCTGCGGTGGTCGCATACGCCTCATCAACTCTTTCGAACAGAGCCGGAACGGAGCGACATTGTCGCTGGCTGTGATATTCTTGTAACAGACGTTCTAACGTCGCCACAAACCGCTAAAATTGAAGGCGAAATCGAGGCATCGTGGGGCACGAAATGAATGCGGCTGAAGGCCTTCGCCGACGAGCCGCGCTTTGAGGTCGGAGTTTATTGATCTGCAGAGCCCTCGTGCTTGTCCATCTGGGTCAGCACAAAGCCAGTCAAGGTTGCACCAACGGCGAACACCAGCGTGAATGTGCCCGCAAAAACGACGGCGGTCCATTGTGGATCGACGCTGTGGGCGATCAGCGGCTTGAGGCCGAACCCTTCGAAGAACATCAAGGCCAACGCAAAGCCCAACCCGAGCGCAGCGCCCATCGCGGCATGGCCGGCCATTTCCAGCAGAGCGGAAGCGTTCATCGATGCTGATCGTTTGCGGCTGCGCATCTGCGTCGTTCCTCAGCGAAAGAAGCTGAGCACGAGGACAAGCACCACCGCCCCGGCGAGGCCGGCGATAAAGATCCAACGCCGGGTCGGCGTATTCAGGATGATCTCGCCGCCACGCGCTTTCTCGGCCGGATAGACGTCCTGTTTCGGCGGCGGTGCGGATTCGGCCGGGCTTTCTCTGACCATTGTGCCGTCTCTCGGCTACGTACTCGAAGGAACGCCAGAGGCCAATGCGGGTTCCTCTGATGCGAGGGAGGATCAGCGAGCCGGCAAAAATCAACAGGCGGTGAGCGGGGCAGGCGCTCGTCGGCAAGCGGTGGGTGGTTGTGCTAGGAACCTTGAAAAAGCCCGCTGGGACAAATGAGAACATCAGGCATCATTGGGGGCCTTATCGCGGCGCTGGTTATTGGCGGTGCAGCATTCGCTTTTGCGATCGTGTGGCGACCGGCGCTTGCTACGATCGACCCAGCGGCACGCCAGTCCTTCGATCCGGAGATGGTCAAGCGTGGCCGCGAGCTCGCGGCGCTCGGCAATTGCAATGATTGTCACACCCTCCGCGGTGCTAAGGATTTTGCCGGCGGTCTTCCGGTGCCGACGCCGTTCGGCACGATCTTTTCGACCAACATCACTCCCGATCCGGAGACCGGGATTGGCCGCTGGTCGGAGGAGGCATTCCGCCGTGCCATGCGCACAGGCGTCGATCGCGAGGGGCATCATCTTTATCCGACCTTTCCCTATGATCACTTCACCAACGTTACCGACGACGACGACCGCGCGCTCTACGCTTTTCTGATGACGCGCGAGCCGGTGGTCGCGCCGGCGCGGGCCAATGAGCTGCCATTTCCGCTCAATCAGCGCGTGGTCGTGGCAGGGTGGAAGCTTCTCTTCCTGCGCCCAGAGACCTATCAGCCGGACAGCACCAAGAGCGTGGAGTGGAATCGCGGCGCCTATCTGGTCGAGGGGCTCGCGCATTGCGGCGCCTGTCACACGCCGCGCAATGCCCTCGGCGCCGAACGCGCCAGCGCGTCGTTCGCCGGCGGCGAGTCGGACTATTGGAGCGCGTATGCCATCAACGCGCAATCTCCGGCGCCGGTGCCGTGGGATGCCGAGGCGCTCTATTTCTATTTGCGCAACGGCTGGCACCCCGACCACGGCACTGCGCGCGGGCCGATGGCGCAGGTTGTGAGTAATCTGTCATCCGTGCCGGCCAGCGACGTCCACGCGATCGCGACCTACATGGCCGGGGTGTTCGGCCCGCCGGCGCCGGAGCGCAATCGCGAAGCCGTGGTTGCCCGTGCCAAGCCGGATGAAGGCAAGACTTCGCAGGCCCATCCTGAAGGCGCGGCGATCTACGCCGCGGCTTGCGCATCGTGTCACGAAAGCGGAAGGCAGCCGCCCTATGGCGGGGTCAATCTTGCGCTGAGCACGGCGGTCAATGCGCCCGATCCACGCAATCTCGCCAATATCGTGCTGGCAGGGGTGCGGCCTGTCGAAGGCGAACGCAGCCCGATCATGCCGGGCTTTGCCGCGAGCATGAATGACACGCAGGTGGCAGCGTTGCTGAACTATCTACGGTCGCGCTTCACCAGTCAGCCGCCCTGGCACGACCTCGAGAAGACCATTGAAGAGGCCAGGCGAACGCAGACCGCCTTTCTCCAGACATCGGCTGGCGCGCGCAGCGCACCTGCCGATCCGGCGCAGCGAGACAAGCCATGATGACATTGAAGGTCAATGGTCAGGATCACCAGATCGATGCCGATCCCGATACGCCACTGCTTTATGTGCTTCGGGATGACTTGAAGCTCAATGCCGCCAAGTTCGGCTGCGGACTCGGGCAGTGTGGAGCCTGTACCGTGATCGTCGATGGCAAGGCAGTGTTTTCTTGCGTCACGCCGCTGGTGCTGTTGGAAGGAAAGCAGGTGACCACCCTGGAAGGGCTCGGCAGCGTTGCGGCGCCGGCGCCGATCCAGCGCGCGTTCATGGAAGAGCAGGCGGCGCAATGCGGCTATTGCATTGCCGGCATGATGATGCGGGCGCAAGCGCTGTTGCAGCGGAATTCCAAGCCAACGGACGACGAGGTCCGGGCCGAACTCGCACCGCATCTGTGCCGCTGCGGCACGCATATGCGAATCCTGCGCGCGGTGCATCGCGCCGCCCGTCTGATGGATACGGCCGAATTGACTCCTGAGAGAAAAGGGAGCGCGCAATGAACAGTCCGGTCATGCTCGATCGTCGCAGCGTGCTCGTCGGCGCCGGCGCCTTGATCGTCAGTTTCTCGCTGACCCCAGGCTTTGCTCAGCATCAGGACGTTCCGTCCCCGACGCCCCCAGCCAGTCCGCCCGGCAGTCTGAAGATCTCGCCTTATCTGGATTCCTGGATTCGGATCGACGCCGACGATTCGGTCACCGTATTCACCGGCAAGGCCGAACTGGGACAAGGCTTCAAAACGGCGTTCCAGCAGATCGCCGCCGAAGAGCTTGACGTTCCCTTCGCTTCGCTGGCCGTCGTTACGGCCGACACCGGCCGGACCGCCAACGAAGGCTACACGGCCGGGAGCCATTCCATGCAGGACAGCGGCACGGCGATTCAAAATGCCGCCGCGCAGGCGCGCGCGCTCCTGGTCGGCGAAGCAGCAAAACGGTTCGATCTGCCGGCGGAAAGTCTCCGCACTGAAAACGGCGCGGTGATCGCGCCGGACGGACGGCGGCTCGGCTATGGCGAACTTGTTGTCAGTGATCTGCTGCATGTACAGGCGCAGCCGAAATCGCAGCTCAAGGACCCCGCAACCTTCAAGGTGATGGGCCAATCGATCCCGCGCGTCGATATCCCGGGCAAAGTGACGGGCGGGGAGGCTTATGTGCAGGACATGCGGCTACCCGGCATGGTGCATGCGCGGGTGGTGCGGCCGCCGAGCTACGGCGCGCAGCTTATCGATTGCGACACCTCCGCCGTCGAAAAAATGCCGGGCGTGGTCAAAGTCGTGCGCGACGGCAATTTCCTCGCGGTGGTCGCGGCCAAGGAGTTTCAGTCAATCAAGGCCATGAATGCACTTTCGGCTGCGGCGAAATGGCAGGAGAACGTGCGCCTGCCGAAACAAGATGATCTTGCCTCCGTTGTGACTTCATTGCCGTCGCAGGACTCGGTCATTTTTCAGCGCAGCGATCCGTCGGCCGTGGCCCAGAAGACGCTGGAAGCCACGTACACGCGTCCCTATCAATCGCACGGTTCGATCGGCCCCTCCTGCGCAGTCGCGCATCTGGCCGACGGCAAGATGACGGTGTGGACGCATACGCAAGGCGTCTATCCCGATCGCCAGGCGATTGCCCAAATGCTGCGGATGCCGCAGGACGCCATGCGCCTCATTCACACTGAGGGCTCAGGGTGTTACGGCCACAATGGCGCCGACGACGCCGCGGCGGATGCCGCGCTGATCGCGCGTGCAATGCCGGGCACGCCGGTCCGGGTGCAATGGATGCGCGAGCAGGAGCACGCGTGGGAGCCGTATGGCCCGGCCATGGTGACCAAGCTGAAGGCCTCGCTCGAGGCTGGCGGCAAGATCGCCGACTGGAATTTTGAGGTCTGGAGCAATACGCATTCGATGCGCCCGGGCGGCGCCGGCTGCCTTTTGGCCGCGCAGCACATGGCGCAAGCCTTTGCGGTGCCGCCGGCCAAGCCGCTTCCGCTGCCGGAGGGGGGCGGCGATCGCAACGCGATTCCCCTCTATACGTTCCCCAATGCGCATATCGTGCACCACTTCATCCCGGACATGCCGTTGCGGATTTCCGCGATGCGCTCGCTTGGCGCCTATCACAACGTGTTCTCGATCGAGAGTTTCATGGACGAACTCGCGGGTCTTGCCGGTGCCGATCCGGTCGAGTTCAGGCTGAAACATCTCGATGATCAGCGCGGCCGTGACGTCATCGCGAAAGCCGCGGAAGGCTTTGGGTGGCGCGCCGGCGAAAGGCCGCCGCCGGGGCGCGGCTTCGGCTTTGCCTTCGCCCGCTACAAGAATCTTGCGGCGTATTGCGCGGTTGCCAGCGAAGTCGAGATCAACCGGGAAACCGGCCGTGCCCGCCTGGTGCGCGCGGTCGCCGCGGTCGATAGTGGTCAGGTGGTGAATCCGGATGGGCTGACCAATCAGGTCGAGGGCGCGATCGTGCAATCGATGAGCTGGACGCTTTACGAGAGCGTGAGCTTCGACGATAAGCGGATCACCAGCATCGACTGGCAGACTTATCCGATCCTGCGCTTTGATGCGGTGCCCGATCGTATCGACGTGCACATCATCAATCGGCCGGGCCAGCCATTCCTCGGCAGCGGGGAGACGGGGCAGGGGCCCGCGGCCGCCTCGCTCGCCAATGCGATTGCGCATGCGACAGGCAAGCGGCTGCGCGACTTGCCTCTGACGCGAAAGCGGATCAAGGATGCCATCGATGCGTGATGCTGCGGCGCTTGCGAGCACCAGCAGCGATAGTTCTGTCAACGATTTAAGGGAGTAACGCCATGGTTCATGCCATCCGCTTTCACAAGACCGGCGGGCCGGAGGTTCTGGTCTGGGAGGAGGTCAATCTTGCCAAGCCGGGTCCGGGCGAGGCGCGCGTTCGCCACACCGCGGTCGGGCTGAACTTCGTCGATATCTACAACCGCTCGGGACTTTATCCCGCGCAATTGCCGAGCGGCCTTGGCGGGGAGGCGGCGGGCGTGGTCGAGGAAGTGGGCCCTGGCGTCACCGATCTGAAGCCCGGCGACCGCATCGCCTATGGCGCGGCCCCGCTCGGCGCCTATGCCGAAGCGCGGCTGATTCCCGCCGATCGCCTGCTCAAATTGCCCGATAGCATCGACGACAAGACCGCGGCGGCCATGATGCTGAAGGGCCTGACGACGCAATATCTGATCCGCCAGACCTATCGCGTCAAAGCGGGCGATACGATCCTGCTGCACGCCGCCGCCGGCGGTGTCGGGCTCATCCTGTCGCAGTGGGCGAAGCACCTCGGCGCGACCGTGATCGGCACCGTGGGCAACGAGGAGAAGGCAAAGCTTGCAAAGGAGCACGGCTGCGCCCACACCATTATCTATACGCGCGAGGATTTCGTGAAGCGCGTCGACGAGATCACGGACGGCAAGAAGGTGCCGGTGGTCTATGACTCCGTCGGCAAGGACACGTTTCTGAAATCGCTCGATTGTCTCGCGCCGCTTGGCTTTGCCGTGTTGTTCGGCCAATCCTCAGGTAACGTCGAGCCGCTCAACCTTGGTCTTTTGGCGCAGAAGGGATCGCTCTACGTGACCCGGCCGACGCTCAATACCTACGGCGCAAAGCGTGAAAACCTGGTGGCCATGGCCAAGGAACTGTTCGACGTGGTTCAGTCCGGCGCCGTCAAAATCGAGGTGCACCAGACCTATCCACTGAAGGATGCGGCGAAGGCGCATGCTGATCTTGCGGCGCGCAAAACCACGGGATCCACGGTTTTCCTCGTCTGAGCCGCTTATTCGGGCAGGGGCCTAGGCACGCGTTCCAGGGCTTCGTCGTGGCTCAATGTCAGCACGATCCCCGTGGCGATGATGCCGAGCCCCGCCAGCAGCAGTAAGCCGCCGGTGTAGCTGCCGGTGTGATCCCTGATCCAGCCCATCGCGAAGGGGCCGGCAAAGCCCGCGAGATTGCCGATCGAATTGACCACGGCAATCCCCGCGGCCGCCGCTGCGCCGGACAGAAAAGCGGTGGGCAGGGTCCAGAACACCGGCAGGCACGCGAAAATGCCGAAGCCGGCGATGCTGAACGCGACCATCTTGAGCGTCGGATCATCGAGCACGGTGGATATCGCAATCCCGGCTGCGGCAACGAACAGGGGAACGGCGGTGTGGAAGCGCCGCTCTCCTACGTGATCGGAGCGGCGGCCCCACCAGATCATGCCGAGGACGCCGACAAGATAGGGCGCGGCCGATACCAGGGTCGTCAGGAATGTGTTGAGGCCGAACGCCTTGACGATCTGCGGCAGGAAAAAGCTCAAGCCGTAATTGGTCGCGACCGCGCCGAAATAAACCAGGCTCAAGCCGATGACTTTCGGATTGAACAGCGCCTCCATCACCGTGTATTGGCGCACCGCGTCGCGCTGACGCCGCTCCGCGAGCAGTTTCTCGGCCAGCCAACTCCGCTCATCGCTGGTGAGCCAGGTGGCTTCCGTCGGCCGGTCGGTGAGGTAGAAAAAGACGACGCCGGCAAGAATGATTGCGGGGACGGCTTCGATGATGAACAGCCATTGCCAGCCGGCCAAGCCCAGCCCGCCGTGCAGGTAGAGCAGCAAGCCCGAGATGGGCGCACCGATCACGGTGGAGAGCGGGATGGCAGCCATGAAATAGCCGACGATGCGCGCGCGATATTCGGTCGGGAACCACAGCGTCAGATAGAAGATGATGCCGGGGAAGAAGCCGGCTTCCGCCGCGCCCAGCAGGACGCGCAGCAGATAGAAGGTGGTTTCGTTGCCGAGCCCGGTCGCGCGGGCAATGTTCGGAATGAACGCCATCAGGCCCGAGAGAATGCCCCAACTCAGCATGATGCGCGCGATCCATTTGCGCGCGCCGAAGCGCTCGAGCAGCAGGTTGGACGGCACCTCGAAAATGAAGTAGGCGATAAAGAAGATTCCGGCGCCAAATCCGAACGCGGTCTGCGATAGGCCGAGGTCCTGGTTCATCGTGAGGGCGGCAAAGCCCACATTGACGCGGTCGAGATAGGCGACGAAATAACAGACGATCAGGAACGGAACGAGCCGTTTCGTAACCTTGGCGAGCGCAGTGGTTGCGAATGTGGTGGTTTCTTGGGCGTGCATTTGATTGCAAAACACGCCTGCACAACCGGAGTTCCAATCCGAAGAGTGTTTAATGCTAAGGTGACCAATGCCGCCGCCACCGACGTCATCTTGCGGCGCAACAACGTTGTTGTGGCTGCACAGAGCAGAGGCCGTCAGACCGCCTCGTGCTTGCGCAGATCGCGCGCGTGGTCGAAGCTGCTGGCCTGCAGGTCGGCTTCCGCGCTCGCCACCTCCGGGAGCGCGGCCTCGGCGAGAATTTCCTCGGTGACGTCTTCGACCGCGCGATCTGCGATCTCGTGAATGAAGCTGATATTCTTGTATTCGCCGGAGGCGATGCGCGCGATGACCTCGCGCCTTGTGATCTCGGGGTCGACTACGGCCTCACGGCCACGACGGCCATAGTCGATCATCACGACGAAATATTGCATGCGGCTATGAGTGCCTTCTGCGGAATCAAGCTTTGCGGTCATTATTTCTGAAAATAAGAAATCGATCAAGCGGAAAATTCGGAAAGTCGGAATCTGGCCATTGCGGACTCGTTTTCGGTCGAGCCCGCCGGGCGAATCAGCCCGTCTTTTCCCCGTGGTGCAGCTTACTTCTCCGCCGCGCGCACGCTTTGCGCCTTTGTCGCCTTGCGGGTACGGGCGGCGGCACGCGAACGCATCCGCTCGATCTGCGCCCGCGGCAGGGTCACGCAAATCTCGCCGATCCATTCGAGCTTGACGCCGTTGATCGGCTTGGCATTGAAGCTCGTCAGATTGACGAGAGTGGGGGATTTGCCGCGCTCGATCGTCTTCAGGTATCGCTCGCCGGTCTTCAGGCGTACTGCGGCCTCTTCGCCGTAGAAGCTCGTCAGCGGATGGCGCTGCTCGCGATAGACCACGATGACGTCGCCGCTTTCGTATTTCGGCAGCATGGAGTCACCGGCGACCTCGAAGGCGATGGTTTCCTCCGAGATCGGGAAAGGCAGTTCCACCTCGCCCAGCCCCTCCGGCGGAACCTGCTCGTTTTCCGGCTCGATCATGGCCCCGGCGCCGATCCGGCCCATGATGGGCACCGAATTCAGCTCCAGATATTCCATAATCGGACCGATCTCGGAGGCCTTGATCAGGCGCTGACCGCCCAGGATTTCCGATACGGCGCCGGGGCGGACGCCCATGGCGCGCGCAAGCCCGCCCTTGGTCTTGCCCGGCTTCTGCAGTCCCCGCTCAATCATTGCAACGTCCAGCATGGCATGACTCCTTCCCGAATTTCCGAAAATATAGCAATTACGATTATCAGAAATCAAGCTTGACTTGTAATTCGGAATATCAGAAATTAACTTGCCTGAGCGCGATTCCACCCGGGCGGGTCGGAGCGCCAAGAAAGGCAAGAAAATGCAAGCAGACAATTGGGCGCCGGAACATTGCAAGGCGCTGCGTGACTACCTGGCTCTCGGCATGTCCTTTGCGGAGATCGCCCGCGAAATCAATGCGAAATTCGGAACGGCCTATACCCGCAACGCGACGATCGGCCGTAGCAAGCGCATGGGACTGGCCACTCCCAGGCGGCCCAAACGGGCGGCAAAGCCGGATGTCCACAAAGCGCGCAAGCCGCGCCAGCCCAAGATGACAGAGCCGCTTCAGCCTGTGGCGACGACGGCGATCGTGCAGGAGCGGACGGCGCCCGCGAAGCTTCGCTGTGTGGGCATCAGCCCGCGGCTCGTATCGCTGGTCGATCTCGAGGCGTCCGACTGCCGTTACCCCTATGGTGGCGACAAGGACAATGAGCCGATCAGCTTCTGCGGCCATCCCACGCTTGCCGGATCATGCTATTGCGCGCCGCATTTTCACCTGACGCGCGCGACCGAGGCGCAGCCCGAGCGGATCATCGGACCGGTCGTGCTGCGGCTCGTGCGGGCGGCATAACGGCTTTCGCCGGTCCCATCATCCATTCTCGGAACAAACAGGAGGCAATGGTGGCGAGAGCCAAGCGTAACAGGTCCTATCGGCTCGCGAAAATGTACGATCGACGGGCTCGCGACCTGCCGCCCAACGCGGAGGTCGCAACCGTCGAAGTGGACGATCCCTTTGCGCTGCGTCCGGGCGAGAAGATCGTCGCCTTGCGCTCGATCCGCAACGATCCGCTGGGCCGGCTGCATTCGCATCGCCAGATCGATGAGGCGCAGTATCAGGGCGGCCGCGCATTCCAGAATGATTGGGAACGAGCAGAGCGCGGGCCGCAGGCGGTCGATCCGAGTCGCGAATATGTCGATGGCGCCCAGATGCGCGAGGCGATCACGGAAAGCCAGCGCGAGGCGGTGCTGCGGCTCAACCGTTGCGAACGCGAGCTCGGCGCCGACGGCTCGGCGCTGGTCCATGATGTCCTGGTCCAGGGCATGACCATGGAGCAGGTCGGACAGCGGCGCGGTGTGAAGAGCCAGCGCTGGAACGACTATTTCGCGCGGCGCTTCAAGGAATGCCTCGACAGGCTGGCGCTGATCTACGGTTTTGCGACCGAAAAGAACAGTCGCGGTCGGCGCGTCCTTAAAAAAAGTCCAAGGGACGTCGCCAAGCGAATCCTGAACCCCTGAGCTTCGTACAGCGTTCGCCGTGCCTCGACGGTACGGCGGACGTTGCCCTGTCAATGCTGGCTCGAAGTCTGGTCCTGATGCGATTGGCTGAAGTGCGTGGCATCATAGTGCAGCCAAAGATCGAGCATTGCCAGAAAGGCCACAACGACGCCGATGCCGATGCTGAAGTGCATCGCGCGGGTGTGGGCAAATCCCAATAGCCACGGCGACGCGATCAACCAAAGGCCGAGCAGGAAGTTGGCCCATTCTTCCCAATCTTTATAGGCGATGATCGCCGCCAGCGAGACCACCGCGATAACCGCGCCGCTCGCCAACAAGTCGAACTTCCCCGGCGCATTGGTCAATCTGAAAAGCCAGGGCGAAACGATCAACACTGCCGCGAGCAGCAGATTGTACATATCCAAGACGGATTCGCGCTGCCATTTCCTCATGGACACGATCTCCTCCGTGTGTGTGGACTGAAGGAAACGAACCGTCGTCCGGCGAGTTCCCGTGAGGAACCTGCGCTCAGATAGACTTTCGTTGAGATAGGATTGGGATGCGTTGCACCTAAAAGGACGGGCCGGCGGTAAAGTTGAACGGCTGCACCACGTCATAACCGGCCTTGCTGAGCGGCGCCGCGTAGCTCGCCGTGAGCGCGCCGAAGGGCGAGGCCCAGGTCAGGCCGACACCAACCGACGAGCGGATGATATTGGCATTCGCGATCTGCGCGGTCTGGCCGGAGAAGGTGGTTGGTCCCTTGTAGCCGAAGACGCTGCCGGCATCGACAAAGGCCGAAGCTCTCAAACCGTATTCATCGGGCACGCCGGGAATGCCGCTCTGCAATTCGGCGGTGGTGGCCCAGTACATGCTGCCCCCGACATTATCCATGGTCGAGCCAGGCGTCAGGTCACGGGGACCAAAGCCATTCGGGGCAAAGCCGCGCACCATGCTGGGGCCTCCAAAAAAGCTGTTCATCAGCGGCACCTGCTGCCCGCCCCAGCCCGTGATGTAGCCGCCTTGACCGCGGACCATCGCCACGAGGTCGCTGCCAAGCGACTGGTAGTAGCGAACGTCCTCCGAGGTTCGCAGGAATTTGACGTCCCCGCCCAGTCCCGCAAGATCCTGGCGTAGCTGCGAGTTGAAGCCGCTGGTCGGCATCTTGTTATTGTCGAGCGAGTTGTAGGTCACGGTATCGCCGACCGCCGAGACGAGCTGCGGCCCGGCTGCCGCAGCCTGCCGGACAGGCAGGGACACGGTCGCGGCCGAGGTGCCCGGCGCAAGCGTGACGTTCTGGTCGTAGAGCGAATAGCGCCACAGCGCGCTGGTCTGTTCGGTGATCGGCGTGCCCAGTGAGAGGTTCATGCCGTAGGTATTGCTGCCGTAGGACTGGTAAGGGCTGGAAAAGGCCTGACGGTAGAATAGCTCGCCTCCTCCGGAGACATGATTGCCGAAGAGGTCGGGATCGGTGGCCGAGAGGTTGGCGCCTTGCGCATATTGACCGTAGCTCACTGAGGCCTGAACGATATCGCCCGTGCCATAGAAATTGCGGTCGCCGATTTTGACCTCGCCCAGCCAGCCGTCGGTCGTGGAGTAGCCGCCTGAAATGGAAAAGTCGCCTGTCGCCTGATCGTCGGCCTCGACGTCGAGCACCACACGGTCGGACGTCGAGCCCGGCCTCGTCGTGATCTTGACCGTCTTAAAGTAGTTCAGGTTCTTCAGCCGCCGCTCGGCGCGATCGATCAGGGCCCTGTTGTAGGCGTCGCCCTCGGCAATGTCGAACTCGCGCCGGATGACATAGTCACGGGTACGCGTATTGCCGTGAATTTCGATGCGCTCGATATAGGTTCGCTCTCCCTCATCGATGACGAACGCCACATCGATTTTCCGTGCTTCCGCATTCCGCATCATGCGAGGCGCCGCATGCGCGAAGGGATAGCCGAGCTTTGCCATTTCGATGGAAAGCGCCTCGCTGGTCCTATCCAGCGCGCTGCCGTCGAAGACCACGCCGCTGCGCGCTACCAAGAGGCGATTGAGCTTGTCGCTGTTCAGCCCCGGCACGTTCGAGGCGATGCTGATGTCGCCGAAATTGTAGAGCTGTCCCTCGTCGATGGTAAAGTTGACGATGAAGCCTTTGATCGTTGGATCGTATTCCGCGCGCGCATCCGTCACGCTCGCATCCGCGTAGCCGTGATTGCGGTAGTAGTTTCGCAATCGCTCGCGATCGTCATTGATGCGGTCGGGATCATACACGTCGGCGCCGGTCAAAAGCGTAATCAGAGATGATGCCGACGTGTTGATGACGGCCTTGAGCTGTCGGTCGCCGAAGGCGTGATTGCCGACGAAGATGATCCGCTTCACCGGGGTCTTCTTGCCTTCATTGATCGTGTAGACGAGATCGACCCGGTCGTTGCCGCGGTCGATGACCTCCGGTACGACCGTGACATCATCGCGTCCTTTGTGCCGGTAGGCATCCAGGATCCGTCCGACATCCGCCTGCACCATCGCCCGCTGCAGTGAGCCGCGTGCTTTGGATTGGACGAGCCCAGAGAGGTCCTCGTCCTTGATCTTCTTGTTGCCCTCGAACGCGACACGTTCGAGTACCTTCGCTTCGGTGAGATGGACGACCAGCCGGTTGCCCGCGCGTTCGATCCTCACGTCGTCGAAGAGGCCGGTTGCGATCAGCGCCTTCAGCGCCGCGTCGCGCGCCATCTCATCGTACCGCCCTTCGGCGTTGGGGTGGAAATAGGAGCGGACGGTATCCGCGTCGATCCGGCGATTGCCTTCGACGGTAATAACGTCAGGCGCAGCACTGCTGCTCTCGGCCGAGGCGGCCGGCAAAACGCTCGCGGCCAGCGCTGCGCCAATAGCCGCTGCCGCGGCCAGCGAAGAGCGATATCGCCGGCCGGCAGCTTTACCTCTACTCGTCACGTCCCGCCTGTCCCATACCTGACGGGCCGGATCGAATTGCGTGCACCGGGCGAAAGAATGTCGGAGGCGGGGAGAGTTGCGGGCAATGTAGCCGCCGCCACAATTTCGACGCAACGCCGGACCGTCCGCTCCCCAAAACATTCGCATAGCTGCTCCAAATGCCCCTTAGCCAAACGGCAGGCGGGTTCGCGGTTTTCGACCCTCTTTTCACGACCGCGAATGCGTCGTGGAGCGTCACATGCGTATCGCAGCCCTCGCAGCTATCCTGTTAACCCTGACCCAGTCGGTATCTGCCGCGGTCGCGCCGAACATCGATCCGCGCGCTTCGCTCAGCGTGGTCCAGCAATGGATCTACAACTATCGCGCCAAGCCGGATTACGCCCATGTGCCGGCGGCGGTACGCGTGCTGTTTCATTCGCAGACCTTCAGGGAGCCGGAGAACGCCGGCATCTATCTTGGCTTCATTGCAGGCGCGATCGGATCGAATCCGGCCAAGGCCGAACAGCTTGTCAACAGCTTCTTCCCTGTGCCGCCCGAGGACGAATGGGTGATCGTCCGCGCCATCGCTTATTCGGGATTACCGGACTGGCGCAATCTCCTGCGCAAGGTCGAGCCGAAGATGCCGGGGCGGCGCGTGATGATCGACGCTTATCTGTCGGCCAAGTTGCCGACGCTGTCCGAGATCCCGCTCGAAGAGAAGAAGCCCGGCGCGCTCGACAAGCTGCGCGCCGTCTTCACCAAAAATCCCTTCAAGAAGGAAGAAAAGAAGATCGACATGACGCTCAGCTATGCCGGCAATCAGGATTTGCTGGACACGCTATGGGGCTATTATTTTGCGACCGGCTCGCATCTGCCGATCCTGCGCATCATGCAGATGCTGCCCTGGTCCAAGAGCCGCGACACCGTCGACAAGCTGACCGTCGGCAGCATGGCGCGGTATACATTGGCAAGCTATGCGGTTCGCGACGCAGAGCTGCGCGAGTTTCTGCGCAGCGAATTGCCCAACCAGCCGGCGCCGATCAAGGAACCGCTCGCCGAAGTCATCGAAGCGGCCGATACCGTGCAACTCGCGGCCGTGCGCAAGGACGCGCTCGCAGCCGTGGAAGAGCTCAAGACCAAGGGATCGGATGCGCGGCGCAACGTCAATTTCTGGGGTCAGGTCGGCGTCGGCGCGGTGGCGCTCGGCTGCGTGTCGGCAGCAGCGTTGGGTGCTGTCGCGGTCGGCATTCCCTGCGTGATTGGCGGTTCCGCTTCGCAGGGACTGTTGTCATTCTGGGAAAAGCAGCAGTGATGCCGGCGCAGGTCTACTAGGAGCAGCAACCGCCCTTCACGTGTTATTATGGTGGTATGGCTTCACTGCACAAGAGAGCGTTGGCCGGGCTTGCGATCCTCTTCCTGGTAATGGCCTTCCTGCTCTTCGGAGCTGCGGGCACGCTGCGTTACTGGCAAGGATGGGCCTTCCTGGCCTGCTATTTCGCGGCGTCAATCGCGATCACCTTCTATCTGGTATGGAAGGATCCGGCGCTCTTGGCGCGGCGGATGCGTGGAGGGCCTTTTGCCGAAGAGGAGCCGGCACAGAGGGTCATCATGTCTCTTGCCTCGCTCGGATTCATTGCTCTGATCGTTTTGCCAGGGCTCGATCATCGTTTGGGGTGGTCCCACGTGCCGCCTGCCGCGGTTGTCGCCGGCAACTTGCTCGTTCTGCTCGGCTGGCTCGGCATTTTCGTCGTGTTCAGGGAAAACAGCTTTAGCTCCGCAAGAATCGAACTTGCCGCCGACCAGCGGGTGATATCGACGGGTCCATACGCGTGGGTTCGGCATCCGATGTATGCGATGGCCTTGCTCATGCTGCTCGGCATGCCGATCGCGCTCGGTTCGTGGTGGGGCGTTCTCATCGTTGTTGCGATTGTGCCGGCGCTGGTGTGGCGGCTCATCGACGAGGAGCGATTTCTGGCTCGAAATCTGCCGGGCTACTCAGAGTATCGGGACAGGGTCCGTTACCGCCTGCTGCCCGGGATCTGGTAAGACCCGAAAAAAGTGCAGCGGCGAAGCATCGCGCGGATCATTCGCAATATCCGGGCGCATGCCAGCGCGCGTGTGGTGAAGGCCTTGCAGCCTCCAGCCTGCCGTGGAAATCGTTCCTTGCCCCAATTCCGATGATCAGCGAAGCTTTTGGGGCAAGCGCCGGCCCGAACCGCTATAACTTGGGTATTGCGCGAAGCTGTGAGGGCCGATGAAATGGGGCATGGGTGGCCGTAGCCGAGTTCGCATCTTTGGCAATCGTATCCGGGGCGCGCGGATCGGCTTGCAACGCGCGCGTGAGCGGGCTGCACAGGCGGCGCGCGAGGCGGATGCCGCCGAATGCCTGCTCTGGTCGGCGCAGATGGAAGGGTTTGGCGGACCGGCGCAGCCTTCTCCGACCATCGGGCAATGCCTTAACGCCGGCTACCGCTGGTTGGAGGTAATGTGCCATCGCTGCGAAACTCGTGCCAGTCTGCCGCTGGACACCATCCGCCGCCCGCCGGATACGCCGATCTGGAAATTGGAAGCCGCGCTCAAGTGCCGATCCTGCCGGACGGCGCATTATGCCCCGCGGGTCCACATGATCAGGCTGACGAAAGAACAGAAGATCGCCCCTTATCCCTGGGTTCATCCCGATGATGACCGCTAGCTTGAGTTGGCCGCCCAGGTGTGGGCTCGATGTGGAGATGAATTCCTGGACCAACGTGATACGGATTACTCGAAGATTGGAGGAGCGACCATGGCTGAATCAAAATTGGAAGTACCTGCCGAATTGCGTGAATTGGCCGAGAAGACAATCGACCAGGCGGAAAGAGCCTTCGAGCTGTTTTTCGACGCGGCGAGCAAATCGATATCCTCGATCCCCGGCGCGGGCACCGAGGTTTCCAAGCAGGCCCTGTCCTTCACCGAACAGAACATGAAGTCCGCGTTCGACCATGCAAGAAAGCTCATCTACGCGACCGACCTTCAGGAAGCTATGCGCATTCAGTCGGAATTCTTGCGGACCCAGTTCACCAATGCGGGCGAGCACATGCGCGAGATCACGGGCAAGGTCATGTCCGCAGGCAAAGGAAAATCATAGGCCGCTCCGTCTGCCGCTCGCGCGCCGGCGGCGACTGCACTTGACGTTGCCGATCTACTTGCGCAGCGAGCCGATATAGGCGGCAATATCCGCCGCCTCGGTCCGGCTCAGTGGGAAGTTCGGCATCTTGGGATGGGGATCGAGCAGGAAGAAGGCGACCTTCTCCGGCGTGAAATCCGTTTTGGCTGCGATTTCGGTAAAGGAAAGTACGTCAGCGTTGGCTTGCTTCTGAGCGCCTTCCACGAGGTGACAGGTGGCGCACCAGCGCCTTGCGAGATCGGCGCCGTGGTCGGCATCGGCCGCGATCGCCGGCATGGCGCCGATTCCTGCAGCTGCAATGATCAAGATCCGGATGTTTGCCAAACCTGCTCGCACTCCTTGCTCCCTGTCGCCTGCGCAGACCTTAAGACTTCGTTGGCCGAACCGATTGATCCGCATCAGCACGACAAGCGGCTGGGGCGCACGAGAGCTTCGACTGGCACGACGAAGGACTGGCCGTGGAACGGTGACCACGACCCGGCCGGCTGATGGATCATCCGCAGCATGAACCCGGAAAATGCGTGAGGTCGACCACGGCCGCGATCGATTTCAGCAGCTTCAGGGAGCGGCGCCAGATCCGACGCATAGCCAATCGATGAGCCAATATTGCATCAGCCGGCAGGTTCTCGACGGCGAGCGCCATTTATTTCTCCTTGTCGCCTGGCATCTTGGCGTGTCGGGCTGCGACACCTGGACGCCGATCCCTGTCTGCGTGCGTCGAAAGACCGGACTTTGCGCACCATCGCGCATAGCCACCCGACGCGCCTTGATCTGTCTCAAGTGAATGAAGGCGCGTCAGTTCAATAGTCGCCCGGATTGGCGATCATCGGCTCGGCGACGTTGACGGCGGTCAACTCGCTGGACGCAGTTTCGCTGAGAAACTTGTCGAGCGAAGCCTGGATCTTCCCCTTCACGGAATCTGGCCCGCGATCGCTCAGGTCCGTGTGCAGCGCACCGGTGTTGATGATGTCGATCTTGTCCGCCTCGGCTTGCGCCGGCGTCGGCAGCACGCCGGGGTCGGTCTTGAAGTGCGGGTCCTTGGAGCGGAACGAAAGGATCTTTAGCTTGTTGCTGAGCACGAACGGCACTCGCAAATTATCGAGCGTGATCACCTTGGAGACCAGCTCGGGATGCTGCTTGGCGACGTACATCGAAACGTCACCCCCATTTGAGTGCCCCACCAATGTCAGGTGGGCATAGTCGGCGTTCGGCTGCAACTTCTGCAGTTCGCCAAGCACGAACAGGATGTTGGCCTCGCAGCGCAGGTAGACTCCGCGGCGGCCGACATAGGGCAGGCCGACCTTGGTCATCAGCGGCGGATCGCTCGGGAGGTCTTGCTGGATGCTGGCGACCAGATAGCCTCGGGCTGCAAAGACGTTGGCCAGGAAGGAGTACTCGGTGTTCTTGACGGTGTTGCCGTTGCTCACGACCGCGACCGGCAGCTTCCACAAGCCGTTGTCCGCCTTCATCTCGTAATCACGGCGCACCGCGAGGTCGACCGAAACGGGTCGTTGCCGCGTCGGATCGAACAGGTTCAAGGTCTCGTGCTTGATCGCCCACTTGCTGACAGCCACATACTCGCCGCCGGCGAGCAGGCAAAGGCAAGCCAGGCTGGCAATCGCCCTCTTCATCGTTTTTCCACCCCAATCACATTTGATTCAAGACATGGTGAGGGAACGCATATAAAGCCGCGATCGGCAGGGACGTCGAATATTAAATTTCCGCAACCGTTCGGAGCTTTGGAGGGGCGGATGGAACCCGCGCCCGGCAGGGAAGGGAACCCGCAACATCAACAGCAACGCTTTTGAAGGGCCTCCGCCAGCAGATGGATGCGACGGGCCGGGTCCTTGATCGCGTCCACCGGTTCGATTCGCTACTTGCCGTTCTGCTGCATCGCTTCTGGTGGCGTCGCCGACGAGATCGCCGCAGGTCCTGGTCATCTCGGGTCCGGCCCGAGCATACATGCTGACATCGCGCACCTCTTCATACCGAACCTTCCGAACGCGAAGATAAGAAGCTGCGGTCATCATCCGCGCCAGCGAGCCGGCATCCCCACGGCTTTTGCATGATGCCGGTCAAGGCCAGACCCCACAAATAGCCCAAAATCGCACTTCCGAATTGGAGGATTTGAGGTGCCGCCGATGCAGACAATCGCCGCCGAATCTGCAAAAGAATACCTGCGCTAACGCTCTGACCGATGGGGCTCATCGAGGTCGTGACCGATCGCCCGCAGTCACCAAGAAAATTCCCTGTCGTTCGTTACGATCATGATCACCGTGACCTGCGGCTGGATGCCTGTCGCGGGCTGGCGCTGTGGTTCATTTTCATCGACCACATTCCGGACAATGCGCTGAGTTGGCTGACGCTGCGAAACTACGGCTTCAGCGACGCCAGCGAAGTGTTCGTCTTCGTATCGGGCTATACCTGCATGCTCGCTTATGGCGGCGCGTTCTGCGAGCAGGGCTGGCGCACCATTGCGGTGCGGGCGCTGCGGCGCGCCTGGGAGATCTATGCCGCCTTCCTGCTTCTCGTGCTGTTCTACGTCGCCCTGGTGTGGATAATCGGTAATGGCCAACGCTTTGTCGACGATACCAACACGGGGTTCTTTTTTCGGCAGCCCGGTCCGGCCATCGCGCACACCATCGGCCTGCAATTCGCGCCTGTCGATACCGACATCCTGCTGACTTTCGTCATTCTGCACGCGATTTTTCCGGGGCTATTTTGGATCCTGATACATGGTCCGCGCCTTACGCTCGCGCTTTCGCTTCTGCTTTACCTGATGGTGCAGATGTTCGATTGGCATGTGCCGGCGTGGCCGAGCGGAGAGATTTATTTCAATCCGCTCGCGTGGCAGTTCCTGTTCGTCATCGGCGCCTGGTACTCCTTCGAGAATGCGGCACATCTGCGCCCGATCATCCGGTCGCGGACAGTGTTCCTGCTCGCCGTCGCCTATCTTGCCTGCAGCCTGATCGTGGCCTTGAGCTGGCAGTTCAAGTCGCTGGAATGGTTCATCCCCGAGCAAGTCGCGAAGCTGATCTACCCGATCGACAAGAGCCATTTGGCGCCGCTCCGGCTTTTGCATTTCTTGTCGCTTGCTCTTGTTGTCTCGCGCCTGACGCCGCCGGAGTGGCATGGCCTGATCAGGCCGCTGATGATCGCCATGATCCGCTGCGGCGAAAACTCGTTGTCGATCTATGGTCTCGGTGTTTTGCTGGCCTTTATCGCCCGCGTAATCCTGGTGGACGTCTCGTCGACGTTTGCAATGCAGCTTGCCGTAAGCCTCGCCGGGATTGCGATTATGATCGTTGCGGCCACAGTGTTGACTTGGGAGTCCAGGATCGACCGGCGGGGGCCCAAGCTGTTTTGAGGCCTTCGTTCAGCACCGACTTGCAGGGCATTCAATGCCGGCGCGCCAGCATGGCGCCCAGCAGAAACGCGGCGAACAGGCTGGTCAATGGAGCCTCGCGGGTGGCCTGGCGAAGCGCCGGAATCACTCGCCCCGATTGCGCGTCCGAAAGCGTCACGCGCAGCCGCTCGACCGCAGCTTTCAACCCGGCGGTGGCCTCACCGATCGAGCGGGATACGTCGGTTGCAGCATCCATGGCGCGTTCGGCCATACCTGGTTGCTGCGCCGGATGCGACGTCTCGATATCCACTTGCTTGCATCCTCGCAAATGTGGTCGAGAGGCAGCCGACCTTTGGCTATCCGCGCGAGCGCTTGCTTTGAACAGCGGGTCCAACGACCTTTGGCTATCCGCGATGGGCGCCGTGGTGAACGGCGGATCGGCGGCCTCCCTGTAGCAAATGCGGATCGTCCAGATTTGTTCCCACAATGACGGGATGGCGAACAGACCGATGGAATCTCTGTTACCGTGAGCCGCTACAATATCCCGCCGCCTGATTGCAAAGGATAAGCCGTGACCGACGCGACTAAATCGGAACCGACGCAACGCATCGCATTGTTAGGGGCGCCTATCGACATGGGCGCCTCCCAGCGCGGCACATTGATGGGCCCGGCTGCGCTCCGTACGGCCGGCTTGTCGACCCTACTGGAGACCCTCGGATTCGATGTAACCGACTACGGTGATCTGTCGGTCTTCGGCATGGCCGATTTGGCCGACCCGCCACCGGAAAAGGCCAGGCACTACCGCGACATTCAGCGCTGGACGCGGCTGCTCAGCATGCGTGGCTACGAGATCGCCCAAACGGGAGCAATCCCGATCTTTCTCGGCGGCGATCATTCGCTGTCGATGGGCTCGGTGAATGCGATGGCGCGTTATTGGCGGGACGCGGGCCGGGCCATGTTCGTGCTCTGGCTGGATGCCCATGCGGATTACAACACGCCTGCCACGACGATCACGGCCAACATGCACGGAATGGCGGCTGCTTTCCTGTGTGGCGAAGAGGGGCTCGACGGGCTCCTTGGCGACGAGGTGCGTGCCTCGATCGATCCGGATCGCCTGGAGCTATTCGGCACGCGCTCGATCGACAAACTGGAAAAGGACTTGATGCGCGATCGCCGCGTCTCCGTCGCCGACATGCGCCAGATCGACGAATTCGGGGTAGGGGTGCTCATCCGCCGCGTCATCGACAAGGTGCGTGCCGCCGATGGCGTGCTGCATGTCAGCTTCGATGTCGATTTTCTCGATCCGGCCGTCGCACCCGGCGTCGGTACCACGGTGCCGGGAGGGGCGACCTACCGTGAGGCGCACCTGATCATGGAAATGCTGCACGATTCCGGACTGGTCCGATCGGTCGACATCGTTGAGCTCAATCCGTTCCTCGACGAGCGTGGCCGCACCGCACGCACTGCGGTCGAACTGATCGGCAGCCTGTTCGGCCAGCAGATCACCGATCGGCCGACACCGAGCAACGCGATCGCGCAGGACAGTTAGGCGATCACGCTGCCCGGTTCGACAACGATCCGGGTTGGATGCGCTGGTCGACAAAGTAGCGATCGAGCGCGGCCGCGGTTGCCTGCGGATCGGCCAACGCCACGTAGCTGTCGGGCCTGACGAGGTACAGCGCATCGCGCGCGAGGCCAGCCGCCTGATATTCTTCCCGCCAGTTGAACACGTGAAGTGGCAGGCCTTGCGTACTGCACCGCGCGGAGAGCTGGTTGCCCACCGAGCCATAGACGTGAACCTGCCACTCCATCCGTGCAAGTGGCTTGAAGTTGTCGAGGCCATCGTACGCCACCCAAGGCAAGCGATCGCCGCCATGTACGTGGCCGGCGACACCGCGGCTCAAGGGGCCCTCGCGGTAATTAAGCATGACTTGGGACACGGTGCGGAACAGAAATTCGCGCACGACTTCGAAATTGACCGCAAGCGGAAATACCACGGGGGCGATGCGCGTGCGCAAAATGTCGGCGACGCGGCCCTCAGCGGTGGCAAAGCTGAACACGCGATCGGTGGTCGCAACCAGCCGCCGCGCAAAGCCGATGCGCTCAAGTTCGTAGCTGTCGAGCAGCGTGTCAGGTGCCCGGCCGCGGAGCACGGCCGCCAATTTCCAGGCCAGATTGATCGCGTCGCCGATGCCGGTGTTCATGCCTTGACCGCCGGCCGGGCTGTGGATGTGCGCGGCATCGCCGACCAGGAAGGCGCGTCCCTTTCTGAAATGCTCCGTGACCCGGTGATGCACGTGGTAGGTCGAGAACCAGTTGACCTTGTCTACATGCACCTTGAGATGCGTAATGGCGCGGCCGCTGATGTCCTCGAATTTCAGGCTTTCCGCGCGTTCGGCGCGTTCGTCGCGTACCGTGCCGATCAGCCGCGCGCGGCCCCGTCCGGCCAGCGGAAAGACTGCAAGAAAATCGGCCTCGTCGAGATCAACATGCAGTTCGCCGTTCGCAGCCGGGCCCGAGGCCTCGACATCGGCGACATAGAAGACTTGCCGATAGGTGCCGCCCGGGAAGCCGGTCCCCAGACTCTCGCGCACCAGCGAGCGCGCGCCGTCGCAGCCGGCAATATAGCTTGCCTCGCAATCCTGTTCTTGGCCGTCGCTCCCACGCAGTCGGGCGATGACGCCGCTGTCAGCTTCGGTGAAGCGCAAGAGTTCGGTACGCCGCTCGACTGTGACGCCGAAATCCACGAGCCGCTCGATCAGGAGCCGCTCGTGCTGGTCCTGCGGAAAGATGTGCAGGAACGGGTAGGGCGTGAGCCCCGCGCCGACATTCTCGAACGGCAGACGAGCTGCCGCTTCGCCCTTCACCCACAGATTGACCGCGGGCACCTTGTGGCCGCGCGCAATCACCGCATCGGCGAGGTCGAGTTGCTGGTATAGCTCGAGCGTGCGCGCCTGGACCGCGAGCGCGCGGGAGGTGGTCCCCGGTTCGGCCGTCTTGTCGATGATGCGGAGCTTGACGCCGAGCTTGGCGAGCCACAGGGCTAGCACCAGGCCCGTGGGGCCGGCGCCGACGATCAGAACTTCGGTTTGCGCCATCTCTGCCTCCTTGATTTTGCTGGCGAACGCAGCCGTTTTCATCGCGGTCCGCCAACCATCGCCCAAGCATGGGGATTGCATCGACTGGCCGTCAATTCGACGGTTGAGCTTGCGTTCCGGACGACGCTTTTAGTTCCTGGATCTCGCACTTACTCGGAATCGGCGTTCTGTTCGCACCTGCGGCAAGTGCCGGTGCCATGCGATCACCAGAGGGAACTCTCGTGGCTCGATCACTATGTGGAATGGCCTTCGTCAAAATCGTGCTGTTTGGAGAAGTTTATGCGTGATTTGCCAATTGCCGATTGCATATGCTTGATTCAGCCGTTTCGCATGGAGAGCGCCGCATGACCGAACCGACCGATGCCGACAACGATCTCGCCCAGACATCGCGCCGTCGTTTTCTGCATGGAGGCGTTGCGATCGGAGGGACGGCGCTAGCAGGCGGGCTTGTCGGCCGCGGTGATGCATTGGCTGCCGAAGGCGACAATCTACCGCCCAATGTGCCGGAATGGATGAGGGTGCCCGGCGATCCCATGGGAAGCCAGCCCTACGGGACGCCATCGCCATTCGAAAAGAATGTGGTGAAGAACATCTCGAAAAACCTGCCGCAATATCTGTCGGCTTCGGGCCGCACGCCGCTGCAGGATCTTGACGGCATCATCACCCCGAATGGGCTGTTCTACGAGCGCCACCACGGCGGCGTTCCCACCATCGATCCCGCGCAGCATCGTTTGATGCTGCACGGTCTCGTCGATCGCCCCATGGTTTTCACCATGGATGACATCAGGCGCTTCCCGTCGCAGTCGCGCATCCATTTCCTCGAATGCTCCGGCAATCCCGTGTACAAGAAGCCCTATGGCAAGACCGCATCCGACCTTGTCGGCTTGTTGAGCTGCGCGGAATGGACCGGCGTCAGCTTAAAACTCGTGCTGCAGGAAGCGGGATTGCAGCCGGGCGCGAAATGGGTCGTTGCGGAAGGCGCCGATGCGGCCGCACTGACGCGCAGCATTCCGATCGAGAAATGCCTCGACGATGCCATGCTGGTGTACAGCCAGAATGGCGAGCGGTTGCGCCCGCAGCAAGGCTATCCACTGCGGCTGCTGCTGCCAGGTTTCGAAGGCAATATGAATGTGAAGTGGTTGCGGCGCCTGCACGTCACGGCGGAGCCGGCCTATTCGCGCGAGGAGACGTCGAAATACACCGATCTGATGCCGGACGGCTCGGCGCGTGAATTCACCTTCTACATGGAGGCGAAATCCATCATCACACGCCCGTCCGGCGGCCAGCGGCTTGCGGCCAAGGGATTCCACGAGATCACCGGCATCGCGTGGAGCGGCCATGGCAAGATCAGGCAGGTCGATGTCTCGGTCGATGGCGGCGAGAACTGGCAGCAAGCGCAACTGCAGGAGCCGATCCTGACGCGAGCGCTCACGCGCTTTCGCCTACCCTGGCACTGGGACGGCTCGCCTGCCGTGATTCAGAGCCGCGCCATCGACGAAACGGGCTATGTGCAGCCGACTTTGGCCGAGCTGCTTGCTGTCCGGGGCGACAACTCTTTCTACCATAACAACGCGATCTGGCCTTGGCATGTCGCTGCAGACGGCGAGGTGACCAATGCTGCCAATGCGTAGGGTTCGCTTCACGTCGCTCCTGACACTCATGCTGGCGTGCGCGGCGCGCGCGGAGGCACAAGATCACTACGGGATCGGCCGCACGGCGACGCCCGCGGAAATTGCCGGTTGGAACATCGACATCGGAGCGCACGATGGCAGCGGCCTGCCGCCGGGCAGGGGCAGCGTGAGCCATGGACGCGAGGTGTTCGAGCAGCAATGTGCGGCCTGCCACGGCGACAAGGGCCAGGGCGGTGTCGGCGACAGGCTCGTCGGCGGCCAGGGGACGCTCGGCACGCCCAATCCGGTGCGCACCGTCGGCAGCTACTGGCCCTACGCGCCGACCCTGTTCGACTATATCCGCCGCGCCATGCCCCAGAACGCGCCCCAATCGCTGAGCAATGACGACGTCTATGCGGTTTCCGCCTATATCCTCAATCTCAACGGTCTGCTGCCGGCCGATGCGACGCTCGACGCCAAGACGTTGGCCGCGATCAAAATGCCGAACCACGACCACTTCGTTGGGGATCCCAGGCCCGACGTAAAAAATCCCGACTGCACGAGCAATTGCAAATGATGAGCGCCACTCGTCTAGAAGTTTAAGTCCCGCCAGAGCATCTCGCGCAGGTCTTTAACGCCGACCTGCTTAGGAAGCCGCACTCGGCAATGCCGAGCAGCAGGAAGCGGCCCGCTCACATCTTTTTCTTGCCGGATGTGACGAATTTCACATCTCGGCAGTAAGTCCAAGGAGTATCTTGCCGGAGAGTGAGGCATCCGGTGTGTTGGCTTATGCGGGCCGACGCCAAGATCATTTCGATGGAGATTTGAGATGGAGCTTGCTCGGCATGTCCATTGAATAGTGCCAAACGTGACGTTCGCAGCCACGATCTAGCGATTTTGCTCGGCTATTCGGCCGCAGCCATTCTGTTTTGACTGCAATTTATCACTTCGCAGGCTCGTCCGGAACGATGTCGGCCGATTTCGCCTCAATGGTCGCATTTCCATAAGACGCGTCGTTCTAACGAATCGAACAAAGCGAAACCGATTACGGTTGCGGGGCCCATCGCCGCTAATGGTGAGACCTCGAAAACAGCCTTTCTCTCGAAGAAGAGGATGGACAGCCATGCTTGGTGAAGGTGATGACGCCGGTCACTGTTCCAGTGCATTCAATCTGAAGAAAATTGCCGAGGCGACCAGCGAGGAGCGGGCGACATATCGAAAATGGCTCCGCGGTGTGGTCGCCTTCTATTGCATGCTGCTGCTTGCGGTTTGTGCCATAGCATTTGCGACTTCGAATACAGGTCCGACGACGCAACTCGGCGATGCGATGGAGCACCATGCAAGCGTCAAGAACGGACCAGAACGCCTCGCCGCTAGCCCATCGGCCCAGCCGCCGTCGATGAGCGGCTATGCCTTCCGGCCATAATTCAATAACCCGCCGCCGATCTTCGGCGGATGCGCGCGCAGCGCCTCTTCGTTCGGCTCGGTGCCCCAGCCGGGCCGGCTCGGGATGATGAGGTGACCGTCGACGATCTCGGGAACGTGCGTGAAAAGTTCGTCATCCCAAGCTAACCGATCGATGTCGATTTCCATGATGCGAAGGTTCGGTACAGCCGCGCAGAAATGCGCGTTCATCATGGAGCAGAGATGTCCATAGAAATTATGCGGAGCGACATTGACCTCGTGCGCTTCGGCGCTGGCGGCGATCTTCATCGATTGCCACACGCCATTCCATGGCGTGTCGATGATCGCGACATCCATTGCCTGTTCGCGGAAATAGGGCAGAAATTCGCGCAGGCCCAACAGCGTCTCGCAGGATGAGATCGGGTGTGGGCTTCGGCGCCGGATGTATCCGAGCGCCTCGGGGCTGAAACTATCGATTTCGATCCAGAACATGTCGAGATCGGCGATCTCGCGCAGGATCTTTAAGTAGCCTTCGGTCTTGGCGTTGAAATTGAGGTCGAGCAGGATATCGACATCAGGCCCGGCACCGTCGCGGATGGCTTCCAGATGCATGCGCAAATCGCGCAGCACGTTGCGCTCGACATTGATTGCGGGCTGGAACGGCGAGCCGAAGCCGGGGCGCCAGCCGATGGGCTTGCCACCGTCATAGGTGAAGATGTTGGTCTTCAGCGCGGTGAACTTCTTCTCGCGAACCTCGCGCCCGATCGCCTTGACGCCGTCGAGCGTTTCGATGGCGGGCTTGTACCAGGCCGGATGATTGATCCGCCAGGTCGCGCAGTGCGACCAGTAGACCCGAATGCGATCGCGGATCTTGCCGCCGAGCAATTCGTAGCAGGGCACGTCCAGTAGTTTTGCCTTGGCGTCGAGCATCGCGTTTTCGAGCGCGCCGAGCGCCTGGGCGACAACCCCGCCGGCGGCGGGGCGTGTCGCCGCAAACAGTTCGGCATAAATCCGCTCATGCTCAAAGGCGTCCTGTCCCACGATACGCCCCGAGAGCCGCTGGACCGCCGCGCTCACGCCGGGTGAGCCGAAACCCTCGTCATATTCGCTCCAGCCGACCACGCCATCATCGGTTGTAAGCTTGACGAAATGGTAATTCCGCCAACCTGCATCGCAGGTCAGAAGTTCGACATTTGTGATTTTGGATGTTTTGGTCATGGCGTTTCCTTTGGATTTTTTCATTATGCCGAGGCTTGCGTCCGTAATCCATACTCGAGCCTGCAAACCAGACCACCCCAGTCTCGGATCGGGAGTCCCACCGCGACGGTCCCGATACCACGCCGTCAATGAACGGGTAACCGGGTCTCGCCATCATTCGTAAAGTTTTCGTTCAGAAGCTGTTCAGGCCTGTCCCGCCAAACTCGTCGAACTTAGGTAGGGATTGTCACAACGCAGCGGTAATCGCCGATTGGCCGCTCCATGAGTATCAAAGCTGCTTCGAAAGCCTGCCGGGGACAACGGCGTCGGTGGACAAGTCTGGCCGGCATTGTATCGGTGTTTGGCACCGTGCCCGCCAATGCCGGCGGGCTCAACGCCCACGATTTGGCGCTGCTGGATCGGCTGACCTGGGGCGTCAACGTCTCGAGCGCTGCGCATTTGCAGGCGATCGGCACGGAGCGGTGGCTGCAGGAGCAGTTGCATCCGACTGCGAACGTGGCGCTGCCTGCCGCCGTGAAGGCGCAGATCGAGGCGATGCCGGATGTCCACAAGTTTCCGTTCGATGTGATGGTCGCATTCGACCAGCAGGCCAAGAGCGCCAACCAGGTCATCGATCCCGATCAGAAGAAGGCGGCGCAGCAGGTTTTCCAACAGGCCATGAGCGATCGCGCCAAGCAGGCCGCGGCGCGCACCATCCTGCGCGCACTTTATGCGCCGGACCAGTTGCGCGAACGCATGACCTGGTTCTGGGTCAACCACTTCAACGTGCATCAATACAAGGGCAACATCCGTATCCTCGTCGGCGATTATGTCGACAACGCCATCCGGCCCCATGCGCTCGGCAGGTTCCGAGATCTCTTGTCTGCGACGCTGCGCCATCCGGCGATGCTGCGTTATCTCGACAATGCCGATAATGCGGTCGGTCATCTGAACGAGAACTACGCGCGCGAGATCATGGAACTGCACACAATGGGCGTAGGCTCGGGCTACACGCAAGCAGACGTCGAAGCGCTGGCGCGAATTTTGACAGGCGTCGGCATCGACGCGAAGCCCGAAGATCCCAAGCTCAAATTGGAGCTGCAGTCGCAGCTCGTGCGCGAAGGAGCCTTTGAATTCAATCCGGCGCGGCACGATTATGGCGACAAGACGCTGCTGGGACATCTGATCAAGGGACGAGGGCTCGCCGAGGTCGATGAAGCGCTCAACATTCTCGTCCATCATCCGGCGACCGCGGTGCATCTGTCGAGGCAGATCGCAACCTATTTCGTCTCGGACAATCCGCCCGATTCGCTAGTTCAGAAGATGGCGCAAGCTTTCAGAACCAGCGACGGGGATATTGCCGCGGTGCTTGCCACCATGGTCGAGGCGCCGGAATTTGCGGCCTCGTTGAAGCCGGGCGCGAGGTTGAAGGACCCGATCCACTATGTGCTGTCGGCAGTTCGCCTGGCATATGACGATAAGGTCATCCTGAACACCTCGCCCATCCAGGGCTGGCTCAATCGGATGGGGGAGGGTCTGTTCAACCACGAGACGCCAGACGGTTATGCCATGACGTCGGCGTCCTGGAATGGGCCCGGGCAGATGATGGTGCGCTTCGAGATCGCGCGGCAGATCGGCTCAGGCTCCGCTGGCCTGTTCAAGGCCGAAGTGCCGAATGCAATCGATCAGCCGGCATTTCCGCTGATTCAGAATGCGCTCTACTTCAATGGACTGCGCCAGACCCTGGGGCCCGCAGAATGCGCTCTACTTCAATGGACTGCGCCAGACCCTGGGGCCCGCGACGCTGGCCGCGCTGGACAAGGCAGTCTCGCCGCAGGACTGGAATACGCTGTTTTTGTCATCACCGGAATTCATGCAGTAAGTAGAGGCGAGGGCCGGCCCGTGGACCGTCGTGAACTGATCAAGGCTTTCACCGCACTCGTTCCCCTGACCGTAGCAGGCCGCGTATGGGCGGCGCCCGCAACCAATGCGCGTCTGCTCGTGGTGTTCTTGCGCGGCGCTTACGATGCCGCCAATGTGGTCATCCCCGTTTCCAGTGAATTTTATCACGCTTCGCGCCCGACGCTCGGCATCGCGCGCCCTGATGTCGGCAATCCGAACTCGGCGCTGTCGCTGACCGCGGATTGGGGCCTCCACCCGGCATTGCGAGAGAGCATTTTTCCGCTTTGGGGCAAACGGGAGATTGCGTTTGTTCCCTTCGCCGGCACGAGTGACGACCTGACGCGCAGTCATTTCGAAACGCAGGACACGATCGAGCTGGGACAGTCGGCGCAGGGCACGCGTGACTATCGTTCAGGCTTCATGAGCCGGCTTGCCGCCGAGCTCACGCGTGTGCGGCCGATCTCGTTCACCGAGCAGCTGCCATTGATCTTCCGCGGCAAGGGCCAGATTCCCAACTCCGCAATCGCTTACGTAGGCAAGCCGAGCGTCGATGATCGTCAGGCCGAGCTGATCAAAGAGATGTATGCGCAGAGTAGCCTTGGCGCCTCCGTCTCCGAAGGCTTTCGCGTTCGTGATGATGTCTATCGTTCGATTTCGCAGGAGATGAACGCGGCCAATCGCGGCGCCGTATCGCCGCGCGGCTTCGAGCTTTCGGCGCGCCGAATCGGGCGCTTGATGCGCGAGCAGTTCAACCTCGGATTTGTCGATGTCGGCGGCTGGGACACCCACGTCAACCAGGGGGCGGCGAACGGGTATCTTGCCGACCGCCTCAGCGAGCTCGGCCGCGCGCTTGCCGGTTTCTCCGAGGAGATCGGGCCCGAGGCGTGGCGCGATACGGTGGTCGTCGTGATCTCTGAATTCGGGCGCACCTTTCGCGAGAACGGTGACCATGGCACCGACCATGGCCACGGCAGCGTCTACTGGGTCATGGGCGGCGGCATCAATGGCGGTCGCATCCATGGCGAACAGGTCAGGGTCGAGCAGGGAACCCTTTTCCAGAATCGCGATTACCCGGTCCTGACCGACTACCGCGCGATGTTCGCGGGCCTGTTTCAACGCATGTATGGCCTGGATACCACAAGCCTCCAGCGCGTCTTTGCCGGCGTCAAGCCGGCGGAATTGGGATTGGTTTAGTCCCAATCGCTTGGCTGTCGCAATCCGAGCCCATAGTTTATAGGGGTGGAAAAGGGGCGCGGGTCTTGAGCGAGCAGCAAGCGTTGGCAGGTAGCGAGAGCGTACGGCGGGGGCCGCAAGGTAAGGCGAGCCTGCTCGCGCTTTCCGCGCTCGGGGTCGTCTTCGGCGACATTGGCACGAGCCCGCTCTACACCTTCAAAACCATCCTCGGCACGGCGGAGAAGTCGCCGGATGCCGCCGCCGTGCTTGGAGCGCTCTCGCTGGTGCTCTGGACACTCTTCATCATCACCACGGTGAAATACGTGCTGTTTGCCATGCGCGTCGATAATGACGGCGAAGGCGGCATCCTCGCACTTATGGCGTTGTTGGGCGTCAAGAAGCAGCACCGGCCGACCATCGTCGCGGTCGGCTTGTTCGGGGCGGCGCTGATCTATGGTGACGGCGCGATCACGCCGGCGATCTCGGTGCTCTCGGCGCTGGAAGGCTTGAACATGGCAACGCCCGTGCTGCAGCCCTATGTCGTCCCGACCGCGGTCGTAATCCTGTTCGCGCTGTTTGCGATCCAGTCGCAGGGCACATCAACCATTGGGCATTTGTTCGGCCCGGTGATGCTCGCCTGGTTTGCTATCATGGCCGTGATGGGACTCTTCGGCATCGCCAAGCATCCGGCCGTGTTTGCCGCGCTCAATCCGACCTATGGCCTGTCCTATCTGTTCTCGAACGGATTCACCGGCTTTCTGGTGCTGGGTGCCGTATTTCTCTGCGTGACCGGCGCCGAAGCACTTTATGCCGATATGGGCCATTTCGGCGCCGGGCCGATCAAGCTCGCGTGGTTTGCCATCGTCTTTCCAAGCCTGATCCTGAACTATGCCGGGCAGGCGGCGCTGGTGATCGACGGCGCACCGACGGACGGGAATATCTTCTTCAGGCTCTGCCCGGATCTGCTGCTGCTGCCGCTGATCGTGCTGGCGACCATCGCCACCATCATCGCCAGCCAGTCAATTATTACCGGTGCCTTTTCAATGACGCGCCAGGCAATTCAGCTCGGCTGGCTGCCGAGGCTGCAGATCAAGCAGACCTCGTCGGAGGGGTACGGCCAGATCTATGTCGGCGTCGTCAACTGGCTGTTGATGGCCGTGACGCTCGGGCTGACGATCGGATTCGGGAAATCGGACAATCTGGCATCTGCCTACGGCATCGCGGTTTCGCTCACCATGCTGATGACTTCGGCGCTGCTCTTCATTGCCATGCGCGAGATCTGGCGCTGGAGCCTATTGGCAGCCGCGATCGTCGCTGCGTGCTTCCTGATCGTCGACGGCGCGTTCTTCCTCGCCAATCTCACCAAGGTCGCCGAGGGCGGCTATGTGCCGTTGATCCTGGCCGTCTCCGTCTATGGCACCATGTGGATCTGGCACCGCGGAGCGGCTGCAGTTTCGCAGCGTCTGCGCGAGACGCTCATTCCAGTCCCCGACTTCCTGGCGCGCATTGCGGAGAAGAAGCTGCCCCGTGTGCCCGGCACGGCTGTGTTTTTCACGCGGACCGAAAAGGGTACCCCGCCCGTGATGGTCTGGCACGTCAAACACAACCGCGCCCTGCACGAACATGTCGTCGCGCTGCGCGTCGAAACCATGTCGGTACCGTGGGTCTCATCCGCTGAGCGCATCAAGCTCGAGCAGGTCGCGCCGAATTTCTGGCGCGTCGACGCGCATTACGGCTTCATGGAGCGTCCGCACATTCCCGAGTTGCTTGCCAGAAGCAAGGCGCTGGGCTGCGACATCGAGCTCTCGGACGTAACCTACTATGTCGGGCATGAAACGGTGATCTCCCGTGAGGACGGCAAAGGCTTGCCGGCCTGGCAGGAGCGGTTGTTCGCGCTGATGGAGCGAAACGCGCAGCATGTCAGCGATTTCTTCAGCCTGCCCAACGATCAGGTGGTCGAGATCGGCCGACAAGTCGCGATCTAGGACCGCGCGCTGGAGTTTCACTGCCTTGTAACAAGTATGTCACCTGCCGTTTCCAGCAGCGGTGACGATTGACCGAAATTGGGCAAAATGTCACTGAAGATGCACGAACAACAGCACGAGGGTGATAGAGCGAGGGTGAGCAAGAGGATGCGGTCGCGGCGCTGGTTTCTGAAGGGCTCGGCGCGCGCGGCAACGGCCGTTGGCCTATTGCCGGTCGTCGCCTTGGCTCAAAATTCGCCGCCCACTCCCGGGGGCGTCATGAGTTCGCTCAGCGATTACATGAGCGCGGCGCGAAGCAGGGGCTTGCCTGACGAGGTCGCCGAGCAGGCAAAATTTCATTTGCTCGATACGATTTCCGCGATGATCTCGGGTTCGGAATTGCCGCCTGGGCAGGCCGCGCAGCGCTATATCCGGGAGCATGGTGGCAATGGCACGGTCAGCGTGGTCGGCTCAGCACTGACCGCGGCGCCGATCGATGCCGCGCTCGCCAACGGCGTCATGGCGCATGCGGACGAGACTGACGACTCGCACAATGAATCCCGCTCTCACCCGGGCTGTGCCGTGGTGCCCGCAGCGCTTGCGGCGGGCGAGACATACGGGGTCGATGGCGCGTGGCTGCTCAGGGCCGTAACGCTCGGCTATGACATCGGCACCCGCGTGGTGATGGCGATGGGAGGCGCCGGTTTCAGTTATGAAAGCAGCCTCTCGACACATAGCATCGCCGGTACCTTCGGAGCTGCTGCTGCGGCCGCCTGCGCTGCGGGCCTCGATGCGCGCCAGATGCGTTGGATACTGGACTATGCCGCGCAACAATCTTCTGGCTTTATCGCCTGGCGGCGAGATACCGATCACATCGAGAAGGCTTTCGTGTTCGCCGGCATGCCGGCGCGTAACGGAGTCACCGCGGCGCTCCTCGTCCAGTCGGGCTGGAACGGCGTCGACGACGTATTTTCAGGTCCGGACAATTTCTTTGCCGCCTACGCCCCAAAAGCGCAACCGGACCGGCTGATCGAGAAGCTCGGCGAGCGTTTTGAGATCACGCAAACCGACATCAAGAAATGGAGTGTCGGATCGCCCATCCAGGGTCCGCTGGATGGGCTCGAGGCGATCCGCGCCAAGAAGCCCTTCGAGGTCGATCAGGTGAGGCGCGTGACCGTGCGGCTCGCGCCTTCCGTTGCCGCGGTCGTCGATAATCGCGACATTCCCGATATCTGCCTGCAGCACATGATCGCGGTCATGCTGGTCGACAAGGCCGTCTCCTTCCATGCGGCCCACGATAAGCCGCGCATGCAGGATCCTGCGGTGCTGAAGGAGCGTGCCAAGGTCAATCTGGTGCGTGACGAGGAGCTCGCCAAATCGTTGCCGGCACGCGAGACCGTCGTTGAGGTGGAGTTTGCAGACGGAAGCCGGCTTTCAGAGCGGGTGACGGCCGTACGCGGCACGCCCCGCAATCCGATGACTCGGGCCGAGGTGATCGAGAAGGCACGTGACCTGATGACGCCGGTGCTGGGGCGTGAGATGTCGGTGCGCCTGATCGATTCGATTCTCGATATCGACACGCTAGCCGATATCCGCAACCTGCGGCGGCTCCTGCAACGCGGCGGCTGAGGAGGGCAAGCTCCCGTCGCCTCAATAATGCGGATCGTACATCTGCGCCTGAACGAAGCTGATGAGGTCGTTTGGCGTCGGGCCATGGGCAAGGCCCCGCTGATAGGCGACGCCGGCGACGGCTGCCGCAATTTGGGCGGAGACTTCACGGATGCGCGGCAGAGCCGGATAAAGGCTGCCCTGCTTGAGATCGGCCTCGCTCACCGAATTGGCGAGTGAATGCGCCGCCGCCATGAACATCTCATCCGTTACCAGCCGGCTGCCGCTTGCGATAACGCCCAGGCCGACACCGGGAAAGATGTAGGAGTTGTTGCCCTGACGCGGGACGAAGGTCTGACCATCGAATTTCACCGGATCGTAGGGGCTGCCACAGGCAAATAGCGCGCGGCCGCCGGTGTGGCGGTAAGCATCTTCGGCCGAACACTCGGCTTTCGAGGTCGGGTTGGAGAGCGCAAACACAATCGGCCGCTCGTTGAGCTCTGCCATGGTTTGCAGCACCTCGGGCGTGAACGCGCCTCCGACCGCTGCCACGCCGATAATGGCGGTTGGCTTCAGCGCCTTGATGGCGGACAGGAAGTCATTGATCGGCGCCTGGTCCTGCGCATAGCGCAGCTTATGCCCGCTGAGATTGGCGCGACCTTTGACGACAAGGCCACGAGAGTCCACCAGCCAATTCCGCCGCAGCGCTTCGGTTTCGGACAGGCCTTCCGCCATCATGGCGGACACCACGAGATCGGCAATGCCGGTCGCGGCTTCACCGGCGCCGAGAAACAGGATGCGTTGCTCGGTGAGCTTGCCGCGCGTCGCGCGCAGGGCCGAGAACAGTCCGGCCAGCGCGACGGCTGCCGTGCCCTGAATGTCGTCGTTGAAGACGCAGGCGTCGTCGCGGTATTTGTGCAGCAGACGGAAGGCCGAATGGTTGGCGAAATCCTCGAACTGAATCAGAACGCCCGGGAAGGCCTCGCGCGCGGCGGTTATGAACTCGTCGACGAATTCGTCATAGTCAGCGCCGGTCATGCGCTTCTGGCGGAGCCCAATGTAATAGGGGTCGTTGAGAAATTCTTCGTTGTTGGTTCCTACATCCAACATAACCGGCAGGCAAAGTTCGGGGTGAATGCCGGCGCACGCGGAATAGAGAGATAACTTGCCAACCGGAATGCCCATGCCGTTGGCGCCGAGATCGCCGAGGCCCAGGATGCGCTCGCCATCGGTGACGACGATCAGCTTGGTGCGATAGGGCCAGTTGGAGAGGATTTCGGCGATCCGCCCGCGGTCATTGGCCGAAATGAAAAGCCCGCGCGGCCGCTGGAAGATCAATCCGTAACGCTGGCACGCCAAGCCGACTGTGGGCGTATAGATCAGCGGCTGGATTTCATTGATGTGGTCGCAGACTACCCGGAAAAATAGTGCTTCGTTTCGGTCATGCAGCGAGTTCAGCGCAACGTATTTTTCGAGATCACTCGGGAGAGAACGCAGGTTGGTCAGCACGCGTTCGACCTGCGCCTGCATTGAAAGGACGCCGGCCGGAAGGAAGCCGCGCAGGCCGAGCGCATCGCGCTCCTGTTCGGTAAAAGCCGTGCCCTTGTTGAGCAGCGGATCGCGCAGCAAGGCGAGGCCGTGCGGCGAATAAGAGGGCATTGAGCGTGCGCTCATCCGGTTCGGTTTGGTCAAGGCATTTCCCCTGGTCGGCTTCTGCTGTATTCCGCGCCCGTGAGCAGGTCGGTGAGCAGTAAGAACTCCGCGCGATGTGCCCTACGTTACGCGTACGTGCAAGTAGCGGCCCTCGCGGCCGCGCGACTAATAGCACAAATCTCATATTGCAGCGCACCAATGCTGATGCAGTCTCGACACGGCTGCAGCCGCAGCTATGCGAAGAGTGACCAGAACAGGGCGATGACGGCGATCGCCATCAATCCGGTACCGAGCCAGCCCAGGATCACCAGCCATGATCTCGCCTTGAACCGCCCCATTAGCCTCTTATTCGAGACGATCGCCATCATCATGGCCATGATCGGGACAGCGACGATGCCGTTGAGCACCGCACTCCAGACCAGCATGTGAATGGCGTCGATCCCTGTGAAGCCGAGACTGAAGCCGATGACCGTCGCTGCGGCGATAATGGTGTAAAAGCCGATCGCATCTGGTGCTTTGGCCTCCAGGGTAGCTTGCCATCCGAAGGCTTCCGCCACGCCATAGGCGGCAGACCCGGCAAGCACCGGAATAGCCAATAATCCGGTGCCGATAATGCCGAGCGCAAACAGCAGGAAGGTGAAGTTGCCCGCCAGCGGCCTCAACGCTTCCGCCGCCTGGGTTGCGGAGTTGATGTTGGTGACGCCATTGGCGTTGAGGACCGCCGCGGTGGTGAGAATGATGAAGAAGGCGATTGCGTTGGAGAAGATCATCCCGACGGTCGTGTCGATCCTGATGCGGTGAAGCTCGAGCTTGCCGCCTTTGGCGACCTCGCGAAGCGGGGGGTGAGCCGGGCTGCGCCTCATTTCCTCCACTTCCTGCGAAGCCTGCCAGAAAAACAAATAAGGACTGATGGTCGTACCAAGCACGGCGACGACCATCAGGAAATAATTCGCGCCGACGGTTGGCCTTGGCCAGACTGCGGCCAACAGGGCCGTGCTCCAGGGGATGTTCACGGTCAGCGCGGTTATCACATAGGCGAACAGCGTCAGGGTCAGCACCTTGAGCACCGGTGCATAGCGGTGATAGGGCACGAACACCTGGAGCAGGATTGAAACGGATGCGAAGATCAGCGCATGTTCGTGCGTGAGACCGCCGATGACAAGCGCGAGCGATTCCCCCATCGCCGCGATATCCGCGGCGATGTTGAAGGTGTTGGCTGCGACGAGAAGAAAGATCAGCGCAAGCACCAGCCAGCGCGGCGCCAACTCGACGACGTTCGCGGCAAGGCCCTTGCCGGTGACGCGGCCGATCCGCGCGCTGACGAGCTGGATCGCGATCATGAACGGTGTCGTCAAGAAGACCGTCCAGAGCAGATCATATCCAAACTGCGCGCCGGCTTGCGAATAGGTCGCAATGCCCGACGGGTCGTCATCGGCCGCGCCGGTCACCAGCCCCGGACCGAGCAACCGCTGCACCATCTTGCTGGAGGGCTTAGGCGTTGAGCGGCTGGTCTGAAGCATGGAGGGCTGCTTGATTGTTGAGGCAGCGCAGAATTTGAGCCGCTCTCCCTAGAGGATCAACGTCGTCTTGCGAGAAAAAGTTCCGTCTGTTTGGCTGTGCTGCGGCTCGCCGACATTCGCGGCATCACCGCACCCTGACCGGCATGATCTCGGCGGAGAGCTGCACTTCATCGCCCAGATGATAGGTGTAGTAGGTCGGGCGCGACATCCGGCGCAAGAACAGAAACAGCCGAAAACGCAGCCGCCTTAGGATATTCATATGCCGTGCAGGCAGCAGGTTCTCGTGTGCGACATGGACAGTCCACTGCTTGGGATGGGCTGGAAGATCGATTTCGCGATGCCGTGCCAGGCTTTCGAGATAGCGCTCGACATTCGGCTCTTCCATGAAACCGAAACGGAGTTCGACCCCGATAACGCTCCCGCGGTGCTTGTCCCGTTCGAATACCGTGATGTGGTAGCGGCCGTTGTGCACATAGGGGATCTTGGGATGGGTCACCTCGACCAGGATGAGGTTGCGCGGGAGGATGCCGTAGCGTTCCAGGAGCAGGCTGATCAGCGCGGGTGCGCGGTCATCGGGATGACGCAGCGGGTTGGCTGCCATGATCAGTGCGTTGCGCTCGATGAAGGTCGTGCTCGCGCGATGAAGCTGGACCACTTCCGCCATCGTCAGACTTGACCGTGCGGCATAAGCCGCGAAGGTCGCCTTACGGCCCCAACGCCATGTCGCCATCACCAGGAAGGCTGTGGCGGCAAGGGACAGGGGCACGATGCCGCCCTCCAGGAGCTTGACGAGGCCGCCGAGAAGGAAGGTGCCGTTGAGAGCGGTGAGCGGTCCCCATACCAGCGCCGTCCGTGCCAAACTCCATTTCCAGTAATACCGCGCGATCGCGAACATGGCGAGCGAGGTGATGAGCATGACGCCTGCGACCGCTAGCGCCAACGCCGAGGCCAGCGCCGAGGAGGAGCCGAACGTCACCACCAGGGCGATACAGCCGACATAGAGGCCCCAATTGACGACAGGAATGTAGATCTGCCCGGCGTGGGCCCTATGGGTGTGCAGGATGTCGAGACGGGGAAGCAGCCCCAGGCCGATGGCCTGGGACACCAGCGAGAAGGCTCCCGATATCAGCGCTTGCGATGCGACAATGGTTGCGAGTGTCGCCAGGGCGATGATCGGCAGCAGCAGGGGCGACGGCACGAGGCTGTAGAATAGCTTGCCGGCGGCTATCTCCGCACCGGACAGGAGCTGGGCGCCTTGGCCGAGATAGTTCAGGAGCAGGGCGGGGAATGTCACCGCGAACCAGCCGATCCGGATTGGCCGGGCTCCGAAATGTCCGAGATCGGCGTACATGGCTTCGCTGCCGGTCACGACCAGGACCAGAACTCCGACGATAACCATCGTCTCGTGCAACCCTGCCTGCGCCAGGAAGCGGATGCCGTAGCCCGGATTGAACGCCGTGAAGATCGCGGGCTGCTTTGCGATCGCAAGGGCGCCGAGTGCGGCAATGACCGCGAACCACACCAGCATCAGCGGTCCAAAAATGACGGCTATGCCGGAAGCTCCTTTGAACTGAATTGCGAACAGTCCCGTCAGCAGCACGGCCGTGATCGGGATGATGTAGAGCGAAAGGGCCGGCGTTGCGATCTCCAACCCCTCAACGGCCGACAATACGCTGATCGCGGGCGTGATCATCGCGTCAGCCAATAGCAGGCCCGCGCCGAGCATCAGCGACCACAGCAACACGCCGGTGCCCTGCCGCTTGTATTTATGGAGCAGGCCGTAGAGCGCGAACAGGCCGCCTTCGCCATCGTTCTCGGCGCGCAGCACCAGCAGCGCGTATTTGAACGTTACGATCAGGATGATGGTCCAGAGTGCGAGCGAGATCGCACCAAGCACGTTGTCCCGACTTGGCGCCACGGCGGCGGCACCGAAGAAAATCTGGTCGATCGCATAAAGCGGGGAGGTCCCGATGTCGCCATAGACGACCCCGACGGCGCCGATGGTGAGCGCAGCAAGATCTCTGCGCGGGATACGCGCAGCCGGCTCTCCCTCGGGTGCAACCGCGGAGCGAACTCCTTGCCTTATTCCGGGACCGTTCATTGCTCCGTATTCGATCGAATCTCGCTACGGCTCGTATGATGCCATTGGAGGAGTACAGTGTTGAGCTAGATCAAGTCGGAGTGGAGGATTTGGGCCGCTTACTTGCAATTTGACACGTCGGGCAAATCACTCCCATAGTGTCAGCATCGGCAACCATCTAAGCCCGCGGCCAAGGTTGATCGCGGGGATTTTTCACCCAGGCTTTCTCAATGAAAGCTGGCTGATCAACGGACGCTGACGAACCTGCCCCAGGCTGCCGCCAAGCCTCCAGCGACAAGCATGTAGTGCGGGTTGTCGCAGAACGAGCCGCCATAACGGCACACGTCTGCGCCAAGCGAGCCGATCTCGTGATTGCCCGCGGCATAAAACAGTCCAGATAAGACGACCAACCCGGCGGCAACGAAATACATCGACGGTCTCCTCGATTGCTCCTTCCTTGATGCGCTTCGGATGCCGATCGCGCCTTTGACACGTCGGGCAAATCAGGCGCACATTGACAGCATTGCAGAGATCATCTGGCCCGCGCCGCAAACACCGGCCGCGGGCCTTTGCATTGAATGCTACGGGCCGACCGATTTCAAAGTGGCGAATGGCATTGCGGCATTTTCATTAAAATTTGACATGTCGGGCAAATCAGCGCGACATGGCATCATCGAGAGACAAAAAGGCCCGCAGCGGGTTGGCGCTGCGGGCCTTTTCAGTTGGACAGGAAAGCTCCCCGCCGCATCTGGCGTCCCAGATCGGCGTTAATTGCTCGAACTCGCTGGCGCTCCTTGTTCCCAACGCCCAGCGCCGTGCCTCGCACGCGATGACTTCGGTTGATAGGCATAAGAGTTGCGGTGGCCCTTGGCCGGGGTGTTGTTCGCAGTCTTGGCGTCGAGCCAGGGATCCCGGAAACAATCACCACCGATGCCGGCCGATGTGGCCTTGCACTGCTCCATCGTGTCGAAGCCGCAGCTCGTCATGTGGCCGGTGACGTCCTGGCGGCAATACTCGCCAGCACTTGCCTCAGTCGGTGCAAGCAGCGCCCCAAACGCAATCGCCGCGACGAGAGCCGCGGCAGTCGCGGCGGTTGCTCTCAAAAGCTCTTTCATCATTTAGCCCGTTTTCTTGTTGTGCCTCCAGCCTCGCACGCGCAGATGGGGTGATCGCGATGACCGCGCCAGATCGATCAATCGTTTTTGAAGCATGACAATCATATGAAGAGGCTTGACGGGCGCGGGTGACGGACAGGTGTGATGCATTCACGCATGAGCGGTTTGCAATCAACGCTATGTGATCACCCGCCGCGCTTGCGCGCTATTCAATCGATGCTCGAAGCTCAACCGCGTTAACGTCTGTCGAGCGACGGATAGCAAAGACACAGAGCGCGCGGCATCCAAGAAAAGTGTTTGACGCGGTCGGCAAAATCACTGGCACACTGGCATCATCGAGAGAATTTGCAACAAACCCGCAGCGAAGGCATCCGCTGCGGGCTTTTTGTTTCGCAGACTTCTCGTCTTAGCGGTTCTTGGGCTCGGAACGACCGAGCCCCTCGCAGGCTTTGCATCGGCCTGTCGAACCTCGTGGCCTCGTTCTACTGCGCCAAGCGTGGTTTTGAAAATGTAGACGGGGATCATCCAGCGATGACTGAAGTGCGCGACGAGGATATCAGGGCCATTGTCGCCGCGACACTCGCGGAGCAGCGGCGCTTGCAGCGCGAGGAGATTGAACCGCTGGTGCTGAAGGCAATCACCACGACCTTGACCTCCTTCGGAATCGAGGAGGACCGCAGCGCGATGAGGGCTGACTTTCAGCACCTTCGTCGTTGGCGCAAGAGCGTCGAGCAGGCTCAAAGTGACACTTTCAAGGCTGTGATCACGGCCATCGTCGTGGGGTTTGTCGGCGCTGTATGGCTCGGCATCAAAGTGATGGTTGGAAGATGACGCGGTGTTGATGCCCTGGCTCGTCAAAGCCGGTTATCCTACATGCCGCACGCTCCCCGGGCTGGCTGGGCACATTCTATCGGCGGAAACTCTGCGATGAGAAGCGCTAGAGCGCGCCGATTTGGAGTTGCCAGGAGCCCAGGGGCCAATGCGCCGCCGCGCTCTTTTGTGTTAGCGCCCCTCGAGCGCTGTGGCAGCCGACGGGCCCTTACCGGAAGGGCAGCTCTCTTATGGGCCACCGGCCTTGCCGCCCAGCGGAGATAAATCCTAAAGTTCATCCCTATAACGACAAATGGGGAAACGCCAAAAATGACAAAACCGCAGCTACCCGACCGTCCAGCGCGGCCTATGGGCGCGCCCACAGCGCTGGCCGATCTTTTGGTCGTGGATTTCACCCGAGTTGTGGCGGGCCCGGCCTGTACCCAGATCCTAGCCGACTTTGGGGCTAAGGTAATCAAGATCGAAAATCCTGACGGCGGTGATGATACACGGGCCTACGAGCATGCGGAAATCGGAGGTGAGAGTGCCGCCTATCTCAGCTTGAACCGGAACAAGCGCGGCATCGCCCTTGATCTTGCAGTCTCGGAAGCGCGCGAGATTGCCAGGGACCTAATCTCTCGCGCGGATGTGGTCGTGGAGAACTTCTCCGCAAGTGTAATGGAGAAGTTTGGTCTCGACTATGCGTCGGTTGCGCCGATCAATCCGCGTCTTGTGTATTGTTCGATCTCAGCCTATGGCCGCAAGGGCCCCTTTGCTTCGCGCCCCGGCTTCGATCCGATCACACAGGCGGAGAGTGGATTCATGTCGCTGAACGGTTTCCCGGATGGGCCGCCGGTTCGCACCGGCCCGCCAATCGTCGACATGGCGACGGGCATGTCGGCATGCAACGCCATTCTGCTTGCGCTGATCGCCCGTGATCGCCTCGGCCGCGGCCAGCAGGTGGAGGTCGCGCTGTACGACATTGCAATGTCCATGACCGGCTTTTACGGAATGGCCTATCTGATCAGCGGAGCCAATCCGGGCCGCTTTGGCAACTCGCCGAACGGTTCTCCGACAGTCGGAGTCTATGAGGCGGCGGACGGCCCGCTCTATATGGCCTGCGCCAACGATCGGCTATATCGCCGCCTGGTTACCGAGGTACTCGAGCGGCCGGATCTGATCACAGATCCGGAGTTCGCGACGCGAAAGGCGCGAAGCGCAAACAAGGAGAAGCTGCGTTCGGTCATCGCAGGAATTTTCGCCGCCGACCGACTGGAGAACTGGATGGCGAAGTTGAAAAAAGCCAACATCCCTGTTGGCTACCTTCGCACGGTCGAGCAAGGATTCAACGCCGCTGAAGCACGTGAACGTCATCGTCTCAGTCGGATTCCTCATCCGACCGCGGGCTTCATCCCGAACATCGAGACTCCCCTCAACCTGGAACTGACGCCCGCCTCCGATCCCGTCGCCGCGCCCTTACTTGGCCAACATACCGACGAGGTGCTGCGAACAATACTCGGCTATAACGATGCTCGCATCAGTGCGCTCGCTGACGCGGGCGCGTTTGGAAAGCTGCAAAGGGCGGCGAAGGCAGGCGTTTCGTAATCCGTGTCGCTCGTCAACAAAGAAGCGGATTATGCCGACTGCTTTCCATGCCGGCGCAATCTCGATTCGTGTTGAAGTAGCGCCGGAACTCGGCGCCTCCATCATCTGGCATGTGCGCCTTCTGACTTGGACGGTCTCCCAGATGGTCCACGCCCAAGGCGCGAGCGCCTGGCAAGTCATGCAGCTTCCGCCCTCCGAGGAGATCGGGATCGCCGGAGCTGTTCCGCCAAGCCGAGCCAAGAAGGTGCGCTATTACGAGCATCGGCCCTTTGCCGAGCGATGGTCGTCGCGCCCGATCCGGCCAGCTGTGAGCGATCCTCCCGAAACGATAACTGGTCAAGTCCCAAGCCGATCGCGCCCAACAGCACTCTTTCGGCCGAAGCGCCGCGAGCAGATTAGACAGCGCCAAGAGCGGTTACTCCGGGAGCCCAACCTCCCCGCGACATCGTCGGATGCGCATGCGACCTTTCTTGCCGTGCCGGACCAGTTGAATACCAATTCCATTTGGATGTTGTGGTCCTTTCCGGAAGGACACAAGCAGATCTGTCACTGACGACAAAATAGCCGCCGCGAATTCTCTCGCAGAATCTGACCATTTGGAAACCTGCCAAACGGCACCTCTAGCGCGAACCAAACGTTCGCCTCCGCAGGCCGGCACAACTCACGGCCAGAGGGCCGGTTCCGGACCGGTCAGGGCTATACCCGCGAGCGGAGCCGATGGCGCGCCATTCCCGCTTGCTGCGGCACGGGTCTTCTTACGCTCCAATCGGCCGTCCGCTATCAGGCTGGGGCTGTCGCGAGCACTCGCAAGGACGACGCTGCGCCAAATGGAACCAACGACGCTGATGCCCGTTGGCAGCCGCTAGGACGGCGACTTCGCTCGTGCCTGCGAAAGAAAGACGGGGCTCCCCCGCTCGGCGCTTGTTCAACAGCGCCTCGACGAAGCCGATGCAAAAGCGGTGGATGACGTCCAGCTTTTTCCCCGCCGTCTTGGCGAAGCGCATCTTTGGCGTGCAGGTCCTCCGAAAGCGGAGGGTGCCCGAGGCGGGCCCGTGTGACCGGACGCAGGAGCAGCTGCTGCGTCACCAAAAGCCTCTCCGGGAAAGCGCACAACACGCGGGCGACCTGCGGAAGAGTACTGCACGCTTGTCCGGGTAGGCGCAGTATGGATGAGATTGATCAAGTAGTGCGATCATGAAGTATCCTATGACCGCGGCGGGCCATGCCGCCCTTCAAGATGAGCTGAGCCATCGCATTCGGAACGAGCGACCTCGTCTTGCAATGCGGATTCAGCAGGCGATTGCCGACGATACCAACCTGGTTGAGAACTCGGAATATCAGGGTGCGCTGGCGGAGCAGAGCGTTAACGAAATTCGCATAGCCGAATTGGACGACAAGCTTGCGCGTGCCGAGATCATCGACGTGTCCAAACTTTCCGGCGAGACTGTCAAATTTGGCGCAACGGTAACCCTAGTCGACGAGGACACCGGCGAGAAGCGGGTCTGCCAGATCGTCGGTGAGCCAGAAGCGAACGCGAGTAAGGGGAAGATTTCAGTGGGTTCGCCTGTCGGCCGAGCCTTGATCGGCAAGACCAAAGGCACAGCCGTGGTCGTGGAAACCCCTCGGGGCGATAAAACGTACAGGATTGAGCAAGTTGAGTGGCTGTGAGGCAGTGCGTATATCGCGACCGATCAGTTTTGGTGTTTTACTTTGATGACTGCTAATCAAGTTCGATTGCTTGGGGTGTGGAGCGTTGGCCGGCATCCGAAAGTCTTCCGCGCTTCACCTGCGGTGTCGACATTCGACCGGATTGGCATGGTCTAGCTCAACTTGATCTACGCCGGCCAATGTAGCAAAGCGGCCGAGCGCGGTAGCGCTCCTGAGCGTGATCCACGCGAGGACCAAGCCAAATGGCAGGAAAGCCTAGACAGAAAGCTGATTCCGATCTCACGCTGGGTCTGCCCTTTTCTGGCCATCGGCTGCAGCCGTGCCCGTTCTGTGGCAGCCTGGAACTTTGGGTCAACAGTGACACCGAGCCCAAGTTCGTCGCATGCAAGGAATGTTTGGCGTTTGGTCCGACCGCGCCGACGGTTGCCGAGGCGACCCAACGCTGGAACAGACGATCATGATCTGGAAGTCGCACATTCGGCTTGCGTTGAGGCGATCTCTTGTTCGCGCAAGGGGGCTGGGCGCTTGCAAGTGCTCGGCGCCCAGGCTGACCTGATGAAGCACCCACGATTCCCGCCAGAGCACGGGCGCGGCAAGTGATCTTTTCGATCGCAAACCTCTTGAGGGCGGAGGTGCAGTGGAAATAGGCAGCTTCTCCGCCCCCGACCTCAAGCGCTTTCCATTCTTGGGCTCAGTTGACCCGAATCGTTCGCGGCTTCGCCTTTTCGGCCAACGGCAGCATGAGCGATAGCACGCCGTCCTGTAGCTCAGCCGAGATCTTGTCCTGGTCGATCTTGCTGGAAAGCCGGAAGGTTCGCGAAAAGTGACCCACATTGTATTCGGTGTAGAGCGGCTGCAGGTCCTGGTACTTGGAGAAATCCAGCCTCCCGTCAACCTTAAGAACGTCATCCTCGACGCGCACGTCGATGCTGTTCTTGTCGACGCCGGGCATTTCGAGGACCACGTTGAGCCCGTCCTTCGTCTCATAGATATCGGCATTCGGCACGAATATCCGCGCCGGGATTGTGGTTTCTTCCTTCTTTTCCAGCTCACGCTTCTGCGCGACCTGCAGTTCCTGTTTCGAAGCCATGATCGTGCCTCCTCAAGAAAAGCGCTGGATGCCCACCCCGCGATTGTGCGGGGACCGCGAGCGGATCAGCTGATCTTGATGGTCCGCGGCTTGTCGCTTTCCGCGCGCGGCAGGAATAGCGCCAGAATGCCATCCCGATACTCTGCCTTGATGCCATCCGGCTCGATCTGCACCGGGAGGGACAGAGTGCGGTCGAACTCGCCGGAGATGCGTTCGCGCCGGTGCAGGCTTGCCTCCTCCGGATACTCGATTGTCTTCTTGCCGACGATCCGGATGGCGTTCTCCTTGGCCTGAATCTGGAGCTCGTCTTTCTTGACACCCGGCAGTTCGATGATCGCCAGGATGTCCTCCCGCTGTTGAAAAACGTTGATCGGCGGGAACGGGCCGCGGTTGGGGGTTAGATCCTGCAACCAGTCGCTGGACAGCGTCGCTTGGAGCGAGCGTTGAAGGTTGAGCAGGGCGTCGTATGGATCGGCAAATCCCATGATCATGTTTGCATCCCCACGATGTGTTTGGCGATGTTTGGCGGGGCGAGAAAGGGACCGATCGCCCCTGGCAGCTTGGATTTGGGACGAGCGTTGGCAGTGTCAAGGGCGGAGTGCTAATGCCCGCAAGGTCCATACTGTGCTAAATAATCGATTGAAATAACTAAAGAAAATCTCTTTCCCAGCAGGGCCGGCCCGGTTGCGAGTGAGGTGTATCCATCCTCGTTGCACTCCAAGGTAGGATAGCTAAAAATTCTCACCGGCCCTCTTGAACCAGTTTTCTTCTTACCTGTTTGGCTCGTCGCCCGGGCTGGTTCCAGCCCCGGTCCTTATGAGATCGCTGACCCAGACAAGGAGGATGTGCATGCATTTCCGTCCGCTGCACGACCGTGTGCTCGTGCGCCGCATTGATGCGGAAGAAAAGACCAAAGGCGGCATCATCATTCCCGACACCGCAAAGGAGAAGCCGCAGGAGGGCGAGATCGTCGCCGCGGGTCCCGGTGGCCGGAATGAGCAGGGCCAATTGGTCCCGCTCGAGGTGAAAGTCGGTGACCACGTATTGTTCGGCAAATGGTCCGGTACCGAGGTGAAGATCGAGGGCCAGAATTACTTGATCATGAAGGAAAGTGACCTGTTGGGCGTGGTCGAGACCACCTCGTCGCTCAAGATGGCCGCCTAGCGCTTTATCAAACTGACAGTCATTGAAGAGGAAAGGAGTTTTGCAATTATGGCTGCCAAGGACGTGAAATTTTCGACCGACGCTCGCGAACGGATGCTGCGCGGCGTCGATACGCTGGCGAACGCGGTCAAGGTCACGCTCGGTCCCAAGGGGCGCAATGTGGTGATCGAAAAGAGTTTCGGTGCGCCACGCATCACCAAGGACGGCGTCACCGTCGCCAAGGAAATCGAGCTCGACGATAAGTTCGAGAACATGGGCGCGCAGATGGTGCGCGAGGTCGCATCCAAGACCAACGACCTCGCCGGCGACGGCACCACCACCGCGACCGTGCTGGCGCAGGCTATCGTCAGGGAAGGCGCCAAGGCCGTTGCCGCCGGTATGAATCCGATGGATCTCAAGCGCGGCATCGATCTGGCTGTCGACGCGATCGTCTCGGATCTGAAATTGCACGCCAAGAAAGTCACCTCCAACGACGAGATTGCACAGGTTGGCACCATCTCGGCCAATGGTGATACCGAGATCGGCCGCTTCGTGGCGGACGCCATGCAGAAGGTCGGCAATGAGGGCGTGATCACGGTGGAGGAGGCCAAGAGCCTCAACACCGAGCTCGAGGTGGTTGAAGGCATGCAGTTCGACCGCGGCTATGTCTCGCCCTATTTCGTCACTAATGTGTACAAGATGCGGGTCGAGTTGGAAGACCCGTACATCCTGATCCACGAGAAGAAGCTGTCCGGCCTGCACACCATGCTGCCGCTGCTCGAAGCATTGGTGCAGTCGGGCAAGCCGCTTTTGATTGTCGCCGAGGATGTCGAGTGTGAGGCGCTGGCGACGCTGGTCGTCAACAAACTGCGTGGCGGCCTGAAGGTCGCGGCTGTCAAAGCGCCGGGCTTCGGCGATCGCCGCAAGGCGATGCTCGAAGACATCGCGATCCTCACCGGCGGTACCGCGATTGCCGAAGACCTTGGCATCAAGCTCGAGAACGTCACACTCTCGATGCTCGGCCGTGCCAAAAGGTCGTGATCGAGAAAGAGAACACCACCGTCGTCGACGGCGCCGGTGCCAAGAAGGACATCGAGGCGCGCATCGCCCAGATCAAGGCACAGATCGAAGAGACCACCTCTGACTACGATCGAGAGAAGCTGCACGAGCGGCTGGCGAAGCTCGCGGGCGGCGTCGCCGTCATTCGTGTTGGCGGTGCGACGGAGATCGAGGTCAAGAAGAAGAAGGACCGCGTCGATGACGCGCTGCATGCGACGCGCGCGGCCGTCGAGGAAGGCATCCTGCCCGGTGGCGGCGTCGCGTTGTTGCGCGCGCTGAAGGCGCTGGACGGCGTCAAGACGGCAAATGCCGACCAGAAGGCGGGCGTCGACATCGTCCGTCGTGCCATCCAGGTACCGGCGCGGCAGATCGTGCAGAATGCCGGCGAGGACGGCTCGCTCATCGTTGGCAAGCTGCTCGAACATGCGGACTACAATTGGGGATTTAACGCCGCAACGGGCGAATACCAAGACCTGGTGAAGGCCGGCGTGATCGACCCCGCAAAGGTGGTTCGCACCGCGCTGCAGGATGCCGCCTCGGTCGCTTCGCTCCTGATCACCACCGAAGCGTTGGTGGCGGACAAGCCGAAGAAGTCGGAGGCACCGGCCGCTCCGGCGATAGATTACTGACGCAAACGGGCCCGGCCCGCAGGGCCGGGCCCAGCTCTTGGCACCACAAGGCCGCCCCCAGGGCTCAATCCATGAAGGCGAGAGAGATTGCGCGCAAACTTGCCAAGACCGATGCCTATATGAGGCGTCGGCGCGAACGGAAGAAAATCGAGATGTTGTTTGCCATCTCAGTAAGCGGCCCTCTGGCCGCACGGCGCTGAGGGCTTGATTTCCCGCCGGAAGGCGTCAGGCGGCGAGTTTGGCGGCCGAATGTTCTGCCCAAGCCCATGGCATGAGTTCGTCGATGCGAGCGGCAGGCCAGAGGTTGACGAGCTTCGTCAGCACATCGGTGAGATAGGCTTGCGGATCGACGCCTGTTAGCTTGCAGGTCTCGATCAGCGAGGCGATGCAGGCCCAGTTCTCCGCTCCATGATCATGGCCGGCGAAGAGTGCGTTCTTGCGATTGAGCACGATCGGGCGGATGCCGCGCTCGACTATGTTGGTATC
>NZ_AWZU01000036.1 GCF_000472385.1 Bradyrhizobium sp. ARR65
CGCTGTGCATTGCGGCCTACGGATTCCTGATTTGCGAGCGGACGACGATTCCCCCCTCAACAGTTGGTTCCACCAGGATACGCCCGAAGCTTGCCGTATCCAGCGGTTACCGACCCAGAGGCTCCGCCTCTGAGGCCGGAACGGCACATTCCGAACTCGATCGCGACTCTTCGCCGGCGGCTTATCACAGCTCTTGTTCAGACGCTGCCGCGATGCCCATGCTGTACTGCCCCGATCACGAAATCCAAACGGCGCAGCAATTTGTGACGCAGTAGAATTAGAGCATGATCCGGAAAAGTGTGTAGCGGTTTTCCGAAAAGATCATCCTCAATCAAAGAGCTAACGCGCGATGACGCTTCAACTCGATCTCATCGCGCTTTAGGCAGTCTTCGCGCCCTCGCCGAGTTGCTCGATCGTCGGCCCGTTGAGGCAGTAGTCCCGATAGTGCTCGGGCGATGTGCCGGCGGCGAGATCATGGTCGCACTCCCGCTTGTGCCGGCATAGCGAGCAGACGCGCTCCATGTCGCGCAAGAGCAGCGACTCGCTGCTGGCGAGATCCCCTTCGTCGATGCCGAGCGCTTGGAGGAGCTGCGGCAGCTCGTCCGCGGCATGTGGTCCCTGGCGAACCAACTCGTCGAGGTCGTCGGGGGTAACTCTTAGATCGCTGGCGATGCGCTCGAACTCGTTGCGGTCGAGCCGGCGGATTTCGTTGAGCTCGCGGCGATGCTTGAGCCAATCGGCGAATGTGCTCAGCAACTGCTCGATTCTGGGATATGGCTTGCTGTGCGCAGTCATGATCGCCTCCAATCATGATCGCAATAAGCCACGACCGGATCGCCGCCCTGTTGCGCTGGATCAAACCGCCGATTTGCAGGCACCAGTGCCGAAGCGGTCCACCGCCCAGGCATAGAGGCTTCCCGCTACCGGTGGCAATTTGGCGCGGCCCTTAGCGGACAAGTGAAACCCGATGATATCGGGATCGTTGACGAGAGCGGAAAAGTCGGACGGCTCGAAAAAGCGCTTCGGCTTGTCGTGCACCGCATAGAACGATTTTCGCGGCAGAGCATAGCGCAGCTCGCCATAGCGGCGCACCAGCGCGGTGAGCGCGGCGGGGCCGTAGAGCGCAAGGCGGATATCGGAGACCCGCTTGGATCGGCGGGTCAGCCGATGCCATGCGAAGGTGAGGCGATGGCGGAGCGCGAGCCAGTCCGGCTCAAGCTCGTCCTGGGCCATCAGCCTTTCGAACGCGCCGACGATCGGATCGTTCGGCGGCAAATAGAGCACCGAGTTGCCGATCAGGTGTACCCGTTCCCAGGCGAAATAGGGCTTTGCGGGATCGATCTCGACGGGTTTCAGCAGCAGCACGTCGGCATCGAGCCAGAGCCCCGCGCGGGCCGTCATCAGGCGCATGCGGAAGAAATCGCTGAACTGCAGGGTCGTCCAGTCGCGCCAGCTCCCGTCGGGCTGGGCGGGGCGCAATTTCTCCGAAAAGGCGTGCGGCAGGATCGCCTCGGCCTCGGCATTGCCGACGCCTTCCGGGAGGCCCGGAATGGTGTCGAAGCTATAGACCGTGACTTTGTGGCCGGCGGCGATCTGCGACCGCAGGCAGGTCTGCCGCATCGGATCCAGCGGACCGTGCCAGAAGGTGACAATGTCGGGCAACATGCGTCAGCTAGGGTGCGATGAGATGAAGCTGAATCGTCATCGCGCTCCCGCAGGCGAAGCCAACAAAAGGATCACGCCCAGGCGCGTTCGCGCTGGAGCTTGGCCTCATAGGTGTCGATGGAGGACTTCTTCTCCAGGGTGAGCCCGATGTCGTCCAGCCCGTTAATCAGGCAATGCTTGCGGAACGGATCGATCTCGAACTTCACCTTGCCGCCGTCAGGACCGCGGATCTCCTGGTTGGGCAGGTCGATCGTCAGCGTGGCGTTCGAGCCGCGCTCGGCGTCGTCGAACAGCTTGTCGAGATCTTCCTGGCTGACGCGGATCGGCAGAATGCCGTTCTTGAAGCAGTTGTTGTAGAAAATGTCGCCGAACGAGGTCGAGATCACGCAGCGGATGCCGAAATCGAGTAGCGCCCAGGGCGCGTGCTCGCGGCTCGACCCACAGCCGAAATTGTCGCCGGCGACCAGGACCTTGGCATTGCGATAGGCCGGCTTGTTGAGGACGAAGTCCGGGTTCTCGCTGCCGTCGTCCTTGTAGCGCTGTTCGGAGAAAAGCCCCTTGCCGAGCCCGGTGCGCTTGATGGTCTTGAGGTACTGCTTGGGAATGATCATGTCGGTGTCGACATTGATAATCTTCAGCGGCGCCGCGACGCCTTCCAGCGTGGTAAACTTTTCCATCGTTGCACTTCCCGGGTGAGTTCTGGGACAGGCCGATGATTTATCGTGAATACGCCCAACAATAAAGGCTAATCTGCCGCGGCCTCGATCTCGGCCATGTCGTCGTCCGACAGCCCGAAATGGTGGCCGATCTCGTGAACCAGCACGTGGCGGACGATATCGCCGAGCCGCTCCTCATGTTCGGCCCAATAGTCCAGGATCGGGCGGCGATAGAGCCAGACCATATTGGGCAGCCGCGCGATGTCGTCATGGCTCTGATGCGGCAGGCCTACGCCCTGGAACAGCCCGAGCAGGTCGAATTCGCTCTCGCATTTCAGCTCGTCCAGCACCTCGTCGGTCGGAAAATCGTCGACGCGGATGATCACGCCTTCGCAAAGGTCGCGAAAACGCGCAGGCAGGCGCTCGAACAGCTCGTGCGCCATGGTTTCCATGTCGGTGAGCGAGGGGGCTTTCAAATCGGTCCACATGGCCGCTCTGTTTAGCGCGCCTCCCGCAACTTCGCACCTCGCTTTTTTGACGGGGCTGGCTGGGAGGGGACGCGGATGCTAGAAGCTTGCGCCAGAGGCGAGTCTGGGTGGACGCGATGAAGGCAATCGGGGCGACGGTGTTGATGGTTCTGGCGGGAGCGCTTGTGCTCCCCGCGGCGCAGACCCATGCGCAAAGCGCGACGACTGACCTCCGCGTGGCGCAAGCGGCTCCGCCGGATGAGCCCGCGCCGCGGCGCGTGCGCCGGCCGACGGCGCGGCTGCGCGTTTACCCAAATTACCAGGGACCGCCGGAGGTCGCTCCGCGCTATTTTCCGGGGCCGAATGCGGTGCGCGAATGCAACGCGACCTATGTGCAGGAATATCGGCCGAGCGGCACCGTGATTGTGCCGCGCATGAGCTGCTACTGGCGTCCCGGCTAGCGTCTCAAGGATTAACGCCGCGACACCCACTGGCTGCACGTCGCGAAAATGTCAGTGACGAAACTGGCATCTTTGCGGCGCGGGCGTTCATTCACCGTTCAATTCGCAAACCCCAAAAATCCGAATCGTGATCGCGGCGTGCAATCACGTGTCGCGTCACGGCATTGGGTGGAGAACAGGAATGAACGTGTCAAAGATCTTGGGGCTTGCCGGTCTCGGCGCATTGCTGGTGTTGAGCGCTCCGGTTGAGCGCGCGCAGGCGTTGTCGCTGAGCAACCCAGCGGCGGTGTCGGCCGTGCAGGACGGAACGAGGCTGACCACTGAGGTGCACTGGCGTTATCACCGCCATTGGCATCGCCCTCACTGGCATCGCGGTTGGCATCGTGGCTGGCATCGCCGCCACTGGCACCACCACTGGCGCTGACGATCGCCCCGGTCCTTGCTTTCTCGTCTGCGAAATAATGGGCCCGCCAGCGGCGGGCCTTTTTGCGTTGGCTGTGGTCGCGAACGCCATTCCGCAGCGATGCGAAAGCATCGCCCAGGGAATCATGCGACGCGCCGCTAAACCCAGTCTTTGAACTTCCAGCCCTTCAGCTTCATCTTCCAGGGCGTCAGGTTTTCCAGCCGCCACTGCGCGAAACGGCCGGGCGGCCAATTGCTGAGCCGCCGCTCTGGTTGCGGCGGCTCCTCGGGTTCTTCGATCACGCGCTTGACGACGCGGGCCTCGACGCGGCGCCGGTTCTGCCGCGTCGCATCCCTGATCAAATCGACATATTCAGGCTTGCTCGCCATCGTCACTCCTTGCGCCGAAGCGCCTCGCGTCCCAGGCCTCAAGCCTGCGGGCGCTTGTTTAAGGAGTTGTTGCGAAAGCCTGTCGACTTGAAAAGATGGTTAGCGCCAATCCCTCACATCGACGAAATGCCCCGCAATTGCCGCGGCCGCGGCCATCGCCGGCGACACCAGATGGGTGCGGCCCTTGAAGCCCTGGCGGCCCTCGAAATTGCGGTTCGAAGTCGAAGCGCAGCGTTCTTCCGGCCTCAGCTTGTCCGGGTTCATCGCAAGGCACATGGAGCAGCCGGGCTCGCGCCATTCGAATCCGGCCTTGATGAAGATCTTGTCCAGACCCTCGGCCTCCGCCTGCTCCTTCACAATGCCCGAGCCGGGCACGATCATCGCATTGACGTTGGCATTCACCGTCTTGCCTTCGGCGATCTTGGCCGCCGCGCGCAGATCCTCGATGCGGCCGTTGGTGCAGGAGCCGATGAAGACGCGGTCGAGCTTGATGTCGGTGATCTTCGTCCCCGCCGTCAGCCCCATATATTTCAGGGCGCGATGCTTGGAGAACCGCTTGGCCTCGTCCTCGATCTTGTCGGGATCGGGGACGACGCCGTTGACCGAGACGACATCCTCGGGCGAGGTACCCCAGGTGACGATCGGCGGCAGGCGCGCCGCGTCCAGCCTGATCTCGTGATCGAAATGAGCGTTGTCATCGGAGCGCAGCGTTTCCCAGTAGCGCATCGCCGCGTCCCACGCCGCACCCTGCGGCGCCTTTGGGCGGCCGCGCAGGAAATCGAACGCTTTCTCATCGGGCGCAACGAGGCCGGCGCGCGCGCCGCCTTCGATCGACATGTTGCAGACCGTCATGCGGCCTTCCATCGATAACGACCGGATCGCCTCGCCGGCATATTCCAAGACGTAACCGGTGCCGCCCGCTGTGCCGATCTCGCCGATGATGGCGAGGATGATGTCCTTCGCGGTCACGCCCTCGGGCAATTTGCCGTCGACGGTCAAGCGCATGTTCTTGGCCTTTTTCTGGATCAGCGTCTGCGTGGCGAGCACGTGCTCGACCTCGGAGGTGCCGATGCCATGCGCCAGCGCGCCGAACGCGCCATGGGTCGAGGTGTGACTGTCGCCGCAGACGATGGTGGTGCCGGGCAGCGTGAAGCCCTGCTCAGGGCCGATCACATGGACGATGCCCTGGCGCCTGTCGAACTCGTCGTAATATTCTATGCCGAAGTCCTTGGCGTTTTGCGCGAGCGCCTTGATCTGCTCAATGCTTTCAGGATCGGGATTCGGCTTGCTGCGATCGGTGGTCGGCACATTGTGGTCGACGACGGCCAGCGTCTTCCCCGGCGCGTGCACCTTGCGGCCCGCAACGCGCAAGCCCTCAAAAGCCTGCGGCGAAGTCACCTCATGCACGAGATGACGATCGATGTAGATCAGGCAGGTGCCGTCTTCGGCCTCGTGCACCAGATGGTCGTTCCAGATCTTGTCGTACAGCGTAGTCGGTTTGGACATGAGCATCAGCTCCAGGCGGGACTTGTTGTGAATGATTGAAGCGCGACAGCGCGCCGGTCAAAGCAAGGCGGCTAGCGTCAAAACGTGCGCGTAAGTTCCGACGTGGCGGAGGTCGCGAACCGGCCGAAGAAGCGCCCAGGCAGGCGCGAGCGATCGTCGATCACGACGCGCCGGCAGGCCACGCTGGTAGGGTTTAGAACCATTTCAGACTTATATAGCACGCGATTTTGAAAGCGCGATATGCGTCTGCGAGCGCCGTCATTGCCGACTTGGATGAGAACCCGGAATCTCGCGCCGCAACCTCTGGATTCCGGGTTCGCTCGCTTTGCGAGCGCCCCGGAATGACGCCCATCGTGGAAGCCGCGATCAGCCGCAAAAAAAGCGCGGGACTGACCCCGCGCTTTGATCAAATCTTGAAGGACTGTGCCGCCTACTCGCCGACCGCGGCGGCGCGGTCCTGTTTGTCCTGCTTCTCGACGATGCGGGCCGACTTGCCGCGCAGGTTGCGCAGGTAATAGAGCTTGGCGCGGCGCACCTTGCCGCGGCGCACTACCTTGATCGAGTCGATCATCGGCGACAGCACCGGGAACACGCGTTCCACGCCCTCGCCATACGAAATCTTGCGCACGGTGAAGCTCTCGTTGATGCCATGGCCGGAGCGACCGATACAGACGCCCTCATAGGCCTGCACGCGGGTGCGATCGCCTTCAACCACCTTGACGTTGACGATCACGGTGTCGCCGGGCCCGAAATCCGGGATTTCTTTTTTGGCAGCGAGTTTCTCGTACTGCTCTTTTTCGAGCTGTTGAATCAGATTCACGGCTAAATCTCCATCGGCGGCGCGCCCGGCGGCTTTAAGGAAAGCGCGGGCCTGCGCGGTCGTCCTTTATCCTGCGACTTCTCGGATTGGGCGCTCCTATACGGCAAAGGTGGGCGTTTGTCACCCGTCTGTCTTGTTTTTTCTGCCGGCCACCCCCTCGCCGCGGGCGGCCCAGAGATCCGGCCGGCGGGCCCGGGTCAGGGCCTCTGCTTCGGCCCGCCGCCAGGCCGCAACCCTGGCATGGTCGCCGGAGGTCAGGATTTCCGGGATCGTGCGGCCCTCGAAGAGCTGCGGACGGGTATATTGGGGGTATTCGAGTAGGGAGGCGGAGAAGCTTTCCTCAGCGGCCGATTCGGCCTTGCCCATCACCCCCGGCAGCAGCCGGACGCAGGCATCGATCAGCGTCATGGCGGCGATTTCGCCCCCCGACAGCACGAAATCGCCGATCGAGATTTCCTCCAGATTGCGTGCCTCGATCACCCGCTGGTCGACGCCTTCGAACCGGCCGCAGACGATCAGAGGGCCCGGGCCGGCCGCGAGTTCCCGCACGAAAGACTGGGTCAATGGCCGACCGCGCGGGCTCATGAGCAGTCGCGGGCGGTCGGGGGCGACGTCGGCCGCATCGATCGCGGCCGCCAGCACGTCGGCGCGCAGCACCATGCCCGGGCCGCCGCCGGCCGGCGTATCGTCGACGCTGCGGTGCCGGTCGGTGGCGGAGTCGCGGATGTCGCGCGCCTCCAAGGCCCACAGGCCGGTGGCCAACGCCTTGCCTGCCAGGCTGACGCCAAGCGGTCCCGGAAACATGTCCGGAAATAGCGTGAGGACCGTCGCCCGCCAGGGGCGGTCGTTCTGCGATGAGAGTGAAACCGTCATGGCGGCAAACTGGCCTGCCGCGCGCCGGCCGTCAAACCGGCCTCAAATTGGGCATGCCGCCATCTTTAGGCGTTTGAGCGCGGCGAGTGGACCCGGTCGGACAGATACGGGGCGAGGGCGAGTGCTAGCGGGCATATCGCCAGTGCCGTGGCCGCGGTCGCAACCGTTGCCATGGTCGCGCCAAGCGCATCGCCCAAAAGGCCATAGAGCACCGGCGCGATCGCGCCCGATCCAATGGTCCCGGTATAGAACAGGGCGAAGGCCCGTTCAGTGCGGTGGGACGGCGTAAGCTCGGGAACCGTCCCATAGAGCACGGAAGAGGTGCCGTTGAGCATCACGCCCAAGAGCGGCAGCAGCACGATCGCGGGCGTGAGCGGCAAGGCGAGGACGGCCAAAATGCAGGCCGCCGTGCCGCCCTCGGTGAGGAGCACGGTACGCAGCGTGCCGACCCGTTCGCCCAGCCAGCCGCAGGTGAACTTGCCGCAAGCACCGCCGATGAAAACCATGGCGAGCGCAAAGCCGCTCGTCGGCAGTGATGCGCCCTTGTCGCGCAGCAGGAACGGCAGAAATGTCAGAAAACCCATTCGCACGGCGGTGTCGAGAATTCCGATCCAGAGCAGCCACTGGAAGCCGCCGCGTCCACTGCCGGCGCGAGAGGAGGCCGTCGCTTTGCTCGTGTGGGCCCTGCCGACTGCGGGCATCAGCAACGCTATGCAGCCAGCCACCAGCAGGCCTGCGCATGCCAGCAGCAGTAATGTGTGTCGCCATGACATGACGACCAGCAGCAGCGACGTCAGAGCAGGGATGGCGGCCTTCCCCAGATCGCCGGTGAAATTGTAGACACCGAGCGGCCCCCTCGCCGCCCTGCCATAGGCGCGGGATACCGCGCCTGAGGCAATCGGGTGTTGGGTGCTCGAACCCGCGCCGGACAGTGTGAGCGCCAGTCCCAGTCCCAGGACTCCGCCGGACAGCCCGGCGAAAACATAGCCGAGCGCCGACAGCGCCGTGCCGAGCATCAGGATGATCTTTCCGTCGATCCGCTCGGCGATGCGGCCGGCCGGGATTTGCAGCCCGGCCATGGCCCCGGCATAGAGGCCGCGCATCAAGGCCAGCAGTCCGTAGCTCAAGGCGAACTCGGTCTGCCAGACCGGCAGCAGCACGTAGATCAGGTCGGTATAGCCGTCGTGGAGCGCGTGGTTGAGGCCGGTCACCGTCAGCGTGCGCGCCGCCTGGCCGGGCTCTTGCGCCGACCGCGAGTCTGACGTTGATAGAAAATCTGATGACTGGGTTGCCACGATCGCAGACCTGAGTTGAAGAAAGAATAGCCATATGAGCAAGTTGTGACCGAGTATGAGATGCTTTCGCCTCTGTCACAAATCAGTAATAATTGGATTATGTGTTAGAAAATCTGCCATGTTCGTTCCGCGCCGCAGCCTGCCGCCCTTGAATGCCGTCCGCGCTTTTGAAGCGTCCGCTCGTCTCGGCAGCTTCAAGGAGGCGGCCGCCGAGCTTGGCGTGACCCATGGCGCGGTCAGCCAGCAGGTCCGCCTGCTGGAAGCGTGGCTGGGTGCGCCGTCGCTGTTCCGGCGATCGGTCCGGCGCGTGGTGCTCACGCCGGCCGGCGCGGCGCTGCTCGCGGAGTTTGGTCCGGCTCTTGATCGGATCTCGGCTGCCGTGCAGCAGCATCGCGAGCGCCGCGGCGATCCGCCAGCGGCCGTGTTGCGGGTCAATGCGCTGGCGACGTTCAGCCTGCGCTGGCTGTTGCCCCGGATGAACCGGTTTCGCGCCGAGCATCCCGAGATCGAGGTGCGCCTGACCACGTCCAACGATCCGCTGGATGCGCTGTCTGAGACCTTTGACGTGGTGATCCGCGGTGGCCCGGACAGCTTCCATGGCTTTGCATCGCGTTTCCTGCTGTCCGAGCGCCGACTGCCGGTCTGCAGTCCGGCGCTGCTCGCCGACAGGCCGCTTGCGGATGTCGCGGACCTATCCCGGCACACATTGCTACATGTGACCTCGATGCCGCGACTATGGCGCGACTGGCTGACCGAAGCGGGGCAGCCGGCGCTGCAGCCCGCGGCTTCGCTGACCTTCGATCATTTCTACCTGACCATTCAGGCTGCGCTTGACGGTCTCGGCGTCGCTATGGGGCCTACCGCCCTGATTGCCGACGACCTCGCGGCCGGGCGCCTGGTGGCGCCGTTTCCGAGAATCAGCCTGCCGGCCCGCAGTTACTTCGCCTACTTCCCGGAAGGCCGCCGCAACGATCCGCATGGTGCCGTGTTCTGCGACTGGCTCGAACAGCAGGGCCGCCGCACGGGCTGATTCGGGGATCTCACGGAATCACCGCCGTGAGGTCGAGGCCCTGCATCAAGGCGGCGGCCTCAACGGCACGCGGGAAATCCGCGAGCGGGAAACTGGTCACTACGATCTTGCTGAGATCGAGCAGGCCCTCAGTGGCTAACGCGGCGAGTTGGCCGGGCGCGGTGCGGTCGTACATGAACTGCCCGACGACTTCCCAATCATTGGCCAGCATCTCGCGGAACGACAGTTCCAGCGGCACCTCGGCACTGCCCATCAGCACCAGCCGCCCGCCGCGCTTGAGCGCGCGCAAGGTCGAGAGCGTGGTCGAGGTGCTCTTGGCGCTGCCCAAAAGGTCAAGCGCGACATCGCCGCCGCCGGCAGCGGCGCGGCGGATGATGGCGAGATCGGCGGCCGCATCGCCGCTCACGACGGCCGGGATCACGCGCGGGCCAAAGGCTTCGCGCAATTGTTCGAGCGCCGCCTGCTTGCGCCCGACCGCCACGACGCGGCCGGCGCCCATGGCGACCGCCAGCATCACCGCGCCCGAGCCGAAATAGCCGGTCGCGCCGTTGATAATAATCGTCTGTCCGCCGCGCAAGCCGCTGCGCTGCAACCCGCCGAACGGCACGATCAGCTTTGCGAGCCCAATGAGTTCGGTCACCGGCCGGTCATCGAGGCCGGACAGCGCCGTGACGCAAGCCGCCGGCCAATGCGCAATCTCGGTGAACACGCCGTCGCGCCAGCGCGCCTGCAGCGCGAGCGCGGCATCGGTGGTCACGGTGGCGGTGAGCCCGATCAGGATCTGGGGCGGCTCGCGGTCCGGCACATCGCCGCGCAAATGCGGGCTCAGGAAAATCCGGTCGCCGCCTTGCACGTGGGTGACGTTGTCGCCGGTGGCGATCACGCGGCCGATCGCGTTGGTGCCGGGCACGAATGGCATCGGCGGCAGGCTGTAGGGCACGGCGCCCGACAGCACCCGGCCCATATAGGATAGCACCATGCCGGCCTCGATGCGCACCAGCACGCCGTCAGGTGCGGGGCTTGGGGTTTCCACCGTGTCGAAGCGGAGATCGTTATGGGTGTGAAGCCGCCAGGCTTTGTGCGTGTTGGGCATGACTATCGATCCAATTCATTGTTGTCCCGGACAAGTGAGCGAACGCGAGCGCGATCCGGGACCCATAACCACTGGCGCTGCTGGTTGAGCACGCTGCGACGACGAATCATCGCAACAACATCGGCCCGAGATTATGGGTTCTGGCTTTCGCCAGGACGAGGGAGAGATTACGCCGCTACACCCACGTTTGGCCAGTCAGGCGGGGTCGGGGCTATCGCCTTCAACTTCCTTGGGCAATTCGATGATCACGCGACCCCCGGCAATATCGACCGTTGGTACTACGGCGTTGGAGAAGGGCAGCAGCATGGTTGCGCCTGCAGGCGGCGCGATTTCCAGAATGTCGCCGGCGCCGAAATTGTGAATGGCGATCACGCGGCCGAGCGGCTCGCCCGCGGTGGTGACGGCGGCAAGCCCGATCAGATCGGCGTGGTAGTATTCGCCGTCATCCGTCGCCGGCAGTTTTTTGCGGGGGACATAGAGCTCGAGACCGTTGAGGCGCTCGGCCTCCTCGCGCGTGGCAATGCCCTTGAATTGCGCGATCAGATGGCCCTTAGCCTCGCGTGCGCTCGCCAGTTCGAACTGGCGCGTGCCGTCCTTGGTCGACAGCGGGCCGTAGCGCTTCACGGCGAAGGGGTCTTCGGTGAAGGTCCAAAGCCTGACGGCGCCGCGCACGCCGTGCGCAGCGCCGATCCGGGCGACGCAGATGAGCTGCGTGGCCACCGTTCAAGCGCGAAAGATTTAAGCCGACTTGGCAGCGGCCTCGGCCTGCGCCTTGCGCTCCTTGCGCGGCACGGCCTTCTCCGGGTTCTTGCGGGGCGTGCGCTTGGCAACGCCGGCCGCATCGAGGAAGCGCATGACGCGATCCGACGGCTGCGCGCCCTTGGCGAGCCAGGCCTTGACCTTCTCCAGGTCGAGCTTCAGTCGGCCCTCATTGTCCTTCGGCAGCAGCGGATTGAAATAGCCCAGACGCTCGATGAAGCGGCCGTCGCGCGGAAAGCGCGAGTCGGCGGCGACGACGTGATACACGGGGCGCTTCTTGGTGCCCGCGCGAGCGAGGCGGATGACGACTGACATTTGGTTCTCCTGTTGATCGTTTAAACTACTGTTTTGCCTGTTCTGCTTTTCTCGTCATCGCGAGCGAAGCGAAGCAATCCAGAATGCCTCCGCGGTGACAGTCTGGATTGCTTCGTCGCTTCGCTCCTCGCAATGATGGGCGAAGTCATTTCTTCTTCCCCAGCCCCGGCAGCAGCCCGGGCAGGGTCGGCTTGTTGCTGATGCCGGTGAGCCCCGGCAGGTTCGGCAGGCCTGAGCGCAGGCCGGGCGGAAGATCCTTGGGAAGATTGGGCAAGTCTGTCGGCAGCCCGCCGCCGCTCTTCACTTTCTCGGCCATCGCCTTCATCTGCTCGGGCGAGGGCATAGCGCCGCCGCCAAAGCCCATGGCCTGCGCGATGCCGGCGAGCGGGCCGCGCTTGCCTGAGCCCATGGCCTTCATGACGTCGGCCATGTTCCGGTGCATCTTGAGCAGCTTGTTGACGTGCTCGACGCTCTGTCCGGAGCCGGCGGCGATGCGCTTCTTACGGCTGGCCTTGAGAAGGTCCGGGTGGCGCCGTTCCTCGCGCGTCATGGAATCGATGATCGCGATCTGGCGCTTGAGAATCTTGTCGTCGAGGCCGGCGGCCGCGATCTGGTTCTTCATCTTGGCGATGCCGGGCATCATGCCCATCAGGCCGGAGATGCCGCCCATGTTCGCCATCTGCGAGAGCTGCTCGCGCATGTCGTTGAGGTCGAACTGGCCCTTGCGCATCCGCTCGGCGGTGCGCGCGGCCTTCTCGGCGTCGATCGAAGCCGCCGCCTTCTCCACCAGCGACACCACGTCGCCCATGCCCAGAATGCGGCCGGCAATGCGGCTGGGGTAAAAATCCTCCAGCGCGTCGGTCTTTTCGCCGGTGCCGATCAGCTTGATCGGCTTGCCGGTGACCGCGCGCATCGACAGCGCGGCGCCGCCGCGGCCATCGCCGTCGACGCGGGTCAGCACGATGCCGGTGAGCCCCACGCGCTGGTCGAAGGAGCGGGCGAGATTGACCGCGTCCTGGCCGGTCAGCGCGTCGGCAACCAGCAGCACCTCATGCGGATTGGCGGTGGCTTTGATGGCGGCAGCCTCCGCCATCATCTCCTCGTCCAGCGTGGTGCGACCGGCGGTATCGAGCAGCACGACGTCGTACCCGCCAAGCTTGCCGGCGTCCATGGCGCGCTTTGCGATCTGCGTCGGCTGTTGTCCCGGCACGATCGGCAGTGTCGCGATGTCGAGATCGCGCCCGAGCACCGCGAGTTGCTCCATGGCGGCCGGGCGATAGACGTCGAGCGAGGCCATCAGCACCTTGCGCTTGTCGCGCTGGGTCATGCGGCGGGCGAGTTTTGCCGTGGTGGTGGTCTTACCGGAGCCCTGCAGGCCGACCATCATGATCGGCACCGGCGGCACCGTGTTGAGATCGATGGTCTGGCCGTCGGAACCGAGCGTGGCGACGAGCTCGTCATGGACGATCTTCACCACCATCTGGCCGGGGGTGACCGACTTGACCACGGTAGCGCCGACCGCCTGTTCCCGCACTTTCTCGGTGAAGCCGCGCACCACTTCCAGCGCAACGTCGGCCTCCAGGAGCGCACGGCGCACCTCGCGCATCGCGGCGTCGACGTCCTTTTCGGTCAGCGCACCGCGCCCCGTCAGACGATCGAGGATACCGCCAAGCCTTTCCGACAGATTGTCGAACAATGCCGTTGTCCTTTGTCCTGCTCGCGCAGGGTTGCCTCATTCACCGCCGTCATGCCCCGGCGGGGCATCCAGTACGCCACGGCTGTCGGTTCAAGCCGAAACACCTCTGGAATACTGGATCACCCGCCTTCGCGGGTGATGACGACCTTATTTGTGTCTCGCCGCACGCCTTTGCCACGGGCAGCAATCACCGTTAATCCAAACACGTTCGCGCCCGAGGGCGCATAGCGCTGTCGGGCGTTGACCTCCGGCCTCCAGGGCCGGGCGGTGGCTCGAAAAGATGACACTTTCCGATGAACGGGCTGCCTTAAACGCCCACGCTGGTCAAAAGTCAAGGAAACTCGGGCAAATGTGATGGTAGCACACCCATCGGCCATTGGCTGACCTCTTGCCCAAACGGCATTTTCTGGCTCAATCGGGATCGAAATGAGTCGCCGCCGCAACATCTATTCCGGACCCAAATCCGATCATTTTGACGGAGAGCGCTTCTTCGATCCCGATGGCGCGCCGCCGAAAGCCCTTCGCGACGTGCTGCGCTGGCAATTCGACCGTGACCGAAACCGGGCGAAATGGCCGAAATGGGCGCCGAGTCCCTTCACGGACAAGCCGCCGCCGCGGGTCGATGGCGGCAAGGTGCGGCTGTCCTTTGTCGGCCATGTGAGCTGGCTGATCCAGACGTCGGGCCTCAACATTCTCGTCGATCCGGTCTGGTCGACGCGGGTATCCCCATTCGCCTGGGCGGGGCCGCGGCGGCACAATGATCCCGGCATTGCGTTCGAGGCGTTGCCGCAGATTGATGTCGTGCTGGTCTCGCATGGTCATTATGACCATCTCGACATCGCCACGGTATCAAAACTCACCCGGAAATTCGCCCCGCGGGTGATCACGCCGCTCGGCAACGACCTCACCATGCAGGCGGCCAATGCTGCCATCAAGGCGGAAGGTTTTGATTGGCATGATCGCGTCGAACTGGGCGGCGGAATTGCGGTGACGCTGGTGCCGACTCACCATTGGTCGGCGCGCAGCCTGTTCGATCGTAACTGCGCGCTGTGGGCGAGCTTCGTGCTGGAGACGCCAGGGGGCAAGATCTACATCGTCTGCGACTCCGGCTATGGCGAGGGCAGGCATTTCCGTCGTGTGCGGCAGGCTCACGGTCCGCTGCGGCTCGCGATCCTGCCCATTGGCGCCTATGAGCCGCGCTGGTTCATGCGCGACCAGCATATGAATCCATCCGACGCCGTGAAGGCGCTTTGCGATTGCGGTGCCGAGCAGGCGCTCGCCCATCACCACGGCACCTTCCAGCTCACCGATGAAGCGATCGATGCGCCGGTTCTGGCTCTGGCGGAGGCGCTGGACGAAGCGAGCATTCCGCGCGAGCGGTTTGCGGTGCTGAAACCCGGCCAGGTGTGGGAGATTTAACCCTTCCGTCGTCGCGGCCAAGCGAAGCGCGAGCCGGGACGACGGGCTTCGTTATTGCGCTGCTGCTTTGATCGCCCAGGTGACGCTCACCGTCACGGACAGCGTCTCCTCTCCTTGCGCGATCGGCGTCGGGGCTGCCATTGCCATTGGCGCGGCGGTCATCTTGGCCCGAAACATCGGGGTCGGTGCGCCTGCCTCGGCAATTGAGAGCGGCGCGCCGAGCGTGACGCCCGCGGCCTTGGCATAGGTCTCCGCCTTGCGCTTGGCATCGGCCAGCGCCTGTTCGCGCGCCTGGTCCAGCAGTTTGGACGGATGCTCGACGGTGAAGTTGACGTTGCCGATGTCGTTGGCGCCGGCGCCGACGAGGGCGTCGATCACGCTCGCCACCTTGTTCACCTCGTGCAGTTTGATGGTGACGCGGTTGCTGGCGCGATAGCCAACGATCGGCGAGGGACCCGAGCGGTTCGCGGCATATTGCGGCTGCAGCGACAGGCGCGAGGTCTGAACATCCTTGTCGTCAATGCCGGCGCCCTTCAGCGCCGCCAGCACCTTCGCCATCGCGGCATTGTTGGCTTCCGAGGCCTCGCGCGCCGTCTTGCCGTCGGAAGCAACGCCGGCATCGAGTTGCGCGAGATCGGGCAGTACCGAAACCGTGGCTTCGCCGGTCACGGAGATCGCGGGCGGGAAGTCCGTATCGGCCAGGGCCGGCGCGCCGATCAGTGAGGCCGCGGCGACAGCGGCGACGAGGGTAAAGCGGGACATCATCACTTCAGCATACTCACTTCAGCGGCACGTAGACGTTGATCACCAATTTGTCCTCCGCGGTCTTCAGCGGATCGGTGATGTATTCCTCGATGAACATGTCCTTGGCTTCCAGCTTCTTCTCGTCCAGATGATTGGTGATCGCCTCATAGGTGTTGTCCATGTTGTCGTAGGAGCCGCGATGGACGAATTTCAGCGCCTTGCCGTCGGGGGACTGACCCATGCTCATGCCCTTGGGCAGGTTCTTCGGCTCCTGCTCCACCGGGATTTCCGCGAGATAGGTGAAACCGGTGTCATCGGTCGAGGTGTAGACGATCATGGGGTTGCCGGCAGGCTTGATGCCCTGCTTATCCAGCATCGTGCTCAGGGCCTTGAGCGAATCGATGAGCGTATCGAAGGCCGTGTCCCAGTTGGCGCTGCCCTTGGCGACCACGACCTTTTTCCCCTCGAGGTTGATCGGCTCGCCGAAGGGATCGGCGGTCTGCACCGGCGCAGGCGCCTGTGCGGCGGGCGCAGGCGAGGGGCTTGCGGGCGGACTTGCAGCGGGGGCGGGGCTTGCAACCGGAGCGGGACTGGCGCCCGGAGCGGGCGAGGGACTTGCGGAAACGGCCGGCGCGGGCGTTGCCGGGAGTGACTGCGCCGGGGCCTCGTGCGCTACCAGGAAAAGCGCGGCTGCGGGGGCCAGCGCGGCAAAGGCGAGGCGGAACAAGCGGAAATTCATCAGGTATTCTCCAAAACCGGCAAGAAAGCCGGCGAAGCATCGCTGTCTAACACGCTGGCCGTCGTTTCGTCCCATAACAGATGAGTCATCCCGCCTTCCCGCGGTCTGGTCAGCGCCTCATCATTGGCCATATAAGGCGGTGACAAATTGGATATTTTCATGAGCGCGCTCGCCAACCACACCTTTGCCAAGATGAACGGGATCGGCAACGAGATCGTCGTCGTCGACCTGCGCGACGCCAAGGGCACCGTGACGCCCGCGGAAGCGCGCGCCGTGGCCGCCCATGTCCCCTACGACCAGCTCATGGTGCTTGAGAAGCCGCGGCTTGCCGGCACCGAGGCTTTCATCCGCATCTACAACAATGACGGCTCCGAAGCCGGCGCCTGCGGCAACGGCATGCGTTGCGTGGTGAGCCGCATCTTCGAGGCGACCGGAGAGACCGCGGCCACCTTCGAGACCAGGGCGGGCCTTCTGAACTGTTGGCAGGGCCCTTCGGCAGGGCTTTACACCGTCGACATGGGCGCGCCGAAGTTCGGCTGGCAGGACATTCCGCTCGCCGAGGAGTTTCGCGACACCCGCTATATCGAACTGCAGATCGGGCCCATCGATGCGCCGGTCCTGCATTCGCCGTCCGCCGTCAGCATGGGCAACCCGCATGCGATCTTCTGGGTGGACGACGTCAGCGCGTATGATCTCGGCCGCTTCGGGCCGCTGTTGGAAAACCACCCGATCTTCCCCGAACGCGCCAATATCACGCTCGCCCATATCGTCGACCGCGACCACATCACCATCCGCACCTGGGAGCGCGGCGCGGGACTGACCAAGGCCTGCGGCTCTGCGGCTTGCGCCACCGCGGTCGCGGCAGCGCGGCTCAAGCGCGCCAACCGGAGCGTGGAGATCACGCTGCCCGGCGGCAAGCTCGCGATCGAGTGGCGCGAGCGCGACGATCATGTGCTGATGACCGGACCTGCGAGCTTCGAATATGAGGGGCGGTTCGATCCTTCGCTGTTTGCCAGCGTCGCGTGAGCTGCGATGAGCATCGAGGTCATCACGTTCGGCTGCCGCCTCAACGCCTTCGAGTCCGAGGTGATTGCGCGCGAGGCCGAAAGTGCCGGGCTTGCCGATACCATCGTCATCAATAGCTGCGCTGTGACCAACGAGGCCGTGGCGCAGGCGCGGCAATCGATCCGGCGGCTGAAACGCCAGCGGCCGGGCGCGCGCATCGTCGTCACCGGCTGCGCGGCCCAGATCCAGGCGCGGATGTTCGCCGAGATGAGCGAGGTCGATCGCGTCATCGGCAACGACGATAAGATGCGTGGTGAGGCCTGGCACGAGGCGTGGGCCGCCTTTGCCCTCGAGAAAAGCGAGAAAGTCGCCGTCAGCGACATCATGGCGGTGAAGGAGATGGCGCCGCATCTCCTCGATGGTTTTCAGCGCGGCCTGCCGCGCGTCTTCGTGCAGGTGCAGAACGGCTGCGATCACCGCTGCACTTTCTGCATCATCCCGTTCGGGCGCGGCAATTCGCGCTCGGTGCCGATGGGCGCCGTGGTGGAGCAGGTTCGGGCGCTGGCTGAACGTGGGCACGCCGAGATCGTCCTGACGGGCGTCGATCTCACCAGCTATGGCGCGGACCTGCCGGGTGCGCCCAGGCTTGGCCAGCTCACCAAGCAGATCCTACGGCACGTGCCACAATTGCTCCGCCTGCGGATTTCGTCGATCGATTCGGTCGAGGCGGATGCCGATCTGCTCGATGCGATCGCGACCAACGAGCGCTTGATGCCGCATCTGCATCTATCGCTGCAATCGGGCGACGACCTGATCCTAAAGCGAATGAAGCGGCGGCATTCGCGCAAGGACGCGATCGACTTCTGCGCGCAGGTCAGGCGTTTGCGGCCGGACATCGCGCTGGGCGCCGACATCATCGCGGGCTTTCCGACCGAAACGGAAGAGGCCTTCGCGCGGTCGGAAGCTTTGGTGGAGGAATGCGGGCTGACATTCCTGCACGTCTTTCCCTATTCACCGCGCCCGGGCACGCCGGCGGTGCGCATGCCGCAGGTTGCAAACGGCGTGGTCAAGGAGCGCGCGCGGCGCCTGCGCGCGGCCGGTGAAGCGGCGTTGCGGCGGCGGTTGGCAGCCGAAGTCGGTAAATCGCGCGAGGTGCTGATTGAGAGCGACAAGCTGGGACGAACCGAGCATTATCTGCCGGTCGCGATAGCCGGCGAGATGCCCGGCACGGTGCGCCGTGTTGCGATCGCCGGCCACGATAGCGCGCGGCTGTCCGTTTAGCTCCGCTGTCGTCGCCCGCGACCCAGTACGCCGCGGCCTATCACCTTAAGCTCCCCGTCGCTGGAATACTGGATCATCCGCCTGCGCGGATGATGACAGCGGAGGGGTGGCACTATTCCCCCTTCCACCCGCACGCCCGCAGCCGCTCACGCATGTGCTCGGGCGCGGGCGCGGTTACGCGCACCGGGTCCTTGTTCTTCGAAATCGGAACTACCAATTCACGCGAATGCAGATGCAGGCGGGGCTCGCCGAAGCGGGGGCCATTGCCGTAGACATTGTCGCCGACAATCGGCCAGCCCTGGGCTGCCGCATGCACGCGGAGCTGGTGGGTGCGTCCGGTGATCGGTTCCATCGCGAGCCAGGCGAGGCCGTCAGCGCGTCCCAATACCTTCCATTTCGTCACCGCCGGTTGACCTTCCGGATCCGGTTTCTGCCACCAGCCGCGTTCGGCGTTCTGCCGGCCGAGCGAGAGTTCGATAACGCCCTCGTCCTCGCCAGGTCCGCCTTCCACCACGGCCCAATAGGTCTTGGCGATCCGGCCATGCTTGAACAAAAGTCCGAGTGAGGCCGTTGCCTTGCGATGCCGGCCCAGGATCAGGCAGCCCGAGGTGTCCTTATCGAGTCGATGGGCCAAAACCGGCGGGCGTGGCAGGCCGAAGCGCAGCGCGTCGAAGCAGGCTTCCAGATTGGCGCCGCCCTTGGGTCCGCGATGCACCGGCAGGCCGGCCGGCTTGTCGATGACCAGCATCAGCCCGTCGCGATGAAGCACGCGGGCGAGGATCTCTTCGGCGCTCAGTTCGGGAACATCCATCACAAGTGCAAGACTTTTGTTTGTAGCGAGGAACGGCTAACAGGGCTGACATGGCGGATTTGACATTCGCCCGTGGTCTCGGCGAGTGCTCAAGCGAATGTCAAATCCACCACATCAGCAAACGATTAAATTGCCTGGTGCCGCTTGTCGATTTGAAGTTCCTGATCGGGACGAGCGGCACCACTGCAGGAACTTCAAATCGGCGGCACCAGCCCATGAATGACACCACCCAAGACGCACCCAAATTGAGCTGGTGGCGGCGGCTGTCCAGCGGACTGAAGCGGACCTCAGCTTCGCTGGGATCGGCGGTCGCCGACCTTGTCGTCAAGCGCAAGCTTGATCGCGCGATGCTCGACGACATCGAGGACGTGCTGTTGCGCGCCGATTTGGGAACCGATGTCGCCGCGCGGATTGCCGAGGCGGTCGGTGCGGGACGCTACGACAAGGCGATCAGCGCCGACGAGGTCAAGAACGTGGTCGCGGCGGAGGTCGAAAAAGTGCTGGCGCCGGTGGCAAAGCCGCTCGTCGTCGACGCGGCCAAAAAGCCGTTCGTCATCCTCGTCGTCGGCGTGAACGGCTCGGGCAAGACGACGACCATCGGCAAGCTTGCCGCGAAATTTTCCGCCGATGGCCGCAGCGTGATGTTGGCGGCCGGCGATACCTTCCGTGCCGCGGCCATCGAGCAGCTCAAAGTCTGGGGCGAGCGCACCAAATCGCCTGTGATCGCAGGAGCCCAAGGCTCGGACTCGGCAAGCCTCGCCTTCAACGCGCTGACGGCCGCGAAAGAGCAGGGGCGCGACGTGCTGCTGATCGATACCGCCGGCCGGCTGCAGAACAAGGCGGAGCTGATGAACGAATTGGAAAAGGTCGTTCGCGTGATCAGGAAGGTCGACGCATCGGCGCCGCATGCCGTGCTCTTGGTGCTGGATGCGACCGTGGGACAAAACGCGCTGTCGCAGGTCGAGGCTTTTCATCGCACCGCCGGCGTTACCGGGCTTGCCATGACCAAGCTCGACGGCACCGCCCGCGGCGGCATTCTGGTTGCGCTTGCGGAAAAACACAAATTGCCGGTGCATTTCATTGGGGTCGGCGAAGGTGTCGAAGACCTTGCGCCGTTCACCGCAAAGGATTTTGCCAAAGCGATTGCGGGGATCGAAACCTAATTGGTCATACCCTGCCCCGGATCGCTGCCCCAGGGCAGGCTTCCGGCGGGGCATCGAATACGCCGCGCTATCAGTGGCACCACAATCATCTCGGAATACTGGATCACCCGCCTCCGCGAGTGATGACGGCAACAGAAGGCATCGTATGGACAAGACTCAGCCGCACCCGCTGTTCAAACTCGCGACCGAGCTCGGTCCGCTGCTGGTGTTCTTCGCCGTCAACGCCAAGTTCCATCTCTTCGTCGCGACCGGCGCCTTCATGGTCGCGATCGTCGCGGCCATGGCTGCATCCTATGTGGTCACGAGGCATGTGCCGATCATGGCCCTGGTCACCGGCGTCATTGTGCTGGTGTTCGGCACGCTAACGTTGGTGCTGCACGACGAGACCTTCATCAAGGTGAAGCCGACCATCATCTACGGCCTGTTCGCTGCCGTGCTCGGCGGCGGACTTTTGTTCGGCCGCTCCTTCATCGCTGTCATGTTCGACCAAATGTTCAATCTGACGCCGAAGGGCTGGCGCCTGCTCACCGCGCGCTGGGCGCTGTTCTTTCTGGGGATGGCGATCCTGAACGAGGCGATCTGGCGTACCCAGAGCACCGACTTTTGGGTCGCGTTCAAGGCCTTCGGCGTGATCCCGCTGACCATGTTGTTCGCGATCACGCAGATGCCGCTGATCAAGCGCTACCATCTGGAGCCGGCCTCGCTCGAGGCCAGCGAAGCCGAAGCGGGAGACGTGAGTAAGGGGTGAGCTGATTTCTTGCTGTCGTTCCGGGGCGGTGCAAAGCACCGAACCCGGAACCTCGATTCGACGCTCACGCGTCGCCCCCGAATGACGTGCCAACTAACTAGCTTCCCGCCTTCACCGCCTTGTCGATCTGCGCCAGCAGCACACTCGTGACGTTGTCGGGCGTGATCGGACCGACCAGCTTGTAGGCGATCTTGCCGTCGCGGCCGACGACGAACGTTTCGGGCACGCCATAGACGCCCCATTCGATTGCGGCGCGGCCGTTGGCGTCGACGCCGACCGCGGCAAACGGGTTGCCGTAGCGGCCGAGGAAGCGCCTCGCATTGTCGGGGGCGTCCTTGTAGTTGATGCCGATCACCTGGAAGCGTGGATCCTTGGCCAGCTCGGTCAGGAGCGGCGCCTCGTCGTGACAGGGGACGCACCATGATGCCCAGACATTGACGACGCTGACCTTGCCCCTGAACGCCGCCGGATCGAGGCCCGGCACCTGGGCGCCCTCGTTCGTCAGGCCCTGCAGCGGCGGCAGCAGCGTTTGCGGCGCCGGCCGCCCGATCAGGGCGGAGGGAATTCGCGAGGGATCGCCGTCGCCCAGCCGCAACCAGAACAGCGCGGCCAGCGCGAGAAAGACGATCAGCGGCAGCGCCATCAGCCATGAGCGGCGTTGCGGTGTGGCTTCGGATGTCACCTGCTCGGTCATTTGATGTCCGTTGCGCTGCGCCCCGAGCGCCTGGAAACGCCGCTGTCTTCAAGCTCGCGCAAGCGCCGCTTCTGGCTGCGGTAGTCGAGCGCGATCCATGCAATGAGCAGCACCACCACCAGCGCCGCGGCGAGGTAGGAGGTCACGATGAAAGAGGCATAGGGGCCGAAGGACATGGCGTTACGCCGGTTGCGAGGCCGGGGAAGCCGGCCCGAGTTCGCTTGCGGAGGCGCGCGCCTGCATCATCTGCAAAGCGCGTACGCGCCGGCGCAGGATTTCGTTGCGCATCGCGGCCAGGTGCAGCGTGACAAACAGCAGCGTGAAGCCGACGGCCATGACCAGCAGCGGAATCAGAAAGGCACGGTCGAGCGTCGACCCGCCCATCCGGAACACCGATGCCGGCTGATGCAGCGTGTTCCACCAGTCGACTGAAAATTTGATGATCGGCAGATTGAGGGCGCCGACGAGCGTGAGCACCGCGGCGGCACGCGCCGCGCGCGAGGGATCTTCCACCGCCCGCCATAGCGCCATCAGTCCGAGATACATCAGGAACAGGATCAGGACCGAGGTCAGCCGCGCGTCCCATTCCCAATAGGTGCCCCACATGGGCCGGCCCCACAGCGAGCCTGTCACCAGCGCGAGAAAGGTGAAGCTGGCGCCGATCGGGGCGGCGGCCTTGGCGGCGACATCGGCCAGCGGATGCCGCCACACCAGCGTGCCGAGCGCGGCCGCGCTCATCACCGCCCAGACGAACATGGACAGCCACGCGTTCGGCACATGGATGAACATGATCTTCACCGTCGCGCCCTGCTGATAATCGTCCGGCGCCGTGGCCGAAAGATAAAGCCCGATCAGCAGCACGATCGCGGTTGCCGCGGCGAGGTACGGCAGCAGCCGCCCCGTCAGAGACAGGAACCGGGTCGGATTGGCGAGATCGCTGAGCTTCATGGCATCCTGTTAATGGCGCAGGCCTTTGCAGGCAATCAGCATATGGTCGCTCGGCAAGAGTTGATCGGTATCAATCCAGTCCGTGCCGCAGGCTCGCGGCGGCGGCAAAAGGCCCGACCACGAAACTCACCAGCGATAACGCGCAGAGAATTGAAAACGGCGCGCCAAACGACAATGGCCCGGCGATCGCGGCCTCAGAGGCCGCAACGCCGAAGATCAGCACCGGGATCGAGAGCGGCAGCACCAGAACGGCCAGTAACAGGCCGCCGCGATGCAGCGTCACCGCGAGCGCGGCGCCGATCATCCCCGTGAAGGTCAGCGCAGGCGTGCCGGCAAGCAGCGTCAGCGCCACTGCGGCCGTCGCCAGCAGGTCGAGATTGAGCAGGAGCCCGAGAACGGGGGTTGCGACGACCAGGGGCAGTCCCGCAGCCAGCCAATGCGCCAGCGCCTTGCCGGCGCAGGCGAGTTCCAGGGGCACGCGGCCCATCACGATCAGGTCGAGCGAGCCGTCCTCATGATCGGCCATGAACAGCCGGTCCAGCGTCAAAAGGCTCGCCAGCAGCGCGCCCAGCCAGAGGATCGCCGGGCCCAGCCGCGTCAGAAGCGCAAGGTCGGGACCGACGGCGAACGGCATCAGCACCACCACGGTCAGGAAGAACAAGACGCCGATCAGCGCGCCGCCGCCGACGCGCAGGGCGATCCGGATGTCGCGGCGAATCAGGGCGGCGAGCGCGGTCACGGCGCGCCCCCAATTCGCAGTTCCCTCGCCGCGAGCCCTAGCGGTGCATGGGTGGCCGCCACGATCAGGCCGCCCCTGGCCAGGTGTTCGCGCATGAGGCCGGCCACCATGTCCTGGCCGCTGGTATCGAGCGCGTTGGTGGGCTCGTCGAGCAGCCAGACCGGCCGCCGCACCGTCAGCAGGCGGGCGAGCGAGAGGCGTCGCCGTTGGCCGGCGGAGAGATAGGCCGCCGGCAGATGCGCGGCATGCGTAAGGCCGACCGCAGCCAGGCTCTCGGGCGCGTCGAACGCTTCGCCCCCTAAGAAATCCCGCCAGAAGGTGAGGTTTTCCAGCACGCTCAGTGCCGGCTTCAGCGCGTCGCGATGGCCGAGATAATGGGCCTGCTCGCCCAAAGTCAGCTCGGCATCGCCCCCTTCGAGGGCGAGCGAACCAGCGGCCTGCGGCAGGAGACCCGCGATCAGCCGCAGCAGTGATGTCTTGCCCGAGCCGTTGCGCCCCGTGACCGCAAGTAGCTGGCCCGCGGCGAGCTCGAAAGAGAGTCCGGAAAACACCTCGCGCCCGCCACGCACGCAAGTCAGGCTGCTTGCCAAAAGCCGCATTGTGCCTCTTTGCGTGCCCTCTAAATCTTTGGGGTAGGGCAGCAGAATTTATGGGTGGCATCCTGCTGCGGGACGATTGTCGCTGTGGCGGTGATAATAGAAAGCTTCTATAAGCCGGAACTTAATGCGGCATACCATCCTCGCTGCAAACCATCAGGCCCTTACTGACGGTGTTATAGTACCCAAATACAGGGTATAACTGACAATTGGGATTTCCTCGCATGACCTCTCTCGACAGCTTCAAATGCCAGAAGACCCTCAAGGTCGGCGGCAAGACCTACGTGTATTACAGCCTGGCCGCCGCCGAGAAAAACGGTCTGAAGGGAATTTCCAAGCTGCCCTATTCGATGAAGGTGCTCTTGGAGAATCTCCTGCGCAACGAAGACGGTCGCAGTGTCAAGAAGGAGGACATCCAGGCGGTCGCGAAGTGGCTGCGCAAGCGCAAGCTCGAGCATGAAATCGCGTTCCGCCCGGCGCGCGTGTTGATGCAGGATTTCACCGGCGTGCCGGCCGTGGTCGATCTTGCGGCCATGCGCAATGCGATGCAGAAGCTCGGAGGCAATGCGGAGAAGATCAATCCGCTGGTGCCGGTCGATCTCGTCATCGACCATTCCGTGATCGTGAACTTCTTCGGCGACAACAAGGCCTTCGCCAAGAACGTGACCGAGGAATACAAGCAGAACCAGGAACGCTACGAATTCCTGAAATGGGGTCAGAAAGCGTTCTCGAATTTCTCGGTGGTGCCACCCGGCACCGGCATCTGCCACCAGGTCAATCTCGAATATCTCGCGCAGACGGTGTGGAGCAAGAAGGAGAAGATGACGGTCGGCAAGAAGACCGGCACCTTCGAGGTCGCCTATCCGGATTCGCTTGTTGGGACCGATTCGCACACCACGATGGTCAACGGCCTCGCCGTGCTCGGCTGGGGTGTCGGCGGCATCGAGGCGGAAGCCTGCATGCTCGGCCAGCCACTATCGATGCTGCTGCCCGACGTCGTCGGTTTCAAGCTCAAGGGCCAATTGAAGGAAGGCGTCACCGCGACCGATCTCGTGCTCACGGTCACGCAGATGCTGCGCAAGCTTGGCGTGGTGGGCAAGTTCGTCGAGTTCTACGGCCCCGGCCTGGACACTCTCTCGGTTGCTGACAAGGCGACCATCGGCAACATGGCGCCTGAATATGGCGCGACCTGCGGCTTCTTCCCGGTCGACGCCGCGACCATCGACTATCTGAAGACCTCGGGCCGCTCGCCGTCGCGCGTCGCGCTGGTCCAGGCCTATGCCAAGGCGCAAGGCCTGTTCCGCACCGCCAAGACGCCGGACCCGGTGTTCACCGAGACCATCACGCTCGACCTCGGCGACGTCGTGCCGTCGATGGCTGGCCCGAAGCGGCCGGAGGGGCGCGTTGCGCTGCCGGCGGTTTCGGAGGGCTTTGCCGGCGCGCTGGCGAGCGAATACAAGAAGGCCGACGATGCGGAAAAACGCTATCCGGTCGAGGGGCGCAATTTCGATCTCGGCCATGGCGACGTGGTGATCGCGGCGATCACCTCCTGCACCAACACATCCAATCCGAGCGTTCTGATCGGCGCAGGCCTGCTCGCGCGCAAGGCGGCCGCGAAAGGGTTGAAGGCGAAGCCCTGGGTGAAGACCTCGCTCGCGCCCGGCAGCCAGGTGGTCGCGGAATACCTCGCCAATTCCGGCCTGCAGACCGATCTGGACAAGGTGGGTTTCAACCTGGTCGGCTTTGGTTGCACCACCTGCATCGGCAATTCCGGCCCGCTGCCGGAGGAGATCTCGAAGTCGATCAACGACAACGGCATCGTCGCCGCCGCGGTGCTCTCCGGCAACCGCAACTTCGAAGGCCGCGTCAGCCCGGATGTGCAGGCGAATTACCTCGCCTCGCCGCCGCTCGTCGTCGCTTATGCGCTGGCGGGATCGGTGACCAAGAACCTCGCGGTCGAGCCGATCGGCGAGGGCAAGGACGGCAAGCCCGTTTATCTGAAGGACATCTGGCCGACCGCGAAGGAGATCAACGCCTTCGTGAAGAAGTTCGTCACCGCGCCGATCTTCAAGAAGAAATATGCCGACGTGTTCAAGGGCGACACCAACTGGCGCAAGATCAAGACCGTCGACAGCGAGACCTATCGCTGGAACATGAGTTCGACCTATGTGCAGAACCCGCCTTACTTCGAAGGCATGAAGAAGGAGCCGGAGCCGACCACGGACATCGTCGATGCGCGGATTCTTGCGATGTTCGGCGACAAGATCACCACCGACCACATCTCGCCGGCAGGCTCGATCAAGCTGACCTCGCCGGCCGGAAAATTCCTGAGCGAGCATCAGGTGCGGCCTGCCGACTTCAACCAATACGGCACGCGGCGCGGCAATCACGAAGTGATGATGCGCGGTACCTTCGCCAACATTCGCATCAAGAACTTCATGCTCAAGGGCGCCGACGGTAACATCCCGGAAGGCGGCAACACCAAGCATTGGCCGGACGGCGAGCAGATGTCGATCTACGATGCTGCGATGAAGTACCAGGCCGAAGGCGTGCCGCTGGTGGTATTCGCCGGCGCCGAGTACGGCAACGGCTCCTCGCGCGACTGGGCCGCGAAAGGTACGCGCCTGCTCGGTGTGCGTGCGGTGATTTGCCAGAGCTTCGAGCGCATCCACCGCTCCAATCTCGTCGGCATGGGCGTGCTGCCGTTAACCTTTGAGGAAGGCACGTCGTGGCAGTCGATTGGGCTGAAGGGCGACGAGAAGGTGACGATTCGTGGGCTGCAGGGCGATCTGAAGCCGCGCCAGAAGCTGACGGCGGAGATCGTCGGAAGCGATGGCACGCTGCAGCGCGTGCCGCTGCTGTGCCGGATCGATACGCTGGACGAGCTCGATTACTACCGCAACGGCGGCATTCTGCATTATGTGCTGCGCAAACTCGCAGCTTGATCGAAGCTCCGGTCCATGGCTCACTGTGAAGTGAGTGGCGAGCAATTCGGAGGCGGCCTAAGACAAGGGCCGCCTCCTTGGCATTCGAGCGTGATTGGGACACGAAGCTCGCGTTAGCGCAAAGCGGGTACCGGTTTCCCAGCTAACAAACGCGAGGCGTTTGCTAGGCGATCATGCTCAAACACGAGATAGAACCGGCGTGCGATCGCGCCGAGAAACGGTAGTGTGGTGATGCGGGTGCGTGGTTAGCTATGACAGCGATGATGGCCTACACTTCTTTGTCGCGCTGGTCAGGCGCACTCGGCCTCTGTGCGATCATCGCCATCATAAGACCCGCCCAGGCTGATCCGCGCGCGGTGGTGGAGCTCTTCACCTCGCAAGGCTGCTCGTCCTGCCCGCCGGCCGACAAGATCATCGGCGAACTCGCGAAAGATCCGGACGTGATCGCGATGAGCATGCCGATCGATTATTGGGACTATCTCGGCTGGAAGGACACGCTCGCCGATGCCCGCTTCTCCGCACGGCAGCGCGCCTATTCGAGAGTGCGCGGCGACCGTGACGTCTACACACCGCAGGCCATCGTCAACGGATCGGCACAGGTGATCGGCAGCGATCGCGCCGGCATAGAGAACGCGATCAATGCGACCGGGAAGAACGGCGTGATGTCGGTGCCGGTGACGATGAGTCTGTCCGGCAAGCAGATCAACGTTTCGGTTGCTGCGAGCAAGGTTCCCTTGGTCACGCATGGCGAAGTATGGATCTGCTCGATCTCCAAGGCCGTGCCGATTTCGATCGGTCGCGGCGAAAACCGCGGCCGGGAAATCACCTACCACAACGTCGTGCGTAACCTTTTGAAGGTCGGCGACTGGAACGGCAGTCCCGCGAGTTGGACCGTGCCGCTAGAAAATGTGGTGCGCGAGGGTGTCGATGGCGCGGTAGTCTATCTGCAGGATGGCCGTAGCGACCGGCCGGGCCCGATGCTGGGCGCGGCCTATACCTCCTTGGGCTCCGTCTACGGTTCGCTGCGCTGAGTGCTGCTGAAATTCGTTGCGTCATTCGCGGGCGCGCAAATGCGCGGACCCGGACGCCGAGGCGTTGATCTCCGGATTTGAGGGTTGATCTCCGGATTTGAGGGAAGGCTTTGCGGCTCGTTGCCGAACCAGCGGGGGCGAATCGTAGGCTGGGCCCAAAACAAAAAAGGACCAACTTTCGTTGGTCCTCTTAATTTCCTGCGTCAGGCCCGATCCCGACAATCCCGGGGGGCTGGGGGCTGAGGAATCCGGAACCGAAAGGACCGGGCCAACGCAGTAACGATGTTATCGCTATTTAGGGCGGCAGGCGGTGGGCGGAAGTGGGGCGGCATTGTGATTCCGCTAACGTTGCCGTGACGCTAGGGGGCTTCCGGCTCGGAGCGCGGCACGCCGGAAAGCGCCGAAAAGATCATGCCTAATCAGAAGCTTGACAGAAGATGATGGCGCGGTCATCCGATCCGGCCGGCGCTTCCCGGAAGGGGCAGGACAATTCGTCGCGTTCGTCTTGCCGCGATTCGTGATTCGCAAAGCCCCTTGCGGCCTCCACCGGTTGGGGCGATCATGTCAACGAGATGACAGGAGGCGCTGCATGAATCTGATGTCGGAGGATGCCGATCCAAGCGCAAGTTACGCAGCGGCGCGTAATGCCGTTGCGAATGCTGTGCCGCACCGGGTGACATTCAATCGTTTCGAACTCAATCGCATCTTGAATCTGTACGGGCGCATGGTCGCCGATGGTGAGTGGCGCGACTACGCCATCGATTTTCTGAAAGACCGCGCGGTGTTCTCGGTGTTCCGCCGCGCGTCCGAAGTGCCGATCTATCGGATCGAGAAGGATCCGCGGCTCGCGCGCAAGCAGGGCATGTACAGCGTGATCTCGGCCACTGGCCTGATCCTGCGCCGCGGCCACGACCTCGACCGCGTGCTGCTGGTCATCGACCGCAAGCTGGCACTGGTCTGACGTCGCACTCCGACATCCCGGACATCGGCGTAATCCCACGCACCGTCATTGCGGACAAGCGCGCAGCGCTTGATCCGGGGGCTGGAGATTATCAACTCGCGGCCCGAGCTTCCGGGCTCGCGCGTTTCACGCCCGCCCCGGAATGACGGCCGACAATTATTCCGCCGGCACCGTGGTCGCGCCCTCGCCGAGCGCGCGCTGCATCATCACGGTGTCGAGCCATCGGCCGAATTTGAGGCCGACATTCGGGTGAGTGCCGATCAGCTTGAAACCGCATCTGGTGTGCACGCCGATCGATCCGGCATTGGCGGAATCGCCGATCACCGCGATCATCTGGCGGTAGCCGCGCGCCTCGCATTCCAGGATCAGTCGCTGCAGGAGCTGCCGGCCGATGCCGCGGCGATGCGTGGCGGGCTCGAGATAGATCGAGTTCTCGACCGTGAAGCGATAGGCGGGCCGCGGCCGGTAGGCGCCGGCATAGGCGTAGCCGACCACGCGGCCGTCCAGCGTCGCGGCGAAATAAGGGAAGCCGCCGTCCATCAGCGCGTTGTAGCGCCGCGTCATCTCGGCGAGGTCCGGCGGCGCCAATTCGAACGTCGCGGTGCCGTGGAGTACAGCGTGCTCATAGATCGCTGTGATGAAGGGAAGGTCGGCCTCTTTGGCCGGTCGGATTTCGGGTGAGGACATGGGTGCGAAGATATCAGCGGAATAAACCGCTTCAATGTAGCTCGTCACACCCCTGCTTGTCCCGCCTGCGGGGCCGAAGCCCCTTCGGCAAGGCGAAGGCCCGGGCATCCACGTCCTTCTTGCCCGGTTTTCCGTCATGGCCGGGACACGCCCGGCCATGACGGTGAAGAGATGGTCGGCCAAAAGAAAAGCCCCGGCGCTGAGACCGGGGCTCCGTATCGCGTCTTGCTCGACGGATCAGTTGTCGCGCTGACCGAGCAACTGCAGGAGCAGCGTGAACAGGTTGATGAAGTTCAAATACAGCGACAGGGCGCCGATGATCGAGGCACGTTCCGCCATATCGCCGCCGGCCGAGGCGTAGCCGTAGATGTAGTCATTCTTCAGCCGCTGGGTGTCCCAGGCGGTGAGGCCCGCGAACACCAGCACGCCGACCACCGACACCACGAACTGCAGCGCGGAGCTGACCAGGAACAGGTTCACCAGGCTCGCGATCACGACGCCGATCAGGCCCATGAACAGGAACGAGCCGAAGCCGGTGAGGTCACGCCGCGTGGTGTAGCCATAAAGGCTCAGCGCTCCGAATGTCGCCGCGGTGATGAAGAACACGCGCACGATCGAGGTGTGGGTATACACCAGGAAGATCGACGACAGCGACACGCCCATTAGCGCCGAAAAGACCCAGAACAGGAGCTGGGCGGTCGAAGGCGCCAGGCGGTTGATGCCGGCCGAAAGCGCGAACACCATGCCGAGCGGCGCCAGGATGAACAGCCACTTCAGCGGGCTTACGAACATCGCATAGCCGAACGGCGTCAGGAACGCGTTGCCGATCTTGGCCGCGGCGCCCGAGGGGTCGCTCGTCACCGCCGCCATGTAGATGCCGAGCGCGGCGAGACCGGTGATGGCCAGGCCGATGCTCATGTAGTTGTAGATGCGCAGCATGTAGGCGCGCAGACCGGCGTCGACGGTCGCGGTATCAACGCGCCCTGCGGCCCGGCCGAAAGGAGAAGCGTAGTTGCGGTCTAGGTCCGACATGGTCGAATTCCCGTATGTTGGTGCGGTGAAGCGCAAGGGCTGCGGTCGCCGCCAAAAAACCTATCTCAGATGGTCGTGCTTGCCGACATTAATTTTGTGTCACCAAGCCTTGCATCTGACCCAAGGGTTAAATGGGAAACTAGCATATCCGTCGCAAGCTTCCACGCGCGGCCGAATGTCGCTCCAAGGCCCAAATCCCGCGACAAAAAGGCCGAAAACGGCCGTCTCCCGACCGTTAGGCCTTTATAGCCCTTTTTACAGGTTGCGCAGCACCGAGGCGGGTTTCTGGTTCAGTGCCAGCAGCGTGCCGGCAAGCCCCAGCCCGACCGTCACCAGCAGTGCCGCCAGGACCACGGCTGCGGCGCTGCCGGCCTGCCAGACGAAACTCAAGGTCATCAGGCGGGTCACGATCAGATAGGCCGCAATCGAGCCGGCAATCACGCCAAACACGGCCGTGGCCAGGCCGATCAGCAGATATTCCAGGGCATAGGCGCCGAGCAGCCGGACCCGGGTTGCACCGAGGGTCTTCAGAATGACGGCGTCGTAAACGCGATGGCGGTGGCCGGCGGCCAGGGCCCCGCCCAGCACCAGGATCGCCGAAATCAGCGTTACAGCGCTGGCGCCGCGGATCGCCAGCGCGAGATTGGAGACCACCGAGCCGATGGTTTCCATCACCTCGCGCACCCGCACGCTCGTCACCATCGGAAATGCGTTCGCCACCTGCTTGATGATGCGTCCGTCGCCGGAGGGATCCGGATAGGCTTCCGTCAGGGTGGCGATGTGGGTGTGCGGCGCGCCCTTGAAGGCGTTGGGCGAGAACACCAGCACGAAATTGATGCCGAGCCCCTGCCAGTCGATCTTGCGCATATTGCCGATCCGCGCCGGGATGTCGCGGCCGAGCACATTGACCACGATCTCGTCGCCAAGCTTGAGCTTCAGTCCATCGGCGATCTTCTTCTCGATCGAGACCAGCGGTGGCCCGTCGTAGTCTTTGCCCCACCACTGCCCCTCGACGATCTTGGAGCCTTTCGGAATGTCGCCGGTATAGGTCAGGCCGCGGTCGCTCTGCAGCACCCATTCGGAGTCGGATGAGGGGGAAAGGTCCTCCGCCCTCACACCGCGCGCGGCGACGATGCGCCCGCGCAGCATCGGCACGTCCTCCACCGTCGACTCCGGTTCGACCTGTTTGAGGAAGGCGTTGAAGCGGTCGGCATCCGATGAAGGAATGTCGATGAAGAAGAAGGACGGCGCGCGGTCCGGCAGCGAGGCCAGAAACTGCTGGCGCAGATTGCCGTCGATCTGCGTGATGGTGACCAGAACCGCAAGCCCCAGACCAAGCGACAGCACCACGGACGGCGTCAGCGCGCCCGGCCGGTAGATGTTGGAGATCGCTAGCCGCAGCATAGGAAAGCGCGTGCGCGGGAGACGCGCGGCCGCCGCCATCACGCCGGCCGCAATGCCGCGCAGCACCGCAAAGACAATCACCGAAGCGACGACGAACACGGCGGCGATGCGCTTGTCGTAGGCCAGTCCAATCACCACCGTGACAAGCAGCGCGATCACGAACGCCATCAGCGCCAGGTAGCGCCAGCGCGGCCGATGCCATTCGGCGACGACCGCTTCGCGGAACAGCGCAGCGACAGGCACGTCGTGGACGCGGCCGAGCGGCCACAGGCCGAAGGCGAGCGCCGTCAGAAGGCCGTAAACGAAGGACAGTGCGAGCTCGCTCCCGTGCAGCGCCGGCACCACCGGCAGCGGCAGGAGCTTGCCGAACAGGCCGACGATGACGAAGGGCAGGGCGGCGCCCGCGGCCAGCCCGATCACCGCGCCCAAACTCGCGAGCACGATCACTTGCGCAAGATAGATCGCGAACACGTCACGGCCGGTCGCGCCGAGTGCCTTCAGCGCCGCGATCACCTCCAGCCGGCGATCGATATGGCTCTTGACGGCATTGGCGACGCCGACGCCGCCGACCAGAAGCGCGGCGAGGCCCACCAGGGTGAGAAACTGCGTAAAGCGATCGATGGTGCGCTCGAGCTGCGGCGACGCATTGCCGCGGCTGCGCACCTCCCAGCCGGCTTCGGGCGCGGCCCGCCGCGCATCATCGAGGAGCGTCGCCACCGCGCGGTCATCGGAGGCATTGTCCGGCAGCCTGACGCGATACATCCAGCGCACCAGGCTGCCTGGCTGTAACAGCCCGGTCGCGCGCAAGCCGTCGATGCTGACCAGAAAGCGCGGCCCGAAGCCGAGGCCGCCGGCAAGCTTGTCGGGCTCGGCATCGACGGCGCTGCGGATCTGAAAGGTGGCGTCGCCGATCGAGACCTTGTCGCCGATCTTGAGATCGAGCCGGGCAAGCAGCGCCGGATCGGCCGCCGCGCCGTAAGCGCCATCGCGCTGCGCAAGCAGGTCTACGGTCGGCCTGTCGGGCGTGAGCGACAGCGCGCCCAGCCTCGGATAGTTGTCGTCGACCGCCTTCATCTCGACCAGCGCGAGCTTGCCGTCGGCGGTCTTTGCCATGGCGCGCAGGGTCGCCGCGACCGAGAGCTCACCGCGCGAGCGCAGGAAGCCGACCTCGGCGGGCTTTGCCTCGCGCTGAAACAGCACGAAGGCGACGTCGCCGCCGAGCAGGGTGCGGCCCTCGCGCGCAAGTCCGTCCGAGAGGCTGGCCGCGACCGAGCCGACGCCTGCGATCGCCATCACGCCAAGCGCGATGCAGGCGATGAAAACGTAGAATCCGCGCAGGCCGCCGCGCAATTCACGCAAGGCATAACGCAGGGCAAGCGCCGCATCGCGACCACCGCCGAGATGTTCGACTGCGATGGTCATGGCGCGGGCTTGCGGTCCGCGCTGGTATCGTCGATACGGCCCGATCGTAAGCGCACCACACGGTCGCAACGCTCGGCCAGCGAATGATCGTGGGTGACCAGCACGAGCGTCATGCCGCGTTCGGCGTGCTTGGTGAAGATGAGGTCGACAATCTGCTTGCCGGTGGCTTCGTCGAGGTTGCCCGTCGGCTCGTCGGCCACCAGGATCGCGGGATCCGGCGCGAGTGCGCGGGCGAGCGCGACGCGCTGCTGCTCGCCGCCGGAAAGCTGGGTTGGATAATGATGCAGGCGGTGACCGAGCCCGACCGAGATCAGCTCCTGTTCGGCGCGCACGTCCGCGTCAGCCACGCCCGCGAGTTCCAGCGGCACTGCGACGTTCTCCAGCGCTGTCATGGTCGGGATCAGGTGAAACGATTGGAAGACGATGCCGACCTGCCGGCCGCGAAAACGCGCCAGCGCATCCTCGTTGAGGGCATTGAAAGCGGTGCCGTTGACCACCACCTCTCCACTGTCTGGACGTTCCAATCCCGCCATCACCATCAGCAGCGTCGATTTTCCCGAGCCCGACGGTCCGATCAGGCCGAGCGCCTCCCCTGAGGCCACGCGCAGGCTGATATCCTTGAGAATGTGAACGCGCGCAGCGCCGGTGCCGAGCGAGAGGTTGACGTCTTTGATGGAAATGGTGTCCGGGGCAAGGCCGGAGAATTGCGAGGGTTCGATGCGACTGTCCATGGCTCGGTCATATGGCACTTCGTCCGGCGCGGTCGAGAGGCGTGGACGATTGTTCATGCACATAGTCGTGTTGATGGTCGCCATCATGACGGTGCAGCTCTCTTTCGCGCAAACCTCCGCGGCAGGCGAAGCCAAGCCCGTCAAGATGGTGGTCCTGGGCGATTCATTGAGTGCGGGCCTTGGGCTGCCGGGACCTGCGGCATTTCCGGCCAGGCTACAAAAAGCTTTGAAGGACAAAGGCATAGAGGTGGAGATAACCAACGCCGGGGTGTCGGGCGACACCGCCTCCGCCGGCCGCGACCGGCTCGATTGGTCGGTGCCGGAGGGAACCCAGGCGGTGATCGTCGAACTCGGCGCCAACGACGCCTTGCGTGGCATCGATCCCAAGATCACGCGCGAGGCGCTCTCCGACATCATCGGCCGGCTGAAGAAGCGCGGAATCGCGGTGATGCTGTGCGGCATGCTGGCGCCGCCGAACTACGGCAGCGACTATGCGGCGCGCTTCGACGCGATCTACCCGGACCTTGCGAAAGCCTTCGACGTGCCGCTCTACCCGTTCTTCCTGAACGGCGTCGCGGCCGACGCGAAGCTCAACCAGGCGGATGGGATTCATCCCACCGCAGAAGGCGTCGACATTATCGTGAAGAATGTCTTGCCCACGGTGGAGGCATTTTTAGGCACGATAAAAGGTCAGCCTAGTTGAAAAACGGGCAAGGTGACGCTTAACCCTGTACGTGCTTCTACGGGGCTTTCCGCTTCGTTAACGCAGGATGCTTCGCAGAGTCACATAACTACGGTACAAATTCTGCATCGGTGATTCGCCGCCGGGATTTGTGGTCAGGTCCGATCTGCCTGGATCGGGCCGCAAGCATCGGGAGTCCTGACGATGCCGCGCTTGTTTACTGGTCTGGAAATCCCGCCAGATGTCTGCCAGACGCTTTCCAGCTTGCGAGGTGGTCTCCCCGGCGCCCGTTGGATCGATCCCGAAAATTACCACGTCACATTGCGCTTCATCGGCGATATCGACGGCGCCTCCGCCCACGAGATCGCCTCGATGCTGGAGCGGGTCGATCGCAAGCCGTTCGAGGTGACGGTGCGGGGTCTCTCCAGCTTCGGCGGACGCAAGCCGCGCGCGGTGGTCGCTACCATCGTGCCGAGCCGGCCGCTGATCGAGCTGCAGGCGGAACTGGAACGGCTGATGCAGCGCATCGGGCTTGATCCGGAGGGACGCAAATTCATTCCGCACGTCACGCTGGCGCGGCTCTACGATGCTTCGAGCCAGGACGTTGCCGATTATCTCTCGCTACGCGGTTATTTCCCAAGCAAGGTCTTCACCGCCGAGCGCTTCGTGCTGTTTTCCTCGCGCGCCTCCACCGGAGGCGGCCCCTATGTCGTCGAGGATTCCTACGCGCTGAGCGCGTGATCGTGCTCTCTAAGATCCGCCGTCGTCATGGCCGGGCTTGTCCCGGGCATCGACGCTCCTTTCGCCGTCATTCCGGGATGGTCCGAAGGACCAGACCCGGAATCTCCGGATTCCGGGTTCGATGCTGCGCATCGCCCCGGAATGACGGTAGCGGATTCGACATACCCCCGCTGCAAATGTCGACTTGCAATTTTCGGCCGGCTGAGGCCGAAAGAGATCCATGCTCACGCCACCTTCCTCTTCGTTCCAAGCCCAATACCAGGCTCTGATCTCGTCTGGCGCCATCGAGGCCGATGCGGCCCAGGCCGAGGTCGTGGAAGCCTTCGCGAGCCTGGAACGTCGCCTTGCGGGCTATAAGCCGTCGCGCAAGCAGAGCCTGTTCGGCCGTCTGTTCGGCGACAAGAGCGACACACCGCCGCGCGGCCTCTACGTTCATGGCGAGGTCGGCCGCGGCAAGACCATGCTGATGGACCTGTTCTTTCAGGCGAGCCCCGTCACGCACAAGCGCAGGGCCCATTTCAACGAATTCATGGCCGAGGTGCATGAGCGCATCTATGGCTACCGGCAAAACATCGCCCGCGGCGAGATCGCCGACACCGACGTCATCGCGCTCACCGCGGGCGCGATTTTCGACGAGGCGTGGCTGCTTTGCTTTGACGAGTTCCACGTCACCGACATCGCCGACGCGATGATCCTCGGGCGATTGTTCGCAAAGCTCTTCGAGCTCGGCACCGTGGTTGCGGCGACCTCAAACGTCGCTCCGGAGGATCTTTACAAAGGCGGCCTCAACCGCGCGCTGTTCCTGCCCTTCATCGCGCAGATCGAGGCGCATATGGACGTGCTGCGGTTGGACGCCAGAACCGATTTCCGGCTGGAGAAGCTCGCCGGCGTCAAGATGTGGCTGGTGCCGGCCGATGCGGAAGCGGGTCGCGCACTCGACACGGCCTGGGCGAAACTGACCGGCCACGCCAAGTGCAAGCCGCGCGATATTTCGATCAAGGGGCGCATCCTGCACGTGCCGTGCTCCTCGCACGGCGTCGCGCGATTTGCCTTTGCCGATCTCTGCGAAAAGCCGCTGGCGGCATCGGACTATCTGCGGCTCGCGCACGACTATCATACCATCCTGATCGATCGCATTCCGGTGATGGACTATCCGCAGCGCAATGCCGCCAAGCGCTTCATCTCGCTGATCGACACGCTCTATGACAATGCCGTGAAGCTGATGGCTTCAGCCGACGCTGATCCGATGTCGCTCTATGTTGCGACCGAAGGCCACGAGGCCAACGAGTTCAAGCGCACCTCCTCGCGCCTGATCGAGATGAGCTCGGATTCCTACCTGGCGCTGCCGCACGGACGAAAGGATTCCGCCGCCAGCGGCGCCACCACGGGGCTGGTGGAGACGTAAGCAGCGCTGTCGTTCGGTTGGCACTGTCATTCTCGGGCGCGGCAACGGGTCCGCACCGAAGCTCGGCCCGATCACAGGCTCCGCGCGAATCCGGAATCTGGAGGTTGTGGCGCGAGATTCCGGGCTCGATGCTGGCGTAGCGCCCGGAAGGACAGGGGGCCGCCCTGACCGAATTCAGGGCAGGTGCGACAATTGGGCATGGCGCGACTTGAACGTATCAGTCGAAAGCGATAACAGCCACTCGACTTCAAACCTCCCGGCTCGGGTTCAAAGGACAGGCTTCCATGGCACGCGACAAGATTGCTTTGATTGGCTCCGGTCAAATCGGCGGAACGCTGGCTCACCTCATCGGCTTGAAGGAGCTTGGCGATGTGGTGCTGTTCGATATTGCCGAGGGGGTGCCGCAGGGCAAAGCGCTCGACATTGCGCAATCCTCGCCGGTCGACGGTTTCGACGCCCAGTATTCCGGCGCCAATTCCTACGAGGCGCTCGACAACGCCGACGTCTGCATCGTCACCGCGGGCGTGCCGCGCAAGCCCGGCATGAGCCGCGATGATCTGCTCTCCATCAATCTCAAGGTCATGGAGCAGGTCGGCGCCGGCATCAAGAAATACGCGCCGAACGCCTTCGTCATCTGCATCACCAACCCGCTCGACGCCATGGTCTGGGCGCTGCAGAAGGCTTCCGGCCTGCCGCACAAAAAGGTGGTCGGCATGGCTGGCGTGCTGGACTCCGCGCGCTTCCGCTACTTCCTCGCCGATGAGTTCAACGTCTCGGTCGAGGACGTCACCGCCTTCGTGCTCGGCGGCCATGGCGACACCATGGTGCCGCTGGCGCGCTACTCCACGGTAGCAGGCATTCCGCTGCCCGACCTCGTCAAGATGGGGTGGACCTCGCAGGCTCGCATTGACGAGATCGTCGACCGTACCCGCAATGGCGGTGCCGAGATCGTCAATCTGCTGAAGACCGGCTCGGCCTATTACGCGCCGGCGGCCTCGGCGATCGCGATGGCCGAGAGCTATCTGCGCGACAAGAAGCGCGTGCTGCCCTGCGCCGCTTACCTCAACGGCGAGTATGGCGTGAAGGACATGTATGTCGGCGTGCCGGTCGTGATCGGCGGCAAGGGCGTCGAGCGTATCGTCGAGATCGAACTCGCCGGCAAGGACCGCGAGGGTTTCGACAAGTCGGTCGCCGCCGTGCAGGGGCTGGTCGATGCCTGCAAGAAGATCGCGCCCGACCTGCTCGGCCGGTAATTTCCTTGCCTCGCCAAAATCGCTCGGCTTCGGGCCTTGAAGCTGGATTGGTATATGGTATACCAGGGCGAAATCGGCGTGGATCTTTTGCAATTCACCGGATGAGGGTTGGGGAGCGTCCCTGATGAATATTCACGAATACCAGGCCAAGGCACTGCTCAGCGAGTTCGGGGTGCCGATGTCGAAAGGCTTCCCGGTGCTCCGGCCCGAGGACGCCGGTGCCGCCACCAAGTCGGTCCCAGGCCCGATCTGGGTGGTGAAGAGCCAGATCCATGCCGGCGGCCGCGGCAAGGGCAAATTCAAGGAAGCCTCCGCCGGCGAGAAGGGCGGCGTGCGCATCGCCAAGTCGGCCGATGAAGTGAAGGAGTTCGTCAAGCAGATGCTGGGCGCAACCTTGGTCACGGTGCAGACTGGCCCCGCCGGCAAGCAGGTCAACCGCCTCTACATCGAGGAAGGCTCCGACATCGAGAAGGAGTTCTACCTCTCGCTCCTGGTCAACCGCGAAACTTCTGAAGTGTCCTTCGTGGTCTCGACCGAAGGCGGCGTCAACATCGAGGATGTGGCGCATTCGACCCCGGAAAAGATCGTCTCGTTCTCGGTCGATCCCGCCACCGGCATCATGGGGCACCACGGTCGCGCGGTCGCGAAAGCGTTGAACCTCACAGGCGATCTCGCCAAGCAGGCTGAGAAGCTGACGACCCAGCTCTACAACGCCTTCGTCGCCAAGGACATGGCGATGCTGGAGATCAACCCGCTCGTCGTCACCAAGCAGGGCAACTTGCGCGTCCTCGACGCCAAGATTGCCTTCGACGACAACGCGTTGTTCCGACATCCCGAAGTCGTGGCATTGCGCGACGAAACCGAGGAGGACGCCAAGGAGATCGAGGCGTCCAAATACGACCTCAACTATGTCGCGCTGGACGGCAATATCGGCTGCATGGTCAATGGCGCAGGCCTTGCCATGGCGACCATGGACATCATCAAGCTCTATGGCATGTCGCCGGCGAACTTCCTCGATGTCGGCGGCGGCGCCAGCAAGGAAAAGGTCGCGGCCGCTTTCAAGATCATCACCGCCGATCCCAACGTGAAGGGCATCCTGGTCAACATCTTCGGCGGCATCATGAAGTGCGACGTCATCGCCGAAGGCGTTGTCGCCGCGGTGAAGGAAGTGGGCCTGAAGGTGCCGCTGGTGGTGCGGCTCGAAGGCACCAATGTCGAACAGGGCAAGAAGATCATCCGCGAATCGGGCCTCAACGTGTTGCCGGCGGACAATCTCGATGATGCCGCGCAGAAGATCGTGAAGGCCGTCAAAGGGAGCTAACGGCCATGGCCGAGGACCATCTCGCCGCACCGGCGCCTCTGGAAGAGCATCGCAGATTGGGCGTGTTCGCGGGCGAATGGAGCGGCGAGGAGGTGGTCTATCCCTCGCGCTGGGTAGAGGGCGGGCCAGCGACCTCGCAGGTCGTCGCCCGCATGGACCTCAACGGCTTCTACCTTATCCAGGACACAAGGCAGACGCGCGACGGCAGGGAGAGCTTTGCCGCCCATGCGCTCTTCACCTATGACCGCGAGGATCGGCTTTACAAACTGTTCTGGCACGACTCGCTGGGCTATTTCCCGCCCTCGCCGGCCTCCGGCTCCTGGGTCGGTAAGGTGCTGACCCTGGTGCGCGGGTCGCTGCGCGGCAATGCGCGCCACATCTACGAGATCATCGATGACGACAGCTATTCGATGAAGATCCAGTTCTCGCCGGATGCCGAGGGGTGGAGCGACGTGCTCACCGGCGTCTACAAGCGGATCCACTGACAAACGACATCCACGCGGAAGCAGCAACAGACATGTCCATCCTGATCGACAAGAACACCAAGGTCATCTGCCAGGGTTTCACCGGCAAGAACGGCACCTTCCACTCGGAGGCTGCGATCGCCTATGGGACCAAGATGGTCGGCGGCACCTCGCCGGGCAAAGGCGGTGCGACCCATCTGGGCCTGCCGGTGTTCGATACGGTGCGGGAAGCGCGCGAAAAGACCGGTGCGGACGCATCCGTGATCTACGTGCCGCCGCCGGGCGCGGCGGATGCGATCTGCGAAGCGATCGATGCTGAGATTCCGCTGATCGTCTGCATCACCGAGGGCATTCCGGTGCTGGACATGGTGCGGGTGAAGCGCTCGCTCTCGGGCTCGAAGTCGCGCCTGATCGGGCCGAACTGCCCCGGCGTGATGACGGCTGGCGAGTGCAAGATCGGTATCATGCCGGCCAATATCTTCAAGCCGGGCAATGTCGGCATCGTCTCCCGCTCGGGCACGCTGACCTATGAGGCCGTGTTCCAGACCACGCAGGAGGGCCTCGGCCAGACCACCGCGGTCGGCATCGGCGGCGACCCCGTCAAGGGCACCGAGTTCATCGACGTGCTGGAAATGTTCCTGGCCGACCCCAAGACCACCTCGATCATCATGATCGGCGAGATCGGCGGCTCGGCCGAGGAGGACGCCGCGCAATTCATCAAGGATGAGGCCAAGCGGGGCCGCAAGAAGCCGATGGTCGGGTTCATCGCTGGCGTCACGGCGCCCCCCGGCCGGCGCATGGGTCATGCCGGCGCCATCATTTCCGGCGGCAAGGGCGACGCCCGGTCCAAGACGGAGGCCATGGAATCTGCTGGAATTACAGTGTCCCCGTCGCCAGCCCGGCTCGGACACACGCTTGCCGAAAAATTGAAGCGCTGATTCAGTCTTTCGTCCTTTTCGGCCTGAACATTTACACTAAATAAGGTAAACGGTCCCTAAGACCGCCGCGCTGACCCGCTGCCGTGGGTCGGCGACCGCGCCTTTTCGGTCGCGCGAAGTAAATCACCAGGACTCGATCATGTCTCGCCAAGACGCGAACGCCGCCTTTGCCCTCTCTTCATTTCTGCAGGGCACCAACGCCACCTACATCGACGACATCTACGCCCGTTACGAGAAAGACCCGGCCTCGGTCGACAGGGAGTGGCAGGAGTTTTTCAAGAGCCTGAAGGACCAGCCGGCGGACGTCATCAAGAACGTCGAAGGTCCCTCCTGGAGCCGCGACAACTGGCCGCTGACCCCCCAGGACGAGCTGACGAGCGCGCTCGACGGCAACTGGGCCACCGTCGAGAAGGCGGTCGGCCAGAAGATCGCCGCCAAGGCGCAGGCCAAGGGCGCCGAGATCACCGCCGCCGAGCTGCACCAGGCGACGCGCGATTCAGTGCGGGCCTTGATGCTCATCCGCGCTTACCGCATGCGCGGTCATTTCCACGCCAATCTCGATCCGCTCGGGATCGAGCAGCATCCGAGCCGTGAAGAGCTCGACCCGCGCACCTACGGTTTCGAGGAGGCCGATTTCGATCGCAAGATCTTCCTCGATCATGTGCTGGGCCTCGAATACGGCACGTTGCGCGAGATCGTGACGATCTGCGAGCGCACCTACTGCCAGACGCTCGGCGTCGAGTTCATGCACATTTCCAATGCGGCGCAGAAGGCCTGGATCCAGGAGCGCATCGAAGGCCCGGACAAGGAGATCAGTTTCACCCGCGAGGGCCGCAGGGCCATTCTGAACAAGCTGATCGAGACCGAAGGCTTCGAAAAGTTCTGCGACGTCAAGTTCACGGGAACCAAGCGCTTCGGGTTGGACGGCGGCGAATCACTGATCCCGGCGCTCGAGCAGATCATCAAGCGCGGCGGCAATCTCGGCGTGAAGGAGATCGTTGTGGGCATGCCGCATCGCGGCCGTCTCAACGTGCTCACCCAAGTCATGGGCAAGCCGCACCGCGCGCTGTTCCACGAGTTCAAGGGCGGCTCGGCGAACCCTGACGACGTCGAAGGTTCGGGCGACGTGAAGTACCACCTCGGTGCTTCGTCCGATCGCGAGTTCGACGGCAACCGCATCCATCTGTCGCTGACCGCGAATCCCTCGCATCTTGAAATTGTCGATCCCGTGGTGCTCGGCAAGGTGCGTGCCAAGCAGGATCAGCATGGCGATCCGCCCGATATGCGCATTTCGGTGCTGCCGCTCCTGATGCATGGCGACGCGGCGTTCGCCGGCCAGGGCGTGGTGGCCGAATGCTTCAGCCTGTCGGACCTGAAGGGTTACCGCACCGGCGGTTCCCTGCATTTCATCGTCAACAACCAGATCGGCTTCACCACCTATCCGCGTTACTCGCGCTCCTCGCCCTATCCGTCCGATGTGGCGAAGATGATCGACGCGCCGATCTTCCATGTGAATGGCGATGATCCGGAAGCGGTGGTGTTCGCCGCCAAGGTCGCGATTGAGTTCCGGCAGAAATTCCACAAGCCTGTCGTAATCGACATGTGGTGTTATCGCCGCCACGGTCACAACGAGGGCGACGAGCCGGGCTTCACCCAGCCGGTGATGTACAAGCGGATCGCCTCGCACCCCTCCACGCTGGAGATCTATGCCAAGCGCCTGATTGCCGATGGCGTGGTCACCGAAGGCGAAGTCGAGAAAGCCAAGGCGGACTGGCGCGCGCGGCTTGATGCCGAGTTCGAGGCGGGTGCCGGCTATAAGCCGAACAAAGCCGATTGGCTGGACGGCAAATGGGCCGGCTTCAAGATCGCCGACCAGGAAGAGGATGCCCGCCGCGGCGTCACCGGCGTCGAGATCGCGACGCTCAAGGATATCGGCCGCAAGATCACCAAGGTGCCGGATGGCTTCCGGGTTCACCGCACCATCCAGCGCTTCCTCGACAACCGTGCCAAGGCGATTGAGAGCGGCGTCGGCATCGACTGGGCAACCGGCGAGGCTTTGGCTTTCTGCACGCTCCTGCAGGAAGGCTATCACGTGCGGCTCTCCGGGCAGGATTCCGAACGCGGCACCTTCTCGCAGCGCCATTCGGTCCTGATCGATCAGGAAGACGAGAGCCGCTACACGCCGTTCAATCATCTCGGTGGCGAGCAGGGCCATTACGAGGTCATCAACTCGCTGTTGTCGGAAGAAGCCGTGCTCGGCTTCGAATATGGCTACTCGCTCGCCGAGCCGAATGCGCTCGCGGTATGGGAGGCGCAGTTCGGCGATTTCGCCAATGGCGCGCAGGTCGTGTTCGACCAGTTCATCTCCTCTGGCGAACGCAAATGGCTGCGTATGTCCGGCCTCGTCTGCATGCTGCCGCATGGTTATGAGGGCCAGGGACCGGAACACTCGTCGGCCCGGCTCGAGCGGTACTTGCAGATGTGCGCCGAAGACAACATGCAGGTGGCCTATCCGACCACGCCCGCCAATTACTTCCACGTGCTGCGGCGGCAGCTGCATCGCGAGATCAGGAAGCCCTTGATCCTGATGACGCCGAAGTCGCTCTTGCGCCACAAGCGTGCGGTGTCAAGGCTCGAGGAGCTGGCAAAGGGCACGACCTTCCACCGCATCCTCTACGATGACGCGCAGATGCAGCCCGATGAGAAGATCAAGCTGGTGCCGGATGACAAGATCCGTCGCGTGATCCTGTGCTCGGGCAAGGTCTATTACGATCTTTACGAAGAGCGCGAGAAGCGCGGCATCGACGACATCTACCTGATGCGCATCGAGCAGCTCTATCCGGTGCCGCTGAAGGCGCTGGTGATGGAGCTCGCCCGCTTCAAGGGCGCCGAGATGGTCTGGTGCCAGGAAGAGCCGCGCAACATGGGCGCGTGGCACTTCATCGAGCCGTATCTGGAGTGGGTGCTGAACCAGGTTGGCGCCACGCATCGCCGCCCGCGTTACGCCGGCCGCGCCGCGGCGGCGGCGACCGCGACCGGTTTGATGTCGAAGCACCTCGCCCAGCTCAAGGCACTGCTGGACGACGCGCTGAACTAACCGCAATCCACCCACCCGTCATGCCCCGCGAAAGCGGGGCATCCAGCAGCCCGCGCCAGCGCCGTTTGAGTCTCGCCGGCTTGGGTTACTGGATCCTCCGCTTTCGCGGAGGATGACAGCCACGCTTTTGACGCACAGGTTTTTCGAGGAAAAGCATCATGACCGAAATTCGCGTTCCGACGCTCGGCGAATCCGTCACGGAGGCCACCATTGGCCGCTGGTTCAAGAAGGCCGGCGATCCGGTTGCCGTTGACGAGCCCTTGGTCGAGCTCGAGACCGACAAGGTGACCATCGAGGTGCCGGCACCTTCCGCCGGCACGCTTGGCGAGATCATCGCCAAGGACGGTGAGACGGTCGCTGTCGGCGCGTTGCTTGGCCAGATCAATGATGGCGCGGCCGCTGCGGCCAAGCCCGCGGCTGCGCCTGCCGCCACTGCTCCCGCTGCCGCCAAGCCGGCCGCGCCTGCGCCACAGGCGGCGCCCGCTCCGGCCGCCGCACCAAAGGCGGCGCCGTCAGACATTCCGCTTGCGCCTTCGGTGCGAAAACTCTCGGCCGAAAGCGGCGTCGATGCGTCCACCGTGCCGGGCTCCGGCAAGGACGGTCGCGTTACCAAGGGCGACATGCTGGCTGCGATCGAGCGCGCGGCCTCGGCGCCGATGCCAATCAGCCAACCGGCGGCCGCGGTGCAGGTGCGCGCGCCGTCCCCGCCCGACGATGCGGCGCGCGAGGAACGCGTGCGGATGACGCGGCTGCGCCAGACGATCGCGCGGCGTCTGAAGGACGTGCAGAACACGGCGGCAATGCTGACGACCTTCAACGAGGTCGATATGAGCCACGTGATGGCGATGCGCGCGCAGTACAAGGACGTGTTCGAGAAGAAGCACGGCGTGAAGCTCGGCTTCATGGGCTTCTTCACCAAGGCCTGCGTGCAGGCGCTGAAGGATATTCCGGCCGTCAACGCCGAGATCGACGGCACCGATCTCATCTACAAGAACTACTACCACATCGGCATCGCGGTCGGCACCGATCGCGGCCTGGTGGTGCCTGTCGTGCACGATTGCGACCAGAAGTCGATCGCCGAAATCGAGAAGGGAATCGCCGATTACGGTCGTAGGGCTCGCGACGGCCAGCTCAAGATCGAGGAGATGCAGGGCGGCACTTTCACCATCACCAATGGCGGCATCTACGGCTCGCTGATGTCGACGCCGATCCTGAACGCGCCGCAATCCGGCATTCTGGGCATGCACAAGATCCAGGAGCGGCCGATGGTGATCGGCGGCAAGATCGAGATTCGCCCGATGATGTATCTGGCGCTGTCCTATGATCACCGTGTCATCGACGGCAAGGAAGCCGTGACCTTCCTGGTGCGCGTCAAGGAAAGCCTGGAGGACCCCGCGCGCCTGGTACTCGATCTCTGATCCAGGCCATGCGCGCCCGATCATAGGGGAACGACATTGACCGACCAAGTCGTCATCATCACTGGCGGCAGCCGCGGCATCGGCCGCGCCACCGCGCTTGCCGCCGCCACGCGCGGCTACCGCGTCTGCATCGGCTATGCCAGCAATCAGACCGCGGCCACCAGCGTGGTCGACGCAATCGAAGCGAAGGACGGCAAGGCGATCGCGGTGAAATGCGACGTCGGCGAGGAGCGCGACATTCTTGCGTTGTTCAAGGCGGCCGACAAGCTCGGCACGCTCGGGGCGCTGGTGAACAATGCCGGCATCGTCGGGCCGACGTCGCGGGTCGATGAGATGTCGGCGGAGCGCATCCAGCGCATGATGGCGGTCAACGTCACCGGCAGCATCCTGTGCGCGCGCGAGGCCGTGAAGCGGATGTCGACGCGACATGGCGGCAAGGGCGGCGTCATCGTCAACTTGTCGTCGGCGGCGGCCAAGCTCGGCTCCCCCAACACCTATGTCGATTACGCGGCTTCCAAAGGCGCGATCGACACTTTCACGCTGGGGCTCGGTTACGAAGTCGCCGGCGAAGGTATTCGCGTCGCCGCGATCAGACCCGGTCTGATCGACACCGAAATCCACGCCTCCGGCGGCGAGCCCGACCGTGCCCATCGGCTCGCGGCTCACGTGCCGATGAAGCGCGTCGGCACGGCAGATGAAATCGCCAATGCGATCCTCTGGCTGATGTCGGACGACGCCTCCTACGTGACCAGCGCCATCCTTGATGTCTCGGGCGGGCGTTAACGGCAGTCACATTCTTTAAGCATACAGGACTTCAATCATGCCCACTTACGATCTCGTTGTCATTGGCACCGGTCCTGGCGGATATGTGTGTGCCATCCGCGCGGCACAGCTCGGTATGAAAGTCGCCGTCGTTGAGAAGAATGCGACGCTGGGCGGCACCTGTCTCAACATCGGCTGCATGCCGTCGAAGGCGCTCCTGCATGCTTCGGAGATGTTCGAGGAAGCCGGGCATTCCTTCGCGAAAATGGGCGTTGCCGTCTCCGCGCCGAAGCTCGATCTGCCCGCGATGATGAATTTCAAGCAGCAGGGCATCGACGGCAACGTCAAGGGCGTCGAGTTCCTGATGAAGAAGAACAAGATCGACGTCATCCGCGGTGTCGGCAAGATCCTCGGCAGCGGCAAAGTCGAAGTTTCCCTCGATGGCAAGGCGCAAGCTATCGAGACCAAGAACATCGTGATCGCCACCGGCTCTGATGTCGCGCCGCTGAAGGGCATTGAGATCGATGAGAAGCGCATCGTCTCCTCGACCGGCGCGCTGTCGCTGCCGAAGGTGCCGGAGAAAATGCTGGTCGTCGGTGCCGGCGTGATCGGACTTGAGCTCGGCTCGGTGTGGCGCCGGCTGGGCGCCGACGTCATGGTTGTTGAATTCCTGGACCGTATCTTGCCAGGGATGGACGGCGAGATCTGTAAGCAATTCCAGCGCATCCTGGAAAAGCAAGGCTTTGTGTTCAAGCTGTCTTCCAAGGTCACGGGCGTTGATACCTCGGGCAAGACCCTGGCGGTGAAGGTCGAGCCGGCAGCGGGCGGACCCGCGGAGAGCCTGGAGGCCGACGTCGTGCTGGTCGCGATCGGCCGTGTGCCCTACACGCAAGGCCTCGGCCTCAAGGAGGCCGGTGTTGCCCTAGACAATCGTGGCCGCGTGCAGATCGATCCGCATTTTGCAACCACGCTGAAAGGCGTCTACGCCATCGGCGACGTGGTCGCGGGTCCGATGCTCGCGCACAAGGCCGAAGATGAAGGCGTTGCCGTTGCCGAAATCATCGCGGGCCAAGCCGGTCATGTGAATTACGATGTGATACCCGGGGTTGTGTATACAACGCCGGAAGTCTCGGCCGTTGGCAAGACCGAGGAAGAGCTGAAGCAGGCCGGCATCGCTTACACCGTCGGTAAATTCCCGTTCACCGCCAATGGCCGCTCCAAAGTCAACCAGACCACGGACGGTTTTGTAAAGATTCTCGCAGATGCGAAGACCGATCGTGTCCTTGGTGTGCATATTGTTGGCCGCGAAGCGGGCGAAATGATCCATGAAGCGGCCGTATTGATGGAGTTTGGTGGCTCTGCAGAAGATCTCGCCCGCACCTGTCATGCGCATCCAACCCGCTCAGAAGCCATCAAGGAAGCCGCGCTTGCGGTCGGCAAACGGGCCATCCATATGTAGCTCACGCCCCGGATGCGAAGCGGGCGGGACGAATTGAATGCTGCGCCGCCTTCTGCAACCCATCTGGATTCTGCTGGCGATCATCTTTTTGATCGAAGCCTGGCTGTGGGATCATCTCGAACCCATCGTCGCCCGGATCGTCGCCGCCATCCCGCTCAGCGCCTTCAAGCAATGGCTCACCGACCGCGTCGATACGCTGTCGCCGGCGATGACGCTGATCGTCTTCGTCGTGCCGGTGATCCCACTGTTTCCGCTGAAGATGATCGGGGTGTGGCTGCTCATGCATCAGTATTGGATGAGCGCGTTCACGACCATTCTGTTCGCGAAATTCCTTGGCGTCGGTATCACGGCTTTCATATTCGACGTGACGCGGCCGAAGCTTTTGGAGATGGCCTGGTTCGAAAAGCTCTACCAGTTCGTGCTGGCGCTGCGTGCCAAGTGTAAGGAGCTGGTCGATCCGGTGAAGGCGAAGATTCTCGCAGTCTTACGCGGCGATAGCGATCGCTGGACGGCGCGAATGCTGCGGCTCATTCTGCGCTTCCGAAAGAGCGTCCACGAGGCGCGGTAGCGGATCCGTTATCCCCGCGCAAACGGCTCAGCCGTTTGTCGCTGGAAGCGCAAGCGAGCCTTGAAGAATGAACGACCCGTTGTCGCAGTCGGGCCGTCGCACTTCGAGACGCGCTCCTCGGTGTGACTGTGACACAGCGAGTCTTTGGCTCAATGCAGCGGCAAGAGATGCGGCTCGAACACGCCGAGCGCCGTGATTGCGATTCCCACGACGGCCAAGAGACCCGAGACCCAGGCCAGCGCTAGGATGCCGGTGATGATGGTGGCGGATGCCAGCACGATCGCGATCTGGAAGGCGGCGGAGCCGAGCTCGAAATGGTGGTACTTGGCGGTCGCGAGATTTCGCTCTTCTTCGGCGTGCTTGGCGCGCTCCGATAGCTGTTCGGTCCCTTCGCCGGTCTCCGGCTCGGAGCGGTACCGCGCCGCGGTCTTCTGCCAGTCCTCGATCTGCTTTTGTGCCGCAGCGTTGGCGGCGCCATCCGCTACGCTGCCCAGCCCGAGCTTGGTTTGCTCCGCGGCTGTCTGAACCACGGTGCGGCGAATCGTCTTGGCCTGGAAAAACGCCCACAGATTGGAGGCCTCGACGTTCTTGCTTATGGCTTCTGTCTGCGCGCCTTTGCCCAGCGTCTCCGCTAGTGCAAGGCACAGCGCAATGATCGCGATCAGCAGTGCGATCTTCTTGTTTTCGCCGGCTGCGTGCTCGGCGTGTTCGGCGTGCTCCATGCTCTCGTGCGCGCTCATGATTCCCCTCCGGATAGGACGAGCAACACGAATGCCGGAACCACGCTGCCGGCGCAAGAGGGCACTGGGCGCGCTTGCCCGTGACAGGTGCGTGTCAGCTTGATGAACGCGCCGTTTAGCTACGGGGATGCGCGCTGCGGTAGACTTCGAGCAAACGCTCGCTATCGATGCCGGTATAAATTTGCGTGGTCGAGAGCGAGGAATGGCCGAGCAATTCCTGGATCGCGCGTAAGTCGCCGCCGCGTGATAGTAGATGCGTCGCAAAGGAATGCCGCAGCGCGTGCGGGGTCGCGCTGTCGGGTAGGCCGAGCGCGCCCCGCAGTCGCGCCATGGTGAGCTGAATGATGCGCGGATTGAGCGGCCCGCCGCGCGCGCCGACGAAGATCGGCCCTTCCGCGGGTAGCGCATGCGGGCAGATCGCGACATAGTCCGCGATCAACTGCAGCACATTCTGCAGCACTGGGACCATGCGCGTCTTGTTGCCCTTGCCGGTGACTGTCAAAACGTCGCCCGTGCCGGGCTGCGGCACGTCGCGCCGCTTCAACGACAGCGCTTCGGAAATACGCAAGCCGGATCCGTAGAGCAGCGCCATCACGGCGGCGTCGCGCACCAGGACCCAGGTTTCGCGCTCCTCGCCCGCGCGCTCATCCGCATCGGTCAGGCGCTTGGCGCCGGCGATGTGGATCGGCTTCGGCAGGCTCTTGCCGACTTTCGGCGCACGGATCGCCGACAATGCGCCGAGCTTGCCCTTGCCTTCGCGCTCGAGAAAACGGCCGAACGAGCGCAGTCCCGCCAGGGCACGCATCAGCGAGCGGCTGGCGATGTCGTCCGCTCGCCGCATCGCCATGAAGGCCCGCACGTCGGTCGCCTCGATCACCGCAAAGCGCGTGAGCGTCACCCGCGTGCCCCAATGTTCACAGAGAAACGCGAGGCATTGGCGGACGTCGCGGCCATAGGCTTCCAGCGTCTTCGGCGATAACCTGCGCTCGGCGCGCAGATGCGACAGCCAGCGCGCCATTTCCAGCGCGATGGTCTCGTCGGCACAGTCGAGCTCGATCGGCTCAGTGGCAGGTGGCGTTCGGGCCATGGGCTATTGGCGCAGTGATTCTCATGATTATATCGCACCGCTTTCCTTTCGCCTTCGCTAAGAAAACCAACCGGCGTTAAGTTGCCTCTTCCGATGGACCACGCTCCCCGCACCGGCTTTTCCTCCCCGACATCGACGCGCATCGTCGATGTGCTGGTTCCGGTCGCTTTGAACCAGACCTATTCCTACCGTGTGCCGCGCGGCATGGAGCTGAAGGCTGGCGATGTCGTCGGCGTGCCGCTCGGTCCGCGCGAGGTGCTCGCCGTGGTCTGGGGCGAAAACGCCAATCCGGATCCGCGGCTGCACAATCGCCTGAAGGACGTCGCCGAGAGGCTCGATGTGCCGCCGCTCAAGCAGGAGCTGCGCTCGCTGGTGGATTGGGTCGCCAATTATACGCTGTCCTCGCGCGGCATGGTGCTGCGCATGTGCCTGCGGATGGGCGAGCATTTGGGACCCGAGCGGGTGCGCATCGGCGTGCGGCTGGTCGGTCAGCCGCCACAGCGGCTGACGCCGGCGCGCAAGCGGTTGCTCGCGGTGCTTTCGGATGGCCTGTTGCACGGCAAGAGCGAGGCGGCGCACGAGGCCGGCGTCTCGACCGGCGTGATCGACGGCCTGGTGGATGAGGGCACGCTGGTCACGGAGCCGTTGCCGCCGGCGCCGCCGCCGCCCGCGCCCGATCCGTCCCATGCGCAGCCTGAATTCTCGCGCCAGCAGCGCACCGCGGTCGACACCATGCGCGCGCTCGCCGCGAGCGGCAGCTTTCACGTCGCGCTGCTCGATGGCGTCACCGGGTCTGGCAAGACCGAAGTCTATTTCGAGGCGGTCGCCGAGGTCATTCGCCGGAAAAAACAATCGCTGATCCTGATGCCGGAGATCGCGCTCACGGGCCAGTTTCTCGACCGCTTCGCGCAGCGTTTTGGCGTGCGGCCAATCGAGTGGCATTCGGAGCTCACCCCGCGCACCAGGCAGCGCAATTGGGCGGCGATCGCTTGCGGCGAGGCGCCGGCCGTGGTCGGCGCGCGCTCGGCGCTATTTCTGCCCTATGCCGATCTCGGCCTGATCGTGGTCGACGAGGAGCATGACCAGTCCTACAAGCAGGACGATGGCGTGCATTATCATGCGCGCGACATGGCGGTGGTACGTGGCCATATCGCCAAGATCCCGGTCGTGCTGGCGTCGGCGACGCCTTCGGTCGAGACCGAGGTCAACGCACGCAAAGGCCGCTACCAGCGCGTGGTGCTGCCGCAGCGTTTCGGCGGGGCGCACATGCCTCATATTGAGGCCATCGACCTGCGACGCGAAGCGCCGCAGCGCGGTCGCTTCATCTCGCCGCGCCTGGCGCAAGAGGTGCAGAATGCGATCGATCGGCGCGAACAGGCGCTCTTGTTCCTCAATCGCCGCGGCTATGCGCCGCTGACGCTGTGCCGCGCCTGCGGCCACCGCTTCGCCTGTACCATCTGCGATGCCTGGCTGGTCGACCACCGCTTTCGCCAGCGCCTCGTCTGCCATCATTGCGGGTTCTCGATGCCACGCCCGCACGTCTGCCCGAACTGCGCCGCGGAGGAATCGCTGGCTGCCATCGGTCCCGGTGTCGAGCGGCTACAGGAAGAGGCCGCATCCCTGTTTCCCGATGCGCGCACCATGGTGCTGTCGAGCGATCTGATCACCTCGATCGAGACCATGCGCAGCGAGCTCAACGCGATCGCGGAAGGACGCGTCGACATCATCATCGGCACGCAGCTCGTGGCGAAAGGCCATCATTTCCCGCGCCTCAATCTCGTCGGCGTGGTCGATGCGGATCTTGGTCTCGGCAATGGCGATCCGCGCGCCGCCGAGCGCACCTGGCAATTGCTCAACCAGGTGATCGGCCGTGCCGGGCGCGACCAGGGCCGCGGCGTCGGCTACTTGCAGACGCATCAGCCCGAGCATCCCGTGATGAAGGCGCTGATCGCCTGCGACCGCGAGGCCTTCTATGCCAGCGAAATCGAGGCGCGCGAGCGCACGCTCTATCCGCCGTTCGGCCGGCTTGCGAGCCTGATCATCTCGGGAGGCGATCGCCCGACCGCCGAGGGCTTTGCGCGCAAACTGGCGGCCGCCGCGCCGCGCGATGAACGGGTACTGCTGCTCGGCCCGGCGGAGGCGCCGCTCGCGGTGATCAAGGGACGCTACCGTTTCCGCCTGCTGCTGAAGTCGGCGCGCAATGTCGATCTCTCGGATTATCTACGGCATTGGCTGGGCGCCGCGCCCAAGACCACAGGCAACCTCAAGCTCGAAGTCGACGTCGATCCGCAGAGCTTCTTATAGGCACCGTCGTTCCGGGGCGCGCGCGAAGCGGGCGAACCTCAGATGCGCAATTGTGCATCTGGGAACCTCGAGATTCCGGATTCGGTTCGTTTGAGCCCCGCGGAATGACGCTGTGTGTGGACACCCAAACGTAAAAACCCGCCGTCATTGGCGACGGCGGGTTTCGTGTGTCAGCGCGCTACCAGTTCTGTCGTCCTGTTAAGGGCGCAGTACGCAATGGCGCTGAATGAGGTGGAGCTTGCGCGGCTTTTAGCCGATGACCTCGGCCGTGACGCGGCCGACGCCGGCGCTGGTCAGGCCGACGGCGCGCGCTGCGGCGGTCGAGAGGTCGAGGATACGGCCGCGAACGAACGGGCCACGATCGTTGACGGTGACGACGACGCTGCGGCCGCCATGGGTCACGCGGAGCTTGGTGCCGAAGGGCAGCGAGCGGTGCGCACAGGTGAGCGCGTTCTGGTCAAAACGCTGGCCGGAAGCGGTCTGCCGGCCGGACTCATTGCCGTAGAAGGACGCGACGCCGGTGAACACGCGTCCACCCCCGAAGGACGGCGTCATCGACTCACGGGACTCCTGGGCGGAGTTGCCCGACATGTTCAGGGCGTGATGGGTGTGATGGTGACGAGGATGATAGTGGTGCCTGGATTTGGCCGAAGCCTCGGTGGCGGTTCCACCGACCAGAAGAGTTGCAGCGACGACAGCAAGCGCCGTCCGCGAGCGGGTTATGCGCCCCGCCGTCCACTTATTCCGTGCTTTCATTCAGATTAGTCCCTTTAGCAGAAGTATTGCCACACGTGTGGCAAGTGGTACCCCCATCTCGTTGTGGAGACGGCGCCGTTTCACGGGTCAATGAGGCGTGAATTGGGCAGTAAACCTGATTTATCTCAGCCTGAAATATCTCGTGACCGATTCAGATCATCAACAAAGGTTCCGTAATATAGACAGTTAACCAACAATTAACCTCTTCAATACTTGCTAATACTGGAGAATACAGTTGTCGCGAGTTATCGCCGCGCTGCGGCAAGTAAAAGCCGAGTTAAAGCCGAACGAGCGTCGGCGGCGGTTCCTTGCGCTGAGCTCATGCGGCTATGCGCCGCGCTGAGGAACAAACGGGAGTCATGTCTCCCGGACATTTTGATTTTGGGCGGCCGACGAGGGCGGCGCATCTGCCAAATTTCGCGTGAGAGAATTCGCCCGCGAAGTTGCGGCTAAAGCACGAGCAGCAAGCGCGTTTGCGGCCGCCCAGTCATGTTGCACCTGCGCCCCTGCTATGTTAGCAAAGCCGCGATTTTTGACGGTCCCGGTGCTCTCGCGTGCCGGGTAAAAAATCGAAGTCCCGCTTGAATTCCAAGGGCTTGGATCGCTAGGCGCCGCGTTTTGCGGCGACGGTTTTTCCCTTGCGAGTTTGACAGCTAAAAGAGCTAGGTCTGTGGCTGCTGAAGATCCGACTGTTTCGGGAGTGTCTGGCCGTTACGCAACGGCCCTGTTCGAATTGGCCCGCGATGAAAAGGCCATTGATACAGTCCTGCTCGATCTCGACAAATTCAACTCTATGCTCGAGCAGAGTGCTGACCTTAGGCGGCTCGTGCGCAGTCCGGTCTTTTCGGCCGATGTCCAGCTCTCGGCGCTCACGGCCGTGCTCAATCAGGCCGGCATTTCGGGCATCTCCGCCAATTTCCTCAAAGTGCTCACCACCAACCGCCGCCTGTTCGCGGTCGCCGACGTGATCCGCGCCTTCCGCGCGCTGGTTGCCAAGTTCAAGGGTGAGGCCAGCGCCGAGGTTACGGTAGCGGAGGCGCTGAGCGAAAAGAATCTCGACGCGCTCAAATCGGCACTGAAGTCAGTGACCGGCAAGGACGTCGCCCTCAATGTGAAAGTCGATCCCGCGATCATCGGCGGCCTGGTCGTCAAGCTCGGCAGCCGCATGATCGACAGTTCGCTTCGCACCAAACTCAATTCGATTAAGCACGCGATGAAAGAGGCAGGCTGATGGACATCCGCGCCGCGGAAATTTCCGCGATCCTCAAAGATCAGATCAAGAATTTCGGCCAGGAAGCCGAGGTTTCCGAAGTCGGGCAGGTGCTGTCCGTCGGTGACGGTATCGCCCGCGTCTACGGCCTCGACAACGTCCAGGCCGGCGAGATGGTCGAGTTTGAGAACGGCACTCGCGGCATGGCGCTCAATCTCGAAAACGACAACGTCGGTATCGTGATCTTCGGCGCCGACCGCGAGATCAAGGAAGGCCAGACGGTGAAGCGCACCCGCGCTATCGTCGACACGCCGGTCGGTAAGGGTCTGCTCGGCCGCGTCGTCGACGCGCTCGGCAATCCGATCGACGGCAAGGGGCCGATCCAAGCGACCGAGCGCCGCCGCGTCGACGTCAAGGCGCCCGGCATCATTCCGCGCAAGTCGGTGCACGAGCCGATGGCGACCGGCCTGAAGGCCATCGATGCCCTGATCCCGATCGGCCGCGGCCAGCGCGAGCTGATCATCGGCGACCGCCAGACCGGCAAGACCGCGATCGCGCTCGACGCCATCCTGAACCAGAAGCCGCTGAACGCGACCGGCGACGAGAAGATCAAGCTCTACTGCGTCTATGTCGCGATCGGCCAGAAGCGCTCCACCGTCGCGCAGTTCGTGAAGGTGCTGGAGGAGCAGGGCGCGCTGGAATATTCCATCGTGGTTGCGGCCACCGCCTCCGATCCGGCGCCGATGCAGTACATCGCGCCGTTCACCGGCTGCACAATGGGTGAATACTTCCGCGACAACGGCATGCATGCCGTGATCATTTATGACGACTTGTCAAAGCAGGCCGTCGCTTATCGCCAGATGTCGCTCTTGCTGCGCCGCCCGCCGGGCCGCGAAGCCTATCCGGGCGACGTGTTCTATCTGCATTCGCGCCTGCTCGAGCGCGCCGCCAAGCTCAATGACGAGAAGGGCGCGGGCTCGCTGACTGCGCTGCCCGTGATCGAAACCCAGGCCAACGACGTCTCGGCCTACATTCCGACCAACGTGATTTCGATCACCGACGGCCAGATCTTCCTGGAGACTGATCTGTTCTTCCAGGGCATCCGGCCCGCCGTGAACGTCGGTTTGTCGGTGTCGCGCGTCGGTTCGTCGGCGCAGACCAAGGCGATGAAGAAGGTCGCCGGCAAGATCAAGGGCGAGCTCGCGCAGTACCGCGAAATGGCGGCGTTCGCGCAGTTCGGCAGCGACCTCGACGCCACGACGCAGCGCCTGCTCAACCGCGGCTCGCGTCTGACCGAACTCCTCAAGCAGCCGCAATTCTCGCCGCTGAAGATGGAAGAGCAGGTCTGCGTGATCTGGGCCGGCACCAACGGCTATCTCGATCCGCTGCCGGTCAACAAGGTGCGCTCCTTCGAGGACGGCCTGCTCTCGCTCCTGCGCGGCAAGCATGCCGACCTGCTCAACACCATCCGCGACACCCGTGATCTCTCGGATGAGAGCGCGGCCAAGCTGAAGACCGCGGTGGAGGGTTACGCGAAATCGTTCGCATGACGCCGACATGGCCGGGCTCGTCGCGCCTGCGGGGCTAAGGTCCATTCAGCGAGGCGAAGGTCCGGCCAGCCACGGTCCGCCGGCCGTGGCGAAAGAGAAGACGTGGATGCCCGGTGCAAGGCCGGGCATGACGCGGGAAAGAATAGCGGGCCGGGCGCGAACGGGTTCGGCGGGGTGAGAACGAAGAATGGCGTCACTGAAAGACATGCGGGTGCGCATCGCCTCCACGAAGGCGACGCAGAAGATCACCAAGGCCATGCAGATGGTTGCCGCGTCGAAATTGCGGCGCGCCCAGAGCGCAGCCGAGTCCGCGCGCCCCTATGCCGAAAAGATGGAGGCGGTGATCGCCAATATCGCCAGCGCGGCGGCGGGCTCGCCCGGCGCGCCGCCGCTGCTCGCGGGCACGGGCAGGGATCAGGTGCACCTGCTCTTGGTGTGCACCGGCGAACGCGGTCTGTCGGGCGCCTTCAACTCCTCGATCGTGCGGCTCGCGCGCGAGCGGGCGCAGGCGCTGATGAACGAGGGCAAAGAGGTCAAATTCTTCTGCGTCGGCCGCAAGGGTTATGAGCAGCTCCGCCGCCAATACGAGAAGCAGATCGTCGAGCACATGGATTTGCGCAGCGTGCGCCAGCTCGCCTTCTCCCATGCCGACGACATCGCCAGGAAGGTGATCGCGCGTTTCGAGGCTGGCGAGTTCGACGTCTGCACGTTGTTCTATTCGCGGTTCAGGTCGGTGATCGCGCAGGTTCCGACCGCGCAGCAGATCATTCCGCTGGTGATCGAGGCGCCGGCCAATGGCGGCGCGGCGGCAACGGCCTATGAATACGAGCCGGCGGAGGACGAGATTCTGCCGCGCCTCTTGCCGCGCAATCTCGCCGTGCAAGTTTTCCGCGCGCTGTTGGAGAACAATGCCTCGTTCTACGGCGCGCAGATGACTGCGATGGACAACGCCACCCGCAACGCGGGCGAGATGATCCGCAAACAGACGCTGATCTATAACCGCACGCGCCAGGCCATGATCACCAAGGAGCTGATCGAGATCATCTCCGGCGCCGAGGCGGTCTAACAACAGGCTGCACTAACCAAGGGAGCACGGCATGGCATACGTCACATCGGCTACCACCAAGGGCGGACGCAACGGCCGCTCCATGCTCGATTCCGGCGGATTGGCGCTGGCGATGGCGCTGCCGAAGGAACTGGGCGGCACCGGCGACGGGCACAATCCCGAGCAGCTATTCGCGCTCGGCTATTCCGCCTGCTTCGGCCAGGCGATCCTCGTGCTTGCCAACAAGCATGATGTCGACGGCCAGGCGGCCAAGGTCACGGCCGACGTCACCTTGAACACCGACGGCGGCTTTTCGCTTGCGGTCGAATTGAAGGTTTCCATTCCGGGCGCCGACAAGGCCAAGGTCCAGGCGCTGGTCGACGAAGCTCACACCATCTGCCCGTATTCGAAGGCAACCAAAGGCAACATTCCGGTCAAATTGACCGTGGTCTAGCGCGCATGATCCGGAAAAGTGGAAACCGGTTTTCCGACAGATCATGCGCAAATTATAAGATTCGGTTTGAAGGAGATAGTTGAATGGCTACACCAGCCAACCAGGTCGGTCGCATCACGCAGGTCATGGGCGCCGTCGTCGACGTGCAGTTCGAAGGTCACCTGCCGGCGATTCTGAATTCGCTGGAAACCCAGAACCAGGGCAGCCGCCTCGTGCTCGAAGTCGCCCAGCATCTCGGTGAGTCCACCGTGCGCACGATCGCGATGGATGCGACCGAAGGTCTGGTCCGTGGCCAGGAAGTCACCGATACCGGTCGCCCCATTGCCGTGCCGGTCGGCGACGGCACGCTCGGGCGCATCATGAACGTGGTCGGCGAGCCCGTCGATGAAGCTGGCCCGATCAAGGCCACTGAGCTCCGGGGCATCCATCAGCCGGCGCCCGAATATACCGAGCAGTCCACCGAAGCGGAAATTCTTGTCACCGGGATCAAGGTCGTGGACCTGCTCGCGCCTTACGCCAAGGGCGGCAAGATCGGCCTGTTCGGCGGCGCCGGCGTCGGCAAGACCGTGCTGATTCAGGAATTGATCAACAACGTCGCCAAGGCGCACGGTGGTTACTCGGTGTTCGCCGGCGTCGGCGAGCGGACCCGTGAAGGCAACGATCTCTATCACGAGTTCATCGAATCGAAGGTCAACGCCGATCCGCGTCATCCCGATCCGAACGTGAAATCGAAATGCGCGCTGGTGTACGGCCAGATGAACGAGCCGCCAGGCGCCCGCGCCCGCGTCGGCCTCACCGGGCTGACGGTCGCCGAATATTTCCGCGACCAGGGCCAGGACGTGCTGTTCTTCGTCGACAACATCTTCCGCTTCACCCAGGCCGGCTCGGAAGTGTCGGCGCTGCTCGGCCGCATTCCTTCCGCGGTGGGCTACCAGCCGACGCTCGCAACTGACATGGGCGCGCTGCAGGAGCGCATCACAACGACCACCAAGGGCTCGATCACTTCGGTGCAGGCGATCTACGTGCCGGCCGACGACTTGACCGACCCGGCGCCGGCGACCTCGTTCGCGCACTTGGACGCCACCACGGTGCTGTCGCGCGCGATCTCGGAAAAGGGCATCTATCCGGCGGTGGACCCGCTCGACTCCACCTCGCGCATGCTCTCGCCGCTGGTCGTCGGTGAGGAGCACTACACGACAGCGCGCATGGTCCAGCAGATCCTGCAGCGCTACAAGTCGCTCCAGGACATCATCGCCATTCTCGGCATGGACGAATTGTCGGAAGAGGACAAGCTGACGGTGGCGCGTGCCCGCAAGATCGAGCGCTTCCTGTCGCAGCCGTTCCACGTCGCCGAAGTCTTCACGGGATCGCCGGGCAAGTTCGTCGAGCTCGCCGACACCATCAAGGGCTTCCGCGGCCTGTGTGAGGGCAAATACGACCACCTGCCGGAAGCCGCCTTCTACATGGTCGGTACCATCGAAGAGGCGGTCGAGAAGGGCAAGAGGCTGGCTGCCGAGGCGGCCTAAGATTCGAGCTCATCATTGCCGGGCAGAAACGCAAAGCGCGTCTTTGAGCTAGCTGACCCGGCAATCCATCTGCAGAGAAACGTTTTCGATTGATGGACCTGCGGGTCAAGCCCGCTGGTGACAATCGAAAGAGAGCGGAAAGACCATGGCCACCTTCCACTTCGATCTTGTCTCGCCGGAAAAGATTGCATTCTCGGGCGAGGTTGATCAGGTCGACATCCCCGGCGCGGAGGGCGATTTCGGCGTGCTTGCGGGACATGCGCCGGTGGTCGCGGCGATCCGGCCGGGCATCCTCACTGTAACGACCGGGACCGCGCACCAGAAGATCATCGTGCTTGGTGGTCTTGCCGAGATGTCCGAAAGGGGCCTCACCGTGCTCGCCGATGTCGCCACCTCGCTGGAGGAACTCGACCGGGCGCGCTTTGCCGAGACCATCGCGGAGATGGAAGAGGGGCTGAAGGAGAAGCAGGGCTCCGAGCTCGACCAGGCGATCGAACGGCTCGATCACTTCCGGAGCATCCAGAACGAGCTCAACACCACCGCGATGCATTAAGGTCCTTCTCTAGGCCAAAGCCTTCTTAGACCGTCGCCCTGAGGTGCTCGCGAAAGCGAGCCTCGAAGGACGACAGCCCGGCCCTCAGCGACAAACGGACGCGCTTTTTCCTTACGCTGCGAATGTCGCGAATTGTCGCGCCACTTCGCGATAGACGTTGCGCCGGAAGGGCACGACGAGCTCGGGGATACGCTTCAGTTGCTCCCAGCGCCAGGAATCGAACTCAGCCGGCTGGCCATTGCGCACCGTCAGCGGATCGATATCGCCGTCGTCGCCGGTAAAGCGCAGCGCGAACCATTTTTGCCGCTGGCCGCGGAACTTGCCGAGCCGATGCGGCGGTCCATCATAGGGCGGAAACTCGTAAATGAGCCAGTCGGTGGTCTCGCCGAGATAATGGGCGCTTGTCACGCCGGTCTCTTCCCACAGCTCGCGCGCAGCGGCCGCGCGCAGATCTTCGCCCTCCTCGACGCCGCCCTGCGGCATCTGCCACTCAAGGCCCGGAACAATGATTTCAGGTCCATCATCGCGAAAGCGGCGACAGATCAGGACGAGACCGGCTGCATTGAACAGGGCGATTCCGACATTGGGACGATAGGCTTTGTCTGTCGACACTGTAAGCTCTCGGTCGTCATTCCGGGGGCGGTGCGGAAGCACCGAACCCGGAACCTTGAGATTTTCAGATGTGTAACTGCACATCAGAGTGCGCTCGCTGCCGCGAGCACTCCGGAATGACCCGCAAGTCCTAGTCCTAGCCAGTCTCCGCCAGCGAAGCAAATTCCTGCACCACGCGCTCGTAGACCGGGCGCTTGAACGGAATGATCAGTTGCGGAAGATTTCGCATCGGTTCCCAACGCCAGTTCACGAACTCGGACTTGTGGCCGTCTCCGGGATGTTCGACGTTGATCTCGCTGTCCTTGCCGGTGAAACGCATCGCGAACCACTTCTGGCGCTGGCCGCGATAGCGCCCCTTCCAGGCGCGGCCCGCGACCGTGCGCGGAATATCGTAGGTGAGCCATTCGCCGATTTCGGCGAGCTTTTCGACCGAGCGGACGCTCGTTTCCTCGTATAGCTCGCGTTTGGCCGCCTCCCAGGTGTCCTCGCCGGGATCGACGCCACCCTGCGGCATCTGCCAGACGTGGGTTTCGTCGACGTGCTCGATGCCGCCGGCGCGGCGGCCTATGAAAACCAGCCCGTCCCTGTTGATCAGCATCATGCCGACGCAATCCCGGTAGGGCAGGTCTTCATAGCGCGTCATGGCGTCACTCACCTCTCTGCCGCGCTTGGAGCCGGTTCGGCCTCGGGGCGCGGCCAGCGGGCGAGCGCCCGCCAATGGACTATCGGTGAGATCACGATCCGATTAAATGGAATCGGATCACGATCTCATCTCAGCTTGAGCATGGTCGCTGCGGGAACGCGTTCCGCCTTGTCGCGAGGGAAAACCAGTTTCCACTTTGCGCCAATGCAGCCCTCCGGATCATGCTCTAGCTCGATTTTGATTTCAGCATCGCCGTTGTCAATGGCACCAGCATCACGCCGTGACCCTCCAGGCCCTTGATCCAGTTGCCGATGCGCTCGATCGAGACCGGCAGCGCAGACGCGGTGCCGATGGCGTAGCCGCGCGCCTTGGCGATCTCTTCCAGCTTGGCCAGCGCGCGGTCGATCTCGCCCGAGGTCGGCACGGCATCGATGGTGAGGTCGCCCTTGCCGAAGGGCATGGCTTGCGCGCTCGCGGTCGCCGACGCCACGCTGCGCGGTGCCGCGCCGTCGTCGAAAAAGCCAAGGCCCCGCTTGCCGGCTTCGCGCAGGATCGGCTGCATCACCGAATCGGTCGCGACGAAACGTGCGCCCATGAAATTGGCGATGCCGGCATAGCCCTGCAGGCGGCTCAAATGCCAATAGAGCCGGTCGAGATTCTGCTCAGGTCCGAGCGTCGTGAGCAGGGTTTGCGGTCCCGGATCATTGTCAGGATAGTCGTAAGGCTCCATTGGTATTTGAAGCAGGATCTCGTGGCGCTGTGCGCGTGCCCGCTCGGCGAGCTTGCCGGGATCGGCACCGTAGGGTGTGAAGGCGAGCGTGACCGCGCCCGGCAGCTTCATGATCGCGTCGGTGGTCTTGGCGGCGCCGACGCCGAGCCCGCCGATCACGATCGAGACCACCGGCATCTTGGCCGCCTTGGCCCGATCGGCGTCGGCCGCGTAGACCGCGAACGGCTTGAGGCCGTCGGCAACCACCGGAATCATGCCATAGCGGGATTTTTCCAGGAGCCGGGGATCGATCCCGGTCATGGCGGGGGCAGCGTCGCTCTGACCCTTCTCAGAGCTGCCTTCCCCGGGGATCACCACATCATGGCGGGCGCCGCTCGAGCCATCGATGATGGTGATCGTCTTCTGTTCGCCGCTTGCGTTCTCCTTCGCCGGAGCTTTTGCGCCTTGCTCGGCGCCTGCGCTCGATGATGCCGGCGGTTTTACCGCTGCGGCGTTGCCTTCGCCGCTCTGGGGCAGTGCGATGTGGGCGACCGGCTCGCCGCCGAGCGGATCGTCGTTGAAGATGGCAAAGCCGGCGAAGGCGACGAGAAACAGGCCCAGCAGCACCGCGAGCGCCTGAGTTGCCGTGAACGGTAGCCGCAATCGGCGCCTGCGGCGCGCCGTGTTTTGTCCAAGCGGGGCGCTCAGATCGTCAACCGTCTCTGCCATGAAGCTTCCCGAATCAATCGAAGCGACGATACCACGGCAGGCCAAAGCCGCATCACCCCGAGGCTGGAGCCCAGCCGCACGTCATCGCGCCTGACCGCCATCCGCTGGCCGCAGCAAAAAGGGCGGCCTTGCGGGCCGCCCTTTTCGAAATCAATGCTTTAGCGGATCAATTGGCCGCCGGCTTGTCGGCCGCAGTCTTGTTGTCGCTGGGCGACGGTGGGGCAGTCCTTGCGCTTACCGTGCTCTCCGTGGACCTGATTCCGTGCAGTAGGTCATCGGCCATCTTCAGCGCCTTGTCGTCCTTGGCGTCCGGCGGGACGTAGGATTGCGAGCCGGTCTTCTCGTCACCATCGGACTTCAGATGCCCACGCAGCGAGGCTTCGCCCTTGGTATCGGTCCGCGATTTCAGCTCGTCCGGCACGTCCTGCAGCACCTCGATATCGGGAACGATGCCCTTGGCCTGGATCGATTTGCCGGACGGCGTGTAGTAGCGGGCTGTGGTCAGCCGCAGCGCGCCATTGCCGCTGCCGAGCGGAATGATCGTCTGCACCGAGCCCTTGCCGAAGGAGCGGGTGCCGACCAGCGTGGCGCGCTTGTGGTCCTGCAAGGCGCCGGCAACGATTTCGGAGGCCGAGGCCGAGCCGCCGTTGATCAGCACGATCACGGGCTTGCCCTTGGTCAGGTCGCCCGGATGGGCGGAACGGCGCTGGGTCTCTTCCGGGTTGCGGCCGCGGGTGGAGACGATCTCGCCGCGCTCCAGGAACGCGTCGGAGACGGTGACGGCCTCTTCGAGCAGGCCGCCCGGATTGTTGCGCAGGTCGAGGATATAGCCCTTCATCCTGTCGCCGAGCTGGTTCTGCAGGTCGGCGATGCTCTTCTTCAGGCCCTCGGTGGTTTGCTCGTTGAAGGTGGTAATGCGGATGTAGCCGATGTCATCGGCCTCGATGCGCGAGCGGACCGAGCGGACGCGGATGTTGTCGCGCATCAGGGTGACGTCGATCGGATTATCGACACCCTTGCGGATGATCTTGAGCTTGATCTTGGTGTTAACCGGCCCGCGCATCTTCTCAACCGCCTGGTTGAGGGTGAGGCCCTGCACTTGCTCGTCGTCGAGCTGGGTGATGATGTCATTGGCGAGGATGCCGGCCCGCGATGCGGGCGTATCGTCGATCGGCGAGACCACCTTGATCAGGCCGTCTTCCATCGTGACCTCGATGCCGAGCCCGCCGAACTCGCCGCGGGTCTGCACCTGCATGTCGCGGAAGCTCTTGGCGTCCATGTAGCTCGAGTGCGGATCGAGGCCGGAGAGCATGCCACTGATCGCGGATTCCACGAGTTTGCTGTCGTCGGGCTTCTCGACATAGTCGCTGCGCACCCGTTCGAACACGTCGCCGAACAGGTTGAGCTGGCGATAGGTATCGGCGGTCGCCGCCCTGGCGCTTGATCCCATCAGCACCGCGCGCGGCTGGGTCACGAACAACGTCAATGCCGCGCCAGTGGCAGCGCTGAGGAGAACTACTGAAGTCTTGCGCATCATCCGCGAACCTTTTCGCCTTCTTTTGCGGCCCACCATGGGCCTGGATCAATTGGAGTGCCGTCCTTACGGAACTCGACATAGAGCACGGGTTGACTCACGTTGGGTGCGAAGATCGACGCCACCTGGGACGTCGTCCCCATGGTCGCGACCGGCTCCCCTGTCAGAACAAACTGCCCGATATTGACCGAAATGCGCTCCATCCCGGCGATCAGCACATGATATCCGCCACCGGCATTGAGGATCAAGAGTTGACCATAGGAGCGGAATGGCCCGGCATAAACCACCCAGCCGTCGCACGGCGTTGTGACCTGCGCGCCCGGCCGTGTTGCCAAAGAAATGCCTTTTTCTATGCCGCCAGCCCCATCGGAACTGCCATATTCGCGAATCCTGGTGCCGTTCACCGGAAATGCCAACAGGCCCTTGGCCGAGGCGAAGGCAATGGCCGGGCTGGTCCGCCTGGGATTTTTCAGCGCGGCCGGGTCGGGCGCTCCGCCCGGCGTGCCCTGCTGGTTGGCGGTCGCGGCTGCCTTGGCGGCGGCCTTGACCTCCTGCTCCATCTTCGCGATCAAACCCTGCAGGCTGTCGACCTGCTTGGCGAGCGTGATCGCGCGGGCGCTCTCGGCCTCCATGTCCTTTTCCATCGTCGCCTGCTGGCGCTGGCGTTCGTCGATCAGCGCCGCAAGCCGCGTCTGGTCGTTCTTCAGCTTGTCGCGGTCGGAAGCGAGCTGATCGCGTTCGCTTGCGATCGACTTGCGGACGGCGACGAGATCGCCGAGTTCACCGGCCAGTCTTTCGGCGCGCGTGCGCAGTTCCGGCACGACGGCGCCCAGCAGGATCGCGGTGCGCAGCGACTGCAGCGCGTCCTCGGGACGGACGAGCAGCGCCGGCGGCGTGCGTCGGCCTGCACGTTGCAGGGCGGCCAGCACTTCGACGATCTCGGAGCGGCGCGAATCGAGCGAGCCGCGGATCTGCTGCTCGCGGCCATCGAGCGAATGCAGCCGCGTCTCCGCGTCGGCCATTCGACCCTCGAGCTCGCGCACCTGCGCGGCGCTATCGATCAGCTGCTGGTTGAGCTTGCTGCGGTCCTGGCCGATGGCGGCGATGTCGGCCTTAAGCTTGGCCTGCGTCTCGGCCGCGCGGCTCTGCTCGACCCTGGCAGCCTCGAGTTCCTGCTCGCGCTGCTTGATTGCATCGGGGGATACGGCGGCGGTTTGAGAAGCCGGCGCCGGCGTCTGCGCCGCTGCAGGCGGCGCGTTGATCAATCCAGACAATAACAGGAAAGACAGCGGCAGCGAGGCGACGGCACCGCGACCAACGGTGTCATGATAGGAAGCAAAGGGCCGCGCGCGCTGCATAAGTTCCGAAAGCCGTTGTGGCGCGTCTTACGCGCGATGGTAGGGATGTCCTGACAAAATCGTCGCCGCCCGGTAAAGCTGCTCGAGGAGCATCACCCGTACCATTTGATGCGGCCAAGTCGCGGCCCCGAACGCCATCTTAAGTTTTCCCCTGGCGCTTAATTCGGGCGAAAGTCCGTCCGCGCCGCCGATCACAAAGGCTGTGCTCGGAACAGATTGGTCGCGCCAATGGGACAAGCGAACCGCCAAGCCTTGACTGTCGATATTCTCCCCCCGTTCATCGAGGGTGACAAGCACGGAGTTTTCCGGGATGGCCGCGGCAATCGCAGCGGCCTCCTCGGCGACGCGCGCCGCCGCCTCGCGGGCTCGGCTTTCGGGAATCTCATGAATGTCGAGGCCGCGGAAGCCGAGCTTGCGGCCGATATCGTCGAAGCGTTTCCGGTAGCGCTCGGCAAGCTCGCGCTCCGGACCCTGTTTCAGCCGGCCGACGGCAATGACAGTCATCCGCATGCGCGCGAGGCTAACACGCGCACCAGCCGATTCGAAATCGGCTCGACCAGCTAGATGACCTTCGCCCCCGACGGCCCCTGCGTCCACAATCGCTCGAGATTGTAGAACTCACGGACCTCCGGTCTGAACACGTGCAAGATCACGTCGCCGGAATCGATCAGCACCCAGTCGCAATTGGGCAAGCCTTCGACATGGATGTTCTTGATGCCGGTTTCCTTCAGGGCCTTGGCCACATTCTCCGCGATCGCACCGACGTGCCGGTTGGCCCGGCCGGAGGTGACGATCATGTAGTCGGAATATGCCGATTTGCCGCGAAGGTCGATGGTGACCGTCTCTTCCGCCTTCATATCGTCGAGGCGGGAGAGGATCGTCTTCAGCGTCTTGTCGGCGTCAGGTTGCGCCGTCAAGGCCGCAGCTTGGGTCGATGTTTTACGCGCGGTTCGTTGAGCCTTGGGTAAAACAGACTTGGACAATACAGGTGTCGCCAGGGACCATTCCTTTCGCTGTATCGCAGGAGACCGAATCCGAAGCTCCCGCCTTCATACTACCCATGTGGGGTTAAGGGTTTCAATATGCCAGTGTCGCCAATCCCGCGTGCGACACTGGATCCTGCTTCCTCCTACTTCCTCCTACTTCCAGGTCCCATCCGGGTTCCGCAGGCCCGTCGAGGACAGTTTGAGCTTCATGCCGGTGAGGAAAATCCAGGCCGGCGGGCGACGATCGGCGAGCCGGCTCGCTTCGCTTTCGGGCAGGCGATAGCGCGCCAAGGCCCGCGCTGCGGGTGCGGCCAATGCACGGAAACTTTGTGGCGGTCGATCGATCACCGCGATCGGTACTTGGCTCGCGATGCGCTGCCAGTTCTGCCAGCGATGGAATTGCGCGAGGTTGTCGGCGCCCATGATCCATACGAAACGCACAGCGGAAGCGCGGCGGCGCAGGAAATTGATGGTGTCGTCAGTGTAGCGCGTTCCGATGACGGATTCGAGACAGCTCACCTGGATGCGCGGATCGTCGGCGATGGCGCGCGCGGCCTCAAGTCGCGCCTGCAGATTGGCTTGGGCGCGCTGATTCTTGAGTGGGTTCCCCGGCGTCACCAGCCACCAGACGCGATCGAGACGCAATCGCTTCAGCGCGAACTCACTGATGGCGCGGTGCGCGAGATGCGGCGGATTGAACGAGCCGCCGAGCAGACCGATGCGCATGCCGTCGCTGTAGGGCGGGAGCGCTTGCGCGACGGAGAGCGACGCGACTGGACCTTCCTTCAACTCAGCCCCGTCTGGACAAAAACCTCACGGCCGCGTCTGCCCGCTGCCATGGATGCGATATTTGAAGGTCGTGAGCTGTTCGACGCCGACCGGTCCGCGGGCGTGAAACTTGCCGGTGGCGATGCCGATTTCGGCGCCGAAGCCGAATTCGCCGCCGTCGGCGAATTGGGTCGAAGCGTTATGCAGCACGATCGCCGAATCGACCTCATTGAGGAATCTTTGCGCGGTCTTCGTATCTTCGGTGACGATCGCGTCCGTGTGGTGCGAGCCGTGATTGTGGATGTGCGCGATCGCGCCGTCGACACCGTCGACGAGCTTTGCCGCGATGATCGCGTCGAGATATTCCGCATCCCAGTCCTGCTCGGAAGCCGGCTTCACCCGCGCATCAACCCGCTGCACGGCCTCATCGCCGCGCACCTCGCAGCCGGCATCGATCAGCATTTCGACGAGAGGCTTGAGATTGCTTGCCGCGCCCGCGCGATCGACCAGCAAGGTCTCGGCCGCGCCGCAGACGCCGGTGCGGCGCATCTTGGCGTTCAGTACGATGTTCTTCGCCATGTCCAGATTAGCGGCGTGATCGACATAAACGTGGTTGACGCCTTCGAGATGCGCGAACACCGGCACGCGCGCTTCCTGCTCGACGCGTGCGACGAGGCTTTTTCCCCCACGCGGCACGATCACGTCGACGGTGCCGTTCAATCCCGTCAGCAACAGGCCGACCGCCGCGCGGTCACGGGTCGGCACCAGCGTGATGCAAGCTTCCGGCAGGCCCGCCTCGCGCAGACCCTGCACCAGGCAATCATGAATGGCGCGGCAGGACCTGAAACTGTCGGAGCCGCCGCGCAGGATCACCGCATTGCCGGATTTCAGGCACAGCACGCCGGCGTCGGCCGCGACATTGGGGCGGCTTTCGAAGATCACGCCGACGACGCCGAGCGGCACGCGCACGCGCTCGATGATCATGCCGTTCGGGCGTTGCCAATTTTCGGTGACGACGCCGACGGGATCGGGGATGTCGCGGACGGTCGCGATGCCGTCAGCCATCGCATCGATGCGCGCCTCTGTCAGCGTCAGGCGGTCGATGAAGGCGGCCGTCCCGCCGCTTGCGCGCATGTCCGCCACATCCTCGGCATTCGCCGCCAAAATTGCTTTCGCATTGGCGCGGATCGCACGCTCCATCGCGTCCAGCGCGCGATTCTTCTGCTCACTCGGGGCCAGCGACAGCACGCGTGCGGCCGCACGGGCGTGGCTCGCGAGATCGTTCATCAGGGAGGGCAAGTCGCCGTTGCCGTCGACAGCCTTGAGGGGCGCGGTCATGGCCGTTCAAGTCCAGATTAACGTCGTCTCCTAGCACGGAAATCGAGGGCTTGCGAGGCCGGGAACTGGTATGGCTGCCGAGCGGCCCGTGCGTCATTCCGGGGGCGCCTCGCAAGATGGGCCAATGGCCTATTTGCCGCTTGCGGGCCCGGTCGGGCCGACCACGAGGTCGTCCCGGTGGATCATTTCGGCCCGGCCGCTGATGCCTAAGATCGCCATCACGTCCGGGGAGGAGCGGCCCTTGATCCGATCGGCGTCCTCGGCGTCATAGGCCACCAGCCCGCGGCCAATTTCATGGGTGTCCGGCCCGCGCACCACCACCGCATCGCCGCGGGCGAACTGGCCCTCGACCCGGATCACGCCGGCCGGCAGCAGGCTCTTGCCCGCCCGCAGCGCGCTAACCGCCCCGGCATCGATGGTCAGCGTCCCCTTCGGTTCCAGGGAGCCGGCGATCCAGCGCTTTCGTGCGGTGATGGGATTGGCGGGGGTCAGGAACCAGGTGCAGCGGCCGCCGTCGGCGATCGCGGCAAGCGGATGCTCGATCTTGCCCGAGGCGATCAACATATGCGTGCCGCCGGTGGTTGCGATCTTCGCCGCTTCGATCTTGGTGCGCATTCCGCCGCGCGACAGTTCGGAAGCCGCGTCCCCCGCCATCGCCTCGATCTCGGAGGTGACGGCTTCCACCACGGGAATGAGCTTCGCGTTGGGATCTTGCGCCGGTGGGGCGTTGTACAGCCCGTCGATATCGGAGAGCAGGATCAAGAGATCCGCGCTCGCCATGGTGGCGACGCGCGCAGCGAGGCGATCATTGTCGCCGTAGCGGATCTCGTTGGTGGCAACCGTGTCATTCTCGTTGATGATGGGGACAGCGCGCCATTCCAGGAGCTTGCCGATGGTCGAGCGCGCGTTGAGGTAACGTCGACGCTCCTCGGTGTCCTGCAGCGTGACCAGGATCTGGCCTGCGCGGATCCCGTGATCGCCCAGCACCTCCGACCAGATGCGTGCGAGCGCGATCTGGCCCACCGCGGCGGTGGCCTGGCTTTCCTCGAGCTTCAACGGGCCACGCGGCAGCTTGAGCCGGCTGCGGCCGAGCGCGATCGAGCCGGAGGAGACGACCAGCACGTCGCGACCGTCGCCGTGCAGCTTGGCGATGTCGGCGGCGAGCGCCGACAGCCAGGACGCGCGCACCTCGCCCGCATCGGAATCGATCAGGAGCGAGGAGCCGACCTTGACGACGACGCGACGAAAATCCTTGAGCTGGGGACGGCGGACCATGGCCATGCTTTTGCAGCAGGACGTCTGCGAGCGCAAGGTGAGTCGCCCCGCTCGCGTGGAAAGCGTTGCACTCCGCGTATTTCATTCCAAGTTCCCTCGCTGTCCCCGGGCCCCGGAATGACGGATTGAATCATCTGGGAACGTTACGCGCTCCACGGCTCGGCGTCGGCGGCGCGCTTGGCCTTGGCTGTGATCTGCTTGTCGCCGATCACGTCAGCGAGCGCGCGCAGGGCCTCCCTGACGCCGTGACCGGTCGCGCCGGACAAAAGCAGCGGGGTCTTCTTCGCCGCGCGCTTCAAGCGATCCTTCTGCTTTTTCAGATCGTCGGGCTCGACCGCATCGATCTTGTTGAGCGCGACGATCTCGACCTTGTCGGCGAGATTGCCGCCATAGGCTTCGAGCTCCGCGCGCACGGTCTTGTAAGCCTTGCCAGCATGTTCGGATGTTGCATCCACCAGATGCAAGAGCACGCGGCAGCGCTCGATGTGGCCCAGAAACCGGTCGCCCAGACCCGCGCCTTCATGCGCCCCTTCGATCAGGCCCGGGATATCGGCCAGCACGAATTCGCGGCCGTCCGCGTTGACCACGCCAAGCTGCGGATGCAGCGTGGTGAAGGGATAGTCGGCGATCTTGGGCCGCGCCCCGCTGACCGCGGCAAGGAAGGTCGATTTGCCGGCATTGGGCAGGCCGACCAGGCCCGCATCCGCGATCAGCTTCAGCCGCAGCCAGATCCAGCGCTCCTCGCCTGGCTGGCCGGGATTGGCATGGCGCGGTGCGCGGTTGGTGGGCGACTTGAAATGCGCATTGCCGAAGCCGCCATTGCCGCCATGGGCGAGCACGAATTTCTCGCCGAGCTTGGTGAAGTCGTGGATCAGCGTTTCCCGGTCCTCGTCGAACACCTGCGTGCCGACAGGCACTTTGAGCACGATGGGCTTGCCATTGGCGCCGTGGCGGTCCTTGCCCATGCCGTTCTCGCCCTTCTGCGCCTTGAAATGCTGCTGATAGCGATAATCGATCAGCGTGTTCAGCCCGTCGACCGTCTCGATGATGACGTCGCCGCCGCGCCCGCCATTGCCCCCGGAGGGCCCGCCGAACTCGATGAACTTCTCGCGGCGAAACGCCACGCAGCCGTTGCCGCCGTCGCCGGAGCGGACATAGACCTTTGCTTCGTCGAGGAACTTCATGAGCGTTAGGTAAGCCAGGCGTGAGGTCGCGGCAACCCGAAGAAGGGCTGAGAACCCGGTATTTTCCGCCCGTTGTTAAGACGATACCACGCTAAAGCGCGATGAGATTGGGTTAAATCGTCATCGCGCTTTAGCCCTTTGATTGAGCATGATCTTCTCGGAAAACCGCCACACACTTTTCCGCATCATGCTCTAGCCAGGCCGCCGCCGAATGAGGAATCTCTGCAGGCCCTCCAGCACCAGCTCGCGGCGCTGGTTGAACACCGTGCTGCGCAACCCCACCACGCCGGTACTACGGCCGGGCGCGAGCTCCGCAACTTCCAGCGCGGGGTAGATCGTGTCGCCGGCAAAGACAGGTTTGAGGAAACGGCTGGATTGCTCGAGGAATCCGATCAGCGATTCCTCGACCAGAAACGGAAACAGCCCCGCGCCGGGCGCGGTGTGGATCAGGGTGTGAAAGCCGTGCGCGAGCAGGTTCGGCATGCCGCGGGCGCGGCAATATTCGACGTCGTAGTGTACCGGATGGGTGTCGCCGCTCGCGGTCTGGAACGCGGCGAATACCGCGCTGGTCATGGTGCGGCCCGGCAGCACGAAGCGTTCGCCGAGCGCAAAATCCTCGAACCAGCGCTGCTCGGGCACCATGCGGTGGGTTGCCGGATTGAAGTCGGTCATTCCTGTTTCCTCGCCTGTCACGCCAGGAAGACTCGGTACCGCGGCTTCGACATGGCGGCAATGTGTCCCGCTGCGCCGGCGCGGGGTTGTGTCGAGCACCCATGTCTCTAATAAGGAGCACTGCGTCAAAGACGTGGAGGGCGGGATCAGGTCCGGCCATGACAACGAACGACGGGAACGCCACGTTTCAAATGTCCCTGCTCGCAAAAATCTCGCCTCATGCGGACGAGCGCAGCTCGCACCTTGCCGGCATCGGCTTGATGCTGCTGGCGGTGTTCATGTTCTCCTTTGGCGATGCGGCCGGGAAATTCATCGTGGCGACCTATTCGGTCGGGCAGTTGCTGTGGCTGCGAGCCTGTGCCGCACTGCTGGTGCTGGCGCCGCTGATCTGGCGGCAGCGGCGGGACTTCGTGCAGCTGGAGCGGCCGCACCTGCAGCTCGTTCGCGTCGTGCTCTCCACGTTCGAGGTCGCCGCGTTCTTTCTCGCCACCGTCTACCTGCCGCTCGCCGACGTCGTCACCTATTATCTCGCCTGTCCGATCTTCGTCACCGCGCTGTCCGCGCTCGTACTGCGCGAGCATGTCGGCTGGCGGCGCTGGAGCGCGATCCTGATCGGCTTTGCCGGGGTGCTGATCGCGCTGCGCCCTTCCGCGCAGAGCTTCAGTTGGCCGGCGCTGATCGCGTTGTGCGGAAGTCTCTCCTTCGCCGTGCTGATGCTGATCACGCGCTCGCTCCGCCGAACGCCCGATATCGTGATGGCGACCTCGCAATTCGTCGGCACCTTTATGCTTGGAGCGGCGCTCGCACCGATCGGCTGGGTAACGCCGACGGCTGGCAGCCTGGTGCTGTTCGCCGTGGCCGGCGTCATCTCGGTGTGCGCGCTGCTCTGCGTCAACCGCTCGCTCAAGCTCGCGCCGGCGAGCGTCGTCGTGCCCTATCAATATTCGATGATCGTCTGGGCCGTGATGTTCGGCATCATCGTGTTCGGCGACGTGCCGTCGCCGGCGACAATACTGGGCGCGGCGATCATTATCGGTGCCGGGCTCTACATCTTCCTGCGTGAGCGCAGGCTTGGGCGGGAAGAGGCGGCGATCAATCCTCCAGCCTAAGCCGTCCCGGCTTTCTGCCGGGACGGCAGCTTCCGTTGGGTTACTTTCGCACGACCCTCACCGCCCCCTGCGGGTCGAGCTCACCCAGCTCTTTAGCGAAGACCAGACGCCGCGGGCCAGACGGAAACGGTCGACGGGGGTCGACGATCCCAGCGCCTCGAAGCGGTGCAGCTCCACGCCGCACCACTGGAAGCCGCATTTCTCCAGCACGTTACGCGAGGAGGGATTGGTCACGCGCGCGCCGGCGAACAGGTGATCGGTATCAAACTCCTCGAAGAAATAGTCGATCACCGCCCGGGCGGCTTCGGTGGCGAAGCCCTGGCCCCAATGCTCGACGCCGAGCCAGTAGCCGAGTTCGGGCAATTCCGGCTCGCGCCAGGTGATGCCAGCCATGCCAACGGGCATAAAATTGTTTTCAATCAGGAACGCGGCATCGCGCGTACCGGCCACGGCGCGCACGAAATCCACCGCATGGTCCTGGGAATAGGGGTGCGGAAGGTGGCGGGAATTTTCGGCGATGCGGCGGTCGTTGGCCAGGCGCGCGATCGCTTTTACGTCCGCGAGCGTCGGCTGGCGCAATGTCAGCCGTTCGGTCTCGAGGACGCAAGGACTCGCCTCGCGCCGTGTCGTCGGGGTCGGGATGTCCTGCAGCATATCGGGCTCCTCAAGGCATCGTCAGTAAGTCGCAAAGAAACTGCGCAAATGAAAAGGGGAGGCCGGTATCCCGCCTCCCCCTTGGAGCCTTGATGAGCTCCGCCGGTTCGTCAGGATGCCGGCGGACTCATATTGTCCACCGTCTATTCGGCCGCGGCCTCCGTCATCGGGCGCACCGATACGAATGTGCGGCCATTGCCTTTGGCGTGGAACTCGACATGACCCTCGACTTTCGCGAACAGGGTATGATCGGTGCCCATGCCGACATTAAGGCCGGGGTGCCAGGTCGTGCCGCGCTGACGCGCAATGATGTTGCCGGGAATCACGTGTTCGCCGCCAAAAATCTTGATCCCAAGGCGCTTGCCCTTGGAATCGCGACCGTTACGCGATGATCCGCCTGCTTTTTTGTGAGCCATGGCTCAGTCTCCAAACCTAACTGATCTCTAGATCAATTCCTTGAAGGAATCATTTCACTTTTTGTCACGCAAAGTTTTGCGCTTCACTCTGTCGCGGCTGCCGCCTCCGCGCCTTCGCCGGCGGGATCTGCCTTCGCCTTTCTCGGCCGCGCGCCAATCGTGGGCTTGGCGTTGTCGGCGAGAATCTCGGTGATGCGCAGCACCGTGAGTTCGTCGCGATAGCCGCGTTTGCGGCGTGAGTTCTTGCGCCGGCGCTTCTTGAACGCGATCACTTTCGGGCCGCGCTTATGCTGCAACACTTCCGCCGCGACGGAGGCGCCCGCCACGGTCGGCGTGCCGAGCACCGGCGTGTCGGCGCCCAGAACCAGCACCTCGGGTAGCTGCACGATCGTGCCAACTTCGCCCGCGATCTTGCCGATCTCGAGCACATCATCAGGGGCGACGCGGTACTGCCGGCCGCCGGTTTTGATGACTGCGAACATCATTTAATTCCTTCGTGTTCGATCCCAGCCTCAGGCTTGCCCGGGCCGGCTTTTTGTTCAGTCGCGATAGGGTTTATGTCTTTCGCGCGGGCAAGGCCTGGCTTCGGCAAATTCCCGCGCAAACACAAGCGGCGCGAGGAATCCCGCGCCGGACGGGGTCTTATAGCCCCTCATGCCGCGGAGTCAAGGCAAACCAGGGCAAAAACCGTCCAAAATGAAGGATTTGGGGCCAAAACAGGTCCGGAGCTAGATAGCGACCTGGCGAAAGCCCGTCAGCGCCCGCCTGCTTGAAACCAAAGCGGTTCCGCCGCCGTTGTCCTGGTGTCATCAGGGCAAGGGCGTCAATGAACGACGATCTCACCGGAACAACGGATATCGCCAGCCACGGTGCAAGCCGTCTACCTGCGGTCGAGGTCGACAGTTTCAACGTCGAGTTGAAGGACGAGGACGGTTTCGTGGGCGACCGCGCCAGCAAGGGCGCGTTCCGCGATATACTGGAGCGCTGGCGCAAACCTTTGCGCAGGAGCGGTGAGGATCCATTCGGCAAGGAGCCTTCGGAGGAGATCAGCAAGAAGGCGCTGGATGATATGCTGGTCGGCGATGACAGCGAGGCATCTGCCATCGTGCACAGTGCGATCGAGGAGTTCGCGCAGGAACTCGCCTATGTGACGCGGCGGCTCCTGAAGACCAAGGCGTGGGCGCGAACCCAGCGCATCGTGGTGGGCGGCGGCTTTCGCGCAAGCCGCCTGGGGGAACTGGCGATCGCGCGCACCGATATCATCCTCAAATCGGAGGGCTTCAACGTCGATTTGCTGCCGATCCGCCACGATCCCGACGATGCCGGCCTCATTGGAGCATTGCACCTCGCGCCGGCATGGATTTTCGAGGCCCATGACAGCATTCTCGCCGTCGATATTGGCGGCACCAATATTCGGTGCGGCGTGGTCGAGACACGCGCCAACAAGGCGCCCGACCTGTCCAAGGCTTGCGTGTGGGAGTCGGAGATTTGGCGGCACGCCGGCGACGAGCCGTCGCGTGAGACGGCAGTCAAACGGCTCACGAAACTGCTGAAGGACCTGATCGCCGCGGCGGAGGCGGAGGGGCTGAAACTCGCGCCTTTCATCGGAATCGCTTGCCCCGGGGTCATCAATGAGGATGGCTCGATCGAAAAGGGCGCGCAAAACCTGCCCGGCAATTGGGAAGGTCCGAAATTCAACCTGCCGGTGAGTCTGGTCGAGGGGATTCCCATGATCGGCGGTAACGACACCAGCGTGCTGATGCACAATGACGGCGTGGTTCAGGGGCTCTCCGAGGTGCCGTTTATGCAGGATGTCGAGCGCTGGGGCGTGCTGACCATCGGTACGGGCTTGGGCAACGCGCGCTTTACTAACCGCCGCAAGGACAATGGCAAGAAGTCCAACGGCAAGAACGGCGATAAAGACAGGGGCGACAAGGACAAAAGGGACAGGAAGGGCTGAGCCGGCAGCCGGTAACCTTGATCGGTGAGGTTAAGAGCAGGATTGCGTTGCCGCGCTTGCGACCGCTGCTAACCGTGAAAGCGTCGCATCACGCCGCCAGGCGAGGCTCGCTTCGCACGGGGGCATTTCAATGAGGCGGCATGGGACCGCCAATTTGTTCTTGCGTATGGCGGTCCCACCTTTTTGGGGCCGGGTTGGCCGACGCCCGCAAAACCGCGATTTGGCAGGTAGCTTGGGATCAGGGAGCCAAAACGCTAATTTCTTGCCGGCCGCCTTGTCTGGCCCGCCATCCTCGCCTATTACACGGCCCCGACCACGGAGGCATCGAGCCCCGTTTGGCGCCTGGAGAGGTGGCAGAGTGGTTGAATGCACCGCACTCGAAATGCGGCATAGGTGCAAGCCTATCGGGGGTTCGAATCCCTCCCTCTCCGCCAGCACACACAGAAGTCCAACAAAATCAATACGTCATTGATTGGCATAGGCTTTTCCGCCCGAGATTGGTACACACGGGTGGTGCACGTAACTCTTTCGATGACTCGTCCGAAATTCCGCGCTCGAAGAGCAGCGAGCGGATGTGTGGTTCACCGGGCAGTCTCTACTACTATTTTTCAGATCAATTGCCCTGTTTGAATTTGGTGTGCGAGCCGAAGGGTGTCGGGAGCGCTGTGTTGATTCGGGCGGTGCCTACACACAATGTCAATGAAATGTTTACCCGTCGCTGTTCCTGGTACAGGAAGACAGATCGGGCTGTACCGGAGTATCTCAACGACGTCACCAGACGTAACCGGAATCTCTGCAATGGGCCCGCAGTTCTGAGCGAGGCGCTCGGGATAAACGATGAATCAAAAGTAGGTTTGTCGATATTCGACCCGCCATTTGAAATAAGGCGCGCTCTTGAGCGGCCCGTGCTTATTTCGGGAATACGCATCGGTTTGGATAAACAATTTGAGCGGTGGGAAAGAAACGGCGATCCTCGGTCGAGGTTGCCATCCATCAACGAATTTGGCGGGAAGAAATGGCGGTCGGGAGCCGCGGATTTCAGGGATTATTGTCGACACTCATCGTTCGAACAGATCTGGCAGCCGAGATGATTTCATGGCTGCGGGGGGGCAGCTATTGCGTCAGTACGGGATTTTCACAGTTGTGCCGCAGCAGCTCGGTGGAAGCGATCGGAATTCCTGCTCATGTGAGCATCGCGATCTCACGCTCCTGCGCGCGGAGAGTCCCATCAAGGGATTCGAGCGATCGTGGTGGTTTCGGCCCTTCTCGCAGCGGTCCTCTGCGCAAAGCGCAGAGTGGAAAGCTTTGTAAGGGGTGGAGGGTGGAGGGGTAGGTGGGTGGACGGAACGGCAGTTAGACAGACAGAGGAAAACTGCCCTCTAAATTGATATAGTAGGGGTCAGCAGATCACCTCAGCGAAGCGGGCCGGATTTTTGCGTGACGGGTGGAGCGATATCTTCGCGTCCCGCCTTTGAACAACGGAGACCGCCGGAGCGAAAACTGAACTCCATCTGGCTCATAATCGGATATGCTCCATCTCGCCAAGCACATCGTGGAGAAGAAGTCGGGGCAGTTCGAGCCCGAGAGGTTCGAGGACCACTACGAAACCGCGCTGGTCGACTCATCAACCAGAAGCGCGCCGGCAAGCCGATCACGCCGAAGGAGCGGGGGAACGAGCGCGCCGGTGGCTCGAACCCCGACAGAACATCGCATAGCGGCCGATTGAAAACCCCACCTATACTGTGGAAGAGCTGCGACCGCTGGACAGAGAATCGGCGGCTGACGATCGGCCACGCTTGATGCCTTGAGCGACTGCTTGGCTTTCCAGCAGCCTGCCGCTCCGTATTGGCAACTGCAAAGCTGCTCCATGGCGGGAGCGGACCGATAGTCCATACCTACTAGTCAGTTAGTGGGTAGGAACCAGTTCCGACTGCCCGCGTTATTTAGACGACCCACACAAATCGAAGACTCGGCAAACCAGAGGAGCCGGCCATGGACCGGATGGTGAGCGATGACGCGTGCGAAAATGAGCGATGGACGCGGATTGTGTCGGCGCTGAAGAATGGCGTCATTGTCGTGGATGGCAATGGCAATGTTATTTGGGTTGATGAGAAAATACGCGATCGCCTGGATGGAGGTCTCAAGGCGCTTGAGCTGCCTCTTCGCAAGTCGGCGGGCCAAACCGTCGATTGCTTCGTTTCGGCTCAGGTGTTGACGCTGTCGGATTCAACGACCGCTATCTGCATCATCCAGGAGGCCGAGGAGCCAAACCGCGACACCATGTCGGCTATCGAGTCCGTATTGGCAGACACGACTTCGTTTGCTCGCGCCGTCATCGAGAAGCTGAAGGGTGTTCGTATCGCCCAATCGACTGCTTCAGTATCGGATCTTGAAATGCTTACCGATCGCGAGCGCGAAATCCTTGGATTGATCTGCCGCGGAAAGAGCGACCTGGAGATGAGCGAACAACTACAGCTCTCCCAGAACACGATCCGCAACCACGTTGCGTCCTTGTACCGCAAGATCGGTGTCAACCGGCGAAGCGCAGCAATCCTGTGGGCGCGCGAGCGCGGGATCACCCACGAGGCGTTGGCGGTGACGAGACGTCGGCGTCCGCCATCCGACCAAACCGAGCATTAGCTCTTACTAGTAGCCCTAGTATTTCTCTCTCTCTTGCGCTCCGGGGAACCATGTTGTTCGTTCGGAGCGCAGGCTTGTTGAGCACCGAACGCCGCCGTCGGGCGAGCAGTGGCACCATCGGTTCTGGCATTGGCCCGGCGATCCAAACGATGAGGCAGTGTCAGTGGCTCCTCCGCTCGTGCTACGTCTTTACGTTGCGGGTGACTCGGCGAGCTCACGCCGCGCCCAGCAAAATCTTCATCGCCTTCGTGCCTCAGTCAGTAGCAAGGGCTGGGACGTCGAGGTTATTGATGTGCTTAGTCGCCCTGATCTTGCCGATCGGGCTGGCATCATCGCCACCCCAACCCTTTCCTATGAGGACGCAAGTCGCTCTCGTCGCATCGTCGGCGACCTTAGCGATACGAAACGTGTCCTTGAATTTCTGGGAATTGATGAAGGAGACAGTGCATGACCGCCCAAAATAGCGACCAAGACATGGAGATTCCCGGCGTATTGGAGCGGGTCAGGACCGGCGTCGACGCGTTCGATGAACTGGTCATGGGTGGGCTTCCGCGCGCTCGAACGACGGTCGTCGGGGGAACTCCGGGAAGCGGCAAGACCGTGTTCGCCACCCAATTTCTCACCCACGGCATCAAGACATTCAACGAAAATGGAGTGCTGGTGACATTCGAGGAGCCGCCCGCCGACATCGAGGCGAACATGAGCGGGTTCGGCTGGGAGCTGGCCAAATGGCGAAAGGAGGGACGGCTCGCCTTCATCGACGCCAGCCCACCAATCACGGACGAGCTCGTCGTCGGCGACTTCGATCTGGAGGGTTTGCTTTCTCGCATCAAGCACGCTGTTAGGACCGTCAATGCCAAACGCGTAGTGCTGGATTCGCTGACCCAGCTTTTTGATCATTTCATCGGCGATCCCAAGATATTGCGGCGCGAACTGTTCCGCATCAGCACGGCCCTAAAGAAGGCAGGCCTCACGGTACTGATGACCGCGGAGCGAAACAGCGAATATGGGGAAATCACGAGGCACCGGCTCGAAGAATTCGTCGCCGATAATGTCGTGATCCTGCGCAATCTCCTCTATCGAGAGAAGCGCCGAAGGACCATCGAGGTGCTCAAAATGCGGGGCAGCCATCACGCTGAGGGCGAGGCGCCGTTCACATTGCTAGCAGGACGGGGCGTCGTCGCCATTCCTCTCTCGTCGCTCAGGCTCGAGCAACAGTCCAGCACTGTGAGAGTAACCAGCGGAAATGCAGCTATCGACGAGATGTGCGGAGGTGGCTTCTTCCGGGACAGCGTAACGCTCGTGAGCGGAGCCACAGGCACTGGCAAGACGCTTCTGGTAACGAATTTTCTGGCCGGCGGTGTTGCGGCTGGCGAAAGGGCCATTCTGTTTGGGTACGAGGAGAGCAAGGGCCAGCTTTTCCGAAATGCTACAGGTTGGGGCGCCGATTTCGCGCGGATGGAGGCGGAGGGAAAGCTGAAGATCGTCTGCCTCTACCCTGAAGCACAGGGGCTTCCTGATCACCTGCTGACCATTCAGGGACTTGTCGATGAGTTCAAGCCTAACCGCATTGCGGTCGACAGTCTCTCCGCGCTGGAGCGAATTGCTCCTGAGACCGGCTTCCGCGAATTCCTGATCAGCCTGACCTCGTTCATCAAGAAGCGCGAGATTGCCGGCCTCTGCACTGCCACCAGCAAGTCTCTGGTGGGCGGCGAAAGCGCAAGCGAGCAGCACATTTCGACTATGACCGATTCGATCATTCTGCTGCGATACATCCAGGAGCATGAGATCATGCATCGTGGGCTGATGGTACTAAAAATGCGCGGGAGCGAGCACGCCAAGGAAATTCGGCGCTTTACGATAGACGGCACCGGCATGCATTTGGGTGAACCTTTCAAAGAAGCTCCGAACGTCTTCAAAGAATGAGGTTGGTTAGCTCGCTCACACGTCCCAGTGCCACAATTGGTGAAATCATGAGCATGGCCGGCCCTTCTACAAAGCCGACAATAGACCAATCAGAGGTCCGATTTCTCATTGAGAAGAATGCCGATGGCATCATTGTCGTCGACGAATCGGGCATTGTGCTGTTTGCCAATCCGGCTTCGGAGGCGATCTTCGGCCGCCCTATCGGATCGCTGATCGGCTCGCCGATTGGCATACCGTTTGTCGTGGGCGATATGACCGAAATCTCGGTTCACCAGCCCGGTGGCCGACTTGTCGACGCGGAAATCCGGACGGTCGAGACGACCTGGGATGGCCGCCCCGCGCGCCTTGCGAGCATTCGCGACATTTCAGGCCGGCGGGCGATAGAGGAGCGTCTGCGGCATGCTGCCAAAATGGAGGCGGTCGGTCGATTAACCGCCGGGATCGCACATGACTTCAATAATCTCCTTACGGTCGTTCTCGGAAACCTGGAGAGCGCTAGGCGGATAACCGGGAGTGCGGACATCCGGCTTGCAAATGCGCTCGAAAATGCCGTTCGCGGAGCGCGCCAGGCGGCGTCGCTCACGGCGAAGCTGCTAACCTTCGCGCGCCAAAAGCCGCTGCAATCTCGTCTCGTTGNTTTGAAGCAACTGGTCTCGAGTANGTCTGATCTGCTGCAAAGGACTCTCGGAGAGACAATCGTCGTCAGAACAATCNTGCCTGAGGAGCTCTGGCCGGTGGAAGTCGATCCGACGGAATTGGAATCGGCCCTCCTTAACCTTGCGGTGAACGCGCGAGATGCGATGCCGGACGGCGGGAAACTCNTCATCGAGGCTGCAAACATCGATCGAAACCTCAACGATCTCTCTTGCGAAGAGGAGGGCAGAGCGGGCCCTCACGTGCTCCTTTCAGTGCGCGATTCGGGCTTGGGCATGGCTCAGGAGGTGCTCAGTCACGTGTTCGAGCCTTTCTTCACGA